>NZ_JBIOPX010000002.1:0-1251 GCF_051713465.1 Enterococcus sp. DIV0358 | reverse complement strand
TATTACAGTCAATTATACACAAAATAACACCATAATTCAATCATTTATACACAAAAAGTGACCGTGAACAATGAACAACACTGGGGGGTCGTAGTACCCCCAGTGTTGAAAACCTAAAATCGAAACCCACCAATTTATTACTTGTAATAGAATTTCCTTTTGACTTCACGATATCGAAAGTAATGATTTGGATTGGTTGTTAACTTGGAATTAATCCAAGTTAAAACCTGCACCAATCGCCACTGAAGTGGCTATCATTATTTCTTTGTTCGTCAAAAGTATTTCTCCTATCCCAAGTAATAAATTGGTTTGGCAAGCACTGGCTTTGCTAGCCACTTCATTCACTTACGTTCATTCAGTTCTGCAAACCCGCTTGTTGGGGGTAAACCCCCAATCCCCCCTTTTTGCTAACGCAAAAAAGCTAGCCATATGGCTAGCTAATTCATTTGTTATCTTTTATTCTATGTCTTCTAGATTTTATAAATGTATTTATAGCAAAAGTACCATTATCAGCTAACAAAGGAAACCAATCATCAAATCTATTCTCCATAGCATAAATCCATAATTCTTCATATTCTCTTATATCATTTTCAACTATAAAAGAAGTCATTTCTTTAAACATCTCATATCTACTTGCAGACGTAGGTTTTAACATCTCTAAGATATCTGCTCCACCATGAGCGATCATATCTTCTCGATTATATTGATATTTTTCAGGATTATCCATATGTAGCATATATCTAACAAGACCTTTAGCAGAACCACATTTTTGTGGAACAGTAGCATTTATTCTTTCAGTTAATTCTAATATCTGATTATAACTTTTAACACCATCATACATAACTAAAATATGCTTATGAGCCTTTTTTATCTCCCCATTTGGATTAGTATCTTTATCATGTAATGGAGATTCCACCCATTGTATATGTTCATTATCTAATATATCTCTCCAACCTTCAGAAACACTTTCTGGATAAATTACAAAGGTCCAATTTCTAGTTCTTACATTACCTTGTGATGCCTTATTTGCCATGATATAATTACCTCCGAATACCAGTTTATGCTGCCATAGCCACATGGCAGTATTTTTTTATCTATTTTTATGCTTTTTATCAAAATCTTGTAAAGCTAACGCAATTACCGCACTTTTTGATACTCCTAAATGTTTTGCCAATTCATCTAACTTTTCCGACATCTCATCTTTTAAAGTTACTTGCAATCTTTTGCTCATGTTGTAACCACCTTTCAAGT
>NZ_JBIOPX010000001.1:2750000-2798566 GCF_051713465.1 Enterococcus sp. DIV0358 | reverse complement strand
ACAGTGACCTCCTATATGTTTAAATTTTGGTTATCTAAAAAATGTGGATAACTTAAAAGAATGAGCATAGTCGATTTTAGCATTTTTTTAAAACTTTTTCCACAAGCAATTGTTCAATGTGGAAAAAAAGTACACAAGGGTGAAAAAAGTTTTCCACAGGGTGTCGACACTTGCGGAAGAAAGTGGTTTTTGAATGAGTTATCCACAAAAAGTTGAGAATAATTAAGCTTGACACAATCATGTTTAAAGAACTTATCAACAGCTAAAAAAACACCTGTGCAAAACTTTTTAACAGGCTGTTTTTTTGTGTAAAACTAGTGGAAAAATGGCTGTGAACAGAAAAAAATGTGGGAAACTATCCACAAGCTACTCACAGGAAAATTTAATTTGTGGATAATTGAAACGAATCTTTCTCAGGAAATATTTCTTAAATTTTATTGACAAAAGACCCTATTACTCGTTATACTATCAAAGTATGTCTATATATTGATGGATAGTTACAATTTCAGGAGGTGTAATTGCATGAAAAGAACGTATCAACCAAACAAACGTAAACGCCAAAAAGTTCACGGATTCCGTAAACGTATGAGCACTAAAAATGGCCGTCGCGTATTAGCAAGCCGTCGTCGTAAAGGTAGAAAAGTTATTTCTGCTTAATGATGGTCTGGTCTTTTAAACAGTCAATTTCTAAGAACCCTTAGTTATCTCCATAATTTTTTGGAAGATGTGAAGATAACTAAGGGTTCTTTTTCTGTTTTCAATAAAAGAAAGCAGGATTCTATAGAAAAGGCTACTAAAAAAGAGCGGAAATATGCTATTATTATTAAGAAGTAAAAAAATATAGAAACAAAGGGATGCCGATGAAAAAGTCCTACCGTGTCAAGAAAGAAAAAGAATTTCAACAGGTGTTTAATAAAAAACAATCTTGTGCAAATCGTCGTTTCGTGGTGTACGTTTTAGAGAAACCACAACAAGCCCATTTTCGAGTGGGGATTTCTGTTGGGAAAAAAATTGGAAACGCGGTCACAAGAAATGCTGTGAAGCGGAAAATCCGCGCGAGTTTATTTCAATTAAAAGACCGTATCTCTCCAGAAATTGATTTTATCGTGATTGCACGTCCAGGATTGGAAAAATTATCGTCTGAAGAAGTGAAAGCTAATTTAACACATGTGTTAAATTTAGCTAAAATATTAGATGTAAGAGAGGGAATTGAGTAGTGAAGAAGTATAAGCGCTTATTATTAATGGCTGGGTTAGTGACCTTAGTCTTTGTTTTATCCGCCTGCGGAACCGCGCCCGTAAGTGAAAGTAGTACAGGAATTTGGGATCGATACATTGTTTATTATTTTGCCCAAGCGATTAAGTTCCTATCATTAGGCGGCAGTGTCGGAATTGGGATTATCCTATTTACGTTAGTCATCCGGATTATTTTATTGCCGTTGATGCATTTCCAAACGAAGAGTATGCGTAAAACACAAGAGTTGCAACCGCAATTAAAGGCCTTGCAACAAAAATATTCTTCAAAAGATCCTGAAACACAACGCTTATTCCGAGAAGAACAGCAACGTTTGTATGCAGAGAATAATGTGAATCCTTACATTGGCTGTTTACCATTGTTGGTTCAACTACCAATCATGATGGCTTTGTATCAAGCCATTTCACGCGTGCCTGAGTTAAAAGAAGGAACGTTCTTGTGGTTAAGCCTCGATAAGCCGGATCCGTATTTAATTTTACCGATTTTAGCAGCTGTCTTTACGTTTGCTAGTACGTATCTTTCAAGTATGAGCCAACTAGAAACAAATGCCTCACTGAAAATTATGAATTACGTTATGCCAGCGATGATCTTCTTTATGGGGATTTCATTAGCCAGCAGTTTATCTCTTTACTGGGTGGTCTCAAATGCCTTCCAAACAGGGCAAACATTGTTATTAAACAATCCATTCAAAATCCGTAAAGAGCGGGAGGAAGCAGCACGTCAAGCCAAAGCACGGGAGCGAGCGCTTGAACGAGCAAAAAGTCCTAAGAAAAAAGGGAAGAAAAAATAAAGGAGGTCGTTCAGATGCCGATTTATGAAGGAAATACAATCGAAGAAGCAACGCAGAAAGGCTTACAAGCACTTGGTTTAACCAAAGAGGATGTTACAATTGATGTGTTAGACGAAGGAAAAAAAGGATTTTTAGGTCTAGGAAAAAAACTTGCCCAAATTTCAATGGAACCAACGATTAGTGAGCAAGTCACAGAAGCGGTCGAAGAAACAGTGGAAGATATTGTTGTTGCCGATGAAGCAACAGCAGTGGAAGAAGCAGTTGAGGAATTAACCGAAGCAATTCCTAGTCTCTCAGAGGAATCAACACATTCTTTAGAAAATCTGGAAGATGAAGCTGCTATTACTGAATTAGCGATGTATTTAACGAATATTTCAAATGAACTGAACGCCCCTGCCATGGTTCGCATAGCGCGCGAGAATGGCAATATTATCTTCCATTTAGAAACAGAAAAACAAGGTATCTTAATTGGAAAACACGGAAAAGTGTTAAATGCGTTACAGTATTTAGCGCAAGTCTTTATTCACCGCATTGCAAGCAATAAGCTATCGATTGTTGTGAATGTCGGAAATTATCGTGAAAAACGTCATGAAATTTTGGAACGTTTAGCGAAACGCACCGCGGAAAAAGCCAAACGCACTGGGCGGCCAGTCTTCTTGGAACCAATGCCGGCTTTTGAAAGAAAACAAATTCATCACACGCTAAGTAAAGATGAGCAAATCAAAACCCATTCTGAAGGGGATGAACCTTATCGGTATTTAGTGGTTGAACCAGTTAAGAAGTATTTTTAAACAAACAAAGAAACGTTGGCAACTCTCAGCAGGGACTGAATAGTTGCTAACGTTTCTTTGTTAAATGATTTTTTAGCCGTCTCCGTTTCTTTTTTTATGTTATGATAATCAGTAATTACTCCAGTAGTAAATTCAAATGAAAAAGTTTTGTAAAGAGACGTAGGGGGAGCAACAGGTATGCGTACGGAGAAAATACTGGTTGTAGATGATGATGCAGCAGTTCGTCGCTTGATTTGGAAAGCATTACAATCAACAGGTATTCTTATTTACCAAAGTGAATCAATTGAAAAAACAAAAGATATTGTGTCCAGAGTTACCTTTGATTTGTTCATTTTAGATGATAACTTGGAACATGACAGCGATGGTTACTACTTAGTCCAAATGATTAGAGAGAAATATCCACTAGTGCCAATTATCTTTTTTAGTAGCAAAAAAGAAGAAGAGGATATCATTGCAGCCTTGGAAATGGGCGTGGATAGTTATATAACGAAACCTTTTTCCTTGAATGTTTTTAAGGCTCAGGTGATTGCTTCGTTGAATCGAGCTCGAATGATTCGAAAACAATTGAATGTTTATAAAAAAGAAGAGCTACAGGTAGGCGATTTCCGTTTTGATTATGGTCGTTATCAACTATTTAAAAAGGATTTACCTATTTCATTGTCTTCAAAAGAAGTTCAATTAATTCAATTTTTTCTGGAGAATCCAGAGCAAGTATTCTCTAAAGAACAAATTTACAGCAGTGTTTGGGGGACCGGGGATGTCGATGCGAATACGATTATGGTTTTTATTAATCGTTTACGAAGTAAATTAGAAGAAAACCCGAAAGAACCTTGTTACCTTCGGACTGTTTGGGGCATTGGTTATACCTTTACGCCAAATGGTTGTGAACAAAAAAAATGAAAAAAGGCCTGCAGTCGCTAGTTCAACTGCGGGCCTTTTTGGCTTATTCAATTTGCCGACGTTCCATTTCTTTCAAAATAAATTGAAGCGAACGATTTAGATGTTCATGGGTTAAAAGTGTGATCTGGTCAATATTCTTTGTTTTCATTCCGCGGAAAATTAACCAATGTTCTTCTAGGGCAATACTGCGACGTTCTGAGGCACGAATCGCAATATCTCTGAAATAGATTAAGTAAGCATGGAGATCAGTCACAATTTTTTTTAAACGTAGCATCTGACTCTTAGTATAAATAAAGGAATTAAAATCTGAAAAGTTCTGTAGTAAGTCATCTACTTGGTCATTTTTGTTGTATTGCTCACCTTGATGAAGTAAGGCTTCCAGTTCATCAAAATCTTCTGGTGTCATGAGTTCCATGGCTTTAATGGTTGCTAATGTGTCTAAAGACTTACGAATATCGTAGATTTCATAAGCATCTTTCATACTAATCCCTTTGACAACGATACCCACCATAGGTATATGTTCCACCAATTGTTCTTTGACCAATTCTTGCAAAGCAAAGCGAATGGGCGTCCGACTAATGTTTAATTGCTCGGAAAATTCTTTTTCGTTAATCCGTTCACCCGCAGGAATATCCCCTAAAATAATGGTTTTTTTAAAGGCTTCATAGGTACAAATTTTTAGAGGTTTACTGCTGGTTAAATCTAAGTTCCGTTTTACTGCTTCAACTGTTGGATTCATATGAGGCACCTCCTTATATGTTATTTTTGTAGATAATAAATATAATATTAAAAATGAAAATATAACGCAAGAAAAGACTAAATGAAAAGAAAACCGAGGAGAAAAGGCACTCCTACGGTTTCAATGATAACGTTTAATTTTGTGGAATAAATAGAGGCATGTGCCCTAACGCAACAATGGTTACGATAAAAATAACGAAAATTCCTAAAGCGTATTTTGCTGATTCTTTTTGCCATTGACCCATATCTAAGCCAGTTAAACGTAATAACAAGTAGATAAATGCTACTAATGGACTTAATAAGTGGAATGCTTGTCCCATTAAAGAAGCTAAAGCCATAGACATGTTATCAAATCCATAAGAACGGCCAGCTTCTGCAAGAACTGGCATCACACCAAAATAGAAGCCATCATTTGAAATAAAGAATGTTCCTGGTGCTGAAATGAACGCAATCACTAAGCCCCAAGCGCCGGCTAATTGTTTTGGAATAATATTAACAAAGCTATTTGCTAAGGCATTGGCCATACCAGAACCTTGGAATAAGCCCATGAAGACGCCAGCAGCAAAAACTAAGATAACTACTTGTACAGCGTCACCAGCATTTGCACTGATGCGGCTGCTTTGATCTTTTAATTTTGGATAGTTAATCATTAAGGCGATACAAGTACCGACTAGGAATAGTAATAGCGGAGGCATTTCAATCCATGAAGGCAAACCTAATTGACCTACGAAGGAGCTTAGGACTAACCAACCGATTAAGATAATCGTTAAAATACCATTGAAAGCAAAATTCTTTGGACGACGAATTTCTAATAACTCAGGATCGTTAACAATAGTCATTTCTTCTAATTCTTTATCGGTAAGAGCTGTCACACCTAAGCGGGCACGTTCTTTTTTCCCCATGCGATAAGCAACAAAGAAGATAACATATAATACAGATAAAATCATACCAGGTGCTAAATAAGAAAGGATGTCGGCGTCCACTTCTAGTACAGCCATAGCACGAGCTGTTGGGCCACCCCAAGGTAATAAGTTCATAATGGTGTTCTGTAAAATAACAAGCACACCTAAGTTCATCATTTTCATATTAAGTTTTTTATAGATCGGGATAAATGCAGAACAGCAAATTAATGTCGTTGTTGTTCCATCGCCGTTTAAGGAAACAGCAGCAGCAACTACCGCAGTAGCCATCAAGACTTTCATCGGATCGCCTTTGGCAAAGTAAATCATTTTTTTGGTGATTGGATCAAACAAACCAGCATCCAACATAATAGAGAAGTAAAGAATGGCAAATAGTAACATAATACCAGTTTTTGAAGTAGTTGAGATCCCATCTAAGACGAAATTCCCAATGTTGACTTCAGGGACAACGCCGTCAGCACCAGGTGGCGGACTCGCTACTCCAGTTGCAATTGCAATCAAAGTAAAAATAAGAGGAATAATTACTAAAGATGTAAACGGTGACAATTTCTTTTTCATGATTACATACATAAAGATGATAATCATACCATAAGCTAAAATAGTGAGTAACATGTTTTTCTTCCTTTCTTTTTTTAGAACTTTTTTGTAAGCGTTAACAACCGGTGTTAATAAAAAAGAATAGCCATGAGAAATGTTTCACAGTATTCTGGTTTACAACAAAAAATATTTTTTGTGTTTGTCTATAGTGTGAGAATATACAAACTTTCGCAGAGAATAAATAGCCTAAAACAAAAAGAACATCAAAAAAACAATTCAACAATCAAATTCTTATTAATAACTTAATATAATATTAATAGAATCTTAACGGCTGATAAATGCTTATATACCAATGTTTACAGAGTTTTTTTCACAAAATAAACAATAAAAGAACAATCTGAGCTAGTGTTTTCACTAGGTTTTTTAACGGTTTTTTCTATAATGAACGTATACCAAGAATTAGTGAAAGGAGAGACAATATGGGCCTATTTAAGTCCTTATTCAAGAAAGAGCAACACACGCAGGATACCGAGATTAATGAAAGCGTTATCCAACGTGAAGCGGATAACTTGGAAAAGCGATGGATAGATATACCAGCATATATTCCTGCTGAACCAAAAGAATATCAATTGGTAAGTATTGTGGCCACTGCCATCGCAGCAGGAGAGTTTCCAGAAAGTCGTTTTGTTATCAAAAAAATCGCAAAACGAAATCCAGAAGCAAAAGAAGTTGCCATTATTGCAGCCAGTATAGCTGCAGAGCTTTCAGAAGAGTCTCAGCTAGTTGTCAAAAGAATTTCAAAACAAAACCTTGAGGAGGATCATTATGTTACGCAAATTTAAAATTTCAATTGATGGGAAAGAATATTTAGTCGAGATGGAAGAAATCGGTGGCGTCCCACAACCAGCACCTGTTGCACCACAACCAACAGCGCCAGTTGCTACGACAGAAACACCAGCCCCTGCTGTTGAAGAAGCCCCAGCGCCAGCAGCACAGCCAGCCGCCCCAGCAGGAGCAGATGCAATGCCTGCGCCAATGCCAGGAACTGTGTTAAAAGTATTAGTCAATGTTGGTGATACGGTGTCCGAGAACCAACCATTGTTAATTTTAGAAGCAATGAAGATGGAAAATGAAATCGTTGCAGGAAAAGCAGGTACGGTAACAGGAATTCATGTTACCCAAGGCCAAATTGTGAATCCAGGGGAACCATTAATAACAATTAACTAGAATTAATTTAAGAAGAGGAAGTGATTTGTGTGGAGACACTGATTCAAGGTGTTATAGGAATGGGCCAAGAACCAGGACGCATTGTGATGATGCTGATTGGTGGACTATTAATGTATTTAGGAATAAAAAAAGAGTATGAACCAACACTTTTAGTGCCGATGGGTTTAGGAACGATTTTAGTGAACTTTCCTAATTCCGGCGTATTGAGCGCTGGCGGCGAGCCTGGTCCGTTTAATGTTCTTTTTGATTTTGGAATAAAAACAGAGTTATTCCCGTTATTATTATTTATTGGGATTGGGGCAATGATTGATTTCGGTCCATTGTTACAAAATCCGTTTATGTTGATGTTTGGTGCCGCTGCACAGTTTGGGATTTTCTTTACAGTTATTATGGCTGTTTTATTAGGTTTTGATTTAAACGATGCTGCTTCGATCGGGATTATTGGTGCCGCTGATGGCCCAACGTCTATTTTCGTAGCAAATACCTTACATTCAAAATACATGGGGGCCATAATGGTTGCCGCTTACTCCTACATGGCGTTAGTTCCGATTATTCAACCAGTAGCGATTAAAGCAGTGACGACGAAAGCCGAACGTCGGATCCGTATGACTTATCGGGCCGGTGAAGTTTCTCAAACAGCGAAAATTCTTTTCCCGGTTGTTATTACGATTGTCGCAGGGTTAATTGCGCCGGTGTCATTACCATTAGTTGGTTTCTTAATGTTTGGGAACTTATTAAGAGAATGTGGCGTTTTGGATCGCTTATCCATTACAGCTCAAAATGAATTGGTGAATATTATTAGTATCTTGCTAGGACTATCTATTTCCGTTAGCATGAACTATGCAGAGTTCTTAAAAGTCGATACGTTGATGGTTATTGGCTTAGGGTTAGTCGCCTTTATTATGGACTCAGTCGGCGGCGTACTTTTTGCTAAATTCTTGAATTTATTTAGAAAAGAAAAAATCAATCCAATGATTGGTGCTGCGGGTATTTCCGCTTTCCCAATGTCTAGTCGGGTCATTCAAAAAATGGCTACGGATGAAGACCCACAAAACTTTATTTTAATGCATGCTGCTGGTGCCAACGTTTCAGGACAAATCGCTTCTGTAATTGCTGGTGGCTTACTATTAGCCTTTTTAACATAGGACGGAAAGGAGAACGAATACATGTCTGTTAACATGGAAGATTTAAAAATTGCTTTTGAACTGTTAGGTTTTGGTTGGGGCGGCGTTTTCGTTGTTTTATTTATCATTTATCTAGCATCTAAATTACTAACAAAATTATTTCCAATTAAAAAATAAAGGAGGTTATTGCTGTGAGCAGCGTATATACAATGAAAAGAATCTGGTTGCAAAAAGATAAAAAAGCTTATCAAGCTTGGCGCGAATTAATGGAAAAAGCCGCATTGCAAACGACAGAAGCACTTGATTACACCGTTGGCATATATGATGACACAGCATTAATCGCCTCTGGCTCGCTTTCAGGCAAAACGATTAAGTGCGTGGCCGTTTGTAAAAAATATCAATCTGAAAATTTGTTAACCCAATTGGTGGTTCATCTACTTGAAAAACTGAGAGAAGAAAACCAATTACACAGTTTTTTGTATACAAAACCAAAAAATGAACAAATTTTTCAGTCGCTAGGCTTTCAAAAAGTGGTTGCGAATCAAGAGGTGCTATTTATGGAGCAAGGCAAACCAGATTTTGCCGATTATCTTGGTTACCTGACACAGCATAAAAAAGCAGGACCAGCCAGTAGCATTGTCATGAATGCAAATCCTTTTACGAAAGGCCATCAGTACTTAGTCGAAAAAGCAGCCAAAGAAAGTCCGCACGTTTATGTGTTTGTTTTATCTGAAGATAAATCGCTGTTTTCAAAAGAAGCACGTTTCGCAATGGTGCAAAAAGGGGTAGCCCATTTACCCAATGTGACAGTCCTATCTACAGAAGATTACTTAGTTTCGTCTGCGACTTTTCCTACCTATTTTTTGAAAGAAAAAGCGCCATTAGAGGTAGCTGCAATTCAAGCAACGCTTGATGCAACGTTATTTAAAGAAAGAATTGCGCCAATACTTGAAATTCAGCAACGTTATGTGGGAGAAGAGCCTTATTCAGAAGTGACCGATGTCTACAATCAAGCAATGCAACAAGTTTTCGGACAAACGATAACGCTAACCATTGTCCCGCGATTAGCGATTGGTGGAGAGCTGATTAGTGCGACGAAAGTTCGCAAAGCGATGGCTGAAGGCGACAAAGAGACACTCAAGAAGTTTTTACCAGCAACAAGTTATCAATACTTAGTAGAACACAAGAAACTAATGAGGTGAAGAAAGTGAAGATTATCAAAAATGCTACTGCAGGAACAGTAGAATCAAGTGATATTATGATTACCGTCCAACCCATTGAATCAACAGAAAATACCATTGAATTAGAAAGTAGTGTCGAAAAACAATTTGGCAATCAAATTCGTCAGGTGATTACGACAACTTTGGAACATTTAGATGTCCAAGGCGTTGCGGTCAAGGCGATTGATAAAGGGGCATTAGATTGTACAATCAAAGCTCGGATGATTACAGTTTTACATCGAGGCGCTGAAAAAGAAACGTATGATTGGAAGGAGTTGGACTCATGGAACGTTTAAGAAGAACAATGATGTTTGTCCCTGGAGCGAACGCAGCAATGCTAAGAGATGCACCTTTGTATGGGGCAGATTCAATCATGTTTGATTTAGAAGATGCAGTTTCATTAAAAGAAAAAGACTCTGCCCGTGTTTTAGTCCATTCTGCTTTGAAAACTTTCGATTATGGCAATATTGAAATTGTTGTTCGGATCAATGCTTTAGATGCCGGTGGCGCAGAAGATATTGAAGCAATGGTCTTAGCTGGTGTCGATGTGATTCGTTTACCAAAAACAGAAACAGCCCAAGATATCATTGATGTCGAGGCAGTCATTACAGAAGTAGAACAGCAAAATGACATTCCCGTAGGAACAACGAAAATGATGGCTGCTATCGAATCGGCTGAAGGTGTTCTAAATGCGCCCGCGATTGCCAAAAGTTCAACTCGCTTGATTGGCATCGCGTTAGGCGCCGAAGACTATGTTACCAATATGAAAACACGGCGCCATCCAGATGGCCAAGAACTATTCTTTGCTCGTAGCATGATTTTACATGCCGCTCGAGCAGCTGGGATTGCAGCTATTGATACGGTCTATTCAGATGTAGACAATACGGAAGGCTTTGAAGCCGAAGTTCGTTTGATTAAACAGCTAGGTTTCGATGGGAAATCGGTGATTAACCCTCGTCAAATCCCATTAGTTAATACTATTTATGCGCCAACAGAAAAAGAAATCCAGAATGCTAAGGAAGTAATCTGGGGCATTCGGGAAGCCGAAGCTAAAGGTTCCGGTGTTATCTCCGTAAATGGAAAAATGGTTGATAAACCAATTGTTGAACGAGCTGAACGGGTCATTGCGTTAGCATTGGCGGCTAAATTAATTACCGAGGAGGAAATATAGACATGGTAGTAAATAAAGTAGGCAAAGACATTCCTCAATCTTATGCAGAGCAATACGGCATTTATGAAGGAGAATTAGCACACATTGATGCGTATCAAGAAGCGAGCCGAGCAATTAAACCAGTGAAACCTCGGGAGACAAAACTTTTAGGAAGTATTCGTGAAGCTATTGAAAAAACAGGTTTAAAAGATGGCATGACCATCTCTTTCCATCACCATTTCCGTGAAGGAGACTATGTGATGAACTTAGTTTTAGCCGAGATTGCCGCCATGGGGCTGAAAAATATTTCGATTGCACCTAGTTCAATTGCAAATGTTCATGAACCTTTGATCGAACACATTAAAAATGGAGTAGTCACCAACATTACTTCTTCAGGTTTGAGAGATAAAGTAGGAGCCGCTATTTCAGCAGGTATCATGGAAAATCCTGTGGTGATTCGTTCACATGGTGGCCGGGCACGGGCAGTAGCAGCAGGCGATATCCATATTGATGTAGCTTTCTTAGGTGCACCAAGTTCAGACGCTTATGGAAATGCGAATGGAACCAAAGGAAAAGCCACCTGTGGTTCTCTTGGATATGCGATGGTCGATGCAAAATATGCGGATCAAGTGGTCATCATTACTGACACATTAGTGCCATATCCTAATACCCCTATTAGTATTCCACAAACAGATGTTGATTATGTGGTAGAAATTGATGCAATTGGTGATCCAGATGGAATTGCCAAAGGCGCAACACGTTTTACAAAGAATCCCAAAGAATTATTGATTGCTGAATATGCCGCAAAAATAATTACACATTCTCCTTACTACAAAGAAGGCTTCTCATTCCAAACAGGAACAGGTGGCTCTTCACTAGCAGTTACGCGGTTCATGAGAGAACAAATGCTTAAAGATGGTATTAAAGCAAGTTTCGCTTTAGGCGGAATTACGAATGCAATGGTGGAACTTTTGGAAGAAGGTTTAGTAGAAAAAATTATTGACGTCCAAGACTTTGATCATCCATCAGCTATTTCTTTAGGAGAAAATGCCAATCATTATGAAATTGATGCCAATATGTATGCTTCACCGCTTAGCAAAGGGGCGGTTATTAATCAATTAGATACAGCTATTTTATCTGCTTTAGAAGTGGACACAGATTTTAATGTAAATGTCATTACTGGTTCAGATGGTGTCATCCGTGGTGCTTCTGGCGGACATTCCGATACAAGTATGGCTTGTAAAATGAGTCTAGTGATTGCACCACTTGTTCGTGGACGGATTCCAACAATCGTTGAGCAAGTAAATACAGTCGTTACACCAGGTACGAGTGTCGATGTCGTAGTAACAGAAGTCGGCATTGCAATCAATCCAAAAAGAACAGACTTAATTGATTGTTTTAAAACCTTAGATGTTCCTCAGTTTACGTTAGAAGAGTTGAAAGACAAAGCCTACAACATTGTTGGCACCCCGGAACCAATTAAATATGGAGACAAAGTTGTTGCGTTAATTGAATACCGAGATGGTAGTCTAATTGATGTGGTACGCAATGTTTAATGGGGAAAAAGTAACACTTTTAGAGATGTTGGATGCTCGCGAACAAAGAGCTGCCACACAGAAGGAGTTGTTAGAAACAGCACCAGAAGCTAGTCTCTTATCTGCCACAATGAATATTCCTGGAGAAGTAAAAAATTCGCCCACTTTAACGGCTGTTTTTTTAGAAGTAATTGACGAAGTCGAGCAACAATTGCTGGATCAAGTACCGATTATTAATTTTTACCGGAATGAAAAAATAGGTCCTGAATATTATTTGGCGGTTTCGTTAGCCCCGCAAGAGTTAAAACAAAGAATGGTCAAAATTGAAGAAACACATCCTTATGGTCGTTTAGTGGACCTAGATGTTTTATGGGGAAATGAGGAACTAAAAAGCCTTCATCGAGGAGATTTAGGCTTGCCACCACGGCGCTGTTTTATTTGCCAAGAAGAGGCGAAAGTCTGTGGACGAAATCGACGTCACAGCCTTGAAGCAATGCAAGAAAAAATAACAGAAATAATTTTGACACGAAAGGAGCAGCCAAGTGAGTAAAAAAATTCGTTTTACAGAAACAGTGCTACGGGATGGACAACAAAGTTTAATTGCAACACGGATGCCAACCTCAGATATGCTGCCGATTATTAAAACAATGGACGAGGCAGGATTTCATGCATTAGAAATGTGGGGCGGGGCAACGTTTGATTCCTGTGTCCGCTATTTAAACGAGGATCCTTGGGAACGTCTTCGCCAAATTCGCAAAGAAGTTAAAAATACCAAACTTCAAATGTTATTACGAGGACAAAATTTACTAGGATATCGTCATTACGCTGATGATGTGGTTCGGGCCTTTGTCGAAAAATCAGTTGAAAATGGGATTGATATTATTCGTATTTTCGATGCCTTGAATGATGTCCGTAATTTACAAACAGCAATTCAAACAACAAAAGAAGCTGGCGGACACTGTCAAGCAGCGATTTCTTATACCACGAGTGAAATTCATACCATCGATTACTTTGTAAAATTAGCCAAAGAATTAAGTCAAACAGGAGCGGATTCCATTTGTATTAAGGATATGGCAGGCGTTTTGACGCCACAAACTGGTTTTGAATTAGTGAGCAAAATGAAAGATGCCATTGATTTACCTTTAGAGGTGCATACGCATGCGACTAGTGGTATTTCTGAGATGACCTATTTAAAAGTCGCTGAAGCAGGTGCGGATATCATCGATACAGCTATTTCTTCTTTCGCTGGCGGTACGAGTCAACCAGCCACAGAATCTGTAGCCATTGCGTTAGAAGATTTAGGCTTTGAAACAGGTTTAAATATGGAAAAAGTAACAGAGATTGCTGACTATTTCAATCCGATTCGTGATCGCTTTAGAAGTGAAGGCATTTTAAACCCTAAAGTTAAAGATACGGAACCGAAAACCTTGATTTATCAAGTGCCTGGTGGTATGTTATCAAACTTATTAAGTCAATTAACGGAGCAAGGTTTACAAGACAAATATGAAGAAGTTTTAGCTGAAGTACCTAAAGTAAGAGCGGATTTAGGGTATCCGCCACTAGTTACGCCGCTTTCACAAATGGTCGGAACACAAGCCTTAATGAATGTGATTTCTGGGGAAAGATATTCCTTAATACCGAATGAAATCAAAGATTATGTGCGCGGGGAATACGGTAAATCACCAGCACCTATCGCAGAAGAGATTAAACAAAAAATCATCGGGGATGAAGAGGTAATCACTTGTCGACCGGCGGATTTATTGAAACCAGAGTTGCATAGTTTAGAAAATGAAATCCAACAATATGCAAAATCTGAAGAGGATGTCCTATTATATGCGATGTTCCCACAACAAGGAAAAGACTTTTTAGGACGTCGTGAAGATCCTTTTTACGATGTACCGTTACAGAAAGTGACAGTCAAACTTGACTTGCCAGAATAGAACGGCAAGTGCTCCGCAAATGTATAAAGAAGCAAGGGTTTGAGCGACGATAACGGTTGTTCAAACCCTTGCTTCATCAAATAGAAAAAAGGCAGCCCGTGAAAGGAAGTGACAATGTGTTAGAAGAAGTTCTAGCAATTCATCAAAAAAATATTGGTGTGCTAAGTCTTGAAGCAACAGAAGCGGTATTAAACCATCATGATTTAGCCAAAATGTATACACCTGGTGTCGCAGAATTGAGTTTAATGATTGCTCAAAATCATGAATTAGCGCGCGAGTGGACCATTAGTGGTAAGTTAATTGCGGTTATTACAGATGGGTCAGCTGTTCTGGGTCTCGGCAATATGGGCACGCAAGCGGGCTTGCCAATTGTTGAAGGCAAAGCTTTGCTTTATAAAAATTTGGCGGGGGTCGATGCTATTCCTTTAGCGCTGGAACAAAAATCAGTGGACGAGATGGTTCAAACAATTGAAAATTTACAAAATAGTTTTGCAGGAATCCACTTAGAAGATATTTCTGCACCAAAATGTTTTGAAATTGAAGAAAAACTTCAACAACGTTTGAACATTCCTGTGTATCATGATGACCAAGAAGGCACAGCCATTGTCGTTTTAGCTGGGCTAATCAACGCAGCTAAAATTAAAGGAAAACCTTTAAATCAATTACATGTGGTGATTAACGGAGTTGGTGCTTCTGGTGTAGCGACCGCTAAGTTATGTATTCAAGCGGGGATTACGCATCTCACCTTAGTAGATCGCCAAGGTGTTTTAAGAGAAGAAGACCCGACATTGAATCCTTACCAACGTGCTTTGCTTCGACAGGTAATAAAACCATCAGTAGAAAACAAAGATTTAGCCACCGCTGTCGTCAATCAGGATGTTTTTTTAGGCTTATCAGAAGCGGATGTGCTAACGCCAGCCCTGATTGAATCAATGAACCAAGACCCAATTATCTTTGCTTTAGCAAATCCTAAACCAGAAATTGAACCAGCCCTCGCCCAAGCCAATGGCGTCCGTTTATTAGCAACTGGTTCTTCCAAATATCCGAATCAAGTGAACAACATTTTAGCTTTTCCAGGTCTTTTTAAAGGGTTATTGGCAGCGAAAGGCAGAAAAGTCGATGTCGGTTTGCAAATGACAGTAGCACGAAGCTTGGCCGCTATGATTTCAGAACCCACAGCAGAAAAATTTATACCTAATGTATTTGATGGCGGCGTAGTTGACACGGTTTTTAATGCTGTACTAGACTATATAAAACAAGAGAAGGCCACGGCAGAAGAAGGGACGTAAAAGGCAATGACAAAGCAAGCAAGGAGTAAATTAGCGCAGCAAGCACAATTGGCACTACTTTACGAAGTGACCTGTTTAAATAAACCAGGCTTGGTGGATCCAGTCGATGCAGGCGCCCATCAAGATATGGATGTTTTCACTTTTTTAGAAAGTAGTGTAGTTTTGACTCCTTATTTTGATACCTTCGTTCAAGCTGGGACAGAGCTACGTCATTTGCCGATTGAGGCAACATTTCGCGCGATTCGACAAGTTGGTTTAGAAGCAGAACGAGCGATGTTTGAGGCAACAGAAGGGATCAACACACATAAAGGAGCGATTTTTTCTCTAGGTATTTTTTTAGCTATCTGTGGTCGTCTAATGATTTGGGAGACCCCTTGCACCTTACAATTGTTTCAACAAACGCTTCAAACAATGACGCAAGACTTATTGGCTGACTTTGAAAACCTCGCTACGAATGAGCTAGAAAAACTAACTTGGGGTGAACGACTATTTGTTCAGCATGGCTTGACTGGAATCCGTGGTGAGGCGCAACAAGGTTATCCCGCTGTCTTTGAACAGGGAGTGCCTTATTATCAAAAACATCAAGGCACACAACAACAAAAACTCATTGATACGCTCCTTTATTTATCGCTCTATGTTGAGGATACGAATTTGATTAAACGAAGTCAGAATGTCCAAATTTTTGAAGTATATCAACCGTTAATCCAGGAATATTTTGCTTTAGGGGGGACACAAACGTTACGGGGAACCCTTTGCTTAGAAAGATTGAATCACTTATTCAAAGAAAAAAATTGGAGTATTGGTGGCAGTGCAGATGCTTTAATTTTGGTGGTGTTTTTAGATAAACTAATGAAATTAAATTGGCTGACGCCTTAATTAAAAAGATAGTTACAACGCTGATTTGGTCAGTTATTTTGACCTTATATGCTTATGGAAAGGTCTCAAGAGAATTCAAGAAAGCGATTGACAAATACCACGAAACACAGTATATTTTATTACGAAATCATTCTTATCAGAGTATACAAATACGATGATAAACAGTTGAAGCGAATCTTGATTTGCTTTTCCTAAACCTGATTCTTTTAGAATCAGGTTTTTGTTTGTCTAAAAGGCGGCATTCGTTCAAAAACGGCTGTCGCCTTTTTTTATGAAATTTTTTTAATATAAAAAATTTCATAAAAAAAATCTTAAAAACAGAAAAAATTGTTATAGATTAGAGTCATTTTTTTGATGTAAAGTTTTTATGACTTACAGCCATAAAATTGATAAAAACAGTCAAAGAAGCAGAAAAAATAATAGTGGAATTTCTCAAAAAAATAAAAAAATTTTCCGTTATTTAATTATCGATTTATCAAACGATAAGTTATAATAAAATAATTTATTTATCTTTAATGATTGGGGAGAAACGTATAAACTTCCTCATTTTCCTCTCATTGTATAATAACTCACTAATGAATTAGTGAGTTTTTTAACATATGCAAGACGTTTGTTATCAAATGAATTTTTATATAAAAATTCACAGCATTATATTTTGAAAAGCTGAGGAAATGTACTAAACTGCAGGTGTTAAATCCATTTAAATCGCTAAAGGGGGAGATGAACAACTAGGGGAAGCTAATGATCTCGGTATTTATCGTTTGTTTTAAAGAAAAGAGGGACGATCAGATGAAAAAGAAAATTGTTGAGGATTTTAATCGGAAAAGTCAGCATAAAAAATGGACAAAACGCAAGATGCTTAATTTAGCAATATCAAGTGGTTTATTATTTACGTCATTAGCAATCCCTGTAAGTATAGCTGTTACCTCTGGCGCAATCAGTGCATCAGCAGCGGTCTTGGATATCGAACTATTATCAAATGTTACGTCAAATAATGACAGTGGCACTTCAACGAGTAATCGTTGGACAGCCGCAAACCAAAATCAACCAGTTAATTTCACTGTTTCTGGTGGTGCTTTAGCAGATGCTTCCGCTGTGTTTAGTGGACAAAAACAAGCGGTGTTAGTGGTTCCTCCTGAGTTAAGAGGAAATGTAGCTGCAGCAGGCAGCGCAGCAATCAATACCAACGTTACGATTGATCTTTCAAAAGTTACTTTTTTGACTGCCGTTTTGAATGCAGCCAATGATTTAACCAATGTCATTACTCAAATTACCAGTGGAGCGTTAGGGAATTTAACTGGTGTTGATATTGATTTGACGGAAGTGAATCGTCAGTTGGAATTAGTGAATAACATTGAAAACTTAGGTGCTGCTTCATTTACAGCTCCAGAAACGTTAGCAGCTGACGGCTCATACATTAGTGCACCGATTAGTGATGGTTTAGGGTTAGTTTTAGCCCAAAATGTTTCAAACATCTTACAAGATTTGAATGCGGCCGTTCAAGCTTTGGAGGCAAAAGGAACCAGTATCCCAAGTAATCTTGTCGCTACAGCCATAAATGCAGCCTTGCTTCCTGTCAAAGGCACGGTAAACGTGGCTGTTTCAGGTGCTTTGCCTTTATTAGCAGTTGGTGGTTCAGGTGTGAATGAGTTAGTGGATGCTTCTTTACTAGGCGCAACTACGGTTACTTTACCAACTACCGTTTCAACACCTCAAAATTTATCCAATAATTTAGATGCTCGTTTTGTAGGAACAGTCGTTCAAACAGATCTTTTAGACGTTAATTTATTAGCAACAGCAGACGGTGTATCCAACATTTATTTTGCTGCAGGTACTACTAGTGAAGTAACCGCACCTACCGTAACAGGAGTAACAGGCAATTCAACAGCAGGTTACGAAGTTAAAGGAACTGCCGACGCCAATGCCACGGTTGAAATCCGAAATGCAGGAGGTGCCGTGATAGGTACAGGTACTGCTGATGGGACAGGGGCATTTACAGTTACCATTCCCGCAGGTGAAGCAGGCGCCAATGAAACGTTAACCGCCGTAGCGAAAAACGCCAGCGGTACAGAAAGTACGCCAACAACGTTCCAAACACCAGCGGATGAGACAACCGTAACCGCACCAACAATCACAGGAGTGACAGGTAATTCAACGGCAGGTTACGAAGTTAAAGGAACTGCCGATGCCAATGCCACGGTTGAAATCCGAAATGCAGGAGGCACCGTAATAGGTACAGGTACCGCTGATGGGACAGGGGCATTTACAGTTACCATTCCCGCAGGTGAAGCAGGCGCCAATGAAACATTAACCGCCGTAGCGAAAAACGCTAGCGGTACAGAAAGTACGCCAACAACGTTCCAAACACCAGCGGATGAGACAACCGTAACCGCACCAACAATCACAGGAGTGACAGGTAATTCAACGGCAGGTTACGAAGTTAAAGGAACTGCCGATGCCAATGCCACGGTTGAAATCCGAAATGTAGGAGGCACCGTAATAGGTACAGGTACCGCTGATGGGACAGGGGCATTTACAGTTACCGTTCCCGCAGGTGAAGCAGGCGCCAATGAAACGTTAACCGCCGTAGCGAAAAACGCCAGCGGTACAGAAAGTACGCCAACAACGTTCCAAACGCCAGCGGATCCTAATACGCCCGTGGCGACGCCAATTGTTGAGACTGTAACAGGTAGTACAACAAAAGGCTATGAGGTCAAAGGGACTGCTGAAGTTGGCACCACCATTGAGGTTCGCGATGCAGCTGGCACGGTCCTTGGTACTGCAACAACTGGAACTGATGGAAAATATACAGTGACTTTAGCTCCAGGAACAGCAACAGCAAATCAAACGCTGAGCGTTGTAGCGAAAAACGCTAGTGGCACGGAAAGTCAACCAGCAACGGCGACAACACCAGCTGATGTCACTGCACCAACAGTTGATAACATCACAGGTAACTCTGGTTCGGGTTATGAAATTACAGGAACAGCAGACCCTAACACAACAATCGAAGTTCGTGATCCAGCTGGGGCAGTCATTGGTACAGGTACCTCTGATGCGAATGGTGATTTTACTGTCACACTACCAACGGGAACGACCAATCCTGGGGATACGTTAACAGTGATTGGAAAGGATAACGCGGGAAATGAAAGTCAACCGACTGAAGTCCTTGTTCCTTCTGATGCCACGGTTACAGCACCAACTGTAACAGGAGTAACAGGTAATTCAGTTGCTGGTTATCAGGTGACAGGCACCGCTGATCCGAATGCTACCATCGAAATTCGTGATGCAGATGGGAACGTGATTGCAACAGGGACTGCCGATGGGACTGGTTCCTTTGCTGTGAACCTTCCAGCTGGGACGGCAAATGCGAATGAAACATTGACAGCGTTAGCCAAAGATCCTGCTGGCAATACAAGTACACCGACAACCTTCCAAACACCAGCAGATGAAGTAGTGGCACCGCCAAGTGTCGACAAAGTAACCGGGAATACAACACAAGGATATCAAGTGACAGGTACCGCTGAACTTGGCACCACCATTGAAGTTCGTGCAACAGACGGAACAGTTTTAGGCACCGCAACAACTGGACCGACTGGCCAATATACTGTGACGTTAGCTTCAGGAAAAGCAACAGCGAAACAAACAGTGAATGTAGTTGCTAAAAATGATACTGGACTTGAGAGTCAACCAACTACAGCTATGACACCCGCTGATGTTACCACACCAACAATTGGTGACATTACTGGAGATTCAACAACTGGTTATGAAATCACTGGGACGGCGGACCCTAATACCACCATTGAAGTACGTAACCCAGATGGAACAATTATTGGTACAACGACAACGGATGATCAAGGAAACTTTACTGTGGACCTTCCAGTGGGAGCCGCTAATCCTGGTGATACATTAACAGTTGTTGGAAAAGACGGTGACGGCAATGAAAGTCAACCAACGGAAGTGACGGTCCCTGAAGATGCAACCGTGGCAGCACCGACTGTGACGACTGTTACAGGAACAACTGCTACTGGGTATCAAGTAACTGGCACGGCAGAGCCAAATGTCACCATTGAGATTCACAATGAAGCAGGTTTAGTTATTGCTACGGGAACGACTGATGGTGCTGGCGCCTTTACAATCACTCTTCCGACGGGCACAGCAACAGCCAACGAAGCCTTAACTGCCATTGCAAAAGATGCTGCTGGGAAAGAAAGTAATCCGACTGCTTTCAAAACACCTGCTGATCCAGATGCACCAGTCGCGACACCTACTGTTGACAAAATCACTGGTAGCACGACAAAAGGCTATCAAGTAGTAGGAGCAGCAGAAGTTGGTACAACAGTCGAGGTGCGTGACGCCGATGGCACAGTCCTTGGCATGGAAACTACTGGAACTGATGGCAAATACACAGTGACTTTAGAGCCAGGGAAGGCCTCAGCTAACGAAACAATAACTGTCGTAGCGAAAAATGCAACAGGGAAAGAAAGTCAGCCGGCTACAGCAACTACACCAGCCGACTTAGCCACACCAACCATTGATTCTATTACCGGAAATTCTAGTAAAGGTTACGAAATCACTGGAACGGCGGAGCCAAAAACCACTATTGATGTCCGTGACGCAGACGGAACCATCATTGCTGCTACAACTGCTAACGAAACCGGCCAATATACGGTGACTCTACCAGCTGGCGTAGTGACACCAGGAGAAACGATTACGATTATTAGCAAAGATGGCGCAGGTAATGAAAGTCAACCAGCTACAGCCGTTATTCCAGCGGATGTTGTTTTAGCGGCGCCAACTATTACGAAGGTTGAAGGAAACAAAGCCAATGGCTATACAGTCACTGGAACTGCTGATCCAAATGTCACGGTTCAATTTTACAATAGCAGTGAACAATTATTGGCAAGTGGCAGTACAACTACTGGAGGCACCTTCTCCGTTCATATTGCAGCAGGGTTAGCAACAGAAAAAGAAACATTAACCGCACTAACCACAGATACACAAGGAAATGTGAGTCCAAAAACCACATTTATGACGCCGGCCGATATTACGGGAGAACCAGAGATTAAAATTGCGGCACCAACTGTTTCTTCAGTTTTAGGAACGTCTAAAGCCGGCTACCTCATCAAAGGAACAGCTGAACCAAACCGAATCATTCAAATTAGTAACCGACTATTAAGAAGTGTGATTGCTGTAGGTGCCACCGATGCTGAAGGCAATTTCGCTATCCAATTAACAGCGGGACAAGCGACTGCTCAACAAAGTTTACTTGCGACAGCTACCGATGGCGCAGGACATTACAGTACGGCTACAACCTTCATGACGCCAGCCGACCCAAAAAATCCTGGAGGAGGCAATGGTAACACTGGCGGAAATAACGGCAATACAGGCGGCAACACAGGAAACAATGGCGCAACTGGCGGGAATAATGGAAATGGTTCAAACACAGGTTCAAATCCAAATGGAGGTTCTGGTTTAGGTACAACAGGTTCTGGCTTAGGTTCACTAGGCAATGGCCTCGGTACAAATGGTAGTGGCTACCACCCTAAACTAAGTACCATCAGTTATGGCACTGGAAATCACGGGAAAACAGGCTACTTACCTAGTACAGGTGAAAAAGAGTCCTCAGCCGTGACAACAAGTTTGTTTGGCGCCTTTGTCGCACTCCTTGCGAGCATGGGAATCATCAAACGCAAACGTAAAAACTAGCTCTCTCCTTTAATTCCTATAGATGAGAAAACGTATTATTGAGAATTCCCCACTCAATGATACGTTTTCTCGTTCCATTTAATGAAGAAAAATTGCCAAATAGAATAAAATGTGCTATTCTATTTTCAGAAAATCGAAGGAACAAGCAGTGAAAGTGCTAAATCCAACCTGAATTTTTTAATGCAGGAGGAGTGGGCGCTTTTTTTGTTGTTATGAAGAAAGGAAGCTAATTATGCAATCAGCTACAATGGAGTTTGATACAATTGCGGCGATTTCTACGCCGCCAGGTGAAGGTGCGATTAGTATTGTTCGTCTAAGTGGCGAGCAAGCAGTTGCTATTGCAAACAAAGTTTATCGGTCAGGCACTAAAGATTTAGCTAAAGTCCCCACGCACACGATTCATTATGGTCATATTGTTGATCCGCAAAACGATCAATTGATTGATGAAGTCATGCTTTCTGTGATGCGGGCACCGAAAACATTTACACGAGAAGACGTGGTAGAAATTAACTGTCATGGCGGCATTGTCGTGGTGAACCAATTATTGCAATTACTGTTACGTGAAGGCGCACGAATGGCTGAACCTGGGGAATTTACAAAACGTGCTTTTCTAAATGGCCGAATGGATCTTTCACAAGCAGAAGCAGTGATGGACTTAATCCGTGCCAAAACGGATAAAGCGATGAATGTTGCATTGAACCAATTGGATGGTAACTTGTCGACGTTAATTCGTTCATTAAGACAAGAAATTTTAAATACTTTAGCACAAGTAGAAGTTAATATCGATTATCCAGAGTATGATGATGTCGAAGAATTAACCACGAAATTACTTTTAGAAAAAGCCGAATTTGTGAAAGCGCAGATTCAACAATTATTAACGACCGCTAAACAAGGAAAAATTTTGCGAGAAGGCCTAAGTACAGCAATTATTGGCCGACCAAATGTCGGGAAATCCAGTTTGTTAAACCATTTGTTACGAGAAGAAAAAGCTATCGTTACAGATATTGCTGGAACGACACGTGATGTCATTGAAGAATACGTTAACGTTCGCGGCGTTCCTTTAAAATTAATTGATACAGCGGGGATTCGCGAAACAGAAGACATTGTGGAACGAATTGGTGTCGAACGCAGCCGCAAAGCGTTAGCAGATTCGGATTTAATTTTGTTAGTCTTAAATCAAAGCGAAGAATTGACAGAGGAAGATCGTCAACTGTTGGAAGCAACGAAAGGCTTAAAACGCGTTATTCTTTTAAATAAAATGGACTTACCGACAAAACTAGATCCTAACGAATTACAAGAATTAGTCCCTGCAGAAGAAATTTTATCCGTTTCGGTGTTGTCAAACACAGGCTTAGACCAGTTAGAAGCGAAAATTGCTGATCTTTTCTTTGGCGGCCAAACAGGCGAAAAAGATGCTACCTATATTTCTAATACACGTCATATTGCTTTGCTAGATCAAGCAGCGCTTTCGTTACAAGAAGTGATTAACGGCATTGAAGCAGGTATGCCAGTCGATTTAGTTCAAATTGATATGACCCGTTGTTGGGATTATTTAGGGGAAATCGTCGGCGATAGTGTCCAAGATGAATTAATTACACAGTTATTTAGTCAATTTTGTTTAGGAAAATAAGACAAGAGAGGAATTTTTTATGAATCAATATCAAGCAGAATCATATGATGTTATTGTCGTCGGTGCTGGACATGCTGGCTCTGAAGCAGCCTTAGCAGCCGCACGAATGGGCGTTAAAACGTTACTTTTAACGATTAATTTAGATATGGTTGCTTTTATGCCATGTAACCCTTCTGTTGGTGGACCTGCCAAAGGAGTCGTTGTCCGAGAAATCGATGCATTAGGCGGCGAAATGGGTAAAAACATTGATAAAACCTACATCCAAATGCGGATGCTAAATACTGGTAAAGGTCCAGCAGTGCGTGCGTTGCGCGCGCAAGCCGACAAACATGCCTATGCGACAGAAATGAAACATACCATTGAAAAAGAAGAAAATTTAACCCTTCGTCAAGGGATTGTTGAAGAATTAATCGTGGAAGATGGCGTTTGTCGTGGTGTTGTAACTTCAACAGGTGCCGCATACCGTAGTCAAGCAGTGGTGATTACTGCCGGTACTGCCTTGCGTGGCGAAATTATTATTGGTGAATTAAAATATTCTTCAGGACCAAACAATTCGCAACCTTCCGTTGGTTTAGCCAATCATTTAAAAGAATTAGGTTTAGAAATCGATCGCTTTAAAACAGGAACGCCGCCACGAGTAAAATCAAGTACGATTGATTATTCTGTGACAGAGGAACAACCAGGCGATAAAGAACCCAACCACTTTAGTTACAGCACGCCAGATAGTGCCTACAATCAAAACCAAGAACCTTGTTGGTTAACTTATACGAATGAAACAACGCATGAAATTATTCAAAAAAATCTACACCGCGCCCCAATGTTTACTGGGATTGTTGAAGGTGTGGGCGCTCGGTATTGTCCATCCATCGAGGACAAAATTGTTCGTTTTGCAGACAAACCAAGACACCAATTGTTCTTGGAACCAGAAGGGTTGAATACCGAAGAAGTTTACGTTCAAGGCTTATCTACTTCTTTACCAGAAGATGTCCAAACAGAAATGCTTCATTCTATTGAAGGGTTAGAAAAAGTAGAAATGATGCGTACAGGTTACGCCATTGAATACGATGTGGTAGTCCCTCACCAATTACGCCCAACATTAGAAACAAAGGTCATTGAAAATCTTTATACAGCAGGTCAAACGAACGGAACTAGTGGCTACGAAGAAGCTGCTGGTCAAGGCTTGATGGCAGGAATTAATGCTGCATTGAAAATTCAAGGCAAAGAGCCTCTTGTTTTAAAACGTAGTGATGGCTATATTGGCGTCATGATTGACGATTTAGTTACAAAAGGCACTAACGAACCTTATCGCTTATTAACGTCACGTGCGGAGTATCGTTTGATTTTACGACATGACAATGCGGACTTACGTTTAACAGAAATGGGTCATGAAATTGGCTTAGTCAAAGAAGAACAATATGCCGCCTATCTAGTCAAAAAAGCGGCTGTTGAAGCGGAAATTGCCCGCTTAGGCAAACATCGGATTAAACCAACCAAAGAAGTGCAAGCATTTTTGGAAACCAAAGGCGCTGCTGGCTTAAAAGACGGTATTTTAGCTAGAGATTTTCTGAAACGCCCAGAAATCAGTTATCAAGAAGTCGCTCAATTTATTCCCGCACCTGAAGAGGCACTCGATCCGAAAGTAATTGAACAAGTAGAAATTCAAATCAAGTACGAAGGCTACATTAAAAAAGCCATGGAAAAAGTTGAGAAACTAAAACGCATGGAAGCAAAACGCATTCCAGAAAACATTGATTACCAAGCGATTAACGGCTTGGCGACAGAAGCAAAACAAAAACTACAAAAAATCCAACCAGAAACGATTGCCCAAGCAAGCCGTATCAGCGGTGTGAACCCCGCTGACATTAGCATTTTGATGGTCTACATCGAACAAGGAAAAATCGCGAAAGTGCAAGGATAATAAAAATTTGAAGCAGTTGCTTCTTCACGGATGATTGATTGTGAAGAAGCAACTGCTTTTTTGTTTTGAATTAGTCTACTTTTTTTTCTAAACTGCAAAAAAAGACTGTCTTAAATAATTTCACAAACTGACCTATACTGAAAGCGCAAACAAATGATAGGAGTGGAACAAATGACAGATTGGTTAGGAATTAAAGGAAAAGTAGTGATTGTTACAGGAGGCTCATCTGGTATTGGTCACAGCATTGTTGAAAGCTTGTTAGCAGAAGAGGTCTATGTCGCTAATTTTGATATTTCAGCATCAGAAACGCAACATGAGCATTTACTCTTTGTGAAAGTCGATGTAACTTCTCGAGCAGAAGTAGAAGCGGGTGTCGCTCAAGTGGTGGAAAAATTTGGAACCGTAGATGGCCTAGTAAATAACGCCGGAATCAATATTCCTCGTCTATTGGTGGATAAAAATCATCCTCATGGGCCTTATGAATTATCGGATGAGGTATTCGACAAAATTGTAGCCATCAATCAAAAAGGGCTCTACCTAATGAGCCAAGCAGTGGGCCGGATTCTTGTACAAAAACAAGCAGGTGTCATTATTAATATGTCTTCAGAAGCTGGATTAGAAGGCTCCGAAGGGCAAAGTGCCTACGCTGCAACGAAAGCAGCGGTCAGCAGTTATACACGTTCATGGGCTAAAGAGTTAGGAAAATCAAACGTCCGTGTCGTAGGGATTGCGCCAGGCATTATGGAAGAAACGGGCTTGCGCACTTTAGCATACGAAGAAGCATTGGCTTATACACGAAACATTTCTGTGGAGCAATTGCGAGCAGGTTATTCAAAAACAAGTACGATTCCATTAGGTCGTAGCGGAAAACTCCATGAAGTCGCTGACTTAGTATGCTATTATTTATCAGACCGTTCAAGCTATATTACAGGCATCACCACAAACGTAGCTGGAGGTAAAACAAGAGGATAGAGGTGGGAAAACTAAATGACGCTAGTAAATAGATGGTACCAAGTAATAAAATTACTAGTTGATCACAAAGGAATGAGCTTACAGGAATTGCAAGAAAAATTAGCCGCAAGTCCTCAAACAGTTCGTAAAAACATTGATACATTGAATGATGAATTAATCGGTGTCGCCCAAATTATTCAGAAGGAAAATCTCTTTCAGTTAGAAATCAATAACTTTGAAGGTTTTGAAGAGGTTTTGTCTGGACGGCTAAAAAGGGAATCTGATTTTAATTCTTCAAGCAAGCGTGTTTCCTACATTATCAAACGATTAATAGAAGAAGATCAATTTATTTCAACTTATGATTTATCCGAAGAACTCGCCGTTAGCCGCGGCACAGTTAATAAAGACATTAAGCGCATGAAAGAGCTGATTGCTCCTTGGCAGGTTGCGGTTGTAGGCACGCCAAACCGTGGCATTCATTTAGAAGGAAAAGAGTTTGATTTACGCTTGCTTCATGTGAATTACGTCCAAGAATATTTTGAAGAACAGTTTCTTCATGAAACTACCAAACAAATGATACAAAAAATAATCAAAGAAACAAGACTAGCGAAACAAGATAGTTTTCTTTTACGAAGAGTGGTTTCAATTGTTTTGCAGCGTGTTTTAGCTGGAAAACTCATTACGGAACTACCACCAGAATATGTTGATTATGTTCGTCATAACGAGCAGATTGAAGAACTGATGTATCACTTGGAAATAACCTATAATGTAACGTTAAGCCAATGGGAACGTTCCTTTATCAGCTTTCCTTTTAACATCAACACAAACCATATTCGTAATTCTTTATTGGCTGATGAAGGACTCTTAGCTGACTATTTTCAAAAAATGATGAAAAAAATTCATCATTCAGTTGTTGTTGAATTTGATGAGGACTTCTTGTTTTCAGAAATGAAAGATCATTTAAGAAACGTGATGAATCGACTCGTTTTTCATGTGGAATGTCACGATTTATTTTATGGAGAAATTGAACGACAATATCCTTTGGCCTATGAATTAGCCAAGATTGGCTTGCAAGAATTGGGCCGTTTGTTGAATCGTTGTGTACCGACGGTTGAATTTGGGTATCTCGCTTTGTATTTTGAACTAGCATTGAGAGGGAACTATGAAGCGGGAGCCAAAAAAGAAATCGCTGTAATCTGCAGTACAGGTCATGGAACGTCCTTGATCATTCAGCGGCAATTGGAAAAAGTTTTGGGTCCAGACGTCCAGATTGCCCATTTTTCTGAAGAAGAGGCAGAGAGAAGAGAATTGAATCAATATTTTGCTATTTTTACAACTATTCCCTTAAAAAATATTCGACCACAAACACCGATGATCCATTTAACTAATTTATTTAACGATACTTGGCTCAGAAATGAGTGGCAGAGAGCAAAAGAAATTCGTTCCGTGGAATCTCAAAATATTCATATGACCTATCAATTATTAGAGAATACTCAAGGTTACCGAGCGAATATCCAGAAAATGATTGCTGATTTAGAAGCAGAAAAATTAGTAGATCCTCAATTTATCGAACGAATTTTTACTAGAGAAGATCAACAAACAACTATTTTTGAATCGGGGATTGCCTTTCCCCATACAATTAATCAAGCCTTACCAACGATTATTTTATCGATTGGGGTTTTTGAAGAATCACTGGTTACACCAGAAGGTAAAGTTGATGTTATTTTGCTGTTGGGTATTCCAGAAGAGCTGACGGCCACTGTTGAAGCAGAGTTACTACAACTATATGACCGCTTGTTTACAATCGCAGGAGACGAACGTTTACGTAATGAGTTACGGAAGCAACGAGATGTTTTAGCGGTTAAAGAGTGGATGCAAAGGAAGGGGATTATCATATGAGCTTTATCTACGTATTCGGAGCGCTTTTTTTAACAGCTTACTTCGTTCAGATAGCTATGGGAATGAAACAGATTAAACACTTTAATCAAAACTACCAAGAATTGCGACAATTAGGAAAAGTCGCGATTGGTCGACGTGCAGGGAAGTTGAAAGCAGGCACGATTATCTTGTTTGCTGTGGATTCGCAAGGGAAAATCTTAGCCGCTAGAAAGATGCAAGGTATCACCGTTCTAGCTAAATTTCATCCCTTACCTCAGTACGTGAACGAGGATATTCATTATATGGATCATTACCATCCACTCGTACAAAAGGAAAATAAATTAACCCAACAAGCGATGGAAAATGCACGAGAAATTTACTTGCGTGTTGAGCTTGGCAATTATCAAGAAACACAACCATTAACGCCGCTTAATGGAGCCAAAATTCAATGGCAATTATGGAAAAATAAAGTACAAACAAAATTGAAAGGAAGTGTCGAGTAATGTCTTATATTACAAAATTTGCGGAAGGATTTATGCACCTTTTCCAAACAGGAGCAGAAACATTTATTTCTTGGATGACAGGCATCGTACCTGTTGTTTTGATGTTAATGGTAGCTATGAATACTTTAATTGCTTTTCTAGGAGAAGAAAGAGTAACCAAGGTAGCCAAACTTTCTGCCAAAAATCCTGTTACGCGATATTTAGTGCTGCCTTTTTTATCCGCTTTTATGTTAGGCAATCCAATGTCCTTTACGATGGCACGATTTTTACCAGAATACTATAAACCTAGCTATTATGCTGCACAAGCGCAATTTTGCCATACCAGTAATGGAGTTTTCCCTCATATTAATCCTGGTGAATTGTTCGTTTGGTTAGGGATTGCGCAAGGGATTGATACGTTAGGACTAAATTCGATGGACCTAGCGATTCGCTATATGTTTGTAGGGATATTAATGAATTTTATTGGCGGTTGGGTTACCGATTTCACTACCGCCTATGTTTGCAAACAACAAGGAATTACCCTTAGTAAAACAGTAGAGATTGCTGTGGATTAGAAAGGAGCAAGGTGAGATGACGTACAATAGTATTAAGGTAGTTAAAGGAAATGGCGGTTATGGTGGACCCTTAGTGATTACACCGACAGAAGAAAAACATAAATTTATTTACATTACAGGTGGCGGCGAGAAACCCGCAATTGTTGATAAAATCGTAGAATTGACAGGAATGGAAGCGGTCAATGGTTTTAAGACATCGATTCCAGATGATGAAATCGCATTAGCCATTATTGATTGTGGAGGCACTCTTCGTTGCGGGATTTATCCTAAAAAAGGAATTCCTACTATTAACGTTGTTCCAACTGGCAAAAGTGGTCCCTTAGCACAATACATTAATGAGACAATTTATGTTTCCGCTGTAGGCCCGAAACAGATTACATTGACATCAGAAGAAGCTTCTGCTGCTGATACAGAAAAGCCCACCTCGAAAAAAACAGAATTTAAATATGATACAAGTAAAAAAATTACTGAACAAAAAGCGGAACAACAAAGTTTTGTTGCGAAAATTGGTATGGGTGCAGGAAAAGTTGTAGCGACATTCAACCAATCAGCCCGTGAAGGCGTACAAACGATGATCAACACAGTGATTCCGTTTATGGCATTTGTTTCTTTATTAATTGGTGTGATTCAAGGTTCAGGAATTGGTGAATTTTTTGCCAATATCATGGCGCCATTGGCAGGAAACATTGTGGGTTTAACAATTATTGGTTTTATTTGTTCTCTGCCGTTTCTTTCTCCTCTATTAGGTCCTGGAGCAGTAATCAGCCAAGTAATTGGTACGTTAATTGGTGTGGAAATTGGGAAAGGCAATATTCCGCCACAACTAGCTCTACCAGCATTGTTTGCTATTAATACACAAAACGCGTGCGACTTTATTCCCGTGGGTTTAGGCTTGGAAGAAGCTGAAGCTGAAACCGTTGAAGTCGGGGTCCCTTCTGTTTTATATTCTCGTTTCTTAAATGGTGCTCCTCGAGTACTAGTTGCTTGGTTAGCAAGTTTTGGATTGTATAGTTAAAAAATTTTTTTGGAGGATGGGAAATGTCAGTATTTACAACAAAGGTTCAGTCTATTGGACCAGAAGCCGAATTATTTAAAGAAGAAAAAATGGTCATCTTATTTGGAAAAGATGCACCAGATGCTTTAGCAGATTATTGTTATAACATTGAGGTTCAGCCAGTCACAGAAGCGATTACGGACAAGCAAACGTTAGTGATTGATGAACAAACTTACCAGATTACCGCTGTAGGCGAGGTAGTATTAACTAATTTAGACACATTGGGTCACATTACTATTAAATTTGATGGCGCAACAACACCTGAATTACCAGGTACATTATATGTTGAAGAAAAAGCTATTCCTGAAATAACTGTTGGTACAACAATCACTATTCTATAATTATCGTTTAAGGGAGGAACGTAAAAGATGGAATTTATGCTAGATACAATTAATCTTGAGGCTATTCGAAAGTATCAGAAAATTTTACCACTGGCAGGCGTAACGTCTAATCCTAGTATTGTTAAGCAAGCAGGAAAAATTGACTTCTTTGCGCAGATGAAAGAAATCAAAAAAACGATTGGACAAGCGAGTTTGCACGTCCAAGTGGTCGGTCAAACGACAGAAGAGATGCTAGAAGATGCCCAAACCATTGTACAACAATTAGGCCAAGAAACATTCATTAAAATCCCAGTCAATGAAGCAGGCTTGGCAGCCATCAAACAACTAAAGCAGGCAAATTATCGGATAACAGCAACCGCTATTTATACAGAATTTCAAGGCTACCTAGCGATTGCGGCAGGTGCAGATTATTTAGCGCCATATTATAATAGGATGGAGAATTTAACAATTGATTCTCAAAAGGTTATTGAGCATTTAGCTGCAGAAATTAAACGGACGAACGCAAAGAGTAAGATCTTAGCTGCTAGTTTTAAAAACGTGGCACAAGTTAATCAAGCCTGTCAAATGGGGGCGCAAGCGGTCACTATCGCACCAGAACTCGTGACACAAGGCTTGGCAATGCCCGCCATTCAAAAAGCAGTAACTGATTTTCAGGAAGATTGGGTTGCTGTTTTTGGAGTAGAAACGGTAAACGAATTAGCATAAAAAGAACGAGAAGAAAAAACGGCCATTTTTCTTCTCGTTCTTTTTTTGTTTCACATGAAACATCTACGATTATTCACTTGCTTAAAAATTAGACAATTCTCTTTATTTGTCAAAGAATTTCTTAAAAAAAGGGTTATCTTTTGGGTATTTTTTTTGGTAGCAGTATGATGAGGGTATCAAATGATAGGAGGAAACGAGAATGAGATACACAAATGGAAATTATGAAGCATTTGCTCGACCAAGAAAACCAAAAGGTGTAGATGACAAGAGTGCCTACATCGTTGGTGGTGGCCTAGCAGGTTTAGCAACGGCTGTTTTCTTAATTCGTGACGGTCAAATGAAGGGCGAAAATATTCACATTTTTGAAGAACTCACGCTGTCTGGCGGTTCTTTAGATGGTAAATTTATTCTCCATGATGGCTTTGTCACTCGCGGCGGACGCGAAATGGAAAACCATTTCGAGTGTTTGTGGGATCTATTTCGTTCGGTACCATCATTAGAAGTAGAAGATGCCTCTGTCCTAGATGAGTTTTACCGTTTAGATTTAGATGATCCAAATTCTTCAAATTGCCGCATTATTCATAACCGTGGCGAACGTGTCCCCGACGATGGACAATTTACTTTATCCAAAAAAGCACAAAAAGAAATCGTTGATTTATTTATGACTTCTGAAGATCAATTAATTGGCAAAAAAATTGAAGATGTTTTCGGCGAAGAATTTTTTGAATCCAACTTTTGGATCTATTGGTGTTCAATGTTTGCTTTTGAAAAATGGCACTCTGCCATTGAAATGCGCCGTTACATCATGCGCTTTATCCACCACATCAAAGGTTTGCCTGACTTTACAGCCTTGAAGTTTACCAAATACAATCAATACGAATCGTTAGTGAAACCATTACTAAGCTTTTTAACCAATCAAGGGGTAGACTTTCAATATGAAACAACGATCAATGATATCCAAGTCGACATCAAAGGAGCTACTAAAGTTGCTCGGCGATTATTGTTGACACAAGCGGGCAAAACCAAAGAAATTCCTTTAACTGAAAATGATTTAGTCTTCGTAACGAATGGTTCAATTACTGAAAGTTCGACGCAAGGAGATCATCATACACCAGCACCAATTACTCATGAACTAGGGGGAAGTTGGAATCTCTGGAAAAACTTAGCAAAACAATCCCCAGAATTTGGGCACCCAGAAGTTTTCTGTGAAAATTTACCAGATGAAAGTTGGTTTGTCTCAGCAACGATTACGTGGGAAAATTTCGATATTGAACCGTATCTTTCTCGGTTAACACATCGTAAATTACGGACAGGAAAAATTGTCACAGGTGGTATTATTACTATCAAAGACTCTAATTGGATGATGAGTTTCGCTATGCATAGACAACCGCATTTTAAAGAACAAAATGATCAACAATCTATAACTTGGGTATATGGATTGCTTTCTAATAAACCAGGAAATTATATCAAAAAACCAATCGAACAATGTACAGGCCAAGAAATTACGCAAGAGTTACTTTATCATTTAGGGGTCCCAGAAGGGGAAATTGAACGTATTTCAGAAGAATCGGCTACCACTATTCCGGTTTATATGCCGTTTATCACTTCTTACTTTATGTTAAGAGAACCAGGCGATCGACCATTAGTTGTACCAAACGGCTCTAAAAATCTTGCTTTTATTGGGAACTTCGCAGATACTGAACGAGATACGGTGTTTACAACAGAGTATTCTGTACGGACAGCGATGGAAGCTGTTTATCAATTGCTGGAGGTTGAACGCGGAGTACCAGAAGTGTTTGCTTCTGCATACGACTTGCGCGTCTTAGCAAACTCTGTTTATTATTTATCTGACAAGAAAAAATTAACAGAAATGGATATGCCGTTCGTGGAACGCAAAATGGTTGAACACTTTGTGAAGAAATTTGAGGATACGTATATTGGTGATATTTTAAGAGAAAATCATTTAATTTAGTTGAAAGAGGTCGGGATAGAAGTGTTTAACTCCGAGAAATAAGAAGGAATTTCCGAAAATTGTTCTATAATTTTTGGAGAATTTTGGCTTATTTCCGAAGGAGTTGCTTCTGTTCCCGCCGTTTATCAGTTTTTGCTCCACGCTCTTTTTTGGTTGTTTTATTAACCGTTGAATAAATATTCGTTATTGTGTATATTTCTTTTATGATTTTATGAATATTAAATATATAATATGTTGAACGGGAGTGGCCAGTGGGCAACTTCGCAAAAAAATCTTAATTTCTGAAGAGACTTTTTCAAAATTTTGTTGAAAAGAAGGCGCATTTTTACCATAGTTTCTTCACATTTAACGGCTATTATTTAAACATACCCGATAAACAAAACCCTAACAAAACACTTTTTCATTTTTTAACTCCTCCGCCCGCCCTTCCCCAAAGGGCGGGTTGTTTTTTTGCGTTAAAGCAGTTGGCATTTTGCGGGGAAAGGATTATCATTATAGAAGAAGTATATAGAAAAAGGCGGCGAGAAGATGGGACGTTGGCAAAAATTACAACAAGCAATGAGTGCTGGTGTAGAGGCGGCGATTGACGCTGGCTGGGACCGCCAAGCTGTTTATGGATTAGTGGAAAGCGCCATAAAAGACACGCGTTTCTTGCCACTTGAGCAAGCGAAAACAGCAGTCGCGGAACTGTTTTCTGAAGTGGAAGAAGTGGGCTCTTCAGCGTATGAGCGATTATTTCGCTTTTCGGCTTATCGTCCGCAAGAAAAGCTCTCGTTACTGTTATGGCAATTAGGTGCAGTGTTGGATCAGCATGGCATGTTGCAATTAGTAGGACCTTATCGTTTCTCGAAGACGGTTGCACCGCATGCGACTTTTTGGGATTTGTTGGCAAAAACAGTTCAAAAAGCCTATCCGTTAGGTCTTCTTGGGAGCTTTAATCAAGAGAAAGCGAAAAAGATACATCAATTAAGAATGTATATTGATCGTCAAAATATCACGTATATCCGCGATTTTTTTAAACAAGAAGGGGACACCGATGAACAGGCATTAAAACGCTATGTTTTTGCGGCGAAGCCGCAAGGAATGGGCGGGCGGAAACTGAAAAAAAGCTCTGCTCGTTTACACAACAAATACCCTGAGGGGGCATCTTATTCTTTAATTAATAAGAAACGATTGACGCCTAATTTTCACAGTGAGTTTATTTTGAATGAAGAAGGGACCTTTGTAACCCAGTGGGATGTGTTAGTTGAAGACTGGCGAGGCAGATTAATTAGTAATCCAGCTTATTATCAAGCGGCCAAAAACAATGAATACCAGGAAAAAGTCTTGAATGGTGAATCGTTTAATTATGCAAATCGGAATAATCGTACCCATGAATTACTAGATAGTTCACCACCAGGGAGATTTGATCATCAATTACGAAAAACAGCCAAAAAAGGTTGGTTAAGTCCCCGTATCCAAGAATACGACTACCGCAGAGAACGACAAATAAAGTGCGATGATTATAGTAAGTAAAACAAGCCAATGTTTCACATGAAACATTGGCTTGTTTTACTCTTAGAGAAAGGCGGTTTTCGTTGCCGCCAATTGAACATTTTGGCCCGTAGGCTAGAGCCTTTTTACTACACAAAAAGGCGGATTTTTCTTTTATCATTCAGGCAAAAATCTTCCGAAAAGCATTGCAAGAAATTGCTATTTGCGTTAAAGTAGGAAAAGATGATTGTGAAACATTTTTCTGTTTCACAAAAAAGGAAGGAGTCTTTATGCTACCCGAAGAATTTAGACAACTATTAGCCGCAAAAGGCATTGAATTGACAGACCAACAGATGACACAATTTGACCAATATTTCCATTTACTAGTAGAATGGAATGAAAAAATGAATTTAACAGCCATTACAGAAGAAAAAGAAGTTTATTTGAAACATTTCTATGATTCTGTTTCGTTGGCATTCTTTGAAGACTTTGCCAGCGATAAAGCCATTTGTGATGTTGGCGCAGGCGCAGGATTTCCAAGTATTCCTTTGAAAATTGTTTTTCCTTCATTAAATGTCACAATTGTTGACTCTTTAAATAAACGAATTACTTTCCTAACAGAGTTGGTGAATCAACTAGGTTTGGCTAATGTTTCTTTGTATCATGATCGTGCAGAAACATTTGGTCAAAAAGCAGAATTTCGTGGCGCGTTTGATTACGTTACAGCGCGAGCAGTTGCACGATTAAATGTTTTAAGTGAACTGTGTTTACCCTTAGTTAAAAAAGAAGGCTATTTTTTAGCCTTAAAAGCATCGAAAAGTGAAGAAGAAATTAATGAAGCAAAACCTGCAATTGCTACATTAGGCGGTCAATTTCAAAAAGAAGTTGGTTTTACTTTGCCGATTACGGCAGACGAACGCCACATTGTCGTGATTCAAAAGAAAAAAGAAACCCCTAAAAAATATCCCAGAAAACCTGGATTACCAAATAAACAACCGATTAAATAAGATGGAGGCACACACATGACACGAATTATTTCTGTAGCGAACCAAAAAGGCGGCGTTGGTAAAACAACGACCACTGTAAATTTAGGCGCATGTTTAGCAAACTTAGGCAAAAAAGTCTTACTGATCGACATTGATGCACAAGGAAATGCTACCAGTGGCATGGGTGTCCCTAAACCAGATGTCGCACACGATGTGTATGATGTCCTTGTAAATGAAGAACCAATCACTAGCGTAGTTCAACATACCAGCCGTGAAAATTTAGATATTGTCCCTGCAACTATTCAATTAGCAGGCGCCGAAATTGAATTAACTTCAATGATGGCTCGAGAATCGCGCTTGAAATTAGCAATTGATGAAGTAAGAGACATGTATGATTTCGTTTTAATTGATTGCCCGCCTTCTCTAGGGCATTTAACAATCAATGCTTTTACAGCAAGTGATTCGATTCTAATTCCTGTTCAATGTGAATATTACGCATTAGAAGGCTTGAGTCAATTGCTAAATACGATTCGCTTGGTTCAAAAACATTTTAACCCTGAATTGAAAATTGAAGGGGTCTTGTTAACCATGTACGATGCTCGGACCAATTTAGGTGCCGAAGTCGTGGAAGAAGTCCGTAAATATTTCCGTGAAAAAGTCTATGACACGATTATTCCAAGAAATGTCCGTTTATCTGAAGCACCAAGTCATGGTTTACCAATCATTGACTATGATATTCGCTCAAAAGGTGCCGAAGTGTATCAAGCACTAGCAAAGGAAGTGTTGGAGAATGAATAAAGGCAAAGGTTTAGGCAGAGGCATCGATGCCTTGTTTCAAGATATCGCAAAGCTAGAAGATGTCGACGTTAAGAACGAACAAGTGACAGAAATTCTATTAAACGAACTTCGTCCCAATCCTTACCAACCGCGGAAAACATTTGATGAAACCTCTTTACAAGAACTTGCAAACTCGATTCTACATTCCGGTGTGTTTCAACCGATTATTGTCCGTAAATCGGCAGTTAAAGGCTATGAAATTATTGCAGGTGAGCGTCGGTTCCGGGCTTCTAAATTAGCCGGCAAAGAAAAAATTCCCGCAATTATTCGCGAATTTGATGAAGAATCCATGATGCAAGTTGCTGTTTTGGAAAACTTACAAAGGGAAGATTTAAATCCGTTAGAAGAAGCAGAAGCTTATGAAATGCTAATGAAAAATTTGAAATTAACACAAGCGGAAGTCGCAGAACGTTTGGGCAAAAGTCGCCCGTATATTGCCAATTATTTACGGTTGCTAACCTTACCTGATGCGGTCAAAGCAATGGTTCAAAAACAAAGCATGTCAATGGGTCAAGCACGGACGTTATTAGGCTTGAAGAACAAAGAACAGCTATTGCCATTAGCTAATCGTTGTATTAAAGACAATTTAACGGTTCGACAATTAGAACAACTTGTCGCTGAATTAAACGAAACACAAGGCAAAAAGGGCAAAAAAGCGAAAAAAGCCATCAAAGAAAAACCCATTTATATTCGAGAAAGTGAAGACCGCTTAATGGATAAATTTGGGACAACCGTAGCAATTCAAGAAAAAGAAGGCAAAGGAAAAATTGAAATTGAGTACTTGTCCTCTTCGGATTTGGCTAGAATTTTAGATATTTTAGATATTCATTTTGACGAGGAATAAAAAGCAAAGTGAGAAAGTAAGACAGAAAGTCACAAATCCTTTTGCTAGTTTCGTTAAAAAATGGTATTGTAATCATGGTATTTTTATATAAGTAAGAGAAGAAAGAAGGCTTGGAACATGTATGATTTAGGCGATATTGTCGAAATGAAAAAGCCGCATGCTTGCCAAGCAAATCGTTGGCAAATCATTCGCATGGGCGCTGATATCAAAATCAAGTGCACGAATTGCGGGCATATTGTCATGATGCCGCGTCGTGATTTTACTAAAAAATTAAAAAAAGTAATCGAGAAAAAAGCAGACTAATGCTTTGATGCCTCTAATAGAAAAGAGAATAGACTGAGAGAAAGAGTGGAAAACAAATGGCACTAACAGCTGGAATTGTCGGCTTACCAAACGTTGGTAAATCGACCCTATTTAACGCAATTACAAAAGCAGGAGCAGAAGCTGCAAATTATCCCTTTGCAACGATTGATCCGAACGTCGGCATGGTTGAAGTACCAGATGCCCGTTTACAACGCTTGACAGAACTAGTAAAACCGAAAAAAACAGTTCCCACAACGTTTGAATTTACAGACATCGCCGGAATTGTTAAAGGTGCCAGCAAAGGAGAAGGGCTGGGAAATCAGTTTTTAAGTCACATTCGTCAAGTAGATGCAATCTGTCACGTGGTTCGTTGTTTTGATGACGAAAATATCATGCGTGAACAAAATCGAGATGCGGATTTCGTTGATCCTTTAGCAGACATTGATACAATTAATTTAGAGCTAATTTTAGCAGATTTAGATTCAATCAATAAGCGCTATACTCGCGTGGCTAAAATGGCGAAAGCAAAAGATAAAGAAGCGGTGGAAGAATTAGCTGTTTTAGACAAAATTAAACCAGTTTTAGAAGAAGGTTTATCTGCTCGTACGATTGAATTTACGCCAGAAGAAGAGAAAATTGTTAAATCTCTTTTCTTATTAACCACAAAGCCGGTCCTTTATGTAGCAAATGTTTCAGAAGATGAAGTGGCGGATCCAGACAACAATGAGTATGTACAACAAGTTCGTAATTTTGCAACCAGTGAAAATGCGGAAGTAATCGTGGTTAGTGCGCGAGCAGAAGAAGAAATTGCCGAATTGGATTCTGAAGAAGACAAGGCTGAATTTTTAGAAGCAATGGGCATTGAACAATCTGGCTTAGATCAATTGATTCGTGCGGCTTACGATTTGTTAGGCTTAGCTACCTACTTTACAGCTGGCGAACAAGAAGTTCGTGCGTGGACGTTCCGTAAGGGAATCAAGGCACCTCAAGCAGCTGGGATTATCCACAGTGACTTTGAACGAGGCTTCATTCGTGCGGAAACAGTTTCTTATGAAGACCTAGATAAATATGGCAATATGCAAGCTGCCAAAGAAGCGGGCCGTGTTCGTTTAGAAGGAAAAGACTACGTCGTTCAAGATGGCGATGTTATGTTGTTCCGTTTTAACGTTTAAAAAAATGTGCCCAACAAGCAATTTGTTTTGGGGTAAGCCCACATATTTAAGGCCATTCAGCCGTTTAGAAAGAGGTTCCCTCTACATGAGGGTGAGGAGGATACAACTATGGAAGCAGAAGCATTACGAGCAATCGTGGCTGAGAATCGTCAATTAGAACAGAATTTGACTAAAAGAAATGAACAATACATTTTTGACTTAAAAAAATCATTAAAAGCGGCTAATTTATCTGAAGAGGAGTTAGCATTGGCTCTACACGGTATTTTACCAGAATTAGTAGCCGGTCAAAAAACAGGTAAAACAGCCCGTCAGTTATTTGGTACTGTTTCAGAACGGACGGAAGCGATTTTAAATAAACCAGCAGAAGTCAAAGAACCAGCGGGCTGGATGATTTGGCTCGACAATACCTTACTATTACTTGGTTTATTAACAATCATGTTAGCGGCGATGTCTCTATTTTCAAAAGGAACCGCACAGCCTCTCGGATTAACCACATATATCTTAGGTGCGATGGCTGGGGGTTATGTTTTCTATCTAATGCACAAATATGTTTACCGTTTTGATCGTCAAGGTGGCGACAAAAGCAAACGTCCTGGTTGGTTAAAAACGACCGCCATTCTATTTGGTGGGATGTTCTTGTGGATTGCAGTTTTCGCTGGTTCAGCGATGCTACCACCAGTGATCAATCCCATCTTAGATCCGATGATTGCTTTAGTAATCGGTGCGTTAGCCTTTGTAGCACGCTATTTCTTCAAGAAAAAATACAATATTCAAGGTAGTTTCATGACACGTCAATAAACGGCGCGCGCTCAATTGTGAAGGCGCTCGGCTGACGCAGAAACTGCAACAAGCAAAGTCGCTCTCTCAATAGAGCGTTTTAACAGTTAAAGCCTGGGGGATTAGTCGAAAAAACTAGTGTCCCAGGCTTCTGTTTTCAGAAGTTTGCTAAAGAAAGGAGCCTCTTATGGGACAACAAGTGAAGTCTTGGTGCCGTCAACACGAGCGGCTACTCATTTTTATTAGTTTTCTCTTATTAAGTGGACTTTCTCTCTATTTTGTCTATTTTCAAGAGAATTTTTTACGAGCAAGTGATTTCCGCTTTCATCAAAATCGGGTGGAAGGTCTCGCATTAGCAATTAAAAACAACGACTGGTTTCCTAAAATCAATTATTTTTTCTTGGGAGGCTATGGCTATGCCTCTAGTTTGTTTTATCCAGATGCGTATCTTTATTTACCTGCGCTTTTGCGTGTTCTGGGTTTTTCCTTTGTCGCTAGTATGGCGATTTTTGTGTTTGCGGTAAATTTGGCAACATTCAGTCTTACTTATTATGCAGGCCGATTAATGGCGCTCTCTAAAAAAAGAAGCTATCTCTTTGCCATTTTGTATGGCTTATCTATTTACCGCATGCAAGACTTGTTTAATCGCCAAGCGTTAGGAGAATTTTTGGCGCTAAGTTTTTTTCCGTTGGTCTTAGCGAGCCTGTTTTTATTACGAAAGGGAACCACGAAATATTGGCCGTTGTTAACGCTGGCGATGACTGGCATTGGGTTGGCTCACTTTATTTCTATTGAAATGGTTTCTATTTGGATTGGGTTATACATTCTGTTTTATTGGCAGCAGTTTTTTAAAAAGGAGGTCCTGTTGGCATTAGCGAAGGCTGCAGGTTTGACGCTGCTTTGGCTGGCCTTTTATCTTTTACCAGTTGCTGAACAAATGAAAAATCAAGTGTTTAAAGTTACGTCCAATCCACTCACTTATATTTCCGAAAGAAGTTATCCTATTGTTTCTCTTTTCATTAATAGTTTAAAGAGCAGTGTTTTTCACGCGAAAACAGCGAATCTAGGAACCCTTTTGTTTGTGGGGCTTGTTGTAGCAGTGGTTTCGCTTGCCAGCAAAAAAATTCAGAACAAACGGTTTATTGGTTTGACGCTAGTACTCTTATTGATGGTAACCACGCTTTTTCCTTGGCACTGGCTGAACCACACGCCTTTAAATACAATTCAGTTTCCTTGGCGGTTTTTAGGGATTCTTTCTGTAATGCTCGCTTTTTTCATTGCACAAGACGAATGGGGCGTTTTCCGTAAATCTTGGACCGTGGCTTTGTTGGTTTTCCTTGCCATCAGCAATTTAGGCATTTATCAATATCAAAGTATTCAGTCACAACAAGGCCGCCTGTTAACAAAAGCTGAGTATGAGCAGCCAGCGCCTTTTTATATCGGTGCGGGCCATGAATATTTGCCAGATGAAATCAATTATCAGGAATTATTGAAACAGAAAAAACGACAACTTGATTATTCGGAAGAACAAGTAACCATTACAAACGTTAGAATGCCTTATGGGAAAATTTCATTTGACTACCAAGTGGTGAATCAATCAGCGAAGGTGACCGTTCCTTTTATTTATTACTTAGGCTATCAAGCCACGATTCAAATGAAAAACCAAACGGGCGCTAAAAAAATGAGCCTAACCAATCAAGGAGGCTTAGCCGCTCTTTCTTTATCTGGTACAGGACATGTCGACATCCGTTACCAAAGAACAAAAGTGCAAAAAATAGGGACAATGATTACCTTGCTTTCTGTTGGTGGTTTTGGATTTAGCCGATTTTTACAACAAAAAAAGAAACACAAGATAAAAGAACAACGATGAAAATAGGACTTTAATTAGGAAGAGTTGAATAAAGGACAAACCGATTTTGGCGTTTTGTCCTTTATTCCTCATTGATTATTTAAACAAATCTAGTTGACTTCCTTAGTATTATCTGTTATTTTCATATATAAAATTAAGTTGAGGAGTGGACAAAAAAATGTCAAATTGGGAAACAAAATTTGCGAAAAAAGGTCTTACATTTGATGATGTGCTATTAATCCCTGCAGAAAGCCATGTCTTACCAAATGATGTAGACATGAGTGTACAATTAGCTAAAAATATCAAGTTAAATATTCCATTGATGAGTGCCAGTATGGATACTGTTACAGATAGTAATATGGCAATTGCGATGGCTCGTCAAGGTGGACTAGGTGTCGTACATAAAAATATGACTGTCGCCCAACAAGCAGACGAAGTACGTAAAGTCAAACGTTCTGAAAGCGGCGTTATCATTGATCCATTCTTTCTAACACCAACAAACTTAGTAGCGGATGCAGAAGAATTAATGAGTCGTTACCGTATTAGCGGTGTGCCAATTGTAGAAACAATGGAAAACCGTAAATTAGTCGGAATTATTACAAACCGTGATATGCGTTTTGTAACGGACTACCAAATCAAAATCGAAGAAGTCATGACAAAAGATCATTTAGTCACTGCGCCAGTTGGCACATCTTTAAAAGATGCAGAAAAAATCTTACAAAAACATAAAATCGAAAAATTACCAATCGTTGATGAAGCAGGTCGCTTAAGTGGCTTAATTACAATTAAAGACATTGAAAAAGTGATTGAATTCCCAAATGCTGCCAAAGACGAACATGGTCGTTTACTTGTGGCGGCAGCAGTCGGTGTCACTAGTGATACGTTCGAACGTGCGGAAGCATTATTAGAAGCAGGTGCGGATGCGATTGTTATCGATACTGCACATGGCCATAGTGCCGGCGTTATTCGCAAAATTAAAGAAATTCGTGAAACGTTCCCTGAAGCAACATTAATTGCTGGTAATGTTGCCACTGCGGAAGCAACCAAAGCATTGTATGATGTCGGCGTTGACGTTGTCAAAGTTGGTATTGGACCTGGTTCAATTTGTACAACACGTGTCGTTGCTGGTGTTGGTGTTCCTCAATTAACAGCGATTTATGATGCTGCTTCTGTGGCTAGAGAATATGGTAAAGCAATTATCGCTGATGGCGGTATTAAATATTCTGGTGATATCGTGAAAGCCTTAGCTGCTGGTGGACATGCTGTAATGCTAGGAAGTATGTTAGCTGGTACAGATGAATCTCCAGGCGAATTTGAAATTTATCAAGGCCGTCGTTTCAAAACTTACCGTGGCATGGGCTCATTGGGCGCAATGGAAAAAGGATCAAGTGATCGTTACTTCCAAGGAAGTGTCAATGAAGCAAACAAATTAGTGCCAGAAGGAATCGAAGGACGTGTCGCCTACAAAGGAAGCGTTTCTGATATTGTCTTCCAATTAATCGGTGGCTTGAAATCAGGGATGGGTTACGTCGGTGCAGCAGACCTGAAAGCGTTGCGTGAAGAAGCACAATTTGTTCAAATGAGTGGTAACGGATTGAAAGAATCACATCCACATGACGTTCAAATCACAAAAGAAGCACCAAACTATTCTGTTCAATAAAATAAAAGCTGATTTTTTTAAAATTTAAAAGAGGCAGACGTCATTTCGACGTCTGCCTCTTTTTCTGTAGAATGAAGGAGTTGCTTCTGTTTCCGCCGTTTATCAATTTTTAAGCCTGTAACAAAAATCACTTTGGATTTTTGTTACAGGCTCCTTTTCCTATAGAATAAAAGCCGTTATCTGATATCAGACAACGACCTTCATCTTCCCTTTATTTAATAACTGTTAGGTTACCCATGTAAGGAACTAGGACTTCTGGTACAGTCACAGAGCCATCTTCGTTTTGGTAGTTTTCTAAAATAGCAGCGACTGTCCGTCCTACGGCTAAACCAGAACCGTTGAGTGTATGCGCATATTGGACTTTATCATTTTCATCACGGTAACGAATCATCGCACGGCGCGCTTGGAAATCTTCACAGTTTGAGCATGAACTGATTTCACGGTACGTTTCTTGAGCAGGAATCCAAACTTCCAAGTCATAAGTTTTCGCAGCTGAGAAGCCCATGTCACCTGTTGAAAGAGCCATGACACGGTAAGGTAATCCCAGTTTTTGCAGAATTTCTTCGGCATTATTCGTCATTTTTTCTAATTCCTCATAAGAATGCTCTGCATCACTAAATTTAACCATTTCGACTTTATTAAATTGGTGTAAACGAATTAACCCACGTGTGTCACGACCAGCGCTACCAGCTTCAGAACGGAAAGAAGGGCTCAAGGCCGTAAAGTAAATCGGTAAATCCTTGCCATCTAAAATTTCATTGTTGTAGTAATTGGTTAAAGGGACTTCCGCAGTTGGAATTAACGTTAAATCCGTATCTTGTAATTGGAAGACATCTTCTTTAAACTTAGGAAATTGGCCAGTTCCGAACATGGCGGTGTCATTAACGATATAAGGCGTAATCATTTCTGTATAGCCATGTTCATAAACATGTAAATCTAACATGAAGTTGTATAACGCACGTTCTAAGCGAGCACCTAAGCCTTTGTAATAAACAAAACGGCTACCAGCTACTTTGGCACCACGTTCAAAATCTAGAATGCCTAAGTTTTCAGCGACTTCCCAGTGTGGTTTTGGTTCAAAAGCAAAAGTTCTTGGTTCACTCCAACGACGTACTTCTACATTTTCTTCTTCACCAGCACCAACAGGCACAGAAGCATCTGGCAAGTTCGGTAAAGTAGTTGTGATCCCACGTAGCTCTTCGTCAATAGCGTTAATTTCTGCATCTAATGCTTTAATATTGCCGCCGACTTCTTTCATTTCCGCGATTTTGGCCGTTGCATCTTCTTTGTTCCGTTTTAATTGAGCAATTTCAGCAGACACATCATTCCGGTATTTTTTCATTTCTTCGACTTTGACTAATAAATCACGGCGACTTTCATCTAAACGCAGAAATTCCACTAAGATTTCTTCTTTCACGCCACGGGTTTGTAGCTTTGCTTTTACTTCGTCAAAATTTTGACGCATCATTTTTACATCTAACATATTTTTTCCTCCTTAAAATTAGTACATAATCAATAATAACTGTTGTAGAAAACAACAAAAAAGCCATCTCACCCCAAAAATAAATATTCTTGGGACGAAATGACTGGAAATCTCGCGGTACCACCCAAGTTCAGTAATGTTACTGCCCTTGATTTGCAGATAACGGCTGCAGACCGTTCCAACTTATTTCGCTGGACACCTGGAAGAGACGGACTTCTTTATAGATGAATGTTTGCTCGCACCCCCGCAAACTCTCTGGAATTCAGTGCCATAAATACTTTTTCTCTTAGTTTTCTCTTTTCTATAGAATACCGAAAAAGTTCAGGGATGTCAATTAACTCTCTGATTTCTTGTTGGTACGCTGTAAGGGTAGATGAATAATAAAGGAGGTCCATTTTTGATCAGACTTCGCATAAATATATCCACCATGTAAAGCGACAATACTTTGTGCAATAGCCAGACCTAAACCAGTACCACCCGTTTCTTGTGATCGGGATTCTTCGACACGATAGAAGCGGTCAAACAACTGATCTAAAGAATGTTTAGGAATAGCTGGTCCATCATTGCGAACAGCGATAATTGCTTCGGTGCCGACTTTGTCTACTTCCATCACAATATGATGGCCGCCTTTGCCATATTTCAAAGCGTTTGAAAGAAGGTTGTTAAAGACTCGGACTAGTTTTTCCGTATCGCCTTCCATCATTAAAGAAGCTGGATTGGCTTTTACTTGGATTTGCATATTAATCTTTTTCGCTTCCAATTCAAAATCGGCAGCAAGCTGTTCAATTAATTGTGCCATATCAAAAGTCGTCGTATGAATCGGTACACTTGGTTGACGGACTTTTGTATATTCAAAAAGATCATCAACTAATAATTTCATTTGTTTCGCTTTGACGTAAGCGGTATGCGTATATTTCAGTAAATCTTCTTGGCTATGAAATTGACGATCTTCAATCAATCCCAGATAACCAATAATAGAAGTTAACGGTGTACGAATATCATGACTGACATTCGTAATTAATTCATCTTTTGATTTTTCAATTCGCCGTTCATCTTCAATGGCTGCGACAGTACTATCCACCAGACCGTTAATACTCGTCACGACTTTTGCTAAATCACCACTTAATTCAAACGGAATGCGGTGATTGTAATTACCATCAGCGATGTAATGTAACTCACTGATAATATGACGCAATTGCATTTGGTGGTAGCGACGAATTAAGCGCCAATAGAGAACGGCTGCATCTACTAAAAAGAAAATGGGTAAGACAAATTTATTCCAGCTCCAAAACAAATCAGTATTTAATTCTTTAGCGACCGCATCCTTAGTGGCCCAGATGACACCAGCTAAGGGCGAGTTTTCACTAAGTAGTTGTCCTAAGAGGAACATAATTGAGACATTTAATAGTAGTAATAAAACAATTGTCACAATTGCTTCTGCTAATAACTCGCTGATTTCTTTAGAAGTTAAGGTAATTCGTTTTTGTTTTTCAATCTTTTTAGGTTTAACGAGCATCGATCTTATATCCAACTCCCCACACTGTTTGAATGACTTTTTCTCCACCAGTTGCTTCTTCAATCTTATCTCTTAAATGACTGACGTGAACCATCACGGTTTTAGCAGAAACAATACTTTCTTGTTGCCACACACGCTCAAAAATTTCATCCGCACTAAACACACGATTTGGATGACTAGCTAATAGATAGAGGATACCAAACTCAAGAGCGGTTAATTGAATTTCTTTTCCTTCTATTGTTTTGACTTCGTGAGAGTCCTTATTAATCATTAATGGGCCGACTTCTAATTCATCGGGTTCTTCTTTGGTTAATTGCATTTGGCTTCTACGTAAAATAGACTTCACCCGAGCCATTACTTCTAAAGGATTAAAAGGCTTGGTGACATAATCGTCTGCACCAGCAACTAAGCCTTTGATTTTATCCATATCGGTTGTTTTTGCTGTTAACATAATAATTGGAATTTGCGATTCTTTTCGAAGTTCTTTCACTACTTCCATTCCATCCATGATTGGCATCATAATGTCCAAGATTAATAAATCGATATCTGGTGTTGTGTGCAATTTGGATAATGCTTCTTTTCCATCATAAGCTTTCACGACTTCGTATCCTTCATTATGAATATAAATACTCAATAGTTCTACAATTTCTTTATCATCATCTGCAACTAAAATTTTCATAAGCGTTCATTTCCTCCATATATAAAAAAATCTCTTTTCCATATTTTAACAAATAATTGCTAAAAAGGACAAAATCCTTGATATATTACGATAAATTTAGAAGATTTTGCTAAAAGTTAATAAACTATAGCCAAAAAAGGATGAAAGGGGGTAAAAAGCGAACGAAAATACCTATACCAATCATAATAATCGGTATTGAAAAAAAGTTTAAAAAAAGTGAAAATAATGATTGACCAATGCTTGAAATCTTGGTATATTATTACATGTCGCAAGGCGAGTCACACAGCTGAGCGATTCAGAAATCAATAATTAAATAACAATTCTTGATTTCAAATCTCTCGAAAAAAGTTTGAAAAAACAACAAAAAAGTTGTTGACAAATAACAAGCGAGATGATAAGATATAGAAGTTGTCACAACAGACAACAACAACCGAGCAAAACAACTTGAAAAAACTTTTTTAAAAAAGTTCTTGACATTCAAACGAAAGTTTGTTATGATATAAAAGTTGCTGCGAGGTAACGTAGACCTTTGAAAACTGAACAAAGAATAGACGAACCAAATGTGTAGGGCGTCTTGATTCAATTCAAGACAACAAACATTTTTAACAAGCAAGCAATATGCTAGCAAACAAATTGAGCTTAACAATCGCAAGATTGTTCTAACTTTTATTATGAGAGTTTGATCCTGGCTCAGGACGAACGCTGGCGGCGTGCCTAATACATGCAAGTCGAACGCTTCTTTCCTCCCGAGTGCTTGCACTCAATTGGAAAGAGGAGTGGCGGACGGGTGAGTAACACGTGGGTAACCTACCCATCAGAGGGGGATAACACTTGGAAACAGGTGCTAATACCGCATAACAGTTTATGCCGCATGGCATAAGAGTGAAAGGCGCTTTCGGGTGTCGCTGATGGATGGACCCGCGGTGCATTAGCTAGTTGGTGAGGTAACGGCTCACCAAGGCCACGATGCATAGCCGACCTGAGAGGGTGATCGGCCACACTGGGACTGAGACACGGCCCAGACTCCTACGGGAGGCAGCAGTAGGGAATCTTCGGCAATGGACGAAAGTCTGACCGAGCAACGCCGCGTGAGTGAAGAAGGTTTTCGGATCGTAAAACTCTGTTGTTAGAGAAGAACAAGGACGTTAGTAACTGAACGTCCCCTGACGGTATCTAACCAGAAAGCCACGGCTAACTACGTGCCAGCAGCCGCGGTAATACGTAGGTGGCAAGCGTTGTCCGGATTTATTGGGCGTAAAGCGAGCGCAGGCGGTTTCTTAAGTCTGATGTGAAAGCCCCCGGCTCAACCGGGGAGGGTCATTGGAAACTGGGAGACTTGAGTGCAGAAGAGGAGAGTGGAATTCCATGTGTAGCGGTGAAATGCGTAGATATATGGAGGAACACCAGTGGCGAAGGCGGCTCTCTGGTCTGTAACTGACGCTGAGGCTCGAAAGCGTGGGGAGCAAACAGGATTAGATACCCTG
>NZ_JBIOPX010000001.1:2397500-2745000 GCF_051713465.1 Enterococcus sp. DIV0358 | reverse complement strand
CATTGAGAATATATTCGATGGCTAGTTGAGAGGAAAAGGTCGAGACTTTGAAATCTGCATGTTCAACGTTAGGAATGGGCAAAATCACTGTGGCGTATTTAGCTAATTGGCTGTTCAAGTCTGAAGTAATGGCAATAATCGGAGTGCCTCCTTCTGCAAAAATCCGTGCTTCATTTACGATTTCTGCAGTGTTACCACTGTAAGAGACGAGGATGGCTACGTCATTTTTGGTGGCATTGATGGCTAAATAAAATTGTTCAGCTTGATAAGGGATTAAATGGATAAATAGCTGAATGCGTAATAACTTTGTTTGAAAATCCGTTAAGCGAATGTAGGAGTTACTGACACCCACTGCTAAAATATTTTCAGCGGTTAAAAGTAAATCAATGCTTTTATTTAACATGGCCTCGGTTAATAACTGTTGGGTGGATTGAACAGTTTCAGTCGTTAACTGCGCAATTTTCTTGGCAATTAGTAAATCAGAATCTTGCGCTAAAAAAGGCATATTCGCATCAACATTCCGGATTGCTTGGTAGTGAATTTCTAAGTCGCGGGACAAGCGGATTTTAAATTCTTTGAAACCGCTAGTTTCTGTTTTTTTACACAAACGAACAATCGTGGAGGTTGAAGAGTTGGTGGCTTCTGCTAGTTCATAAATCGACATATGCAGGACTCGTTCAGTATGAGATAAAATAAAATCAATAATTAGCCCTTCGTTATATGTATAGCGTTCTTTTTGTTCTAAACATTCGATTAGATTCAATGGGTTCACCTCTCTGTGGTACTTTGTTTCGCTTTCAGTATACCTTAAGCGTATGAATTATGAAACATAGTTACAGAATCAGTTAGTTGTATTTACATCAGAAAGCGGTTTCTTTATGATGAGGATATCACAAAGGATTAAGGAGAGAAGTGAAATGGATAAGTTAACAAACTGGGTGGAGCAAGCTGTAGTGCCTAAAGTTTCAAGGATTACAAGTTTACGTTATTTTCAAGCCTTAAGAAATGGTTTTTTTGCAATTATGCCGTTAACAATTATTGGATCGATTTTTATGTTGATTACAGATTTTCCAGTAGCAGGGTATGGCGATTTTATGGCTGGAATTTTCGGTGCAGGTTGGGCGGATATGATTTCACCCGCTTATCGAGCAACTTTCAACATGATGGGAATTATTTTTGCTGGGACGATGTCCTATAAATTGGCGGAAAGTTACGAAATGGATCGTTTAACTTCATTAATTTTAGGAATTGTTGCTTACGTAGTCGTTTTACCGAAAACGGTGACCACTGAATCAGGCGAAGTTGTGACGAAAGTTTTATCGTTTGATTGGTTAGGAACGCAAGGGGTGATTACGGCCATTATTATGTCAATTCTTTCGGTTGAGTTGACTCGTTTCTGTATTAAGAAAAAATTAGTCATCAAAATGCCTGACAGCGTGCCTTCTATGGTGAGCCAAGCTTTTAGTGCATTGATTCCTGGGATTTTTGTGGTAGCGGTGGCTTTATTGATTAATGGGATTGGGCTTTCGTTTGCGGATTCCTTCCCACAATTAATTTATGCGGTGATTCAAGCGCCACTGCAAGGTTTAATCGGAACCCCTTTTGCAATTATTATTGTGGCTGGCTTAAATGGACTGTTCTGGTGGTTTGGAATTCATCCAACTGTCATCAATTCCATGCTATATCCTATTTTATATGCGAATGCAGACAAAAACCAAAGCTTAGCGGAATTAGGACAATTAACTGCTCAAAGTGGCAACTTTGGCACGGTCCAAATGCTCGATCAATTTGCTACAATTGGAGGCGCTGGTTGCACGATTGGCTTGGCTATTGCAATGGCCATCGTCGGACATTCGTCTAGAATGAAAGCCATGTCGAAAATTTCGTTTGTTCCAGCATTTTTCAACATTAATGAACCCTTGATTTTTGGACTCCCAGTTATTTTTAACCCTTTATTATTGATTCCGATTGCGGTCGCGCCGATTGTATCGGTCTTGATTGCCTTTCTGTCAATGAAAATTGGGTTCATGCCAATGTTTACAAACATTCAAGCACCATGGGCTACGCCCTTTCTGTTTTCGGGCTTTTTAGTAGGAAAATGGCAAGGTGCAGTGACGCAAGTTTTAGCTGTTGCCGCTAGTGTCGTTATTTATTATCCATTTGTAAAAGCCTTAGATCGACAATATCAAAAAGAAGAAGCCCATGAAGTACCAGAAACATTGTAGAGAAAGAGGAGTGAAGGAAATGCATGTTGAGAATGATGAAAATATTTGCTGTGAAGTGGAAAAAGGAATGGAAAAAATGTATCATCCGATGGTGCCCGAGTTGGTTCAAACCTCTTCCTTTTATTTTCCAACTTACGAAGAATTTATGGCAGCGAGTATAGATGAAAAAAATAATTATGTTTACACACGTGGTACCAACCCCACAACAGAAATTTTAGAGAAAAAAATTGCTCGTTTGGAACGTGGAGAAAAATGTAAAGTTTTTGCCTCAGGAATGGGCGCTATTTCGGCAACGCTGTTTACGTTGCTCCAACAAGGTGATCATGTTTTAATGGTCAACACAATTTATGGAGAATCTGTTTCGTTTGTGCAATATTTAGAGAAATTTGGCGTATCCTTGACCAAAGTAGACGTTGCAGAAACAGAAGAACTTTTTCAATTTGTTCAGGAAAACACCAAAGTCATTTACTTTGAAAGTCCGTCCTCACAAAAGTTTGAACTGCTAGATTTAGAAAAAATAACTGCGTTAGCACAAAAAATTGGCGCATACACTGTCATTGATAACACGTGGGCGTCACCGTTATTTCAGCATCCTTTATGCCATAATGTGGACCTGGTGATTCATTCTTGTTCCAAATATATTGGTGGTCATTCGGATATTGTAGCAGGGGCTGTCATTGGCAAAGCAGCGCTTGTAGATCAAATTTTTGAACATGGTCATCAAGCTTTAGGCGCAGTCAATAGTCCCTTCAATTCTTGGTTAGCGTTACGAGGTATTCGTACCATGCCCGTTCGGTTGGCGCATCAGTCTCAAGCCATCCAAACGGTGCTGTTGGCTTTGCAAAAGGATCCGCGAATCAGCCGCTTATATCATCCTTTTGTAGGAAATCAACAACAACAAGCGTTAGCAGAAAAATATTTAACAGGTTATGGCTCATTGTTTGCGATTGATTTAAAAGATACCGATTTTGAACGTTTGAAAACATTTGTGAACGCATTGACGCTGGTCACAATTGGGGTCAGTTGGGGTGGCTTTGAAAGTTTGGCTTTGCCTGTATTCAAAGGTAATAACTTGGCAGCTGTTCAGAAAAGAGGCTTGTCGCCAGCGCACATTCGCATGTACGTTGGTTTGGAAGAGCCAACATCTATTATCGAAGATATTCAACAAGCCTTGGATCAAGCCTATGGCGAAGAATCGCTTTTGTGAGACATTAAGATAATCAGCTGAACAAAAGCAACTCCTTCGGAAATAAGCCGAAATTCTCCAAAAATTAAAGAACAATTTTCGGAAATTTCTTCTTATTTCTTGGAGCTAAACACTTTTGTCTCAGCCTCTGTGATTCAATAACATATTTTCAATTTTAGGAGGGGAACTTAAGTCAGTTTGACTGAGGTTGCTCCTCCTGTTTTGCATTTTTTTATTAAAGTCAAAGCGTTCCTCTTTATTTAATAGGCAAAGTTCGATATAATAATGGTCAATATTAGTCAAGAGAGAAGAAGGATGGAAGACTATGAGTAATCAAAATACGTCAGATTTAATCGAGGCTTATTTAAAAAAGATTTTAGAAGAAAGTAATAAAATTGAAATCCGTCGGGCGGAAATGGCTAATTTATTTAATTGCGTTCCTTCACAAATTAACTATGTAATTAATACACGTTTTACCATCCAACGAGGCTACGCAGTTGAAAGTAAACGTGGTGGAGGCGGCTATATTCGCATTGTCAAAGTACAAATTTCAGATAACGATCAATTACTAAAACAAATGGATCAATTGATTGGCGCAACCTTAACAGAAAAAGATGCGCTAACATTTATTCAAACATTGTATGAAGAAGAAGTGATTACGAAAAAGGAAGGCAATTTAATGCTAGCTGCTTTAAGTAAAAGCACATTGAATGGTCTGGGGAATCACGAAGATTTTCTAAGAGCTCAAATAATGCGTTCATTTTTAGAGCGCTTGAGCTATGAGGAGGAATAACTATGGATGAACTATTTACAGAAAGTGCGAAAGCCGTACTGGCGATTGCCCAAGAAGAAGCGAAGTATTTTCGTCATCAATCCGTCGGTTCTGAGCATTTATTATTAGCACTCGTTTTAGAACCGAATGGGATTGCCGGAAAAACATTACGACAATTGAATACTGACACAGAAGACATCCGTGAAGAAATTGAGCATTTAAGTGGCTATGGCACCATGCAAAGTCCAATGGGGAATAACAACTTATACTTACCTTATTCACCAAGAGCCAAACAAATCTTTGCCTATGCTGGAGATGAAGCGAAGCGCTTAGGGGCTCAAAAGATTGGTACCGAGCATTTATTATTAGGCTTGTTAAGAGACGAAGAAATTTTAGCGTCTAGAATTTTAGTGAATTTAGGATTAAGTCTATCCAAAATGCGTCAATTATTATTGAAAAAAATGGGCGTTTCCGAACCCAATGGTGCACAACGTCGTCGGAATGGTCAAAATAAAAATGCGCCACAAGGGACGCCAACATTGGATTCTTTAGCGAGGGATTTAACCAAGTTAGCACGAGAACAAAGCTTGGATCCAGTAGTTGGTCGCGGGACCGAAGTTCGTCGTTTGATCCAAATTTTGAGTCGCCGTACCAAAAACAATCCTGTCCTAGTCGGTGAACCAGGTGTTGGGAAAACAGCGATAGCAGAAGGCTTAGCTCAGAAAATTGTCAACCGGGAAGTCCCTGAAGATATGCAAGGCAAACGTTTAATGATGCTAGACATGGGTGCCTTGGTTGCTGGAACCAAATATCGAGGTGAGTTCGAAGATCGCTTGAAAAAAGTTGTCGATGAAATCTATCAAGATGGACAAGTCATTTTATTTATCGACGAATTGCATACCTTGATCGGTGCTGGCGGTGCAGAAGGGGCGATCGATGCTTCAAATATTTTAAAACCTGCTTTAGCACGTGGTGAGTTGCAAACCATTGGTGCGACAACTCTGGATGAATACCAAAAATATATTGAAAAAGATGCCGCTTTGGAACGTCGTTTTGCCCGTATTCAAGTAGCAGAACCAACGCCAGAAGAAGCAGAAGAAATTCTAAAAGGCTTGCGTTCACGCTATGAAAAACATCATGGCGTAGAAATTACAGATGAAGCTCTACATGCGGCGGTTCAATTGTCGATTCGCTATTTAAATGACCGCCAATTACCAGATAAAGCAATTGATTTAATGGACGAATCTGCAGCAAAAGTTCGTTTAGATAAGGCAGATCAACCTTCAGAAATTAATGAATTGCGTACCGAAATTTCTCAATTAATTACGGAAAAAGAAGAGGCCATTCAAAACCAATCATTTGAAAGTGCTGCTCGGATTCGTCAAAAAGAAAAACAAGTGATGGAAAAACTAGAAGAATTGATTGCAGTGAAAGAAAAAAGTCTGTCTGGTTACAGTACACAAGTAACAGAAGAAGACGTGGCTGGAGTCGTTTCACAATGGACAGGCGTTCCTTTGCAGCAGCTAGAGAAGAAAGAAAGCGAACGATTGATGGAATTAGAAACCATTTTACATCAACGGGTCGTTGGCCAAAATGAAGCAGTTGAAGCTGTTTCACGCGCTATCCGTCGTGCGCGTAGTGGCTTGAAAGACCCAGCAAGACCGATTGGTTCCTTCATGTTCTTAGGACCAACTGGGGTTGGGAAAACAGAACTTGCCAAAGCCTTAGCCGAAGCAATGTTTGGCAGCGAAGAAGCCTTGATTCGCGTGGACATGTCTGAGTTTATGGAAAAATACAGTACTAGCCGTTTAATCGGTTCTCCTCCAGGTTATGTCGGCTACGAAGAAGGCGGCCAACTAACTGAAAAAATTCGTCAACGTCCTTATTCCGTTATTTTGCTAGATGAAGTAGAAAAAGCCCATCCAGATGTCTTTAATATTTTATTACAAGTCTTAGATGATGGCCATTTAACGGATGCCAAAGGACGAAAAGTCGATTTCCGTAACACGATTTTAATCATGACCTCCAACTTAGGAGCAACAGCGATTCGTGAAGAAAAACATGTCGGCTTCAATGTGAAAGACATTTCTAAAAATCATGAATTAATGCAAAAACGAATCATGGAAGAATTGAAAAAAGCCTTCCGTCCAGAATTCTTAAACCGAATTGATGAAACGGTTGTATTCCATTCCTTGAAACAAGAGGAAATTCATGAAATCGTAAAAATTATGAGTCAATCTGTCGTGAAACGGATGGCCGAACAAGAGGTTAAAGTGAAAATCACACCAGCTGCAATTGAAGTTATTGGTAAAGTCGGGTTTGATCCAGAATATGGCGCACGTCCAATTCGTCGGGCCTTGCAAAAAGAAGTGGAAGATCGTTTAAGTGAAGCCCTTCTTTCTGGTCAAATTCAGTTAGGGGATAAAGTAACTTTAGGCGCTAGCAAAGGTAAAATCACGTTAAATGTGCGGGCACCAAAAGCACCAAAGACAGAAGCGAAAGAATTACAAACTGTATAGATGAGATGCGAAGTCTGGTATAAAAACCATTTAGGGTTTTTATACCAGGCTTTTCTATTTTCCAGTGGCGATTTCTTTTTGAGAATTGCCAGATTGATTTTTCTGTGCTACGTTAATAAGGAGGGGTGATGGAATGGAACAATCTTTTTTTCGAGAATTACTACATTATCAGCGTCCAAAGGATAATCCTTTTCGACTAGTGTTTGCTGGCTTGGTTATGTTCAGCATTCTTTTTTTGGGCTATATCAATCATCAATTATTGATTTCAAGCTTTGGCTCGTTAGGTATTTTTACTTTTTTATATTATCAGCCGCTACCATTAAAACAGTTAATGACTCGTTTATCTGTGGTCGGTAGTTACCTTTTTTTAGGAAATTTGTTAGGCATGTTATCGACCCATATTGCATGGCTTATTCCCATTGTTGTTGCACTGGTCGGTTTTGGTGGCCGCTTTTTCTTTGAAGTCTACGATATTTCAAAACCAGGGGCCTTCTTTGGTGTGATGGTGACAGCGATGGGTGCCAGTACGAGTATTCCGTTAGCAAAAATTCCGTTCATGAGTGGCTGTATGTTATTAGGTATTGGCTTTTCTATTTTGTTTGCACTAGTGTTGCATTTTACAGAGAAGGAAATCAGTGCCCCGCTAGCTAAGCGATCATTACGGGAACGAATTTATCGGCATCCAGAAGCGCCATTAGATAGCATATATTATAGCTTTGTCTTATTTTTTGCTGTATATATCAGCGAAAGTTTACATTTACAGAATCCGTATTGGTTAGTCGTTTCCTGTGCATCCATTTTACAAGGAGACAATTTACGTGCGATTAAGCAGCGAAATATTCAGCGAATTTTTGGCACAACAATTGGTTTGGTTATTTCCGCTTTTCTGCTTAATTTAGCTTTGACAACTTTTGAATCGATTGTCGTGATTACAATCTTATTTGTGACCGTTGAGTATTTTATTCGTCGTAATTATGGATTGGCACAATTTTTCACAACGCCTATGGCTCTGATGCTTTCATTGCTCGTTCGTCAGCAGTACGTGATAACGTTGATTCAATTCCGCTTTTTAGGGATTGTTTTAGGCAGCTTGTTAGGCTTAGCAGCAGCGTGGCTATTTACCGTTGTAGTAACGTTTTATGAACGAAAATATCACTTGAACGAGTGACCAAAGAATAGATGACCAGTAATTAAAAAAGAACATTTGGTAGGTAAGCGGATGGTGCTTCTCTACCAAAATTTTTTTCGGAAACATTGTGAAAAATGTACGTTTAATACAGATAGGCTCTTTTAAAGTTTGTGAACGTATGATACTATTAAACGGTCATAAAGAAGGAGGCTATATTTATGATTGAACTGATTGCAACTGCAGAATCTGTTGAGCAGGCTGTAGAATTACTCGCAACAGGTGTGGATACATTATATATTGGAGAAGAAACATTCGGGTTGCGTTTGCCCGTATCTTTTACACGAGATGAACAACGCGAGATTGTGAAACGTGCACATGAAATGGGCAAACAAGTGCTAGTTGCAGTAAATGGCATTATGCACCCTGAAAAAATGAAATTAGTCCCAGAGTATCTGACATTTTTAAAAGAAATCAACGTCGATAAAATTACTTTGGGTGATCCAGGTATTGTGTTTATTATGCAGCGAGATGGATTAGAAATTCCTTACGTTTATGATGGCGAAACCTTGGTAACGAGCTCACGTCAAATCAATTTTTGGAGTAAACGAGGAGCCATCGGAGCTGTCCTAGCTCGGGAAGTACCTTTTGAAGAAATGGTAGCAATGGAAGAAAACTTAGCAGTTCCAGCTGAAATTCTTGTCTATGGGGCGACGTGTATTCATCAATCGAAACGCCCATTAATTCAAAATTACTACAATTACACAAAGAACGACAAAGGGGTTACGAAAGACGAAGGGCTGTTTATTTCTGAACCCAAAAAACCAGAAACCCACTATTCCATTTATGAAGATAGTCATGGTACGCATATTTTTGCCAATAACGATGTGAACTTGATGAATGAGTTAACAAACTTGTATGACCATCACTATCGTACATGGAAGCTCGATGGCCTTTACACGCCAGGTGAAAATTTTGTCGCGATTGCTCGCTTATTTGCTGAAGCGAAAGCAGCACTTGAAACGGGAACTTGGTCAGAAGATCAAGCAGCTCATGCAACAGCTGAAATTGAAAAATTACATCCAACAGGTCGTGGCTTAGACAATGGTTTCTTTGATTTAAGTGCCGATGCAATAAAATAAATTGATTCATTTAAGGGGAAGAAGAACATGAAAGTAATGACAGAACGAACATTGAAGCGTCCCGAGGTGTTGGCTCCAGCCGGGACGCTAGAAAAACTAAAAGTCGCAATTCGTTACGGTGCCGATGCCGTTTATATCGGAGGGAATGCCTACGGTCTGCGTAGCCGCGCAGGAAATTTCACGCCAGAAGAAATGGCGGAAGGCGTAGCCTTTGCCCGCGAACATAATGCGAAAGTTTATGTCGCTGCCAATATGGTCACTCATGAAGGAAACCAGGAAGGGGCAGGAGCGTTTTTCAGAGAATTGCGAGACATCGGAATTTCAGCTGTGATTGTTTCCGATCCAGCTTTAATCGAAATTTGTGCGACAGAAGCACCAGGTTTACCTATCCATTTATCGACACAAGCTTCAGCAACCAACTATGAAACATTAGAATTTTGGAAAAATGAAGGCTTAGAACGTGTGGTATTAGCGCGCGAAGTTTCAATGGAGGAAGTTGCAGCGATTCGTGAAAATACGGACATTGAGATTGAAGCCTTTATTCATGGAGCAATGTGTATTTCATATTCAGGACGTTGTACTTTGTCCAATCATATGTCGATGCGGGATGCCAATCGTGGCGGTTGTTCTCAATCTTGTCGCTGGAAATATGAGTTATTTGATATGCCTTTTGGGACAGAACGTCGGAGCAAAACCAGTGAAGGGGAAGTTGAAGAAGAGTTTTCAATGAGCGCCGTAGATATGTCTATGATTGAACATATTCCAGAATTAATTGAAAATGGTGTCGATAGTTTTAAAATTGAAGGCCGCATGAAATCCATTCACTATGTTTCGACAGTCGCTAATGTGTATAAAAAAGCCGTCGATTCTTACATGGAAGACCCTGAAAACTATGTCTGCCAACAAGAGTGGATTGATGAATTATGGAAAGTAGCACAACGTGAATTAGCAACTGGTTTTTATTACAATACACCAAGTGAAAATGAACAATTATTCGGCGAACGTCGTAAAATTCCACAATATAAATTTGTTGGCGAAGTGATTGCGTACAACGAAAAGACGCAAGTCGCGACAATTCGTCAACGGAACCTTTTCAGTGTCGGCGATGAAATTGAATTTTATGGTCCCGGGTTTACCCATTTCCACCAAACCGTTAAAGAGATGTATAATGAAGACGGTGAAGCGATCGATCGGGCACCTAATCCCATGATGTTATTAACAATGGAAGTGACGCAACCTGTTGCAGTCGGCGATATGATTCGTAAGAAAAAATAAACCAGCCAAAAGGAGGAGTAAATATGAGTGTCCGCGTGAATGATTTATTAAAATTACCGTCTTTGCGAGAAGCAACGGTACTTTCTGGTAAAAACCAATTGGACACATCTGTTGCTTCTCTTTCTTTTTTAGAAGTCTCTGATATGTCTTTGTTTTCGGAAAAACTTCACAAAACAAATGAATACCATGCTGGCGAAATTTTGATTGGTTCATTTTGTGCCATTCGTCATGATGTGGTGAAGCAATGTGAAACGATTCGGCATCTCCATGAATTAGGCGAAGTAGGCCTAATCTTGTACTACGTTGGGATTATCGTACCGAAAGTTGCAGAGGAAGTGATTCAATTAGCGGATTCTTTAGGTTTTATTTTAATCCAAATGCCTAAAAATGATCCCACATTACGCTACAACGAAGTCATTTATGAAGTCATGAAATTGTTAGTCAATAAAAATAAAATGGCTTCTTTTGCAACGGACCTCTTGGAAAAAGTTTCCCTTTTGCCTGAACAAAACCGCAGTGTGGAAATGACCTTGAAAATCCTATCCGATTTTTTAAAAGTCAACATTGCGTTAACCACATATACCAATGAAATCATCAGCACCATCAATTGGCCGCGAAGCACGAAATTACCCTTAACCAAGTTACTTTATCAATCACAAGAGAAAGTAGCGCTGGGAGAAACGACCTACTTCATTACCTCGCAAAAACTTCCTCAGAAAGATGGACAAACATTGAAGCTTTACTTCATTCGAGAAGAAGAGCAGTTAACCTCTTTTGAGATGAATCAAGCGGTGGAAGTCGTTCAGATGGCTCTAAATTTATGGGGGAAAAACTATGACGAAGTCAGTGAGTATGCCTTAGTCCAAGCAATCATTAACGACGAAAGTGATAAGATGTACCAATTAGCCAAAAAATTAATGATTGATATTTCTTCTGTCGAAACGATGTGGCTTTTGCCCATTTGGCAACAAGGACAAGAAATCCACGCTATTCAGCAAGATTTGAAAGATTTCCTACGTTACTATTACCAAACAACGATTGTCCAGCAAACAGAAAATTATCTGATTGTTCTCTTAGGTAATTATTTACACAAACAGCCTGAAGCCACGATTAGTAAAGAATACTTGCAAGCCACAGACTATCAGGACTATTTAGGTGAAATCATCCTTTGTCCGAAAGTTCGTAACACGACTGAAGTGCGTGTCAGCTACCAAACCGCTAATCAAGTCGCGCCGTTTTTAAAGCGCGTCTATCCACAAAGAAAAGTGTTATCAATCGCGGAAATTCGTACAGTTCAACAAATGATGACGTGTCTCCAAGCAGGAGAAGAAGCAATCCAACAACGCTTAGCAGTTATCCAACCTCTCTTAAAAGAATCAGAGCAGTTAATGACATTAGGAACGTTTTTACTAGATGCAAGTAGTGATTTTAAAGAATGCGGCGAACGCCTATTTGTTCATAAAAATACGGTCAAATATCGTATCAGTAAAATTAATGAAGCGCTCGGCTATGATATGACCAACGCCGCCGAAGCCTATGAAGTCTATTTGGCGATGATCTTATATCGCTTGGTCACGAATGAATGAAAAAAGCAGACAGAGGTCGGGACAGAAGTGTTTAACTCCGAGAACCAAGTAGGTACTGTTTAACATCTATTTGCTTTGCAAATAGTGTTTCTCAGCAATAAGAAGGAATTTCCGAAAATTGTCATAAAACACAACGAGGAACGAGTTGATGTTGCATGATACCTACCCGGTGTTCTTTAATTTTTGGAGAATTTCGGCTTATTTCCGAAGGAGTTGCTTCTGTTTCCGCCGTTTATCAATTTTTAAGCCTGGGACAAAAATCCAAAGTGATTTTTGTCCCAGGTTCTTGTCTCTTTTTTATTTTTAGCCAAAACTTCCTTGATATTTTTTTCAATTTGAAAAAGACCTATGACTGATTTTTCGTTATAATTGAAAAAATAATTAAGGAGGAATGAGAATGAAATTAAAAAACGAGCAACAACAATCGTGGCTTAGCTTAGCATTTGTTTGGGCGGGCGCAATGATTAGCGTGCCAGGATTAATTATTGGAGGAACGTTAGTTGCAGGCATGCCTTTATGGGAAGCTTTGTTAACAGGATTTATTGGTTATGGTATTATTGTTATTTTAATGATTTTACAAGGAATTCAAAGTTCCGACTTACAAGAACCTTCTGTCAAAGTCGCTTCTCAAGTGTTTGGCATTCAAGGTTCGCAAAAGATTATTTCCATTATTCTAGCGATTGCTTGCTTAGGTTGGTTTGGTTTGCAAGCCAATGTCAGCGGCGGCGCCTTCACGAACTTTTTAAAAATTTACGGCATTGATTTACCTGTGTCGCTTTCTTCCTTAATCTGGGGAATTATTATGCTTATTTCGGCTCTTTATGGCATAAAAATATTGAAAATTCTGAATTATTTTGCGGTTCCTGTGTTAGTTCTGGTTTGTCTTTATGGCTTGGTGGCTTCGTTAAGAAACAACGGTTGGGCGGCTGTTAGTCAATATACCCCTCAAACAGCAGGAAGCTTTATGTCGGGTCTTTCAATGACTGTCGGTTCTTTTGCATTAGGCGCAGTAATTGCTGGAGATTACTCTCAATATGTTTCTTCTCGTAAAGATGTGGTCAAAGCGGCCACCTTAGGGATTTTACCGACAGGCTTGTTGATGATTGGCGTTGGTGCGGTCTTGACCATTGCTTCGAACACCGCAGATATCACGGAAGTTTTTATGAATCTCGGTTTTCCAGTTTTAGGAATTATTGCGCTGATTTTAGCAACTTGGACCACGAATGCCGTGAATGCTTTTTCTGGCGGACTGGCCTTGATTAATGTCTTTGATATTCCAAAAGAAAAAGAAAAAGTCGCTGTCGGTGCGGCCGGCGCCATTGGGACCTTATTAGCAGTTGTGGGGATTTTAAATTACTTTACGCCGATTATGTCCGTCCTTTCTGCGATGGTTCCACCAGTGGCTGGTGTAATGATTGCTGCCTATTGGTTGATTAACAAAGGCGATCGAACCAAATGGCAGCCAACGCCTGGCGTGAATAAATTAGGTGTTTTTTCATGGCTAATTGGTGCTGCAGTGGGGGGCATTCCGGTGATTATGAGTTTCTTTCCCAATGCCCCTCAATTGCCTAACCAACCGCTAATTGGCATTGTTTTATCGTTTGTTATTTATTATTTCGGTGCAAAACGTCAACAGACGAACACCGAATCATTAGAAATGGAATGAAGAAGAGGAGTGTCGGAGAATGCGTTATTTAGATGCAGAAGCAATTGAGAATATAGCTACAGGAGCAGCTTTTTTAGGGACAGGAGGTGGCGGTGATCCCTATATTGGTAAAATGATGGCTTTGTCCGCCATCGAAGAAAACGGACCTGTCAAACTGGTTTCTCCAGAAGAAATTGCCGCGGAGGATTTTTTCCTACCAGCCGCAATGATGGGTGCCCCATCTGTCGCAATTGAAAAATTTCCCAAAGGCGACGAATTCGTCCGTGTCTTTGAGAAGTTAGGAAAATATTTAGACCAAGAAACGATTGCGGGGACCTTTCCAATGGAAGCTGGGGGCGTCAATTCAATGATTCCAATTGTTGTTGCAGCGAAGCTAGGCATTCCCTTGGTGGATTGTGATGGTATGGGTCGGGCCTTTCCAGAATTGCCTATGGTAACGTTCCATTTGAATGGGATGTCAGCGACCCCTATGGCAATTACCGATGAAAAAGGAAATATTGGCATTATGGAAACGATTGATAATACTTGGACAGAACGTCTTGCTCGTGTTCAAACGGTTGAAATGGGCGCCAGTGCTTTAGTGAGCATTTATCCCGCGACAGGCAAACAATTACAAGACTATGGTATTCACAACATCGTGACATTATCAGAAGAAATTGGCAAAGTGATTCGAGGTACCTATGCAGATGAACAAGAAAAACGCCAAGCATTAGTAGAAGTTACGGATGGCTTTGAATTGTTCCAAGGAAAAATTTTAGATGTGGAACGAGAAGTAAAAGGTGGCTTCAATTTGGGACGTGTCAAATTGAGTGGCTTAAACAGTGATGTTGGTTCAGAAGCAGTCGTCCATTTTCAAAATGAAAATTTAATTGCCGAGAAAGATGGTCAGGTAATTGCGATGACGCCTGATTTGATTTGTATGGTAGATTTAGAAACTTTAACGCCTGTGACAACAGAAAGCTTGAAATACGGCAAACGTGTCCAAGTAATGGGCTTGAAAGCGAATGCCGCTTGGCGAACGAAAAAAGGTATCGAAACAGTGGGTCCTCGGTATTTCGGCTACGAAATGGATTATCAACCACTAGAAAACTTAGTAGCGAAGGAGGACAAATAAATGTATAAAATCGGTATCGATGTCGGCGGCACAAATACAGATGCTGTTATTTTAGATCATCAATTAAACTTGATTCATTCAGTGAAAGTTCCAACAACCGATGATATTCAAACAGGGATTGCCGGTGCCTTAAATAAAGTCTTGGCAGAATCAGCAGTGGACCCAACTAAAGTCACACATGCAATGTTGGGCACGACCCAATGTACGAATGCCATTGTTGAGCGAAAAAAATTAGCAAAAGTTGGGGTCCTTCGTTTGGGCTATCCAGCAACCGCTTCGGTCTTGCCTTACACAGCTTGGTCCAAGGATTTAGTGGCCACTCTTTCAGAAACGTATGCTTTAGCACATGGCGGCTACGAATATGATGGACAACCATTGACTGCACTGGACGAAGAAGAATTACGTGGGATTTTGGCCTCTTGGCGAGGAGAAGTAGAGGCAATCGCAGTAATTGGCGTTTTTTCTTCTTTAAAAAATGACCAAGAATTGTTTGTTCAAGCACTTGCGAAAGAAGTGTTAGGGGCAGATGTTCCTGTATCTTGCTCCTCAATGATTGGGTCTGTCGGTTTAATCGAACGGGAAAATGCGACAATTTTGAATGCTGCGTTGCACAAAGTAATTAAAGTGACCAGCGAAGGCTTTGAACAAGCCTTAGAACAAGAAAAAATTCATCACGCCCAAGTGTACTTATGTCAAAATGATGGTACGTTAATGTCGTTAACTTATGCCAAACAGTTTCCTATTTTAACCATTGCTTGTGGACCAACCAATAGTATTCGTGGCGCTTCATACTTAGCTGGCTTGAAAGATGCGGTTGTTTTAGATGTTGGTGGCACAACGTCAGACATTGGCGTGTTAGTGGATGGCTTTCCAAGAGAATCTTCACTGGCCGTTGATGTTGGCGGAGTACGGACCAATTTTAGAATGCCAGATATCGTGTCAATCGGTGTCGGCGGCGGCAGTCTAGTGCGTGAACAACCAGATGGTTCTGTGACAGTTGGCCCCGATAGTGTCGGCTACCGTATTACACAAGAGGCCCTTGTTTTTGGCGGCACACAATTAACGACCACTGATATTGCGGTTCGCTTAGGTCATGCCCAAGTCGGTGATCCTAGCAAAGTGGCTCATTTAGACCAAGCGTTTGCGGAAAAAGTGTACCAAAAAATTGGCGAATTAGTCAGTGAAGCGATTGATCGCATGAAAACCAGTTCCGCAGACGTGACGGTCGTTTTAGTTGGTGGTGGGAGTATTATCATCCCCGAAGAATTGACAGGCGTTAAAGCGCTAATCCGCAACGAAAACGGAGCAGTGGCGAATGCCATCGGTGCCTCTATCGCTCAGATTAGCGGACAATACGAACAAATTTATGTCTATTCAAAAATCCAACGAGACGCGGCGTTGACTGATGCCCAAGAAAAAGCCGTCCAACAAGCTGAACTTGCGGGTGCAGTCCCTGGCACAATCGAGTTAGTCGAGGTGGAAGAAACACCACTCGCCTATCATCCAGAAAATGCAACCCGCTTACGAGTAAAAGTGGTTGGGAATATGTACTAAAAGAAAGGGAATCCTCTGGCATATGAGGGTTTCCTTTTTGTGCTATAGTAAAAGAAAAAGAAGGAGGAATAACTATGGCTAAATTATTCGCCTACCAAATTGGTCAAAACCCTCGTATTCAAACGGACCTTTTGGTAGATCCTCAGCTGTTTGAAGATGAGCATGGCTGTATGGGTGCAGTGGGCTTCGGGTTAGCAGATTGTGTTCAAACCGGAATGTTTACAGATATTGAAGTGATAAAACGGTATCTTCACGAAGCAACCTACGTTTTTATTAATGGTGACTTTGACCGACTAAGTTATTTAGAAATTGGGATTGCACTTTCCTTAGGCAAAACACTTTACGTCATTACAATGAACCCAAACGTAACCAAAGAAGATTTAGGAATTCCCTTCGACAATGCTACGATTGAATTCCTTTCCCCCAGCGCTTTTATGGAACGAATCCATAAAACAGAAGCAGCAGAAAACTAAACAAAAGTAAGTAATACGACTGTCTTTTTTTGCTATTTTTTGCGATAATAAAGGAGAAAGTTCAAATTGAAAGGGAGCCAGAATAAATGAAAACCTATGATTATATTGTTATTGGTGGCGGTAGTGGCGGGATTGCTTCTGCTAACCGCGCAGGAATGCACGGAGCTAACGTCCTTTTAATTGAGGGCAACGAAATTGGTGGGACCTGTGTCAACGTTGGTTGTGTGCCTAAAAAAGTCATGTGGCAAGCCAGCAGCATGATGGAAATGATGGAAAGAGATACAGCAGGCTACGGGTTTGATGTTGAAATCAAAAATTTTAGCTTTAAACAATTAGTTGAAAATCGTGAAAAATATATCGACTTCTTACATGGTGCGTATAATCGTGGTTTAGACAGTAACAACATTGAACGTATCCATGGTTACGCTACGTTTACTGGGGAGCAAACAATTGAAGTCAATGGGACAGAATATACGGCGCCGCACATTTTAATCGCGACAGGTGGTCGTCCGAAAAAACTAGGTATTCCAGGAGAAGAATATGCCTTAGATTCAAACGGCTTCTTTGCATTAGAAGAAATGCCAAAACGTGTGGTCTTTGTCGGTGCAGGTTACATCGCAGCCGAATTAGCAGGAACCTTACATGGCTTAGGCGCAGAAACACATTGGGCCTTCCGTCATGAACGACCATTACGAAGCTTTGATGACATGCTTTCTGAAAAAGTCGTAGAACGCTATCAAGAAATGGGCATGCAAATTCATCCGAATGCAACACCAGCTAAAATTGAAAAAACGGCGCAGAATGAGTACGTTATTACATTTGAAAATGGTGAATCAATTACGACAGATGCCGTGATTTTCGGGACAGGCCGTCAGCCGAACACGGATCAATTAGGCTTAGAAAATACGAAAGTAGCTCTTGATGAAAAAGGCTACGTCAAAGTAGATAAATTCCAAAATACCACGCAAAATGGCATCTACGCAGTCGGCGATGTCATTGGGAAAATCGACTTAACGCCAGTCGCGATTGCCGCTGGTCGGCGCCTGTCTGAACGCTTATTTAACGGACAAACCGATTTATATTTGGATTATAACTTGGTACCAACGGTGGTCTTTACCCATCCACCAGTTGCGACAATTGGCTTGACGGAAAAAGCAGCGCTTGAAGAATATGGTGAAGACCAAGTGAAAATCTATCGCTCTAGCTTTACACCAATGTATTTTGCTTTAGGAGAATACCGTCAAAAATGCGACATGAAATTAATTTGTGTCGGTAAAGAAGAAAAAATTGTCGGTTTGCATGGCATCGGCATCGGTGTTGACGAAATGCTACAAGGCTTTGCAGTCGCTATTAAAATGGGCGCGACCAAAGCAGATTTTGATAATACTGTTGCGATTCATCCAACAGGCTCAGAAGAATTTGTAACAATGCGATAAAAGGCGAATAAACCCCAAAAAAGAGCGTTGCATCAGCAACGCTCTTTTTTGAATACACGAGTTATATTATTTGATTCGTAAAAAGTAATTTTTTATATCATACCAATAACCACTTTTCCATCTTTTAACTACTGACTTTTCCAAGAAATATGCTATGATTAAAAAAATCAGCAAAACAGAGGGTAGGGAGTTAGAGGATGGATAAAATTAGAATTAACAACTTGAAATTTTTCACAAAAAATGGTGTTTTGGCAGAAGAAAAACGTCTAGGACAGCAAGTAGAAATCGACCTTGAAATGCAGTTGTCGCTAGCCGAGGCAGGGCGAACAGATGATGTCACCCAAACCGTCAATTATGCCGAAGTGAATGAATTGATTACCCAACGAGTAAACAATCACTCGTACGATTTAATCGAAGGTTTAGCGAGTGCTATTTTAGATGATATTTCCGCAGATTATCAAGAACAATTGAACAAAATTATCATTAAAATTAGAAAATATAGTGTGCCCATGCCCGGTCTTTTTGACAATATTGAAATTGAAATGGAGCGAGAAGTATAGATGATTGGCTATGTAGCATTAGGTAGTAACGTCGGCGATCCGTACGAAAATTTAGTGAAAGCCCGCAATTATTTAAACGAAGACCCGCAGATTCAGGTCGTGGCTTCTTCAAAACTTTATGAAACGGATCCTTACGGCTATACAGACCAAGATGATTTTTTGAACGCCGTATTGAAAATTGATACTAGCTATACCGCTGAAGAGTTATTGGCTGTTACCCAAGGGATTGAGCAAGTAATGAAACGTAAAAAATTAATTCACTGGGGTCCGCGGATTATTGATATTGATATTTTATTATTAGGGGAACAGTCAGTCACGTTGCCCCACTTACAAGTTCCTCATCAAGAATTAACAAAACGGTCATTTGTTTTGATTCCCTTAAGTGATGTTTACGCAGAGGAACAACTATTGGGCACGCCAATAGCTACGTGGATTCAGCGCAGTGGCAATCAAGAAGAAGTGCGAGTAAGCGAAAAGGAATGGTAGAGATGGAGCAGGAAAAACAAGCGCAAATTGAGCAGGCAGTTACCACAATCTTAGAAGCAGTGGGGGAAGATACTCAACGATCAGGACTCATTGATACCCCCAAACGTGTAGCTAAAATGTATGCAGAAGTTTTTAGTGGCTTAACCGAACCTGAATTTGACGATTATAAATTATTTGATAGCTTAAATGAAGGCGAAATGGTTCTAGTAAAAGATATTGCCTTTTATTCAATGTGTGAACACCATTTATTGCCATTTTATGGAAAAGTACATGTCGCTTATCTGCCAGAAGGTGGCAAAGTATTGGGACTAAGCAAGTTACCAAGATTAGTAGAACATTGTGCCAAACGTCCCACAGTTCAAGAAGATTTAACAGTGACAATTGCCCGCAAACTCCAAGAAAATATTCCCGTCAAAGGCATTGCAGTAGCCATTGAAGCGGAACATATGTGTATGACGATGCGCGGCGTGAAAACACCACAAAGTAGCACCAAAACATTTCAATTTACCGGACTATTTAAAGAACAAGAGTGGAAAAATCAATTTTTAATGGAGATACGTTAGAAAATGGAAATCATTGTTGGCACGAATAACCAAGGTAAGTTAAAAGAAATGCAATCAGGACTTAAGGACCCCGCTATTCAACTTGTCTCTTATCGAAAGTATACAACCAGTCAAGAACAACCTGCAGAAACTGGCACTACGTATGCTGAAAATGCTTATCTAAAAGCTCGCTTTTTCCAACAATTAATTGGCCGCCCAGTGTTAGGTGATGATGGCGGCTTAACGTTAACTGCTTTTCCTGATTTATTAGGTATTCATACAAGCCGCTTTTTCCATTCAGCCAATCCGGAAGAACAGAACCGCGAACTGTTGCACTTATTTGAAGGGCAACAGTCGACCCGAGAGTTAACCTTATCAGCCACGTTGGTCTATGTACTCGATGACGACAAACTGTTGCAAACGGAAGCCACTTTGACTGGTGAATTAGTTGAACCGCGCGGTACAGGTGGTTATGGCTTTGATCCGATTATTTATTTACCGGACCGGGGCAAAACCTTAGCGGAGTTGTCCACGAGTGAACGAATGAAGATAAGTCCTAGAATGCGGGCTTTACGAAAGATGATTCAGCAGATAAAGGAGCAATGTGACAATGATTGATTTAAAAAAGAATTACCAAATTATGGGGATTGTCAACACGACCCCCGACTCTTTTTCTGATGGCGGTAGCTACACAACGGTCGACGTGGCCTATCAACATGCGCTTCATCTACTAGAAGCGCATGTTGATATTTTAGACATTGGCGGCCAATCCACACGTCCTGGCTACGAAGAAGTTTCTCCACAAGTTGAGGCAGACCGAGTATTACCATTAATAAAAAAAATACGTGAGACTTCTCTAGCGCCGATTTCTGTGGATACCTACTATCCCGAAGTAGCAGAAGCCGCGATCCAAGCTGGCGCCACAATGATTAATGACATCAAAGGATTAGACACTCCAGGAATGGCAGAAGTCCTCGCACAATATCCTGAAATCCAAGTTGTGATTATGCATTCCAGAAAACACCAATCCCTTTCTTTAAAAGAAGAGTTACACCAATTTTATACAGAAAAAATTGAACAATGCCAAAAATATGGGCTTTCCTTAGAAAAAATTTGTTTCGATCCAGGGATTGGCTTTCATAAAACTGTCGCAGAAAACCTTCAACTGTTAAAAGATCCTAACGCCTTTCGCTACCAAGATTATCCGTTACTGTACGGCGTTTCTCGCAAACGAACTATTGGCGCTTTAACGAACGAACCAGAACCAGCCAACCGTGATTTTGGCTCAGCCGCTGCTTCCTTGTATGCAGCACAACAAGGCGTAGAAATTTTACGTGTTCATAATGTCCAAGGCTTAAAACAAACATTTGATGTCTGGCGAGCATTGTCGGAGAAGGAGTAAGGGCAGAGCAATAAACTAAACAGACCGACCATCTTTTTTTGATGGTCGGTCTGTTTAGTCTATTGCTAAAATCAGTAATAAAAAATAAACCTGTCATAACTTTTACCGAAGGTTGATTATAATTAAAGATGACGTCTTAAACGTTCGCAACCTAATAAACGGCAGAAACAGAACCAACGCCTTCGGAACTAATTGGTTCTGTCCTGACCTCTTCATGTTTATCGTGTTTATTATGCTAAGTTGAAACGGGAAAGTCGATTGTTAAATAAGCTTTCGTTTTTTAGGTATTTTTAAGAAATATTTTAGAGTAGATACAGCATAGAAATTCTATTACAATTGTCTTTGGATCTTCAAATAATATCAATTGTTATTTAATATTTATTTTATTTTTTACAAGTAAAAGTAAGGAGGTTGTAATCTCAATTGAAAAAACATAACTATTTATTGATTTTATTGTGGATAGTTGGAGGGATCTTTTTAGGAGTTGAAAAAGTAGAGGCTGCTCCTAGACCATTAACAGAACTGGGCTATTTCCATTGGGCAAATCAATCGATTACACCAGCGGCAAACACATTTATTATGCATTACGGCGAAAATACATCCGTCGAACCAATTGAAGGCGAAGTGTATTCAAACTACATGGCAGTTAGTCGAACGACAAATAAAAGTAAAGCATTAGTAAAAAATGTGGGGTTCTATGAAGGAAAAGCAGTTAATTTATTAGTTACATTACAACGGAATAAAAGTAATTTGGATGGAGGATCAATTAGTTTTACTGAAAGCTATTTTTTAGGAATTACGATTAAAGGCGAAATGCTGGTTACCTATGATTTTGTTGATAATTATGGTCAGCCCTTAACGATAAAAACAGCGTTTAATTACTATGGGTTAAATTCAAACAAATATGTTGGCTATAAAAACCCTGGAACGATAATTGATGCCTTATATGCGGAAAATCCTACACATATTCTTTACGATACGTGGGATGGCGGAGACGATGATTATTGGTTATATCTAAAAAACGTTACTGCAGGGGTACCTTGGCGGGACCCTCGCCAGCGTTTTGAAATGACGACCAAAAGTATTTCTACTGTTACGTTTGTAGTCCACAACAATGACACAACGCCGTCATCCATTGTTTACTTTACGGATTTTTTGGCAAAACCAGAATTTCCACCAGCCTACGCAATGGATACTTATTTTGAAAATGCAGAGACGGCTGTTTGTTTAAATGTGCAACAGACCATTCCCAATATTGATCAGTGGACAAAACCTAGTCAAATGGTTGTAAACGTTAACCTGAACCAAGTAAATCAAACAAAGCAATATCAATTTGACAAAGTCTTAGTTACAGACTTTAAAGGAGAAGATTTAACGGATTTATTTACTAGCCAAACAGATGGTGAAAATGTCCAAATTATGACAGAAAATCTGTCAGATAGTCGTCTCTACGATACCGTATTACAATATAAAGTTTACTTGAAATGGCAAGGGACTCAAAATCCAGTCGATACGGCGCTCATTTCAAGTGGAAAATTAGTCTTGCCGTTTAGTGCAAGAACTCTTTTAGATGGAGAAAATTTAGAGGAAACGACTGCTACATCCAGTGTGAATTATGTGGGGAAAGCAACGGCTGTGTTTTTAAATGAACAAGATAATGCTATTCATGAACCAGTCACAAAAGAAGGGATTTTAACCACGCCTTTTGACTTGTCTAATCAGTATCCCGAAATAGCTGGCTATGAACCAATTAAGACCCAACAAGATCAAGGAATGTTTCTTCCAGAGGAGCAAACAATTATTCATCGTTATCGTGAAAAGAAGTTATTACAATTCAAATTGATGGATGAAGAAAATCCGCTATTGGTCTCACGTTTTACAAATCAGCGAGAAGTTACTTTTTCATTTTCCCATGATCCATCAACCAATATAACTCTAATAGCGAAGTGTGGCACGGAAGAAAAAGAATTAAAAAAATATGTAGATGCGCCAGAATCGGTTGTTGATAAAGTTACGTATACTTTTCCTGAACATTGGTTGAATCGAGAGGTTTTCTTTTATATAAAAGATGAGAACAATCAAGAGTCAGAAAAAGACAGTCGGACTCTTCAAAAAGAAGCTGGGCCCAAGCTCATTTTACCTGATACAATCAATTTTGGTGTGAATGAAATTCCCGCAACAGAGACAATGATTTCTTCTATTACAAATAAAGAAATCCGCATTGAAGATACAAGCAAACTTGATAAAAGTCGGTGGACAATTAAAGTAAAAGAAGAACAACCGTTAAAGAACGAAAACGGTGAGTTACTCGACAAAAGAATAAGTTATGGTGAGAAGAATCAGCGTGTTCTAATTAATGCAGATAGCCAACCTATTTTGCAAGGAAGCGGCAACGCTACCGCTAATTTGACCAAACAACTTCAGTTGACGATTTTTCCTTCTGATCCAGTCGGAAGGTATAGTGGAGTATTGCGATGGTCTCTGGAAGATGCGCCAGAATAAAACCTTTGTTTAATAAGAAAAAAGTGTCCAAAGATCTATTAATAGATCTTTGGACACTTTTTTATAGATCTCTCTGGGGCTTCTACTTTTTTAAAGAGAGCGCCTTCTAACAAAGTGCAAATGTGTTATACTACACAAGTAGGAAGTTTATGACGGTGGCAATTTCTCAAAAAAAGGAGGACTGCCAATGTTTTTGCTTGTTTGCTCTTTCCCTAGAAAGGAATAGCAGTGACTGTCTTTGAAGCATTGATGCTTGCGATCGCTTTCGCAACATTAATTGTTAAAATCAGTAATAAAAACAACAAAAAATAAACCCGTCATAATCTTTAGCCAGGATTAACGGGTTTATTTCCGTATCAAAATCAAGCTACCGTCTTAAACGGTCTACCCGAGAGCGTATATCTAGTACGCTCTCTTCGTGTTTATTATACCAAGGTATCACCTAAAAAGCTAGCCGCTAAATCCTCAATAGGATCCAGCCGCTTCTTTAATTCTCTCTTGTCAAAATCATTTTGTGTAATTTCATACGAATTTCAGCTTTCTTATATCGAGAACATAACTGAGTGGCTAAGTATTTTGATATTTTTGTTTAATAGATGTTAGCTTTTATAAACAAATAATTTTCTCCTGTTACTCTGGCACCAATATTTTTAATGCCTATACCATTCTTTGATTTACCAGAAACATGGACCCCAATAATTTGGCCATTACTATTAAAAATCGGGCTTCCTGAATTACCGCCAACAGCATCTGTATCATAAGATATATCTAAATCATCAATATCAAGAATGGTTCCTGTATGATACCATTGTTCTCTTGCTTTATCTGCACCATAACCACTGATGAAAGCAGTTTTTCCAACTTCTGTTGCGTCCGTGATAGAAAAAGTAGGTACGAAGTCGCTAATATTTAAGCCAGAGTTATTTGGTTTCGTTTTAATAATGGCGATATCATATTTATCCATTTTACCACTTGAAAAGTATTGCGGATGAATGATTACTGAATCAATTAAAAATTTTCCATAAGGATATGTTGAACCAGTTCTTCCTGGTGCAACAAAAGACTGTGTGCGCTTTTCGTAATCTGTCAAGAAGTTTTCTGCGACATGAGCAGCTGTTAATAAAGTGTTTTTTCCAACCACGAAAGATGTACCTCTAGAAACCATATTATTTTCAATATACATTTGTGTATAGGCAATACTAGAAAAAGGTGTTTTAGTCGTATCCTCCACTTTCAATCGGTCATCATCCCCAATTATCTTTATAATATTTGGCTCGTTACTTTCTTCATTCGCTTGGGCTGTTACTCCCCAAAAAGTAATCACACACATCAAGGATAGTATGGGTAAAGTAAAAAATTTGTATTTCATCGTGTAGAATCCTTCTTTCTATATCATTTGAAGTTTTATTATATATTAATAAAATGAATATAAATATATTATTTTTATGATTCTTGAGAATTGGTATAAATATTTAATAGTGAGCACACTTTATTTTAATCAATCATAATTAAAAAAAGATGTAAGCAAATATCTTTATTTGAATAATACTTTCATATAGAATGTTAAATTGGTTTTAAATAACTTAACAAGGAGAAAGAGATGAAAAAATTTCGTATATTTTTTGCAATGACATTCTTAGCCGTTTCTTTTTTATTCATAAATAGTCCCAGTGTGGAGGCAGCAAGTTATACTAATAACGATGGAGTAATCAATGTGACATTACAAAATGGCCCGAAATTTACACCTGCCAATAGCATGAAATTTAAGTTTGATTTTGACTTATCTGGAGTATCTATTAAGTCTGGGGATACTTTCGAAATTGACTATCCTGAATCTATTGAATATTGGGGAGATCCTAATTTTAATTTTTATGACGAAGAAGGTAATCTATATGGGACAGGCGTGAATAAAGATGGGAAAATAATAATAACTTTTATTGATACTGTGGAAAATAAAACAGATATCAAAGGTTATTTGAATGCCCAATTTAAGCCAACACCAAATAAAATGTCCTTAGGTAAAAATACATTAACATTTGACTCTAAAAATGGGATTATCCCAATTGAAGTTGAACTTGTCGACTCGATAAAAAATATAAGTAAAAAAGGTACTGTCCAGAAAATGCCGAATGGAGAAAACGGCATTCGTTGGACAATAATTATAAATAGAAATAGCCTTTTTATGAACAATATACAGCTAGAGGATATTATTACTGATCCTGCATTAAAATATGTGCCTGGGACACTTAAAGTATCTGAAGGAATCTGGATAGATGATGTTAAGACGTCTTATAAACGTGTTCGAACTATGACGCCTGACGTTGAATACACAGTTTCTGAGGTAGAAAATGGGATGACTCTCCTTATTCCTTCTTCTGAAACAATGTATGTAGTAGATATGTTTACGAGTGTTTCTAACCCTCAACTTCTAAATACTAAAGGTAGTACTTTTTCGAACAATGCGACTCTTAAGTGGGGAGATGAAAATGGTGAAAGCCAATCAGAAAGTGTACAGTCATTGTTAACTATAAAAAATAATGATACTGGAATTGGTGGAAGTACTACCCCAACTACAAATAGTTCTGATTCAACTACAGAAACTTCTAGTAACTCTGAATCCCAAACGGAAGAAACGAAAAATAATGTATCTTCGAGTGATACTATTTCAAGTCAACCTGAAGTGACAGATAATTCAGTAATAGAAACCTCTGAAAGCATGTCAAACTCGACTTTAGATTCGAATGAACACAATGCCTCTTCTACTTCTTCGGATAGTACTTTGGAAAAAGAGTCAAATATTTCAATAGAATCAACGGATAGCCTAACAGGAGATTCGACTACACTGACGACCACAGACAATAAAAATATAGAAACAAATGACACAGAAATTTCTGATTCATCTGCAACAATTACCAGTGACTTCTCCAACCCATTTGAATCCAACAGAGAACAGAATAGTCAGATGAATCGTAAACTTACTAAGACAGCAAAAGATTCTAAACAAAACGCGAAATCTAAAAAAGCGTTCAAAGAGCACCTTCCTCAAACAGGTCAAGTAGAAAATAAAATGTTTATAATAGTGGGTATTGTTGCTTCTATGTTATCGTTTATTATCCTAACAAAATATAATAAATAAACATAAAAAAGAGCGTGGGACAAAAATCCAAAGTGATTTTTGTCCCACGCTTAAAAATTGATCAACGTCGGGAACAGAACCAACATTATGCGTTACTTCAATCTCAATAAATTCTAAGGTGCTTTCTCGACATACGTCTCGTCACAGCCCAGCCTTCAAAAGAGTTACAGCTCTAAGAGTTGCGATGTTTCACTGTGAAGCATGAGAACAAATGAAATTAACGTACCTACTTGGTGAAGGTCCTTCGGAACTTACAAGGATAAAACTGTGACGAGCCTTTGGAGGAGAAAACAATAAACCAAAATTGACTTTCTCACACAAGCGTTAGGCGTATCTTAATCCTTCCAAGTGTTGAGAATCAAGAAGAACTAAGAAAGTGCTCCTGCGGTTACTCGTCGCAGTTCATTCCTTACAATTGCTCCTGCGGTTACTCGTCGCAATTTGTCCTTTGAAAGTGATGGACAAGACCAACTTGGTTCTCGGAGCTAAACAGTTCTGTCCCGACTTCGAAGTCCAAGAGGCCATGTTCGATCTTCCCTTCACTTACAACTATACGCTTAAAAGAGCAATAGAGGGTAAATTCATCCGTCGATGAATTTACCCTCTAATCTTAGTATGTTCAGTGTTAAGATTATCACTTGTTTGTAAGTGTAAGATAAACTGAGAAGAAAATTCGTTATTATTAGATGACAAGAGAGAATTAATTTTCTCTTGTCAAAATCGTTTGTGTAATTTCATACAATTGTTCTTTCGCCTTAGCCTTTGTTTCAGGAAGTTTGCTGATTTCTTTCAACGCTTTTTCCGTGTAATGAGTGGCTAATTGTTGGGCCTTTTCTACGCCACCTAGTTCATGGACAAGACGATAAATTTCCTGTGTTTCTTCATTGGTCAAGGCTTCTTTTTTCATTAAAAGTGGCAACAAGACTTCACAATTGGCTTCAAGTGCATAAATCAAGGGCAAAGAATACACGCCTTGACGTACGTCTTCTAAGACGGGTTTGCCGATAGCATCGGCAGTTTGTGTATAGTCCAAAATATCATCAATAATTTGAAAAGCCAGTCCGATATTTTCGCCGATTTCACCACAACGTTTGGCAAAGCGTTGGGAGGTGCCACTTTCATAGGCACCGACAAAACAACTTAGCGCAAACAGTTCCGCAGTTTTCCCGGAAATATTTTTTAAATATTGGTCAATCGTTACCTCGAAATTATAGCGATTGTCCATTTGACCAAGCTCACCAGTCAGGACTTTTTCCATACTGCGCGAATTTAATTGAATGCTTTTTAATGAAGAAGAATAATCAGATAAGAGCTTGAAACAGCAAACAAAAAGATAATCGCCTGTATACACGGCTGTGCTATTTCCAAAGCGCGAACGCAATGTTGGCAAGCCACGACGCGTATCGGCTTCGTCGACAATATCGTCGTGAACTAACGTGGCGGTATGCAGTAATTCAATGGAAGCCGCTAACGCTGTCGCCTTTTTAGGGTCCCGCTGTTCACCAAAATAAGAGAACAACAGTTGGTAGGCTGGACGTAGCAATTTGCCGCCAGAATGAATCATGTCATGGACAGCAGCTTGAATCTCTTGATTATCGATTTGAACCGCTTGTTCCATCAAGCGAAGAGTAGTTGTTAATTCTTTTGATAACGTAGGATAGGTATTCCACATAGGATGTATATTCATAAGATGACTCCTTTAATTGTGGCGGACAGGTTTTCAATTAGAAAAATTGACTCCACTTATGTTTCGTTGTTTGTTCATAATTCAGTTGGAATTTTCGTAACGTCTGGACATGTTGTAGTAAATAATTAGCGGCAATCCCAATGGCAATCCCCGAGAGTAACCCAAACAGAGATAAAAATGGTAAGTACAGCATCGGCGCCCACGAATGAGCAAAGAAAGAGGTCGTTAGCAACTGACCAACGTTGTGTAAGAAACCACCAACGGCACTAATCCCGATAATGCTGACCCGTTTTGGCCCCAGCTGCTTGACAAGCAACATGCCGAAATAACTTAATAAGGCACCACTGGCACTATAGAAAAAGGTCGAAAGTGTACCGCCCAGTAATGTCGTTAAAATCAAACGTAAACAGACCAGGAAAAAACTATCACGCTTACGCATGGTGAAAATCGCAATAATAGTAATTAAATTTGCTAGACCGAGCTTTGCCCCAGGAGCAAATGCGAAAGGGTAAGGAATCATATTTTCGATTAAACCAATAATGACCCCTTGGGCAACGAGCATAGCAATATAAATATTCTTGTGTAATTTGCTCATAGTTGTCGTGCTTAATAAATTAAGCTACCGTCTTCACTCCCATCAGAAGCTTCCACGGTGATAAACAAATTGTGGGGTAGACAGGCAATCGGGGTTTCACCAGGTTTGGAAATCCAGCCTCGTCGAACATCCACTAAGTCAGCACAGTTGGCTTCCTTCACGCGGATACGATCACCATCTACTTCAATCAGGTTGTAATCACCGTCTTTTGCTTCGTATTTATATGTATAATGCGGGCCGTCCTTTTTTAAGTCAAAGACTTTGATTACTTTGTTGTCTACTTTCAAGACTGCTTGATACGTAGCCGCTTCTTGACCACGGTTTTGCATGGCAAAAACAACAAGGGGCAGAAAAGAACCAAGAACTAAAATAGCAATAATAATAACGTCCCATGTTTTCAAGCGACTTTTCTTAATGAATTCTTTGATCGTCATTTTCTTCTCTCTCCTTTGGTGTTTTTTTCTTGTCTATCATAACACAGTGAACGGAAAAGAAGTATTCTTTTCCAGTTGAGCCACCATATTATATAAAAGAAAATATGTGGGACAAAAGTCATGCTTGACTGCTGTCCCACATACTAAATCCTATGATAGTCAGCTGGAGACATGTGTCTCAGCTTTTGCTCGTAGTTGTCAATCGATTATCGATTGCTTACTTACCGCCGTATCTAGCTTTCGGGGTACCATACCACGCTTTACCAAGTTTGCGTTGAATCCATGGAATTACCCAGCGGTCTAAACCGACAGCACGGCCTGAACCGTTCATCAAAGCAAAAGCGACAAAGATAAACCAGATATTTACCCAATAGAACATGCCAGATAAACAGAAGGCAATTGTTAAACCAATTGTAGCAGCACTTGATAACCAAGTGAATAAACCAGCAATCAATGCTAAAGCAATACATACTTCAACGATTGTCATGAATTTTTGCATGAACAAAGCAACTTCTTGGTTTGGCATCATAAATTTCATTACGCTTTCGAACCATTTAGGCATGTGATCAAACACTTGCATTGGTGTTTCGCCGTAAGCGTAGCTTAAACCAAAGTGCGCTGCTTGTGTTGCCGCATCGGCACCACCGCTTGCCGCACCACTTGCAGCAGTTGTTGCTGTTTCAGTTGCTTGAGAAGCACCTGTTGTTACTTGTTCTTGTAACCAAGGGAATGGGAAAACGACTTTATCTGTGAACCAAGAACCATCACCAAACCAAGTGCTTGGTTTCAAGTAATCGCCGTTGCCGACAATTTTCTTCATTGATTCGACTAACCAAACCATACCATAGAAGACACGTAGCGGAACACTCCACAAGACATTGCCGTAACGAGACGTATGTCCGCGAGCAACAGAACGATCATCTTTAATATGGAAGATTTCGTGCATAATGTATTGGAACATGTAGTAACCAGAACGAATATCAAAGAAGTATTTCAAGTTAACGATATGTTTCATAATGATGGCTAAGAAACCACTCAAATGAATTTTATCGAATAAGTTGGCAACGCCCCATTTCGCGCCGATGGAAACCATGAATCCTTGGTAGTTTCCTTTAAAGGCGTGTTTTTCGCCGCCTTTAATATCTGCAACGATGTTGGCAGCCGCAGTATGACCTGTTTGTTCAGCTGCTTGAACGATTTGAGGAGTTGGTGTGTTTGGTGTTTCTTCGTAATAAACCAAGTCACCAATGATATAAATGTTTTTGTCTTCGTAGCCTTTTGCTTGCATGTATTCATTCGCAACTAAACGACTACCACGTGCTGCTTCTAAACCAAAGTCAGCGGCATCAGAAGTTGCTTTCACACCAGCTGTCCAGATTAACGTATGCGTTGGTACTTCAGAACCATCTTTTAATTTAATGTGATCTGCTGCAACTTCAACGATTGGTGAGTTCAATAATAATTGAACATTTTTCTTTTCTAGATAACGTTCTGCTTTGGCAGCATCGTTACGAGATAACATGTTTAAGATGGTTGGCATTGCTTCAACAACCATTAATGTAATTTCGTCTGGATCAATTTTGGCATCTTTCGCTAAACGATCTTTCCAGTCGATTAATTCACCGACCATTTCGATCCCAGTAAAACCAGAACCACAGACAACGAATGTTAACATTGCTTTGCGTACTTCAGCATCTGGTTCGATGGCTGCTTTAGCAACGGTTGCTTCAATGTGATGACGAATTTTCACTGCATCATCAAATGACCATAAGGTGAAACCATTTTCTTTCACGCCTGGTGTTCCAAAGTCGTTTGGTTCGCCACCCATACCCAGAATTAACTGGTCAAATGGATAAGAACCTGCTAAAGTTTTCACAACTTTGTTTTCTTTGTCGATCCCAGTAACAGTATCTGTTACCAATTTTACGTTTTTCTTGCGTGAGAACAAACGTTGTAAGTCGTATTGAATTGCTTCTGGTTCAACACGTCCGCCTGCTACTTCATGCAATTCGGTCATCATAGTGTGGTAAGAATGGCGATCAATCAATGTGATTGTTACGTCCGTATCTTTTTTAAATTTCTTTGCTAGAAATTTAGTAGCTGAAACGCCAGCATACCCAGCACCTACAACGACAATATTTTGCTTTGTCATTGACAATCCGCTCCTTAATATTGTAAGTAGTAAAATAGTGATAATGATTAATAAGTACACAATCGACTAACATTATATAAGTATTTCACGAATTTGTCTAATATAAATTTTAATTGTCAACAAATTTACTCCAACGATGAGTTTTTGATGAAAAAAAGACCGAAATGTAAATATTTTTAGGGGATGGTCTTGACAACGTTTTTAAAACCATTATAATGTGTAATGTATCACAAACTTTTGATGTTTGTGAAAATCATGAAAGAAAAGGTGACTATCAATGAAAGTGAATAAATTTGTTAAAGGTTTTGCGGCAATTGCATTATTTAGTTTAGTATTAGCAGGCTGTGGCGCAGACAAGAAAGACAACACAACGAACTCTTCTAGCGCAGCATCTTCAGAAACGAAAAAATCAACTGAATCATCAGCACCAGCGAAAAAAGTTGCCGGTGGCGATTTAAAAGATGGTACGTATAAATTAGAAGAAAAAAATGAAAAAAATGGTTACCGTGCAGTCTTTGAAATGACTGTAAAAGACGGCAAAATCACTGAATCTAAATATGACAACATCAATGCTGACGGCAAATCTAAAACAGAAGACACTAAGTATGAAGAAAGCATGAAAGCAAAATCTGGTGTTGGACCAAAAGAATACATCAAACAATTAAACGATTCTTTTGTTAAAGCACAAAGCGCAAGCGGTGTGGAAGTAGTAACTGGCGCGACTCATTCATCTGAATCATTCCAAAACTACGCACAACAATTAATCCAAGCAGCACAAGCTGGTAACACAGACACAATCGAAATCGACAATGGGGCAACATTGAAAGATGGTACGTACTCATTGAAAGAAAAAAATGACTCAAACGGCTACCACACAACATTCTCAATGACTGTGAAAGATGGTAAAGTGACTGAATCTAACTACGATAATGTGAACGCTGACGGCAAATCTAAAAAAGATGACACTGAATACGAAAGCAAAATGAAAGACGTTACTGGCGTTGGACCAAAAGAATATATCGAAACATTAAACAAAGAATTTGTTAAAGCAATGGGCGAAGAAGACGGCTCACCTGCAGGTGTTGAAGTGGTAACTGGTGCAACACACAGCACACATTCATTCATCAACTACGCACAACAATTAGTGAACGCTGCTGAAAAAGGCGACACAACTGAAATCGTTGTTGACAACATCGTAACAAAATAATTAGAAATAAATGAATCGTGAAGTAGTTCCTGAAATGCTTTTCAGCAATTACTTAGCACCATTGAGGGGTTGGGAAAAAGTCGGTTGGCTGACTTTCCCGCCCCTTTTTCTTCGCTAGTTCTGTCCATCATTTCACAAATTTTTTTCACAGAAATTTGTGAATTTCCAAGAGAAAGACTTTTCATTTTTTCCAAAAAAGGCTACTATGCAAGAGAACTTATTTTTTAATTAAAGAAGGAAAGAAGAGGGAATCCTATGAAAAAGAAACTTCTGCTCATGGTGAGTGTTCTAGCAGTGCTGTTTGTGGCAGCTGCTTGTTCCTCAAAACCAGAAGCGAAAATTAATACAGAACCATACTCTGACCGTCAAACAATGCTTGGTACCTACGTTCAAATTCGCATCTACGATGATGGCAAAGAAGACGTCTTACCGAAAGCTTTTGCCCGTGTCAAAGAACTAGGCGATAAAATCACCGTCAACCAACCAGGTTCAGAAATTGATGAAATCAACCAAGAAGCAGGCGTGAAACCAGTCAAAGTCTCAGATGACCTGTATCCTTTGTTGAAAAAAGCCTATGAATATAGCAAAGACTCCCGCGGCGGCTTTGACATGGCAATTGGCCCAATCACCTCTATGTGGCACATTGGCTTCGATGATGCCCGCAAACCAAGCCAAGCCGAAATTGATCAAGCCTTGAAACTTGTCGATTACACGAAAGTCAAATTCAACGACAAAGAGCAAACCGTTTACCTTGAAGAAAAAGGCATGCAATTGGATTTAGGCGCAATTGCCAAAGGCTTCATTACCGATGAAGTCGTGAAAGTTCTGAAAGATAACGGCGTCACTACCGCTATTGTCGATTTAGGCGGGAATGTTTACGTCTTAGGACATAGCCCACGTGGCAAAGACATGGACTGGACAGTCGGGATTCAAGATCCGAATAAAGCTCGCAACACTGTTTTAGGTCAAGTCAAAGAAAGCAACAAAACCTTAGTCACATCAGGAATTTATGAACGCTACTTAAAAGTCGATGGCAAAACGTACCACCATCTCTTCGATCGTGAAACCGGCTATCCGTTTGATAACGACATCGCGGGTGTCACCATTATCACCGACAAATCCATCGATGGTGATGGTCTCTCAACAGCCGTCTTCTCAATGGGCGTCAAAAAAGGACTAGAATATGTCGAAAGTCTGAAAGGAACCGATGCCATTTTCGTCACAAAAGACGACAAAGTCTACATCAGCAAAGATATCGAAGGCAACTTTGAAATCGGCAAAGACTCTGGCTATACGATGGGGAATCGGGCCGATTTGAAATAAGGAGCGACTAAAAATGTCTTTAAATGTGTTTTTAAAAGTAGTGGAAATTCAGACGAAGCTTGCCAGTCTCTTTCCCTTTATCATCGGGGTCTTGTTTTCAATGACCTATTTCGGGGAAGTTCAGTGGGGCAACACGCTGGTTTTCTTCATTGGCATGGTGGTCTTTGATATGGCCACCACTGCCATTAATAATTACATGGACTTCAAAAAAGCTAAATCAGACGTCTATAAATATGAAGAAAATATTATCGGACAATCAGGCGTTTCACCACAACTAGTTCGCAACATGATTTTCGCCATGATTGCCTTCACTGCCGTTGTGGGTGCGTACTTAACGGTTCAAACCGGTTGGCTCTTCCTTGTGTTAGGCGGGATTTGCTGCTTCATCGGGATTTTCTACACTTATGGACCGATTCCGTTATCCCGCATGCCCTTGGGAGAAATTTTCAGTGGCTTCACGATGGGCTTAGGCATCTTCGTCTTAACCGTTTACTTGAACGTCGTCACCAAGCCGCCGTTTTACTTAACGGTTGATTTCGCCAGTGGCGCCTTTCGCTTAGACGGCAATCTCTGGGCGGTGCTTGCGATTGTCGTGGCTTCCTTGCCCTTGGTCTGTTCGATTGCTAACATCATGCTCGCCAATAATTTACGGGACTTAGATACGGATATTGAGAACCACCGTTATACGTTAGTCTATTACATCGGGCGCCCAGCAGGGATTGTCCTGTTTCAAGTATTAGCGTTAGCTGGTTATCTGGTGATTTTATTCGGCTTCATTAGTGGTATTTATCAATGGCCCGTGTTAATCACGTTTGCCACTCTGCCAGTCATTTGGAAAAATATTCAAACGTTTAAACAAGAATTGCCGCAGCCGAAAAGTTTCCGCCATTCCATTAAGAACTTAATGGTTTTCAATGGCACCTATGCCTTAGGGCTATTAATCAGTGCCCTGATTGGTTAAACTCTAAAAAAATGCGCAGAATGCGAAAAAAATCTTGTTTTTTTTCAAGAAGTTTCTTCAAAATAGTTAAGAAAAGCTCAAAATGTTAGTAGTCAATACTAACATTTTGAGCTTTTCTCGTTAAAAAGAACAAAAAATTAAACTTTGAAAGAGTGGTTTCAGAGAAAAACAGGTGGGAAACAACATTCCTGTTGGTCGATAATTAAATAACATGCCTGTAAACGCTGTTCTGTCACTATATTTCAAAAAATTCGCATGGGGTGCGTAAAAATCGTCAATTTCTCAAAGGGATTTCTTTGTTATTATAGAGGTATGAAAAAAGGTTGTTTGAGCATTCGATAAACACCAGCTCAAATCTGTTGTTGATTTAAAAGGAGGTTTTAAAATGAAAAAAAAGCGTTATTTAATTATTGCGTGCCTACTATTTTCCCCTAGTTTTTTTATAAATGTTGAAGCATCTGATGGTGGTTCTAGTTCGGTGGGGGTGGAATTCTATCGAAAAAATCCAGCGAAAGTCGCTCCCCAAAAGCCCTCGCCGAAAACAGATGCGCCAGCCGCTAGTCCGCAGGGGAAAGCAAAGGGACAAGCTGGCACTCCACAAGGAGGTCATTCAGGTGGTGGTTCGGCACAAGCCACCACGACTGGCTCGCAGCTCCCTAGCACAGGGAGCAAGAGTCAGGTAAATCTTAGCATTCTCGGCTTAGCCTTAATTGGCCTTGTGGGAATGGTACATAGAAAGAAGGGGCAGCATGAAACAGATCAAGTTTAGACACTTAGCAACATTGGGATTATGTTGCTCGTTATTAGCCAATTCATTCACAGGAATTACGGCTATTGCCGAAACTGTGACGATTGAAAGTAGTCCGACGGCCGAAACAGTGGCAAGTGAAGCCACAACAGAAACAGAGAAAAAAACAAAAGTAGAACAAACAGAACAAACAAAAGAAGCAAAAAATCAACAAGAGCATAAAGAAACGGAAGCTACATCGCAGGATACCTCAGAAGAAGACAATCAAAAAGAAGTCGCGCAACCAACCGAGGCTACAACGTCACCCTTAGAGGAAACCCTACCCAAAATCGAGTCAAGAGGGATTCCGTTAAAAACAGTTGTTTATCCGAAAGTTCAGTATGATTTTGTGGATGAAACTGGTGCACCTTTTACAACACCTTTATCATTTTTTACTGGAAACTATCAAGCACATAGAGGTGGTACAGGTGGGGAGATAGTTACATTACCTGCACCTTATAATAAACTATCGGCTCAGATAAATGGTACGGGGTCCTATATTTTAAGTATTAATAACAGTACGGGGGTTCCCTTGACTCCGCAAATGTTAGAAAAGTATGGCCCTGGTGGAACAACTCCTAATAATAAGTATTATGTAACATTTAGACTAGATAAATTAAGTATTGCCACATCCTTGAAGTTTGTGGACAGCATTAAGTATGAGTTTACAGGCAGTTACTGGAGTGCTTATCGGTACAAAGGATACCATCTAATAACAGGCATTTTTGACAATAGTATCGAGAAAGGGGAAGCAGTTCCACTCAATGAAACAAATAGTAAAGGAAATGTAGATATGACGTTCAAAAAAAATGCGTCGGGCTTTTTTGAAATCATACGACCAAATACCTTGGCAATATCAAGTGGTGACCATGTAGGTTCAGATTATGCGTTTATTTCGTTATATGGCTTTGATGGGACAAATACAATTAAATCAAAAATGATTTATAAAGTCACTCGGAAACAAGTCACTGAAAAATTTGTCGATGGAGCGGGGGTGGCCATTACACCACCCACAGGTTTCACTCAGAATAAGAAAACACCGATGACAAGTAACAATTTTACTTATACCAGTGCCAAAGCGTTACCAGACACTTACCAAGCTAACGGCAAAACCTACAAATTCAAAGGCTGGTACAAAGGGAAAACCAAACCAACAACTTTAAAAACTACGAAAACACCAAGTTATGCTGTCACGTATGATGGTAATGATGATTTAAATGTGGTGTATGAGGAAGCCAACTTCCCAGAAGTAACCTATCAATTTGGCTTCGTGAATGAAGCAGGAAAATTAGTAAATCCTGGCGATATTAATATCACCTACGATTACAAAAGTATTGCTTATAGAAGAGGAACTGGAGGAGCAGATGCTACTGTTTCTTTTGGTACCATTGCCACCAATCAAAGTGCCACAACAGTAGGCGACTTAAAAAATGTTACACTATCAGCAACATCTATAGCTCGTCCTTCTGAATCAGGATGGAATGGAGATGCATATTCTAATTTCTCAATCAAACTTCCAAGGTACTATCAATCATTAAACCTTTACGATAAAACAGGCAAGATTAATCCAAGCTATCCATTACCAGTATATACTAGGAATTATAGTAACATTGCTGACGAGGTTCTGACTGAAGCATCAGTAATTAATTGGCTAACAGTAACACAAAGATCCGATCAGAGTTATACGCCAAAAGAGACCTATTCAGTGGTGGATCCTAGTGTAAAATACCCAGAATTTTTACGTAGATCAATTAATAGTGTCGATATTGTTTCTGGAAGGTTAGTATATGTGTCTCTTAGTGGTCCAGTTTACTATCACTTAACTAATCGCAAGGTCACTGAGAATTTTGTTGATGCCACTGGTGCGAAAATCACGCCACCAACTGGTTTCACCCAAGGCAACCAGATTTCGATGACCAGCGACACCTTCAAGTACACGAGTGCAAAAGCTTTACCAGCTAGTTATTCAGCAGATGGCAAAACCTACGTCTTCCAAGGCTGGTACAAAGGCAAAACGAAACCGAATACGTTGACCACCAGCACTACGCCAACGTATAACACAACGTTTGATGACAATGACGATATGACAGCAGTCTACAAAGAAGCGAGCATCAGCGCTAACTTAACGATGCGTGGTGCAGTCGATGTCATTGACAATGGCGCAACCATGGAATATTGGGAAGTGCTCCTAAAAAATACTGGAGAAGCACCTTTAACTTCAATTAAGATTAAACCAACCGCTGACTGGGAGTCTGGAATTAGTACACCCACGGAACTGTTTATTTTAGGTACTGGTCAAAATACGAAAGTTCGACCAATTACGAAAGAACAGTGGGAAACAGGTTTTGAGATTCCTTTAGACAGTAGTCTTCCTGTTGGGGGACAACTAACGATTAATCTTATAGGAACCAAAGTTACAGGACAACCAAACCAAGTGCTCAAAGCCGCTGTGGAAGTGTCAGGGAACTTCAATAAACTGACTGCATCAGATACTGTTCGGATTAGAGATTTAGATCAAGAAATAAAGGAACCAACGGAACCAACGGGAGAAGGATTTATCAGTGTACCAACTTTCGATTTTGGTCAAGTTGGCGTTGCTAGCGCTACGAAGCAACATGGCTTGAAGAAAGCCGCTGATTACTATGGCAATGGCACCCGCAATCCCTATGTCCGAATTAACAAAACCCAACCGAATTGGAGTTTAACGGCACAACTGTCGCAACCAAAATCAGCGGCGGACAGCCTACCAACAGCGACCCGCTTATTGTTAGGTGCGGCTCCTGTGTCAAGTTTCTCTAATTACAATCAACCAACAGAGTTGAAAAACACGGTCGGCACTACGAGTGCAATTAACTTAACTGCAAATAACGCGGCCACCAGCATTATTGCCAATCAGCAATTCACTGGCAGTGATGTCTATCAACTGGACTTTGTGTTTGATACCATCAAACTAGAAGTACCAGCTAACCAAGGAATGTCTGGTCAACAATACCAAGCCGCAGTTACGTGGAATTTAGTAACTGGCCCGTAAAAATAAAAAATACTCGAGCTTCAGAAAAAGAGGAGGCTCGAGTATTTTTTATTGATAGTCTGATTATGGTCATTGTGCCATAATAGAAACGCAAAGAGAGCGGTTAAGAAGGGTAACAATAATTAGTCTTTTTGAAATGACTGTGCAGTCATTTCTTTTTACTTGCTTTTTAATAGTAAAGAAATTGTGAGAAAAGCTCAAAATGTTAGTGTTTGTGACTGACATTCTGAGCTTTTTGTGGCGAATATTAAGGAATTTCGCAGGAGATTAAGAGAAAAATGGTGATTTTTCCCTGGAACTCAGGCGTTTTTTCGAAAAAAAAGGCTCTTCCACCTTGGTATAACAGGAATCGTTGGAAAAATCGACTAACCGTATTAAAATTTGAAATTTCAAGGAACGACTTTTTTGATAGAATAATATAGAAAATAAAAAGCTGTACATAGACTAATAAAAAATATACATACTAAAAGGAGAATAGCATGAATCAAAAAGTAAAAAAAGTATTCGTAACCGCTTTGTGTTGTTCCTTATTAATAAGTTCACTTAATGGTATTTCAGCAGTCGCTGAAACCATGGCGGCCCCAGATGTTCAGGGAGAGGACCACCAAACAGCAGTCCCATCAGAGGGGGTTCAAGGACGGGCGTCTGCTTCTTTTCCAGAGGCAGATACGGAAGCAGGCGTGCCGCCAGCTGATGAAGAGCTACCAGAACAGACTGAACAAGTAGTCGGGCAAGCAGAAACGCCAGAGACGAGTCCAATACCAGTCAATACACCAGAATCACTGCGTGCGCAGCGAGCAGTGCAGACAGTCGATATTCCAGAGAAGACGTACAAAATGTCGTTTTTAGATGAAAGTGGTCGTTTTATTGATCCGGCGAAAGTTTCGATTACTGGGGATATTATGAAGTTTACTATGCAAGGCGCTTTGACGAAAGTTGGGGCCGTGGCCACTAATAACGTGGGAACGACAAAGCAAATGACGGTGCCGAAAGTAGCTTTGTCTGGGGATACAGCGACAGAGAGTTATGAGTTTTCTGGCATCCAAAATGAAAAGATTACTTTGCCACGGTTCTATAATGTTCCAAAAGTCACGCCCAGTGCGAATTACACTGGGCAAGTCTACCCGATGGCAGTGACGAAACAGCTATCTCTGACGGGGGAAGTATCGAATGAGGAAACCACAGGCGCAAGGCTGAACATGTTTGAATCAAGTACACCTAATCAGTTTATTTTTTCTCGTTCTAAGTGGACCAATGATCCAGCGGAAAATATGTTTGCCCGTGGCTTTAATATGGCTACTGCAGGCGGTACACCTGCTTATCTGACTACGGATGATCACATTTATTATTATGTACCTAACAAACGGGTGAACATTTATTATAATGACATGACACCGAACGGCTTACCAGCGTATCCGACAGGGTACAATGCCACGTTGTCAAAAACGGTGATTGATTCTGAAAATTTTCACTATAAAGCACCAATCGCTTTTCCAGAATTCTTTAGTTCTGGCAATCGTCATTTTCAGTTTAAAGGGTGGTACAAAGGGGCATCGAGACCAGCGGACCCGAAAGCAGTCAAGTTAGAAACCTCGCTGACACCAGAATTTGATGTGACCTATGATGGGGCCGACAATCTCTATATTTTCTATGATGAAGTGCAAGAAATGACCAGCATTTTTCCTGAAGTGAAGTACAATTTTGGGTTTGTGGATGAAAAAGGGGCTCTGATTTCACCAACGAACGTCGAGATCCAAACGAATCTAACAACTGTCGTGAACGAAACGGCACAGAATGTGGGGACAGCTACAGGTGTCAATGTAGATAATTTAAAGCAGTTAACTGTTCCAAGTCAAACGTTAACTTACGTACCTAAATTTAAACAGGCTTCTTCTGGAACAACCAATTTTCGTTTAACCCTACCCAAGCGCTATAAAACTCCTACAGTCACGCCAGGTTCATTTTATACTGGTTCAACCACAGCCTATCCCGTGGCAACAACAATGCTAAGATATGTGAATGGGAATGCCGATGAACGGATAATAACCGATGGCTCTCGTTATCGTTTGTATAATTCAACGACTCCTCATAGCTATCAGATGTTTGGAAGTTATTGGGAACAAGATAGTACCAAAACGGTATTTAGTGCAGCTTTAAGTATGGCAACGACGGAAGCGCAGTCTACTTATTTTACGACAGATGATACGATGTATTATTACTTAGAAAATCGCCGTATTACTGAACACTTTGTGGACGACAGTGGTGCAGAAATCACGCCGCCAACTGGCTTTACGCAAGGAAAGAAAACCATTATTGATCGTGATGACTTCACTTATACAAGTAATCAAGCCTTGCCATCTATCTACAAGACAGAGGATAAGACGTATCAGTTAAAGGGGTGGTACAAAGGGAAAATCAAACCGACAACTTTAAAGGAAAGTGAGACACCAAGTTATCCTGTCACTTATGATGACCAAGATGATTTAACGGTTGTTTATGAAGAAATTGCGCAAGTCCAGGAAAGTGAGCTTCGTTTTGGTTTTGTCGATGAAGAAGGGAATTTACTTGACCCCAAAGATTTTGAGGTCACGAGTACGTTAACGTATGATTTTATGGACGAAATTACGGTTCCTGTTCCTTTGACGGCAGAGGATATAACAGATTATAAAGTGTTAAAAACACCTGCGAAAGATTTTATTAAAACGGATCATGAGAGTTTTTATGGATTGAGTGATACCAAAATTAGGATTCCAAAATACTATAAAGGAATCACCAGTGAAGCGCCTGCTTTATTAGAAAATAAATATCCAGTTGCAAAAATTAATCGGATTAATCTGCAAACAGGTAGGATGCAAGAAAGTTTAGCACCTAACGCAATGTACTATGATACAAATGTCAACAATGGTAATAATACTTGGACGCTCCTTCAGAGCCCGCTCGCTGATTCGGAAGGTGAGAAGGTCTTTTCTGTCATCAGTCATGCGGCCATTAGAAAAAAAGGTGATTCAGAATATAGTTATCAAGCAACAGTTGATCTTCCGTTGTTTTATTATGTCACGAATCGGCGAGTCACAGAACATTTTGTGGACGACAGTGGCACAGAAATCACGCCACCAAATGGTTTTACGCAAGGGAATCAGCTGATAATGGATAGTGAAGACTATACCTACACCTCTGCAAAAGCCTTGCCGAGAACCTACCAAGCTGGGGCTAAAACGTATGTCTTCCAGGGCTGGTTTAAAGGCAAAAATAAACCAGCAACATTAAAAACGACAATGACACCAAGCTTTACACCAACATTTGATGATGATGACGATATGACGGCGGTGTATCAAGAAGCGATTCCTACCGCAGAATTAGCTTTAACAGGCGCTGTTGAAGTGATTGAAAACGACGCAACAATGGATCACTGGGAAGTATTACTGAAGAACACAGGCGAAGCACCATTAACTACCATTAAAATCAAGCCAACGGCAACATGGGTAGCTGGTATCAGCGCACCCAATGCGGTAGCTGTTCAAGGGACTGGCCAAAATACGAAAGATATTCCCGTTAAGAAAGAACAATGGGCGACAGATGCAGGTGTGACAATCACGCTGGATCAGCCTTTACCAGCCGGCGGTCAATTAAAAATGAACTTATTAGGAACGACCGTTACAGGCAAACCAGGCCAAGTTTTAACCGCTGAAGTCTCCGTGACGGGCAACTTTGGCAGTTTAACTGCCAAAGATACGGTCCGTATTAAGGATTTAGATCAAGAAGTCACGAGTCCTGACGGTGATGGTTTCATCAGCACGCCAACGTTTGATTTTGGTAAATTACCGATTTCAGGAAGTAAGCAACAATATGGCTTGAAGAAAGCTGCAGATTACTACGGTAATGGTACACGGAATCCGTTTTTACGACTGAATACTAGTCAAGATAATTGGAGTTTAACAGCGCAACTGTCGCAACCAAAATCAGTGGCGGATAGCTTGCCAACAACGACTCGTTTGTTGCTAGGTACTGCCGATGCTACCAGCTTTGCCGATTACAACCAACCGACAGAAAGCAGTACACCAATTGGCAAGACCAGCACTGTGACTTTAACTGCCGACAATACCGCAACATCTGTTGTCGCAAACCAACAATTCACAGGTAGTGATGTCTATCAGCTGGACTTTATGTTTGATAACATCAAATTAGAAGTGCCAGCCAACCAAGGAATGGCTAGTCAACAATACCAAGCCGCAGTCACGTGGAATTTAGTGACTGGCCCATAAAATAAAAATGCCCGAGCCTCTTATTTTTCTAAGGCTCGGGCATTTTTATTGATGGTCTTTTGAGGGTCGTTGTGCTATCATGGTAATGAAAAGAGAGATATGCGCTAACATACCTCTCTAGTGTAGAGCCGTTACTAACGGTGACAAAATTTTAAAGATTTTGAAATGACCGTCTAACTAGGCAAAGTTAAACAGCGGTCATTTCTTTTTGTCTTCTTTAAGCAATTTCACAATCAGTGCAATCAAAGCAATGGTAAACATACCAAAACTTAGGATCGTCTGAATTGTTTCATATGCTGACAAAAGGCCTACTCCTTTCATAGATTTCAGTACTTGCATTCATAAGCACCACCACCGAAAGGGAAAGTCTCTGCTCCTACGCTTCTCACTTTGTTGCGATTCTCGTCGCAAAGCGCATGTTCCTTTGCGCTTGCCTCCGTGTTAACTTATCTACACTTAGATTATACCATGTGGAACAAAAAAATAATTAGTTTCCAATATATTTTTTTAGGTAATTGTGCTATAATGGTAATGAAAAGAGAGCTATGCGCTAACATACCTCTCTGATGTAGAGCCGTTACTAACGGTGACAAAAATTAATATTTTTGAAATGACCGTCTAACTAGCCAAAGTAAGCAGCGCCCCTTTCATTAAGGGGCGCTGCTTTTTAGTGGTTATTGTGATTGTTCAGTGTCTTTCGTAGAGAGGTTCATTTGTTCTTTGATGGCATTTTCGACACGTTGGCGTTCACTTTCTTCAACCAGCTGATAAGAAATACCTTCAATCCCTGTCACGCCATCGCCAGTGTAATCGTAGCCTTTCAATTGATCGGTTTCAATCGTTTTTAGTGCGGGGGTGTATTTTTTTAGCATCGCCATCATTTGATCAAAGGACAAGTCGGTTTCACCATGTTCGCCGATTACATCCAGAATTTCTTGATATTTTAGCAAGCTGTTAAAAGAAAGTAGCTTGTTGGTTAATTCGATTAAAACTTCTCGTTGGCGGCGTTGACGACCATAGTCACCTTCGGGGTCTTCGTAACGCATGCGCGCGTATTGTAAAGCTTCCCAGCCACCTAAATGCTGTTTGCCTTTCGGATAATGAATCCCTTCAGCGTCAAAAGCAAAGGCGTTGTCGACAGTGACGCCGCCCACCGCATCGCCAAGGTCCTTCATAGCATCCATATCAATTGAAAAGTAATGATTGATTGGGATGTGCAAGACATTTTCAACCGTTTTAATTTGCATATCGGCACCACCGAAAACGTGGGCCGCATTGATTTTATTGTATTCGCCATTGGTGCCAGCCATTTCCACATAGTAGTCACGCGGGATGCTGGTGATGGTAGTTTTTTGTAATTGATTATTCACTGTAACCACCATTAAGGCGTTGGAGCGGTAATCGGTTTTGCGTTTTGAGTCATTCGCAATCCCCATAATTAAGAAACTAACCGGTTCACCTTTGGCTAAATCGGGACTCTTCGTGGAAGATTTTCTTGGTTTATACATGGTGTTCGCTGTTTTTTGCAAATTGCGATACATGCTGACGCCGTAAGCCGAAACAGAAAGTGTGCCTAAAAATAAAAGGGTTAAACTGAAGACCACGAATAAACTTTTTCTTTTACGAGAATGGCGGCGCCGGCGTTGTGTCGGTACTTCTGCTTCCTCTGGTTCAGGTGCCGGCAAATAACGTTGAACAATTTGAAATGAAAAATTGACCCAGCTATAACTTAGGAGCATCCCAGCGATAACATCACTAGGATAATGAACGCGTAAGATTAAACGACCTAACACAATCAAAACTAAATAAGTAAGTAAGAAAATTTTGATGCCTTTGGTTTTTTCGACATGAAGATAGGCCAAAATGATCAAAATCGTATAGACCAGCGCCATTGCTAATAATGAATGTCCGCTGGGAAAGCTAGCAGAGCTTCGATCAGCTAAAGCGCCTAGGTTTGGTCGAGCCCGACCCACCACATGTTTAAAAACGCTCCCTAAAAAGCCGACAGCTAATAGGTTACTGACAGCCCAAAAGGCTAGAATTTTTTCTTTTTTGCGTAAAAGGTACACCATCAATAATAAGAAGAATAGCAGCATTGGTCCAATCGTGGCTGTTTTTGCTAACAGATTGACCGCTGTTAAAAGTGGGGCATTTAATTGCCATTTGATGTGATAAATAGCTTCGTCCATTTGTTGAAACCAATTTGGACTAGCCGCCACTAACAAAGTGAGGAAAGTAAAACCAAGCGTTGTTAGGGCATAAAGTGGAAATTTTTTATTCGATGTTTGCATGAGAATCCCTTTCTTTTTCCCTTGAAAGAGTAGACTAAGCCAGCATCGATCGTAAATAAGCGCTTGCGACTAAACAGGACACAGCAAGCCAATCGGTTCTCATCGTCTGAGCTTTAGCACTATCCAACGTAAAGATTTCTCTTAGCTATTTTTAGAAGAGCCTTAATTCGACCATTCCTGTTTTACACATTGGTGTCTTTCGACATTTCTGCGCAATAGCCTATGTTTGGATAGGAGCCTCACCTAACAAGGTTATTTTATCTAACGCTAGAAGTATAGAATTTATGCAGCGGTTCTCACAATGAAGTTTAAGAAAATTTATTGTTTTTTAAATAAATTTAAAGGTGTGGGGAAGTGAAGCAGTTAAAAAAACAGTACTTGAGCATTCTAAAAAAAGAGTGGGCAAGGCTGTTCTCGGTTAATCGCTATAAATAGTTGGTGTTCAATAGTGATAAATTAAAAAACAAACATTTTTTATAAGAGTGCTATAAGTTTTTCTCAGTAAAAAAGGCGGACAGTTGCTATTGAATTGCTAGTTCATTTAAAATAAATATGTCGACAATAATTGTGCACAAAGTTGATGGTCGCTATCGAAAAAGTAAAAATGATGTTGTGGAGATTTTACGTTTCAGTTGATTAAGATTACATGTTTTTTGAAGGGTTTTGCTTATAAGGGAGCGATATACATGAAAAAAATGATGTTATTCATAATTGCAGTAGGCGCAACGATGATCAGTGTTTTTGCTTTAGGAGATGCACAGCAGAGTTATGCACACGGCTATGTTGATAGCCCAGTCAGTCGAGTCAAAAATGCGGAAGCAAACGGATTTGGATGGGGACCTGGTCAAGACAGCTCACAGCCAGAAATTATCACGACACCCCAAGGAATTGAAGCGCCAACTAAATTATTAGACACGGGTCAATTAAATGGAAGGTTGCCTTCAGCTGGATTAGCAATCTATTCCAAACTAGATGAACAAACAGCCACTCGTTGGGTAAAAAGTAATATAACAACAGGAGAGAATAATTTTAAATGGGTGATGACGGCAAAACATAAGACCAATCGTTTTAGATACTATATGACGAAACCTGGATGGAATCCTAATGCACCATTAACGATGGACGAAATGGAACTGATTGGCATAGTAGGGCAACCAATCGGTCAAGATTTACCTCCTGGTCAAGGATTTATGGTCAATGATACAGAAACACACAGAATAAATATTCCCGCTGATAGGAAAGGATACCATGTTATTTATGCCGTTTGGGATATCAATGACACGATTAATTCATTTTATCAAGCGATAGATGTTAATGTTCAATAATCAGGTATCAAGATAATGCGGCTGAGACAAAAGTGCTTAGCACCAAGAACCAAGTAGGTTCTGTTCAACACTTCCAAAGGCTCAAATACATCGAGTAATCGCAGATGTCATCTATTTACTTTGCAAATAGTATTTCTCAACACTTAAGAAGGCTAAACTGCGACGAATGCTCACATGAGAAAGCCAATAAGAAGAAATTTCCGAAGGGGCTGCTTTTGTTCAGCTGATTATCTTCAGAAGTAGCAAGTGGGACATCAGTCAAAACGACTGATGTCCCACTTGCTTTTTTCTAAACTTCCCCACTTATCCTCGACGCCATTCACCAATCTGGTCCAAACTAATTTCTCCAGAAGACAACGTTTTGGCCGTGCCATCAGGCAACTGGACAATCAATTCTCCATTTCCATTAATGGTTGTCGCAACGCCGCGGAAGTCTTGCCCGTTTTGGGTAAAAGCGACGTCTTTGCCAATCACAAAGGAGCGTTGTCGGTATTCTTCTAAAAAGTCTTTCGTTGAACGTTCGTCTAAAATTTGATAAAAATGATTCCAAATGTTGGCGACTAATTCATTTCGCGTCGCTGTCGGTTCACCATCTGGGAAAAGAGAAGTCACTTTCTGCCGAATGTCCTCAGGAAATTCGGTTTCTGTAATTGAAAAATTAATCCCCATGCCGATGATAACATTAGAAATCTGCCCTGTTTCCACATTGCTCATGGCTTCCGACAAAATCCCGCAAACTTTTTTGCCATTTAAATAAAGGTCGTTGACCCATTTAATTTCTGTGTGAACGCCTGCCAGAGCATCCATTGCTCGAGCGACCGCTACGGCCATAATCACAGTATATTGAGCGATTTCTTCAAAATTTTGGTTCGGTTGAAGCACCATGCTCATGTAAATCCCTTTACCTGGCGTAGCGAAAAACGGTCGGCCGAACCTGCCCCGCGGCATTTCTTGCATGTCAGCAACAATCAATGTATTGTCGGGCGTCTGGTCTAAAATCGCCCGCTTAGCATCGGTCATGGTAGATTCAGATGTTTCTAGGACGGTAATTGTTAAAGGCGGTGTTTGTGGCCATAATGCCAACTGAATGCCTTCTGCAGAAAGGACATCTGATTTTTCAAGGCGATATCCCTTGTTTTGCACGCTAGTAATTTGATAGCCATCTTTTTTCAATTCATTAATCGCTTTCCAAATAGCTGTGCGAGATAAGGATAGACGTTGTGCCATTTCTTCGCCCGAAAGGAATGCGGGCGTTTGTTTCATCAATAAAGTTAGGACTTGGCTTTTTGTCGACATATTTTTTCCTCCGATTCATTATGCTTATTGTAGCGGAAAGGAAAAGGCTTGGTCAACTAGTGAAAAAATCCATCTTAGGATGGAGGAAAATGAAGCAGGCGTTTGCTATACTTCTTTTATTGAAAAGGAGTGAGGGGAATGGAAAAGCAACAATATGTTTGTGAGAAATGTGGCAACATGCACTATGTGTCGGACCAATTTCAAGCAACAGGTGGGAACTTTGCGAAAATTTTTGATGTTCAAAATAAAAAATTTATTACAATTAGCTGTACCCAATGCGGCTACACCGAACTTTACCGCAGCCAAACAAGCGGCGGCATGAATGTCCTAGACTTTTTATTAGGTGGCGGTTAGTCAAAAACGAATGCATCTTTGCATTCGTTTTTTTGTGTGAATAGAAGATAGGGGAAAAGGCGTAATTATTTATTACGCCTTTTTTCATTAGTTTTTGTAGGGAAATCACTAATAAAAGAATCCTATTATTTTATTTTAAAAGTTTTCGGGGCTTTATGGTAGATGATTAGCAACCCGATAGCGACATATACAATGCTAAGAATGGATACGCAAATGACATAGAAAAAACCTGTAAATTTAACGTACGTATTCATATAAGCAAAAAAGTAAAAAATCCACGTAATGACTTTATATAGCGGGTTTTTCACGGTCATATCCACCGTGAAAGGTTGAAGTAGATAGTAAATAAACAATTCGTGAAAAGAAAAGAGAAAGCTCAAGGCTACTAATAATAACAATAAGGTACCAAAAAATTGCCAACTTAAATAAAAATCATTCAGTATTTGTAACAAGAGGAATAATAGAAAAATTCCCAAAACAACCAAACTGTTATATTTAAATATTTGCCTTAATCGATAGACGAAGCCACTTAAAATAGTTCTTTGTTCTCGATAAAAAGGATAATAGAGCATGGAAGAATCACAATTGACAAACAACATTTGCACGACTTGTTTACCAAAAGAAAGAAAATACATTAATATAAATAGTAATGGTAAAAGTTGGATTGTTTCAGTTTCACTAATGTACCCGCGAATGTTCGCTAGTCGCAGTCCAATAAGACTGATAACCAGCAAGGTAAAGCTGATGAACAAATAGCGAATTTTTTTGTTAAACACTTGACGATAACGGCTAAACAACAAGGCGTTTAAATATTCCGTGCCAACTAACTTATCCACTTGTTGATCTTTGTTCACTTGTAGCTGTTTTTGCATTTTGAGACCTTGACCAATATACTGGTCTTGCTCAGGTTTTTGAGTTGTGAGCGCATCATAAAAGGATAACGACTGTATAATTATTTTGTCAATAAATGCCGTCTGTTTAGGGTAGGTCCACGCAGCTTTCATGCCCCAGAAAGCTAAAACTAGCCAGATGGGTAAGGAAAGCCAACTGGTGTAGAGTTTGGTCAAAGGAGCCACGAGGCCAAAATAGTACAAACTAAAGAGGAGCATTAAAAATAACCCAGTAGCAATTCCGCCAATCCAACGGCGAGTAGCTTTGCTGTGATTGAACATATAGAGCCATCGACAGAAAATAAACAACCAAAAGTTACCAGCTAAATAGGAAAGTGGAAGAATTAAGGCTAGGGACAAATTGCTAGCAATTAAGCTGTACAGTAAGCCAGCAAAAAAATAAAAGCACGTATTTTTGAAAAGCTCAATAAATTTTTGACCTAAAATAAATCGATGACGTGATAAGCTAAACTCTGTATAAAAATCAATTGCGGTTTTATTAAGAGTCACTGAAAAATGATTGTAAAAGCCTAAAATGAGGACGACGAAGACAAACCACAGAAACGCACTTTGCGCCAACATCGGTTGATTAATTTGAGAAAAAAGATTGGCAGACTGACTTCCTTTAAAAAAATTCATTAGGAATATCTGAAGCAGGGCGACTGCTACGAAAATGACAATCTTCATAAAAAAAGAAGTGGAAACTTTCAGAACGGTTAGGAAAATGCCTAAAACATTTTTCAAATCATAGGCAGAGTAAACCCGTTCGCTAATAAATTTCTTTATGCCAGGTAGTTTTCGCAAAAAGTAGAGGAACCCGTTCAGCGTTTTAATTAATTTGTAATTGAAAAATTGCCAATCTTCTTTGAAGAAACTAACGAAGTGGTTCATCGCCTAATGCCTCCTTATCCAACAATAACTGTACAACTTCCTGCTCAAAATCAGGTTCATGAATGCGATTAGCTGGCAGGGCCTGTAATTTCCCATGGTGCAACAATACGACTTCGTCACATAAATCCTGTGCTAATTGGAGAATATGTGTTGAAAAAATAATCACTGAGTTAGATTTCATACGAATTATCAGTTCTTTCATTTCATGAGCTGCCACTACATCAAAGGATGTTAACGGTTCGTCCAATAATAATACGGGCGGCTGGACCATCAAAGACACCAACATTTGGACCTTATTTTGCATGCCGTGTGAAAAATCTTTTAGTAAACGATGGTGATCTTCACTAGCAATCCCAATAGTCAGTAAGTACTCTTCTGGCAACTGTAAGTCGTTGATTTTTTCACGGTTAATGTCTATGAAGAAACGAACAAATTCATAAGCCGTCATAAATGCTGGTAAATGAGGCGTTGTATAAACAAACCCAATTTCGGTATTATCGTAGTTTAGATTCTGTCTGCCATCCTCTTCCAAATAAATTTGACCACTGTCGAGTGAAAGATTTCGAGAAATACAGTTAAATAAAGTTGTCTTACCTGCGCCATTCCGGCCGAGTAGTCCATAAATCTTCCCTTTTTGAAATTGGAAACTAGCCCCATCGAAAATAACCTTTTCTTCAAACTTTTTCGTAATCATTTCAATTACTAAGTTCATTTTCTCACCTCCTATTAATAATAAGTTTACTAAACTCTAACTTTTTTTGATAGCAAAATATTAAAAAGTTGCTTATTTTAATTTTGATGGTCAAGTCCAGAAAAAAATCATCTTATAGCTACTAGAAACCCTTTACAAAAAAACTCCTTTTTATGAAAAAGAAAACCTTAAAGAAACCCTTGACTTTTCTAGACAAAGGTAGTAAAATCTATAGAGCAAAAACTATCTGAAAGTGACGAAGCAGGAGCGAAATATTGTCCGTTCCGGTTTTTTATAGGAAAACAAAAGTAGAAACGCCAGAAAATTTTTCGGAAGCATGTTCTATTTTTGGTTTTTTTTTGCTTAAAAACTGCAAAAAATGCTTTTTGTTACATATATTTAATATATGTAACGTAAATGTAATTTTTCGGATCGGTGTTTTGATAGACTTATAACTAGAGGGGTGAAGAGCTTGGCTGGACACGTAGTAAAATACGGAAAGCATCGCGAACGTAGAAGTTTCGCACGTATCAGTGAAGTATTGGAATTACCAAATTTAATTGAAATCCAAACAGACTCTTATCAATGGTTTTTAGATGAGGGACTTCGTGAAATGTTTGAAGACATTTTACCAATTGATGATTTCCAAGGAAACTTATCCTTAGAATTTGTTGACTATGAATTAAAAGAACCAAAGTACACAGTAGAAGAAGCCCGCGCACATGATGCCAACTATTCTGCGCCATTACATGTAACATTACGTTTAACCAACCGTGAAACAGGTGAAATTAAATCCCAAGAAGTCTTCTTCGGCGATTTCCCATTAATGACAGAAATGGGTACCTTCATCATCAACGGGGCAGAACGTGTTATCGTTTCCCAATTAGTTCGTTCTCCAGGTGTTTATTTCCATGGAAAAGTGGACAAAAACGGCAAAGAAGGTTTTGGCTCAACAGTCATTCCTAACCGTGGTGCATGGTTAGAAATGGAAACAGATGCGAAAGACATTTCTTATGTTCGGATTGACCGCACACGTAAAATTCCTTTAACTGTGTTAGTTCGTGCTTTAGGTTTCGGTTCAGATGATACCATCTTCGAAATTTTCGGCGACAGCGAAAGCTTACGCAACACAATTGAAAAAGATTTACACAAAAACGCAAGTGATTCTCGTACAGAAGAAGGCTTGAAAGACATTTATGAACGTCTTCGCCCAGGCGAACCAAAAACAGCAGATAGCTCACGTAGCTTGTTAACTGCACGTTTCTTTGATCCAAAACGTTATGATTTGGCAAACGTTGGTCGCTACAAAGTTAACAAAAAATTAGACTTAAAAACACGTCTATTAAACTTAACCTTAGCTGAAACGCTAGTTGATCCAGAAACTGGTGAAATCATTGTCGAAAAAGGCACGGTTTTAACACACCAAATCATGGAAACATTAGGCGAATACATTGACAACGGCTTAAACAGTGTAACTTACTATCCAAGTGAAGATGCGGTAGTAACTGAACCAATGACGATTCAAGTGATTCAAGTTCTTTCACCAAAAGATCCTGAACGTATCGTGAATGTGATTGGTAACGGCTATCCAGACGATAGCGTAAAAACAGTTCGTCCAGCAGATATCGTTGCTTCAATGAGCTACTTCTTCAACTTAATGGAAGATATCGGCAATGTCGATGACATCGACCACTTAGGTAATCGTCGTATCCGTTCAGTAGGCGAATTATTACAAAACCAATTCCGTATTGGCTTAGCCCGTATGGAACGTGTGGTTCGTGAAAGAATGTCTATTCAAGACACAGAAACATTGACACCACAACAATTAATTAACATCCGTCCAGTGGTAGCAAGTATCAAAGAATTCTTTGGTTCTTCACAGTTATCACAGTTCATGGACCAAACAAACCCATTAGGTGAGTTAACCCATAAACGTCGTCTATCAGCCTTAGGGCCTGGTGGTTTGACTCGTGACCGTGCCGGTTATGAAGTTCGTGACGTTCACTACTCTCACTATGGTCGTATGTGTCCAATTGAAACGCCTGAGGGACCAAATATCGGGTTGATCAATAGCTTATCTAGTTATGCGAAAGTGAATAAATTTGGTTTCATCGAAACGCCTTATCGCCGTGTTGATCGTGCGACAGGCCGTGTTACTGATCAAGTAGATTACTTAACAGCAGACATCGAAGACCATTATATCGTAGCGCAAGCGAACTCACTTTTAAATGAAGATGGCACATTTGCCAATGATGTTGTTATGGCGCGTCTACAAAGTGAAAACTTAGAAGTTGCCGTAGACAAAGTTGACTACATGGACGTTTCACCAAAACAAGTAGTCGCAGTCGCAACAGCATGTATTCCTTTCTTAGAAAACGATGACTCCAACCGTGCCTTGATGGGTGCCAACATGCAGCGTCAAGCGGTGCCGTTAATTCAACCACGCTCTCCGTGGGTAGGTACAGGTATGGAATATAAATCAGCCCATGACTCAGGTGCTGCTTTACTATGTAAACATGACGGTGTCGTAGAATTCGTCGATGCAAAAGAAATTCGCGTTCGTCGCGACAATGGCGCATTAGACAAATATATGGTTACTAAATTCCGTCGTTCTAACTCAGGAACAAGCTACAACCAACGCCCAATTGTTCACTTAGGTGAAAAAGTTGAAAAAGGCGATACTTTAGCGGATGGGCCTTCTATGGAAGAAGGCGAAATGGCTTTAGGGCAAAACGTCTTAGTTGCCTTCATGACATGGGAAGGTTACAACTACGAGGATGCCATTATCATGAGCCGTCGTTTAGTTAAAGACGATGTTTACACTTCTGTGCATATTGAAGAATATGAATCAGAAGCACGTGATACAAAATTAGGACCTGAAGAAATTACCCGTGAAATTCCAAACGTTGGGGAAGACGCGTTGAAAGACTTAGACGAAATGGGGATTATCCGCATTGGTGCTGAAGTTCAAGATGGCGACTTACTAGTTGGGAAAGTCACACCTAAAGGGGTTACAGAATTATCTGCAGAAGAACGTTTATTACACGCAATCTTCGGGGAAAAAGCCCGCGAAGTTCGTGATACGTCTCTCCGTGTACCTCACGGTGGCGGCGGTATCGTTCATGATGTGAAAATCTTTACTCGTGAAGCTGGCGATGAATTATCACCAGGTGTCAACATGTTAGTTCGTGTCTATATCGTTCAAAAACGTAAAATTCACGAAGGAGATAAAATGGCGGGACGTCACGGAAATAAAGGGGTTGTTTCCCGTATTATGCCGGAAGAAGATATGCCATTCTTACCTGACGGAACACCTGTTGATATCATGTTGAACCCATTAGGGGTACCTTCTCGTATGAATATCGGACAAGTACTTGAATTACACTTAGGTATGGCTGCTCGCCAATTAGGTATTCACGTCGCAACACCTGTTTTCGATGGGGCAACCGATGAAGACGTTTGGGAAACTGTTCGTGAAGCTGGTATGGCTAGCGATGCTAAAACAGTTCTTTACGATGGACGTACAGGTGAACCATTTGATAACCGTATTTCCGTTGGTGTCATGTATATGATTAAATTAGCCCACATGGTTGATGACAAATTGCATGCTCGTTCAATCGGACCTTACTCTCTTGTTACGCAACAACCGTTGGGTGGTAAAGCTCAATTCGGTGGACAACGTTTCGGGGAAATGGAAGTTTGGGCACTGGAAGCTTACGGTGCTGCTTACACATTACAAGAAATCTTAACTTACAAATCTGATGACGTTGTCGGACGTGTGAAAACATACGAAGCCATCGTTAAAGGTGAACCAATTCCAAAACCAGGTGTGCCTGAATCATTCCGAGTATTAGTGAAAGAATTACAATCACTTGGTTTAGACATGCGTGTCTTGGACATTGAGGAAGCTGAGATTGAGTTACGCGATATGGACGATGACGATGATGATTTAATCACCGTTGACGCACTAACCAAATTTGCGGAACAACAATCAGCGAAACAGCTGGAAAAAGAAGCAGAATCAGTCGTGAAAGAAGAAGCACAAGACGTTGTTCAAGAAATTGAAACAGCCGAAGACAGAGACTAATTTGTCGCTACCACTCTGATGAGTTGATTCAACTGCGACTTTGTTGCAACTGCGCAAGCCATTACTTGTTCCAAGTGTCGTCAGACCTTCTTTCAAGTGATGCTTGCCATTTGCTAACAAGTTGCTGACTCAGCTTCTCTAAATAAGGAAATGGAGGGAATTCCTTTTGATCGATGTAAATAAATTCGAAAGTATGCAAATAGGGCTTGCTTCACCAGAAAAGATCAGAAGTTGGTCTTATGGGGAAGTTAAAAAACCCGAAACAATTAACTACCGTACATTAAAACCCGAACGTGAAGGGTTATTCTGTGAACGCATTTTTGGTCCAACCAAAGACTGGGAATGTGCTTGTGGTAAATATAAACGTATCCGTTATAAAGGTATTGTCTGTGACCGTTGTGGCGTTGAAGTCACTCGTTCAAAAGTACGTCGTGAACGTATGGGACATATTGAATTAGCCGCACCAGTTTCACATATCTGGTACTTTAAAGGAATTCCATCTCGGATGGGTCTTGTTTTAGACATGAGCCCTCGTGCATTGGAAGAAGTCATTTATTTTGCTTCATACGTTGTCATCGAACCAGGTGACACAACATTAGAGAAAAAACAATTGTTAACGGAACGCGAATATCGTGAAAAACGTGAACAATATGGCCAAGCCTTCAAAGCTGCTATGGGTGCCGAAGCCGTGAAACAATTATTAGATAACGTCGATTTAGATGGCGAAGTTGCGCAATTAAAAGAAGAATTGAAAACAGCTTCTGGTCAAAAACGGACACGTGCCATCCGTCGTTTAGACATCTTAGAAGCCTTCCGTGCTTCAGGTAACCAACCAAGCTGGATGGTAATGGATGTTATCCCAGTTATTCCACCAGATTTACGTCCGATGGTTCAATTGGAAGGTGGTCGTTTTGCAACAAGTGACTTAAACGACTTATACCGCCGTGTTATCAACCGTAACAACCGTCTAAAACGTTTATTAGACTTAAATGCACCAAGCATCATTGTTCAAAACGAAAAACGGATGTTACAAGAAGCGGTCGATGCTTTAATCGATAATGGTCGTCGTGGCCGTCCAGTTACTGGACCAGGTAACCGTCCATTGAAATCTCTTTCTCACATGTTGAAAGGGAAACAAGGTCGTTTCCGTCAAAACTTACTAGGTAAACGTGTTGACTATTCTGGTCGTTCCGTAATCGTCGTTGGTCCGTTCTTAAAAATGTACCAATGTGGTTTACCAAAAGAAATGGCGATTGAATTATTCAAACCATTTGTAATGCGTGAATTAGTACAACGTGAAATTGCGACAAACATTAAAAATGCGAAACGTAAAATCGAACGTGGCGAAGATGAAGTTTGGGATATCTTAGAAGAAGTTATCCAAGAACACCCAGTTTTACTTAACCGGGCACCTACGTTGCATAGATTAGGGATCCAAGCTTTCGAACCTGTTCTTGTTGAAGGTCGTGCGATTCGTCTTCACCCATTAGTTTGTGAAGCCTACAATGCCGATTTCGATGGAGACCAAATGGCGGTTCACGTGCCTCTAAACGAAGAAGCACAAGCAGAAGCTCGTATGTTAATGCTTGCTGCCCAAAATATCTTGAACCCGAAAGATGGTAAACCAGTTGTTACACCATCTCAAGATATGGTCTTAGGTAACTACTATCTAACAATGGAAGAAGAAGGCCGTGAAGGGGAAGGTATGATCTTCCGCGACATGAACGAAGCTGTTTTAGCATGGCAAAATGGCTACGTGCATTTACACTCACGGATTGGGGTTCAAACAACACTTTTAGGTGACAAACCATTTACTGATTGGCAAAAAGAACGAATCTTAATCACCACAGTTGGTAAGATCATCTTTAACGAAATCATGCCTGTTGAGTTCCCTTACTTGAACGAACCAACAGACTATAACTTAACTGTTCAAACACCAGATAAATACTTCGTAGAAGCTGGTACAGACATTCCTGCACATATTAAAGAGCAAGAATTAGTTTTACCATTCAAGAAGAAAAATCTTGGAAATATCATTGCTGAAGTCTTCAAGAGATTCCACATTACGGAAACCTCTAAAATGCTTGACCGCATGAAAGACTTAGGTTACAAACACTCAACTTATGCTGGGATGACGGTAGGGATTGCCGATATCATGGTTCTTCATGAAAAACAAGCAATCATTGATGCTGCCCACAAACAAGTTGAAACAATTACTAAACAATTCCGTCGTGGTTTAATTACTGATGATGAACGTTATGAACGTGTAATCGGCGTTTGGAACGGTGCCAAAGACGAAATCCAACAAAAACTGATCGAGAGTATGGAAGCTCGTAACCCAATCTTCATGATGTCTGACTCTGGAGCCCGTGGTAACATCTCCAACTTTACACAGTTAGCTGGTATGCGTGGTTTGATGGCCGCTCCGAATGGACGAATCATGGAATTACCAATCATCTCAAACTTCCGTGAAGGACTTTCTGTCTTAGAAATGTTTATCTCAACTCACGGGGCTCGTAAAGGGATGACCGATACGGCCTTGAAGACAGCCGATTCAGGTTACTTAACACGTCGTTTAGTTGATGTTGCCCAAGACGTAATCATTCGTGAAGACGACTGTGGCACTGACCGTGGTCTTGAAATCGAAGCCATTCGTGAAGGTAACGAAATTATCGAACCATTAGACGAACGTCTATTAGGTCGTTATACACGTAAATCAGTTGTTCATCCAGAAACTGGTGCAATCATCATTGGTGCGGATCAATTAATCACTGAAGATCTTGCCAGAGAAATCGTGGACGCTGGTATTGAAAAAGTAACCATCCGTTCTGTCTTTACATGTAACACAAAACATGGTGTATGTAAGCACTGTTACGGACGTAACCTAGCAACTGGTTCTGACGTTGAAGTCGGAGAAGCAGTTGGTACAATCGCCGCTCAATCAATCGGGGAACCTGGTACACAGTTAACCATGCGTACGTTCCATACCGGTGGGGTTGCCGGTGACGATATCACTCAAGGTTTACCTCGTATCCAAGAAATCTTTGAAGCACGTAATCCGAAAGGGCAAGCAGTGATTACAGAAGTAACCGGTGAAGTTATCGATATTTCTGAAGATCCTGCCACACGTCAAAAAGAAGTAACCATCAAAGGAAAAACAGATACACGTACCTATACTGTCCCTTACACTGCACGTATGAAAGTTGCTGAAGGCGACATCATCCACCGTGGTGCACCGTTGACAGAAGGTTCAATTGATCCAAAACAATTATTACAAGTTCGTGATGTTTTATCTGTTGAAAACTACCTATTACGTGAAGTACAACGTGTTTACCGTATGCAAGGGGTAGAAATCGGCGACAAACATATCGAAGTAATGGTTCGTCAAATGTTACGTAAAATCCGCGTAATGGATCCAGGTGACACTGAAATCCTTCCAGGAACATTAATGGACATCGCAGAATTTAAAGACCGTAACTACGACACATTAGTTGCTGGTGGCGTCCCTGCTACTAGTCGTCCAGTCTTACTTGGTATTACCAAAGCGTCATTGGAAACAAACAGCTTCTTATCTGCTGCATCCTTCCAAGAAACAACACGCGTGTTAACAGATGCTGCTATCCGTGGCAAAAAAGATCCATTACTTGGATTGAAAGAAAATGTTATCATTGGTAAAATCATCCCAGCTGGTACTGGTATGGCTCGTTACCGTAACATGGAACCAAAAGAAGTTGGCGTAGCTAGCGAAAACGTTTATAGTATTTCAGACATTGAAGCACAAATGGCTGCTGAAGATGCGATGAAAAACATCAATAAATAAACCCTAAAAAGCCGCAAGGAGCATGCTCCTTGCGGCTTTTTTTATTTGCTATAACCAACTGATTGTGAGTAAACCCAAACTTAAAAAGGGGACAAAAGGAAGTTTCTGTTCAACTGGATACCCCCAAAATTTACAGCTGTAGCCATAGATTAGGCCATAACTACTGGCAAAAAATAGCAACATCAGCAACTGAGGTACCTGTAAAAAACAGCCCCACAAACCCAGTAACAAAAGATCCCCTCGCCCCATGGCTTCCGGAAAATAATGTAAGACGGCTCGGAAAAAACAAAAACAAAAAAGACCAGTCAGTAAGTAAAACGAATGCTGACCCGCCACTTTCAGCAAGCAAAGCACAAAAAAACTAGGATAAAGAATCTTCGGTTCAACCACTAAATACCAGTAATCAATCAAGGATAATGTGAAAGCGCTCGTCAGCCACCACCAGAGAATCAAAGCATTAATCGTCAGGCCAGCTGAAAAACAGCTTGCGGTTAAGCCGCCCATGACAAGTTCTGCTAAAAGATAACTCTTAGCTACTGGCTGTTGACACTTTCGACAACGAAAGCGCTGCAGCAAAATCGAAACAACTGGAATTAATTCATAGAGTTGTAGAGGCTGGTGGCAACCTTGACAGTGGGAAGGGGGCCACCACAGAGAACGCCCTACTGGTAAGCGCTCCGCCACTAAGCATAAAAAAGAACCGAAACAGGCACCAATCAAAAAGAGACTCAAGAAAAACATAGGTTACCTCCTTAAAAATAAACTACGCTTTTTTTAAACTTTTTCGTTTGACTAGACAAATCTTTTTTTGTTAGGAATAATAAAAGAAACAAGAAATGAGGGAATCAAATGGGAAAATTAGCGATTGGTGTCGACGTTGGCACCACGCAAGCCAAAGCAGTGGCTTTTCAAGCAAATGGCACAGTCGTAGCTTCTAGCTATGTGCGTTATCCATTAATTCAAGAGACTGAAGGAATGGCGGAGCAAGACCCAGAAACGCTGTTCCAAGCTGTGGTGAACTGTATTCGAACCGTCACACAGCAAGTGAAGAATCAACCAATTGGGCTCATTTCTTTTGCTTCAGCGATGCATGGCTTAATTGCCATGGATGCGCAAGGACGCCCATTGACCCAAGTGATTACTTGGGCTGACACACGAGCATCTGATTATGCGGAAGCGTTAAAAGAAACGCCAGCGGCCCAATTGTTTTATCAATTGACAGGCATGCCAGTTCATCCAATGGCACCTTTGTACAAGATTCGCTGGTTGCAGGAAAATCAGCCAGCCGTTGCGCAGAGCGCGGCCAAGTTTATTGGGATTAAGGACTACATTTTTTACCGTTTCTTTGGCGAATACTGGACAGATTATAGTAGTGCTTCAGGGATGGGTTTATTTAATATTCACACGCGGCAATGGGAATCGTCGATTTTAGCGTATTTATCTATTGAGGAGGAACAGTTGCCAAAAGTTGCCCCGTCAACGTTCATTTTTCCAGCGTTAGCGCCTTCTTGGCAAGAGATGCTTGGTGTTACAGAGGAAACGGTTTTAGTTCTTGGTGGCGCGGATGGCCCGTTGTCTAATTTAGGTTTGGGAGCGCTAGGAACGGGTGTAGCGACTTTGACCGTCGGTACGAGCGGTGCACTTCGGTATATTGTCGAAGAACCTTTTTTGCATCCGCAAGGTGAAACGTTTTGTTTTGCTCTAGATGAACAGCACTGGGTGATTGGTGGCGCAAGTAGTAATGGTGCAGTTGCATTAGATTGGGCGAGCCAAACGATTTTTGCAGAAGAACGTCAGCAAGCTATTCAAAACGGGACCAATATCTATGACCCAATTATGGCCAAAATTGCAACCGTGCCAGCTGGGGCAAATGGCTTACTGTTTCATCCTTATTTGCTTGGTGAACGAGCACCGCTGTGGAATGCAGAGGCGAGCGCAAGTTTTATTGGCTTGCGCAAAAATCACCACGCCGGACATTTAGCTCGAGCGGTGGTGGAAGGAATCTGTTTCAATTTAAAAACTATTTTAGAGGATTTGAAACAACTCGGTGGACCCGTTCAGGAGATTCGGGCGACAGGCGGCTTTGCTGATTCCCCTGTGTTCCGTCAAATCATGGCTGATGTGCTGGGAGAAACGTTATCGTTCACTGATAGCACCGAAGCTTCGGCATTAGGCGCTGTTTTGCTAGGTTGGCAAGGCTTAGGTCAGTTACCAAATTTACAAGCAGCGGCGCAACAGGTGCTGATTCATGAAACGGTCACGCCACGAGCGGATCAATTGCTAGTTTATCAAGAACTGTATCCTGTTTTTCAAGAAACCCAACAAATTTTAGCACAAAGTTATCAAAAATTAGCAGAATTCCGAAAATAATTGATAGTAAATAGCTTTGACAAATGGCTGAGAAGTTGCTTAACTAGAAGAGAGACGAAGACTTGAGGAAATGAGGATGAGGAATGAAGAAACAGCTACTACCACTATTTCTGTTATTCATTGGGGCGTTAGCAAGCTGCAGTGCACCGTCTCGTTCCGGCGAAAAAGCAACGCAACAGTTGGTAGATTACTTTATTTATCAAGAAAAGACAGCGACATTCTCTCAAACTTTTCGTGAACCGAAAGTCTTGGCGGAGCATTTGCAGGCGAGCCGTCAACAGTTCCAGAAGCAATTTTTCAATAGCTTAAAAGAAATGAACGCTGAAGTCACCGAGACTGAAGCCCAGAAGCTTAGCACAGAATTACTGGCTCAAGTGAAGAAAAAAGCGTCATATCAACTAGTAGCCACAAAAGAATTGAATGGGCAAGCGACAATCACTTTTCAGATTAAGGGCTTAGATTTTGTGACGGCGATTGAAGATACAACCACTGCTCTTCTTCAGCAAACGCAACAGGCAACACAAGCGCTAGACATGCAGCACACGTTAGCCGTTTTAAAAAAAGAAATCCAACAAATCAATGTCAGCCATGAGCCAGTTGAACTGCCATTAACGGTTAAGCAAGTAGAAGGGCAATGGTACTTGCCGGCAGCGGAGCAACTGAGACTGAATCAGTTTTTTTTAGCTTTCGTCACAGGAAAAGAAGATACTGACCAGTTGACAGAGGCACTCGACACGATCCTCACTCAAGCGGAACAAAAAGTCGTCACTGCGGATGAAAAAACAGCGATTTCAGGAAATTAATTAAATTCTTAATTGTAATTATTATAATTTGATAATAATTTTAAAAAAGAAAGGTTTTCAGTGTACTTTTTTCACAATTCATATTACACTAAGAGTGTAGAAATAATATTTAGGAGGATGACAAAGAATGAAATTTGAAAAAACAAAAGAAATTTTGAACCAACTCGTTGCAGATTTAAGCCAATTTTCCGTGGTAATTCATCAAACACATTGGTATATGCGTGGACCTGAATTTTTAACACTTCACCCACAAATGGATGAATACATGGATCAAATCAATGAGCAATTAGATGTTGTTTCAGAACGTTTAATCACATTGGACGGCTCTCCATTCTCAACATTGCGTGAATTCGCAGAAAATACAAAAATTGAAGATGAAATTGGTAACTGGGACCGCACCATTCCAGAACGTATGGAAAAATTAGTAGCAGGCTACCGTTACTTAGCAGACCTTTACGCAAAAGGAATCGAAGTTTCTGGTGAAGAAGGCGACGACTGCACACAAGACATTTTCATCGCAAACAAAACAGACATCGAAAAAAATATTTGGATGTTACAAGCCAAACTTGGCAAAGCGCCTGGTATTGACGCATAATTTAAAACAACTCCCAAAGCCGCTGACGTTGACGTTGGCGGTTTTTTTCTGTTTAAAAGGCACAAAAAAATAAGTGAAAATCTATTTTCTGAAAGCGCAGAAAAACATTGACTTTATCAGTGATTGAAGGTAAAATATTAAATGGTATTGTTTGCCCCACAATGAGCCCCGGAAACTCAAGTGTATGTCAAACATCGAAAACAAAATTGGAGGAAAGAAACGTGCGTACAACATATATGGCCAAAGCTGGCGAAGTAGAACGTAAATGGTACGTAGTAGATGCAACAGATGTTCCTTTAGGACGTCTATCAGCAGTTGTTGCTTCTGTACTACGTGGTAAAAATAAACCAACATTCACACCACATGTGGATACTGGAGATTTCGTAATCGTAATTAACGCTGATAAAGTAAAATTAACAGGTAAAAAAGCTACAGACAAAATTTACTACCGTCACTCAATGTATCCTGGAGGATTAAAATCAGTGACAGCTGGTGAATTACGCGACAAAAACTCTCGCCGTCTTATCGAAACTTCTGTAAAAGGTATGCTACCTAAAAACACTTTAGGACGTAAACAATTTACTAAATTGAACGTATACGGTGGAGCTGAGCATCCACATGCTGCACAACAACCAGAAGTATTAGATATCACGAACTTAATTTAAGGAGGGAAATTCATTGGCACAAGTACAATATAGCGGCACAGGCCGTCGTAAAAATGCAGTTGCCCGCGTACGCTTAGTACCAGGTACTGGTAAAATTACTGTAAACAAAAAAGACGTAGAAGAATATATTCCACATGCTGACTTGCGTGAAGTTATCAACCAACCATTTGGCGTAACTGAAACAAAAGGCGCTTACGATGTAATCGTAAACGTAAACGGTGGTGGCTATGCTGGACAATCAGGAGCTATCCGTCACGGAATCGCTCGTGCATTGTTACAAGTAGATCCTGACTTCCGTTCTGCTTTAAAACGCGCTGGGTTACTTACTCGTGACGCACGTATGGTTGAACGTAAAAAACCAGGTCTTAAAAAAGCTCGTAAAGCTTCACAGTTCTCAAAACGTTAATCAACTCCTTGTTGTATCAACGTTTACAAGAGATTTTTGGTTCAAGTTGGTTCAAATCAACTGGACAAAGAATTTAACAAGTTTAAAGCATCAGCATTTTGCTGGTGCTTTTTTTTTGCATTAATTCAAGATAGTAGTTTTGTGTTGTTTGGACATTAATATGACTTAAGCGTTTTGATACAAAGGTATTATCATAATCTACTTGCTTGTCATCTATAGACGATAGAAATTATTTATCATTAGTTGTGCTAATCATCCTAAATTTGAGTAAAGATCGCCATCATATTTAGCAACTTTTTAAATGCATAAATTTCGCTAACAGATGTATCTTTCCTGAAATCTAGAATAACCTCATTTACATAAAATCAAATTTGGGAATTTTTATTAGATTTTAAAAATTCACTTAATATGAATTGTTTCTTAGTTGTTGATGTGTATTATTTTTACATTTCTCCGTTGATGTTTTGAGTACAATTAATTAACAATGTAAGTGCAATAACTATAATTAAACTAAACCTTTTTCATGTTTACCTCTCTTTATTTTTTAGTTACAACGATGTTTTTTCTAAGTAATTTCACTATTTCTTGTGTTAGTATATAAATGTATAATTTTTGTGTTATAATTACTGTGCATTAGGTATAAACTGATGAGAGGAGCTTGATGATGAAATATGGGAAAATATTTAAGAAATTGTATGAACAAAACTATAATTTTAAGTTAGTTCCTTATGATTGTGCTCCCTCTAATTATTCAGAATTGATAAAAAAGCAAAAGCAGGAAGGGTTTAGACAAGTCCTGTTTAATGTAGAGTTAATGCTAGACTTAGTTAAAGCCGTTTATATTTATCCAGATTTGTATTTGCAAAAAATCAAAATGTGTTCAGATGCAGAAGAAAATGTTCAGTCTGAAATTGATGATTTAGTAATAGAATCCCGTTCAAATAGAGAATTAATATTTAGAATAATTGATGAACTCGAATGGTATTCTGATAGAGAATCTATTGATATTTTTGAAATACATTTCTATGATAAAGAAACATCAAGCAAAACAGTTTTAAAGTCCAATGGTATTGTTTATGGCGATGAAATTGATTCGTTATTCAAACAGTTTATATATCCGCAGTTAATGAGGTATTTTGATGAAGGATAATATAAAGAAACAATTAATACAATTGGTTGTTGTTATTAGTTCGGGAATATGTGCGTATTTTTTTCCTATAGCATCTAAGTTTCTAAATATTCAGTCAGATAAGATATTAATAGGATTTGATATTGCTATTTTTAATACCTGTATAAGTATATTACTGGCAGTCATTCAAGACTTTTTTATGAAAAAGAAGATGAATGTAACAGTCTCTGTGAAATCGGGTAGCCAAGAATCGAATAAATTATATATTTCTAATGATGATGTGGATGAAGAAAAAACGATTGATGTTGTAGTAAATATAGATGTAAGTGGGAAAAAGCGGTTTTGTAAAAAGAACATAATGATAAAATGTCCAACATCATATATTCTACAGTTAGAAAAAAGGAAAAATGTTTCTTTTATAAAAGAAATTACGACATCAGAAGAGTATGAGATAGACTTAAATGAAATGTTATCTAAAAGTCCCGAATTTGATATTTCTTTTTCAAGAGAAATTCATTTTTCTCTTTTACTAGAAGAGCATAATCGAGGGAATAAAGATGAACTAAGGTTTGAAAGGGAAAAAAATTGGGGTTTGATCAGCATTAATAGTAATGGGCTTAAATTAATTCAAAAATAGGGTGGTTGAAGCATAATGGCATATTCAAAGTGGGTGGATAATACAGATAATTCTTTAGAAAGTTTGATAGATAAGTTTTTAATAAATAGAGAGGGAACATTGGACCCATTTAGTAATGAAACTCTATTACACAAAGTAGATTTGGCATTTGATGATAACCAAACATTTAAAATTGACGAAAAGGTAGTTACATATAACTATTTAGTTTATCAATATGAGTATATAAGAAAGAATGAGATAACTAACCCAATAAGAGAAAAAAGAGTAGGATTGTATGTTGCAGATATAATAATTTTTAACTATAATTTTAAAAATTACTACATTGTAGATAAAGGATACACTACCCCCACTCTTGGGAATTTAAGAACTTTAGCCGGATATTCGGGTAAGATGGAGATATCGGAGCAACGAATTATTGGTATTAAAACTGATTTGTTTATATGGATGATTCACCATTTACTTGATAATCCCAATTCGTTCCTTAATGATCAAAATAACACAAAAGTAGAGAGTGTTATTGGGTTTAAAGGCTCTACAGCAGATAAATTAGCAGAAATTTCTGGTTCAGGAGAAAAGATAATGAAGATGTTAACGACGCTTTTATTTCTTTTTGAGAATCAAAAAATTTCCAAAGTGGAAACAACTGTTTTTAGAAAAGATGAACGCTTCAAGTTGACGTTAGGTGAAAAGAGCCTGGTAGAGATTGATTTCAATTCTTTTGAAGGTGAGGACTTTTTTGTAGGGAAAGAAGAACTTAAATCAAAAGTCGCAATAAAAGTTTTTGTGGATGTAATACCCAACCTTATTTCAATTTTTTCCGATGAAATAGATTCAAAAAAATGGTCAATGAGAAAAGAAGAGAAGTTTTTTAAAGATATTGGAAGAGACTTGTCGAGAAAAATAAATGAAAAATTACGAACTAAAAACAAATGATTTTTAATAGTATATTTGAGTGATTATTCACAGATATTGTATTCAACTAACATCTATTTTGGTTCAAATTGGTTCAAGTACCATCAATAAACATCCAAATCTGTCCATCTCAATCCATATTCTAAACTAGTAAGTTATTTATATAAAAGGATTCTGATGGATTGGAATTCCTAAATGATAGCAAGTTCTGTTCTCAATACGTTAATTATTTGGAGTCGTTGCGAACGTGTTCGCTTACGAATCAATTACAATGTTTCAAGACACTTTCCATTTTTTGGAAGGTGTCTTTTTTTATGGTAGCGACAGTGTGGGTTCTGTCATAAACCAGTATATAAAAATTCACATACTGACAATATGTTTATCTTTCTTACCAAGAGAATAATTGATTCCGATTTCAGCAAGTATACTCATTACGAATAACGCACTTACGCAGATGATACATTTCTTTTTAGTTGATTTCCTCATTTTGATCGCCGCTATTTCTTTTTTCTTTGAATTCATCATACGTTTTTGGGAGATATTTCTTTATTAACTTTTTCTCTCTTGCGTTTTGGAGGGAGTAAGTTGCGGTTTTTTGAGAGATTAGTATGTTTAAACTGAAGAGTTATTAAATAATTAAAGTATAGTAAATCAAAAAACAAATATAATAAATGAAATTTACGCCACTAATATTGCAACCCTAGCTGATTTATGCGATCCTAAATATAATAAAACTAACAAAATCAATTAGATTAGAGGGTTAAAATATATGAAAAAAGAAATTCACGTAGTAGGAGCAATCATAGTGGAGAACGGGAAAGTTTTGTGTTGTCAAAGAGGACCTGAACGTGCATTAGCAAATCTTTGGGAATTTCCTGGTGGAAAAATCGAGAATGGTGAGACGAAAGTTCAAGCGCTTGAACGTGAATTGCAAGAAGAATTAAAAATAGAAGTAACGATCGTCAAGGAAGAGTATGCTTTTTGTCGATATGAGTATGATTTTGGTTTCGTTAATTTAACTACATTTATCTGTTATTTAGAATCAGGTGAACCTCAGTTGACAGAACATCTACAAATTAAATGGCTAACACCAAATGAATTAAACCAACTTGAGTGGGCGCCTGCTGATATTCCTACTGTGGAAAAATTAGTAGAAAAAGGTGTGGGAACTGAACAAAATGGATAATTTAGAATTGGCGTTACAAAAGGCATTTATTAATAAGGAAGCTCTAGGTGACGAACTTACACCTAAATTTATTGTGAACAATCCCAAAAAACATGATTATTTATTGAATACATTAAGTAAAGATTTGAAAAGCTGTAAGACTTTTTTTATAGCCGTTGCATTTATAACACCTAGTGGTTTAAATGCAATAAAAACACAACTGGCTGATCTGGCTTTGCGTGGAATCTCTGGAAAAATTTTAACATCAACATACTTAAATTTTAATGATCCACACGTATTTCGAGCATTGTTGAATATTCCAAATGTAGAAGTACGAGTTTCTAAAAAAGAAGGTTTTCATTCAAAAGGATATTTGTTTGAGATGGAGGATTATCAAAGCTTTGTTATTGGTAGTTCGAACCTAACAATGTCTGCTTTGAAACTTAACTATGAATGGAATGTTAGATTAACTTCAAGAGAGAATGGCGAGATGGTTTCTTCTATTCAAAAGCATCTCATTCAAGAATGGCATGAGGCACAGTCGCTAACCCTAGAATGGGTCGATGCATTTGAAAAAAATTATCATCCTATTGTTAATAGAAAGATGTTAGTACAAGATGTTTCTGAAAACGAGTGTTTAGATACGCAATATATTTTGCCGAACTCTATGCAGAAAGAAGCGCTTAGAAGTTTAAAATCGCTTAGAGAAACGGGCGCAACTAAGGGAATGATTGTTTCGGCGACTGGTACAGGGAAAACGTATCTAGCAGCATTTGATGTGCAGCAATTCAATCCTAAACGTGTATTATTTATTGTTCATAGTGAGCTAATTTTAATGAAAGCATTAGAATCATTCAAATTGATTTTAGGTGGAAAAGATGATGATTATGGTGTTTTATCAGGGAATTCTAAGAATTTTGATGCAAAATATCTATTTGGAACAATTCAAACAGTATCTAAAAGTGAATATCAAGAGCGTTTAGGAAAAGAAGCGTTTGACTATATTTTGATTGATGAAGTCCATAAAGCTGGAGCGAAATCTTATATTAAAGCCATTGAATTTTTCAATCCCAAGTTTTTATTGGGGATGACGGCTACACCTGAAAGAACAGATAATTTTAATATCTTTGAGCTATTTGATTATAATGTAGCGTATGAAATACGTTTGCAAGCCGCTTTAGAAGCAGAACTGCTTTGTCCATTTTATTATTTTGGCGTAACTGATTATGAAAAAGATGGTGAAATCATTGATGAAACAACCGATTTAAAACGTTTGCTACAGGAAGAGCGAGTTGATTTTTTAATAAAAAAAATTAACTATTATGGTTATTCGGGAGATAGTCCTCGAGGCTTGGTGTTTTGTAGTCGTAAAGACGAAGCAAGGCAGTTAGCAGAGATGTTTAACGATCGTGGAATTCCGAGTGCTTATTTATCTGGTGACCATAATTTTGATAAAAGAGAAAAGGAAATTAAGCGTTTAGATACTGGAGAGATTCATTATATCTTCACGGTTGATATTTTTAATGAAGGCATTGATATCCCTAAAGTAAATCAAGTAATTATGCTGCGAAATACGCAATCTAGTATTATTTTTATTCAGCAATTAGGTCGGGGGCTAAGAAAAGACCCATCAAAAGAATTTGTTACGGTAATTGATTTTATTGGTAATTATAAAAATAACTATATGATTCCTATGGCTTTATCTGGAGATAGTTCTCAAACTAAGAATAGTTTACGTCGCGATACAATTGATGTGACGTATATCAGTGGTTTATCTTCAATTAATTTTGAAAAAGTTGCTCGTGAACGTATCTTTAAATCAATTGATCAAGCTAAATTAGATGCGATGTCAGAACTAAAAGCTAGTTATTTTAAGTTGAAAAATCGGTTGAATAGGGTTCCTTACCTGAATGATTTTCAAGTGTTAGATGGCGTGGATCCATTGTTGATTATAGGTAAAGAAAAAACATACTATAATTTCTTGGAGAGAATTGGGGAAACAGAAGCTAAATTAAGTGAAGAAGAAAACGGTGCACTAAAATTTGTTTCTGTAGAATTGCTATCAGGAATTCGCCCGCATGAACTTTATGTTATTGAAGAATTTTTAATGACAGATAAAGAACAGTTATCTTTAGAGGAAATCACAGCGCTGTTTGATACGTTTAACCTGACGTATACGACAGATACTCTAGCATCTGTTGTTAAAGTCTTAGATTTATCTTTTTACGAGTCAACAATTAGAAAACGTTATTTGTTATCACAAATGTTTAAGATGAAAGAGAATTGTTTACAAATAACAGAAAAATTCAGAGAGTTTAAAAAGAATTCTTATTTTATCAATTTGATGTTAGATGTAATCCATACAGGGATTAACAAATCTATGGAGTATGATTTATCACAACCGTTAAATTTATACAAAAAATATCGTCGTAAAGATGTTTTACGATTATTAAATATGAACTTTAATCAAAATGAACAAAGCATTGGTGGATATACAAACAGTAACAATCATTTTGCTATTTTTGTAACTTTGGATAAAGGCAAAGATTTTAAAGCTGCACGTATTGCTTATGAGGATGAATTTATTGATGAACGAACATTCCATTGGTATACAAAAGCGCCTAGAAATCTACGCTCACCAGAAGTTCAACTTTTGCGGAATCCTGGGGAATATAAATTTCATTTATTTGTGAAACGGAAATATAATCAAAAAGAGAACGAAACAGATTTCTATTATCTAGGCGAAGTAGTCCCTCTTCAAGAAACTATCCAACAAGTCGAAAAACAAGACAAAGAGGGTAAGAAAAAAAGCGTCGTTAAATTAGACTTTACCTTAGAAACACCTGTAGAACCTAATATGTATGAATTTTTAACGCAGAACACAAACTAAAAAAAGCCACTTTCCTCTGGAAAGTGGCTTTTCCCATCCCCCCTCACCGAGAAGACAAAATTTCATAAATCACATAGAGTTCCCAGTTGGAAATTTCTATTCGATAAAACTGTTCTAGAGTATAGAAAATGTTTTTAGCATTTTGGAAAAATGGTTTTTGGTTAATGGTTAGTTCCTCTAGGTTAGCAGGGATTTCATAGTCTTCAACGCCGAGCATTGTCCGCTCTACCATGAGCGCGTTGTGCATCATTAAGTTAAATTTCATTTTGCCGCTGAGTGTGAGATCGAAGCGTTTTTCAATGTTTTTTGTAACGTTTTCGACTTGTTTAATAATGACGTCAGGATTTAGAAATTCTAGTTTTTCTGACAAGCCTTCTTTCGAGAAGAAGTGAACAAATTCGTTAATCATGCTATCAATGTTATTGGGATGCATCAAGTTTTGGAAAGGTTCCATCAACTGGGTTCCTGCATCTTCGTCTAACATGTCTAAGAGATTTACGCTAGCAACATTCGTATGGTTGTCTAAGTAAGACGTCGTCAAAATGAGCGAGGTTTCTTTTAAATAATTTTCTTCGGCGTTGGCAATGTCTAACGTGTTCACCAAATCTTTGTATTTTAGGGTAATGACTTTAATGTCAGTATACAGGTATTTTTGACAGATTTGTTTGATTTGCTTGGCAATATCCAGACCTGAAATACTAGAGACAATGATATTTTTTTCTACTGAAAAGCCTTCAAAGTACTGTACATCGGTTTTAAATTTTTTTTCAGCGGTTTTAGCAATACCATAGAAAAGTTGTTCGTTCATTAATTGATGACCAATTTCCAACGCATAGGCAGTGGTCAGGTTATTGATCACCAAAAGTTCTCCAAGAATTTGCGGTTTCAAACTTTTATAAAGTTGTGTCAGGGAACCCATATCGACGAGCATAATGACGCCTTGTGATGTGTCCCGCTGAGAAAGCCAGTCTTTAACTTCGGCGACGATATCTCGGACGGAGGAGGTTAAGGGCATGTTAATCGCATCGAAAATATAGGTACCACATAATTTGTTGGCAACGGCTTGAATACTTGTGGCAGTCGATTCACCATGCGCCACGAGGAGCGCTTGGTAAGGAATCGTTTCAGAAATTTCTCCGCTAAGTAATATAGATAAGAGTACCTCTGTCAAGAAACGGTATTCTTCTGGCAGCGGACTGACTAAGTTTTTCACGAGGGAAACCGTTCGCGGATAGTGTTCTTTTAATTGTGTTTGGACCGGAAGGAGCACTGTTTCGTTAAATGTTGGCGGTAAAATTTTCAGCAATTTGGCAACATCTTTCATCGGTTTTTCAGTTTGTTCAGGTTGGTTAATAATTAGTTTGTTTTTGGTTTGGACTTCCGTGACTAGGTTTTGTAAAAAGTAATCATTTTCCAAGGTTATTTCATCGTCTAAACAATATTTAATGAATTGTGTCAGTTCAGTTTTTAAGTGGGCCAGTGTTTTTTCTTTTGTAAATAAGGCTTCAAATGTTGCGAAAATATCGGAAGAAAGTGTGTCTTCTTCCAACACTTCTTTGTCTAAAGGAATCGCAATCATTGGTTGAGTCGCATCGCCAATGACGACAGGTTGATTGGGCAAAGTTTTTCGTAATTGCGACGCGCAAAGGAGCTGCACTTTGTTGGATAAACTTCCCACGTTACCAGGTTCGTCATTTTCTAATAATGCCGTAAAGATTTCTTCGTCCACGTTGATGTCTTTGGTCATTCGTTTCGCTTCTCGGTGGAATAAGTTTTTTAAAATCGCAATCCGTTCTCGAATGGGGCGCTCTTTGAAGTTCGGAAGTGAGACGATTACGGAAATTCGGCGATAAAAGGTTGGTAATAAGACTTTTTTCGGGTTTTCGGTGGTCGCAAATAGTAGCCGGACCTTGGAGTGGACCATTTTTCCTTCTTCACCAATGGGGCGGAAGGTCCCTGTATCCATAAACTGAAAGAGTTTTTCTTGGTTTTCATTGGATAATCGATGTACTTCATCTAAAAAGAGTACAGAATTATTGGCTTGGGCCAAGAGTCCTTGCTTTTCTGATTCAGCTCCAGTAAATGCGCCTTTGGTATGGCCGAAGAGAATGGATGATAGCAATTCGGGATTGTTGGCATAATCGGCACAGTTAAAGGTGTAGAATTTTTCCAGGCCAATGATTTGTTCATTTTTCAGATACTCATAAATCAGTTTTGCCAAAAAGCTTTTGCCGACGCCACTGGCTCCATGGATTAATAAAGGCATACCCAATGGGGGATACAACATAGCGGCTTTGCATTGTTCAATGGCTTTTTTGGCGCTGCCTTGGCTACCGATGTATTGTCGAAACACATCGGTCGTGGGGGTTGTTGCACGGGTTAATTGCCAATAAACGGGTTTTTTTCCCGTTTGTTGGACTTCACCTTTTTCCAATAATTTATTTAAGTATAAGCTGGTTACCGAGCGGCTTAATTGAATTTTTGTGGCAATTTCTTGTGTGCTCATCGGGGTATTGCTAGTTTCTAAAATATCAACTAAGTGTTGGTAGGTCTCCAAGCGCATGATTCATCGTCCTTCCAAAAGAGAGGTCGGGACAGGGGTTGCTTCTGTTCCCGCCGTTTATCAGCTTTTAAGCCTGAGATAAAAATCACTTTGGATTTTTGTCTCAGGCTCTAAGTGTTTAATAATTAAATGTTTATTGTTTCAATTTTAACAGATGCCTAGTAATCCTAGCAAGATGCCTAAGAACATGATACCAAACATCACCACGTTAACATTGACTTTTTTGCGTAATAGCCAGAAAGCAAGTAACGTCACGGCTAATGGTACGATACCGACGAATAGTTGATCCAAATAGTCTTGGATTTTAACTACGTCTTCGCTTCCTTTAACGGAAACTTCAAGAATCGTTTTGAATTTTACATTTGAAGCAGTCATACTGCCCATCATCATTAAGCCTAGCATACTTGATACTTTTGTGAGTATCTTCATTCCGCCTGATTCGTACATTTTTTGGATAAAACTTTCACCGATTGAGTAGCCGCTATACAACGCATAATAGTGAATTAAGAACGCAGGAACGTTGTATAAAAGTAAGAAGACAATCGCCCCTAATGGCGAACCAGTGCTGGCTAATGAAATCCCAATACCAGCAGCAATAACACGTAAGATGCCCCAGAAGAAGGAATCACCGATGCCTGAAAGTGGCCCCATTAGTGAGGCTTTAACTGCTGTAATAGAGCTAGCATCAAAATTTTCGTCTTCACTATTTTGTTTTTCCATCGAAGCAACGAGCCCCATGATGAAGTTATTGATATGCATGGTTGCATTGAACCAAGTGGTGTGACGCACCAATGCCTCGGCCCGTTCTTCCTTGGTTTTATAAAAACGATTGATAACTGGGAGTAAAGTGTACATGACACCCACTGCGTGGTATTGTGTAGCTCCTGTCCGGCTAGCATTCATCGTCCAAGAACGCCAGAAAACAGAGCGCATCATTTTTTTCTCTTCTTTAGATAAATTCTCTTTTAACTTCATGCGAAAAAGTCCTCCTCTTCGATTTCTTTCGCGCTGCCTTCAACCGCAGAAGACGCCGCCGGTTTTCTTTTTAGAATGTCGCGAAATTCTACATCCCGTTGGGCACTCACGACACAAATTACTGTCCCGATGACCGCTACCGCAACGGCTGGTAATTGTAGGTACGCGGTTAAAACAAAGCCTAAAATGTAAAAGACGGCTAATTTATTATCCCATAATAGTTTCATTAACATAGCAAACCCAACGGCAGGTAAAAGTCCGCCAGCTGCGCTTAAGCCGTTCATCAAATTTTGTGGAATGCTTTCAACAAACAGATTTACTGGCCCGCTTCCTGCTAAAATTCCGATAAATGAAATCGAAGCGATGATTAAATAATAAATGATCCACGTTCCGTAATGCAGTGTCACAACCATTTTTTGGTTGCCTTCACGTGCTGCTTTGTCAAGAGAAGGAGCAAAGATATTCATAAAGACATTTTTTAAAAACATCACCACGAAAGCGGCTAACATCCCAATTGGTACGGCTAACGTCATGGCGGCTTTTTGTTCGACATTTGAAATAATTGCAAACGTTGTGGCTAAAGTAGTCGCAGTTACAGGTTCCGCGGCGATAACACCACCGATATTAACATTTCCTAAGAAAATTGCTTCCAAAGAGGCCCCCATTAAGACCCCTGTTTTCATGTCGCCCATTAAAATTCCTGTGACTAATCCAACGACTAAGGGACGTTCCATCATACTTTGACCAGTTAAATAATTCCCAGCAAAACAGATAAATACAGCTAAGGCTGCCATTGTTGCATGCATAAGCATTGTTCATTTCCTCCTTTTAATTGACGGCTTGTTTTAGACTTAATTTTGAGTTGGTTGGCAGTACTTGGTTATAGCTTTCCACGTGAGTCAAACTGGCTAATTCTTTGGCAGCTTCTAACTCTTCAGGGTTTAATTGGACACTTGGGAAAACCATTGTTTTGGTGGCTGGATCTGATTTATCAAAGCGGCCAGCGTTGGCAACATTCACACTTTCAATATCTGTCACGTTTTTCGCAATTTTAGTAGCATCCGCTACACTGTTCACAATTACAAAAATTCGTTTGTCTTTGCCACGAGGATCATTGAAGACATCAATCGCATCATCAACTGAGCGAATTAATAGTTTCATGCCATTAGGGACCGCCATTTTTAACGTCATTTGCATTACTTCGTTTTTGGCTGCTTCATCATTCGCTACAACTAATAAGGGGGCATTCAATTCTTTGGTCCAAACTACGGCTACTTGGCCGTGAATTAATCTGTCGTCTACTCGTACTTGTGTAATCATTTTAATTTCCTCCTAAAAAAAATTCTCTTCTTCATTTGATGGGTTTAATTCAACGAATTGAATTTGTGCTTCAGCAATTGCTGCTTGAATATCTTCTTTGGTTAGCTTTTCGCCTTCTTTTAAGAAAATCAGCGACAAGGCAATGGCTAAGTTGGCATTGGAAATGATAAAAACATTGTCTGGTTTTGTCGTCATGACTTCTTGAACAATTTTTTGATTGACACTACCACCATATAAATCTGTTAAAATAATAGCTTGTTCTTCTGCGCCTAGGGACTGAAGAAACGTTTGAATAATTGGCGTGTAGTCCTCAGGAGTCACATAGGCATTGATGACCGCCAGCTCTTTTCCTTTGTCTGCGAGAATATCCAAGGAACTTTGGAAGCCTTTCGCTAAGTTTCCGTGACTAGCAATTAAAAATTTTCTTTTCATTCTTTTCACCTCACTTTTATATAAAGCAAGTTCTATGCCAAAAAAAGAGAACTCTAAATCCTTTATTTGAAAGGGTTTTAACGCTATCGAAACTGTTTAAACAGTTTCAAGTCAAAATAAACACGTTAATCGTTGGCTAGTTTGTTGTTGAAAAATAGCTAAGCAAAACTGTGAAATTTAATCAAAATAACCCCCGTTTTTATCGAGAAGTGTTACAATAATACTCATGAATATTTATACATTAAGGAGAGTTACGAATGACTGATGCTCTTGTGATACAAGATTTACGCAAAGTGTACGCTTCAGGTGTTGAAGCGTTGCGGGGGATTGATTTAACAGTCGAAGAAGGCGATTTTTATGCTCTTTTGGGACCGAATGGCGCAGGAAAATCAACGACGATTGGGATTGTGACCTCGTTAGTTAATAAGACTTCGGGGAAAGTCAAAATTTTTGGGTATGATTTAGATACGGAAATGGTGCGGGCGAAGCAACAGATTGGGTTAGTGCCGCAGGAGTTTAACTTCAATCCGTTTGAAACGGTCCAACAGATTGTGGTTAATCAAGCGGGCTATTATGGGGTGTCTCGTAAAGAAGCCATGAAACGGAGTGAAAAATATTTAAAACAATCCAACTTATGGGAAAAACGGAACGAGCGGGCTCGGATGCTTTCTGGCGGAATGAAACGTCGGTTAATGATTGCTCGCGCGCTGATGCATGAGCCGAAGTTATTGATTTTAGATGAACCAACTGCAGGTGTCGATATTGAATTGCGTCGTGAAATGTGGGCCTTTTTACAAGAGTTAAATGCGCAGGGAACCACGATTATTTTGACGACCCATTACTTAGAAGAAGCTGAGATGTTGTGTCGCAACATTGGGATTATTCAGTCTGGTGAATTGATTGAAAACACCAGCATGAAGCACTTGTTAGCAAAATTACAATTCGAAACGTTTATTTTTGATTTAGCACCTTATACGCAGGCGCCAGTTATTGAAGGCTATCAAAGCATATTTGAGGACGAGTTAACGTTAGCGGTGGAAGTGGAACGAAACCAAGGAGTCAATCACTTGTTTGAACAGCTAAGTCAACAAGGAATCAAAGTATTGTCAATGCGGAATAAGTCCAACCGTTTGGAAGAGCTCTTCTTGAAGATTACCGAGGATACGTACCAAAGGGAGGATCAACATGTTTAGTCTGTATTTTACTGCTTTAAAAAGTTTAGCTGTGAAGGAAACCAACCGTTATTTACGGATTTGGGTCCAAACACTGGTGCCACCAGTGATTACGACGTCCTTATATTTTGTGATTTTTGGGAAAATGATTGGCGGGCGAATTGGCGACATGGGCGGTTTTTCTTATATGGAATTTATCGTGCCAGGTTTAATTATGATGTCAGCCATTACAAGCTCGTACGCCAATGTTTCATCTTCCTTTTTCTCGCAAAAATTCCAGAAAAATATCGAAGAAATTCTCGTGGCGCCAGTTCCAACTCATGTGATTATTTGGGGATTTGTGATTGGTGGCGTTGGTCGTAGTATTTTGGTCGGTGCGTTAGTCACCATCATTTCTCTATTTTTTGTGCCATTGCACGTTGTTTCTTGGCTGATGGTCATCATGACTTTATTGATGACAGCGATTCTCTTTTCTTTAGCTGGTTTGTTAAATGGTATTTTTGCGCAATCCTATGATGATGTATCGATTGTGCCGACCTTTGTGTTACAGCCTTTAACCTATTTGGGTGGGGTTTTCTATGCCATTTCCATGTTGCCGCCATTTTGGCAAGCTGTCTCAAAAGTTAATCCGATTGTTTACATGATTTCTGGGTTCCGCTACGGTTTCCTAGGGGTTCAAGATGTGCCAATTGGTATTTCTATGACCATTTTAATCTTATTTATTGTCGTTTTATATGGCATTTGTTGGTACCTTGTAGAAACAGGGCGTGGCTTACGTAGTTAAGCCGTAAAAAGATTAAACTGTCTGAATCACTCATTCTAGCGAGCAGATTCAGACAGTTTTCTTGTTTCTAAGTATGCTTTTTTGATTCTTCGTGTATTTCCCTGTATAATAGCAATGTTTCGCACCAGAATATGTCGACAATTGTCGTTGAAAATAAAGAAAAAATCAGAAACGGAGTATATGAAGATGAGCAAGAATTTTTGGGCAACATTGCCAAAGCCCTTTTTTGTTTTAGCACCAATGGAAGATGTCACTGATGTGGTCTTTCGTCATGTCGTGAAAGAAGCTGGGGCACCAGATGTGTTTTTTACAGAGTTTACTAATTCGGATAGTTATTGTCATCCTGAAGGGAAAGACAGTGTGCGCGGGCGCCTCGTTTTTACAGAAGATGAACAGCCGATGGTGGCACATATTTGGGGAGATAAACCGGAATTTTTCCGTGAAATGAGTATCGGCGTAGCGGAAATGGGCTTTCAAGGATTAGACATAAATATGGGCTGTCCTGTGCCTAACGTGGCTGAGCGTGGAAAAGGCAGCGGGCTAATTTTGCGCCCAGAAGTCGCAGCTGAATTGATTGACGCCGCCAAAGCAGGTGGCTTACCTGTTAGTGTCAAAACACGTATTGGGTTTACTGAAATGGCGGAAATGGATGCGTGGATCACGCATTTATTAGAGCAAGACATTGCGAATCTATCCATTCATTTGCGAACACGAAAAGAGATGAGTAAAGTGGATGCCCATTGGGAGGTCATTCCGCAAATTATGGCTATTCGGGACCGTGTCGCATCGCAAACGACAATTACGATTAATGGGGATATTCCCGATCGTCAAAAGGGCCTAGAATTAGCAGAACAATATGGTGTAGATGGCATCATGATTGGCCGGGGGATTTTTAAAAATCCTTATGCCTTTGAAAAAGAACCCAAAACACATACGCCACAAGAATTGCTGGGCTTGCTACGTTTACAATTGGATTTGCAAGACAAGTATGCAGAATTGGTGCCTCGCTCCATCGTTGGGCTGCATCGCTTCTTCAAAATTTATGTCAAAGGCTTTCCAGGTGCCAGTGATTTAAGAGCACAATTAATGAATACAAAATCAACGGATGAAGTGCGCCAGTTGTTAGCGACGTTTGAAGCAGAACATGGTGTGCTTGACTAAATAAAAAAAGAGAGGAGGTAGCATTTTAGCTAATGCTATCTCCTCTCTTTTGAATGCTTAATGCGCAATCATTTCTTGGGCAATTTCTTGTTTGCTTAAGTCGCTTGGATAATACGTTGGCCAGTTGTCCATTTCATTGAACAGACTTTCTTGGCTATCGCCGCCGAAGAAGATGTGGAAATGAGCGGCTTTCGTTGGTGCAATGTTGTGGTCGCTAAATTGGACGTATTTAAACCGCCCAGCATTGGCATCGTCTGTTTCAAAAAGGAAACGGACGCCACGGTTGCCTTTTGCATAGTTTAAAATTTTATAACCGGCTGCTTTATAGGTGAATTTTTGTGGTTTGCCATCGACCAGAAACTCGATGGTGGAATCAGTGATGTTGATGTGGTCGACATCGGTTTGATAGCCGGCATCATAGTAGGTTTTGTATTCGGCTGGTGTTTTATCTTTTTTCAGTTTCGCTTTGTAATCAAAGACCTGATCTAATGTGCCATCTTTTAATAAAGGATAGACGGATTGCCAATTTCCAGCGTAATCTGCCAGTGTTCTCTCAGCCACCTCACTGTCTTTGAAATAGCCGTTAGCCACGGTTTTTTCTGTTTTTTCAGAGGTTTCTGGCTGAACCTCTTTCCCAGCTGTATCTGTTGTTTTTTTCAAAGCAGTTAAGTTTTCTTTCATTACAGAAAGATAATCTTCGCCATTGTCCATTTGTTTTTGTGTCAAACTTTCTAGTGGGTTTAGGACTTCCAATTGAACATTCGCTTCGTCAGCTAACGTTTTAGCAATTTTATCGTTGGCATTTTTTTCAAAATAAATATAGCGAATTTGATTGTCTGTGACATATTTTTTCAACTCTGCCAAACGCCCTGCAGTTGGCTCTTGTTCAGGTGTTAAACCAGCTATTGGCACTTGTTTTAAGCCGTAATCTAAGGCAAGATAACCAAATGCAGCATGTTGGGTAACAAAACTTTTTTGCTTAGCGTCTTTCAAAGCTGTTTGGAACTCTTTGTCTAAGGCTGTTAATTTTGTTAAGTATTTTTCTGCGTTTGTTTCAAATGTTTTGGCTTTTTTAGGGTAAAGTTTGACTAATTGTTCTTTGATGTTTGTGACTTCTTGAATGGCACGATGGGGCGAAACCCAAGTATGCGGATCTAATTCATGGTGGTGGCCTTCTTCGCCGTGTTCGTGGTCATGGTCGTGTCCGTCTTCGTCACTGCCAGGAAGTAAGACCATGTTTTCGGTACCTTTAATGACGTTCGGGGCTCCTTTTTTCCAGCCTTTAGCAGCTTTTGGTACCCAAGATTCCATATTTTCATTGTGGTAAACGAAAACATCCGCATCATGGATGGTAGCCATATCTTTGGCGGATGGTTCATAATCGTGGGGTTCAGAACCAGCAGGGATTAACAATTTGACGTCTCCTTCATCGCCTACAATATTTTTAGTGAAATCGTACATAGGATAAAAAGTCGTGACAATGGATAGTTTTTCTTTACCGTCAGCTGTTTTATCAGAGGTGTTTGTTCTGCCGCAAGCGCCGAAAAGGATTAGCGATAAGGCGGCTAACAGGGGAAGAGTAAATTTTTTCATAGGTGTGCTCCTTTAGTGAATTACGCAATTTTCTTTTGTTTATTGCGCTTATGTTCTTTAATAATTTTAAGTGCGCGTTTTCGTGTTTTGATGTTGGGACTTTTCAGTCGACGATAAGCGCTAGATAAGTCAGTTTTTTCCATTATATATAGGACCTCCATTTCGTAAAAAATTAATTTACGGAGTAGCTATTTTGTTGAGGGTTTGAAAGGTTTCTTGGATTTTTTTTGTCTCTAATTCTTTGCCAATCAGAACAATTGTCGTTTCTTGAGGGGGTTGATTCGTCATTTGAAAGGCCACTTGCTGGTTGACGCCTTGCATGGCAATGGCCAAGTCATGCTCCTGTAAGGCGAGAATCCCTTTGAAACGGTATAACTTTTCCTGATGCGTATACATTAACCAATCAAGCCAACGAGTGAAAAGAGGTTCGTTGAGGGCTGAGGACGCCGTTAGCGTGAGGGAGTGAAAGGTATGGTGATGATGCTCGTGGGCGTGCTCATGCGGGGAATGAGTCATTTCGTGTTCTGTAAGTGTTGCCGTAAACTTATTTAATTGAAAAAAGTCACTAGCCAAAAGAGGCTCGTTGGCTTGAAAGGATAAAATATCAGCAAAAGGATTAATGGTACGAAGGGTTTCTTGGAACGTTGGTAGCTGAGTGCTGTCTGCTGGTTCCTTGACAGAAAAAAAGAGGCGATCTGCTAAGGCCAGTTGTTTGATGGCTTCGGCTTCTTGAAGTTGCTGTTGCCAATGATGCCCATCAACGACCGTTAAGAGACTGTCTATATAGAAATGATTTTTGATGTGCGGGGTCGTTAAAATTGTTTGAATGATTGGTTGCGGATCAGCAATGCCCGTTGTTTCTAAAATGACTTGGGCAATGGGTTGTTGTTCTTCTTGGTACACTTCTAAGATTGCTGATAAAGAGGCAAGAAGATCTCCTCGTAAGCTGCAACACATGCAACCATTATTTAATTGAATAATTCGTTCCGTGGTTTGTAAAAGTAATGCGTGGTCAACGCCTGTTTGACCAAATTCATTTTCAATAATAATAATTTCTTCTTTAGGAAACGGTGACTGCGCAAGCGCATGGTTAATTAAGGTTGTTTTTCCTGCGCCTAAAAAGCCAGAAACAATGGTGATTGGAATGCCCATCAAGTTTTCCTCCTGTTATTTGACTTCAGTGAAAAGTGCGCGGCGCCGTAGTTTTGGTGAATATTTTTTCAGCTGTAATTTTTCTGGTGTATTTCGTTTGTTTTTACTTGTTAAGTAAAGGCGCTCGCCAGTTTCAGCGCAAGCTAACGTAATGGTTTGGCGCATAGTGCCGTCCTCCAATTTGATTTTTTTAATTGCGTATAAAAGATAAAGGGGGCTGCGAGGTCAGCCCAAATGCGACTGTCCTCGCTAGTTGTCTTTATCGAAATAATGAGTTACCAGCTTGCTTTTTTGACGCCAGGAATCAAGCCTTGGTGAGCCAATTCACGGAAACGAATCCGAGACATGCCAAATTTACGCATGTAGCCACGTGGGCGCCCATCTGTTTGATCGCGGAGTTTTAAGCGACTTGGATGAGCATCTTTTGGCAATTTGCTAAGACCTTCATAATCGCCAGCTTCTTTTAAGGCTTGGCGAATAGGCGCATATTTTGCAATCATTGCTTGTTGTTTTTTTGCTTTAGCAATTTTTGATTTTTTAGCCATAAGGCACTTCCTTTCTTTTTGGATTTATAAAATATAAATCGTAATGGTTACGATTTGAACGGAAGTATATTATCAGGTGTTGCGTTGTTTGTCAAGTGAGAATTTTGTTTTTTTTAGGACTTGCTAAGTTGAGAAGTTAGAAATGTTTGTTTTAGCGCTGTTTTGTAGTATCTTTTAAGAAAGAGTAAAAAGGAGTGAAGATGGCAATGGTAGAACGTTTGACGATTATTCGTGGTGTGGAAAAATTTGAATTACAAACGAAAACAGCGCGCTGGGTGTTAGCAAAAGAAGAGGGATATTCGCCAGTTCAAATGCTCGTTTCGGCAATTGGCGCTTGTGGGGGATACGTGTATCAATCCGTTTTGGAAAATTCGCACATTCCCTTTGAGTTTGAAAAAATAGAAGTCACGTATTCAAGAGAAGTAGAGAGACGCGCACAACCATTAAAACAGGTGACGATTCTCTTTTATGTGTCTGTTCCAGAAGCCTTTCAAGCACGGGCGACACGGTGTTTGAAGCTTGTCTCCCCAAACTGTCCAGTGATTCAATCATTGGCTGAAAGAATTACTGTCGAAGAAACAGTTGTATTTAAAAAGTAAACTATTAGAGACATTATCGTTACGAGCGCTTTTCCCTTTTTGGATGCCTCGTTTCTGAGAATGTCTTTTTTTAGTAGGAGCGTGGGGAAATAGCTGTAGAAACAGGAAATTTTTAATTCATTTGTACAAAATAATACAGACAAAAAACAGATAGTGTTTTTTTCACAAATAAAAAGGTTGCTTTTTTTTCTGTTTTAGTAGATGATGTAAGTAGTTACATCTCTGATATAACGCTGTTTTTTGAAACGTGTGTTATTTTTTAATTCGTAATAGTTTTTTTAAATCGTTTCACAGAATTACTTTAATTGTTATACAGTTTTTTTAGTTGTTATAGTTTGTTTGTCGGTCTTTAGGAGGTAATCATGATTGAGTTAGTGAATGTGTCGAAAGTCTATCAAGAGACACACGCGTTAAAAAATATTCACTTTTCTGTCCAACCAGGAGAAATCGTTGGGATTGTTGGGAAAAGTGGCTCTGGCAAGTCCACGTTGTTACGTTTGTTGAATTTAATGGAACAACCGAGTGAAGGGGAGATTCGTATTGATGGCAGAAATGTTCAAACCTTCTCTAAAAAAGAAGTTCGCCAGCAGCAACAACAAATGGGGATGGTGTTTCAGCATTACAATTTGTTAGAAAATTTGAAAATTTATGATAATGTTGCGTTGCCTTTGAAACTTTTAAAAGAGAAACAGCCTGAAAAAATTGAGCGTTTATTAACGTTTGTTGATATGGACCATAAGGCAGAAGCGTATCCTGCTCAGCTTTCTGGTGGGGAAAAACAGCGTGTCTCTATTGCTCGAGCGTTGAGCCGTAATCCAAAATGGTTATTATGTGACGAGGCAACGAGTTCATTAGATGAAGAAAATACAGAAAGTGTCGTTCGACTATTACATAAGACGCATCAGGAATTCCGACCGACTATTTTCTTTGTCAGTCACGAATTAGAAACCGTGAAGCGCTTATGTAATCGTATCTTAGTGATGGAAAAAGGTCAGTTAATTGGCGAATTTCTGAATAATCCTCAGCAATATGAGGAAGAACCGCTTTCCTATTTAGAAAAAGTGGAAAGGAGTTTGCGTCCATGACTTTTTCAGAAACCTTTGCCGAATATTGGCCATCTATGCTGGTTGGTTTAAAAGAAACAGGGATTATGATGTCGATTTCGATGGCTATCTGTTTGCTTGTCGGCTTGCCTTTAGGCTTAGGACTATTTTTGGCTAATCCGAAAGTCAAAGGGCATCAACCTTGGCTATACTGGGTTTTAAATTTCATTGTAACTGTTATTCGTTCGTTTCCTTATTTATTATTTGTGATTGCGTTGATTCCAGTTACTCGTTCTGTTTTAGGAAAGGCGTTTGGCCCAATTCCTTCATCTGTGCCATTGAGTATTGTTGCGATCGCGATTTTTGCTCGCTTGGTTGAACAAGTGCTGTTGGATGTTCCAGAAGAAATTTATTTTTTAGCTAATTCGTTAGGTACCTCGAAAGTCCAATACATTTGGCACTTTTTATTGGTGGAAGCACGTAGCGGATTGGTCCTTGCTTACACAACCACGACAGTGAGTATGGTTTCATATTCCACGGTGATGGGTGTTGTTGGTGGCGGCGGGATTGGCGATTTTGCAGTTCGTGTCGGGTATCAACGGTATGAATACGGTATTATGTATGTTGCCATTGTGATTATGATTGCACTGGTCTTCATTTTACAAATGCTTGGGAACTTCATTGCCCAAAAACTAGACAAAAGAAAGTAGGAGGACAAAAGAATGAAGAAGTTTTATTTAGCAACATTCGCTGTTATTGCAACAGTTATTTTAGCTGCCTGTGGGGGAAATAAACAAGCAGACCAGAAAGAAGACAAGGAGATTACCGTTGCCGTGCAATTGGAATCTTCAAAAGATATCTTGGAGATTGCCAAGAAAGAAGCTGAGAAAAAAGGGTACAAAATTAACATTATGGAAGTGAGCGACAATGTTGCCTACAACGATGCCGTGCAACATGACGAAGCGGATGCCAATTTTGCGCAACATCAACCCTTCATGGAAATGTTTAACAAAGAGAAAAAAGCTGATTTAGTGGCTGTGCAACCGATTTATTATTTTGCTGGTGGTTTCTATTCAAAAGAATATCAAGATGCGAAAGATTTACCTGAAAATGCCAAAGTGGGGATTCCTAGCGATCCAACCAATGAAGGTCGTGCTTTAGCAATTTTAAATGCAAACGGCGTGATTAAATTAAAAGAAGGTGTCGGCTTTAACGGCACGGTGGCAGATGTCGTGGAAAATCCTAAAAACATCACTTTTGAAAGCATTGATTTACTGAATTTAGCTAAAGCCTATGATGAAAAAGACATCGCTATGGTGTTCTGCTACCCAGCCTACTTAGAACCTGCTGGTTTAACAACGAAAGATGCGATCTTGTTAGAAGATGAAGAAGCAAGTAAACATTACGCATTGCAAGTTGTGACACGTAAAGGCGAAAAAGATAGCGAAAAGATCAAGGTTTTAAAAGAAGCGATGACAACAAAAGAAGTTGCTGAATACATCAAGAAAAATTCTAAAGGCGCTAATATTCCTGCGTTTTAATGAATAGAAAAAATGAAGCCTCTTTTTTGAGAAGCTTCATTTTTTTCTTTTCCTTGATTTATAGTATAGTTAATAGGAAGGAGGTGCCGGTGTGGTCGAATTATTTATTTTAATGATGGAACGGGTGGGCTTAATTATTTTACTGGCCTTTCTTTTAGTGAATGTGCCTTATTTTAAGCGTGTTTTATTAAGTCGTGAAAAAATGTCTTCAAAAGTCCAATTGATTTTGATTTTTGGTTTATTTGCTATTATTTCTAATTTTACAGGTATCGAAATCGCTAAGAATCAGATTGTTCCCAATAATTTACTAACCTATTTAAGCAGCAATGCTTCCATTGCGAATACGCGTACGTTAGTAATTGGCGTTTCTGGATTAGTGGGTGGTCCGATTGTCGGCAGTGCGGTTGGTTTAATTGCTGGCTTTCATCGGGTTATTCAAGGTGGGGGGCATAGTTTCTTTTATGTGCCTGCTTCTTTAATTGTTGGCTTAATTGCCGGTTTTTTAGGGAGCCGCATGGCAAAGCAAACTGTTTTTCCGTCTGCCGGATTTTCTGCCATTGTCGGAGCGTGCATGGAAATGATTCAGATGATTTTTATTTTCTTTTTCAGCGGTGATCTATCTGATGGAGCCACGTTGGTTCGTTTTATTGCGCTGCCAATGATTTTGTTAAATAGCGTAGGAACGTTTATTTTTATGTCGATTCTAACGACGACATTAAAACAAGAAGAGCAGGCCAAAGCGGTTCAGACGCACGATGTTTTGGAATTAGCAGCGGAAACACTGCCATATTTTCGAGAAGGACTCAATAAAAATTCCAGCAAAAAAGTTGCGGAGATTATTAAGCATTATACAAAAGTCAGTGCGATTAGCATGACAAACAGTCATCAAATTTTAGCTCATGTTGGCGCAGGAAGCGACCATCATATTCCAGAGCTAGAAGTCATCACGGAGCTTTCTCGGGAAGTGTTACGGACGGGCCAAATGACCATCGCGCATGCCAAAGAAGAAGTTGGTTGTTCGGACCCTAATTGTCCGTTGCAAGCGGCGATTGTGATTCCATTATTTTCCCATCAGCAAATTGTTGGCACCTTAAAAATGTATTTTACGGATCCAGCGCAGTTAACGCATGTCGAGGAACAGTTAGCAGAAGGTCTTGGGACAATTTTTTCTTCACAAATTGAATTAGGGGAAGCGGAAGTACAATCAAAATTACTTAAAGAAGCTGAAATTAAATCCTTGCAAGCGCAAGTGAACCCGCATTTCTTCTTTAATGCCATCAATACTATTTCCGCATTAATGCGGAAAGACAGTGAAAAAGCGCGGAAACTATTGCTCCAATTAAGCAAATACTTTCGAGGCAACTTGCAGGGAGCCGTGCAAACTACGATCCCAGTTTCACAAGAACTAGAACAAGTAAAAGCCTATTTGTCATTAGAACAAGCACGGTTTCCGAATCGTTATCAAGTAACATTTGACGTAGAAGAAGCGGTTGCTTCAGAAAAAGTACCGCCGTATGCGATTCAGGTGTTAGTGGAAAATACCATCAAGCATGCATTTGGCAGCCGGAAGGAGAACAATCAAGTTCGGGTAGTGGTCAAAGCAAAACAACATAAATTACATGTGGATGTGTATGACAATGGGCAAGGGATTCCCGAAGAACGCCGCTTGCTATTAGGAAAGACGACAGTGACTTCGGAAAAAGGCACCGGCACGGCACTGGAAAACTTGTCCCGCAGAATGGCGAACCTTTATGTATCAGAAGGTTGTTTTTTAATTGAAAATTTAGAAACAGGCGGGAGCCATGTTCATTTAGAAATCCCGATGGAACAGGAGGAATTAGATGCACGTATTAATCGTTGATGATGAGCCCTTAGCACGAGAAGAATTGAGCTATCTTGTTTCCCAACATCCGCAAGTGACGAGCGTTGCAGAAGCGGATTCTGTGGCGGAGGCAATGGAAGAGATGATGGATCAAAAGCCAGATTTGTTATTTTTAGATATTCATTTGACTGATGAAAGCGGGTTTGATTTAGCGGAAAAATTAACCCATCTTAAAAAAGCGCCCTACTTGGTCTTTGCAACCGCCTATGATCAATATGCGTTAAAGGCCTTTCAAGTGAATGCAAAAGATTATATTTTGAAACCTTTTGAAGAAGAAAAAATAACACAAGTCATTGAAAAAGTATCGAAAGAAATGGCTCAAGCTGTCCCAGAAAACACTGCTGAAAAAGGACCGAAATCTGAAGCAATACCTATTCAAGGGGAAGACCGCATTTATCTTGTGGCGCCAGAAGATATTTACCTCGTTTCTGTCGAAGAACGGCAACTGAGCATTTTTGTGGATCAACAGGTCTACAAGATGACAGGGACCCTCAACAGTATCGAACAAAAATTACCTGCCACGCTCTTTATTAAAACGCATCGAAGTTTCATCTTGAATCGAACAAAAATTCAAGAAATTCAGCCGTGGTTTAATAACACGTTGCAAGTAATTTTAACTAACGGCTCAAAAGTACCTGTTAGCCGTTCATACGTCAAAGAATTTAAAGAAAAACTTGGCTTAAGTTAAAAAATCACCACTTGAAATGTCGAATGCATTTCAAGTGGTGATTTTTGCATTTGGTGAAGAAATTCTGGCATTTCATGAAAAAAAGCCCTTAAAAAAACGTTTTCTTTATATACTTAACCCATAGAAAACATACAAAAGGGAGCGAAGAAGAATGGAAAAGAAAGTATATTCATTTTTACAACAAGCAGCAGTTTTTGCCATTATTATGTTAATCGCCAACGGCTTGGCGTTCATTTCCCCAATACCAATGCCTGCTTCAGTAATTGGCATGGTGTTATTGTTCATTGGTTTATGTACAAAAGTTGTTAAATTGGAGCAAGTGGAAGGGCTAGGTAATAGCTTATCAACGGTTATTACATTTTTATTTGTTCCTTCAGGGATTTCCTTAGTTAATTCTTTAGGGATTATGCAACAATTTGGCGTTCAAATTGTTTTTGTTATTTTAGTAGCAACATTAGCGTTACTAGCAACGACTGGTTGGACGGGCGCCTTTTTATTGCATATGAAAGATGCTCGAAAAGAAAAAGAACCCGCAGCAACGAAGAAAGCGAAAGGAGAGGTTCGCGCATGAATCCGTATGTTGGCATTATTATTTCATTAGCTGTATTTGGCATAGGTACTTGGTTGTTTAAAAAAAGTAAAGGTTTCTTCTTATTTACGCCATTATTCGTTGCGATGATTTTAGGCGTTGTCGTTTTAAAAGTAACAGGAATTAGTTACGAGCAATACAATGAAGGTGGCAAATATATCAGCTTCTTTCTAGAGCCTGCGACAGTAGCGTTTGCGATTCCTTTATATAAAAAGAGAGACGTGTTGAAAAAATATTGGTTAGAAATTTTAACGGCGTTAACAATTGGTTCTTTTGGTTCGCTAGTGGCTGTTTATTTTGCAGGAAAAGTGATTGGCATGGATAATCATTTAGTGGCTTCAATCTTACCACAAGCAGCTACAACAGCGATTGCCGTACCTATTTCTCAAACTGTTGGCGGCATTGCTTCCATTACGGCGTTTACTGTAATCTTCAATGGTGTACTAACCTATGCCTTGGGCCGAATTGCATTGAAATGGTTTAAAATTAACAATCCAATCGCCAAAGGTTTAGCTTTAGGTGCGGCCGGACATGCCCTAGGTGTGGCAGTAGGCATGGAAATGGGCGAAACAGAGGCTGCTATGGCTAGTATTTCTGTCGTAGTGGTTGGCGTAGTTACTGTTTTAGTAGTTCCTTTCTTTGCAACGGTCATTGGTCTATAAAAAAGTGGGCTTTATGAGTAGCTAATTTCTATCAGCTAGCAGTCTCTGCTTATTCTGTTCCCGCCGTTTATCAATTTTTAAGCCTGGGACAAAAATCCAAAGTGATTTTTGTCCCAGGCTCTTTTGTGTTGTTTACACGAATTTTTGAGTATAGATAGGGCGTATGGAAGGATTGACCAGTCTTTTTATAGAATGGTTGCTCCTAAAGTTTGTTTAAAGTGGCGTAACGCCCATTCGTGTCCTTGTTCATCAAAACTAGCAACGGCGCGTTCAGGAATCATTAATTGATAGCCTAAATTATAGGCATCAACAGCCGTATGCAACACGCAAATATCTGTACAAACACCAGTTAAACAAAGCTCTGTAATTCCTCGTTCTCGTAACCGAATGTCCAAATCCGTGCCACTAAAAGCAGAATAGTGCCGTTTGTCCAGCCAATAAACGGTTGCCTCATTTTTGTGAGCTTGATAAAAATCAGCTAGCGAGCCAAACAGATTACGCCCGTCAGTTCCTAAGACATTATGGGGTGGGAAAAGTTTATTTTCAGGATGATAGTGATCTAGGGGGTCATGCCCATCAATGGCAAAAACCACAAAATCGCCATTGTCAAAATAGTGCTTTGTTTGTTGAACAAGGGCCGTTTCAATAGCTTGTCCAGCGGCACCAGTGGTTAGTTTTCCGTCTGTGGCGACAAAATCATTCGTATAATCAATGGAAATCAGAGCTTTCATTTGGCAACCTCCTAAAGTTTAAAGTCATTTTGTTCATTTTACAGCTTTTAAGAGGGCATTTCAAATGATAAAAGTACATCAAATTCTAAAAAAGCTGTTTCAAAATAAACGCTTTGGCTAAAAAACATGCTATAATTTTGCTACAAATTAAAGCAGGTGAATAGAGTGAAAAGAAAAATCGTACGTTTTATCCTTTGGTTGTTAGGAATCATTGTGGTTATTTGCTTAGGTGTGTTTCTCGCCTTTCAATTATCTCCTAAGCCAGGCGCTTGGGTCATCAACCAGTTATTCGCAGGTGAAGTTGAAATAAAAGATTCAGCTTCCTATGATAAAGCATTGCCCAATGTTCAATTGCAAGAAAATCAAACATACCCTTCTTCAAGAAAAAAGAATACCTTTGATTTGTATTATCCCCAAACGTCAAAACAAGCGGTACCAGTCGTTTTATGGGTCCATGGTGGTGGCTATGTGGGAGGAGATAAGTCTGGGATGAAAGAGTTTGCGACACGTTTAGTGGCTGATTCCTCAGTTGCCTTTATTTCAATGAATTATGAATTAGCACCAGACGCACCTTATCCAAGCCAGCTCCAGCAGGTCAATGAACTTGTTCAATTTTTATTAGAAAAGAAACAAGCGTATCCCATGTTAGATTTATCTAAGCTTTTTATTGGCGGGGACAGTGCGGGTGCCCAGATTGCTCTACAATATGCAACAGTTCAAACCAACGCCAACTATGCCAAAGAACTAGGGATGACTGCAGCGTTGCCGGCTAGCCATTTAAAAGGTACACTCTCGTATTGTGGTCCGGTGGATTTGAAACAAATGGCCAACCAACAAAGTGATAATCGTTTTATGAAATTTTTCGTTAAAACAGTGGCTTGGTCCTTGCTCGGCACTAAAGACTGGCAGACGAGCGCGGAACTGCAAGAAGTGAGTTTAGTGGATAAAGTCACCAAAGAATTTCCCCCGACGTATCTAACAGATGGCAATAGCTTTTCATTCCAAGATCAAGGACTAGCCTTGGTTCAGCGGTTAAAAACTTTAAATGTTCCAGTTTCAGCTCTCTTTTTCAAAGATAAGAAAGCAACAATCACCCACGAATATCAATTCGACTATCAAACAAAAGAAGCTAAACAATGTTACCAAGAAACAGTCCAGTTTGTGAATACGTATAAATAAACAGAGGCCTTAGAAATATTTCTAAGGCCTCTGTTTATTTATTTTTGTCATTTTTTTAGCTGAGAAATATGTATAAATTAAACAAAAATGTTTATTTAATGATGTTTACATGAGAAAAAATCCGTGCTATACTACGAACTCGTTTGTTAATTTTAATGTTAAAAACAACGTTTTTGTTATTTTTGTGAACAAATTAACATTTTTATCTTACAAAAACAGCAAAAAATTCGTTTAGTTAACAAAAAGAAAATTAAAAAATAAATTTTTTTTTTGAAATTAAGAAAATATCTTTAAAAAAATCAGAAGAAAACTTCGTATACTTGAGCCATAGGTTGGTTGTGGAAAGTTTACTTCGAGGGAGGAGTGATGAAGTTAATGAAAAAGAAAATCGCTGTTTTATTGGCAACTTGTTTACTTGTACAACCATTTTTATCTGTTTCAGCGTGGGCGATTGAAGGGGAGCAACAAACGGAACGTACGCAGACACAGCCAAAAACAGCAGAAACCAGTACAAGTGAAGCAACAAAAGAAAGCAGCGCACATTCTATAGAACAGTCATCAATGACGGAATCTAGTGCTATCACAGAAAAAGTAACCACCTCTTCCACAGAAACAAAACCAAGCGAAGAGCAGAAGCAAATCACCTTGACCTTTGAAACAACGGATCAAGCTTTGTTTCAAAATGATGCCAAAAGTTATCAAGTGGTAAAAGAAAAAAATCAGCCACTTCGGACAGAAGAATTACCAAAATGGGCGAATAGTGAGGAAAATGCGACTTTCGTTGGCTGGTCTTACCAAGGAAAAACATATACAAATGAAGAACTTCTTCAATTAGAGTTTTCAGAAGATACACAACTTACAGCTGTCTTTAAACAGAAACGGACACGCATGGCCAGAGCTGTTTCAGTTGATCAGTCCATTGCGGACACAATTGCTCCTGCGGATAAAACAAAAGTGATTGTTGTGCCAAGTCCAGCAGGAGATGGAGCAGCGTACAAAGAATATGCATCGACAGAGGCTGGTTTGAAAGAAGCCTTGTTTGATTTGTATCAACAGGGGAACAATGGCGATTTCACTCTTTATATAGGAACTAATATTACAACGGGTACGGCGACCACCGCTAAAGTGATTCCTGACACCGTTACGGCAAGTAATATGACCTTTTACGCCTTGCAAGGCAAGGTCAATCATTTAGTGATTACTGGAAACAGCGCGGATCCGATTAGTATGGATCAAACGGCGCCAACGGGTTCTAAGACGTTAGGATTTAATCAAAATATCTTTTTTGGCTCAAACATCACTTTGAGAAATCTAAACTATACAGGTACGAATATGTATTTAAATGGTTACAGTTTGAACTTGAATGGCGGTTCTAGTGGAAACGGTCTGACCGTATACGGTGGAACGGATACAGGAGATGTTTCAGGAAACCCAACTTTAACAGTAAACAGTACAGGTACAGGGACATGGAATTTCTATGGCGGAAACCAAAATGGTGGTAATTTAGCTGGAAATCCTACGATTGTTATTAACAATACACGGAGCGGACTAAATACATTAAGTGGGGGCGCCAATATTGGGACAGTGACTGGGAATACTTCATTGGTTGTCAATGATTCTGGTGGCAGAATTGCTTCAATTTATGGGGGCGGTTATGGGACCAACGCAACCAACACAGCGAATGTTACTGGTAACGTCTCAACAAAGGTTGCAATTACGAATGCTGCTACAGGTTTCCAACTAAGTACGTATTATGGCGGTGTTCAATACGGAAATATTGGTGGAAAAGTAACAAACGATATTTCTGGATATGGCCGTTGGTATACAGCGGGTCAACGTTTTATTGGTGGCTCTTCCCGCGGCGATATAGGAACGAATCGTGCGACTGATGGAATTACTACAAATTTAAATACACAGTTGTATAGTGCGGGTCGTGCAGATTTTGAAGGAGGCAACCAATATTCTGGAACGATCATCGGAAATATTACGAATGTGGTTACAGCAGGAACGAATACTGCTGGCGGTATTAATGATTTTAACGGCGGTGCTGGTAACAATGTTTCGAAATTTAACAAGAGTCAAATTGGGGCCTCAAATGAAGCAACGTATGATGCTTATACACCACAGCAAAGAGCAGAATTAGCCAAATCGGCAGCAGCTTTTAAAGTTTTTGGAAATATTTCTTCTAAATTAGTCAGCGGTTCGTTTAATAATGGTGCAATTTATTCAACTGCAGCTGGCCGCGGCGGCTATATTGAAGGAAATACAACAATTGAAGTGGGAACAGCGAATGGTGATGGGTCTTTAGGTGGCGATGGTATGGCTTATTCAGGCGCAAAACCGACGAGTTTAGATTATTCAACGACCGATAAAAGTCGTGGGTATAGTTCAGGTTGGGATATTGTTGGTGGCGGCGGCTATCCTGCTAGTAATGATACTTGGGATATCTATATAAAAGGAGATACTAAGACTGTTTTAAATAATACCATTGCTCGCTGGACATATGGTGGCTCTTTTTCAGGTGTCGTTGAAGGAAATACTTCTAACACATTGAATGGCGGGATTGCTGACACATTAGAAGGAACAGGCTATCAAGCAGCTAGAGTTTATGGGAACGGTCAAACAATCGTTAATAATGGTCAAGTCGATTGGTTTCTTTCAGGCGGTGGCTGGAATGATGCCAAAAATGTTGGGAATGTCGGTGTAACGGTTTATGAAGGAGTAATTAATGCTTCAATGGGCGCTTCTTATGGAGCAAGCGGTGGTCATACAATTACTGGTAATTCAGACAACCGCATTTACGGAGGAAATTTCTCAGGAACTCCTCGGACAGGCGCGAACGGTTTTTCAGGTGGGATTACCAATGCGGGCTCACTTCTTGGAAATGCCAAACTCTTAATTGATTTAAGAAACTACAACGGAGAGTTTAAGTTGCCTGGTAATACCTACATTACTGGTGGTCGGCCCTATGGTCAAAATACGACACTAGGAACGGATGAATCAAACACAATTACTTTAAATATTTTCACTAAAACAGGTGTGGAATCTTTAAATGGGGCCAGCATTTACGGTGATGGTGGAACCAATGCTGCGTATACCAAGAACGGCAAGATTACAATGAATATTCAAGCAACGGGTTCTAGTATTGGAAATTTATATGCGACACAGTATTCCAATATCAGTGGCGGAAAAATCTTACGTGATGTTACCGCAAATGTTCAAGGTGCAGTTAGTATTAACGGTTTATCCGGTGGTTCATCAACAGATAATTTTACTAATGCAATTGTGAATGCTAGTTCAAATAAAGTGGCCTTTAACTTTGGGACTAACGTTGACGGCACCAATAACTATCAAACAGAACCACTAAATGCGACAGGCTTAGGCGTTGTCAACTTTACGGAATTAAATGTCACCAATGGCATTAAATTAATGGCTAATGGTGGGAACATCAAAAATGGCGTTTCTGCTACTGCCGCGAATCATAGTACGACTTACAATGAATTCGGATCAATTCATCTATCTAAAAACGCTGGAATTGGGATTACCAACACGGCCAATTTAATTTCAGCTAGCAAACTAACGGTTCAGGATCATGCAACATTAGAAACAATTCCTGGTACAGGTAAAGTAAACATTGCGGATTTTGAAGCTGTCGATCCAACAAAAGATGAACTTTTATGGATTAAACCAACGACAGATACAACTGCTTTGGTGGATAGCACAGGGACTTGGTTTGGAAATGTCAAAGCCTATCAGGTCTTGACGATTAATCCAACGGTCAATAATGCTACAAAACTTACGCCAACAACGTTTCATGGGATTGAAAAAGCGACTGGAAAAACATTTATTGGCGATAACGATGTGACCAAGGGCGCCAATGGCTATGGGATAGCAATTCCTGGCTCTATCATCGATTATGAAGTGGAAACGCCTGGAATTGTGGCAGGTGCAGGTACTATTTCTCATGATGTAAAAGAGGTCAAAGCCGGCAATGCGCCATTAACCTTACAAGCGTGGGGCACCGAAGTAGCTGGACAAAAAGTTCAAAAAGGACGTTTGATGATTCCGACCTCAAGTGCTTTAACACCAACCCTAAGCTTCCTTCCTGACGAAGTAACAGGTTCTTGGTTGCACCAAGGAACGGTTAAGTCTAGTGAAGTTGGGAGCGCGATAGAGCAAATTCCAGAGCAAAAAGATACCACCCCGCTTTCATGGAAAGCGACGAATATGAACTACAGTTATCAGGTGAAAGTTCAATTTTCAAATAAAGTGGAACTTTCAGGGCAATCGGTGATTGTCACAGAAGATGAGGCAGCGCAACTAACGACTGTTGATAAGGTAGTGGAAATGCTCGGTGCAAAAGGTCGGCCGTTTTTCAAGACCTCATTAAAAGAGACGGATTTACCACAAATTCAAGCGCCGTTAGCAGAAAAAACTGTATCGCGGACACATGATATTCAATTAGAAGCAGGGACGTCAGGGGATAATTTGCAAAACAAAACGGTTCATTTAGTTGTTGTGAAAAATGAAAGTGTCCTTGCCAAAGATCGTTCGTTTGCTTTGTATGCGACAAGTGCGCATTTGAAATTAAAAGAAGCAAATGGCTTAACGAATTCAGACGAGTTGGCACAATGGACACAAGCAACGGTGATTTTCGCAGATGGTCGGGCCAATCAAACACCAAGTCTTGATGCCGCAACCTTCCAAGCCATTCAACAAGCGAAACCAGAAGAATTAGCCAAAACGGTGCCAGCCAATTATCAATTTACAGAAGCTGGTGAAATGTTAAATAAAAAAGTCAATGTGTCTATTTCAGGTGAATTAACGTTAGAAAAAGTACCTAAAACAATTGATTTTGGCAAACAAAAAATTTCTGCCAAGCCAGAAGTTTACTGGCCAACTCTTTCAGATGATTTAGTCGTTCAAGACACACGCGGGACAGAAAGTACGCCTTGGAAACTGAATGTTCAGATAACGAATCCCTTAACGAACGGCACAGATCAATTGGAAGATTTGTCATTGGTTACAGACAAAGGAGAATTTTTACTCAATAAGGGAGATACGGTTGTTACAGAAAATGAAGGCTCCGGTTCAGGTAGTTATACAATTAACCAAGGTTGGGGTGCGGCAAACCAACGGGGGCTTAAACTATCTGTGCCAGTCGAGAAACAAAAAGTTGGCGAATTCAAAGGGACATTGTCATGGTCATTAGTCATGGCACCATAACAAGGAGGAGAGAAGTGAGATGAAAAAATACCTTTTGCTTAGTTGTTTTTTAGGTCTTTTCAGCTTCTGTCATTCAGACACTGCGTTTGGGGAAGCAGCTTATGAAAATAGTGGTGTTGTCTCCTTTTATGGAACGTATGAATATCCCACAGAAGAGTCGACAACAGCGACTAGTAATTCTTCCACAACGACCGAACCCACCAAGCCAGCTGACGGAGGCGCTTCATCCGTCCTTTCTTCTGGCGTATATGGGTCGCGACAAGGAAGATTACCAGCGACAGGTACCACCAATCAAGGACCATTTATTTATTTGGGAATCAGCCTTATCACTATAGGCATATTATTTATTAAAAGGAGAAAAGAAGATGAAAAAAACAGTATTAGCAGTAGTAGGGATTGTAGGATTTAGCGGTGTCCTAGCGACACAACAAGCATTTGCGGAAGACATTAACGTGAACTATACAAGTAATGGCGCCATTACATTTGAACCAGATACAGATCCAACGAAGCCAGTTAACCCAACCAATCCAGATGAAAAAGTTGAACCAGAAGATCCAACTGACCCAACTGGACCAAAACCAGGGACTGCAGGCCCCTTATCAATTGACTATGCTTCAAGCTTTCAATTTGGCGCCCAAAAAATCACTTCCGACACGAAAGATTATTACGCACAAATTCAAACATTTAAAGATGGAACAACAGGTCCCAACTATGTTCAGGTAACGGATAAACGTGGGACACAAGAAGGCTGGACGTTAAGCGCTGTACAAAATGCGCAATTCAAAACAGCCCAAAATGAAGAATTAGTTGGGGCCGCTTTATCGATTGCCAATGCAGGTGTGACATCGATTGTTGATGCCGCATACGCGCCAACACCAACAGCAGCACATATCTTTGTTCCTGGAACAGAAGTAGAATTAGTCAAAGCAGAAGATGGCAAAGGAATGGGGACTTGGGTCTATCGTTTTGGGAAAGATGCGACAGAAGGTGCTACTGCCGTGAAATTAAATGTTCCAGGTAAAGCGATTAAATTAGCAAAAGAATATCGTACGACCTTAACATGGACATTGAAATCTGTACCAACGAATGTTGGAGGCTAAGTAAATGAAAAAAACAGTCGTCTACTCCTTGTTATTCGGAACAATGTTGCTTGGCGCCACTGTTCCTGCTGAAGCGGCGACGGTCGTTTTTGATAGCGAACAGTCGATTGTTTTTACCCCAAGCACAGATGGGACGGATCCAGTAAATCCAGAAAATCCCGATCCAGAAAAACCAGTTCGACCAGTCGATCCAACGAATCCTGATGGACCTAATCCAGGCACACCTGGGCCACTTTCCATCGATTATGCCTCAAGTTTGGATTTTGGGAGTAATGAGATATCGAATAAGGATCAAACGTATTTTGCCAGAGCGCAAACCTATAAAAATCCAGATGGTTCAGCAAGTGAATTGGCAACTGCTAATTATGTACAAGTAAGTGATTTACGGGGAACCAATGCTGGCTGGGTTTTAAAAGTGAAACAAAATGGTCAATTTCGTAATGCAGAAACATTACACAAAGAATTAACAGGCGCCACCGTCGCCTTTACTGAGCCCAGTGTTCGCTCAAATGCGACGGACGTATTGCCGCCAACTGCTACCGCAAACATTCAATTAGATGCTGCGGGCGCAGAAACTGTTGTCATGCAAGCCCCAGAAAAGACCGGCGCCGGAACGTGGATCACGCTGTGGGGGCAAGCAGAAAAAGTGACCGAAAAAAATCAACAAGGACAGCAAGTAAATGCCACAATCACACGGGCAATCTCACTAACTGTTCCCGGGAAAACCCCTAAGGATGCAGTACAATATAAAACAACATTGACTTGGCTACTTTCAGATGTACCAGTAAATAATGGAGGGAAATAAATGAAAAAGACAAAAGTAATGACATTGATGGCAACCACAACTTTAGGCGCATTGGCACTTGTACCAATGAGTGCATTAGCAGTCGACGGTGGTGAATACCAAACAAACGGAGCGATTCAATTTGCACCAAATACGAACCCAACGAATCCAGTTGATCCGACGAATCCAGATCCGGATAAACCAATTACGCCAGTTGATCCAACTGATCCAACAGGGCCTAAGCCAGGGACAGCAGGTCCGTTATCCATTGACTATGCATCTAGTTTATCTTTTGGGGAACAAACGATTACCTCAAAAAATATGACCTACTATGCAGAAACACAAAAATACAAAGATAATGCTGGTGCCGATCAAGAAGGCCCGAACTTTGTTCAAGTCTCAGATAATCGTGGGACTGAAACAGGTTGGACGTTAAAAGTAAAACAAAATGGTCAATTCAAAACTGAAGCCAACCAAGAACTAACAGCGGCCAAAGTAACTTTAAGCAACGGACGCGTGGTTTCAGCTTCACAATCTGCAAAACCAACGACAGCGCCAGCTACGATTGAATTAAACCCAACTGGGGCTGAATCAGTGGTCATGGCTGCTGGCGATAAAGAAGGTGCGGGTACGTACTTAATGAGCTGGGGCGATAGTGTAGATGCCGCTAAAACAAGTATTTCATTAGAAGTACCTGGTTCAACCACAAAATATGCGAAAAAATACACGACAACTTTTACTTGGACTTTGACAGATACACCTGCTAACACAGGAAACTAAGAACGACAGCATACACGCAAGATCGGGATATAAGTCAAAAATTTTTGGCTTATCTTTCGGTCTTTTGGTGCTTATAATACAACAAAGAATGACAGACATAGGAGAATGAATATGAACAGATGGAAAGTATATGCAACGGTAATCGCTTGTATGTTATTTGGCTGGATTGGCGTGGAGGCGCACGCTTCTGAATTTAATTTTGCGGTCACACCAACAATTCCCGAAAATCAAGTGGATAAATCAAAAACCTACTTTGACTTAAAAATGGTGCCTGGTGCCAAACAAACCGTAGAAATTCAGTTACGCAATGATACAGATGAAGACATTACCATTGAAAATACGGTGAACTCAGCGACAACAAATTTAAATGGCGTAGTAGAATATGGCCAAAACGGGATCAAACCTGACAAAACTTTACGCTTTAACTTAAAAGATTATGTGGAAGCACCGAAAGAAATCATCTTGCCGAAGCATTCCCAAAAGACATTACCTTTAACCATCACGATGCCTAAAGATTCTTTTGATGGCGTGATGGCTGGCGGCATAACACTCAAAGAGAAAAAGAAAGAAACCACGACTTCTGCGGATCAATCAAAAGGGTTAGCTATTAATAATGAATACTCCTATGTTGTGGCTATTATTCTTCAGCAAAATGAGACAAAGGTTCAACCAGATTTAAAATTACTGGGGGTTAAACCAGGCCAAGTCAACGCGCGAAACGTCATCAATGTTTCTTTACAAAACCCACAAGCGGCCTACTTAAACCAATTACATTTAATCAATACTGTTTCAAAAGGAGGCGAAACGCTTTACCAATCCGATACTGAGGATATGCAAGTGGCGCCAAACTCTAACTTTAGTTACCCAATTTCTTTAAAAGGGGAACGATTAACGCCAGGGAAATATGTCTTGAAATCAACGGCCTATGGTGTAAAAGATGAAAAGGGCACCTATCAAGTCAAAGGTGCCAATGGTGAAGAACGGTACCTGTACAAATGGGAATTTACAAAAGAATTTACTATTTCTGGGGACGTTGCTAAAGAATTAAATGAAAAAGACGTAACCATTAAAGGAACCAATTGGTGGTTGTATCTACTGATTGCATTCATCATTCTAGCGCTGCTCTTATTGATTTTCTTCTTGTATCGTAAAAAGAAAAAAGAGGAAGAACAACAATCTGAGCAATAAAAAGGGCTATCTATTGACAAAAAGGGTTTTCCTTGTAAAAGTAAAGATACTTTTACAAGGAATTGCTTCCCATAAAGTAGAGGTAGAGAGAGTGAGAAGCCATGAGAAAAAAGTATCTTTTTTTATTTAGTTCTTTGCTAATTTTTACGGCTGTCGAAATAGAACCAATTCAAACATTGGCGACACCTATTTATAATCCCTTAGAACCAACGGAAGAAATTCAACCAAAACCAGAATCAATCACCCCTCAGGAAAAGTCAGAACCGGAACAACCTGTGCCAACCCCTCCGGAAGATCAAAAAACAACGGTTCCTTCTGAAGAAAAAAAGCCTTCACCCAAGAAAAAAGACAAACCTGTGGAGAAACCGGCAATGTCAAAAGAAAAAAAGAAACAAACAAAAGAAACAACGGCTCATCCCTTACAAGTGAATAAAGATTTTGTCTTTCCTAACGGACTTGGTGCAGGCGGCGATGAAGAATCTGAAAGCTATTTAGCAGCGGTTGGGTACTTTCTTTCAGGAAATGGATTGTATGGGAAAAAAATGGATGTGAGAGAAGTCTATGATATTGATGATGTTTTTAAATAAAGTGGATAAAAGAAAAATCGCCTTATTTCAGTTACTGGAAAATGCACCGATGTTAACAGAGTCAAAAGAAACCGTAATGCAGGAGTTAGAATTATCTGAATTTATCGTGAACAAAACGGTCGCTGAATTAAATGCCGATTTTATTGAATTTGGTTTATCAGAGGATTTTCAAATTGTGAGCGATGGTATTTTCTTAACTCTTAATGAATCAGGAACGGAAACTTCCGCTACTTTGATTGATTGCTATATTAAAGAGTCGTTACGTTTTGCTATGTTTCAAGATTTCTTTTTTCAGCGTTTTGATTCTGTGAATGAGTTTGCGTTAGAACACTTTGTTAGTCACACATTGGCTTATAAGGAGTTCAAGGAATTAAAGAAAATGCTGGAAAATTATCAAATTACAATTAATAAAGAATTTCACTTGGTGGGAAATGAAACCAATTTACGCGAAGTAACAACACTGGTTTTTTTACAATTATACCAACGTAATTTTTCATTGTACGGTAAAAAAGTTTTAGAGCAGATTCGGAACTTTGAGCTATTTTTTTCTGAGAAGGTTCATCTTAATCAGCGTGCGGGCTATGCACAAGCTAAATGTTTTCATTTTTTGGCGGTTTCTTTAGTACGAACGCAGCAACAATTTTATGTAGAGAAAAAAGTAGATTCGCAAGTGTTAAAACAATTAGCCGGTGACAATCAGCAGAATGTTTTCAATTGGTTAGAGAGTCTTCAAGTCCCAGAACCACAACGAACAAACGAAGGCAATTATTTACTCTTATTTTTAATTGCTGAAGAGTGGCTTCAAGTAGCTTCAGCAGCACTTTGCCAAAGATTTGCAGAAATTCAACAATTGAATCGTGACTTGTTAAGCTATTTAAAAATACAATTTCAGCTTTCCGAGGAAGTCCTGCGAGGTTTTGAACAAAAAGTAACAATCGTTCATTTTAAATTGTTCCATTTTCCAATAGAAGCAAACTATAGTTATCGCAAAATGGATATAACCTACTTTGCAGAAACGTATACAGAGTATTTTTCTGCTAGTCGACAATTTATTCAAGAACAAAAAACGAATCCCGCTGTTTGGGATGCCAGACAGTTTTTATTTTATCGGTATCTGTTGTTAATGGTGGATGCGTTACCATTGAAAAAAGTTTTGGCTCCGATTACATTGTGTGTCGACTTTTCCTTTGGTGAAGCCTATAATCGTATGATACAAAAAAACATTGAAAAAATTACGGAATGGAATATCATTTTCAAAGCACATGTAGATGAAAGTGTACAATTAATTTTATCGGATATTCATTTTGTCGATTGGCCTGAGATTACTCAAATTATTTGGCTAGCGCCACCACGTCCTATTGATTGGTCGCATTTTATTAAAACGCTGAGTGCACTAAGACCGCACTCGGGAGAAGAAAACAAGGTCGGGACAGCACCGCTTAGCTCCGAGAAATAAGAAGAAATTTCCGGAAATTGTTCTTTAATTTTTGGATCATTTCGGCTTATTTCCGAAGGAGCTGGTTCTGTTCCCGCCGTTTATCAGATTTTGAGCGTGAAGCAAAAATCCAAAGTGATTTTTGTACCACGCTTTTTCTTTTAGAATATAAAAATTAAAAATAATAAAAAAGTTGAAACTTTTTATGCTTGTGATTCGTCTATATAAGTGTACAGGAAAGGAGGTTCCAGAAATCGATGGTTTTCGATGGTTGGAAAAGAAAAAAACAAATTCGCGCGTTAGAAACGCTTGTGGATACCAAATATGAAAAAATGTATCGCATTGCCTTTAACTATACACATTCGAAAGAAGATGCCTTGGATGTGATTCAAGAAAGCTTTGAAAAGGCACTGAAGGCCATCCAAAAAGGACCAGATATTAATGATTTTGAAGCGTGGTTCTTTCGAATTCTGCTTTCTGTAGCGACAGATTATTGGCGTAAAAAGAAACGAGAAGCTGTTCATATTGAAAAAGATGAACATGTGTTAGCCCTTTTAAATAATCCCCAACGCAGTTTTTTAGAAATTGAAGAAATTATTAATCAATTAGATAGTCCCAATCGTGAAATTATTCTATTAAAATTTTTTGAAGGATTTACGCTAAAAGAAATTGCCTTGATCCTGGATATTAACGAAAACACGATTAAAACGAAGATGTACCGCAGTTTGAATGAACTCCGAAGTCTATTGAATTAGTAAAAGAAAGGAAGCGAAAAAATAATGGAAGATTTTGTAAAAAGTGTTGTTAAAAACTTTTCAAAAGAATACCGCCAACAACCGTTGCCAACGGATCTACAAGCGGAAGTCAAAGCGCGTTTTCATAAAGAGAAAAAGCGGTACACCTGGCTTCGTTTTAGAAACCGCTCACTGCAAAGTAGTTTAGTGGTGGCTTGTGGCTTTGTCTTATCAGTCAATTTGTTTCCAGGTTTTAGTGAAGCAGCCCGCAACATTCCTGTGTTAGATAAAATTGTTCAATTAGTCACCATCAAAACGTTGACAGCGAAAAAACAGGAAAGTGAAGTAAACATCGATGTCCCTAAAATCCAAACATCCCAAGAATCTTCAGTAGCCGACACGCTCAACAAAAAATACTTGAAAGAAGCCCAAACAGAATTTCAACAAGTCAAAGGGCAATTGTTTGATGGTTCTCGTGTTTCAGTCACTGGAGATTATGAAAAAGTTGTGGACGACCGTCGCTTCCTAGTGGTCAAACGAACCTTCACAGAAATTAAAGGCAGCTCTGCGACGACAACGAAATATGACACCATCGACAAACGAGCCAATGTTGTCGTTTCACTCCCCTTAATTTTTAAAAATGATTTTTACATTGATGTCATTAGTAGTGAAATTAAACAACAAATAGAAGACCAAATGAAGAACGATAGCAATAAAATATACTGGTCCGAAAAAGAGGATGCCCCCAGTGATGTTCAACCCTTCAAAAAAATTAAAAAGGACCAACCTTTCTATATCAATGAAAAACACCAATTAGTGATTGTGTTTCCTCAAGGAGAGATTGCGCCTTACTATATGGGCACCCCTGAATTTGTGATCCCTAATCAAGTCATTGAGAATGAATTGGCAGCGCCTAATTATTTAAAATAAACTCAGCAAAAAACACGCGACAGTTTTAAGAAATGTCGCGTGTTTTTTACTGACCTAACCAAGTCAGTTGCGGTTTTACTGAGAGAAGCGTACACTAGAATTAAGAATAACAAGAAAGGGCGAATGGCAATGGAAAAATCAGAAAAAATTAGTATTTTACAAGATGTGGTTAAAATTAAATCTGTAAATGGAAACGAAGAAGAAGTGGCAATCTATTTACAAAATCTTTTGAAGAAATATGAGATCCCTTCTGAACTTGTTTCTTATGCACCAAATCGTAGTAGTTTGGTTGCTTATTTAGGTGAAAACCGAGAAAAAGTCTTAGGGTTTAGTGGCCACATGGACGTGGTTTCTGAAGGGGACGAAAGTCAATGGACTTTCCCGCCATTTGCGGCCCATATTGAAGGAAATAAATTGTATGGCCGTGGCGCAACGGACATGAAAAGCGGCTTAGTCGCAATGGTTTTAGCAATGATTGAATTAAAAGAAAAGGAAGTTCCATTAAATGGAGCGGTTAAATTTTTAGGTACAGTTGGTGAAGAAGTCGGTGAGCTAGGTGCTGGCCAATTAACTGAAAAAGGCTATGCGGATGATTTAAGTGCCTTAGTCATTGGAGAACCAACCAATTATAACTTGATGTATGCGCACATGGGTTCAATTAACTATTCTGTTGTGTCACACGGAAAAGAAGCCCACAGTTCGATGCCAGAAGAAGGCATTAACGCGATTAATAATTTGAACGAATTTATTACAGAAGCAAACCAACAAATGGCGGAAGTCACAGCAAACTATGAAAATCCTGAATTAGGTCGAACGATTCACAATGTAACCGTCATTAAAGGTGGCACACAAGTGAACAGTATTCCAGGTCAAGCAGCCTTGCAAGGGAATATCCGTTCAATTCCAGAATTTAGCAACGACCAAGTCATTGCGTTATTACAAAAAATTGTCGATGAATTGAACAAAAAAGAAAAACATCAGTTAGAATTAACGATTGATTACAATAAAATTCCTGTAAAAGCTGAGAAAGATTCTACGTTAATTCAAGCCATTCAAGCCCAATTTGATCAACCATTACCATTAGTGACAAGCGCTGGGACCACAGACTTAGCTGAATTTACTAAATCAGACAATACATTTGATTGCGTTGTCTTTGGACCAGGTGTGACCACTACTGCACACCAAGTCGACGAATATGTCGAAATTGATAATTATTTAGATATGATTGATAAGTATCAAGCGATAGCAAAAAGTTATTTAAATTAAAAAAATGTCGCGCCTGAATCGTAAAGTTCAGGCGTGACATTTTTTATAAGGTTTATTCCACCACAGTCCATTCATTTAAGGTTTTGCCGTTCTCATCAACTAGCTCTAACCAGCTGTTTGTTCCAGCAAAATAGAGAAACAAGCCGACTTCATTAACGCTTTTTAAGACGATATCTTCCGTTGTGACAAAGTCTTTAAATTGGCCCTTGCGTTCATCACGAAGTTTTTCACCAAATCTGGCGGAGAAACCGACAGACCCGTCTTTATTTAAAGGGGCTTCGGGCATCATTGTCGCGCCAGCTTTAATAAGCATTTCATTGCGCTTTTGCCAAAAAACAGTTGCTTTGCTTTGTCGAGTATCAATATAAAAAGGAATTTGGCTGACTTCTTTTGTCCATTTGTGGCGTGCTTTGGCTGGTCTGGCTTTCTTCGGCGCCGGTTTTTTAAACAGAGAGTAGCCAAAACGTTCCAAGATAAAGGTGACTGTTTCTTTATAGTTAGTCACTGTCGCTACCGCACTTTTCGGAATTTTGACTGTCGCTGGGGTTGCTTCCAATGTTAAACCACTTTCTTTCGCATCATCTAGGAAAGCTTGCGCTAAATAGGCAAGTTCTGTGTCCCAAGTCGGTTTCAATAAAATCGAGTGATCAAAAGAAACTTCTTTATATGTAGCTTTTTCTTCAGCAAGTCCTAAAGCAACTAGTTGGTTATCTCTTAGCAAGAAAAGAATCGCTGCCTCTTTTTTCGGTAATTTAGTTGTTTGTTCAATGATTAAGTGGGCCTGATCGGCTAAATCAATGAGTGTCTTTGTTTTTTTTAGATCAACGGTTAAATGTAAGTCCATGAAGTCTGCTCCTTTATCGTTAGTTTCTTCATTGTAACATGAAACAGTGTCTTCGTCTTTTAACGAGCCAGCAACCTTACAATATTGTTTGAAACAAAAAGAAGCTTTCATGGTATACTTACTCACATGCATAATTTTTAATGAGGAAAGTAGAGGAACAAGAATGAAAACACTTGGCAATATTTTATGGTTCATCTTTGGCGGCTTTTTTGGTGGCTTATCTTGGCTATTCGCAGGCGTGATTTGGTGCATTACAATCATTGGTATTCCGATTGGTTTACAATGTTTCAAATTAGCGGGATTGAGCTTTTGGCCGTTTAAAAAGCGAGTCGTGTATAGTGATAGCGGCGTATCTTTGGTGGTAAACATTATTTGGCTGATTATCAGTGGACTACCATTAGCAATTGGGCATTGTATTAGTGGCTTGTTGCTTTGTCTGACAATCATCGGTATTCCGTTTGGGCAACAATCCTTTAAATTGGCGAAATTAGCGTTAATGCCGTTTGGGGCCCGTGTTGTTTCAACAAATGATTTTTATTTTGAATAGTCAGAGGTTTCTCATTGACAAATAAAACGAAACAGCGTATTCTGTAAATGTAACAAATAACGTTACATTTAGTTTGGAGTGATTAGACATGGCCATGTCAACGAAATTAAGTGTTGCGATTCATATTTTAAGTTTGATTGAAACAGGTCCTCAAGAACAAGTGACTTCTGAATACATTGCTTCGAGCGTGAATACGAATCCAGTCGTTGTTCGACGACTAATGAGCCAGTTAAAAAAAGCCGGCTTGATTCATTCCATGCGTGGAGCCAATAAAAATACCTTATTAAAGAAACCAGAAGAGATCTCACTGTATGAAATTTATACAGCGGTTGAATTGGAACGAGAGATTTTCAATATTCATCAAAATCCTAATCCAAACTGTTCCGTTGGGGCAAATATCCAATCGGTACTAGAAACTGAATTTACTAAAGTGCAACAAAAAATGGAAGAAGAATTGAAAAGCATCACCTTAGCAGATGTGATTCATGAAATAGAAGTTAAGAGAGATAAGTAATCTCTCTACTTTTAAAGTGTCAAATGTAACTATTTTAGTTCTATTTAAAAATGAAAGGATGATTTACATGAAAGTAGCAGTATTAGGAGCAACAGGAAAAGAAGGACAATTACTTTTAGCAGAAGCTAAACGTCGCGGGATGGACGTGACAGCCATCGTTCGTAATGCCTCAAAAATAACAGATGGCACACCGACCATTGAAAAAGATGTTTATCAATTAACAACAGAAGATATCCAAGCGTTTGATGTATTAATTAGTGCCTTAGGATTCCCTGATGTGCAAGATTTCTCCAAATCTACCCAGCATTTGATTGAGATTTTAACCAATCAAAAAACGCGCTTGTTTGTCGTTGGGGGCGCTGGAACCTTGTATGTGGACCCAGAACACACAACTCAATTAAAAGATACACCATCATTCCCAGCAGAAATTCAGCCATTAGCTTCGGCGATGGGCGAAGCTTTAAACTTATTGAAAGAAGCTCAAAACATTCACTGGAGCTATATTAGTCCTGCAGCCATGTTTGATGCTGATGGTCCTGCGACAGGTCATTATGAAGTCGCTGGCGAAGAATTAACAACCAATAGTCAAGGTGACAGCTACATTAGTTACGCAGACTACGCCGTTGCCATGTTAGATGAAGTGGAAAGTAATGCACACCCAAATCAACGAATCAGTGTGTATCAATAAAAGAAAAAAATCATAAATAAAGAAAGAAGTGAGAGATAAAATGTTTTATCTCTCGCTTCTTTCTTTATTTACACAAAAATTAATAACATTTAGAACAAGGTGTTAAGCCTCTTGCTTGGGCATCTGCCAACGTAGTTGCCGTATAGGTTCCATTTCCACATTTGCGTGCATGGTATTTACTGCCAGTTGGTGTCACAAGAACAGTTGCGCTTGTTTCTGGACCAGCATTTGCAGCAGCCGTCTCGACTTCCGCCGGCGCCTGTGCGGCTTGTTGCGCCTCTGCTTCAGCTTGCGCTTTTGCTGCCGCTTCGGCTTGTTCTTTTTGCGCTTTTTCAGCGGCTAGTTTCTGAGCTTCTGCTTCTTTTCGTTGTTTTTCTTTGTGGGCATCTAATTGAGTTTTAACAACGGCTACCCGTTTTGTTAAAGCTTGATTTGGGGAGTTTAAAGCGTCAATTTGTTTGATCGCTTCATTATAGTAAGCTTCATTGGTTGGTTCTTGTTCAGCTTTTTCAACAGCGGCAGTTGCACTGGCGACTAATTGTTCATTTTTTTCTTTTTCAGCGATAGCGGTTTGAACAGTCGTTAATCGTTGTTGAAATCCTTCTTTGCCAACTGGGGCAGCAGCTACTAATTTTTCAGCTGCTTGATAATCGCTTTTACTTTTAGATTTTTCAGCAGTTGTAACTGCTTCATCAACAGGTACTGCTTCTTTGATTTTTTCAAGGCGATCATTGTATTCCTCGTATTCTTGACTTAATGAAGATACTAAGGTTGCGACTTCATCATAGTTTTTCTGAGAAGGTTGTTTTTCAGCGTAAGCTAAGGCTTTTTCTGTTTTGGCCAATTCTTGTTCAGAATCTGTGATGCTCGCAATAAATTCTTTTGATGGTGTGACTTCGACTGATTTTTCAACTTTGGTATCTTTCTTCTCAGCAACAAAGGTGATTTTTTGCGTTTTTTCATCGGACAGCTTTACTTTGTAAGCAAACGTTTTGTCTTTCGTTTTTACTTCCTTGCCATTGGCCGTTAGTTTGCTGTTGCCGTCGTATTCGCCTTTGATGGTGGCTGAGCCATTGGCATCGGTTTCAACACTCTCTGCATCAAGTGAAAGTGTCGGGGAAGAATCTGTCGTGGCAACCCCACCAATAAATAGAGCGGCACTTGCTAATGCGGCATAGCCATATTGTTTTTTCGGTTGTTTCTTAATTAATGCTTTGATAGTCAGTCCCCCGCTGACAAGTAACCCTAATAGACCCAAAAGTCCTAATACTACACTCATTCATTTCTCTCCTTTCGATATAACGTTATTATACAATGTATTGTGAGAAAATGAACATTTTTTTCGTAATAATTAATAAATTTCCTGATAAAAAAATTATTTCCTGAAGCTCAAATTCTTTTGTAAAAATTTTGTTGTGCTAAAATGGAAAGTGAGTTTAACTACGTATGTTATTAGAGAAGGGGAAATCAATGAAAGCAGAAATCATTGCAGTCGGAACAGAGTTATTACTGGGACAAGTAGTGAATACCAACGCAACCTTTTTATCAGAAGAGTTAGCTGCGCTAGGCATCGATGTTTACTATCAGACCGTTGTTGGTGATAACGGCGGCCGCTTAGAAACGCTACTAACAGAAGCAGAACAAAGAAGTGATTTAATTGTCCTTTGTGGAGGGCTAGGACCTACAGAAGACGATTTAACCAAGCAAGTTGTCGCACAACATCTCCATAAATCATTAGTAGAAGATCAAGAAGGATTGAACCGCTTACACCAGTTTTTCCAACAGTCTAAGCGGCCAATGACGGAAAATAATCTACGACAAGTGTTAGCCATTGAAGGTGGACAAGTTCTTCAAAACCCGACAGGATTAGCGGTTGGTTCTTTCGTAACAGAAGGGACAACAAGCTATTTGCTCTTACCAGGGCCGCCCAATGAATTAATTCCGATGTTCCAACAAGCGGCACGACCTTTATTGATTGATGCGTTTCCACAAGAAGAACAATTGATTTCAAGAGTCTTGCGTTTTTATGGCATTGGTGAATCACAGCTGGTGACCGAGATTCAAACGTTGATTGCGCATCAAACGAATCCAACCATTGCGCCTTATGCTAAGCCTAATGAAGTGACACTTCGTTTAACAGTTAAAACAAAAGACTTAGTAGCTGGCGAAGAATTATTAACAGCGACGGAAGAAAAGGTTTTAGCTAAAGTGGGAGACTATTTTTATGGGTATGGGGATGACAATAGTTTAGCCAAGGTAACAGTGGATTTGTTATTACAAAACGGACAAACCGTCACGGCTGCTGAGAGTCTCACCTCTGGCCTATTCCAAAGTACACTGGGGGAAATTGCGGGTGCTTCGAAGATTTTTAAGGGAGGCTTCGTGACGTATTCGCAAGAAACAAAAGAGAACTTTTTAGGAATTTCTCATGAACTTTTAGAAGAACATGGCACGGTAAGTGAAGCGTGTGCCAAAGAAATGGCAGAGAAAGCGCGTCAGTTAGCTAAATCTAACTATGGTTTATCATTTACTGGGGTCGCTGGTGACCCAATCGAAGGTCAACCGACAGGCACTGTTTGGATTGGGCTGGCGGAAGAAGGCCAACCAACCGTTGCAGAATGTTTCCATTTTAACCGTGACCGAAATTATATTAGACAGAGTGCGGTTATGCGAGGGTTAGATCTTTTGCGGCGCCGAATCATTAATAAAAAATAAATATGCGAATGTTTGTTCGGTTTTTTCTTGCTTTTTTGGTACAAAAGAGATATGATAGACCTACTAACAGGAAATGAAAAATAAGTTTATATAAATTAAAGGAGGATTATCCATTGGCAGATGATCGTAAAGTGGCTTTAGATGCCGCACTGAAAAAAATTGAAAAGAACTTTGGGAAAGGCTCTATTATGAAATTAGGCGAAAAAGCTGATCAAAAAATTTCAACTATCCCTAGTGGTTCTTTAGCGTTAGATGTTGCATTGGGCGTAGGTGGGTATCCACGTGGCCGAATTATTGAAGTATATGGTCCTGAGAGTTCAGGTAAAACAACTGTTTCTTTACACGCAATTGCAGAAGTGCAACGAAATGGTGGAACAGCCGCTTTTATCGATGCTGAGCATGCATTGGATCCTCAATATGCGGAGAAACTAGGCGTTAACATTGATGAATTACTTTTATCTCAACCAGATACGGGTGAGCAAGGCTTAGAGATTGCCGATGCCTTAGTTTCAAGTGGTGCGATTGACATCGTTGTCATCGACTCGGTTGCTGCGTTAGTTCCTCGTGCAGAGATTGATGGTGAGATGGGAGCGAGCCATGTCGGCTTACAAGCTCGACTAATGTCTCAAGCACTACGTAAATTATCAGGCTCAATTAATAAGACAAAAACAATTGCTATTTTCATTAACCAAATTCGTGAAAAAGTTGGCGTGATGTTCGGAAATCCTGAAACAACTCCTGGTGGACGTGCATTGAAATTCTACGCAACGGTTCGTCTAGAAGTCCGTCGTGCAGAGCAGTTAAAACAAGGAACAGACATCGTCGGTAACCGCACAAAAATTAAAGTCGTTAAAAACAAAGTGGCGCCACCATTTAAAGTGGCAGAAGTTGATATCATGTATGGTCAAGGGATTTCCCAAGAAGGCGAATTACTAGATATGGCTGTGGAAAAAGACCTTATCAGTAAAAGTGGTGCTTGGTATGGCTACAAAGAAGAACGAATTGGCCAAGGCCGTGAAAATGCCAAACAATACATGGCGGATCATCCTGAAATGATGGCAGAAGTGTCTAAATTGGTCCGTGATGCATATGGCATCGGTGACGGTTCAACCATTACAGAAGAAGCAGAAGGTCAAGAAGAATTACCCTTAGATGAATAAATAACGAGTGAATACGACTCGTTAAGAAGAAAGACAACACTTACTGAACAGGACAGGTGTTGTCTTTTTTTGTTTCCTAAGGATAGGAAAAATATTTATTTGTAAGCGAATACAAGTTTTTTCTATAATTAAGACACAAAAAAGAAAGTGGTGGAGAAAATGAAAAATATTTTACTAATTTGTGGTTCGGGTGCATCAAGTGGATTCATGGCTGCAGCGATTAGAAAAGCTGCTAAAAAAAGACAGATTGAAGTGACAGTTAAAGCGACAAGTGAATCTCAACTGGATGAACGTATAAATGAAATTGATTGTTTGTTAATTGGACCACATTTAGCTTATATGTTAAATGATATTCAAGAGCAAATGGCTGAGAAAAAAGTGAAGGCTATGATTATTCCACAAGCTATTTATGGAACCTTAGATGGAGAAAAAGCCTTAGACCTAATAATGACAATGGAGGAATGAGTGAATGAAAAAAATTATGGATTTTATGACGAACTCTTTCGCGCCGAAAGTGAATAAAGTAGTTAAAAATCCTTGGATTTCTGCTATACAGGATGCAATTATGGCGGCTCTTCCATTGGTTTTTGTAGGTTCGTTAGTTACAGTGGTCTCTTTGTTAAAAAATCTCTTTCCAAGCATGCCAGATTTTTCAATGATTAGTAATTTTTCTTTTGGAATGTTTGGGTTAATCGTTTCGTTTATGATTCCTTATTATTTGATGGAGAAGAAAGGTCATAGCGGACAAAAATTAATAGCAGGTGCTACTAGCATTGTTTTGTTTATGATGTTGCTCTTTCCAACGTTATCTGAGAAAGGTGAAATTACCTTTATTCTTTCAAGGTTTGGTGCAACAGGGATGTTTTTAGCGATGATTACAGGCCTTTTTGTTAGTCTTGTGATGCATTTGGCTGCCAAAAAATCTTTTTTTGATGAAGATACACCAATTCCCGATTTTGTGGTTGGTTGGTTTAATAGTCTGCTGCCAATTACCTTTATCTTGTTTGTCGGTTGGTTGATCACTATTCAATTTAGGATTGATTTTTTTGATATCGTTATTCTAATTTTCAGTCCATTAGCAAATATTGTGCAATCATATCCGGGGTTTGTTTTATCTGTGTTTATTCCAGTCTTTCTTTATACATTTGGAATCTCTGGTTGGGTGATGATGCCTGTAATCTATCCTGTTTATATGGCTGGTTTAGCTGCAAATGCAGAAGCTGTAGCGAATGGTGGTCATGCAGTGAATATTGCGACACAAGAAACGTGTTACGCTTTTTCATCGATGGGCGGGATTGGTGCAACATTGTCCTTGTCTGTCATGATGGTTTTACTTAGCAAATCTGCACAACTAAAAGCAATTGGCAAAGCCGTGTTGATTCCTTCAATTTTTAATATCAACGAGCCACTAGTTTTCGGTGCGCCAATTGCCTTTAATCCATACTTGATGATTCCTATGTGGATTAATGCACTCGTTGTTCCATCAATTGCCTACGCTACGATGTATTGGGGATTCGTCAATATTCCTACGCAAAGCTTTTTATTATGGTATATGCCATATCCATTTACCTCTTATTTAGCGACACAAGATATTCGAGCGGTTGTTGTTTGCGTGCTTATTTTTGTCATTACATGGCTGGTATTCTTGCCATTTTTCAAAGCATATGATCAATCACTGCTTAAGCAAGAAAAAGAAGTGCAAAAAGAAGTAATTATTTAAGGTTAAAGGAGAGGTTATTATGGAAGAAAATGAGCAGTTAAATCAGTTATCAATGAATATTTTAATTCATGCAGGAAATGCGAGAGACCATCTAGTTCAAGCGTTAGAAAAATTAGAAGAGACTTCGTATGAGCAGGCACAAAAGGAGTTAATAGAGGCACGGAAAGAAGTCGTTTTAGCACATGGCATACAGACAGATACGTTACAATTAGAAGCTTCAGGAGAACAAATTCGTTACTCGACGCTGTTTTGTCATGCACAAGATACCTTAATGACGGCTCAAAGTGAAATTTTAATTGGTGAGCATTTAGTGAAGCTTTTTAAAAAGTTTAGTCAACAATTATGTCAGGAGGAAAAATAATGTTTAAAGATTATCAGATGCCAAAGGATTTTTTATGGGGTGGCGCAATTGCCGCAAATCAAGCAGAAGGAGCGTTTCAAGTAGATGGTAAAGGCATCAGTTTAGCGGATGTACACAAATACTATCCAGATAAAACAAATGCAGAAATCAGCCAAGAACAAATAAAAGGCATGTCTGTAGCAGACATTCAAGCGAATCTAGCAGATACTGATGGCTACTATCCTAAACGTCATGGGATTGATTTTTATCATACTTATCCAGAAGATTTAGCATTGCTTAAAGAATTAGGTTTCAAAACATTCCGAACTTCTATTGATTGGACGCGGATATTTCCAACAGGGGAAGAAGAAACACCAAACGAAGCGGGCTTGGCTTATTATGATCGATTAATCGACAAAATCATTGAATTAGGGATGGAACCAATCATCACTATTCTACATTATGAAACTCCGATTGAAATTTCATTGAAATATGGTGGTTGGAACAATCGAAAAGTTATTGATTTATTTGTAAAATATGGCAAAGTCCTTTTGGAACGTTACAAAGAAAAAGTAAAATATTGGATTGTCATTAATCAAATTAATCTGATTCAATTTGAACCGTTTAACTCAACAGCAATTCCTTATGATACAGTGGATAATTATGAAGAAGCAAGTTTTCAAGCGATTCACCATCAGTTTATCGCAAGTGCACAATTAGTTGCGTACGCTAAAAAAATTAATCCTCAAATGCAAATGGGAACAATGGTTGCCGACTGTACTGCCTACCCTTTTTCGTGTAAGCCAGATGACGTCATTTTAGCCATGAAGCGAAATCGAATGGAATACTTTTATACAGATGTTCAATTTCGTGGTGAGTACCCGCAATATGCGTTGAACTATTTTGAAGAACACGGAATTGAGATAGATATTACACTTGAAGATCAACAAATGCTAAAAGAAAATACAATGGATTATTTAGCAATTTCTTATTATTATTCACAGATGGTTGATTCAGAAAAAAATTCAATGAATCCAGCATCTGTCACGCCAAATCCAACACTGAAAGTCAATCCTTGGGGCTGGGCAGTAGACCCTCAGGGATTATACAACTCACTTTCTCAATATTGGGATCGTTATGGGAAACCGATAATTATAGCGGAAAATGGGTTTGGTATGTATGATAAAGTGACAGATGGTCAAATCCATGATGATTATCGAATTTCTTATTTATCTGAACACATCCAACAAATGAAAAAAGCCATGTATGATGGCGTAGATGTGATTGCTTATTGTGCTTGGGGACCGATTGATATCATTAGTTGTTCTTCAGCGCAAATGGAAAAACGATATGGGTTTGTTTATGTTGATTTAGATAATGAAGGGAAGGGAACAGGAAAACGTATGAAAAAAGATAGCTTTACTTGGTATCAAAAAGTGATTGCAACCAATGGTGAAGAAATCTAGATTAATTGAAGAAGTTGATTATTGTTTTAATAAAAAGCAATCGTCTTCTTCTTTTCTTTTAAAGGGATGTGGGAAGGTTGGAAAGTAAGCAAAGAGAGATAATACTTTTTTTAGAAAGTCAGCAACATCATTGGGTGACAGCCAAAGAGTTAGCAGAATTTTGTGGTTGTACAACAAGAACGATTCGCAACCGTGTCGCAAAAATCAATGAAGCCTACCCAGAAGCTATTTTGTCTAGTCAACGGGGCTATCGTAGAAATGATCAAATTTCGATTTTACAGGAAACGCCCAGTAAGGAACGAAAAGCTAGAATTTTTCTTGAACTATTAAAACATTCCTCTGAAGGAGTGAACCTGTACGATTTAGCTGATTGTTTATACATTTCTGAATCAACCGCCAAAAATGACCTTCAACAATTAAAAGAAGAGTTAGCAAATCAACAAACAACGATTTGTTTTAAAGGAGCGAATATTTGGTTAACAGGAACAGAACGCGCTAAACGGCAATACATGGTTTCATTATTATATGCAGAAAGTGATTTTCAAGAAAAATTGACCCGTAGTGTACGGGAAATGATTGGCTATATTTCGTTAGAAGAGTTAGAGGAAATGATTCAACAAACTTTTTTTAATTATGAAAGAAGGTTAAACCAGTATGTCTTGAACAATATTGTTTTACATTATGCGATTAGCATTGAGCGTATCCGACAAGGCCACACCTTGTTAACGAAACCAAAATTAGCAGAAAATCACTCAGAAGAATATCAAATGGCCAAAGAAATTGCCCTACGTTTAGAAGAAACTTACGACATTCTATTCTCGAAAGAAGAGTTAGCGCAACTTTCGTTATTATTTGTAGGAATTCAAAAAGAACACACAGTGAATAGTGAAAAAACACAATTACAACAGATTGTGAATCCGAAAATTATTGAAGTGTTAGAAGAAGTTTTACAAAAGGTTGAGCAAATCTATTTTATTCAATTGAAAAACAAAGAGTTTTTCAATAAATTAGCAATTCATTTACAGGGACTATATGATCGTTCAAATGTTGAAGCTTTTACAAGGAATAGTCGTTTATGGGACTTAAAGACAGGCTATCCTTTGATTTATGACATTTCTGTTTACATTTCCTTCTTTATTCAAGAACGTTTAAATATTTGGTTTACAGAAGATGAGATTTCTTTTATCGCTTTACATCTTGGCTCATTTTTGGAAAGTCAGCGAACAGAACAGCAACCATTTCTCCTTTTACTAGTGGTGGAAGATTATCATAATATGCGTGAAGTGCTTCAGAAAAAACTTCAAGAACATTTTGGGAACCAAATAAATATAAAAGTCGTTCGTCAGACCAATATTGATCAGAAAAAATTTGATTTGCTAGTCACTACTAATCGTAGGTTAGCCACAAAATATGAAGGAGCAATCTTTATTCATCCCTTTATTACAACAAAAGAACTGCGGAAAATTGAAAATCGAATGTATCTTTTAAAAGGACAAAAGCGAAAGCGGCAGATGGAGATAAGAACAGATCAGTTCATTGCTAAGGAGTTATATTTTAGCCAGATTGATCCAGCAGATTTAACCCCTGAAATGTTACTTGATCAAATGATTCAACGAATGAGAATACAAAAATATTGTTCGAGTGATTTTAAAAAAAGTGTGAAAAAACGAGAACAGCTTTCTCCAACAAGTTTTCCATCAGGTATCGCTGTCCCCCATGCTATTGATCGGACAGCAGAGAAAAGTGGTATTTCAATCATGACCTTACAAGAGCCGATTCGGTGGGCCAATTATGAGGTGAAGTTGGTGGCTTTAGTAGCAATTCGTCAAGAAGACGCACCAATCTTTGATGACTTTTTTGAAAAATTTATTGAAATCATGTCCGAACCCATCCACATCAAGCAGCTTAGTCAAACGGCAGACTATGCGGCGTTTGTTCTAAAATTTAAACAATTCGTGACGGCGGAAACCTAAAAATGTGACGTTGTCTAATATTTGCTGCCCTTTCCAAAAGAAAGGGCTTTTTTAAGTTGACACCTTTCGCGACAAACATTAGAATAAAATTGTGTGTATGCACAAATATGCAAGTAGGCATATTGATAATTGATTTTAGTTTATCAAAAAACTACAAGATATGAATTAACAAAAAGATAGTATGGAGGTGGAAATATGGTTTTAAATATTCTCCTCGCTATCGTCGGTTTGATTGTCGGTCTTGGTTTAGGATTTGTTATTGCAAAGTCACGTCATGATAAAGCAATAAATGGTGCAAAAATTTCAGCGTCGAGTATTCTCGAGAACGCTCGGAAAGAATCAGAAACACTGAAAAAAGAAGCATTGCTAGAAGCTAAGGAAGAGAACCAGAAGTATCGTTCAGAAATTGAAAGTGAGTTGAAAGAAAGCAGATTAGAACTTAAATCTCAAGAAAATCGTTTAATCCAACGGGAACAAACGTTGGATCGTAAAGATGACTCTCTTGAAAAACGTGAAGGCTCACTGGAAGAAAAAGAAGAGAAACTTGGTGCTAGACAGCAATTAATTGATGAGCGAGAAAAAGAAGTAGAAAACTTAATTAATCAGCAACATCAAGAATTAGAACGAATTGCTTCCCTTTCAAAAGAAGAAGCAAAATCGATTATTATGAAGTCAACAGAAGAAGAGTTGAATCATGAACTAACCTTGATGGTCAAGGAGTCAGAACAACGTGCCAAAGAAGAATCTGATCGCAAAGCGAAGAACTTGCTTTCCCTAGCAATTCAACGTTGCGCCGCCGATTCTGTTTCTGAAACAACTGTTTCCGTGGTCACTTTACCAAATGATGAGATGAAAGGTCGCATTATTGGTCGTGAAGGACGTAATATTCGTACATTGGAAACATTAACAGGGATTGACTTAATCATTGATGATACGCCAGAAGCGGTTGTGTTATCCGGATTTGATCCAATCAGACGAGAAATCGCTCGAATGACCTTGGAAAAATTAATCCAAGATGGTCGGATTCATCCCGCTCGTATCGAAGAAATGGTAGAAAAATCACGTAAAGAAATGGATGAACGGATTCGTGAATACGGAGAACAAGCAGCCTTTGAAGTAGGTGCTCATACGTTACATCCTGATTTAATTAAAATTTTAGGCCGTTTACGTTTCAGAACAAGTTATGGTCAAAATGTCTTGAACCACTCAATCGAAGTAGCAAAACTGGCTGGCGTTTTAGCCGCCGAATTAGGCGAAGATGTTCAATTAGCCAAACGTGCAGGGTTACTACATGATATTGGGAAAGCATTAGATCATGAAATTGAAGGCTCTCACGTTGAGATTGGCGCAGAATTAGCTGCGAAATATAAAGAAAATTCAGTAGTTATTAATGCCATTGCCTCGCATCATGGTGATGTGGAAGCAACCTCAGTTATTTCTGTTTTAGTGGCAGCCGCAGATGCGTTATCTGCAGCCCGTCCAGGTGCACGTAGTGAATCGTTAGAAAACTACATTCGCCGCTTAGAAAACTTAGAAAATATTTCTAATAGTTTTGAAGGCGTTGATTCAAGTTTTGCTGTTCAAGCAGGACGTGAAGTTCGTGTCATGGTGAAACCAGAAGAAATTTCTGATTTAGAATCTGTTCGTTTAGTTCGAGACATTCGGAAGAAAATTGAAGATGACTTGGATTATCCAGGACATATCAAAGTAACGGTTATCCGTGAAACACGTGCCGTTGACTATGCGAAATAAAATAAAAAGCGAATAAGTATCGCGTGTAGTGTCTCAACGAACAATTGCAAGGATTGTTCGTTGAGACACTTTTTTTAATCTTTTAAAACCAAAACTTTCTTTTCAAAGCGAAAACAACTATAATAAACAAGAGATGTTAAAAAGAGAAGAGGAACCTTTTTGCGTATATTATTTATAGGAGATGTTGTCGGTTCTTTAGGAAGAGAAGCCTTAGCAACGTATGTCCCTAAATTAAAGAAGAAATATCGTCCACAAGTGACCATTGCCAATGGTGAAAATGCGGCATCTGGTCGGGGAATTACTGGCAAGATTTATAAGAAATTTTTGCAAGATGGTGTCGATGTTGTTACGATGGGTAACCATACGTGGGACAACAAGGATATCTTTGAATTCATTGATGATGCGAAGAAAATGGTTCGTCCAGCGAACTTTCCAGAAGATGTGCCTGGTCAAGGAATGGTTTTTGTGAAAGTCAATCAATTGGAACTAGCGGTGATTAATTTACAGGCCCGCACATTTATGGTGCCATTGGAAGATCCTTTCAAGAAAGCCGCCGAGCTAGTGGCTATCGCTCGCAAACGAACACCGCTCATTTTTGTGGATTTTCATGGCGAAACGACGAGTGAAAAACAAGCCATGAGCTGGTTTTTAGATGGCCAAGTTTCAGCCGTTGTTGGAACACATACGCATGTTCAAACAAATGATGCTCGGATTTTACCGAAAGGGACAGCCTTCTTAAGTGATGTCGGTATGACCGGACCTTATGATGGGATTCTAGGAATGAAGCGTGAACCGATTATTGAGAAGTTTATGACAGCATTGCCGAAGCGCTTTGAGGTAGTCGAAACAGGGCGGACAATTTTATCTGCCTGTATTTTAGAGATTGATGACCAAACGGGCCAAGCGAAGATGATTGAGCCGATTCAGATTAGCGAAGATCGCCCGTTTCAAGAATAATAGAAGAAAAGTTAATCTCGGATCATTAAGAGGTTAACTTTTTCTGCTCTTATAGAAAAAGTGCCGGTGAAAGATGAAGGTGAAAAAAATGGAGCCGTTGAATTTAGATGCACAAAGTAATAAAGAATTAGAAAAATTGTTACATTTAATTGGACAAGATGAAGTCATTCAGCGCTACCAAGCGATTGAAGAAAAGGTAAAGAAAAACAAAAAGCTGACAGAATTAGTGGAAGAAATTAAAGCTGCGCAAAAAGATGCGGTTCAATTTGCTCACTATGGCAAACCAACTGCTGAAAAAGAAGCCATTCAACGAGCTGATGCGAAAACAAAAGAATTTGATGAGCACCCACTCGTTGTAGCCTACCGCGAACAACTGATCGAAGCCAATGACTTAGTCCAACATGTCACGGCGCTCATTCAATACCGCGTGAACGAAGAGCTAGAGAAGGAAGGGAATTAAATGCCACAAAAGACAAAAAATACACCCATGATGGAACAATATTTGTCCATTAAGGCCCAATACAAGGATGCGTTTTTATTTTATCGCTTAGGTGATTTTTATGAATTATTTTATGAAGATGCTATCAATGCAGCGCAAATCTTAGAATTGACGTTAACCAGTCGTAACCGCAATGCGGATGATCCGATTCCTATGTGTGGAGTTCCTTATCATGCCGCGCAAGGCTACATTGATACGTTGATTGAGCAAGGCTATAAAGTAGCGATTTGTGAGCAAGTGGAAGATCCAAAGACTACCAAGGGCATGGTCAAACGAGAAGTGGTCCAGTTGGTAACGCCAGGAACGGTGATGAATAGTAAAGGCTTGGAAGCCAAAGACAATAATTACTTAACCGCTGTGCTAGCAGATGGTAATCAGTTCGGTTTTGCCTATGTAGATTTGAGTACAGGCGAATTAAAAACAGCAGTCTTGGCTGATGAAGAGGGCGTTTTAAACGAAGCTTCTGCGTTGCAAACAAAAGAAATGGTCCTAGGTTCAGGGATTCCTGAATCGTTAAAAGAGAACTTAAGTTTACGTTTAAATATCATCTTTTCGACACAAGAAACGGTGGAAGAAAATGCCGAGTTTAGTTTTTTAACCAATGAACTGATTAATCCATTAGAAATTGAAATTACAGGCAAATTATTATCTTATTTATCCGTTACCCAAAAGCGGAGCTTGTCCCATATTCAGAAAGCTGTGGAATATCAGCCAGATCATTTCTTGAAAATGGATCATTATTCTAAATTCAATTTAGAATTGAGTCAGTCGATTCGAACAGGACAGAAAAAAGGGACTCTATTGTGGCTATTAGATGAAACGAAAACAGCTATGGGCGGCCGTTTGTTGAAACAATGGTTGGATCGTCCGCTAATTCAGGAACGTCAAATTAAGGCGCGTCAAGAAATGGTGCAATCCTTATTAAATGCCTATTTTGAACGCTTAGATTTGCAAGCAGCATTGACGAACGTTTATGATTTAGAGCGGTTAGCAGGACGCGTGGCATTCGGCAGTGTGAATGGGCGTGATTTAATTCAATTACGGACCTCTTTAGAACAAGTACCAACGATTCGACAGTTAATTGTCGGGATCAATCAAGGGGAATGGGATGATTTGTTAGTCGACTTAAACCCTGTTGAAGATTTAGTGGCATTGATTGCGACGGCGATTAATGAAGAAGCCCCTTTACAAATTACTGAAGGAAACGTTATTAAGGACGGCTATAACGACCAATTAGATGAATACCGTGATGCCATGCGCAATGGTAAGCAATGGTTAGCGGAGTTAGAAGCGAAAGAACGCCAAGAAACAGGGATTAAAAACTTGAAGATTGGCTACAATCGGGTCTTTGGTTATTTCATTGAAATCACTAAGTCAAATTTAGCGAATTTAGAAGAAGGAAAATACGAGCGTAAGCAAACATTAGCTAATGCGGAGCGCTTTATTACGCCAGAACTAAAAGAATTAGAGCGTTTAATCTTAGAAGCTGAAGAAAAATCAGTTGAACTAGAATATCAATTGTTCTTGGCCGTGAGAGAACAAGTGAAAACGAACATTGATCGGTTGCAAACACTGGCTAAAACCATTAGTGCGGTTGATGTTTTACAATCTTTTGCAACAATTAGTGAACGGTATCAATACGTTCGACCAACGTTAAGAAGTAACACGAAAAATTTGGCGATTGTCGAAGGACGACACCCAGTCGTGGAAAAAGTTTTAGGGCACCAAGAATACATTCCAAACAGTATCCGCATGAACCCAGAAACAGATATTCTCTTGATTACTGGACCAAACATGTCAGGGAAAAGTACCTACATGCGTCAATTGGCTTTGACGGTGGTCATGGCGCAAATTGGCTGTTTTGTACCAGCGGAAAGTGCTGAAATGCCAATTTTCGATCAAATTTTTACACGGATTGGGGCCTCTGATGATCTAATTGCAGGGCAAAGTACCTTTATGGTAGAAATGATGGAAGCCAACCAAGCACTGCGGCACGCCACGCCTAACAGCCTAATTTTATTTGATGAATTAGGACGCGGCACGGCAACCTATGATGGAATGGCGCTAGCGCAAGCCATCATTGAATATATCCATCGTGAAGTACAAGCTAAAACGCTATTCTCTACACATTATCATGAACTAACTGTTCTAGATGAAACCTTAAAAGGCTTGAAGAATATTCACGTGGGCGCTGTCGAAAAAGATGGCGAAGTGGTCTTTCTTCATAAAATGATGGAAGGACCTGCTGATAAGAGCTATGGGATACATGTTGCTAAAATCGCTGGTTTACCAAGCCCGCTTTTAGAACGAGCAGCCACCATTTTATCCGCTTTAGAAGCGGAAGAAACAACGATTCCAAGTTCAGTTCATCATGAAGAAGTTTCAGAAGTCCATGAAGAAACCGAGCAACTTTCATTATTTAAAGAAGTTTCAACAGAAGAATTAAGTGTCATTGACACATTGAAGAAAATGAATCTATTAGAAATGACACCACTAGATGCGTTAAACATGCTTCATCAATTGCAAAAACGTATCTAATTAGGAACCGAACCGGTTAGGAGGTCGTGAAATGGGGAAAATTCAAGAACTATCCGAACAACTAGCCAACCAGATTGCTGCTGGTGAAGTTGTTGAACGTCCCGCTTCTGTCGTCAAAGAATTGGTGGAAAATGCACTGGATGCAGGAAGCACCCAAATTGATATTTTTATTGAAGAAGCTGGCTTGAAAACCATTCAAATTATTGATAATGGTGAAGGAATTGCCAAAGAAGATGTACTGAATGCCTTCAAACGCCATGCCACAAGCAAAATTCATACAAGAGATGATTTGTTCCGAATTCGCAGCTTGGGGTTCCGAGGCGAAGCCTTACCAAGTATTGCCTCAGTTTCTGAAATGATTGTCGAAACTGCCACAGCTGAGGAAGAAGAAGGCAGCTATGTGATTCTAAAAGGGGGCAAGGTCGAAGAAAACCGACCAGCAGCCCTCCGTAAAGGCACAAAAATGACCGTTTCTAATTTATTTTATAATACGCCCGCTCGTTTGAAATACGTCAAAACGATCCAAACGGAATTGGCCAATATCGGTGACATTGTCAATCGTCTGGCGTTAAGTCACCCTAAAGTCGCTTTTCGCTTAGTTCATGACGGCCACAAAATGATGAGTACAACAGGCAATGGTGATTTAAAACAAACGATTGCCGGGATTTATGGCATTAGCACCGCAAAGAAAATGTTGAAAATTGAAGGAAAAGACCTTGATTTTACTTTGACAGGGTATGTCTCATTGCCGGAAGTCACACGGGCCAGCCGCAACTATTTATCAACGATTATCAATGGTCGCTATATTAAAAATTTCGCGTTAAATAAAGCAATTGTAGCCGGCTATGGTTCGAAACTAATGGTGGGGCGTTTTCCAATTGCTGTGTTAGAAATTGAAATGGATCCGCTGTTAGTCGATGTCAATGTCCATCCTACTAAGCAAGAAGTTCGTTTAAGTAAAGAAAAAGATTTAATGGCATTAATTGAACAGGCGATTCAAGAAGTGTTGAGCCAAGAACAGTTGATTCCCAATGCGGCAGACAATTTGCGTTTTAAAAAGAAACTACCGCCAGAACCTAAAGCCGAACAAATGGAAATTCCTTTATCGACTGAACAACCTGCGGTAAAACAACGACCGGGCAGCTTAAGCTATAATCCCGCAACAGGCCGCTTCTATGCGGAACATGCGACAGACGAAACACCAGCCTCAAGCGCCCCTGAAGCTGTCAACCAGACAGAAAGAGCAGTGGACCCAATGGACGATCCATTTGCGCCGCCAGCACCAGAATCAACGAGTGTAGCGGAAGAAACGTCAGCTTACGAAACCTCTTCGGCAGCTGCTGATTCCGCAAATCATTGGGAAACAGCTAGTAATGAGCAACAGGTAATAGCCGAAGAAACGAAAATAACTGAAGTGCCTGATTCAGAACCTTCTCTGCCTTCATCAGAGGCTGCTGACGAGGTTTTCCAAGAAGAAATGAAACTTCACCCAGAATTCGATGCCAATAGCGCTGCGAGTCAAAGAGAACTGAAACAAGCCCTGAATAAGTTGGAAGAAGAACGACCAACAGAACGTTTTCCTGAGCTAGAATACTTCGGTCAAATGCACGGAACTTATTTATTCGCACAAAGCAAAGATGGCCTGTTTATTATCGACCAACACGCTGCCCAAGAACGAATTAAATACGAGTACTTCCGTGAAAAAATTGGCGAAGTCAGTGATGATTTACAAGAACTATTGGTACCAATCGTTATTGATTATCCAAATAGCGATGCCTTGAAAATTAAAGAGCAGAAAGAAACCCTTGCGGAAGTCGGCATCCATTTGGAAGACTTTGGACAAAATAGTTTCATTGTGCGGGCGCACCCAACTTGGTATCCTGCAGGCGAAGAGGAAAGCATTGTTCGCGAGATGATTGACATGTTGCTAACAACTGGCTCGGTCAGCGTGAAAAAATTCCGTGAAGCAACTGCCATTATGATGAGCTGTAAGCGATCCATCAAAGCCAATCATTACCTCAATGAGCAACAAGCACGCGTGCTATTAAAAGATTTAGCCTTGTGCGAAAATCCGTTTAATTGTCCGCATGGACGTCCGGTGCTGATTCATTTTACGAATTCAGATATGGAACGAATGTTTAAACGCATTCAAGACCCCCATTAAAAAGAAACGAGGCGTCATCAATTTATGCAAATTATTTTAGCATCCCAATCTCCTCGCCGTCAGGAGTTATTAAAGCGTGTGGTTCCAACTTTTACGATTGCACCAGCCGATATCGATGAAACTGTTGGCAAAGACGGCTTACCAGCAGAATATGTGGCGCAAATGGCTGCCCAAAAAGCAGCGGCTATAGCAGAGCAATCCCCCGAAGCACTAGTCATTGGCTGCGATACAATTGTGGCATTGGCGGGAGAAATCCTCGGCAAACCGACTTCTCGGGAAGACGGCTATCGCATGTTGCGCCTCCTAAGTGGCAAAACACATGACGTGTATACAAGTGTGACGTTGAAACAAGGGGAAAAAGAGCGTTCCGCGACAGTTCATTCAACCGTGACGTTTTATCCACTGACAGACACGGAAATCCATGCGTACTTAGATACCGCAGAATATGCCGACAAAGCAGGCGCTTATGGTATCCAAGGACAAGGAGCATTACTAATTGAAGCAATCGCCGGCGATTATTACGCCATTATGGGCTTACCAATTGCCAAAGTAGCCCGACTGCTAAAAGAATTCAACTAATAAAAGATAGTCCTTTTCATTCGTCAAAAAGAGAAAGGACTGTCTTTTACTATGCAAACTATTAGGTGCCTGTTTGGCAAACGTGGTATCATTGAACCCAATAAATTGAACAGAAGAAAAGGAGTGGACAGAATGACAAAACCAACAGAAGAAGAATTAAAACAAACCTTGACGGATCTTCAATATGCCGTCACACAAGAAAACGCAACAGAACGCCCTTTTTCAGGAGAATATGATGACTTTTACCAAGACGGAATCTATGTAGACATTGTTAGTGGCGAACCGTTGTTTAGCTCCCTGGACAAATACGATGCTGGTTGCGGCTGGCCATCCTTTACCAAACCAATTGAAAAACGTGGCGTCAAAGAAAAAGCTGATTTTAGTCACGGCATGCACCGAGTAGAAGTTCGCAGTCAAGAAGCGGATTCACATTTAGGGCATGTTTTCACTGATGGCCCACTCCAAGAAGGCGGCTTGCGTTATTGCATTAATGCGGCAGCTTTGAGATTTGTGCCAGTGGCAGATTTAGAAAAAGAAGGCTATGGCGAGTACCTTTCTTTATTCAAATAATCCTCATTTTTTAGACAAATACGATAAAATAGTTAGAAGAAAGCGACTTTTGATGAATATCTTGTATGAAATACAGAAAATCTCTTGATTTATTTGGCTAGGACTACTATTATTTTAGAAGGAAAGTATTGTTCAGTTTTAACGAATTGGCTGAAATAGAAAGTGGAGGTTCTAATGTCGAAACATTATTTTGATCCAAGATTGAAAATCTTTTCTTTGAACTCTAATCGTCCCTTAGCAGAAAAAATTGCGGATGCTGTGGGTGTGGAGCTAGGAAAGTGCTCTGTAACACAATTTAGTGATGGCGAAATTCAAGTGAATATTGAAGAAAGTATTCGTGGTGCACATGTTTACGTCATTCAATCAACAAGTAGCCCTGTTAACGATAACTTAATGGAACTATTAATCATGATTGATGCGTTAAAACGTGCAAGTGCTAAAACAATTAACGTGGTTATGCCTTATTATGGGTATGCACGTCAAGACCGTAAAGCACGTGCCCGGGAACCAATCACTGCTAAACTTGTTGCAAACATGATTGAAAAAGCTGGTGCAACAAGAATGTTGACATTGGACTTACATGCGGTCCAAATTCAAGGATTCTTTGATATTCCAGTGGATCATTTGATGGGTGCACCATTAATTGCCGATTACTTCATCGAACACGGCATTCAAGGCGATGACGTCGTTGTCGTTTCCCCTGACCATGGTGGTGTAACGCGTGCGCGTAAATTGGCAGAATTCTTAAAAGCACCAATTGCGATCATTGACAAACGTCGTCCAAAAGCGAACGTAGCAGAAGTAATGAATATCATTGGTCATGTGGAAGGCAAAACATGTGTCTTAATTGATGACATGATTGACACAGCGGGGACAATTTCTCTTGCTGCAAACGCATTGAAAGAAGCCGGAGCAAAAGACGTTTACGCTTCTTGTACACATCCCGTTTTATCAGGACCAGCCTTACAACGTATTGAAGATTCAGCAATTGAACGCTTAGTTGTAACAGACTCTATTTACCTATCTGATGATCGTAAAATTGCAAAAATTGACGAAGTCAGCGTTGGTGAATTAATCGGAGATGCGATTAAACGTATCCACGAAAACAAACCAGTTAGTCCGTTATTTGAAACAAAAAATAAATAATTACAAAAACCCGCCCACATCATTTTTCTGATGTGGGCGGGTTTTTCTCTAAATCATTTTATCTAAAAATATATTGTAACCTGAATATTTATTAGGCATTCATGATATACGATAAGTGTAGAGTAGTTAAGGCGGAGGCAAGCGCAAAGGAACATGCGCTTTGCGACGAGCATCGCAACAAAGTGAGAAGCGTAGGAGCAGAGACTTTCCTCTTTCGGTGAGGTGATGCGTATGAGCGTACTTCCAAAATTTACAGAAAGGAGAGGCCTTTTGTCAGCATATGAAACAATTCAGACGATCCTAGGTTTTGGTATGTTTACCATTGCTTTGATTGCACTGATTGTTAAATTGCTTAAAAATGACAATAAAAAATAACCGTCAACTTTGACCGAGTACGGTTATTTTTAAATAATTCAAAAAGTCACCGTCTTAAACGGCTCTGCATCAGAGAGGTATGTTGACGCATATCTCTCTTTTCGTTTTCATTATAGCACATTTTCCCGAAAAGTACGAATAAATTTAGCGTTAATCCGTGAAATCCTAAAAGCTGTTAAAAATGACAATAAAAAATAACCGTCAACTTTGATCGAGTACGGTTATTTTTTGTAACAAAATCGGTCACCGTCTCAAACGGCTCTACAATAGAGAGGTATGTTGAAGCATCTCTCTTTTCATCTACATTCTAGCATAGATACAATGTAGATGAAAAGAGGTGCCTGCTGCTAAAGGTTCTTGTCATTCTTTAGCGATTGAGCAGTGTATCAACGCTTAGTTCAGTCATTTCAGAAACTTGCATGTCGGCTCCGATTAAGGGTTGGTTGGCCGACAAGCCGACGGCATAGATGCCCGCGGCTTTCAAGCCGTCAATGCCTGATTGTGCATCTTCAAAGCCAATGGCTTTTTGCGGTAGCACGCCAATACTGTCAGCGGCGGCTAAAAAGATTTCAGGATCAGGTTTGCCTTTACTTAACGAGTCGGGATCGACAATTGTGGCGAAGTACGCGCGCACGCCTAATTTTTCCAAAATCAGGGGCGCGTTTTTTGATGCCGAAGCCACGGCACAGGGAATGTGACGTGCTTGGGCTTGTTGTAGCAATGGCACGACACCAGGTAAAACATCTTCTGTTGTTAAATGTTCTAATAATTGAACGTAGTGGTCATTTTTTTGCTGAGCTAAGGCTTCTTTTTCTGCTGGAGTAAACGCATTTTCACGGTGGCCGTGGGCTAAAATGCGGTCCAAGGAATCCATCCGACTAATGCCTTTTAATGTTTCGTTGAAGGTTTCGTCAATGGGGATACCTAGCGAATCGGCCAACGCTTTCCAAGCTTGATAATGAAATTTGGCGGTGTCTGTAATGACACCATCCAAATCAAAAATAAATCCAATCGTCATTGTGGTTCGCTCCTTTATTGATAATGTACTTCTTTTGGTCGTTCGGCGGTTAACGGAATCAACGCGCCCTGAACCAATAATTGTGTGTCTTTATCTGCTGTAATCGTGACACTGGTTTGTGTTAATGAAAATTGATATGTCACGCCTTGATGAATAAACTGGAAGGCCAGCGCTTGCCAATGTTCAGGTAAGTTTGGACAAATTGATAACTCGTTCTGGCGCGTGTCAACGCCTGCATACGTCGCTAAAGTAACGTGGATCGTCGCAGCCATGACCCCTGTATGAATCCCTTCAGCGGTCGTGCCACCTTGAATGTCACGATAATCGGAATACAACGCTTCTTGATAAAGTTGCCAAGATAGCTCATGGAATTGCGCCATTTCTGCCAATTGGGCATGAACAATTCGTGACAAAGTCGAACCATGAGACGTCCGTTTTAGATAATATAAAAGATTTTTTTCCAAATAATCCGCAGGCAATTGATACCCTAAATCTTCTAAAATTTGATCCACCCGAGTTTTGTCTAAGTTGTAGAACAACATTAATGTGTCGGCTTGTTTCGCCACTTTGTAATCATCGGGAGATTCTCCTTCGGCTTTTAAAATTCGATCCATGCGGTAAATATTGCCGTATTTCTCTTTCATCGCCGCCCAGTCAATTTCTTTTAAGCCGAAATACCCTTCATATTGCGCAATAATACCGTCAGAATTAACTTCAATTTCCAGTGAATTTTGAATTTGTTGCATGCGGGCTAGATCAGCAGAAGTAGTCTGCGTTTTGGCAAAAAGTTGTGCCTGTTCTTCCTCAGAGAAAAGTGCCAAAATGTTGGTTAATTCTTCGAATAGCCAAACCACCATCAAATTCGTATAGGCGTTGTTTTTCAAGCCGCTTTCCGCTTGGTCTGGATAGCCCTCGTGAAACTCATCAGGTCCCATCACTTTATCAATAAAGAACCGTCCTGTTGCGTCATCTAACGTCGCAGCGCTGTTCCAAAATTGAGCGATTTCTAACAACATTTCGCCGCCATATTGTTTCATAAATTCATGATCCTGTGTACTATGCCAATACAACCAAGCATTGTAAGCAATCGCTAAGGACACATGCCGTTGCAAAATACTATGATCCTCGCCCCAATGTCCATTCAACGGATTTAAGTGAAGTTTTTGCGTGGTTTCACGCCCATCACGCCCTGATTGCCACGGATACATTGCGCCACGATACTGGCTGGCCGCCGCATTCTCCTTCGCCTTCTCTAATCGATGGTAGCGGTACAGCAACAATTGTTTCGCTGTGTCAGGATAATGTTGAATATAAAAAGGTAAAATAAAAATTTCATCCCAGAAAATATGTCCACGATACGCTTCACCATGCAAGCCTCGGGCGGTAATCGAGACGTCCAATGCTTGGGCTTGGTTACTAAAAGGCGAAGCCGAAGCCAGCAAGTGATAACTGTGAATCCGTAAAAGTTTTTGAGACATCAAATCGCCTGTCACGGTAATGTTGGCTTGTTGCCAAAGGGTTTGCCAAGCGCGGGCGCTTTCCTGAGCGGCGGCCGCAAAAGAGTCCTTCGGCGTAAACGGTACCTGCCAACTTTGTTCGGCGTGGCTGGCTTGCACAAAGACTTGTTTTTCTAGCGTATAGCGCGTGCCTTGGTGCGCCATCACGGTCACCACTTGGGCGATTTTTTCCGCTTCTTCTTGAATCATAATGGCTTCTTTTTCAAAAAAATCACCGGTTATCAAGGCCGTTTCTCGGACGCTTAAGTTGGATTGATTGGTACAAACCTCAATCACGGTTTTGTTTTCCTGCGCGCTTAATGCTGTCACCTGAAAATGTTTCGCTGTTAAGTTGCGATACCGCGCCACGTTATAGTTGTAGACACTGCCATCCGTGACGGTTTTCAAAGTAATCGGGGCCGAAAAGTTTAACGGCTCAAACGTATATTGCAGATGATAGTCATTCGGCTGTGCCATATTGGCGATTTTTTTCGTCGTTAATTTAATTTGCTGATTGTGGGCATCTTTCAAAATCATTTCTGCGACAAACAATCCCGTTTTCAAGTTCAATTGACGGTGTAATTGTTGTAGCGTGTCTGGAGAAATCGTTAACCAGTCAGTGGCATCGCCAATTTTTAAAGCGATGTGTTGGTTGTCAGGAGCATTGACGAAATCTTCATTTTCCACTACTTGACCCGCCACTTCCGAAGCCGCTGTATTATAAAGCCCCGCAATGTAGGTCGCTGGATAATGGTCATCAGAAATCGTCATCTCAGGTGTTGTGCCGCGCAAGCCTAAAAAGCCATTGCCGACAGTTAATAGGGACTCCACCCCATATTCATTTTTCCCAGGCACGTAGCCATAATAGTCCAAATGCCAAGCCAAATACTGCCGTTTTTCTTCAAATGCTTCCAGCAGATTCGGTGCCGCCGCTTGTTCAGCTGCTGTTAAAAGTGGCGTGTTCAACTGTTCCGCGAACGCTTGAATCACCGCTTGCGGAACTAGCGCCAACGTTTCCTCTGGCGAAAAGAAGTCCGCTGGGAACTCAGCCACAATCCCTCCCAGAATCGGCGCAGCCTCTGCCAAAATCAATTGGCACAGTTCAGGAACCGTTTCTTCGATAGTCAAAGCTTCAAAAGGGAACGTTTTTTGGTGAAGCGGTTCCAATTTATGGTTAAAAAAAGTCGTCGTTAGTTGGTTCGTTGCGAATGTTAATTCTAAAATGGTCATGTTTGGCGCCTCCTTACAAACTTGTATAGACATGTTGTGTTTGACTACAGTATAGTATGAACGAATCAGAATTACAAGGATTTTCCCTAGATTCTTGGGAAAACTTTTCCAGAAGGGGGCTGTAACAGACTGCGCTGGGTCCGAAAAAAGGCGGTCAAGCAGTGGTTTGGCTGGGGGAGTTTGTGGCGTAAGCAAGGCAGAAAGTGCAGGGGATTTTTCTGACCAGCTCTAGGTTTTTCGGTGGGAATATGCTATGCTTTTAGAAAAGAAATTGTTGGTAGAGGAGGATCGGCATGAACAAGTTTCATGACATATTTTTAGAATTAGAACAACAAATTGTCCAAGGCGACTATCAGCCAGGCGATTTATTACCTAGTGAAAATCAATTAGTGGAAACTTACAATGTTTCCCGTGAAACAATTCGGAAAGCCTTGAATTTACTGATTAACGCTGGCTACATTCAGAAAAAACAAGGCAAAGGCTCGATTGTGCTCAACTTTAAAAAGTTTAATTTTCCTATTTCAGGGGTGACCAGTTACAAGGAGTTACAACAAACGCAGCATATTGAAAGTCATACTCATGTGGTTTCCTTAGAAGAAATTCCTGTGGAGCGTAACTTGGCTCAGTTGACTGGTTGGAGGGAAGGGGCCCCTGTGTGGCGCTTAGTTCGGCAACGGGAGATTGAAGGGGAAGTCGATATTTTAGATATTGATTACTTGATTAAAGAGATTGTCCCTGAACTGCCGAAGCACCGTGCCGAAGATTCGATTTTCGATTATTTGGAAAACGACCTTGGCTTGGCGATTAGTTATGCCCAGAAAGAGATTACCGTGGAACCGCTCACAGAAATGGACAAGCAGCTGATTGGTGAAGTGGAAGGCAATCATGTCGTTGTGGTCCGCAGTATCATGAACTTGGAAGATACCCGCTGTTTTGGCTATACGGAATCCCGTCACCGCTTAAACAAATTTAAGTTTGTGGAATTTGCGCGTCGCCGCAAGTTGTAAGTCTTGGCGACTAGCAAACGCAAAAATGGTTGTCATTAAATGAATTTTGCCGTTTTTTTCGCCGCAACCGCGAATAAATGTATAAGAATTTAGGAGAAAACGTCACAAAGTAGAGGTTCGCCTCTAACATTGTGACGTTTTCTCGTTGTTTATTAAAAGGATTCGCCAAGAAATGCATTAAATAACAGACGTATATATCAAAAAATATTGTAAAAATGGCTTGAAAGTCGGCTGAAACGTTGATTTTAAGAGGGATTTCGGTTTTTGAACAGAGTTGTTAAATATTTAAAATCACAGGAAAATGAAATTCTTGTATAATAAGGCTATAGCTTCAGAAGCGCCGAAGAAACAACTAGCGACTTCTGGCAATTCATACAGTAAAAGGAGACGTACATATGAAAAAGAAAGTTTTAGCAAGTTTATTGGTTGGTAGCGCCGTGGTTGGTGCTAGTTTAGCACCACTGTCGGCACAGGCCGTGACGACAGGGAATACGCCGGTAACGGTGGGTTTTGAAGGGGGAAGTTTACCAGATGGTAATGGAGACCCGAATACAGTAAGACCTGATCCAGATGCTACAAATAGTAATTTTGACTTATTATTTATTCCCAGAGAATTTGATTTTGGAACACTATCCATTTCAGATGATTTAACGGAACCAATTCCTAGTAAATTAGATGAAGGGCGTAATGGGCACTTAGAAGCTGTGGGTGTAGGCGATATACGAGGGACCAAAGAAGGTTGGCATGTGACTGCTCAGTCGGATGGTATGAAGCTCGGCGAGGAGAGTTTGGCAGGCAGTATCACAAAAAGAGTAACTCATTTGTATCTATTAACTTATAATGAGGAAACTAAAGTGTATGATTATCAAGTTATTAGCAATGCAGACCCAGCTACGACACCTACCGCTAGTAATTCAGCGGATTTTTCAATTCCTTTAGGTGGGGATGCGGTGCTCTTTGCTAATGCAACTGCAGGAAGAGGGCAAGGCTTGTGGTTGTTTTCAATGTTTGGGACTGCTTTAAACATCACCACCCCCGCCTACAACATCAAAGCCGGTAACTACACAGGCAACATCACCTGGAACCTCGTCGCAGGACCATCAATCTAAGCTCAAACAAAAAAGTCATCCTGAAGGGATGACTTTTTGCTTATTTCTCTGTGAAGGTGCTGTCTGTTTTGACAGTTTCAGCAGGCGGTGTTTGCGCCGCTAATAAGTCGCGAATTTCTTTTAAGTAATCTTCGCTCGTTGGTACCACTTCTTCTTCTGCCGCTTCTTCTTTTTTGCCACGGTTTTTCATTTTGTTGGCCGCTTTGACAATCAAGAAGAGGACGAAGGCCGTAATTAAAAATGTAATAAGTGCACTAATCACGCTACCAATATTGAATTCAACGCCTTCGACTTTATAAACAAGGGCACCCAATGCATCGTCGGCACTCTTTTTCCCAGTCGTCAAGACAAAAATCAGACTAATTAACGGGGTAATCAAGCCTTCCACCACTTGTGTCACAATCGCTGTAAACGCACTACCAATGACAACACCGACGGCTAGGTCTAAGACACTTCCGCGCATGATAAACTCTTTAAATTCTTTAATCATTCTTTTTTCCCTCCTCACTTTAAAAACAGTATACCGAATCTTCTTGAAAATTTGAACTGAAAAACTCTTATCATTCAGAAAGCACCTGAAGCTGTGTTATAATGGAGCTATTGGAAAAAACATTAAAAAATGCTTTAGAATTTACGCGATACATATATTTCACAGCATTCTTTAGGTAAGATGAAGCAAATGAAGGAGCGATGCGGCAATGTCTGTTCAATTAGTTAAAGGCGTGAATTTACACGTCATTCCGACAGAAAAATATAAAACGGTGCGTCTTTTAGTCCGCTTTAATACACGATTAAATCATGAAACTATTACAAAAAGAACGCTGTTGTCTAGTTTAATGGAAACCAACAGCTTGAATTACCCGAATCAAGTCAAGTTAAGTGAGCGTTTGGCGGAACTTTACGGCGCCAGCTTTGGGATTGGCGTTTCCAAAAAAGGCAATCAACATTGGTTTAATATTTCTATGAACATTGTCAATGATCATTATTTACAGGATAGTCAGGTGCTCGCCGAAGCGGTGGACTTTTTGAAGGAAATTATTTTTGCCCCCAATATTCAAGCGGGCCAATTCGAGGCAGAAACCTTCCAACGGGAGAAAGAGAACTTGAAAGCGTACTTGGAAAGTATTGTGGAGGATAAGCAAACCTATGCTTCTTTGGCGCTTCAAAGTGTCTATTTTAATCAATCGGAGGATCAAAAAATCCCTAGTTTCGGGACCGTTGCGGCGTTAGCTGAGGAAACAGCGGCATCATTAGCAGCGTATTATCAAAAAATGCTGGCGGAAGATCAAGTGGATATTTTTGTCTTAGGCGATGTCAATGAGGCGGAGTTAGTGCCATTATTCAAGCAATTACCGTTTACGCCTCGTGAAGAAGGCAAAGCCGCGATTTTCTACAATCAACCGATTCGCAACGTGATTGAAGAGCGGACCGAGCGTGAGGTGTTAGCCCAATCGAAATTAAACTTGGCTTACAACACGGATATTTATTATGGCGATAGCTATTATTTTGCGTTGCAAGTGTTTAATGGGATTTTTGGCGGTTTCCCGCATTCCAAATTATTTATGAATGTCCGTGAGAAAGAGCATTTAGCGTATTATGCTTCTAGTAGTATCGACACCTTCCGTGGCTTCATGACGGTTCAAACAGGGATCGATGGCAAAAATCGGAATCAGGTCTTGCGTTTGATTTCGACAGAATTGGAAAATATTCGCTTAGGTAAGATTAGCGAATTAGAAATTGAACAAACGAAAGCAATGTTAAAAAATCAGTATATCTTAGCGTTAGATAATGCAGGCGCGTGGCTGGAAAAAGAATACTTGAACGAATTAATGCCGCAGACGATGCTGACGGCGGAGGAATGGATTGCGCGGATCAATGCCGTGACTATTCCAGAAATCCAAGAAGTAGCCAAACGCTTGGAACTTCAAGCGATCTTCTTTTTGGAAGGAGAAACGGAAAATGATTAAAAAAGACTATGCACAAATTAAAGAAACATTGTATACAGAAACACTGGCGAATGGTTTAAAGGTTTACCTATTACCGAAAAATGATTTCCAAAAAACGTATGGCTTGTTTACGACCGATTATGGTTCCATTGACAATACGTTCGTGCCAATTGGTCAAGAGGAAATGATTGAAGTACCTGACGGAATCGCCCACTTTTTAGAACATAAAATGTTTGAAAAAGAAGATGGCGATGTCTTCCAAAAATTTGGGCAACAAGGGGCTTCAGCGAATGCCTTTACCAGTTTTACGAAAACGAGTTATTTGTTTTCAACGACGGATCAAGTGACACAAAATCTAGAAACGTTGCTTGATTTTGTGCAATCGCCGTATTTTACGAAGGAAACGGTCGAAAAAGAAAAAGGCATCATTGGACAAGAAATTCAAATGTATTTAGATGATCCTAACTGGCGCTTGTTCTTTGGTATTTTAGGTAACCTTTATCCGAAGCATCCATTGCATATTGATATTGCCGGCACAGTGGCAAGTATTGCGGAGATTACCGCAGAAGATTTGTATACATGTTACAATACGTTTTATCATCCAAGTAATATGACCTTATTCGTGGTAGGGAAAATGGACCCTGAAGCGTTAATGGCCTTCATTCGTGAAAACCAAGCGGCGAAAGAGTTTCCTGCCGCCCAACCTATTCGTCGGCATTTTCCTGAAGAAACAGCTGCTGACATTGTCAAAGAGAGCGCCATTGAAATGGCAGTCACACGGGCAAAAGTGCTTGTTGGTTTGAAAGGCTTAGATGAAGTGCCAACAACGGGTCGTGACTTAATGAAATATCAAGTCACCGTGAATTTGTTGTTACAATTATTGTTTGGTAATACCTCTCAAAACTATTTGGCTCTTTATGATGAAGGCTTGTTAGATGATAGTTTTAGTTATGACTTTAATTTAGATCGCAGTTTCCATTTTGCGGATATTGGCGGCGATAGTGAGCAACCAGAAGTCTTAGCAGAACGAATTGAAGCTATTTTATTATCTGCCACAACAAGTCCAGAATTAACGGAAGAAAATTTGTCCTTATTGAAGAAAAAAATGATTGGTAAATATTTCCAATCCTTAAACTCTTTAGAGTATATCGCCAACCAATTTTCACAATCATTGTTTGGGGAAACCACGCTGTTTGATAAGATTGAAGTCATTGAAAGCATTCAATTAGCCGACGTCCGCCAAGTAGCAGAGACCTTTATTCGTGAAGAAGGATTGAGCCGTTTCTACATGTATCCTAAAGGAGAAACCGAGCAATAAACCAACTGTTTAAGAAAAAGAAAAATCTTTGAAATCTTTCAATTTTGTTATCCTCAGTTGGCTTCTTTTGTGGTATTCTTAAAGGACGGGAATGTTTTCCTTGGCAATTGAAAAAGACTGATGAGACAATCGATAAATTAACAAAATAGACTGGAGAAGATGGACGAGTGGCCAGCGTAAATATTGGAGAAACACTAAAAGAAGCAAGATTGCAGAAGAACATCTCAATTGATGAACTGCAACAAATGACAAAAATTCAAAAAAGATATTTAGAAATTATTGAACAAAACGATTTTGAGTCCTTACCAGGCACCTTTTATGTGCGGGCGTTTATCCGCCAATATGCAAGTGCGGTCGGCTTAGATGGCAATCAATTGGTAGATATCTATGATGGCAAAGAGCCAGCAATTGTCGAAGAACCCAAGCCAGTGTATGAAGAGCTTGAAGGGTCACGTAAGCAATTGCATGACGAAGAAAAGCAATCCAGTTGGTTACTGCGGAACTTACCAGCCATTGCCTTTTCGTTAATTGGTTTAGCCATTGCGGTCGTGGTGCTGTACATTATGTGGCAAGATCAAAAAGCCGAACCGATTATTCAAACACCGGCAACTAGTGCCAGTGTGGAAAAACCCAAAGAATCAAGTCAAGCCCCAGAAAGTAGCACACAAAGTAGTACACCGCCGTCTTCTTCAAGCGAACCAGAGAAGAAAACAGCTGTGGCTGTGGTGAGTGATGCCAACAATCAAGTAACTGCAACGGTTAAAGATGCGAATAGTCCAATCAACATTACCTTTAAAGGGACTGAAGGCTCTTGCTGGATTGGCGTGATGGTCGATGGCAACTATACGTACCAACACACCCTGCAAGCAGGAGAGACCCAAACAACAGCTTTACCTGCGAATGCCGCCAATGCAACACTGATTCTAGGCGCCTCAAATAACGTCGCCATTCAAGTCGATGGCGCCGATTTAACACTGGAAAAAACGCCAGTTTTAATTCGTAAGGATGTTACATTAGGGATTACGTATCGTTAGAAATGATGTAAGAAGAATCTGGAAAAACTGTCAAACGGCAATTATTCCAGGTTCTTTTCTTTTTATAATTAACAGCGAATAGTTAAAAAAGACGACAATAATAATTCAAGAGAGAAGGGGATATCAATGCTTAAAATAGTTAATAAAAAATTTAATCTTATCACCATATTTTCAATCGCTCTTTTGGTCATAGGCTTCTTGATTGTTGGCTTACAACTGTATTTCTACTTTATCTATGGTTCTAAATTTTTAGACAGTATCACATTGATTGGAATGATTAATTTCGGTTTAGGCTATTACCAGCTCTTTTTAAAAAAAGGCAAGAATATTTCTGAATAAACGGTCAAACGGCAATTATTCCAGATTCTTTTCTTTTTTTCGTGACACTGCCAGCAAGATAACGTAAAATAGAACAGGAGAAGGAAGGGGCAATTGAAGTGAATTTACCAAATAAATTAACAGTTTTAAGAATATTTATGATTCCGATTTTTATTATTATTGTGTCGGTGCCGATGGACTGGGGAACGATTAGTTTTGGCGACACAACGTTAGCCGTTACCCAATTAGTGGGCGCGATTATTTTTGCAGTTGCTAGTTTTACAGACTGGTTGGATGGCAAAATTGCCCGTGCGCAAGGCTTGGTGACGAACTTCGGAAAATTTGCGGACCCATTAGCGGACAAAATGCTAGTGATGACCGCTTTTATCGTCTTAGTTGGTCAAGGCAAAGTACCCGCTTGGATTGTAGCAATTATTGTTTGTCGTGAATTGGCAGTAACTGGTTTACGGTTGTTATTAGTCGAACATGGCGAAGTAATGGCAGCAGCTTGGCCAGGAAAAGTAAAAACAGCTACCCAAATGGTTGCAATTATTTTACTATTCATTAACAACATTCCATTTTCAGCACTCCATCTACCACTAGATCAAATCATGCTATATGCCTGCTTGATTTTCACCATTTACTCTGGTGTTGATTATTTTGCTAAGAATAAAGATGTTTTTAAAGGTTCGATGTAAAGAGAGAATCAAAACGCTTGGCTTGTGCCAAGCGTTTTTTTAGTATTTTCTTTGAACCAATTGATGAGTTGCAAAATAAAGCAGAGCGGGAAAATTTTTATTTAGCGAAATCTAAAGATAAAGAAAAAAAGTAACTAGTAGCGTACAAACAAATTTAGTTAAGAGATCTACAGAAGAGACAATGATTTTTATGTTTTTAAAGAAGTGTTGCAATAGCTCTAATTCGTTTTTATATAAAGTTTTGTGCAACAGTACTTTTAATAGTAAAATTAACATGTAAGATAATTGTAAAAAGGAATCAAGTAAATAAATATGGTAAAGGAGAAGTTGTATTCATGGAAATGACATTTATTTATATCGATGTCCCAGATATTGATCTAAAAAAGTTTAGTCTGGATGATTTTTATACAGTAACAAAGGAGCTGGATGATGATGATTCAATAACAGATATAGCTAGAGATATAGCTAAGAGGTGTACTGAACATAAAATGAGTAATTTTAAAGGAAAGATAATCAATCAATTTGTTTATCTTTCTCTTAATCCAATAAAAGGACAAAATCTTTATGATAGTATGCTTAACTATTATTTTAACGAAAAAAATGAAGTGATATTTCTTGATATTTTTGATAACGTCAAACATAATTGGAAGCTAAAAGAATTAAAGAATTTGAAGGAAAAAGGACATATAAGAAACGATATTTCTGTCGTATATATATATGTACTAAAAGGTATGGGAGCAGCGGCAGGGCCAGGCTCTTTTCTTGAAGTAATAATAAACAATCTTAGTAATATAATGTTTCAAGTTTTTTTAGCATTAGCGGTTGATTATGTAAAAGATAACTTGAAGAATTTACAGTATAAATTAAAATATAAAAATATTCAAAAAATAGCTGAATATTGGGTAAATAAACAAGGAATACGATCTTCAAGGCAACTAAGGGAGTTTATTATAAATAAAGGGAACTGGGAACTTAACGAATTAGCAATCAATTTGAATATTTCTCAGGAGTATGCAATGATCCTTCTGGAGTCTTTAGGATATGAATTAAAGGGTAATCAATTTGCCCCTAGTTATTCTGAAGAAGCGGTTCGAAGAAGGAAGATTTGGGAAGAAAGAGAAAAATTACAATAGTAAATTTAATACCTAGAGATTAATGAGAACGGAGCTTTGTGGAGTTGATACTGTTTAACACTCTTAAAGCTTAAATACATTGAATAATTATACATGTTATCTATTGCTCCATAAATAGTGAACTACTGTTTATCTTAAAATTTAAGGTTATGAAAGTAGTCATGTAAGTTCTTTTTTCTAACTTATTTTTACCCACAAGATAAAAAGCGTGAGACAAAAATCACTTTGGATTTTTGCTCTACGCTCAAAAACTAATAAACGGCGGGAACAGAAGCAACTCCTTCGGAAATAAGCCGAAATTCTCCAAAAATTAAAGAACAATTTTCGGAAATTCCTTCTTATTTCTCGGAGTTAAACACTTCTGTCCCGACCTCTTTAAATACCTCCATGATAGTTCACTTACTTCATAAAATGTAGAGTCACGGTATAAAGCCAATTTGCGAGGACCGATATTACAAAAATAAGCACCATTCAGATCTTTACGACAAGTAATGCGGATCGGTCTTAGTCGTGCTAATGTTGTCGCGGATTTTTTTCAAGGAATCGGCATTTTGATCAAAATTGTGATACATCGTATTTGTATATAAAATATCCATTACCGTTAAGTAACTAATCCGTGAAGCCAAGGATTCCGCACGAAACAAGCCTTCTTCGGTGACGACAATAATTGCTTCGTCGGACAAGCCTGCCAACTCTGAACCGCTGTTACCGGTTAACGTAATCATTTTTGCGTTGGTTTTTTTAACTTGTCGTGCTAGGTTGATTGATTCTTTGGTTTTGCCTGAATGGGAAAAAATAAACACGCAATCTTCACTGGTTAATTTTGTGACAAAGCTTAACTGCATGTGGTAATCAAAAATGTAGTTGCACCGATAGTTGGTCCGAATGAATTTATGGAAACTATCAAAAGCCACAATCGAGGACCCGCCTTGCCCAAAAAAATGAAGCGTTTTGGCAGAGTACATCAAAGCCAACACGTTATCTAACAGCTCCTTTGTTAAGAACTGTGTGGCGTTACTGAGGGAATAAATATTGGCTTGTAAGACTTTTTTAGCAATGGTAATACTATCATCATCTGGTGAAATATCATCGGCGCCATTCACGCTATTGACGTTTTGAAAAGTCGGCTGATAATTAGAATTCCTGGCGATATCAATTTTAAATTCTTGGAACCCAGAATAGCCAATCTTTTTTACAAATTGATATACGGAAGATTGGGAGACGCCAATTTCGTTGGCAAGACTTTCTAACGTCATTTGTGTCAATAATGATTCAGAATGAACAAAGTAATCGGAAATTTTCTTTTCTGTGAGGCTCAAATTCGGTTTTTTGATCCGAATCCGTTGATCCAAATAGTGGTTTTTCATTAACACGTTCCTCCAATCTTATTTTTTTAAAAATAGAATGAATGCCTTTTCATTGTTGGTATAGACTGATTATAGTGGAAAAAGAGGACAAATACAATTTCTCTTTTTCTCCACAAAAAAGAAATTCTTTAAAAAAAGCCAAAAAAAAATAAATAATCTTTTTTCTGAAAAATGAAGGGGTCTTGAAAAGACTTCTCTCAACTAAAGAAAGTAGCCAGTAAAAAGAACGTGATACCAAGAGATTTACTTGTGTTTTTTGTATGAAAGCTCCTTAAAAATAAAAACGTTTTACCTTTTGAGTAGGCAAGATTTTTGCTAAAAAATAAAAAATATTTTTTAATTATTGTAATCGTTTACATTATTTTTTTTATCCTTTATGATTGAAGTATCAAAAGAGGCAGGTGAAAGAAAAATGGATATTGGCTTTATTGGACTTGGGAAAATGGGTTTGAACATGGCGTTAAATGTTCACGAACAAGGCTGGTCCATTATTGGCTTTGATGTGACAAAGGAAGCAAGAGCGACTGCTAGAGAACAAGGTCTTTCCGTTGTAGATTCGTTGCCGGAATTATTGAAAGCGCTTAACAAAAGGAAGGTGATTTTTTTAAGTACTCCCGCTGGTCAGATTACCAATCAATTAGTGGCAGAATTGGTAGAGCAATTAGCACCAGAGGATATCATTGTGGATAGTGGCAATTCAAATTTTCATGATAGTGTCGCGAATGCTCAACTTGCTAAGGAAAAAGGAATTTATTTTATTGATTGTGGTACTTCTGGTGGCATCAAAGGAGCGCGGGAAGGAGCGTGTTTAATGGTTGGCGGTGCGCCTGAAGCTGTCAAGGTGTTAACCCCATTTTTTGAAGATTTAGCTTGTGAACAAGGGTATCTTTATGCTGGGAAATCAGGAGCTGGTCACTATTTGAAAATGGTGCATAACGGGATTGAGTACGTCATGATGCAAGCTATGGGCGAAGGATTCAATTTATTAGAAGCTGCCGAATATGATTTTGCGTTGGAGAAAGTAGCCGATGTGTGGAATCACGGCTCGATTATTGAAGCTCGCTTGATGGGCTTAGCGAAAGAGGTTTTTGCGGAAAATCCTACGTTAGCCAATTTAGAAGGGAAAGTTGCAGCAAATGGCGAAGCCAAATGGATGATTGAAGAAGCATTGCGTTTGGAGATGCCCGTCCCAACTACGGCATTGTCCTTATTTACGCGAAATGAAAGTATGCTAGCAAATCATTTTTCAAACAAAGTGGTCGCTTCTTTGCGACAAGGATTTGGCGGGCATGAAGTCGTAAAAAGTCAGTAAAGGAGTTTAGTCATGTTAAAAAAACAAAAAATTGCCATAGTGAATTCCAGTAGTTTTGGTCAAATTTTTCCTGAACACTTAACGCGCTTAGAAAAGATAGGCACCGTGAAGCATTTTACAGTCGACAGTGAAATTGGTGGCAAAGAGTTAGCGGAACGTTTACAAGGATATACGATTATTATTGCTAGCGTGACGCCATTTTTCACGAAAGAATTTTTTGAACATAAAGATGAATTATTGCTGATTTCTCGCCATGGTATTGGGTATAACAACATCGATTTAGACGCTGCAAAACAGCATGACACAATTGTTTCCATCATCCCAGCTTTAGTAGAACGAGATGCCGTGGCGGAAAACAATGTCACAAATTTACTAGCTGTTTTACGACAAACCGTGGCTGCAGATGCCAGCGTTAAAGCGGATCAATGGGAAAAACGAGCGAATTTTGTCGGTCGGACGTTATTTAACAAAACTGTGGGTGTCATTGGTGTTGGGAACACAGGAAGTTGTGTCGTGGAGACGTTACGAAACGGATTTCGCTGTGACGTGTTAGCATATGATCCCTATAAATCCGCCACTTATCTGCAAAGTTATGGAGCCAAAAAAGTAGACTTAGATACGTTGCTAGCTTCAGCAGACATCATTTGTTTATGTGCCAATTTAACTGAAGAAAGTTATCATATGATTGGCTCGGCGGAAATTGCCAAGATGAAAGACGGCGTCTATCTTTCCAATAGCGCACGAGGCGCCTTGATTGATGAAGAAGCCATGATTGCCGGCTTGCAATCGGGCAAAATTGCTGGGCTTGGGACAGATGTTTTAGAAGAGGAACCAGGTCGGAAAAATCATCCTTATCTTGCGTTTGAAAATGTAGTAATGACGCCGCACACCTCCGCTTATACCATGGAATGCCTGCAAGCGATGGGAGAAAAATGCGTGCAAGATGTGGAAGACGTGGTGCAAGGTATTTTACCTCAACGGGCAGTGCAAGAAGTCAGTCGTTACGTTAGTTAAGAAGGAGGAGGAGCATGTTAACTGATTTAAAAGTGAAAGTTGGACCGCAATTTTATCGTTACCACGAAGGCGCCTTAACTTCGGTGCCGTCACTTTTCAAGGAATATCACGCCCAACGAATTTTGGTGGTGCATGGCACCGTATCCTTTGAAAAAGCTCAGCCATTTTTGCCATTCTTGGCAGATTCAGAGTATCAATTCTTCTATCACACTTACACAGGAGAATGTAGTTATTTTGGCGCCGAACAAATTTCACAGCAAATAAAGGAACACCAGATTGACTTTCTTCTGGGAGTCGGCGGCGGTAAGTTAGCCGATTTAGTGGGCTACAGCGCCCATTTAAACAATCTGAATTTTGGCTTGGTCCCTACTTTGGCTAGTAACTGTGCGCCGTGGACACCGTTAGCTGTGATGTATCAAGAAAATGGCGCGGCCGAAGGCAAAACGGAACATTTCTTTCGCCAAGCTGCGTTTTTAATCACCGATCCTAAGTTGCTTCTTGATGCACCCCGTGATTATTTTGTCGCTGGTTTAGCTGATACGTTAGCGAAATGGTATGAATCAGAGACCATTTTACGCCAAGCCCATTTGCAAGGGGAACCCTTTTTACAATTAGCGGGAGCGACCGCCAAGCTTTCGCAAGAAGCGATTATGCGGGACTCAAAAGCAGCCTTAGCAGCGATGGACGAGGGCAAACTCACGCCTGAATTTGTCCATCTTTCAGAAATTGTTTTCGCCGTTTCCGGATTAGTCGGCGGCTTTGGCGACAAATACGCCCGCAATGCAGCAGCACACGCCATGCATGATGCTATGAGTAAATTTTTACCCAAAAGTCATGACTATTTACACGGCGAAAAAGTAGCTTACGGCATCTTCTATCAATTAGCATTGGAAAAAAGGTGGGCCATCATAGACGCATTAATCCCTTTTTATCAAGAGCTAAACTTGCCCATGTCGTTACGACAAATGGGCCTTTACCCAAAAGAAGAAGCAGTACTCGATGCAATGGTTCAATTTATTGATTCAAAAGAAAAGGTTCATTTAATTCCTATTGAGATTTCGGAAGAACGTTTACGTCAAGGGATTAAAGAGCTAGAAAAGTATATCCAAAACCAAGGATAAGAAGGAGGAACTATGGAAACGTTAAGTGTTTTACAAAGTTTGATAATGGCGCTTTGGGTGGCAGCAATTATGTCCAGATGGCTTGGAGGAGGAGCAACGTTAACGTTGCGTTTCTCGCCCTTAATGACAGGGTTAGTAGCAGGTTTAGTGATGGGCGATGTCCCGAAAGCGATGATTGTCACCGCAGCATTACAAATGATTTACATGGGTGTTTTTTCACCAGGTGGCTCTATGCCAGCAGAACCATCAATTGCGGCAGCGATTGCTGTGCCAGTTGCGTTGCTAGGGAATTTGAAGCCGGAAGCCGCTATCGCCGTAGCGGTTCCTGTCGGTCTTTTAGGAAGTTATTTATATCAATTCCGTTTCTTTATTAACACGTTTTTAGGGAAGTATACCGATCGTGCGGTGGCTGAACTAAATTCAAAAAAAATTGCCCGCTCAATTATCTGGTATCCAACGATTGCCTCATTTATTTTATTCGTTCCATTAGTCTTTTTTGCTCTTTATTTAGGGGCACCAGTCATTGCCGATATTATTAAAGCATTAGAAGGAACCGTTGTGATTCACGTGTTAGAAGTAGTCGGTGGTGGTTTAGCCGCAATTGGGATTGCGACAACGGTCTATGTCATTGGTCGAAAAGATTTCTTGGTTTTCTTTTTCCTTGCATACTTCATGAGTATCGTCTTTAAGTCATTGGAAATTACCATGGTAACGTATGCCATCTTTGGCGTAATTATTGCGTTAATTTTTGTGCAAGTCCAAAAAGGCAAACCTGTAGCAGAAAGTGCTGGTTCCGCCAGTGCCACCACTGATTTTGATGATGATGACGATTACGATGACGGGTTTTAAAAGAAAAAGGAGGAACTGAAATGACGGAAACAACAGAAAAAGTCGTGCCGAAAACAACGAATTTAGCACCAGAAGAAATTACCAATAAAGATGTTACAAAAGCCTATCTCCGTTGGCATTTTGCCAATGAAATTCCCCATTCCTTTGAACGTTACTTGGCGCCTTCGTTATTGTACGCAATGATGCCACTTTTAAAGAAATTATATAAAGACGATGAACAATTAAAAGCCGCTTATATGCGTCAACTGCTGTTTTTCAATACGCAATTAAGTTGGGGCGGCGGGGTCATTACTGGGCTGATGGCTTCCATGGAACAAGAGCGGGCCAAAGAAGAACATGAAGGCCGCGAAATCATGATGCAAGATGATTTAATGTATAACACCAAAGCTGGATTGATGGGCGCGTTAGCGGGGATTGGTGATGCGATTGACTCAGGCACGGTTCAATATATTTTTATTGCGATTGCGGTGCCGTGGGCGCAACAAGGTAGCGCATTAGGTGCGATTTTCCCATTTGTGGCGTTTGCCCTTTATCAAGTACTGTTAGGTGTGTTCTTTGCGAGACAATCCTTCAAAATGGGGCGGAATGCCACAGGCTTAATGCAAAGTGCGGGGATTCAAAAAGCCATTGAAATGTTATCTGTTTTAGGGTTGTTCATGATGGGAATTTTAGCTGGTAATTATGTCAAAGTTTCTTCAACCCTTCAATTTAAACTTTCTGGCCGTGAGTTTGTGGTCCAAGATATTCTTGATCAGATTGTCCCAGGACTCTTACCGCTAGCTGTCGTAATGGGCGTGTATTGGTTCTATACGAAAAAAGGCTTGAAAGTTACGCAAGCATTATTGTGGTTAACAGGTATTTTAATTGTCTTAGCAACAGTCGGTATTTTATAAAAAGAAAAGGACGTGAATCAGATGGGCGTAGTAAATTTAGCAAGAGTAGATGAACGATTAATTCATGGACAAGTGATGGTGACCTTGTCCCAAAAAAGTGGCGTTAATTCCATTTTCGTTGTCGATGAAGTGGTGGCAAAGGATAAATTTATGCGTGATTTATACAAAAGTGCAGGCAGTCGGACAGGACAAAAAACCATTGTCATTACGCCGGAAAAAGCCAAATTTTATTGGGATGAATACCAATTCAAAGAGTACAACTGTATTTTAATCGCTAAAACCGTCTCTGTAATTTATGACTTAGTAAAACACGGAGTCCCTATGAAGGAGTTAAATATCGGCGGTATTGCACAGAAGAATCCAGAAAAAGATTTATTAGTAACCAAATCAGTTTATTTAAACAAAGAAGATGCTGAAAAATTAAAAGAACTACATGAGGTGTATGGCGTAGAAGATATTTATTTCCAAGCAACGCCTTCTGCACCAAAAACTAGTTTAAAAGAGGTTTTAGGCAAATTTAATTTATAAAAAAGGCCAGTCGCTTGAGTCATTGCATGACTGTTTGAAGTAATGACTCAAGCCACTGAATTGAAGGAGGAACTTTTATGTTAGGGATTGTGATTGCTACACACGGTGCACTAAGTGACGGTGCGAAAGACGCAGCTACCGTGATTATGGGCGCAACCGAAAATATCGAAACCGTTAATCTAAATAGTGGCGACGATGTCCAAGCACTAGGCGGACAAATTAAAACAGCGATTGAGAACGTCCAACAAGGGGATGGCGTGTTGGTCATGGTTGACTTATTAAGTGCGAGTCCTTACAATCAGGCAGTTTTGGTGATTAACGAACTCGAACCAGCTCTACAAAAGAAAATCTTTGTGGTGAGTGGTACCAACCTACCAATGGTCTTAGAAGCGATAAACCATCAATTATTGGGCACACCGATTGCTGAAGCGGCGCAAGCGATTGTTGCGCAAGGCAAAGAAAGTGTGCAAGCATGGGATATTTCTATGACTTCCTTTGAGGACGAAGAGGATGAGGACGATGATTTTTAAGAATGTAGTAAAGGGTGAAAGCAATGAAATGGGGATTTAGATGGTACGGAGCGGCAGGCGATGCCATTCCGTTAAAACATATTCGACAGATTCCAGGAATTACTGGTGTTGTCGGTACCTTGTTAAATAAACTACCAGGTGATGTTTGGACAGTAGCCGAAATTCAGGCACTTAAACAATCGGTGGAACAAGAAGGATTAGCACTTTTAGGAATTGAAAGTGTCGCTATTCATGATGCCATTAAAGCGGGGACGGATCAACGAGACCACTATATTGATAATTATCGCCAGACGTTGCGTAACTTGGGGAAATGCGGAATTTCCTTAGTGTGCTACAGTTTCAAACCTATTTTTGGTTGGGCTAAAACGGACTTGGCGTATGAGAATGAAGATGGTAGCTTATCGTTGTTATTTGATCAAGCTGTGGTAGAGAACATGCAGCCAGAAGACATGTATCAATTAATTCACAGTCAGTCAAAAGGATTCCGGTTACCAGGTTGGGAAGAGGAGCGTTTGCAACAATTTCAAGAGTTGAAAGCCATGTATGCCGGCGTAACGGAAGAAGATTTGGTCGAAAATTTGCGCTACTTTTTAGAACGTGTGATTCCTGTCTGTGAAGAAGAAAATATCAAAATGGGGATTCACCCCGATGATCCACCTTGGGAAATTTTTGGTTTGCCAAGAATCACTAAAAATTTAGCGGATTTAAAACGGATCCTTTCCTTGGTGGGCTCACCAGCAAATGGGATTACATTTTGTACAGGTTCCCTCGGTGCGGACCCGACGAATGATTTGCCTACTATGATTCGTGAAATAGGTCACAGAATTAATTTTGTTCATTTCCGCAATGTGAAGTATTTAGGTGAGCATCGTTTTGAAGAAACGGCGCATCCGAGTGTCGCTGGTTCGTTAGATATGGCGGAATTAATGCAAGCACTGGTAGATGTAGGGTATGAAGGTGTTATTCGTCCTGACCATGGGCGGGCAATTTGGGATGAAAAAGCGATGCCTGGTTATGGTTTATACGATCGAGCAATGGGGTTGACCTATATTCAAGGACTGTACGAAGCAACCAAAGCCAAACAAAATAGGAAGTGACAGAATGGAAACAAAAGTTGAAAAAAATCAACTGTATCAACAATTAGCGACATGTAAACTTTTACCACTATACACTGCAACAGATTTACGCTATTTGCCACAAGTAGAATCAGTCTTAGTAGAAAACGAATTACCGTTTATTGAAGTCACTTTTCGGAGTCAGCTGGCCTTGCCTGCCATCAAACAACTTGCTGCTTCAGGGAATTTAATTGTGGGCGCAGGAACTGTTAGAACCTTGAAAGAAGCCCAAGAGGCAGTAGCGAACGGTGCACAGTTCATTGTTTCCCCAGCGATTGTTCCAGAAGTCATTGATTTTTGTCTGGCAAATGAGGTGCCTATTTTTCCAGGAACAGCTACGCCTGGGGAGATTCAGCGAGCGCTGGCGTATGGCTTACGAGTGGTTAAATTTTTCCCAGCCGATATTTACGGCGGGTTAAAAGCCATCAAAAGTTTAAGTGGCCCGTTTTATGATGTTCAATTTTTACCAACTGGTGGGATTGATGAAACAAACTTTATAGAGTATGTGGAAGCCAAAGAAGTATTAGCAGTGGGCGGCTCCTTTATTTTATCAGAAAAGATGCTTCAAGAAGATGAAGCTTCGGCACGCCAGCATGTTCAATCTTTACTCACGAAAATCAAAGAACGACAAGCAAAATAAAAAGATGGGCTAAGTTTTGTTACTTAGTCCTCTTTTTTTTTCTGTCCAAATACTACTGACATTATTTTAGTTTTCATTTTGTAAAAATAGTATAGGAGAAAAGCAATCAGTTATGTATAATTAGTGAAAGAAGGTTGCGTGAAGTAAAAATAAAAAGGAGAGCAAAGGATGTTAAAAAATGTAGAAGTGTTCTGGCAAAACTTTTTAGATAAACATGAATTAGATATGCTGATGCCCGATGTGTGGATGTTTGGTGATGGCTCTTCTGAGATGGGTAATCGTTTGGGTCAATTGGTTGTTTCTGGTCGTAAGACAGCGACATGTTCTTCTTTAGATATTTATAAGATGGAAGGAGAACAACTCCCTAAAGCTGGTCAATACGACATAATTTTAGATGGTCAGTCTCAACCGCTGGCTATTATTCGAACAACCAAAGTTGAAATTATGCCCATGAACAAGGTCTCAGAATCTTTTGCGCAAGCAGAAGGTGAAGGAGATTTGACATTGGATTATTGGTATGAAGAGCATGCGCGGTTCTTTAAAGAAGAACTGGCCCCCTATCAGCTACAATTTTATCCCGACATGCTGTTAGTTTGCCAAAGTTTTGAAGTGGTGGATCTTTATACAGAAAAAGAATAAACAGAGAAGCGGTGACTGACACGATTGAAACGAGCAGTCGTCGCTTTTTTTACTGATTTTTTGAAAAAGTTGCGTATGTTTATATAGACAGGGTGATAGAAAAGAGATGTGTATTTTAAGTGTCGAGGAAAAGATGGTACAATAACCTAAGGAATACTAACAAGGAGTGAATGTTATGAAAGAAGAATTTTCATATGAAATTTTAGAAGAAGTCGCTGTGTTATCTGAGAATGCTCGTGGCTGGCGTAAAGAATTAAATTTAATTAGTTGGAATGGTCGTCCACCAAAATTTGATTTGCGTGAGTGGGCCCCTGATCACGAAAAAATGGGTAAAGGCATCACCTTAACTAACGAAGAATTTGCTGAATTAAGCAAAACAATTAAATCCATGTAAAAGGAGCACCCTGTCAATGAAAAGTATGACTGGATTTGGAAAAAAGACCATTCAAAATGAAAATTATCAATTGGATATCGAAGTCAAAAGTGTTAATCAGCGGTTTTTAGATATTCAATTGCGTATGCCAAAGGAACTGAATGCCTATGAACTGGTGATTCGGCAAGTAATCAAACGCACGTTAAAACGTGGGCGTGTGGAAGTCTATGTAAATCTCCAAAAAATCGGCAACAATCAAAAAGAAGTACGCGTGCAGTGGGACTTAATTGATCAATTATTAACTTCGGTAGATCAACATTTAAAGGAAAACTATCCGGAAGCAACGTTTGATGCAGGGGACACGGTCAACCATTTATTAAAGCAAAATGATTTTGTCGAAATAGTGGAAGCAGAAATCGTTGATCAGACATTTGAACCATTTCTTGTTCAAGCATTTGAAGCAGCCATCGCTAGTCTTGACCAAAGCCGTGTGCAAGAAGGAACGCAAATTAAACAAGTCCTGCTTGACTACGTAGCAGTGTTGACCCAATCAATTCAAGAGCTGCAAGCGTTTGTGGGTGTTTTTGAACAAGAATACCGTCAGCGTTTTGAAGCGAAATTAAACGAATGGTTAGGGAGCCAAGTGGATGAAACACGCTTATTAACAGAAATGGCCATTTTATTGGAAAAAGGCGATATTCATGAAGAATTGGATCGTTTGGATATCCATATTGATAAGTTGCATCAGTTGCTTGATGAAACAGAACCAGTGGGCCGAGAACTAGACTTCTTAATTCAAGAAATGAACCGTGAAGTCAATACGATTGGTTCGAAATCAAGTCCAATTGAAATAAAAAATAGTGTCGTTCAAATGAAAACAACCTTAGAAAAGATTCGTGAACAAATTCAAAATGTCGAATAGAGAAAATGGTTTCGTGTTTTTCCAGAAAACGCTATGCTATAATATAGAAGTAACGAATAAATGACAGAGGTGAAAGCAATGACTAAATTTTATGATGTAACCTTTCAAGAATTAAGTGGTCGTTCTGTGGTAAAAACAGAAGTCGCTTCAGACAGAGAACCATTTGACGTCTGGCAAGATGCTTGTGCAAGCTATTCTGAAACAGAATTAAATATCCAAATTAACGAAGACACGTTTGTTACTTTGAATCGTCACTTTGTTGTGCGCATTGACGTGAAAGAAGTTGACGGCCCTGTCGACAAACAAGTTCGTCGTCGCGATGAATTGATGAACGTGGTCAATACGCTTTCTAATATGGGCTTATAAAAAATACCACCAAGCATTTCACGCTTGGTGGTATTTTTTTAAAATTAGAATAAAAGAAACAAGCCAACGGCGCATAGGAAAGAAAGGACTGCGGCACTTAAAAAGATTGTCCGCATGGCTGCAGTTTTACTGCTTTCTTTGCCGTGTTTTTTTTGACGTTCTAAACGTTTTTGAAGCTGACGGGTAATTACTGAGAAGATTAGCCCGAAAAGGACTAAAACACTTGTGGCAATCGATTTGGGAATAAAATGATTCGGTTCTGCAACGGTGGTATCCCCAGAATGTTCGTTTGATTCTTCCGCAGCTTCAGCTGTTGTTTGTTTTGGCTTAACTTCTTGGTAAGCCACTTTAGGCGCTTGAACAGTACTATTTAACAATGTCAAAGGCGTGTCGACTTGCACCTGCCCTGCTACTAATTTAAAAGTAGGCTGACTGCCTTTGGGAACGACACCGTATAAATCGTTAGCCAAAGTGACTTTTTTGTGATCAATGGTTTGTGGTCCTTTGTCTAAAAGTTTTTTGCGTTCGTATGTCGTATAGGCATAGTCCAGCAAAGCATTCCCAGCCACATGCCGTTCGTATTCACCATCTTGGTTTTGCCAATTACCAACGCCTAAAATGACTTCAATTAAACGGAAATCTCCTTGTTTGACAGTCGCAATATAGTTAAAACCGCCTGTTGGACTAGAGCCTGTTTTTAAACCATCCACGCCTTGGTAGCCATACTTAGCGCCTGGTAAAGAATAATTGTACGCTTCAAAAGTTTCCTCGTAAGGCGTGCCGACCATTGTTTTCACCACTGGTTTATTGGTGATTTCTAAAATTTCTGGATAATTTTTCAGAAAATGATAGGTTAGTGAAGCTAAATCCCTAGCTGTAGAGACGTTATCGCCATTTGGGTCAATTCCTTGCATTTGATACAGGCCGTTAAAGGCACTTGCTTGCGCCCCACTGCAGTTGTAATAGGTAGTATTTGTCATCCCTAATTCAGCCGCTTTTTGGTTCATTAAATGAACAAAGTCAGTAGGCTGGTTCCCTGAAATTAAATTTGCCAACATGAGAGTCGCCACATTAGAAGAGGGGACAGCAATCATTTTTAACAGTTCACGGACTGGATAAGCAACACCTAACGTAATTTTGTTATTACTAATGGCGTATATTTTAGAAATATCGACATCTTTTTGCGTAGCAGTCACAGTCGTATCCATTGTAAATTTTCCTTGCTCCATTGCTTCAAAGGCCAAGTACATGGTCATCACTTTGGCAATACTGGCAGGATTCCACGCTAAATCTGGTTGCTGCGACCAGAGAATTTCTCCAGAATCAGCATCAACAACGATGGCTGCTTTGGGGATGCCATCCGCTTTCAGAGTCGTCCCCATTTTTTTAGCAATCGCGGTAATATCTTCTTCTGCGTGAGTCACAGTAGGTTGGGCAAAAAAGGCCCCACAACTGACAACTAAGCCTAGCAGAAACAATGTAAATGGTTTAATTCGTGCGATGTTTCTCAGTCCTTTCTTATTCACGTTTTTTCATCCTAAAGGAGTCATCACTTCATTTTACTTAAAAAATGGCTGCCTGTATAGGAATTCTAGGTAATTTGTTTAAAAAAAGAACAAGTTATGAAAGCCAAATTAAAGAAGAAATGTTATTTTTTCAGTGAATCTCCAAGAAAGTCTTGAAAATTGCAGAAAAAAAGTGCAAAATAGAACTAATACTGTGAAATTATGTTTTGAAAGGAAGTCGTTATGTCAGAGCGCGGGTTATTAATCGTATTGTCAGGTCCTTCAGGAGTGGGGAAAGGGACTGTAAGAAAGGCTATTTTCGACAGTGAAGAAAATGATTTTCAATATTCAATCTCAATGACCACTCGGAAACAGCGAGAAGGCGAAGTGGATGGAGTAGATTACTATTTCCGTTCAAGAGAAGAATTTGAAGCGATGATTGAAGCTGGAGAAATGTTGGAATATGCGGAATATGTTGGTAACTATTATGGGACACCATTAACGTATGTTAACCAGACGCTAGATGAAGGCAAAGACGTCTTTTTAGAAATCGAAGTCCAAGGGGCTAAACAAGTCAAAGACAAAGTGCCTGATGGCGTATTTATCTTTTTGACACCCCCCGATTTAGCGGAATTAAAATCAAGAATTATTGGCCGCGGAACAGATGAAATGTCTGTGATTGAAGAACGAATGGCTGTGGCCAGAGAAGAAATCGAAATGATGGCGCTGTATGATTATGCGGTAGTGAATGATGAAGTTCCTTTAGCCGTGCAACGAATTAAAGACATTATCGCGAGTGAGCACTTCCGTGTTGACCGTGTAATTGGAAAATATATTAAAATGTTAGAGGAGATGTAGCCTTATGATGTTAAAACCGTCAATTGACTCATTGTTAAAAGAAGTCCCTTCAAAATATTCTTTGGTTATTTTAGCAAGCAAACGTGCGCATGAATTAGATGAAGGCGTTCAACCAACCGTTGAATCCTTTGATTCTGTAAAAAGTGTGGGTCGTGCGTTAGAAGAAATCGAAGCAGGAACAGTGATCAGTGATCCAAATCCTGAAGAAAAACGCGAACGTCTACGCATTGAACGTGAAGAACGCAAACGCCAACGTGAACAAGAACAAAAAGAATTAGAAAACCGTTTACGTGACGAAAAAAATTAATTGAATGATTGTCAACGAATGGAGAAAGCCGTCTGTCTATTTCAGAGGCTTTCTCTTCGTTTATTCTGAAAGGTGCCAGCGAGACACACAAGACAAATCAGTCAATCTTTAGTACAATAGGCAAAGAGAATTTACATAAAAAGGAGGACGCACCATGCAAAAAGTAGCCAAAGTTATTGTGGATGTACCAACGATGCAAACCGATCAACCATTCACTTATTTAGTTCCTGAAAATTTAAATGAGCAATTGGCTGTCGGCATGCGTGTAGAAGTGCCTTTTGGTAACGGTAATCGGCATGTTCAAGGGTTTGTTTTAGCCATTGAACCAATGGCTGCAACGGTTCTTGACGAAGCCAACGTTCAGTTGAAAGAACTAGTGGCGGTATTGGACTTAAAACCTGTCTTAAATACAGAAATGTTGGCTTTAGCTGATTATATGAAGGAAAAAACGTTTGCCTTTAAAATCACTTGTTTGCAAACCATGTTACCTAGCGTAATGCGTGCCGATTACCAAAAATATATTTATTTAACGGATGAGCTTTCTGAAGAATTACAAGATCAGTTATTTTATGGTTTAGAGGAAATTTCGTGGGACCAAGCGCAAGAACGTGGGATTTTGCCTCAACTAATGGCGTTGCGTAAACAGCAAAAAGTCGATATTCGCTACGAAGTTACGACGAGAAATAAAGTCAAAATGGTCCGCTTCATTCAAGCCGCTAAGGAATTTGAACAACTAGAGGAAATTCGTTTGGGTTTACGCAAGGGAGCTAAGAAGAAAGAGCAACTTCTTTACTATTTACAACGCTTGGGCACTGAAAAAATCACCGCTGTGAAGGAAATGAAAGAATTAGGTTTCAGTACCGCGCTTTTAAATGAAGCGGCCAAAAACGGCTGGTTAACGTTCATTGAAAAAGAAGCGTATCGTGATCCGTTTGCTAATCAGACGTTTGAAAAAACGACTGCGTTATCTTTGAACGCAGAACAACAGGTGGCTGTGGAAACAATCTTACAATCGGTCCAAGAACAGCAAAGTCAAACCTATTTATTGGAAGGTATTACAGGAAGCGGGAAAACAGAAGTTTATCTACAGGTCATTGCAGAAGTTCTTAACCAAGGCAAAACAGCCATTATGCTTGTTCCTGAAATTTCTTTAACTCCACAAATGGTGCAACGCTTTAAAAGTCGCTTTGGCGAACATGTTGCTGTAATGCATAGTGGCTTATCGCAAGGTGAAAAATACGATGAGTGGCGGAAGATTGAACGAGGAGAAGCGGAAGTGGTGGTTGGCGCGCGTTCTGCCATTTTTGCGCCAATCGAAAACATCGGTGTGATCATTATTGATGAAGAACACGAGGCAAGTTATAAACAAGAAGAAACCCCCCGCTACCACGCGAGAGATTTAGCGATTTGGCGTTCGGAGTATCATCATTGCCCTGTTGTTTTAGGCAGTGCCACGCCATCCTTGGAATCACGCGCTCGTGCGCAAAAAAACGTTTATCAGCGGTTACGATTAACACAGCGTGCCAATCAAGCGGCAACCTTGCCCACGATTGATGTAGTGGATATGCGTCAAGAAGTAGAAAATGGCAATGTCTCTTCTTTTTCCATGTCGTTGCAAGAAAAACTCCAAGAACGCTTAGAGAAAAACGAACAAAGTGTTCTCCTGCTTAATCGCCGTGGCTATTCGTCATTTGTGATGTGTCGCGATTGTGGCTATGTGTTGCCGTGTCCGAATTGTGATATTTCCTTAACTTTGCATATGGATAGCAAAACAATGAAATGTCATTATTGTGGGCATGAAGAGCGGATTCCTTATCGCTGTCCTAACTGTGGCCAAGATAAAATTCGTTACTACGGAACAGGCACACAAAAAGTAGAAGAAGAATTACAAACGTTGTTACCAGACAGTCGTATTCTCCGAATGGATGTTGATACGACCCGTCGCAAAGGTGCGCATGAAAAGATTTTGCGAACATTTGGTGAAGGACAAGCGGATATCTTATTAGGCACACAAATGATTGCCAAAGGACTGGACTTTCCAAATGTGACGTTAGTCGGTGTCTTAAATGCTGATACCGCCTTGAATTTACCCGATTTTCGTTCCAGTGAACGGACCTTCCAATTATTGACACAGGTCAGCGGCCGCGCTGGTCGCGCTGAAAAACCGGGAGAAGTCATCATTCAATCTTTTAACCCCGAGCATTATGCGATACAATTGGCAAAAGCCCAAGATTATGAAGATTTTTATACAAAAGAAATGTATATTCGTCATCGTGGGAATTATCCGCCGTACTATTTTACGGTCCAAATTACGGCCAGCCATCCTGAAGAAAATGAAGCAGCGAAACAAATGTTTCAAATTGCGACGAAATTAAAACAAGGCTTATCGCCGCAAGCTATTTTGTTGGGACCAACGCCCAACGCAATTATGCGTGTCAATAATCGGTACTTTTATCAAGTGATTATCAAGTATAAACAAGAACCAATGCTTCAACCATTATTGAAAGAAATTTTAACCGATACACAACGAGCAACGGCTCGTGGTTTAAAACTTTCCATTGATGCAGAACCCATGAATTTTATTTAAAAAATACAGCTTTGAAAGGAGCACTTATGCGCTATCCAGTTGTGATTCACCCGAACGAACACTTAAAAATGAAGGCTCAACCTGTGACGATTATTACCGATGAAATTGTGGAGTTACTAGAGGACATGTATGAAACAATGCTGGCCCATGATGGGATTGGCTTAGCAGCCCCGCAAATTGGGAAAAATTTGCAAATGGCAGTGATTGAAATCGATGAAGAATCTGGTCGTTTTGAACTAATTAATCCTGTGATTATTGAAAAAAAAGGAACCAGTATTGATGTGGAAGGCTGTTTAAGTATTCCAGAAACATATGGAACCGTTGAACGAGCAGATGAAGTGACTGTCCGTTATTTTGACCGTGAAGGTGAAGAAATGGAAGTTACGGCTTACGGCTATTTAGCTCGAGCTTTTCAACACGAAATTGATCATTTGAATGGCGAGTTATTTATCGACAAAATGATTGAGAAAATTGCACCAGAAGATTTAGAAGCGTATATGGAGGAACATTTTGATGACTAAAATTGTATTTATGGGCACACCAGCCTTTTCTGTTCCGATTTTAGAAAGTTTAATCGAGGCAGGCTATGACGTTCAAGCGGTTGTCACGCAACCAGATCGACCAGTTGGCCGAAAAAAAGTGATTACCCCAACGCCTGTCAAAGAAGCAGCTTTAAAACATAACTTATTAGTCTTACAACCAGAGAAAATTTCAGGTTCTCCTGAAATGGAAAAAGTGATTGACTTAGCACCAGATTTAATTGTGACAGCAGCCTTTGGACAATTTTTACCAGAGAAAATTTTAAAAGCGCCCAAACTAGGTGCGATTAATGTCCATGCCTCACTTTTACCAAAATATCGTGGCGGCGCACCTGTACATTACTCGATTATTGAAGGAGAAAAAGAAACAGGCGTCACGATTATGGAAATGGTGAAAAAAATGGATGCTGGCGCGATTTTAGCGCAACGTGCAATTCCGATTACGAAACAAGATGATGTAGGCACCATGTTTGAAAAATTAAGCATTCTAGGAAAAGAACTTTTATTAGAAACGTTACCTAAGCTAATTGCTGGCGAAATTACGCCTATTCCACAAGTGGAAGAAGAGGCTACTTTTTCACCCAATATTACCCGAGAACAAGAACGAATTGACTGGCAAAAAACTGCTGAGGCAATTGATAACCAAGTGCGTGGTATGCGTCCTTGGCCAACAGCGTTCACAACCTATCAAGGGACCAACTGGAAAATTTGGGCAGTGACACCACTGACTGAAACAACAACCAGCGCCCCAGGAACGATTATCCAACGTAGTAAAAAAGCGCTATGGATTGCTTGTGGCGAAGGGACAGTTCTTCAAATTGATCGCCTGCAACCAGCAGGTAAAGGTCAATTAACGATTCAAGAATTTTTAAATGGCGTTGGTCAAAATGTCGCAGAAAAAGATAAGGTGGACTAACAAAAATGGCTGAAAAAATCCCCAAGAAATTAAAACGTTCTGTTCGATACGTTGCTTTAGAAACCATCGAACGTGTGGATAAAGGTGGGGCGTACTCCAATCTTTTACTTAATGAAATGATGACAAAATCAGAACTAAGCGAGAAAGATGGCCGCTTGTTTACAGAACTTGTCTACGGCACAATTAGTCGCAAATTATTGTTGGAATACTACTTAACACCATTTGTTAAGAAACCGCAAAAAGTCGATAATTGGGTGAAAAATTTATTGATTTTATCGTTATATCAATTACTTTATTTAGATAAAGTGCCCGATCATGCAGTCATTAATGAAGCGGTTGAAATTGGCAAACGTCGTGGCAATCCTGGGATTGGTAAATTCGTGAATGGCGTGCTGCGGGCGTTCCAACGAAATGGAGCACCTAGTTTGGCCGCAATTAGCGATCCAGTTGATCGTTTAGCAACGGAAATTAGCATGCCACGTTGGTTAACAGAAAAATTACTTGCCCAATTAGGCGAAGAAGAAACACGGCAGTTAGGTTTGTCATTATTTGAAAAAAGCCATGCGAGTGGTCGAGTAAACACACGGTTTATTTCACGAGAAGAAGCGCTGGAAGAATTACAAGAAACAGGGATTGCCGCGAAGGAAAGTCAACTTTCCCCTTATGGTGTTGTCGCTGAAAAAGGCTACTTAGCTGGTAGTGAACTGTTTATTAACGGTTGTTTAACCATTCAAGATGAAAGCTCTATGCTCGTGGCTCCAGCGATGCAAATTGAACCGCATCATCGTGTTTTGGATGCTTGTGCGGCTCCTGGTGGCAAAACGACTCATATCGCAACTTTTTTAGAGGCTGAAGCAGGTGGTCGTGTGACTTCTTTAGATATTCATGCGCACAAAATTAAGCTAATTAATGAAAATGCGCAACGCCTCCATGTGGCGGATGTCGTCCAAGCAGAAAAGCTTGATGCGCGACAAGTGGCCGAAGAATTTCCCGCAGAAACCTTTGATCGGATTTTAGTTGATGCGCCATGTTCAGGCTTAGGGCTAATGCGCCGTAAACCAGACATTAAATACCATAAAACGGCCAATGATTTTCAAAATTTACCTAAAATTCAGTTAGAAATCTTAGAAAGTGTTGCCCCAACACTAAAACAATGGGGTATAATGGTCTATAGCACTTGTACTATTACGCCAGAAGAAAATCAGGAAGTAGTGGCAGCCTTTTTAGCCAAACACCCTGAATTTGAAAAAATTGAAATTGTTGCAAATGAAAACGTCCAAGCAGTAGTAAAAGAGCAAGAACTGGTTCTGTATCCCCATCAATACATGACAGATGGCTTCTTTATTTGCTGTATGCGGAAAGTTAGTTCAAATGAGGTGAAATAATTTGGAAATCAACGTTCAATCAGATGTCGGTCGCAAAAGAAATACGAACCAAGATTATGCCAACGTTTTTGAGAACCAGCAACACATAACCTTTGCTGTTTTAGCAGATGGCATGGGTGGCCACCAAGCAGGTGATGTCGCTAGCCAAATGGCAGTCAATAATTTAGGTGAGAGTTGGTCCAATGCGTCTGTCGACTCAGCTGAAAAATCTGCACAGTGGTTAATTCAAGCAATTCAAAAGGAAAATGAAAAAATTTATGAACGCGGACAATCGAAACCAGAGTATTTAGGAATGGGGACAACCGTGGTTGGTGCCATTCTTTTACCGGATTCATTTGTCTTAGCAAATGTGGGGGACAGTCGTGCTTATTTAGTTCGTGACCAACACATGTTACAATTAACAGAAGATCATTCCTTAGTGAATGAACTAGTAAAATCAGGGGAGATTACTCGTGAGATGGCTGCAAATCATCCACGAAAAAATGTCCTAACACGTTCTTTGGGAATGCCTGGTACTGTCGAAGTCGATGTAACCAATCATGAATGGCTGCCTAATGACTATTTATTGTTATGTTCGGACGGCTTAACCAATATGGTTCCTGAGACAAAAATTTTAGAAATTTTAGAGACGTCAGATCCCTTAGAATCCAAATTGAGCCAACTCGTTGCTCAAGCAAATGAAGCGGGTGGTTTAGATAACATTACCGTGTTAGTGATACACTTTGACGAACAGAAGGAGGAAAACCAATGATAGAAATCGGCAAGAAGCTGAATGGTCGATATCACATTATTGGCAGCATCGGAAGTGGCGGCATGGCCAACGTCTATTTAGCACACGATTTAATTTTAGACCGAGACGTTGCAGTAAAAGTCTTGCGCTTTGACTTCCAAAACGATCAAGCCGCCATCCGACGTTTTCAGCGTGAAGCACTAGCCGCAACTGAGCTGGTTCACCCGAATATCGTCAGTGTGTACGATGTAGGCGAAGAAGATGGACTACAGTATTTAGTCATGGAATATGTGAAAGGAATGGACTTAAAACGTTACATCCAAACGCATTTCCCAATTCCTTATTCCACAGTTGTGGACATTACGCAACAAATTTTATCTGCTGTCGCAATGGCACATGAACATAGAATTATTCACCGGGATTTAAAACCGCAAAACATTCTGATTGACGAACACGGCACAGTCAAAATTACTGACTTTGGGATTGCGATTGCCTTGTCAGAAACGTCAATTACGCAAACGAACACAATGTTAGGTTCGGTGCATTACTTATCGCCAGAACAAGCGCGCGGAAGCATGGCGACCAACCAATCAGATATTTACGCTGTGGGAATTATTCTCTATGAAATGCTAACGGGGAATGTACCGTTTGATGGTGAATCAGCCGTAACGATTGCCTTAAAACATTTTCAAGAAGAAATTCCTTCTGTCAAAATGTTTGATCCAGGGATTCCTCAATCATTGGAAAATGTGGTTCGTCACGCAACCGCAAAAGACCCAAGCGATCGCTACAAAACAGCGAATGAGATGGCAGAAGACTTATACACGTCCTTGTCAGCCAGTCGTTTAAACGAACCTGCGTGGGAACCAACGGCTTTATTAGGAGAAACGAAAGTATTAACTCCGATTCCCGAAGACATCGCTGAACCGGAAGAGACAACGCCTGTCGAAGTTCCAGAAGATATCGCAGATGACATTTTAGCTGAACAACCACCGAAGAAAAACCGCAAAAAATTGTGGATTGGCTTAGCAATTGCGGCATTAATTGCTTTAGCAATAGGTGGCTTAGCCTTTGCAATGTCGGGCGGTAAAGACGTTGAAGTTCCTGATGTTACAAATGAAACGAAAGCGGCCGCTTCACAAGCGCTACAAAGTGCCGGGCTGAAAGTCGATAGTGAAACCAAAAAAATTCCCGACGATAAGATTGAAGAAGGCAAGGTGGTCAAAACAGACCCCGAAGCAAAATCATCTGTGAAAAAAGGCCGATCTGTTACTTTATATATCAGCTCTGGAACAGAAAAAATTGAGATGGCCGATTATACAAAGGAATCGTATGAATCTGCTGTCGAAGCCTTGAAAAAACTAGGGTTTTCAGAAGACCAAATTACAACGAAAAAAGAATACAGTGATTCTGTGTCTACAGATAACATTATTAAACAAAAACCAGCTGCAGGTAAAAAAGTTGATCCGAAAAAAGACAACGTCACTTTAACGGTCAGTGAAGGACCAGAAGCGGTTACTTTGCCTAGTTACGCCGGTTATTCTTACACAAATGCAGTAAATGCACTGGCACAATTAGGTATTTCTGAATCTCAAATTACGCGTGTCGACCAAGCAAGCGATACGGTAGAACCAGGTTTAGTCATTACGCAAGACCCCGCACCAGGGGGCACCGTAGTACCTAAAAATGGTCAAGTGACATTATATGTAAGTAAAGGTAGCGACAAAGTGACACTTTCTGATTATAGCGGAATTTCTTATGATAATGCGGTAAGTCGCTTAATTGCTTTAGGTATCCCAGAATCTCAAATTAAACGAGTGGACGAAGAAAGCGACAAAGTTGAAAAAGATACCGTGATTAGTCAAGAACCAGCTTCTGGTACCGCTGTTGATCCGAAAAATGACACGATTACTTTACATGTCAGCAAAGGCAGCGACTCAGTAACTGTTCCCGATATTTCAGGTTATTCGCCAAAAGCTGCAGAAGACAGCATCAATAACGCTGGCCTTAAAATCAATGAACAAGGATTATCTGGCTCTGGCGATGGCCAAGTCGTTGAACGAACTAGCCCATCCGCTGGCAGCAAAGTCAAAAAAGGCGACGCTGTTACGGTTTATTATTCAAAAGCAAATGATTCAAAAAGCACCACTAGTGAAAGTAGTACGAGTAATTAAGACAAGAGGTTGGGACAGGAGCGTTTAGCTTCAAGAACCAAGTAGGTACTGTTTAACATTTATTTGCTTTTCAAATAGTGTTTCTCAGCAATAAGAAGAAGCTGCTCCTGTCCCGCAGTTTATCTTAAGGTTTAAGTCTAGGAAGGTAAGTCATTTCGACTTATGTCCTAGGCTCTTTTTAATTAATAGAATCGAGAGGCTCCCTTGATTTCTCTGCCACTATCCTGTATATTCGAAAGTAGTTAGGAGTGGTTTATCTGAAAGGTCAAATCAGAAAAGCGTTAAGCGGTTTTTATTATGTATACGCAGATGGAGAAACATATCAAACAAGAGCGCGAGGGAATTTTCGTAATCGAAAAATTACGCCACTCGTGGGAGATGAAGTACTTTTTGAAAGCGATAATTTAACAGATGGTTATGTGTTGGAAATTTTACCAAGACGAAATGAATTAGTGCGCCCGCCTGTTGCAAATGTGGATCTAGGTGTGGTTGTCATGAGTATGGTTTCGCCAAATTTTTCGTTTAATTTGTTGGATCGTTTCTTAGTCAGCTTAGAGTATAAGGATATAGAACCAGTTATTTATTTAACGAAAGTTGATCTATTAGATGAGCCGCAACGTCAAGAAGTCACTGAAATTAAACAGATTTATGAAGCGTTAGGTTATGCGGTGATCGCTTCGGAAGACGTAGAAGCCACCAAAGAATTAGAACGCTTTTTCCCAGAACGGTTGACTGTTTTTATGGGACAATCAGGCGCTGGAAAATCAACATTGTTGAATCAAATTTCACCAGAATTACAACTAGCAACTGCGGAAATTTCCCAATCTTTAGGACGGGGCAAGCATACGACCCGTCACGTGGAATTGATTCCGTTATACGACGGTTTGGTTGCTGATACACCAGGATTTAGTGCCATCGATTTCTTGGAGATGGAAGCAGTGGAATTACCAAAGCAATTTCCTGAATTTGTTGCCGCGGCCTCTCACTGTAAGTTTCGTGAATGTATGCACCACAAAGAACCTGGTTGTGAAGTGAAACGTCAAGTGGAAGCGGGAACCATTGCGACGAGTCGTTACGAAAATTATTTACAGTTTTTAATGGAAATCGAGAATCGACGACCTGTTTATAAGAAAAAATCATAGCAAATATAAAGGGAGCGAGCCAAATGAAACTAGCACCATCCATTTTAAGTGCCGATTTTGCCAATTTAGAAAGAGATATCCGTTTAGTAGAAGAATTAGGAGCAGATTATATTCATGTTGATGTTATGGACGGTCAATTTGTGCCCAACATTACCTTAGGACCGAATATCGTTTCAGCGATTCGTCCAGTGACAAAACTACCATTGGATGTTCATTTGATGATTGTACAACCTGAAAACTATATCAATGCCTTTGCGGAAGCCGGTGCGGATATTATTACCGTCCATCAAGAAGCAACACCCCATATTCATCGTGCCTTACAAATGATTAAAAATGCGGGTGTGAAAGCTGGCGTAACCATCAATCCTGGGACACCACTTTCGATGATTGAAAATGTATTAGACTTAGCAGACCAAGTCTTGGTAATGACTGTCAATCCAGGCTTTGGCGGACAATCATTTATTGAAAACTCACTAGAAAAAATTGCTCAATTAAAAGAATGGAAAGAAACAAAAGGATACACCTATGAAATTGAAGTCGATGGCGGGATTGTTCCTGAAACTGCCGCACGCTGTAAAGAAGCTGGTGCGGAAGTGTTTGTTGCAGGCTCCTACATTTATAATGCTGAAAATCCTCAAGAACGAATCGATGCACTGAGAGCAGTGCTAGACAAATGAGTCGTGTCTTACTGGTAGCTGGCGGCAATCCAAGTGATTGGCCAACCATTGAACCAGCTACGTATGATTATTTCGTAGGTATTGATCGCGGCTGTCTCCATTTATTAGAGGCCGATTTACCGTTACAATTAGCGGTGGGCGATTTTGATTCATTATCACGAGAAGAATACCATTTTGTCCAAGAAACTGCCGAAACACTCATTCAAGCACCTGCTGAAAAAGATGATACAGACACACAATTAGCGCTTCAAGAAGCTTTACAACGATTTCCACAAGCAGAGATGACGATTATCGGTGCGACAGGGGGCAGAATTGACCACCTGTTAGCCAATCTTTGGTTACCCTTTGAACCACGATTTCAAGGCGTACTTCGTCAAATCCGTCTATGCGATCGTCAAAATAGCATCCAGTATTACGCCCCTGGTTCGTATATCGTACCGAAAGAGCCAGATAAAGAATATCTGGCCTACTGCTGTTTGACGCCTGTAGAAAACTTGACGCTACGACGCAGTAAATATTTATTAACCAATCAAGATGTTCCTTACCCAACATCGTATGCAAGTAATGAATTTATCGAAGAAGCCGCTGCTTTTTCCTTCGATGCAGGGATGATTGCGGTTATTCAAAGTAAAGACAAGTAAAAAGAGGTTGGACCTTCATCAATGCGATGAAGGTCCAACCTCTTTTTTTATGCAATAAAAAAAGCCGAACAACGAACGTCCAGCTTTGCTTATTTAAGTTTATTAAACACGTTCGATTTTACCAGATTTCAAAGCACGAGTTGACACCCAAACTTTTTTAGGTTTACCATCGATTAATACGCGAACTTTTTGTAAGTTAGGTTTCACAGTGCGTTTTGTTGAGTTCATCGCATGTGAACGGTTATTACCACTTGAAGTCTTACGACCAGTGAAGTAACATACTTTTGCCATTTTAAGTTTCCTCCTTTGCCTTGATCTTGGAGCGATAATATTCAGCTCATACTAACTTAATTTATCATATTAGGCACTGATTTGCAAGAAGATTTTTTTCTATGATTTGACTTTAGCAATCAAAAAGAGTAAATTAAAATCTTGCTAGAATGTTCACTTAGAAGTGGAAGAATGAAAATATCTGACGAACTTCCTTTTAATTAAAGGCTGGATATGATAAAATGTTATGGAAGAAAATAGGGCGAATGTGCTCTTATAAGGAGGCTTTCATCAATGGCTGTAAAAATTCAAACACCCGCAGGTACCATTGAGATTACCAATGATGTGATCGCTACAGTAGTTGGCGGAGCTGCGACAGATATTTACGGAATTGTCGGAATGGCAAGCAAAAATCAAATTAAAGATAACTTAAACGATATTTTACGTCGTGAGAATTACTCACGTGGTGTCGTTGTTCGTCAAGAAGACAACGGAATCGCAGTGGATGTCTACACGATTGTTAGTTATGGTACAAAAATTTCTGAAGTTTCTCGTAACGTCCAAGAAAAAGTAAAATATAATCTTGAAACATTATTAGGTGTCACTGCGAATTCAGTTAACGTTTTTGTTCAAGGAGTTCGTGTATTACCGGATTAGAGGTAGTGTACTGTCAACGATGCAATTGCACAAGGAAGTCGTGTGTTGCCGTTAGCGGTAAATCTGAAGGAGGATTTTTTAGGTGAATGTAACAGAAATCAGCGCAGGTCAGTTCCAGGAAATGGTCCAGGCAGGTGCGACTCGTCTGCACACAAATGCAGAATATGTCAACTCATTAAACGTTTTCCCTGTACCCGATGGTGATACAGGAACAAATATGAACTTATCAATGACCAGTGGTGCAAAGGCTGTGGCCGATTCTCGCTCTGAAAAAGTAGGAGAATTAGCAGGTGCGTTATCCAAAGGGTTATTAATGGGTGCTCGTGGAAATTCTGGGGTTATTTTATCTCAATTATTCCGCGGCTTCTCAAAACAAATTCCTGAGGTTACAACATTAAATGCCAAAGACTTGGCCGCTGCCTTTACACATGGTGTAGAAACAGCGTATAAAGCAGTGATGAAACCCGTTGAAGGAACAATCTTAACTGTTTCTCGTGAAGCGGCGCGTTCTGGTGAACGTAAAGCGAAAGAAACAGATGACTGTATCGAAGTTATGACAGCTGTTGTAGCAGGTGCTAAACGTGCCTTAGCGAAAACACCTGATTTATTACCTGTCCTAAAAGAAGTCGGCGTTGTAGATAGTGGGGGTCAAGGACTACTATTTATCTATGAAGGATTTTTAGAAGCGCTTAGTGGTGAATTTTTACCAACTGAAACGTATGAACCAAGTCCTGCCGAAATGGACGAAATGGTTAATGCTGAACATCACCGTGGTGTTAGTGGCCACGTTGCGACAGAAGACATTAAATTTGGCTATTGTACAGAAATTATGGTTCGTATCGGCGAAGGCCCAACCGTGGACAGCGCTTTTGATTATGAAACATTCAGAAACTACTTAAATGAACTAGGCGATTCTCTATTAGTCGTTAACGATGACGAAATTATCAAAGTTCACGTACACACTGAGCATCCAGGTGAAGTGATGAACTACGGCCAAAAATTTGGTTCGTTAGTAAAAATAAAAGTAGACAATATGCGTTTACAACATGAAACGTTAGTTGAACGCGATGCTCAGCAAGAAGCGTTGACTGAAAAAGTTCGCGTACCGTTTGCTGTGATTGCTATTGCAGCCGGTGAAGGCGTTCAAGAATTATTCCGAAGTTTAGGTGCAAGCTACATTATTAGTGGTGGCCAAACAATGAACCCAAGTACGGAAGATATTTTAAAAGCAGTCAAAGAAGTGAATGCAGAGCAAGTCATTATTTTACCAAACAATAAAAACATCTTTATGGCGGCTGATCAAGCAGCAGAAGTTGCCGATGTACCAGTAGCGGTTGTTCCATCTAAAACCATTTCTCAAGGAATGACAGCAATGTTAGCTTTCAATGATCAACAATCATTAGAAGAAAACAAAGCAAGTATGACGGAAATGTTAGACAGCGTTGTGAGTGGTCAAGTAACCACAGCTGTTCGTGACACAACCATTGATGACGTTGAAATTAAAAAAGATGACTTCTTAGGAATGATTGATGGTAAAATCGTCGTTTCTGAAGCAGATCGTTTTAATGCATCATTAGACACGTTGAACCGCATGATTGATGAAGACACTGAAATCGTGACAATTATTGTCGGCGAAGATGGCTCGGTTGAAGAAGCTGAAAAGCTAATCGCTATTTTAGTTTCTGAAAACGATGAACTAGAAACAGAACTTCATGAAGGTGGACAACCTGTGTATCCATACTTATTCTCAGCAGAATAGGTTTTCGTGATGAAAAAATAAAAACGAATAGGCTGGTTCATTAGTTAGGGCTAATGAACCAGCCTATTTAATGAATGATCCATTTTTTTGCGTATATTAATGAGGAGGGGATTTTATGGACATCACAGATTTAGTCAGCGTATTGCCCGGTGTTGGCCCAAAACGTGCTGAAAATTTACAAGAACTGGGGATTGCTACAATTGAAGACTTATTGACGTATTATCCCTTCCGCTACGATGATATCCAAGAAAAGGATTTAAGCGAGATTCAGGATCAGGAAAAAGTTACGCTAAAAGGGCTAGTGGTTTCGGAAGCAGTCGTTAGTCGGTACGGTTATAAGAAGAGCCGGTTAACGTTTCGAATGATGCAAGAACATGCGGTCATTAATGTTTCCTTCTTCAATCAACCTTTTTTAAAAGACAAAGTAGTTCTTTCCGAAGAAATTGCTGTTTATGGCAAATGGGATGCCAAGAGAAAATCATTAAATGGCATGAAAATCTTAGCTTCTAAAGGAGACAATGAAGATTTTGCCCCCATTTATCATGTAAATAAAAAAGTCCGCCAAAGCACGTTGGTTCAGTTAATCCGCACTGCTTTTGAAGAGTATGGTTCACTGGTTGAAGAGATTTTACCGAATGATTTATTAGAAAAGTACCGCTTGATGCCTAGAAAAGAAGCAATGTGGGCGATGCATTTTCCCAGTAATCCAGAAGAAAGCCATCAAGCCAAACGGCGAGTAGTCTTTGAAGAGTTTTTCCTTTTCCAACTTAAAATGCAAGGATTGAAGAAACAAGAAAAAGCGGAAAAAAATGGTTTAGCTATTCAATATGACGTGGATCGCTTAAAAACGTTCACCCAAGGACTGCCTTTTGAATTGACAGGCGCCCAAAAAAAAGTGACCAATGAAATTTGTCGAGACTTGCGAAGTCCGAAGCATATGCAACGATTGCTTCAAGGTGACGTGGGGAGTGGGAAAACGGTAGTGGCTGCGATTGCGCTATACGCCACCATGACCGCTGGCTTTCAAGGAGCGTTGATGGTTCCGACTGAAATTTTAGCGCAGCAACACATGGAAAGCTTACAGCAGTTGTTTGATCCATTAGAAGTGCGAACGGCCTTATTAACAGGTTCCACCAAAACGAAAGAACGTCGTCTAATTCTCGAAGAACTGGCCAATGGCGAGATTGACATTGTGGTAGGGACCCATGCTTTGATACAACAAGATGTCAGTTTCCATCAATTAGGTTTGGTAATCACTGATGAGCAACATCGTTTTGGTGTGAATCAGAGAAAAATATTAAGAGAAAAAGGCTTAAAACCAGATGTTCTATTTATGACGGCCACTCCGATTCCTCGAACGCTGGCAATTACAGCCTATGGCGAAATGGATGTATCAATCATTGATGAAATGCCAGCTGGACGGATTCCAATCGAAACACGTTGGATTCGGCCGCCGCAGTTAGATACTGTTTTAGAATGGATGGAAAAAGAGCTGGCTCGAGGACATCAAGCCTATATTATTTGTCCATTGATTGAAGAATCAGAAGCCTTAGATGTGAAAAACGCAACAGAAATTTTTGAACATATGCAAAGCTTTTATTCCCCAAGATATCAAGTGGGATTACTACATGGTAAAATGAAAAACCAAGAAAAAGATGACATTATGCAGGAGTTCAAAGACAATCAGCTGCAATTATTGGTTTCTACCACCGTTATTGAAGTTGGCGTGAATGTACCAAATGCCACGGTGATGTTAATTATGGATGCGGACCGGTTTGGGTTAGCACAGTTACATCAGTTACGGGGCCGTGTTGGGCGTGGCTCCAGTGCTTCTTATTGTATTTTAGTAGCCAATCCGAAAAATGAAATGGGCGTTGAGCGTATGAAAATCATGACAGAAACCACCAATGGTTTTGTCTTGAGTGAGCGTGATTTGGAACTTCGCGGACCTGGGGAAGTGTTCGGTGCACGGCAATCAGGGGTGCCTCAATTTGCGGTAGGAGATATCGTGACGGACTTTAACATTTTAGAAGTTGCGCGCCAAGAAGCAAGTGCCCTATGGCAAGTGAAAGAATGGTGGCAATATCCTGCTTATCAAGGCTTAGCCAATCGAGTGAAACCCCAAGATGAGGCAGCCCAATTTTTCGATTAGAAGAGGTAATTTTTGAAGCCAGAAAGTAAAAGCCAATGCGTATTTCTTTGAAAAAAATATGTTATACTTGTTAGGAAACAAAAAAGTAGGAGGGAATCACTCATGAAAATTGCTGTAGATGCAATGGGTGGAGATAACGCCCCACAAGCAATTGTTGAAGGGGTTATGCTAGCCAAACAAGACTTCCCAGACATTGAATTTCAATTATATGGAAAAGAAGCCGAAATAAAAAAATACATCACCGATGAAAAAAACATTACGATTATTCATACCGATGAAAAAATTGCTAGTGACGATGAGCCAGTTAAAGCAATCCGTCGTAAGAAAACTGCTTCCATGGTTTTAGCAGCGCAAGCAGTTAAAAATGGGGAAGCCGATGCGATTTTTTCTGCAGGCAACACCGGAGCGCTATTAGCAGCGGGTCTGTTCATTGTCGGCCGCATCAAAAATGTGGAACGTCCCGGTTTGATGTCAACTTTACCTGTCATGGGAGAACCAGACAAAGGGTTTGACATGTTAGATTTAGGAGCCAATGCAGACAATAAACCAGAACATTTGGTTCAGTATGCCGTTTTAGGTTCATTCTATGCTGAAAAAGTTCGGAACGTTCAGAATCCTCGTGTCGGTCTATTAAATAACGGAACTGAGGAAACAAAGGGCAGTGAATTAACGAAAAAAGCCTTCGAATTGTTAGCAGCAGATGAAACGATTAATTTTGTCGGAAACGTTGAAGCACGAGAATTATTAAATGGCGTAGCTGACGTGGTGGTGACAGATGGCTTCACAGGAAACGCCGTTTTAAAATCCATCGAAGGCACAGCTATGAACATGATGAGCTTGCTGAAAACAGCGATTCTTTCTGAAGGTGTCAAAGGAAAAATGGGCGCCTTATTATTAAAGAATGCGTTGCGTGGCATGAAAGACGAAATGGACTACTCAAAACATGGGGGAGCGGTTTTATTTGGCTTAAAAGCGCCAGTCATTAAAACGCATGGGGCCACGGGTCCTGATGCCGTCCGCTACACCATTCGTCAAATTCATACAATGTTAGAAACCCAAGTTGTCCCACAATTAGTGGAATATTATGAAGGCAAAGTAGAGTAATTTGCAATTGTCTTGACATCAGTTTGTTACTCAAATGAAAAAAAGATGGACAAATACCCAAATTGTGAGTACAATGTATCTTAGCGTTTTAGTAAAAGAAAGAACCTTTTTTCAAAAGCAGTGGAGGTGAATACAGTTGACTCGTGAAGAAGTACTTCAAAAAGTAGCGAAGATTATCTCAAACCACTTTGATATTGAAGCGGATCAAGTAACAGATCAATTAAACATTAAAGATGATTTGAACGCTGACTCAATTAGCGTAATGGAGTTTGTTTTAGAACTTGAAGATGAATTTGGAACAGAGATTTCAGATGAAGATGCAGAAAAAATTGAAACAGTTGGTGCCGCTGTAGATTATATTGTGAGTAATTCATAAAAAATAGTAAGACAAAGTCGATTGACATTCGTGTTGATCGACTTTTTTTGCGTACATAATGGTTATTTTATTAAGCAATAAGGCTATTTTTACACATATTTTTGTAAAAAAAATCATACATGTAAAAAAATAACTGCGAAAAAAGTTATTTTATCTTGCTTTTTATGGAATAATTCTATAAAATTATGAAAAAACAATGAGCTGTAAATTAACATTGATAAAAATTAGAAAGTGCTATCATTAAATATTAGTTAATTTATATAATGTTTTTGAAAGGACGTAAGGGGTGCGTATGGATGCAAGGAAATGAACAATTACTAGAGGTTTCAGGATTAGAAACAGCATTTAGAATCAAAGATGATTATTATAATGCCGTCGATGATGTTTCATTTGAATTGAAGAAAAATGAGATTCTGGCAATCGTCGGAGAATCTGGTTGTGGAAAAAGTACCTTAGCAACAACGATTATGGGCTTACATGATCCCAATCATACCAAAATTACTGGGGAAATTTTATACAACAATTTAAACTTAACTACGTTTAATGAAACATTGTACAACAAAGTCAGAGGAAACGATATTGGGATGATTTTCCAAGATCCGTTGTCTGCACTGAATCCGCTCATGCGAATTGAAGACCAAATTAAAGAAAGTCTCACGTATCATACCAAAATGACCGCACAACAAAAACAAGCACGGGCCATTGAACTGTTAGATCAAGTGGGGATTCCCAACCCAGAGCGTGTCGGGAAACAGTATCCTCATGAATTGTCTGGCGGCATGCGTCAACGGGTGATTATCGCCATTGCAATCGCGTGTAAACCACCGATTTTAATTGCAGATGAACCAACAACGGCCTTAGACGTTACCATTCAGGCACAAATTCTCGATTTGTTAAAAGATTTACAAGAAGAAACAGGGAGCGGCATTATTTTAATTACCCATGACTTAGGTGTAGTTGCGGAAATGGCTGATCGTGTAGCGGTTATGTATGCGGGTCAGTTTGTAGAAGTAGCCACTGCTGAAGAATTGTTTAGTCATCCGAAACATCCATATACACGTTCCTTACTTCAGTCCATTCCCCAAGAGAATTCAGATGAAGAAGAACTTCATGTGATTGAAGGGATTGTTCCTTCGTTAACCAAATTACCTAGAAAAGGTTGTCGGTTTGCCCCACGAATTCCTTGGATTGATGCATCGGAACATGAAGAAAATCCAACATTACATGAAGTTGCACCGAATCATTATGTTCGTTGTACATGTTATAAACATTTTCATTTTAGAGACGGGGAAGGGGAAGCGTAATGACAGAAATTATTCAAATTAAAGATTTAAAAGTTCATTATCCAATTCGCAGCGGCTTCTTCAATCGAATCACTGATCATGTTTTGGCGGTTGATGGTGTGGATTTCATGATTGAACAAGGTAAAACGTATGGGTTAGTTGGTGAATCGGGTTCTGGAAAATCAACGACAGGAAAAGCAATTATTGGTTTAGAAAAAATTACAAATGGTGAGATTATTTATCAAGGACAAGATGTAACCAAGCCGCGAAGTCGAAAAGCGATTGGATACAACAAAGATGTCCAAATGATTTTCCAAGATTCGATGTCAAGTTTAAACCCTAAAAAACGAGTACTAGATATTATCGCTGAACCAATTCGAAATTTTGAACGGTTAAGTGACCAAGAAGAAAAGAAAAAAGTCAAAAGTTTGTTGGACATTGTGGGGATGCCAGAAGATGCGTTGTACAAATATCCTCATGAATTTTCTGGTGGACAACGCCAACGTTTAGGCGTCGCCCGAGCGGTGGCTACCAGCCCCAAATTAATTATTGCAGATGAACCTGTTTCAGCACTGGACTTATCTGTGCAAGCACAGGTATTGAATTTTATGAAAAACATTCAACAGGAATATGGGTTAAGTTACTTATTTATTTCCCATGATTTGGGCGTAGTTAAACATATGTGTGACAACATTGCCATTATGTACAAAGGCCGTTTTGTAGAAATCGGTACACGCCAAGATATTTACACTAATCCACAACACATTTATACCAAACGCTTACTTTCAGCAATTCCTAAAATTGACGTAGCGAACCGAGAAGCTCACAAAGAAGAACGAAGAAGAGTTGAGCAAGAGTATCGGGAAAATCATAAAGACTATTATGATGAAAATGGGCGGGTTTATAACTTACATGCGATTAGTCCAACCCACCAAGTAGCGTTAAAAAATGGAGGTGCTGAATAATGTGGAAAACAATTTTACGCCGTTTGTTATTGATGATTCCGCAAGTGATTATTTTAAGTGTCTTGATTTTCCTGTTGGCTAAAATGATGCCAGGTGATCCGTTTACAGGATTGATTAATCCGAACCAAGACCCGAAAGTGATTGAAGCCATGCGTGAAGCTGCCGGGTTAAATGATCCTTGGTACGAACAATATTTCCGTTGGATTGGCAATGCCTTACATGGAGATTTTGGGCATAGTTTTATCTTTAAGTTACCTGTGTCCACGCTCATTGCTGGTCGGGTGGGGAATACGATTGCATTGGCCGCTGTGTCAGTTATAATCACGTATTTAATCGCCATTCCTTTCGGTTTAATTGCTGGCCGTTACCAAAATTCATGGTTTGACAAAATGGTGGTTATCTACAACTTCTTCAGTTTTGCCGTGCCATTATTCATCTTTGCCTTGATTATGCTCTTTATTTTTGGGTATCGCTTAGACTGGTTCCCAACGAGTGGAACCGTGACTGTTGGTTTGGCTGAGGGAACATGGCCGTATTATTTAGATAAACTGAAGCATTTAATTTTACCAGGGGTCACTCAAGCGTTGCTAGGGACAGCGGTCACTATTCAATATTTGCGCAGTGAAGTGATTGATGTTAAAAACATGGACTTTGTTCGGACTGCTCGTTCAAAAGGAGTGCCAACGAATAAAATTTTTAATCGACACATTTTTAGAAATGCAGCATTACCAATTGCCTCTCAATTAGGTTATGAAATTACTGCTTTGATTGCCGGATCAGTCGTTATTGAAAAGATTTTTGCTTTCCCAGGAATTGGAAAATTATTTATTGATAGTATCATTCAACGTGACTATTCCGTTATTACCGCTCTCGTGTTGATTTTGGGATTGGCAACCCTTATCGGAACCTTAATTTCTGATATTGTAATGAGTATTGTTGATCCAAGAATTCGAATTCAGTAGAAAAAACACGAAGAAAGGGTGATAAAAATGGAATTGACAGAAGAAAAAAGAGAAGAAGTCTTACAAGAAAGTATTCCACCAATGGGCTTTCGGATGATTGCGCGAGAATTCGTCAAAGAAAAAATGGCGATGTTTTCTTTAATCCTTTTGGTCATTATCTTATTAGCCGTTTTTATCGGTTCGTTAGTGTTAGACCAAAGTGCCGTTATGCATGTAAGTATTTTAGATAAATATGCGGAACCAGGTACCGTTACAATGAATGGCACCAAGTTCATTTTAGGTGCCGATGAAGGGGGTCGTGATGTTTTAGGACAATTGATTATCGGGGCTAGAAACTCTATTTTAATCGGTTTTGCCATTACGATTATTACGTCTATTATCGGGGTCGGTTTAGGGATTATTTCCGGTTATTATGGAGGCATGATTGATAATATTTTGATGCGTATCGTGGATTTTATTATGATTTTGCCAATTATGTTAATTATTATTGTGTTCGTTTCCGTGATTCCTAAATATAGTATCTGGTCCTTTATTTGGATTATGTGTGCGTTTTATTGGGTTGGAAAAGCGCGGTTGTTCCGCAGTAAAACGTTATCTGAAGGGCGCCGAGATTACGTTAGTGCCTCTAAGACAATGGGAACAAGCGATTTTAAAATTATGTTTCGAGAAATTATGCCGAATTTAAGTTCATTAATTATTACGAACTTAACGATTAATTTCGCGGCCAATATCGGGATCGAAACAACGTTAACTTTCTTAGGCTTCGGGTTACCACAAAGTGTCCCAAGTTTAGGAACCTTAATTGGCTACGCCAGCAGTGGGGATGTATTAGTCAATAAACAATGGGTTTGGTTACCTGCATCAATTCTAATTTTAGTCTTGATGTTAAGTATAAACTATGTTGGACAAGCATTTAAGCGCTCAGCAGATGCACGACAACGATTAGGCTAATTAGCCAAAAAATGAGGGAGGAAAAGAGATGAACAAGAAACGGATTTTAGGTGCAATCACGTTAGCTTCTGTGTTAGTATTCGGGTTAGCTGCATGTGGTGGCGGCAATAAAGGCGGGGGCAATAAAGCAACGGAAACAGAAGACATTTCAAAAATGCCAATCGCTGTTAAAAATGATAAAAAAGCAATTGACGGCGGGACATTAGATGTCGCTGTAGTTATGGATACACAATTCCAAGGACTTTTCCAGCAAGAATTTTATCAAGACAACTATGATGCACAATACATGCTTCCAACGGTACAGCCATTATTTAACAATGATGCAGACTTTAAGATTGTCGATGGGGGTCCTGCGGATCTGAAATTAGATGAAGATGCCAATACAGCAACCATTAAATTACGTGACAATTTAAAATGGTCTGACGGTAAAGATGTGACGGCAGATGACGTGATTTTCTCTTATGAAGTCATTGGTCATAAAGACTATACAGGGATTCGTTATGATGATAACTTTACGAATATTGTTGGCATGGAAGACTACCATGATGGTAAATCGCCAACCATTTCTGGCATAGAAAAAGTCAATGATAAAGAAGTTAAAATCACTTATAAAGAAGTTCACCCAGGAATGCAACAATTAGGTGGCGGTGTTTGGGGTTCAGTTTTACCAAAACATGCCTTTGAAGGAATTGCTGTTAAAGACATGGAATCAAGCGATGCAGTTCGTAAAAACCCTGTGACTATTGGACCGTACTATATGAGTAATATTGTGACAGGTGAATCTGTTGAATACCTACCAAATGAGTACTACTACGGTGGCAAACCTAAATTAGATAAATTAGTGTTCAAATCTGTTCCTTCTGCGAGCATTGTAGAAGCAATGAAAGCGAAACAATACGATATTGCATTATCAATGCCAACAGATACGTATCCAACATACAAAGATACAGAAGGGTATCAAATCTTAGGACGTCCCGAACAAGCCTACACGTATATTGGCTTTAAAATGGGTACGTTTGACAAAGAAACAAATACAGTGAAATACAATCCAAAAGCTAAAATGGCAGATAAAAGCTTACGTCAAGCCATGGGCTATGCAATTGACAATGATGCAGTCGGCCAAAAATTCTACAACGGCTTACGAACAGGGGCAACAACGTTAATTCCACCAGTCTTCAAGAGCTTGCATGATAGCGAAGCGAAAGGCTATACGCTTGATTTAGACAAAGCGAAAAAATTATTAGACGATGCTGGTTATAAAGACGTAGACGGCGATGGCATTCGCGAAGACAAAGAAGGCAAACCACTAGAAATCAAGTTTGCTTCAATGTCAGGTGGCGAAACTGCACAACCACTTGCTGATTACTATGTCCAACAATGGAAAGAAATTGGCTTAAACGTAACGTATACAACAGGACGCTTAATTGATTTCCAAGCATTCTATGACAAATTGAAAAATGATGATCCAGAAGTAGATATCTATCAAGGCGCGTGGGGCACAGGTTCAGATCCTTCACCAACCGGCTTATATGGTCCAAACTCAGCCTTTAACTACACACGTTTTGAGTCAGAAGAAAATACTAAATTACTTGATGCGATCGATTCAAAAGCATCATTTGATGAAGAAAAACGTAAAAAAGCCTTCTACGATTGGCAAGAGTATGCCATTGATGAAGCGTTTGTAATCCCAACGCTTTACAGAAATGAAGTCTTGCCTGTCAACGACCGTGTAGTTGACTTTACTTGGGCAGTTGATACGAAAGATAATCCATGGGCAACGGTGGGTGTCACTGCGGAAAAACGTTAAACAACGTTCCGCTGATTTAATAGAGATAGAACGAGGTCGGGACAGAAGTGTTTAACTCCGAGAAATAAGGAGGAGTTGCTTCTGTTCCCGCCGTTTATCAGTTTTTGAGCGTGGCGCAAAAATCCAAAGTGATTTTTGTCCCACGCTCTTTCTATCTCTTACGTAAACAAACGCTTTTATCTCAGTCATAGCCCTATTTATTTATTTTTTTCTAAAAAATAATGAGAACACAGTGAATAACAGGCTTTTTCTGAATAGAACCATTTAAAAAAAGTGAAAAAAAAAGTATAATGAAACAAGGTGTAAATAAATGTAAAGGAATGTGGAGAATGGACAATCAGTTAACAACAGAGTTAAAAGAACGTTACGGCATTGTTTTCCATGATGTCAATCTATTAGAGCAAGCTTTTACTCATTCATCCTATGTGAATGAGCATCGCTATTTAAAATTATCCGATAATGAACGTCTTGAATTTTTAGGAGATGCAGTTTTAGAATTAATTGTTTCACAATATTTGTATTTAAAATTCCCAGAACTTCCAGAAGGGAAATTAACGAAGATGCGCGCAGCCATCGTTCGGGAAGATAGTTTAGCCAAATTTGCGAAAGAATGTCACTTCGACAACTACATTTTATTAGGTAAAGGAGAAGAAGCATCGGGCGGACGAACACGTGCATCATTATTATGTGACTTATTTGAAGCCTTTTTAGGTGCCCTCTACTTAGACCAAAAAGTTGGCGCAGCCAAGAAATTTATTGAAGACGTTATTTTTCCGAAAATTGATGCCGGTGCTTTTTCACATGAGATGGATCACAAAACACAATTACAAGAAGTTTTACAACGCAAAGGCGATGTTTCAATTGAATATCGTTTAATTAAAGAAGAAGGCCCTGCTCATGACCGCACCTTTTTCACTGAAGTTTACATGAATGGTGAACTCATTGGGTTAGGCCAAGGAAAATCGAAGAAGTTAGCTGAACAGGATGCCGCTGAGCGGGCACTGAAAAGTATTCCTCAGTAAGGCTGGAAGGAGCAATATTCGTGTATTTAAAACGAATTGAAATTACAGGATTTAAATCATTTGCAGATAAAACCATTATTGAATTTGAAGATGATGTGACAGCAGTGGTTGGTCCGAATGGAAGTGGGAAAAGTAATATCACGGAAGCCGTTCGCTGGGTATTAGGTGAACAATCTGCGAAAAACCTTCGCGGTGGCAAAATGAACGACATTATCTTTGCCGGTTCGGAAGGTCGTAAGCCGCTAAATATTGCGGAAGTTACCGTGACGTTAGACAACAGCGACCATTATTTAGCATTGGATTATAGTGAGATTAGTGTCACCCGTCGTTTAAAACGAACGGGCGAAAGTGACTTTTTTATTAATAAACAAGCGTGCCGTTTAAAAGATATTCAAGATTTATTTATGGATTCAGGATTAGGCAAAGAATCTTTTTCAATTATTTCACAAGGGAAAGTTGAAGCGATTTTTAATAGTAAACCTGAAGACCGTCGAGGGATTTTTGAAGAAGCAGCGGGCGTTTTAAAATACAAACAACGAAAGAAAAAGGCTGAACAAAAGCTTTTTGAAACTGAGGACAACTTAAGCCGTGTCCAAGATATCATTTACGAGTTGGAAGACCAATTAGTTCCTCTAGCCGCCCAAGCAGATGCGGCTAAAAAGTATTTAGCTTTGAAAGAAGAACTTACCGAAATTGATGTCAATTTAACTGTGACCGAAATTCAAGAAGCAAAAGCTATTTGGGAAACGAAAACGCAAGAATTAACAGCCATTGAAGAAAAGTTAGCTGGCGCAAGTAAGCAAGTCCATGACTTAGAAGGCAAATTGGTACGTTTACGAAGCAAGCGCAATCGTTTAGATGAACAAATTGAAACGGAACAACAACAATTATTACAAGTGACAGAAGCGTTGAAACAAGCAGAAGGACAAAAAAATGTTTTAATTGAACGTTCCAAACACACCTCCCAAACGGCAAGCGAATACGAAGAGACATTGGCAGAAACGGCCGAAAAAATTGTTCGTTATCGAGAAGAATTGCAGTCGCTGGAAACAGCAATCGCAGAAAAAACGGCACAACGTCAGACGTTAAAAGAAGCATTGGCTTTGGCAACGAAAGATGTGGAAAAATATAGTAAGTCTTCTAAAGAATTGATGGAGGAATTGCGCAGTCAGTATGTGGAAGTCATGCAAGAACAAGCCAATACAGCCAATGACTTAAAATATTTAGAACGACAATATCAACAAGAAACAGCTAAAAATCAACAATCGCTAGCAAAACACGAAGCGCTAGAAGAACAGATGGTTGAAGCTCTCGCAATGAAAGAAACGCTAGAAAAAGAGCAAAAAGTCGCAAAACAAGGCTTACAAGAACAACTGGAAGAATACACCGCGTTGAAAGCAACGCTTGAAGCCAAACGTGAACGATTAGCACAGCGTCAAAACGATATGTACCAAGCGATGAATCAAGTGCAACAAGCGAAGGCACGCCAAAAAAGTTTGCAAGAAATTCAAGAAAATTACGCTGGCTTCTATCAAGGCGTGAAAGCTGTATTGCGTCACAAAAACCAATTAACTGGGATTGTTGGCGCAGTGGCTGAGTTAATTGAAGTGCCTAAAGAATATACGTTGGCGATTGAAACGGCCTTAGGTGGTGCGGCGCAACATATTGTTGTGGAAAATGAGAAAGATGGCCGAGCAGGCATTACCTTCTTAAAACAACAACACAGTGGTCGAGCAACCTTTTTACCATTGACCACCATTAAGCCACGCTCTGTATCGGCGATGGTTCAGAATCGTTTGGCTGGTGCACCGGGCTTCGTAGGGATTGCCAGTGAATTAGTTCGTTATCCAGAACAAGTACAAACCGTTATTCAAAATCTCTTAGGCGTCACGATTTTAGCGGCAGATTTAACGAGTGCCAACCAGTTAGCAAAATTAGTCAATTACCAATATCGCGTTGTCTCATTGGAAGGCGATGTGATGAATCCTGGCGGTTCGATGACTGGGGGAGCCAATAAACGTGGCAACCAAGGAAGCCTATTTTCACAAGCGCAAGAACTTCAAACAATTACTGAACAAATGACTCAATTAGAAACACAACTAAGAAGTGTGGAACAAGAAGTCCAAGCGCTCTCGCAAGAAGTGAAAACAGCCACGGAACGTGCAGAAATGTTGCGCTCTGCTGGTGAACAAAATCGCTTAAAACAACAAGAAATTGACAATAAATTAGCCAATCAAACAGAAACGATTACTCGTTTAACAAAAGAAAAACGCTTGTTTGAATATGAATCACGTGAATTGCATCAATTCTTAACCGAATATCAAACGAAAAAAGCCACATTGACAGAGCAACAAGCAAACTTAACGGCAACGAAAGAACGTTTAGATGCTGAAATGAAACAAGTGGAACAAGAAGCTAGCCAAATGGAAACCTTTAAAGCCCAAGCGCAAGAACGCTTGACGACAGTTCAAGCAGAACAAGCAGTAGCGGCGGAACAATGTGCCCATTTTGCTCGTCAAAAGCAAGACAAACAAGAACAATTGGACGAATTGTTGATTCGAGAAACGGCCATCCGTCAACAGCTACAACAATTAAGTAGCCATTCTAGCGATCATCAGTTAACCGAAGAAGGCTTAGCGGCACAAGTCGCGCAATTAGCGGAGAAACAAACAGCGTTGCAAACCTCTTTACAAACGGCACGTAGTCAACGACAAGCGTTGCAAGAAGAAGTAGACGAGTTAGATACAAAATTAGCGGAAGAAAACAAACGCCAACAACAGTATTTAGCAGATAAAACACAAATCGAAGTTCTAAAAAATCGTGCAGAAATGCAATTAGATAGCTCGTTAAGTTACTTACAGGAAGAATACAGCTTAACCTTTGAAGCTGCCTATGAAGCGTATTTCCCAATCGATGATTTGGCGCAAGCGCAGCAAACAGTGAAACGCCTAAAACAAGAAATTGAGCGGTTAGGACCTGTTAACTTAAGTGCCATCGAGCAATTTGAACAAGTCGATGAACGCCATCAATTTCTAGTCAGTCAACGTGATGATTTATTAAATGCGAAAGAACAATTATTTGAAACCATGGATGAAATGGACCAAGAAGTGAAAGAACGGTTTAAAGAAGTCTTTGAAGCAATTCGTGGCCAGTTCAAAGTGGTATTTCCTAATATGTTTGGTGGCGGACGGGCAGAACTGGTGCTAACTAACCCAGAGGATCTCTTGAATACAGGGATTGAGATTGAGGCGCAACCACCAGGGAAAAAATTACAACATTTAAGCTTGTTGTCTGGAGGCGAACGGGCATTAACGGCGATTGCATTACTCTTTTCAATTATTCGTGTTCGACCCGTTCCGTTCTGTATTTTAGATGAAGTAGAAGCAGCTTTAGATGAAGCCAACGTTGCTCGTTTTGGTCATTATTTAAGCGAATTTGAAGATGGCACACAGTTTATTGTGGTGACGCATCGTAAAGGGACAATGGAAGCCGCAGATGTTTTATATGGCGTGACTATGCAAGAATCTGGGGTTTCAAAAATCGTTTCAGTTCGCTTGGAAGAGGTCAAAGAAGGTGGCGCAATTGAAAAAAGCAATTAGCCAGAAGCAAGGAGGAGCGAACGTTTGATAAAATTAGTTGCTATTGATTTAGATGGAACATTATTAAATAGCCAAAAAGAGATTTCTTTACGAAATAAACAAGCACTGATGGCTGCGAAACAAGCAGGCGTGAAAGTTGTTATCTGCACAGGTCGACCTTTGGCAGCTATTGGTCCTTACTTAGAAGAATTAGGTTTACAAGATGAAGGCGATTATAGCATTACTTTTAACGGCGGGTTGGTTCAAAAAAATGATACAGGGGCCATTATTGAGAAAACATTGATGCCCTTGGAAGCGATTCATGAGCTGTACCAATTAGCAACCACACTCAACATGCCGTTTGATGTCTTATCTGATGAGGTCGTGATGCAACTGCCTTCTGCACCTAATTATCCTTCAATTTATAGTTCTCTAAACAAATTATTAACCTTTGAGTCCTACAAATTAGAAGAGTTAACCCCGAATCGAATTTATAACAAAGTTGTTGTTGCGATTGATGAAGCGTATTTAAATGAACGCATCAAGGAAATTCCGGCCTCTTTTTATGAGCGTTTTGAAATTATTAAAACGCGAAATAACTTATTAGAATTTATGCCAAAAGGGATTACGAAAGCCTATGGTATTTCCTTGTTAGCCAAAGATTTAGGAATCCGTGCAGAAGAAATCATGACCTTAGGGGACGAAGAAAATGATTTACCGATGATTGAATACGCTGGCTTAGGTGTCGCCATGGCAAATGCGATTCCATTAGTTAAAGAAGCCGCAGATGTCGTTACAGACACGAATGACCAAGATGGCGTTGCCAAAGCGGTCGAAAAATATATTTTAACGCCGTTGGAAGGAGGCCAATAAGAATGGGATTTTTTGATAAAATTAAAAAAGCTTTTTCCGCTGAAAAAAAGGAAGAAGAAAAACAAGAGATCGTTGAAGAAACAGTAGACGAAACACCAAGTGATGAATCAGCGCCTGCTGAATCAAAAGAAACCGCAGCAGAAGAGGCGCAAACAACGCCAGAAACGGCAGCAGAAGAAGTTGCAGAAACAGCCGATTTAACAGATAACGCTGAAATGGAAAAATTAGCTGGCGTAGAAGAAGCGTTAGAAGAAGAGCCAGAAGAAATCCTGACAGAGGAAACACAAGAAGTTGTTGTGGAAGCGCCTGAGGAAGAAAGTAGTGTCGTGACTCCGTTGGCAGAACCAACAGACACGCAGGTTTCAGAAGAAATTGAAGAGTCGAAAGAAGAGCAAGTCCAAGAAAAATATGAAAAAGGCTTGGAAAAAACGCGTAAAACATTTGGTCAACGGTTGAACGAATTGTTTGCTAATTTCCGGAGCGTTGATGAAGATTTCTTTGAAGAATTAGAAGAAACGTTAATTGGTGCAGACGTAGGCTTTGATACATCCTTAAAAATTACAGAAGCCTTGCGACAAGAAGTGAAACTGCGAAATGTGAAAAAACCAGCTCAAGTTCAAAATACCATCATTGAAAAAATGGTTGATTTGTATGAAGAAGCAGGAATTAATGAAAATAATGCGATTAACTTACAGCCAAATGGCTTAACCGTGATTTTATTTGTTGGTGTTAATGGAGTTGGTAAAACAACCAGCATTGGTAAATTAGCCCATCAATACAAGTTGGAAGGAAAGAAAGTTTTAATGGCCGCTGCCGATACGTTCCGAGCGGGTGCCATTGATCAATTAGTTGTTTGGGGCGAACGGGCTGGCGTTGAAGTTGTACGTGGGAATGCTGGCGGCGATCCAGCAGCGGTCGTTTTCGATGCAGTGGAACGTGCCAAAGCAGAACAGGCTGATGTTTTGCTAGTGGATACAGCAGGTCGTTTACAAAATAAAGTCAACTTAATGAAGGAATTAGAAAAAATCAAACGAGTCATCCAACGAGAAATTCCAGATGCGCCTCACGAAGTACTCTTAGTCGTGGACGCAACTACTGGCCAAAACGCGATGATGCAAGCCAAACAGTTCAAAGAAACAACCGATGTCACTGGCTTAGTTTTAACCAAACTAGACGGAACAGCCAAAGGTGGTATTGTCATTGCTATTCGGAATGAATTACACTTGCCAGTGAAATTAGTTGGTCTAGGTGAAGGCATTAACGATTTAGAACCATTCAATGCCAACGATTTCGCAATGGGCTTATTTAAAGGCTTATTAAAAGATGTTTAGTTGTAGAAAATAAACAGGTTTGGGAAGAACGTGGGACAGGAGTATTTAGCTTCAAGAATGAAGAAGCTACTCCTGTCCCGCCGTTTATTTTAGGATTGGGACGGATGTTCTAAGTTCTTCCTAAATTGTTTCTGAAAAAAATGAAGGAGTGAGGGAGAAGATGACAGAACAAATGTGGATTGAGAAGTTAGGATTAGAAGCGCATCCTGAGGGCGGTTATTTTAAACAAACCAATAAAAGTGAACAATTGATTCCGACCAAACGAGGCGAACGGGCGTTGCATACAGCGATTTTATTTCTATTAAATACAGAAAGTCCGTCACATTTTCATCGTTTAAAAGCGGATGAATTATGGTTTTTTCACGATGGTCAGCCGTTAACCGTTCACTGTATTTTTCCTGATGGAACATATCAAGCTGTTCAGTTAGGGAAAGACTTAGTTCAAGGGCAACAGCTTTCGTTCTCAGTTCCTGCCGGCACAATCTTTGGCTCTACAGTAGCGACAGGATTTGCGTTAGTCAGTTGTGTGGTTACACCAGGCTTTGAGTTTGAAGACTTCGAGTTATTTACTCAAGCGGAATTGTTAAACGATTATCCACAACATAGTGAAATCATTCAGCACTTGGCTTATCGAGAATTACCTTAAGAAAACGTTTTAGTAACATTTCTTTTATGAATATGCTAGTATAAATCAAACAAGCTTGTTGATTTTGTCGCAACGCACACTTAGCTGTCGTAGATGATTAAAAGAAAGGGATGAATCACATGGGCACAATGGTTTTTGTTAACTTCCCAGTAGCGGATGTCCAACGTTCTACAGCATTTTATGAAAAACTTGGATTCAAAAAGAACGAGGAATTTTCAACAGAGGAAGCTAGTTCGATGATGTGGGATGATCAATTTTGGATTATGTTGTTGAACCATGATTTTTATGGAAAATTTATCCAAGAAAAGCAAATTATTGATGCGCAAACAACCAGTGGAGCATTAATTTCCTTTAGTTTAGAGAGTGCCGAAGCCGTAAAACAGTTTGGCGAAACCGCCAAAGCTAACGGAGGCAACTGTTACCGAGTTGATATGGGAATACCGGAAGAGCAAATGTATGGCTTAGAAGTGCAAGATTTGGATGGCAATAGCTTAGAACCTGTCTGGATGAAGATGTAAAAAGAGCCGCAAAATCTCTACAGATTTTGCGGCTCTTTTCCTACAAAAAACTATTGTAAATTATTGGCATTAGTTGCTTCAACACCATAAGAATCAGCTACTTTTTTCAAGCTAAATCCTTTCCCGTAGACTTCACTTGCACTCATTGAAATCAAAAAGGCTTCTTCATCAATATCAAGAATAGCTTCTTTTAAACGGGGAAAATCTTTTTCACGAATGACGGTCATTAAGAGCATGCCTTTCGCGCTTCGATAACCGCCTTCGATTGGCACCAAGGTCACACCTTTATCTAGTTCACGTAATAAGCGTTCTTGAATAGCGACATATTTTGGTGAAATAATCATCACATTCTTCGAGCGAACCAGACCAACTTGAATCATGTCAACGACACGACCAATTGTAAATAAACAAATTAAAGAGAATAACACAATATCTGCATTAAAAGCATACATTGCTGATAAAATGACTAAACCATCGACGAATAAAATAGCAATACCTAAGGAAACTTTGAAGTATTTATTGACAATTTGTGAAATGATTGCTGTGCCACCAGTTGAAGCATTGCCACGGAAAACCAAGCCTAGGCCAGCACCTGTAATAATACCGCCAAATAATGCTGCAAGAAAAATATTATGTGTTAAAACAGGCATCCCCGAAGTAATTCCTACAAAAAATGGATAAATAAGACTGCCATAAATGGTTTTGACACCGACCTCTTTCCCAAGAAGTAAGAAACAAAGCACTAAAAGAGGAATATTGATGGCGTAAAGAACAATGGCGGGACTAATCCCGAAAACATAATTAATAACAATACTAATGCCATTGGCTCCGCCTGCGACAAGTTTATTTGGCAATAAGACCGCATTGATTGAAATGGCCAAAATGAATGCACCGACTGTTACATAGGCGGTGTCTTTTAAACGTTGGGCTGTAAAAAATTTGTTCATAAAATACCTCCAATTATTTATTAGTTTAGTGAATGATGACATAAAAAAAGACAGAACATGAGAGACAAGCCTAATCGACTTATGTCCCATACTCTAAATCTTCAACTAATCAACTGAACACTTTTTCCTTATACTAACATGAAATACGACAAGAAAACATAGTGAACAAACAATTTTTTGAAAAAGAGGTCGGGACAGAACCGTTTAGCTCCGAGAACCAAGTAGGTACTGTTCAACATCTATTTGCTTTGCAAATAGTGTTTCTCAGCAATAAGAAGGAATTTCCGAAAATTGTCATAAAACACAACGAGGAACGAGTTGATGTTGCATGATACACTACACTCCGTTTCGTTCGCATCAATTTCTACGCATGGAACATGCTAGAATTGAAGGACCCGGTGCTCTTTAATTTTTGGAGACCAAGTAGGTATTGTTCATCATCGAATCACTACGTTCTTCGTGATTCTCAACACTTGGAAGGATTAAGATGCGCCGAACACTTGTGTGAGAAAGTCAATTTCGACTTATTGTTTTCTCGCCAAAGGCTCGTCACAGTTTTATCCTTGTAAGTTCCGAAGGACCTTCACCAAGTAGGTACGATGATTTCATCTGTTCATGCTTCACAGTGAAACATCGCAACTCTTAGAGCTGTAGCTCTTTTGAAGGCTGTACTGTGACGAGACGCATGTCGAGAAAACACCTTAGAAGTTGTTGTGATCGAAGCAACGCGTAGTGTTGGTTCTGTTCCCGCCGTTTATCAGGTTTTGAGCCCGGAACAAAAATCCAAAGTGATTTTTGTCACAGGCTCAAAAAAGTCAAAAAGCGGCCAGCCCAAATAGCTTCATGATGTTGGATAATTTGTGCCGCGGTTAAATGTCCATTATCCAAGGTGGAAGTGGTTTTCGGTGTCATCAAACACGCATAGCCTAAACCATGAGCCATCCGAATTGTAGTGTCTACACAAAACTCGGTTTGGACACCAGCGATTTCTAACGTTTGAATGTCTTGTTCCGTCAATAAATCATTTAAACTTGTTTGGTAAAAGGCATTCGCATGTGTTTTGCGGATGAAAAAATCTGTGGGCTGTGCATCCAGCTTTTCAAAAAGTTGCCAAGAATCTGAGCCAAAAGGTAATTCGGTTTCTTCATGTTGAACAAAAATAATGGGCGCATGGTGTTGGCGGTAGACAGCAATACGCTGATTGACTTTATCCAACACTGCTGGCAGACGGTACAATTGCTGCGTCGGACTTTCGATGCCTTTTTGAAAGTCAATTAAAAGTAATGCACGATTTTTCATGAGCAATCCCCACTTTCTATAAACTAGTTGTTTTCAGTATAACGGAAAAAGGCGCTCTCTAAAAGTGTCTCGAAAATTCCCGAGTGAACGTTCAAAAAAACAGCATATTTACTCGTTTTCCTATATAATAGTAAGAGAAACAGATAGTTTGTAGAAAGAAAGGCGACAAGATGAATTATAGAGAATTAATACAAAAGAAAAATGTTCGTCCTTACGTATTGATGGCTCGTTTTGGTTTAGAAAAAGAAAACCAACGTAGTACACGAGAAGGGCTTTTAGCGACAACTGATCATCCAACGGTTTTTGGTAACCGTTCTTATCATCCATATATTCAAACAGATTTTAGTGAAACACAATTAGAACTAATCACGCCTGTAGCAAATAGCGGCACAGAAATGCTTCGTTTTTTAGATGCCATTCACGATGTGGCTCGTCGTTCGATTCCAGAAGATGAAATGCTGTGGCCGTTAAGCATGCCGCCACAATTACCAACAAAAGATGAAGAGATTAAAATTGCTAAATTAGATCAATATGATGCGGTGTTATATCGTCGTTATTTGGCAAAAGAGTATGGCAAACGAAAACAAATGGTCAGCGGAATTCACTTTAATTTTGAATATGACCAAGCCCTGATTCAGCAATTATATGATGAACAATCCGAAGTGACAGATTGCAAACAATTTAAAACGAAAGTGTACATGAAAGTTGCCCGTAACTTTTTACGTTATCGCTGGTTAATTACGTATCTTTTTGGGGCTTCACCAGTTAGTGAAGACGGCTACTTTAGAGTCTATGACGACCAACCGCAAGAACCCATTCGCAGTATTCGGAATAGTACGTATGGCTACAGAAATCATGACAATGTGAAAGTATCTTATGCCTCATTGGAACGCTATTTAGAAGATATTCATCGCATGGTGGAAAATGGTTTACTTTCTGAAGAAAAAGAATTTTATGCGCCTGTGCGCTTACGTGGTGGGAAACAAATGTCTGATCTGCCTAAAACAGGCATTCGCTATATCGAGTTGCGTAATTTAGACTTAAATCCTTTTTCACGTTTAGGCATTGTGGAAGATACCGTGGATTTCTTACATTATTTTATGTTGTATTTATTGTGGACAGATGAAAAAGAAGAAGCGGATGAATGGGTAAAAACTGGCGATATTTTTAATGAACAAGTGGCTCTTGGTCATCCTCATGAAACGATTAAGTTAATTGCAGAAGGCGATCGGATTTTTTCAGAAATGATTGATATGTTAGATGCTCTAGGCATTCGTAAAGGCAAAGAAGTTGTCGGTAAGTATTATCAACAACTGCGGAATCCACAAGACACCGTTTCTGGCAAAATGTGGACGATTATTCAAGAAAACTCCAACAGTGAACTGGGAAATATTTTTGGAAACCAATATCAAAGTATGGCCTTTGAACGCCCTTATCAATTAGCTGGTTTCCGTGAGATGGAATTATCCACACAAATTTTCTTGTTTGATGCGATTCAAAAAGGTTTGGAAATCGAAATTTTAGATGAACAAGAGCAATTTTTGAAACTGCAACATGGCGAGCACATTGAATACGTCAAAAATGCCAACATGACTAGCAAAGATAACTACGTGGTACCATTGATTATGGAAAACAAAACCGTGACAAAGAAAATTTTGTCTGCAGCAGGGTTCCATGTGCCTGGCGGTGAAGAATTTTCATCTTTTATTGAGGCACAAGAAGCACATTTGCGCTATGCCAATAAAGCGTTTGTCGTGAAACCAAAATCAACGAATTACGGTTTAGGAATTACCATTTTTAAAGAAGGCGCTTCGTTGGAAGACTTTACGGAAGCGTTACGGATTGCTTTTAAAGAGGACACAGCAGTTTTAATTGAAGAATTTTTACCTGGAACAGAATATCGGTTCTTTGTGTTAGATAATGATGTAAAAGCCATCATGTTGCGCGTGCCAGCCAATGTTACGGGAGATGGCAAACACACTGTAGAAGAATTGGTGGCCGCTAAAAATAGTGATCCATTGCGGGGGACCAATCACCGTGCACCACTAGAATTAATCCAGTTAAATGATTTAGAAAAACTAATGTTGAAAGAACAAGGTTTAACTATCTATTCTGTGCCAGAAAAAGAGCAAATCGTGTACTTGCGAGAAAATTCTAATGTTAGCACGGGCGGGGATTCGATTGATATGACCGATGTCATTGATGATAGTTATAAACAAATCGCCATTGAGGCCGTAGCTGCTTTAGGAGCCAAAATTTGTGGCATTGATTTAATCATTCCTGACAAAGACGTAAAAGGCACACGTGATAGCTTAACGTACGGGATTATCGAAGCGAACTTTAATCCAGCCATGCACATGCATGTGTATCCTTACGCTGGAAAAGGACGCCGTTTAACAATGGACGTTTTAAAACTTTTATACCCAGAAGTGGTTCAATAAAAAAAAGAATACCGCCAAAAAATTCATAATAGATTTTTTTGCGGTATTCTTTATAAAAACGTTTTCTTGGTGCACCCAATAGGTTATACTAAAACTATTACCAATGAAAGTTGTATGACGGTGGCTCTGAGTTAGAGAGGCAGGTGATGCCTATGTGTATCCGATGCACTTTAACGAAAGGAGCATTTTTTTGTCAATCGAAGCGACATTGGAATTGATGATTAGTTTTGCTCTGAGGCTAAGGCGAAAGCGTTTAGCTCCGAGAACCAAGTAGGTATTATTCATCATCGAATCACTACGTTCTTCGTGATTCTCAACAATTTCGGCTTATTTCCGAAGGACCTTCAACTCTTAGAGCTTTAGCTCTTAGAAGTTGTTGAGATCGAAGCAACGCGTAGTGTTGCTTTTGTTCAGCTGATTAGCGTTTGTTGCGTTACTGATTTTCGGTATCCTTGAAGCAACGAAAAACGATAAAAAATAACCGTTCATAAGCTTAGACGGCTGAACGGTTAAACAGTAATAAAAACTTAACTCAGTAAGCCACCAGTTCTTATAACTGGTGTTGGTATAAAAGGAGAGGTATGTACCCGCATACCTCTCTTTTTCATCTTTATAATAGCATAATTCTATTATAAATGGAAGCGCTCATAACTTTCCTTGAGCTTTTTATGATTGAAATAGTTTTTGCCAAAAGCCTTTTTTAGCTGTTGGCTCTTCTTTTGGCGTTTCTGTTGCTTGAGGATATTTTTCTGTAACGTCAATCACAGGTTCATCGACTGCATGTTTTTCAGCTAACAGTAAGCCGAGAGAGTCAGGGTTGTTCTCCACAAAATTGTTAACAATCTTAAAGTTTGCGCCATGCTGATTTAATAATTTAATATAGGTACTTTGCAGGTCAGAAGAGATTTCGCCATTTAAAAGTACTGTAACTTCAGGATGCTTCGCTAATTCTTCTAATAAATGTTTTTGGTTCTGTGCATCTTTCATTTCAGCGACGGTCATGGAGAGACGGCAGCGTTCACGAAATGTGCCCATGTATTTGTGTTGTTCTTCAGGATTAACGAGGGGCGTACCGTACATTCCTTTATCCAGACGTTGTTGTAAGTCATCATTCGCCATTCAGTAACACTCCTTTCCTAACGTTTCCCTCCATTATAGCATATCTTAGATAAGTCGTTGGTCAGTCGGCTTGAGAAGAAGTTTTTAATAAAGGAAAAAAAGTGGTTGCATTTGTGATGATTTTCTCATACACTGTAATTAAGAATGAGAATCATTCTCAATTAAATAAAAATGGAGTTTTCTCATGAAAAAGATTGGTTTGTTTGTTCTACTATTACTTTTCAGCTTATTGTCATTAGTGATAGGGGTGAAGGACATTGCACTTTCTCAGTTGTTTCAATTAGATGCGCAGCAACAATTTGTTTTATTTACCACCCGTGTTCCCCGCACGTTGAGTTTAATCATTGCTGGTAGTACGATGAGTATTTCTGGATTGATTATGCAGCAACTCACACAAAATAAATTTGTCGCTCCTAGTGTCGCTGGAACAACCGATAGTGCAAGGTTGGGTATTTTAGTCGCAATGTTATTTTTCCCAACAGCTCCGTTTCTCTATCGAACGGCAATTGCTTTTATTTTTGCGCTAAGCGGGACCTTGTTATTCTTAGCGCTCATTCGATTATTACCAAGTAAGAATCAAGTGATGGTCCCTTTGGTGGGCGTGATGTTTGGTAACATTCTAGGTTCAATTGCCACATTTTTTGCCTATCAATACCAATTGGTTCAAAATATGTCTGCTTGGTTACAAGGAAATTTTTCCACAGTTATGAAAGGGAATTATGAATGGTTATTCTTAATGATTCCTTTGTGGTTTGTTATTTATTTATTTGCTTATCATTTCACTGTCGTTGGTATGGGTGAAGCATTTGCAAATAGTCTTGGCGTCCATTACCAGCGAATTCAGTTTTTAGGTTTGACGCTGGTTGCTTTAGCAAGTGCCATCGTTTTATTGATGGTGGGGAATATTCCGTTTTTAGGGGTTGTGATTCCCAATCTCGTGTCTTTACGTTATGGCGATCATATGAAAAATACCTTGTGGTTAACTGGGATTTGCGGGAGTTTGTTCTTGTTAATCTGTGATATTTTAGCACGAGTATTGATTGCCCCCTATGAAATTCCTGTCAGCGTGGTTGTCGGAACATTAGGGAGCATTTTGTTCATTTTATTATTACTAAGGGGGCGCAAACAATGAAACGGCCTTTAAAAAAATGGCTTTCATTACTTTTGCTTTTAGCTGCCGTAGTAATTGTGAGCCTTTGTTATTTAACTTATAACACGTATGGCAATTGGTCCTTTGCTTTGGCGTTACGAGGCAAAAAGTTATTGGCTTTTATTTTTGTTGGAATCGCTGCGGCTTTTTCAACTATTAGTTTTCAAACAGTCACGCAAAATCATTTCCTAACGCCAAACATTTTAGGGATGGATTCTTTGTATGTCTTTGTGCAGACGGTGTTATTTTTTCTTTTAGGAGGCGCACAAGCGTTAGGCCAAGTAAGTCTTGGGTCGTTTTTGATGAACGTCTTTTTAATGGTGTTTTTAAGTACTAGTTTATCGTATTTTCTATTACGCAAAAATCAATCCGATTTATTTTTATTATTGATGATTGGCATGATTTTAGGTACTTTTTTCAGTAGTATTAGTACGTTTTTACAAGTGATTATGGATCCTAACGAATACGACTTACTCCAAGGAAAGTTGTTTGCCAGTTTTGGTAACGTCAATAGTCAGTATCTCGTTTTCGTTGGTGTGGCGGTACTCATGATTTGTGGGATACTTTGGCGGGAAAGTTACCGTTTAGACGTTTTACATTTAGGGAACCATCAAGCACAGAATTTAGGGATTGCTGTGAATCAGTTTCAATTAGTGTTGTTGTGTTTGATCAGTAGTCTGGTCGGCTTATCAACAGCATTAGTGGGACCGATTACATTTTTAGGTTTTATCGTGGCCAATATGAGTTATCAATTCATGAAAACCTATCGCCACCGAGAACTGTTTGTGGCAGGGAGTTTAATAGCAGTCTTTTTACTGGTGTTCGGCCAATTGATGGTTGAACAGGTCTTTCATTTGAATACCCCGCTAAGTGTGGTGATTCAATTTGTTGGGGGCGTTTATTTTATATGGAAAATTATTGCAGAAAGGAAGCAACGCACATGATCCAGATGAGTGATGTATCAAAAAAATATGGCGATAAATTTGTCGTTTCAGACATTGATTTACCTATTTCTGAAGGCAAATTAACGGCCTTTATTGGACCAAATGGCGCTGGGAAAAGCACGCTGCTAGCCATGATGAGTCGCTTAACTCCCAAAGATACCGGGGAAATTTATCTGGACAAGCAAGAAGTAAAAACCTGGAAGCAGTCAGCTCTTTCACAAAAAATTGCCCTTTTAAAACAAGCCAACGGTGTACAACTTAAATTAACTGTGCGAGAACTGGTCAATTTTGGTCGTTTTCCTTATTCCAAAGGTCGCTTAAAAAGCGCTGATCATGAAAAAGTAACAGACGCGTTGGAACAATTGGGCTTAACTGAAATGGCGGAAGAATACATTGATACCCTTTCTGGGGGTCAATTACAACGGGCGTATATTGCCATGATTTTAGCCCAAGATACCGATTATATTTTATTGGATGAGCCCTTAAATAACCTCGACATGAATTATGCGGTTCAAATGATGCAGATTCTTAAACGCTTAGTGGATGAACTAGGAAAAACGATTCTGATTGTTCTACATGATATTAATTTTGCCGCAAGCTATGCAGATGAAATTGTCGCCATGAAAGGCGGAAAGCTCTATGCGCATGGCGCAACAGAAGAAGTTATTCAAACAAGTATTTTAAATGATCTTTATGAAATGAATATCCGGATTTGTGAAATTGAAGGAAAACGCTTTTGTCTTTATCACTAAATCGGGCAATTTAAAAATAACGTTTTTGGAGGAAAAGAATGAAAAAGAAATTTTTAGCAATGATGGCAGTTTCAATGATGGGACTGTTAATGTTAAGTGCTTGTCAAACAAATAAAAAAACAGCAGATTCTGCAACAACAGAAACAACAGCTAAAACGGAAGTCACAGTCAAAGACACCAATGGTCAATTAACCGTTCCCAAAAATCCTAAGAAAGTCGTTGTTTTTGATAATGGTTCCTTGGATACAATGGATGCACTAGGTGTCGGTGACCGCGTGGTAGGTGCGCCAACTAAAAATATCCCTGCGTATTTGAAAAAATACCAAAAAGTTGAATCAGCAGGCGGCATTAAAGAACCAGATTTAGAAAAAATCAATCAACTAAAACCAGACTTAATTATTATTTCTGGTCGTCAACAAGATTATCAAGAACAATTAAAAGCCATTGCGCCAACCATTTACTTAGCTGTAGATGCCAAAAATCCTTGGGCATCAACGAAACAAAATATCGAAACATTAGGCACTATTTTTGATAAAGAAGAGGTAGCTAAAGAAAAAATAACTGGCTTAGAAAAAGAAATTGCTGACGTGAAAAAACAAGCAGAAGCTAGCGCGAATAATGCGCTTGTTGTGTTAGTTAACGAAGGACAACTTTCCGCTTACGGAAAAGGCTCTCGTTTCGGTTTAATTCATGATACATTTGGCTTCAAAGCAGCAGACGATAAGATTGAAGCTTCCACTCATGGGCAAAGTGTTTCTTACGAATATGTTTTAGAAAAAAATCCTGGGATTCTCTTTGTGGTAGATCGCACCAAAGCAATTGGTGGCGACGATTCAAAAGATAACGTCGCTGCAAACGAATTGATTCAAAAAACCGATGCTGGTAAAAATGATAAAGTCATTATGCTTCAACCAGATGTTTGGTATCTAAGCGGTGGTGGATTAGAATCAATGCATTTGATGATAGAAGACGTTAAAAAAGGATTAGAGTAAAATTGTTTTAGAAAAGAGGAATTGAAACCTCTTTTCTTTTTTTAATGAAAAACAAAAAAGTTTTAAATTAAAAATGTGGTTGACGACCTCGAAAATGTTTGCTAAACTATCCGTAAATCAGTATGATTGATGAAACAAATAAAAGAACAAAATGTGATGAGAAGGAAAGTACTTTTTAAAATAGCTTGCAGAGAGCCTCGTTTGGTGAGAAGAGGTAGTGACGTTAAAGGGGAAAATGGCCTTTGAACAGGTTGGTTGAAGCCGTTCGCTTAAACCAATTCAGGTGCGCCTGTTATAGCGCTACAGTATGATTGTACTGGAAACGAGCGGATCTTTTTTAGCGAAGAGATCAACAAAGGTGGTACCGCGATTGCATAAGCATTCGTCCTTTTTAGGACGAATGCTTTTTTTATTTGTTTAAAAAATATGAGGGGGCAACAACATGAAATTGGGGAAAAAAGTAGTAGGTTTGATTGCAACAGGGTTTCTTTTAGCCGCATGTGGCGGAACCAAAGAAGCGGCAGAGAAAGTAGATTCGGGAAATTTAGCAGCTGAACAAAAAATCAGTATTAGTTCACCTGCACCAATCTCAACATTGGATACAACACAAACAACAGATAAAAATACCTTTACAATGGCACAACATTTATTTGAAGGCCTTTATCGGTTTGATGATGATAGTGCCACGGTGCCAGCTCTAGCTAAAGATGTCAAGATTAGTGACGATGGGCGCAAGTACCACTTTACCTTGCGGGAGGGGATTAAGTGGAGCAACGGCGAGCCAATTACGGCCCAAGATTTTGTTTATTCTTGGAAAAAACTGGTGACACCAGCGACGATTGGACCGAATGCCTATTTACTAGACAGTGTTAAAAATAGTTTTGAAATACGCAACGGTGAAAAGTCAGTCGATGAATTAGGGATTTCAGCCCCTAATGACAAAGAATTCATTGTTGAATTAAAACAGGCCCAACCTTCCTTCTTAGCAGTCGTTTCGATTGCTTGGTTAGCGCCACAAAATCAAAAATTTGTCGAAGCGCAAGGCAAAGATTACGCCTTGGATAGTGAACATTTACTTTATAGCGGGCCATTTACGCTAGCCAATTGGGATGCGACTTCAGATACTTGGACATTGAAAAAAAATCCAGAATACTATGATGCGGATCAAGTGAAACTGGAAGAAGTTGCGGTTAGTACAATCAAAGAAGATAATACTGGGATTAACTTATATCAAGCGAATGAACTAGACTTAGTTCGCATTAACGGACAATATGTTCAACAATATCAAGATGATCCAGGCTATGTCAGTCATCCAGATGTGGCCAACTACTTCTTAGATTTCAACAAAAAAGAAGGAACGCCATTAGCGAATGTTCATTTACGAAAAGCGATTGGCCAAGCAATTGATAAAGAAGCCTTAACACAAAGTGTCTTAAACGATGGGTCAAAACCCCTCAACGGATTGATTCCAAGTAAACTTTATGCGAATCCAGAAACAGATGAAGATTTCCGAGCATACAGTGGCGAATATTTGAAAAATGACGTCAAAAAAGCCCAAGCTGAATGGACGAAAGCCCAAGCGGATGTCGGTAAAAAAGTGAAACTTTCCTTGCTGGCGGCAGATACAGATCAAGGAAAACGAATTGCTGAATATGTTCAAAGTCAGTTGCAAGAAAATCTGCCAGGTTTAGAAATTACCATTTCATCGCAACCAAGTAATAATGTGAACCAATCGCGACGTGAAAAAAATTATGAGTTGTCTCTTTCAGGATGGATTGCCGGCAGTAGTGAATTAGACTCTTACTTTAACTTATATGCGGGAGAATCAAGTTACAATTATGGCAATTATCATAATGCCAAATACGACCAACTGGTAGAAGATGCGCGAACGATTAATGCCAATAATCCAGAGAAACAATTTGCAGAATACAAAGAAGCGGAAGACATCTTGTTGAACCAAGATGCTGCCCAAGTACCGCTGTATCAAAGTGCCTCAAATTATCTAATCAATCCTAAATTGAAAGGCATTAGTTATCACTTGTATGGGGATTATTTCCACTTGCGCAATGCCTATTTAACAGAATGATTCAGGAAGAAGGAGTAAAAAATGGAAAAATTAGTCGAACGATTTTTAACTTACGTGAAAGTTAACACCCGTTCAGATGCCAACAGTCAAACCACACCGACGACGGTCGGTCAAGTGGTTTTAGCCAAAATGATTGAAACAGAACTTCATGAATTAGGTTTGGCCGATGTGCATTATAACGAACAAAACGGCTTTTTAACGGCACGGTTGCCTGGTAACCAACCTGCAGCGAAGAGTATTGGGTTGATTGCACATCTGGATACGGCGGATTTTTCAGCAGAAAATATTCGTCCCCAAGTCATCACTAATTATGATGGCCAAGATGTCCTCTTGAATCAAGAACAAGGCATCGTTTTATCGGTTGCTGAATTTCCCAATTTAAAAGAGTATCAAGGGGAAACGTTGATTACTACAGACGGAACCACACTTTTAGGAGCAGATGACAAAGCGGGAATTGTCGAGATTTTAGCTGCTGTTGAGTATTTTTTGGCACATCCAGAAGTAGCGCGGGGCGATGTTTGGCTCGCCTTCGGTCCAGATGAAGAAATTGGACGCGGGGCCGATCAATTTGATGCGCCGAACTTCCCAGTCGCTTTTGCGTATACAATCGACAGTGGCCGCGTGGGGCATTTCGAGTATGAAACGTTTAACGCTGCTCAAGCTGTGATAACAATTGAGGGAACCAGTGTCCATCCGGGAACGGCCTATGGTTCGTTAGTAAATGCCATTAAATTAGGCGAACAACTTGATCAATCACTACCGCAAAAGGAAGTGCCAGAACAAACACGTGGAAATGAAGGATTTTATTTACTCAATAAATTTACAGGAAGTATTGAAAAAGCAGAACTTGTCTATATCATTCGGGATCATGATCAAGAAAACTTTCAAGCGAGAAAGCAATTTTTGGAAAAACAAGTCCAACGTTTAAATGCGCTGGCGGATAAACCCAGACTAACAATTACTTTCCAAGACCAATACTATAATATGAAGGAAATCATCGAAAAAGATTGGACTCCTGTAGAATTGGCCGTCCAAGCAATGGAAAGTTGTGACATTGAACCAATCATCACACCATTTCGTGGCGGGACAGATGGTTCTAAGATTTCTTTCATGGGCATTCCCACGCCTAATCTATTTACAGGTGGCGAGAATTTTCATGGGCAATATGAATTCATTACCGTTGAATCAATGGCCAAAGCTGTTCAGACGATCATTGCCATCATTCGCTTAAACGCTAATTAAAGAAACACGCAAGGGAAATGCCGATTTTCCTTGCGTGTTTCGCTGTTTTTCGGTAAAGTATGTAGAAAAGTAGGGAGTTTTGCTCATGAATTATCCATTGATTTTTGCAGAAAACCAACGAATCGAAACCGAACGCTTGATTTTAAGGCCCGTCACATTAGCCGATGCAGAGGATATGTACGAATATGCTTCAGATGAGGAAACGGTCCGCTATGTGTTTTTGAAAAATCAAACAATCGCTGAAACAAGACAAAACATTGCTAAATTTTTTATGGGGGAACCTTTAGGAAAATATGGGATTGAAGTGAAAGAAACGGGCAAAATGATTGGCACGATTGATTTGCGGGTCAATGAAACCAATAATATTGGAGAATTAGGCTATGTCTTGAACCGTGCCTTTTGGGGCAATGGCTACATGCCTGAAGCCGCGACGGCGTTAGTTGAACTGGGTTTTGCAAAAATGAAACTCATGAGAATCTTTGCTTTACATGATCAAGACAATCCAGCTTCTGGTCGTGTCATGGAGAAAATTGGTTTTACCTACGAAGGAACACTACCCAGTGCTCGAATTAGTAAAGGGAAAATTGTCACAGATGTTTATCGTGGGATGACACTGGAAACATGGCAAAATCGACAAAAATAGAAGCGGAAGACAAGTTAAGAGAGGAATTAGAGAAATGTTGATGTTTACAGAAAAAGAATTCGCAGCCTTTGAAGTTGCTGGATTAGATGAACGAATGGCGGTTATCCGTGCGCAAATTCAACCTATTTTTAAAGAATTAGGCACGTATTTTGCCGAACAACTAGCGCCTGAACTAGGAACGGCGTTGTTTGTCCATATTGCGCAACATCGCCGTCGCACCGTGTATCCGCCAGAAAATACTTGGTCAGCACTTAGTCCGAATAAGCGCGGTTATAAAATGCAGCCGCATTTTCAATTAGGCATTTGGGGCGACTATGTGTTTATGTGGTTGTCATTCATTGATAATCCTAAAAATGAAAAGCAGATTGCGCAAGCCTTTTTAGAGAATCAGCAATTATTCCAAGCATTACCAGAAGATACGTATGTTTCCTTGGATCACACGGTTCCTCAAATTACTCCGCTGATGGAAACGGATTTAGAAAAAGCCTTAACTCGTTTTAGAGATGTAAAAAAAGGTGAGTTTGAAATTGGGCGCATCATTCCCAAAGATAGTGTCTTGTGGCAAACCCCTGAAAAAGCACGAGCTTATATGTTGGAAACCTATCAACAACTCCTGCCATTGTATCAATTAGCTGTTGCCCAATAAGAGAAACAGACAGTTATTTTGTGTTTTAGTGTTATTTTATCGAATTATCCAATCGTCAAAAATGAGAAAAGCTCACAATGTTAGTTTTAATTACTAACATTGTGAGCTTTTCTGTAGTTTGGCCAGTGAAAACTTAAGAAGTTGAAGATGTTTTTCAAGATATAAGTGTATTTTAAGCTTTTTTTTACGTAATCCCTTTAAATAACAATGAAACAAAACTTGGTATATCGCTAACTTTCATAATTTTTATATTGAAAGTGTAAAATTTGTTAATTTCTCATGGGGGTTTCTTTGCTATTATGGAAGTATGTAAAAAAGGTTGTTACACATGATGAGTATTAAAAGGAGGTTTTAAAATGAAAAAAAAGCGTTATTTAATGATTGCGTGCCTACTATTTTTCCCTAGTTTTTTTATAAATGTTGAAGCGTCTGATGGTGGTTCTAGTTCGGTGGGGGTGGAATTTTACAAAAAGGCACCCTCGCAAGTAGCTCCGAAAGAGCCCTCACCGAAAACAGACGCGCCAAGTTCGAGTCCCAAGGGGAAAGTGCAGGGGCAGGCTGGCACTAATCAAGCAGGAGTGGCAAGTGGTCAAGGTGCCACCACTGGCGATAAACAGCTACCGCGCACAGGGAGCAAGAGTCAGGCAAATCTTAGCATTCTTGGCTTAGCCTTAATTGGCTTGGTGGGAATCGTACATAGAAAGAAGGGGCAGCATGAAACAGATCAAATTTAAACAATTAGCAACATTTGGCTTATGTTGTTCATTATTAGTTAATTCATTAACAGGGGTCACAGCTGTTGCGGAGACCATGACGATTGAAAGTAGTCCGACGGCAGAGTCTACGAAAGAAAGTACAGAGAAAAATACTAAGGAAAGTACAAGAGAAACAGAATTACAGACAAATAAAACAGAAGAAGAGACTTCAAAAGTAGAAGTCACCAAGGAAGAAACTACTTCAGAAAAACAAGAGACCACGGAAACGGTTGAAGAAGGAAACTCAAAGGCTACGGAAGAGTTTAACGACTGAGGGAGTCTGTTACAACCAAAGCAAATTTCTCCTAAAGCAGCGAAAGCGGTAGAACAAACTGCGACTATTCCAGCTGTTACATATAGATTCGGCTTTATTAATGAAAAAGGAGCGATGATTGCACCATCTTCTTTTGTGATGCAAACTAATTTAACGACGGTCATGAATGCAACGTCGAAACAAGTCGGCACAGCTACTGGAGTAAATAATGGTAGTTTAAAACACTTGACAATACCAAGCCAAATGTTGACACATACAGCTGGGACTAACCCCGCCTTTTCAGGTGCAACAGATTTTCAACTAACAATTCCAAGATATTATAAGACGCCTACAGTAAAACCAGGAGCACACTATACAGGATCTAGTACGGCTTACCCAATAGCTACAACAAAAGTAAGATATATAAATAATACACATGAGGAACGTCTTGAAGTGAACGGGGAACAGTATCGCTTACATGCAACAACAACTGCCCATTCTTATGGAATGTATCAAAGTTATTGGGTGATAGATTCAACCAAAACAAGGCTGAACGGGGTTTTATCGCGTGCTATTACAGATAATGATGTAGGAAACAGCCAACCAAGCTATTACACCACAGACGATACGATGTATTATTTCTTAGAAAACCGCCGTATTACTGAGAATTTCGTCGATGCCACAGGTGCCAAAATTACACCACCAACTGGCTTCACACAAGGGAAACAAACAGTGATTGATAGTAGCCCGTACACCTTTAAACAAAGTGGCACTTTACCAGATACTTACACAAGTGGCGGTAAAACTTACAAGTTCAAAGGTTGGTACAAAGGCAAAACCAAACCAACAACCTTACAAACAACGAAAACACCAAGCTATGCAGTGACCTTTAATGATAATGATGATTTGAATGTGGTGTATGAGGTGGACACGACTAAAGACTACAATTTCCCAAGTAGAGCTGTAAGCTTCCAATTTGTCAATGAAGCCGGAGCAATTTTATTACCAACGCCTTTTACAATAACAACCGATTTACAACAAGAAATTAATTCCGCTTATACAAAGCTTGGATCAATTACTGGAACTAATTCAGGAAATACCAAACAGGTGACGATTCCTGCTAGAACGATTAGAGCAGATGTATCTTTAGGCGGTGTGAATAACTATGGAACGACTAATACGAGAATTACTATTCCAAAATTTTATGAAAATATCTCTGTCTACACGGGAAGTTCTTATACACAAGCTACGTTGAATCGTTATTCAACTGCAGATAATACATTAATCGGTAACCCAGCCAGTAATGCGCCATTGTATTACGGACTAAACAAAATGACAACAACACAATTTAAAATGGATGAATTTGATTCGACAACTACAATTCCAGAACAATCGAAGTATCTGTATAATTGATTGTATGTATCAGGAGCAACAAATCTATTTAATTCTTATTACACACCAGTAGGGACGATTTACTATCAGTTAACCAATCGCAAGGTTACCGAGAATTTCGTCGATGCCACGGGTGCTAAAATCACGCCGCCTGCTGATTTCACCCAAGGCAAACAAACCGTGATTGACAGTGATAACTTCACGTATACGAGCACCAAAGCCTTGCCAGCTAGCTACACAGCAGATGGTAAATCTTATCAGTTCAAAGGTTGGTACAAAGGTACTGATAAAACTGCGCTGAAAACGACGAAAACGCCAAGTTATGCCGTAACTTACGATGACAAAGATGACATGACGGCAGTCTATGAGGAAGTCCAAGCAACGGCAGAAATGACGGTCAATCGGTTACTAGAAGTTGTCCCCAATGAAGCTTCTATGATTTGGACAGTTAGACTAAAAAACACCAGTGAAGTTCCGTTGACCAATGTTAAACTAGCACCAACGGCCAAATGGGCGGCAGGTATTTCGGCGCCGACTCAATTAGCTGTTCGCATTGGTAGTACATCAAAAATTATCCCAGTGACGGCAGAACAATGGCGCACAGGAGTTAACTTGGGTGTGGAAATTCCGGTGAATGGTGAAGCTTTAGTGACAGTGAACACAGCGAAAATCACTGGAGAACCAAGGCAACTTTTAACCGCAGAAATGACAGCTAGCGGGAACTTTTCTGCAGTGACAGCTAGTAACTTTGTGCGTATTCAAGGCGAAGATCAAACGATTACGCCTGCGCCAGTAGAAGAAGGTTTCATTAGTACACCAACGTTTGATTTTGGGAAAATTACGATTAGCAGTAGTGCCAAACAGTACGGTCTGAAAAAAGCAGCCGATTATTATGGGAATGGTACGCGTAATCCATACTTGCGGATCAAGAAAAGCCAACCCAATTGGCAGTTGACAGCACAATTATCACAGCTCAAAGCATCTACCGATAGTTTGCCAACAAGTACGCGCTTATTATTAGGCAATGCGGATGTTGCAGCAATCGAAAACTATAATCAAGTCACAGAGTTAACGAATAAAGTGGGGGTTACGAAAGCCTTAACTTTGACGAGTGATGGCACCTCTACACCAGTAATTCTTAATAACCAATTTACAGGTAATGATGTCTACCAATTAGATTTTGATTTTGCTAGCGTGAAATTAGACGTCCCAGCCAATCAAGGGAAAATAAATGAGAAATATCAAGGGACGGTGACGTGGAACTTAGTCACTGGACCTTAAAAAAAATAATAAACCACCCTCAAAAAGTCTAACTTTTGAGGGTGGTTTATTATTTTTATGGAAAGCCAATTTTATCTAACGGATAATAACGAAAAGTCAAAACACCTTCCACGCTCGTTTGTTTAACAAAGCCAAAGTAACGACTGTCATCTGAGCGCGGGCGATTATCCCCCAAGACAAAATACATGCCTTCTGGAACGGTCAGGGATTGGGTGGCTTCTAAGGTCTCTAGCGTAAAATCTTGGGTATAATTTTCATTTTTAGAGACATTTCGTTTAGCACTTGCTAAGTAATCTTCACTGAGTGATACACCATTAATATAAAGGGTATCATCGCGATACTCGACTGTTTCGCCAGGTAAACCAATTAAACGTTTGGCTACTCGTTGGCCGTTGCGAGGGCTAGGAAAAGCGATAATATCAAAGCGTTGTGGCTTTTTAATCGAAGTCACCCATAAACGGTCGTTGTTATGAAGTGTTGGTTCCATTGAAGAGCCATTCACCGCAGCAGGGGAGAAAACATAGTGTCGAATCAGCAAGACAGCGCCGACTAACAAAACCAACTGAACCAATCGTTTTAATAATGAGGACATGGACTTCACTCCTTTGTCCTTTTAGTGTACTACAGACAAGGAAAAGAAAAAAGTTTTCCCCTTAAGAAAGGTGTGCTAAAAAACGTTTCATAAAGCGTTGGCGAATTAAAATACCAACATAAGCAGCTGCGACAGCCTTGATGATACCAGGAATAATAAACGGAGCAAACCCGCCAGCAAAAGCGTTTGGCCACGGCAGATTTGCGGAATATTTCAACCAAATCATACCGAAAACTAAGGTAACTAAGGCGCCGGCAATATTTGCGATAATGGCCCAAGTATAGTTAAAGGTTGTTTTTTCTAAAATGTAACCAGTTAATAAGCCGTTAAAGATAAAGCCGATTAAATAGCCGCCAGTGGGTCCAAAGAGTACACCGAACCCGCTGGACATCCCAGCGTAAACGGGTAAACCAATTAATCCTAATAAGAAGTAAATTAAAATAGCGTAGGTCCCCGTTCGCTTGCCCAAAACGGTAGCGGTTAAGCCGATGGCAAACGTTTGTCCAGTTAAGGGGACAATCCCCAATGGAATTGTAAATTGTGAAAGTACAGCAATAATCACAGCGAATTCTGCTGCTAAAATTAAAGAGCGTAACGATGCTTTATTCATAAGAAGCCTCACTTTCTATTGTTAACCAATTATTATTATTCGGTTAACAATAGTTTAGCGGAAGTAAACAATTTTGTAAAGAGGGCAAAGAAAAAAACCTTGCCAAGAAAGGCAAGGTTTTGAAAGAAGGTAAGAACCGTAGTTCGACCTTTTGAAATCTTAAAGTTTTTGGTTGTAGTATTCAACGACAAGTGCTTCGTCGATTTCTGGGTAAAGTTCATCACGTTCTGGTAAACGAGTGAAGCTACCTTCTAATTTTTCAGTGTCAAAGCTTACGAATGCTGGACGTCCAACAGTTGCTTCAACTGCTTCTTTAATTGTTGAGATGTTTTGAGATTTTTCACGAACACCGATCACTTGACCAACTTCAACGTGGTATGATGGAATATCAACACGTTTGCCGTCTACAGTGATGTGGCCATGGTTAACTAATTGACGTGCTTGACGACGAGTAGTTGCAAGACCTAAACGGTAAACAACGTTATCTAAGCGTTGTTCTAGTAAAACCATGAAGTTAACACCGTGTTTACCTTCTTTGATTTTGCTTGCTTTAATGAACAACGTACGGAATTGACGTTCGTTCATGCCATACATATGACGTAATTTTTGTTTTTCAGTTAATTGCATTCCGTATTCAGAAACTTTACCACGGCTGTTAGGTCCGTGTTGTCCTGGTTTGTAAGGGCGACGAGCTAGTTCTTTACCAGTACCTGATAAAGAGATACCTAGACGACGAGATACTTTCCATGATGGTCCAGTATAACGAGACATTAAAAATTCCTCCAATAAATAAATGTTTTTTTGGAGTAAAATAATTAGATGAAAAATTCATATTCGTTCAGTTCATTCTTCAACCTTCGCCTTTGCAGCCGCGGTTACGCAGTTGAACCAAGTTTGGCAATGAACTGTTGACGAGTTATTATTCTTCTGCTGCAATTATTTTACACAAAATCTAGTATACTTAATAGGATAGGAAACGTCAAGGTTTTAAAGTGAAATCTGAAAAAAAAGGTAGACAAAAACACTTTTCCTCATTAGAATAAGAGGAGATGTTTTGAAAATATAAGTTGAAAACGGAATGAAAGGGAGTTTACAATGAAGTCTGGTTCACCATTGTTTGAACAAATTGATAAATCCATCGACAAGAAAGTGAATTTATTCTCAAACAGCTTTTCCCGCTACGCTGTTCGTGCAATGCTTGCTTGTCTATTTTTAACGTTGGGAACAGCCGTTGCTTTTGCAATCGCAATTAAAGGAGAAGGAATTTCTCATGGTTTAGGGAAAATGCTTTACGCCTTCATGTTCAGTTGGTCACTTGTGATGATTTTATATATGAATGCCGAACTTGGTACCTCGAATATGTTGTACATGACTGTTGGCGTCTATCGTAAAAAAGTCAACTTTTCCTTAGCTGCAAAAATTTTATTTACCTGTATCTTATTCAATTTAATTGGTGGTGTCTTATTTGGTTTCTTGGTATCACTTACGGTGCCGTTCCAAGATTTACCAAAAGATAGTTTCTTCTTTACGTCGATTGCTGGAAAATTAGAAAAAACCACCCTGCAAATTTTAGTTGAAGCTATGTTCGCCAATATTGTGGTTAATACAGCCGTATTAGTGAGTATGCGAATGAAAGATGACGCCGGCAAAGTCGCGGCCATTATTTTCATTATCTTTATCTTTGCGTTCCTTGGTTTTGAACACGTGATTGCCAACTTCCCAGCCTTCAGTTTAGCTTACTTTGCTTCGAACGGCGCAATTGAAGCTTTCACAGCTGGTAATGTTGTTCATAATCTGTTCTGGGCCTTTATCGGTAACTTTATCGGTGGTGGCTTAATTATGGGTCTCGGCTATGCCTGGTTAGATAAAGACAACAAAAACTTAACGTATTTTGATTAATTGATCAACCAACTATACTAAAACATGGTACACTGTTTTAGTATAGTTTTTTTTATTATAAGGAGCGAAGGAATGGACACACTTCAATTTCAGAAGAACCCAGAAACAGCAGCAAAAATGTCTGCTTATATGAAACACCAATTTGTTTTTGCAGGCATCCCCGCCCCAGAACGTCAAGCGTTAAGTAAACAACTTTTAAAAGAAAGTCATACGTGGCCAAAGGAAAAATTATGCCAAGAGATTGAGGCTTACTATCAAAAAACAGAACGAGAATATCAGTATGTCGCTATTGATTTAGCTCTTCAAAATGTTCGGAGATTTTCATTAGAAGAGGTCGTAGCGTTTAAAGCCTATGTTCCACAAAAAGCGTGGTGGGATAGTGTGGATGCTTGGCGAAAATTTTTTGGGTCGTGGGTGGCGTTGCATCTGACTGAATTGCCAACGATTTTTGCCCTTTTTTATGGCGCTGAAAATTTCTGGAATCGGCGTGTTGCGCTGAATTTACAGTTGATGTTGAAAGAAAAGACCAATCAGGACCTGTTGAAAAAGGCGATTATTTATGATAGAACTACAGAGGAGTTCTTCATTCAAAAAGCGATTGGCTGGTCATTACGCCAATATAGTAAAACGAATCCGCAATGGGTCGAGGAATTGATGAAAGAATTAGTGTTGAGTCCTTTAGCACAACGAGAAGGCAGTAAATATTTAGCGAAAGCGAGCGAATAAGGAGAAATGATGGAAAGAAAACTTTTTGCATTTGATATTGATGGGACGTTGTTAAATTCGGAGAAGAAAGCATTGGATAGCACGAGAGAAGCGCTAGCAAAATTGCGGGAGCAAGGACACTTAGTTACGCTGGCAACTGGCAGAAGTCGTTATATGGCGCAAGAGGTGATTTGGGATTTAGATTTTACCAATTACGTATTATGTAATGGCGCCGCGGCTTTTGTGGATCATGAGCAATATTATCAAAATTTATTGCATGCTGAAGCGTTGGAACGTTTGGCACAAGACAGTGATCAACGCGGCTTAGGATTTGCTTGTGTGGGCTTAGATGATATTAAGAAGAGCAACCAACACCGTGCTGAAAAAATGGAAATTGCGATGAACTCTTTTCATTTTCATTCACCTGCTTATGATGAACACTTTTACCGTCAAAATGATATTTACCAAGCGTTGGCTTTTTATGACGCAGAAGATCAGTGTACGTTTGAAGAAGAATACCCAGAATTTCGCTTTATTCGCTGGCACCAACATAGCGTAGATGTTGTGCCTAAAGATGGCTCAAAATCAGCTACGTTAACGTATTTAGCCAAACGTGTGGGCATTGATGCAAAAAATATCATTGCCTTTGGGGACGGCGAAAATGACCGAGAAATGCTAAGCCATGCAGGGATTGGCGTCGCAATGGGCAACGCGAGTCCTTCCATTCAAGAAGTGGCCACAATGGTCACAGATACCAATGATAATGATGGCATTTGGAAAGCCTTAAAAAAAATGAAGGCCATTTAAAAAAACTGCACCGTTTGTCTGAAAACAAACGGCGCAGTTTTTTTATTCGATGACTAAAACGCCCTCTTTTAAAGCAAATGGATTTTCTTTGTTAATATGATCGTAGAACATGATGCCATTAATATGATCAATTTCATGTTGAACCACAATCGCTTCGTAGTTTTTTAAACGAACTTTGTGTTTTTCGCCAGCCATGTCAAAATAACTGACGGTAATTTTGTTATGACGAACGACATACCCAGGCACATCCCGATCGACAGATAAACAGCCTTCCCCTTCACCTAAACATACATCTTGCACAGAATGGCTCAAAATTTTAGGGTTGTACATTACCGTACTTAATGAAGGCTTTTCGTTTTCTGGGTCGTTACTAGGAACATGGACAGCAATAATTCGTTTAGAAATATCTAATTGTGGTGCAGCTAAACCAACGCCACCACGTAATTGTAATTCTTCGGCTTTGACTGGATCTTGACTATTTTTTAAGAAAGTCAACATGTCCTCACCTAATTGTCGGTCTTCCTCAGTGATAGGGACAGGCACTTCTTCTGCCACAGCACGAAGTGTGGGATTCCCTTCACGAATAATATCTTTCATTGTAATCATTCAATGGTTCCTCCTTTGAAACATAAAAAAATTCTTCTTTTATTTATTCATGCGCTGAAATAATCAGTTGTTTACCACCATTTAGTGTATCACAAAATCACCAAAAAAGGGGCTAGATTGTTTAAAAAAACTGTCGAATAATAGAGATTAAGCTTGCATTTTAGCGGTGTTTCCTGTAAAGTAAGCTTGTGTGGAAACACACCATCTATCACTTGGTTTAGCGAGTCACCAACGCTTCACTCAGTGATCAGACGAATAATAGAGAAAGAGGTGGAACAAATGGCAATTTCACAAGAAAGAAAAAACGAAATCATTAAAGAATACGCACGTCATGAAGGAGATACTGGTTCTCCAGAAGTACAAATTGCTGTCTTAACTGAAGACATTAACCAATTGAACGAACATGCGCGTACACACAAAAAAGATCACCATTCTTACCGTGGTTTAATGAAAAAAATCGGTCACCGTCGTAACTTGTTAGCTTACTTACGTAAAACTGACATCCAACGTTACCGCGAATTGATCCAACGTTTAGGATTACGTCGTTAATCATTACGTATAAAGCGAGGTTCAATCAGAATCTCGCTTTTTATCTTATTGTCACTATTGAAGGTCCTCTTTGGAAAGTTTTTAGGAACTACTAACCAAATGAAAGAGCAACAACGACTTGTTACTTTTTCATTTGTTTAGTAGCCGTCTGACTTTTCCAAAGAGCAAGAGTAAAGGAGAAGAATTATGACAGAAAAACAAGTCTTTAAAACAACTTGGGGCGGCCGCCCACTAGAAGTAGAAATCGGCCAATTAGCCAAACAAGCCAATGGAGCTGTCTTAGTACGTTACGGCGATACGGTCGTTTTAAGTGCTGCTGTTGCCTCTAAAGAAGCAAAAGATGTAGACTTTTTCCCATTAACTGTAAACTATGAAGAAAAAATGTATGCGGTAGGAAAAATTCCTGGTGGCTTCATTAAACGTGAAGGTCGTCCAAGTGAACGTGCGACATTAACCGCTCGTTTAATCGACCGTCCTATTCGTCCAATGTTCTCAGAAGGCTTCCGTAACGAAGTCCAAATCACAAACATCGTTATGAGTGTGGATCAAGATTGTACACCAGAAATGGCTGCAATGTTTGGGTCTTCCTTAGCGTTAGCAATTTCAGATATTCCGTTTGATGGACCAATTGCTGGTGTTGACGTTGGTCGTATTAATGGCGAATATGTTTTAAACCCAACGGTAGAACAAGCGGAACAAACAGATATTGAATTAACTGTTGCTGGAACAAAAGAAGCCATCAACATGGTTGAAAGTGGTGCTAAAGAAGTATCAGAAGAAGATATGTTAGGTGCCTTACTTTTCGGTTTTGATGCCATTAAAGAACTAGTGGCGTTCCAAGAAGAAATCGTTGCCGCTGTAGGTAAACCAAAAATGGACGTGGACTTATTACAAGTGGACGCTGATCTTAAAAAAGAAATTTTTGATGCGTACTACAATACAATGAAAACAGCCGTAATGACGGAAGAAAAATTAGCACGTGAAGTTGAAATTGACAAAGTAAAAGATACAGTCAAAGAAGTTTACGCTGAAAAATTTGCGGAACACGAAGAAGAAGCGCAACTACTAAAAGAAGTGAAACAAATTGCGGAAGATCTTGAAAAAGATGTCGTACGTGAGTTAATCACGATTGATAAGATTCGCCCGGATGGCCGTAAATTAGACGAAATTCGTCATTTATCATCAGAAGTAAGTATTTTACCACGTGTGCATGGTTCTGGCTTATTTACTCGGGGTCAAACACAAGCTTTATCCGTTTGTACATTAGCGCCTTTAGGGGAACATCAAATTATCGATGGATTGGGTGTCCAAGATAGCAAACGTTTCATCCATCATTATAACTTCCCGCAATTCTCTGTTGGTTCAACAGGACGCGCGGGCTCACCAGGTCGTCGTGAAATCGGTCACGGTGCGTTAGGTGAACGTGCCTTAGCACAAATTATTCCATCAGAAGAAGACTTCCCTTACACAATCCGCTTAGTAGCAGAAGTGTTAGAATCAAATGGTTCTTCTTCACAAGCAAGTATTTGCGCGGGAACATTAGCATTAATGGATGCGGGTGTGCCAATTAAAGCGCCAGTTGCAGGTATTGCAATGGGTCTTGTTAGTGATGGCGAAAACTATACAATCTTAACAGATATTCAAGGTTTAGAAGACCACCTTGGCGATATGGACTTTAAAGTAGCAGGAACGAAAGACGGAATCACTGCTTTACAAATGGACATCAAAATCCAAGGAATTACAGAACAAATTTTAACGGAAGCATTAGACCAAGCGAAGAAAGCACGGATGGAAATTCTAGAAGAATTAACAACAACGATTGCTGCTCCTCGTGAAGAATTAAGTCAATATGCACCGAAAATTGAAATGATTCAAATTAAACCAGCGAAAATTAAAGATGTCATTGGTAAAGGTGGCGAAACAATCAACAGCATCATTGATGAAACTGGTGTTAAGATTGATATCGATCAAGACGGTAACGTAAGTATTGCTTCATCAGATGCTGAAATGATTAAAAAAGCCATCAAGATTATTGAAGAATTAACCAAAGAAGTTGAAGTCGGTCAAGTTTACTTAGCAAAAGTTGTCCGCATTGAAAAATTTGGTGCGTTTGTTAACCTAATTAAAGGCAAAGATGGCTTGATTCATATTTCTCAATTAGCAAACGAACGTGTGAACAACGTTGAAGATGTCGTGAAATTAGGCGACGAAGTCCTTGTCAAAGTAACTGAAATTGACAAACAAGGCCGTGTCAACGTGTCAAGAAAAGCATTATTAAACGAAGAAAACAAAGAAAAATAATTTCTTTTTAAACCAACGAAAACCAAGGAAGTTTCCTTTCTTTTCGTTGGTTTTTTCGTTGAAAATAAGCCCTAAAAAAGAAATGATAAAAAAAGCTAAAGACGATCGCCAACTCTTTTGTTTATAGTCAATTAGTGGTAAAATTAATACTATCAGTCTGAAGAATATCTGGGGTGTCTTTGTGAAAAAATTTAATCCAAATAAAAATATAATCATTACCTTAATTTTAGTCATTATTTTAGTAACCATTATTAGTTTAACTGCTGCGCAACGTTCTGAAAAAGGCAAAACCAATGTCGTTCAAGGTGGCGTCAATAATAGCGTTAGTATGGTGGATCGTGTGATTTCTTTTCCAGCTCGTGTGGTGGAAAACGGCTTGTCTTCAATGGGCAATTTAATTAACACGTTTAAAGAAAATGAACGTCTAAAAGAAAAAATTGATAGCTATAATGAATTAGCTGTCCAAAACAATAACTATAAACGCGAAATTGATAGTTTAAAACAAGAATTGAATCTGAACGAAACGTTAGCTAACTATGAAAAAGTAACTGCGAATGTCATTACGCGTTCGCCGGATACTTGGCAAGACTTATTAATTATCGATAAAGGAACCAATGACGGCATTGAAGCGGGCATGGCGGTCATGGCGCAAAAAGGGTTAGTGGGGCGTGTTATTGAAGTCAATGCAACGACTGCAAAAGTGGAACTACTAACGTCTAAAAATGTTAACTCGAACCATTTCCCTGTGCGAGTAACTTCCGCAAATGGCGAATCGTTTGGTTTACTTAAAAATTACGACAATAAGACAAATGCATTAATTGTGTCACAATTAACTGGCGATGCCACTCTGAAAGAAGGCGATGTCGTTCAGACTTCTGGCTTAGGGGGTAATTCACCAGCCGATTTAGCGGTAGGAACAGTTATTAAAGTGAAACCAGATAGTTTTGGTTTAGATCGTGAAGTCTATGTGAAACCTTATGCGGATGTCTATGGTATCTCCGTTGTGACGGTCGTGAAAAGATCGGCAGGGGAAAGCGAATGATTCGGAAAGAGTATTTAAAATACATCACACCTATTCTCTTGTTTTTCTTAATGTTAATTGATGCTCATTTAACAAAGTCTTTTGAAACGTGGACAAGTAATGTTTACTTCGCCAGTTCTCATCTGCTGTTACTTGCGTTTATGTTCGTCGTTCCTAATTTTTCTAAACGTTATTTATTAATTACTTCGTTAATTTTAGGCTTTATTTGCGATAGCTACTACATTGGCATTATCGGGATTTATACAGTCGCACTGACGATTTCGGTTATGTTGATGTATACATTTAAAGAAGTAATTCAAACAAATTTACTAACTGGTTTTTTTGGGATCGTTATTTTTACCACGTTGTATGAACTGATTGCGGTACTGATTCAAGTGGCCTTTCATTTAGCGGATGTCAGCCCGATTTTATTTATTACGCGTGTGTTGGGCCCTACATTGCTATTGAACATGGTGTGGTATGTTATTTTATCTTATCCGCTGAAAAAACTGTTTTCCGTAAAATAAAAATTGAAAATTTTGTTCGTTTGCGAAAAATGCTCATTTGTTAGCATTTTTCGCTTTTTTTATTTTCTTTAAATAACAAAACAATGAGAAGATTACCCTGGAGCCTTGAAGAAAGTTGTGAAAAAAGTGAAGCTTTTTTTTGTCATTTACAAGAAGAAAATTGAAATATTACTGTAACATCCATATTATCTCAGTGACATACAGCTATGCTACAATTGCTCTATCGTTGAAAAAGAGAAATTTATTCAAATTTTAATAAATAATAAAAAAGCTTAACAAAAAAGGATTTTCGGAGGACAACAGATTGAAGAAAAGTGTATTATCGGCTCTAATGGTATGTTCCATTACATTAACAAGCGTAGCGTTGCCATCCGCAGCATTTGCAGATGAATACGATACAAAGATTCAACAACAAGATCAAAAAATTAATGCGTTAACAAGCCAAATGTCAGATGCAGAAGCAAAAGTTGCCGCGATTGAAAATGATATGGTTGAAACGGCCAAACAAATCGATACATTAACAGCTAAAAAGAACAAGCTATCATCAGAAGTATCTAAATTATATAGTGAAATTTCTGATTTGAATGTCCGTATTCAAAAACGTGAAGTACAAATGACAAAACAAGCACGCGATGTCCAAGTGAATGGTCAAAGTGATTCAATTATTGATGCTGTCTTAGATGCAGATTCAGTAGCAGATGCAATTGGTCGCGTTCAAGCGGTCTCAACAATGATGAGCGCCAACAATGAATTACTAGAACAACAAAAAGAAGACAAAGCGACTGTTGAAAAGAAAACAAAGAATGTTGAAAAACAAATTGCTGAATTAGAAGCAGCAACAAAAGAATTAAATGACAAAACAGAATCATTAAAAACATTGAAGATCCAACAAGAAGTGGCTAAAAATGATTTAGAAGCACAACGTTCTGAAGAACAAGGGAAAAAAGACGGCTTCATTAAACAGAAAAAAGAAGCGGAAAAACGTTTAGCAGAAGAACAAGCACGCCAACGTGCAGCTGCTAAAAAAGCAGAAGAACAAGCGGCAGCGCAAGCACAAGCCGCAGCACAAAAAGCGGCAGCAGAGCAAGCGAAAGCAACAAAAGCAGCCAATGAGGCAGCAGCATCCGCCGCTGAAGAAAAAGCCGCAACACCAGTAGTAGAATCATCAACAACTACTGAAAGTACCACAACGCAAGAAACAACAACTTCAAGTACTGAAACAGAAAGTGTTGTAACAACACCTGTGGCAGCAGCACCTGAAAAAGAAAAAGAAGTTCCTGTAACTAACCCAACGACTCCTGAAAAAGGTAATGAAGCAAAACCAGGGAATGGTGGCGTGACTTCAGGAAAACAAGCCGCAATTAATGCAGCTTTAGCAGATGTTGGTAATTCTTATGCAACAGGTTGGAATCAACCAGGTGAATGTTTAGTATCTGTTCGTCGCTGGTTAGCGGCAGGCGGTATTAACTTCGGTTATGGTGGTCCAAACAGCGGCTATGTTGCTTCTGGCGCAACACAAGTTAGCTGGAGTAACGTGCAACCAGGCGATGTTGTTCAATATGAAAGTGCCTATAGTCCAGATAGCTGGATTGGTGGCGTGCATACTGTCTTAGTTACAGGTGTAAGTGGTGGAAGTGTCCAAATCGTTGAAGCAAACAACCCAGGAGGTTCTGGTTATGTTTCTTCTAACTCTAACTGGTCACCAGCACCACCAGCAGGATTCCGCGCTGTTGTATGGCGTTTTCCAGGCTAAATAGTCATCTATTAATAATTGATAACAAGGAGTGGTAACTAACAAAAATCGTTAGTTGCCGCTTTTTTTATTCATTTAATTTTAAATATATGCATAAAATGTATCTGAAAATATTGTAATCTGGCCATTTTTTTGCAATTATAGAGGTATATACATATTAGGAGCGGAGGAATCAGCATGAGCGGAACGCACGATACAAAACAAGCAATCGCTTCAGCTTTAATAGAATTATGTGAACAAAAGGATTTTCGTAAAATAAGTGTCCAAGATATTACCAAAAAAGTGGGCTTGAATCGCCAAACATTTTATTATCACTTTACAGATAAATATGATTTATTACGTTGGATTTATCGTCACGATGCATTGATTTACTTAGAAACAGATATTTGTTTGGAAAACTGGGAGGAACAAGCCCTGAAGTTATTAAAAGCGATTAAAGAGAAGAGCCATTTCTACTATACAACGGTGACCTCAGATTCAGAAGTTCTTCTTAATGTTTTTTCCGCTTCGACCAATCGCTTATTTATATCATTATTTGAACAAGTCGATGTTGAGAACCATTTAACAGATAAAGACAAACAATTTTATGCGAATTTCTTTTCCTATGGATGTAGTGGCGTCTTAACGAAATGGATTCTTGAGGAATATCCTCAGACTCCTTTGGAAATGGCGACGCAATTATTCCGTTTAGCGAAAGATACAGAATTTATGGCTTATCATTTGTATGAACAAGAAGCCAATGAGTAATGTGTGAAGGATAAAAAGTTTTATGAAGGAGTGAAACGTTGTGGTAACTGTGTTATTTGTTTGTTTAGGCAATATTTGTCGCTCGCCAATGGCAGAAGCGATTTTTCGTCAGAAAGTCCAACAGGCTGGTTTAGAATCGGCTATTCAAGTGTTTTCAGCAGCTACTAGCCACTGGGAAGTTGGCAGTCAGCCACATAAGGGAACCAGAAAAATTTTGGAGCAACAAGGAATTTCCTATCAAGGAATGCAGGCAACACAAATCCAGCCAAGTGATTTTAAAAAATATGACTATATCATTGGGATGGATGCGAATAATTTGGCAGATTTAAAAGCATTAGCTCCTCAAGAAGAGCAACGGCGGATTCATTTATTTATGGAAGTTGTGGCTGGTAAAGAAACCATGGACGTACCTGATCCTTATTATACTGGAGATTTTGAGGAAACTTACCGCTTAGTGGAAGCAGGTACCTCAGAATGGTTGAAAAAAATAAAAGCACAGCTGAAAGATTAGGACTATAGTCCGATAGTACTTTCTGTTTCCCCTTGGTACAATAGTGTTAACAAATTGTTCAGGGAAAAAGAGACAGGAGGGAAGTAAGATGAACAGTAGTTATTTATCCTATGTTTTTGAATTGAGTTTGTATTATTTATTGTTGATAATGAGTCTGCCGCTAGTGTATGCTGTCACGTATCATTTATCTTTTAGTAGTATGTATACAAGTGAATGGTTAATGATCTCTGTTTTCTTATCTCCGTTAGTTTTATTATTTGCAGGTATTCGTTATGGTTTTGCTCGTTTGAAACAGCAAGAACGCCAAGTGATGAAATAAAGCAAAAAATCCTTGAAAAGTTTTGACACTTTTCAAGGATTTTTTTATTAAGCCACCCAATCGGCTAAGGTTTTTTGCTCCAATTGGAAAGCCTTCAACATATCGTCGTTGGCGTCTTTAATAGGCGTCGTTGCTGCTAATGTTCCTTGAACAGCAATTCGCGTCGTTGCTTGTAAATCGCCACAGGTAATTAAGGTAATCATATTTTGACCAGGAACGTCATCAATTAACTCAACACGGGTTGGTTCGATTTTTTCTACAGAAGTTATTTTGTATGTATAAACAGTAGATAAATCAGTGATATAAATGAGTTCGTCTTTTTTGGTTCTTTCTAAAGGTGAAAATAAGGAAACGCCATCTTCCGTTCGATGACTAGCCAAGGCATAATTGTTTTTCCCCATGACTTGATTTTCTTTCATGGTCCCGGCACCAGTTAATAAAGCGACATTGGACAATCCTTTAAAAATGGGCAAATTAATTTCGACACTTGGTATCGCAATGGCACCAATCACAGGTAAGTTTTTGTTTTCAAATTGGGCTTTCATCACCGCTTCTGTGCTCAAGGACTCAACTGAATCAAAGTCAAACGTTGTTTCACGAGCCATATTTTTCTTCACATCAGCTGGTTTCAACTTGCTAACGGCGTACGAGCGGCTATTTTGTTGAACCACCCAACTGCGTATCTGATTGTTAAAAATTAAGGCCAAGCCAATGATAAATAGTAAAACTAATAAGCTGTTGATTAACCAATTTTTTCCTCTTTTTTTCTCTTTTGGGCGCATATTCTCCCTCCTTTTAATGTATCAAGTTTACCACAATTTATTTGAAAAACCTATTTATTTTCTTTGGGGAATAGGTAAGCTGGCCGGACCTTGATTTAATAAAAAACAACTGAATCGATTGATTTTTCAAAAAAATCCTCATTTTGTAATGGAATTTTAAAGTAAAAGAAACAAGCTTTTCTTTTGAAAATATTGTAAAATGGTAAGGAGGCTAGTAGAGGGGAGATGGGAATTTGCTTGATTTAATTTATGTACATATAGATGTAACCAGCAACGCGGTTTTATCTAAAGGAATTACCCATTCCGATTTTGTTCGTTCAATTGTGCATCATCCACAGAACTTACTATTATTAGATCCTTCTGCCGAAGCTGGCGAATACGATATGCATTCAGGCTTGAAAATTATTCGCGGAGAAGAAAGCGTCAATCGCTATTTTCAATCGCTACAACGTCGTTGGATGACTGAAGAAATTAAATGGATTGACTTTTCCGATGTGACGATGCTAAAAGAGCTAACGCCATTAGAAATTTCGGAACTTCTTTATTTTGGACACATGAAGAATAGTTTGCATTCGCCTTTCTTTTATAAGCTACAAAATGATTTTGTCTTTTTTGAATTTGCAGATCAGATGACGCGTGTCTATTATCGTTATATTGATGAATTTTATCGAATCTTTGCTGATAAAATTACACGTGTTGTTTTAGAGAAAGTGAACCAGAAAAAGGCCTTCTTTAAACGAAATACACCTGTCGAAAAATTAAGTCCTGAATTACTTAAAAATATGAAAGGTATCTTGCAAGAAGGTGTTATTTTTTGCTTCCAACAAACGGAAGTGGATAAAGAAGAATATCGGATTCCTATTTACTTAGTGGAAGATTCACTTAGCAAGATGAAAAATACCTCTTACCAAAAAGAAGAAATTTTGGCAACGCTTGTCTATAATAGTGAAAAACGCATTTGGCACATTGAACAAGAGAATGATTTCGGTGAAATTTTTATGTTGGCCCATGAAGGCTGAGAGAGCTCTAACTTTATCAACTAAAGTAGGGCTTTTTTTTGTAGCTATGATTTGGATGAGAAATCAAGTATAATAAAATGATAAAAAGGAAAGAAGGTTGTTTAATGAAAAAAATACTCTATGGCTCTATGACTGGCTTGGCACTCTTTTTGGTAGCTGGCTGTACATCCAAAACACCCACAGCTGTTTCATCAACAAATGAACAAAAAGAAACAGTAATATCAACTACTGAAACAAGTTCATCCGTACAACAAGAAGCAACGACGACATCAGAGAAGACAAGTGCGGTAGCTGTCTCTTTAGAAAAAGTAACGACAGCATTTGAGAAAAAATATCCAGAAGCTAAAATAACAAGTCTGCAGTTAGATACAGATTTTGGACGTTATTTTTATGAAATAGAAGGCGTGGATCAGCAAAAAGAATATCAAGTTGAAGTGAACGCAGAAACAGGCGAATTCACAAAAGAAAAAGTCGAAACCTTGGATGCCGATGAACAAAATGGCGTTAAAATGCAAGAAGAGGCACTTGATTTAACAAATATCATTTCCAGAGAACAAGCCACAACCTTGGCTGAAAAAGAAGCGAAAGTCGGCCAGGCAACAGATTGGAAGTTAGAGAAAGAATTAGGAATCACCTATTGGGAAGTGAAAGTGAAAGAGGGCCAACAAAAAATAGAGGTAAAAATCGATGCTCATTCTGGTAAAATTTTGACAACTGAGCGGGACGATTAATGGATAAAAAGTAGCTGGCATGCGTTTGAGTAGGAGTTGATTCCCTTAAATGCTGATCAGCTATTTTTTTGCTTGTTCGACAAACGTGTTTTTCTAAAGACCCTATGGTAAAATAACGATGTATTAGTGGTTGAGAGCGTCAGAACATAGGAGGAAATTTGTTTGGCTAGAAAAATGGATTTACGTATTTGGGTAGAAGGAACAGTCGTCGCAGCAATGGCAATGGCCCTCTCTTTTTTACCGATTGAATTTGCCAATAGTGGCTTGGACCTATCGTTGGGAATGGTCCCATTAGTTCTTTATTCGTTTCGTCGTGGGTTGCTTCCCGGAGTTGCAGCAGGCTTTGTTTGGGGCATGTTAAATATTATTCTCGGCACAGCCATGAAAAATTTCTTGTCCGTTCCACAGATTATTTTTGAATATCCCTTTGCTTTTGCGTTTGGAGGAATGGGTGGCGTATTCGCTAGAAAAATTCAACTGTATTTTCAAGCGAATCGTTTAAAATCAGCCATTCGTACGATTATTTTAGGAAGTGTTGTCGCAGTCTTCGCCCGCTGGTTTTGGCATTTTTGGGCGGGTGTATTGGTTTGGGGCATGTATGCACCAGAAGGAATGAGCCCATATCTCTATTCCTTTGTTCTAAACGGTACGAGTACCGTCGTCAATTGTTTGTATGTGAGTCTAGTTCTAGGCTTATTGGCAAAAGTAGCACCGCAATTATTTGTTCCTAAGAAATAAGTTGAGTCCTAAGTCAGAAGGTTCCTTTACTTCTAACTTAGGACTTTTTTCTTTTTAAAGCAACTAGCCATTTCGTTGTCGAGTACTGTATAATATGAATAAAAAAAGAAAAAAGGCGGTGGTTTCACTGAGTGAATTGTTAGAAGTCTCTTTTTATCCGAAGGCTTTGCCACAGGTGGCAAAAAGAGCAACCATTTTCGGTCCGTTAAGTGAGCAGGAGCTAGTTGAGCAATGGCAACAAAAACAGTCATTTGCTAGGCTGGACGAAAGAACAATAATGCCAGAAAAGCTGTTACAGCAATCAGCTAGCAAAAGTTATTTAAGCATCCGTTGTTTAGGAGTGACCTTAGACCCGAAGATTTTGCTAGAAAAGTTGCAACACTTGTTTCCTCTCTTTATCTGGACAAAGGGACAAGCCGAAACAAGCGACACAGAGAATTGTTATTTTTGTGAATTTATACCAATCTGTTCCAATGCAGCACAACCTTGCAACCTCGAAGCAAGCTTACAACAAATGAATTATCCAACCACGCAATCATTGGTAGAAATTGTTAACGAGTGGCTAAATAACGTACGACAAATAGAACAAGCATCCGTAACGGGTACATATTATCAACAGGCAAGTTTACCCCAACAAGTGGGCAGACAATCTAAAATAAAAACAAAAGAAGAGCAGCAAATTCAATTTCTACAAGAAAGCTTACGACAAGAAAAAGCGGCTAAAGCGCGCATGAAAGTAGCGAAAGAAAAAGCAGAACAAGAGCTATTGAGATTAGAAAAAGAGTTGTTAGCAAGTAGTTGGGCACACTTCGAGGAGCAACAAACTAAGGAATTAGAGGAAGAGGAATGGTACGATCTTGTTAAAATTGATTTGTTTTACTACGATGAGTTATCAAAAAAAGCTAAATTTCTGAAAGAAGCTTGGGAGATTAATCAACAGTTACTAAAGGTGTTCCCTCAAAAAGAAGGCACTACTTTTTTACCAGAATTGGCTCACCATGGTCGCTGGGCCTCTTTGACAGACCAAGTTTCTGAATTAGAGATAAAAACGCTCTATGAACAAGGCGTGTTAATCAAAGAACGAATGAAGCTTACACAAGGCTCCTGGCTCACCAAACCAAGAGTGAAACTTTATCAAATAGACTTGGAACAATTAGAAAGAATTGGCACACTGTTTGATCTTTTACAAACAGAAAATCGTTTAATTGAGATCGCTTTGGCGCACCCCTAAAATAAAAGAAACCACCAACCTGCAATCGCCAGGGTTGGTGGTTTCTATTTATTTTATAAAGACTTCAATATTCTAGTGAATTTGACGTTGGTGACGATTGGCTAACGTGCTGGCTTTCATGACAGAAGCAACAGGAATCATGCGCAACTGTTGTTCATCCGTTTGTAAACGAACGACGATATTGTCCGAAATATTTTTTGAGACAATCCAGCCGATCACCGTTTCGAATTTATGCGCTGTAGGGACTTCTTTCAATTGTAAGACCACTAAGGATTTTTGGGCGGCAGCGACTTGGAGCTCTTGTAAAAGCGCACTGCGTTCCTTTTCTTTATTCTTTTGATCTTGAGAATCTTCTAAAAATGCCGAAAAGAAATGTTGGGAAGAGAGCGTAATCAGTTTAGAAATGCTCTTGATGGTAGCTTTATGTTGATCCATTCTTCTGCCTCCTTTACGAATAAAATAGAATAAAACTCAAATGACTAATTACCTGTATTTTACCTAATTTTGTGATAAAATTCAAGAAAATATGTTCGCCTTCAATAATTATGAGAATTTACCAACGTTTCTGTTTTTCGAAAAAGAAAGTAGTATAATGTGTGAGCATATAAGAAATACATAAGATTATCGGATGTAGTCAATAGATAGAAAAGGATGAATAGTATGTCAAAAAAACCATCAGGTTACCAAAAAAAAGTTCTCACGGTGTTGTTGGTATCGTTTGGCTTTGGCGGGTTGTTAGCGCAGTTTTCGCCGATGAAATCAGGTGGGTTTTCAAGTTGGTTTGATGATTCATATGTCAAAGCTAGTGCTGAATCAAGTAAAACAAAAGAACCAGCACCAGTTAAAATTGAGAAAAAAGTCAAACCTTTAAGCTATGGACAACAGGTCAATCAAGAAATTGAAAAGAAGCAATATAATGGACATCTGGATTTGCCGTTAGAATTGCAGACAGATGCTAAATGGAAAGACACCGCATACGGATTTGGCAATGTAGATAAGCCGAATACAATCGAAATTAATGGCTGTGCGATTGTGTCGCTTGCAATGGTTGGTTCATACATGGATCACCAAGAAGTTACCCCACTAGATGTGTTAGCGTGGGCAAAAAATGACTTCTTTATGGAAGGACAAGGGACGGCGTGGTCTATTTTTGGTGCGTATGCTGAAATGAAAGGCTATAACTGTCAAGAAATTGGGGCTATTGAAACAGTGGCAGCTTTCTTGAAGGAAGGTCATCCAGTCATTATTTCTGTAAAACCGGGCTATTTCACTACAACTGGTCACATTATGGTGATGAGTGGTGTGGATGAAAAAGGCGATTTTTGGATTAATGATCCAAACGATTCAGAAGAAAAGGGCCATTCAAAACGGACATTTACAGCCGAAGAAGTGATGAATGAAGCGTTAAACTTCTGGGCATTTTATTAGGAATAAGAAAAGGTGTGGAACAACAGGCAGTACCCTTTGTTCGCATCTTTTTTAGCAAATAAAAGGAGGCAGGACAATGGAGCGATGTACTTGGGCAACGAATACAACTGAAGAGATGCAAGCCTATCATGATGATGAATGGGGACGTCCAGTTCATGAAGAGCAACAATTATTTGAGTTATTGACCTTGGAAAGTATGCAAGCGGGCTTAAGCTGGGCGATTATTTTGAATAAACGAGAAACGCTCAGAGCAGCTTATGATGCGTTTGATTATCGGAAAATTGCGCGATATGATGAGGAAAAAATTTTAGCTTTACTAGCAAATCCTGGTGTGATTCGTCATCGTTTAAAAATTCAAGCGACCATCACGAATGCGCAAGTTTTTCAAGAAGTTCAGGCAGAATTTGGGTCCTTTGATCGCTACCTCTGGAACTTTGTCGATCAGCAACCAATCGTTAATCACTGGCAGCACCCAGAAGAGGTTCCAGCCTCCACGGAATTATCGCAACAGATTAGTCGAGCGTTAAAAAAACGAGGATTTAAATTTTTAGGTGCCACGACAGTCTATTCCTTTTTACAGGCGGCGGGATTGGTGAATGATCATTTAGAAACGTGTCATTATAAATAATAAAGGTCTCCTTCCAAAATTGAAGGAGACCTTTACTTTATTCTTTATACGCCCACTTGAAGTCGTATTTAGCACCGGTTGGATGATAAATAATTTCTTTCACGTTTGGTGCACGTAAGTGTGATTCTGCTTTTTGGTAAATTGGCACAACACCCATATCAGCAATTACTGTTTTTTCAGCGTTGATTAGATCTTCCCAGCGTTTTTCAGGGTCGTTAACATCTGTGGTTTTGGACGCAGCAATGAATTTATCGTATTCAGGATTGCTGTAACGTCCACGGTTATTAGAAGTTGAGCTTTCTAATAAATCTAAGAAGTTAATTGGGTCTGAATAGTCGGCACTCCAACCACGAACAGCGATTTGGAAGTCCCCTTTTAAGGTACGATCTAAACGAACGGCCATTGGGACAGGCGTCACAGTTACTTTTAAGCCTTCCAAAGTATCAGATAGTGATCCTTGAAGATATTCGCCCATTTTTTTAGCGCCTTCAGAGTCGTCTACCATTAAATCAACCGTTAAGTTGGAAACACCAAGTTCTTGTTTCGCTTTGTTCCAGTATTCCACAGCTTTTTTCTTGTCGTATTTGACTAATTTGTCGCTACCAGCTTCTTTAACAAAGTCTTCACCCGTTTTTGGTGATTTCGCGACATCCACAGGAACGAAGCCTTGTGAAGGAAGAGAGCCATTGGCTAAAATGTTTTTAGCTAATGAATCGCGATCGATGGCATAAGACATAGCACGACGTAAGTTTGCGTTGGTCAATGGTGATTTTTCATCTGCTTGATTCATTTCTAAATAGAAAGAAGAAGCGGCTTTTAATTGGACCAAGTCAGGCGAGTTTTGCATTTGTTGGGCCAGTTCGCCAGATAAATACGTATCATCCACTTCACCAGTTTCATAAAGATTTAAGGCAGTTGGGGCTTCTTTCACCACGTTGATAGCGACTTTATCTAACTTGACAGTCTCTTTGTCCCAATATTCTTCATTTTTAGTTAGAGACCATTTAGTATCTGTTCCGGGACCATCAAACTCAGTTAGCGTAAACGGACCATTGTAGACTGCTTTATCGCTACTCTTTGTATAATCTTTACCAAAACGTTCAACGATATCTTGACGTTGCGGCAAGAAAGAAGGGAAAGCCAATAAATCGTCAAAATATGGAGTTGCTGTTTCTAGAGTGATTTCTAATTCATGATCATTGATTGCTTTAATGCCCAATTCTTCTTTAGGTAGTTCCCCTTTAGAAATTTTTTCAGCATTTTTTACTGGTTCAAACATGTAGGCATATTCTGAAGCAGTGGCAGGATCCACTGTTCGTTGCCAACCGTAAACGTAATCTGCAGCAGTAACTGGTTTGCCATCAGACCATTTTGATTCTTCACGTAATTTAACTTTGTAAACTAAACCGTCTTCTGAAACAGTCGCTTTTTCGGCTGCACCAGCAGGCGCGGGTTTGTTGTCTTTATCTAAACGATAGATTCCTTCGTAGACATTATTTAAAGTGGTAAAACTCACTTCATCTGTCGCAAGGGACGGATCGGCACTAGGCATTTCTTGGGATTCAACCATTGTGTATACTTGGTTGTCGCTGCCGCCGTTGCTAGCTCCTTTATCGTCACTGCCACCGCCGCAGGCCGCTAAAGCTAAGCTTGATAATACAAGTAATGAAGTAAATAAAACAGATTTCTTCATTTGACACGCTCCTTTTCATTTTTAGCAATACTCTCAGTATAATGTAAAAATGAAAAGGAGAAATTAAAAAATCGTTAGAAATGATTATTCTTTTATCAATTTTTAAAAAATGTCTAATCTTTTTTATGAAAAAAGTGGACAAACGTTGATAAGTAGAGATTTAAGGTGATTTCCATGCAGAAAACATTCGATTTTTGAGTATTTATTCATCATTGATTTGATTTTTTTGACATAAAATAAACATCCCTTTTACAAAAAACAAATGAGAAGAAAAAAAGATTGTTACAAAAGCAAATAAGTGCTTTTGTAACAATCTTTTTAATCTTTTAATCGTTGGATGTCAATGACAGTTCCTGTGTAGGCATCTGCAGTGAATTCGTATTGAACAATGCCGTCGTCTTCAATGCGGCAAATTCCTCCAGTATACGTTTTGGAGTGGATGGCGAATTTCCGCAAGGGCTTTTTCTCAAACTCAATCCACGAACCTTCAATCGGTCCTTCTTTTAAAAAAGCAGCTTTTACATTTTCTAAGACGAGATCAGCGGAGATTGTTTTTTTCTTATGGTAGAACAAGGTTGAGGCAATGCCGCCTACTAAACCAAGACCAACACCTAGCGCTAAGCCGCCTTTAAAGTATGTCAACTCATTTTCTTCGTTCATTTGTATGACCTCCCTTGGTCGGTTTCTGCTTACTATTACTTTTGTCAGTATCACTCTTATTTTACCATAGAGAAGGGGCCGCTGAGAAATAAAAAAAGTTTTTCAATCATTCTTTTAGGGCATTCTCATTGTCACGTTTAAAAAGAGAAAGCGATGTGCATTTTCTAGTATTTGCGTTATAATAAGAGTGAAATCATATGAAAGGAGTACCTATTTTTATCGACAGGATAAAGTGACTTTTTAGAGAAAAAGTGACGCTTGGTTGGCGTAATTTCCAACAAATCAAAAGCAATAGGACATACATCTATGGAAGAAAAAACATTTCAACGAATCAAGGAATTAACTGAATTACAAGGAACCAGCGGATTTGAAGACGATATTCGCGCGTACATGAAAGAACATATCACCCCGTTAGTGGACGATGTTCAATATGATGGTTTAGGTGGTATTTTTGGGATTAAACGTTCAAAAGTGGAAGCAGCGCCACGCGTAATGGTAGCAGCTCACATGGACGAAGTTGGCTTCATGTTAACTCAAATTAACGATAATGGTTTATTCCAAGTGGTTCCTTTAGGTGGCTGGAATCCCTATGTTGTTTCAGCACAACGTTTTACGTTAAAAACAAGTAAAGGGAACTATCCATGTATTTCTTCATCTATTCCGCCACACTTGTTGCGTGGTACGAGTGGTCAAAAACAATTAGAAGTCTCTGATGTGTTATTTGATGCAGGATTCTCTTCAAAAGAAGAAGCTGAAAGCTTTGGTGTTCGTCCAGGGGATTCTATTGTTCCACAAACAGAAACGATTAAAACAGCCAATGGCAAAAATATTATCAGTAAATCATGGGATAACCGCTATGGTTGTACGTTGGTATTAGATGCATTGGAAACGTTACAAAATGAAGAATTAGGCCACACATTAATTGCTGGAGCAAACGTACAAGAAGAAGTCGGTTTACGTGGTTCTAAACCATCTGTTCATAAATTTAATCCAGATATCTTCTTTGCGGTGGATTGTTCAGCGGCAGATGATATTCACACGAAAAAAGGGACATATGGTCATTTAGGTGAAGGAACGTTATTACGGATTTTCGACCCAGGTTTGATCACATTGCCTCGCTTACGTGAATACTTATTAGATACAGCAGCGACACACAATATTCCGTATCAATATTTTGTTTCTAAAGGCGGAACGGATGCTGGGGCTGCGCACACAACTAATAACGGTGTACCAAGTACAGTCATCGGCGTTTGTGGTCGTTACATCCATACGCATCAAACAATGTTTAGTATTGCGGATTATGAAGCAGCGCGGGAAATGTTGTTACAAGCATTACGTGGCTTGGATAAATCAACAGTTAATACAATTGTTTACGGAAAGTAGAGGATGTTTAAATGATTTATCCTAATTCATTAGAAGAACTAGCAACTTATGTTGAAAAAGGTAAAAATGTTTTCTTCTTTACTGCTGATTGGTGCGGAGACTGTCGTTTCATTAAACCAGTCATGCCTGAAATTGAAGAAGCATTTCCAGCGTTTCAATTTATCGAAGTCGACCGTGATCAGTTTATTGACGTGGCTGCCGAGTGGAATATTTTTGGTATTCCGAGTTTTGTCGTAATTGAAAACGGTCAAGAGTTAGGACGCTTAGTAAATAAAGATCGAAAAACAAAAGAAGAAATCAGTGCATTTTTAACTAGCTTAGGCTAATTTTCATGAACCAGAGGAACCATTAAATTAAGAGAGAATCAGCTGGACAAAAGGGCGTTCTGCGCAAGGGTCCTAAATTTATTTTTGACTCTAGTTTCTTAGTCAAAGAAGCCTTTTAGATCAGCCTCCATCGGGAAGGTGACGAAAATGGAAGAACAAATGTATAAAAATATTCTTGTCGGCGTAGACGGTAGTGATCAAGCCAATTTAGCTTATGAACGTGCAATTGAGGTTGCTCGTCGAAACGGAAGCCGAGTCATTGTTGCAAATATTTTAGAAAATCAAGTGTATACAATGATGGGGTATTCGACTTTAAATGATCAATTAATTGATCAAGAAACAGCCGCTGCGGAAGAATTAATGGCCGATTGTAAAAAGTATGCTGAAAGCGTTGATTTTCATAATGTTGAAACAGTTACCATGTTTGGTTCACCCAAAGAAGTCATGAGTCATGAATTACCTGAAAAATACAATGTTGATTTAATTATGGTGGGACAATCAGGATTAAACGCAGTCGAACGTGTGGTCATGGGAAGCGTCAGTAGCTACATTATTCGCCAAGCCCCTTGCGATGTCTTAATTGTTCACTCTGAAGAAAAATAAGTAAAAAAAGTTATTGATTGAATAGAGAGTTGACCCTACGTTTCTTTTGTTTTTTCAAAGGATCAGCGGCTTGTCACTCAAAATTGAGGACTTGGAGAATAAGTCGTAGCGACATATTTTCCAAGTCTTTTAGTTTTTCGACAAAAAAGTATGCACAATGGGTCAATTTTTGATAAGATAAGACAGGAAAACGACAGAGGAGGAACAAAAATGATTTTTGCATATAACAAAGAACACGTTGGCGATGTCTTACTTGTCATCGTTGCGGACGATCAAGGTGCGGAAAACCAAGTAAAACGTGTCGGCGATGTGGCACGTGTAATTTTAGTTGAGGCACCAGAAACAGTGGTAGCTTGGAATATTTTCAATGCTTCAGCGCTTCTAGGTGACATTAATGGTACCGGCCAAGTGACTTTAACAGACGAACAAATCGAAAAAGTCAATACAGCGATTAAAGATGCGGGATTTTCAGAAACTCTTGAAAAAGACGACACCCCTAAAATTGTGGTCGGCTTTGTCAAATCATGTAAAAAACACCCAGATTCAGATCATTTATCTATCACACAAACAGAAGTAGACAACGGCGAAATCTTACAAATTGTTTGTGGCGCACCGAACATCAAAGCAGGACAAAAAGTAGTTGTGGCCAAACCAGGCGCAATGATGCCTGATGGTTTAATGATTTGGCCAGGGGTTTTACGTGGGGAAGAAAGTTTTGGAATGATTTGTTCAGCAAAAGAATTACGTTTACCAAATGCACCAGCTAAAAAAGGAATCTTAGAATTGCCTTTTGATGCAGAAGTTGGTTCTGCATTTGCGGTAGGAGAATAAAAGAAAGAAACGACCTGTTGTTCAAACAACAGGTCGTTTCTTTCTTTTATTGATTGCTGCGATTATTTTGTTGTGTTAAAGCTGATTTATCAATGGTTAAATCGATGGTTGCTTTCATTTCTTTAGAACCACGATAATAAGTCACTTCCATTTTGTCGCCAACTTTTTTCTTGTAAAGCGCGCTTTGTAAATCTGTAGTAGAGCTTACGTCTTGGCCGTCAACTTTCGTGATAACATCGTATTTTTCCAATCCAGCCTTTTCAGCAGGGGTCGCTGCTTCAACACCACGAACCACTACGCCAGTTTTTACAGAAGCTGGAATTTTTAAAATTTGTTCTTGTTTTTGTGAAGAGATACCTGTTAAATCAGACATCGTAATCCCAAGAGCTGGCCGTGTCACTTTACCATCTTTTTCTAATTGGTTGATAATGTTGACTACGTCATTACTTGGAATGGCAAAGCCCATCCCTTCAACGCTCACTTGACTAGTTGATTGCACAATTTTTACTGAGTTAATGCCAATGACTTGTCCTTCAATATTGATTAGTGGACCACCAGAGTTTCCTGGATTGATGGCAGCATCGGTTTGAATGGCATTAATATTGATGGTTTCACCAGACTCGTTTTTATTGGTAATATTTCTATTCACAGAAGAGATGATTCCTTGTGTGACAGAGTTAGCATAATCAGAACCTAGAGGGGAACCAATTGCAATAGCAGGCTCACCGACTGTGATTTTACTAGAATTCCCAAACTCAGCGACTTGATCAACTTTGTCGGAAGAAATTTTAATCACGGCTAAATCCGTGTAAGCATCGGTTCCGACTAATTCGCCTTTCACTTTGGTACCATCAGATAAAACAACTTCCAATCCTTGTGCTTTATCTACGACGTGGTTATTTGTCACGACATAAGCCGTTTTACCATCTTTCTTATAAATAACCCCACTACCTTCACTGGCTGCTTCTAAATCGTTACCATTGTTGCCGGAAGAGTCTTGAGTACCTTCATTCCCACCGAACAATCCCCCAAAAGGATCATCAGCCGAAGAATTGTTGCTAGCACTTTGCATATTAATGACAGAAACCACAGAATTTTGAACTTTTTTCACGGCTTTTGTGACATCGCTAGAAACATTGTAACTCACATTGCTGACTTTTGTATCACCGTGATTAGTGGACGTCGTCGTCGCCGCATTATTTCCGCCGTTGGGTGTGGGAATAATCCCAGAATAAGCGCCTCCTAGAATAAGGGCGCCACCAAGTAAGCCGCCAGCTAAACCAATCCCAAATTTTTGCAATAAACTTTTTTTATCTGAATTAGGTGTAACATCTTTTCGTTGCATAAAATAACCTCCCAATAAGTGCATCTGAATTTTCTATATTAAGTATATCTGTTTCCTACTCCTTTAGTCTATCGAATAGCTTTGAATTTTTTATGAACAACTTAGGGAAAAATTACAGAAAAAATACGAATGAAAAAGTTATACACAGAAAAATGTGAACAAATCGGGAATAACTCTGTGTACAGTTTTCAGGAAAGTTATCCACAGAATGTGGATAATGTGGACAAATCAGTGGCGAATATGTGTTTGTATTGAAAAAGCTGTTAAATAAAGTAATTTTTTAGTTTCTTCTGTGGATAACTCTGTGTATATGTGTATAAGTATGTGGAAACGTTGTGGAAAGTAGCCAAACTTCGTGCTAAAATAAGAAAGAAGAGAAAACGAGAAAGTAGTGGAATAGGTGAAAATTAAACTAGTAACAGTCGGAAAACTGAAAGAAAAATACCTGATTCAAGGCATTAATGAATATCTAAAACGTTTAAATAGCTATGCCAAGATGGAAATCATTGAAGTCCCAGATGAAAAAGCCCCGGAAAAACTCAGTGACGCTGAAATGCTTCAAGTCAAAGAAAAAGAAGGCCAACGTATTTTGGGAAAAATTAATGACAACGAATACGTCTTTGTTTTAGCCATTAATGGCAAACAATTATCTAGTGAAGAATTTTCAAAAGAAATTGAACAATTAGGGATTAGTGGCAAAAGTAACCTAACGTTTGTCATTGGTGGCTCCTTAGGTCTCAGTGATTCAGTCCTTCAGCGAAGTAACCAACAAATTTCTTTTGGCCGCTTGACTTATCCACATCAGTTAATGCGTTTGGTATTAGTGGAACAAATTTATCGCGGTTTTCGGATTATGAAAGGGGAACCTTATCATAAGTAGGGGCGGTGTTTAAGAAGCGGAAATTTAGAAAGAAGGAGTCAAAATAGATGTTAGATAAGTTTTCTGCCCCAACACTAAATAAGTTACAAAAAGATAATCAGCATATTTATTATGTATACTGTTTGGTTGATCCAAGAAACAACCAACCTTTTTATATTGGTAAAGGGAAAGATAATCGTGTTTTTGCTCATCGACAAGCTGCGCTAAATTTGTTGCGACAATCAAATTTATTAAAAAACGATGAAACAGCGGGAACATTAAAAATAAAAACGATTCAAGAGATAAATGCATTGGGGATGCAAGTACTAAGCTATATACTTAGTTATGGATTATCTGAAGCTGAGGCTTTTGCAAGTGAAAATGCGTTGATTAATTATGCACGGCTTATTCAAAGGCTACCGTTGACAAACTTAGTAAAAGGGCATGGTTCTAAAGCTATGTTAGTGGAAGACATTGAAGAATGTTTTGGTTTTCAACCTATGTCAATAAGTGAAATAGCAACAGATGAGTTGATTCTAGCGGTGAAAGTAAGAGATGCTTTTCGCCTTAGTAAGGATGAAACGAAAGAGTATCCATTAGATGATACATTACGTGATGTTAATAACTTGAAATCGCGGACCTTGGGTAACTGGGTAATTGGTCGTGATAAAATACACCGTATTCGCTATATTATTGCCGTTAACACTGGAGCGGACAATGCTGTTGTTGCTGCATACAAAGTTTCTTCAAAGTATTCAGAATCAAAAATATTTGAGAATGGATTGACTCGTTATGCATTCCAAGCTTTATCAAGTAGAAAAGACACATTAAAAGAGCTCAATTTGTATAAAAAATGTTTGCCAGGAATTAAGTTTGGTAGCGGTAGTGCTGTTGCGTATATTAATAACTAGAATTTTTATTTAAAAAAGTTATTTTTTAATGAATATATTCAAAATAACAATAACGAAAAAAGCAGACTTCCATACAAGAAGTCTGCTTTTTCATTAATTACTCCGCTTCCGCATTTTGCAAGTCAGCGACATCAGTCAGATAAGTGGCTTCATCCAACAAATCTTCCGAATGTGCAACATAAATCGCAGTGGCGCTATCACCAACCACGTTTAGGCTAGTAACGAGCATTTCGATTGGACGATTAATGGCTAAAATCAATGAATACGTCGCAATCGCAATCTCATTGTTATAGTTTAAACCAGTTAAAATAGTGAAAAGGATAATCCCGCCAGCACCAGGTGCAGCCGGTGTACCAATGGATGACATTAAAGCTAAAATGGCAATCAAGGCAATATTAGCTGGTGTCACTTCATAACCAGCTACGCCCGCCACAAAAATAGCCGCAATTACTTGCATAATCGCTGTGCCGTTCATATTAATAGTCATTCCTAACGGCAAGACAAAGGCGGCAACATCGCTGTCGACACCTAACTCTTCAACCGTTGTTTTTGTATTTAACGGTAAAGTGGCTGCCGAAGAAGAAGTAGAAAATCCAAAGACCACAACTTTCATAATCTTTTTAATAAAAGGAACAGGATTTAGTTTTGTCGCAAATAAGATAAATAATGGGTAACCGATCATCAAAAAGGCTAAGAGCGTCGCTGTCGTGGTTACGACGTAGACTAACGCTGGTTTTAAATAATCAATCCCGTAAGAAGCAAACGTCCGAACTAACAACATAAAGACGGCAATAGGAGCAAATTTAGTAATTACAAAGGTTAAAAATAACGTGACCATCGCATTGACTTCTTCAATTAATTTTTTGAAAACACGAATTTTATCTCCTAATGCATTAATACATAAACCAGTAATCACTGCCAACACAACAACGGCTAAAATCGCACCATTGTCGCTAAATGCAGAACCGATATTTTTCGTGACAGCATTGACAATCACCATTAATGGGTTGCCGCTCGTACTTACTTCGACAGGAGCTAGCGTTTCAGATAACGACACATTAAAAGCGCCAGTTAAATATACGCTATAGCCCACAATTCCAGCCGTTAATAGAGCAATCAGTGACATCGATAAAAAGCCAAAAATTGTTTTATAAGAAATTCGTCCTAATTTTTGCGTATCGGTAATATGACAAATGGCTAAAGTAATTGAAGTAAAGACCATCGGCACAATCACTAATTGTAGGCCGTTGATAAATAGTTGACCAATAATATAGAAAAGCCCAATCGCAGATTGTCCTTTTTCAGGATCTGAAATATCTTGGAAAAGAATCTGATTGATTGTCTGCCACACAGCGCCTTGATTGCTGCGAATAAGGTGCTCTCTTAAAAATAAAAAGCCGAGCCCAACGATTAATCCTCCCACCAATGAAATCACCATTTTTTTGGTAAATGAGATACCTTTCACTTCACGTTTTTTCTTTTCCACTTTGTTGCCTCCCAAATAAATTGATTAAGCACCGCGCAAAAAAAGCCTTGCACACAAAAAAAGGGCAAGACATCTCGTATCATTCACTATACAAAAATACAGAATTTTACAGAACTTTGCCTTGTTAGCCTCTCGGACTATCTTAAAGGTACTTTTCCACATACTAAGGGAAACTAAGAGAATTGTCAATTCTTTTTTACTTAGGGAAGTGTTATTTTTGAAGAAAGAAAGTGATCTTTACCCTTTCCGCAGATACCGCAGCCAAAAAAGAACTACAACGGATTCTTTTGCAGTATAATAGAAAATAGAAACGAAAGAACAGGCACCAACACAAAGGAGGTATTTTTATGAAAGTCACTCAACTTTCTAGTGAAACCCTTGACCGAGCGCATGAACGTTTTGAAGAAACACTTGCGCAAATGACCGTTGCCGAAGCAAACACGATGCCCGCACCATTAATCAAGTCTGTTACTTAGCTGATGTGGCACACAGCCAGAGAATTAGACCTACAAATTTCCGCACTTAATCATAGTGAACCGTTATGGCTTAGCCAACACTGGACAGAAAAATTTGCCTTGGATTTGCCAGATGAAACAGAAGACTGGCATCACACACCAGAGGAAGCGGCGAAAGTCGTGGTGACAGAAAAGCAATTGCTTAGTGACTATTTGGCTGCCAGTGTGGCACTTACCAAAAGCTATTTAGACCAAATCAAAGAAGAACAATTGTCAGACGTGATTGATAAAAATTGGACCCCACCGGTGACTAGACAAGTGCGTTTAGTTTCAGCGATTGATGATGCAGTGATGCATTCTGGGCAAGCCGTTTATACACGAAGATTAGTCATTGGAAAATGATAAATAAGCAAAAACAAAAATGCTTCTGCTTAAGCAGGAGCATTTTTTATTGAAAGAAAAAATACATAAAAATAATGAGCGAAGGACTGTCCACTTTTTCCCTAGTTGAAACGTTGTATAAGTGAAAGGAGCAATCAGATGAAAAAGGAGGCAAATTTTGACGAAGTACTATTTTCTTTGGGGCAAGAAGTCATCCAAGTCTTGATTCGCCGAGGAGCAAGTCTTGAAGATGCACAAGATGCAGTGTCGCAAACATATACAACGATTTTTTCAATATTACCTGAAATTACATCAGAAAATCTACGCCCGTGGTTTTTCCGAGTAACATTTAATTACTACATTACGATGTATCGAAAAAAGAAACGAGAACGCACTTTTGTGGCAAACAGCCATCCTGTACAATCAATAGAAAAAATGGAAGGGCAAGAGTTATTATTATTGATCGATTCCTTAAAAGATGAGGAACAAGAACTATTACTTTTGAAATATTATTATCAATTATCGTATGCCGAGATTGCGTTGATTTTAGAATTATCTGTTGAAAATGTTCGCAAAAAATTGTATCGCACACGTCAAAAATTAAAAAAAGAACTGGAGGAATAGAAGTGGATTTAAAAAAAAGTATTCGTAAAGCGAAAAGAAAACAATTTATCGTGATTGGTGCCATAACCGTTGTTAGTTTTGCTGTATTGTTTGTCGGTTTTTTTGTGGGAATGGATAAACTTTCGACGAAAAACTATCATACCCTACTAGAAGTAATTAATGATCAAGAAATGATTGCTTCACCAAACACTCAATTAGATTCCCAGGTAATTGCTAATAGTTCGCCTTTTGGGGGCGAAGTTGTGACCAATCGTTCAAAAAATATTGATGGTTACACGGTGGAGTGGAGTAATTTACGTAGCAGATATAGCTTTTTCAGAAATTCGATTGACTGGAATGAAGTCTATCCTGGTAGCTATTATTCTTCTAAGAATTTTTATGAATACAACCGACAAACCAAGCAGAAAGTAGCATCTTTTTATAACCCAGCGATTACCAATTACTATGGTGGTATCAAAAACGAGTTAAGTGAATTAGATAAAATGGAAAACCAAGTAGCGGAAGTGGCGATTTCTTTTGATAAACCTTATCCATATGAAGAAGTCCGCAAAATGTTACCGAGCAATGTCAACTTAGTTTGGCTCTATGTATACTCCGAAACGGTTAATGAAAAAGAAGGTCCTTCTGGTACGCTGCCTTATGGTTTTCAATTAAGCATGGACGATCACAACGAAATATTTGATCCTGAAAACGACAAGCAACACTTTTTTGAAACCTTAGAAAAATCCCCGTTGTTTGCTGACAACCAAGAAGGCCAAAAGTTTATCCAACAAAATAAAAATAAAAAAGTCGAAAAATTACCTATTTGGGGAGTCATGCTCACCGGACAAACCAAAAATTTCAAAGCCTTACAAAATGAACCTTTTGTTCGTGGTGCTTCAATTGGCGTGACCGTACCTATCGTTCCTTATATTCAGCCAGAGAAATAAACGTTCTTCAGAACTCTAAGCCTTCCGACTGATTTTGCTTCAACGATATTGTCAGTAAAAATAGAAAACGTTATAATAGAATGGATCACAGGAAGTGCTTCTACAATGCGTGGGAGCACTTTTTTTACTTATCTATGAGGAGGGCAAGTGAATGTTTTTTAATTTTATTGGGTTAACGTTATTTTTTGGTATCGGGATCTTAGTTGCGAATGGCGCCAAAATTGTAGCGAATAAAGGGAAAAAGAGTAAGGGGACCATTCTATTAATGGCGATTGAATTGCTCTTGTTAGGTATCTTTTTATTTGTGACTTTGCCAAGTAAAAATCTTTCAACCGTGTTATGGATTAATCTGATTGGCGCAGTGATTGCTAGTGGGGTGTTATTAAGTACACGCTTAGCTAGTAAAGTCGAAGTTCCTGGTATCCAAAAGGGCCGCAAAGAAGTAGGGAAGAATACCAACAAAACGGCTAACAAAGACTGGTCTGGCAAAATTTTGGGTGTTGCCGTTTTGGCAATGATTTTGTTGACCATTGTCAGTAGTATTACCAGAATTTCTTCTATTGATGAAATTTATCAAACGATTCCTTTAAAAACGGAAGAAAAAGCTGAAGTTTTAACTTCGGCGAAAGAAACACCCATTGCGATTGCACCACAAACGGCGAAACGAAAAATGTTACAGAAATTTTCTGTCATTCCCAATTCCAATATGTTTACTTTGGATGGTATAACGGCACAAGTTGTCAATGGCGAGTATGTTTATGTAGCAACAGTCGAATTTAATGGCTTCTTTAAATGGCTAAAACTGGGGGAAGTACCTGGCTATTTCATCATTAGTGCAACAGATATCAACGCACAGCCAGAATTTGTAGAAAAACCAATTGTTTATACTCCTTCAGCTTACTTTGGCAAAGATGCCGCACGAAAAATTTATTCCGCTTATCCAGGTTATGCAGCAACTGGCACAATCAATTTAGAGCTGGATGACCAAGGGAATCCTTACTATATTCAAACGCTTTACAAAGAGTATGGGGTTTCTGGTCGCATGCACTATAATGAATTTAAAACGGCAGTATTGAATGCTACAACAGGAGAAGTTAACGTTTATGACAGTCAAAAAGCCCCAAGTTTCGTTGATGCGCCGATTACTAGCTCAGCGGCGAATAGCTTAAATGAATTCTTTGGTCGTTACAGTCAAGGCTGGTGGAACCAGACAATGTTTGGTGCCAAAAAAGATGTTAAAATTCCAACTGAAAATGGTATTTATGCATCAGGACAAATTACGCCGATGATGAACAAGGAAGGGAACCAGTTGCTTTATTTTACGGACTTTACAAGTAGTGAAAAAGACCAAGATTCCGCTTTAGGTTACTCCTTAATCAATGCCCGAACAGGTCAAGTTACGTATTATCGTGATACTAAAGTCGGCATTATGGATAGTGATGGCGCCATTTCTATCGCCTCAAAAATTTATCCAGAAAAGAAATGGAAAGCTAGTATGCCAGTCCTTTATAACATTGATGGCGTGCCAACGTGGATTGTTTCGTTAATGGACAGTAAAGGGATTTTCAAAAAATATGTCTATATAAACGCCGTAGATAATGATATTGTGATTGATGCAGACACGGCACAAGGCGCATTAGACGCTTATCGAATTGAGTTAGTAACCAAAGGAAGTAACAATGAAAATACAGACAAAGCCAACTTGAAAACGATGCAAGGTAAAGTAGCTCGTGTCTCAGTAGTAGCTGGGGAAGCGCAAACGGTAGTTTCATTTTTACTAGAAGATGAAAAAACCATTTTTAGCGTAACGACTAATAACAGTCCGCTGGCGCTATTCTTAAAAGAGGGCGACCAAGTGACATTTAAAGCCGTAGTGACTGAAAATGCTAAAGCAGCGAATGTTGAAGAATTGAAAATTGCAGGATTAAACTAAATAAAACACCTCTTTTCTATGGAAAAGAGGTGTTTTATTCTTGGAAAAGAAGAAAAATCCACCTATTTCTGCTATGATAAGAGAGAAAAAGAATACGAAGGAGCTTCGCCCATGCGCAACATAAAATTAACCATTGAATATGATGGTAAAAGATACTCAGGTTGGCAACGACTAGGCAATTCAGAGAAAACGATTCAAGGGAAAATTGAAAGTATTTTAACACAAATGACAGGTGAACCGATTGAAATTATTGGCTCAGGCAGAACGGATGCCGGCACACATGCACGTGGTCAAGTAGCGAATTTTAAAACGACTAGTTCACTAACAACAACCGAAATGTTATCCTTTTTAAATCGATATTTACCTGGCGATATTGTTGTTAAAGAAGTTACAGAAATGCCTGAACGTTTTCATGCACGTTATAACGCCACAGGCAAACAATACAGCTACTATGTTTGGAATAGCCCAATTCCTAATGCCTTTGAACGGTATCATAGTTTTCACTTTCCCAAAGCGTTGGATCAAGAAAAAATGGAACAAGCTTGCCAAAAATTAATAGGGACCCATGATTTTATTGGTTTTTCAGCATTGAAAAAAACCAAAAAATCGACTACTCGAACGATTGAAAAGATTACGATTGAAAGAAACGGCGAAATGTTACAGTTCACTTTTGTGGGTAATGGTTTCTTGCATAAAATGGTCCGCATCCTCGTTGGGACACTTTTAGAAATTGGTGCAGGCACCAAAGAATTAGCGATAATTGACGAATTATTCGCAACAAAAGTCCGAGAAGGCGCAGGTGAAACGGCTCCTGCACAAGGGTTGTTTTTAGATGAAGTGTATTATAAATAACAAAAAAATAAATTTTCTTTAACCACACCAATTAAAAAGTTGAACTTTATCTAAAAAGTGCTAACGTTAAGAAGAGATTAACAATAGAAAGAGGTCATTTTTTTGCTATCTTTACTTATTTCTGTCAAAAAATTATTTTCATCTTTTTTAGGTATCTTAAAAAAAGAAGACACTCGTGCCTTGTTCTTTTTACTGGCAACCACGTTGTTGAGTGGGACTATTTTTTATTCAACAGTGGAAAAATTGTCGCCATTAGATTCGTTATATTTAAGTTTCATGACGTTAACCACGATTGGTTATGGAGATGTGCATCCAGTTACTGACTTGGGAAAAATTTTCACCATGGTTTATGCTACAGTGGGCTTGGGGATTATGGCTATGTTTATTTCGGTCGTAGCAAAATCCTACTTGTATTCTAAACAAAGTCATCACCACCATCACCATAAAAACAAAGAACATTCAGCGGAAAAGTCTTCAGAAAAATAGACGAAATTGATGAGTTGACCAAGTGTTTCTCGAAAAATGAAAGTTTTTTGAGAAACACTCTTTTTTTATCTTAATAATTATGGTAGTATGTCCCAAACTGTATTTTATTTTAAAGGAGCGTGAAGTGAATGGTCAAAGCGATTCGGAAATTATCGTTAATTCAAAAAATCATGATAGGGATTGTGATTGGAACCACCTTGGGTTTCTTGGTGCCAGAATGGACCTTCATCAGCGTTCTTGGTGAATTGTTTGTGGGCGCCTTAAAAGCAATTGCGCCGATTTTAGTTTTTGTCTTAATTATTGCGTCGCTAGCCCAACAAAAGGCTGGGGCGAAAACATATGTTGGATCAATTTTAGTTGTGTATCTGTTAGCGACATTTTTGGCAGCTGTTGTTGCCGTGACGGCAAGCTATCTGTTTCCCGTTAAGATTGTTTTGGAGGCGGCGCAGGAAGCGCAAGCAGCCCCAACGCAACTTAGTGATGTTTTAAGCAATGTGTTAACAAGCGTTGTCCAAAATCCGATTCAAGCGATGATTGAAGGCAATTATTTATCTGTTTTATTTTGGTCCTCATTAATCGGTATTGGGTTACGTCAAAGTTCGGTCGCTACCAAGGATGTGATTGCCAATCTTTCAACAGGGATTACCACGGTCGTTCAAATGATTATCGGCATTGCACCAATTGGAATTCTAGGTTTGGTGTTTCATTCGGTGGCAACAACAGGCATTGCAGGGTTAGCCAAGTATGGTCAGTTACTATTATTGTTAATTGGTACGATGGCCGTGGTTGCTTTAGTCGTTTATCCAGCGATTGTTTTTTGGAATATTCGGCAAAATCCGTATCCGTTAGTCTTTTTTGTATTAAAGGAAAGTGCGATTCCCGCATTCTTTACACGCAGTTCTGCGGCCAATATTCCCATTAATATGGAATTGGCGAAAGCAATGGATTTAAATGAAGAATCTTATGCGGTCTCTATTCCGCTGGGCGCAACGATTAATATGGGCGGCGCAGCCATTACGATTACCATTATGACATTGGCGGCAGTCCACACATTAGGCATGTCCGTGCCAATCTATTTAGCATTATTGTTGAGTATCATCGCCGCTGTTTCTGCTTGTGGGGCTTCAGGAATTGCTGGTGGTTCCTTGTTGTTAATTCCGCTTGCATGTAGTTTGTTTGGCATTTCCAATGATATTGCCATGCAAGTCGTCGGCGTTGGCTTTATCGTCGGCGTAGTCCAAGATTCCATTGAAACAGCGTTGAACTCTTCTAGTGACTTGTTGTTTACCACCTCAGTTGAGTTAGCAGACCGACGTAAAAATGGTGAAAGTATTGATGTCAAAGCGTTAATTGGTAAAAGTCAATTGGTGGTCGAACAAGAAAATATTTAAAAGAAAGGAACAACCCGCTAAAATGCGGGTTGTTCCTTTCTTTTATAATCTCGGCCCCATTTTTTTCAGGGGCCACTGAAATTATCGACCATTTTGTGAAGAAAATCCTCTCTATAATAAAGGTATCAAGTAAACAGGAGGTACACGAAATGAAATGGTATCAACTTTCCTCAACAAAAGTAATCGAGCAGACTAAGACGAAGCAAACGGGTCTTTCTAGCGAAGAACGTCAGCAACGTTTACAAACGAATGGTCCAAATAAAATTGAAGAAAAACAACAACTGAAAACGTGGCAAAAGCTAGCCAAACATTTTACAGATTTACTAATGGTGGTCTTACTCGCTGCCGCAATTCTAAAATTTGCCACAGGCGAAGTGGTCGAAGGAAGTATCATTTTTCTAGTGGTACTTGTCAATGGCTTTGTCGGTTATTGGCAAGAGCGTAAAGCAGAAGAATCATTAGACGGCCTGAAACAGATGATGGGCCAAGAGGCAGTCGTTCTAATTGATGGACAAAAAACAACCGTTTCTTCTGAAACATTGGTTCTGGGAGATGTAGTCACGTTACAAGCTGGCGATGTAGTCCCAGCAGATTTGCGCTTATTTGATGTTCATAATCTGATGATTGAAGAATCAATTTTGACAGGTGAATCAGAAGCCGTGGAGAAAATTACCAGTTCCTTGAATGAAGAATTACCAACAGGCGATCAAAAGAATTTGGCTTTTTCAGGAACACTTGTCCAAGCAGGTTCGGCCTTAGGTGTTGTAGTAGAAACAGGAGATTCCACTGAAGTTGGAAAAATTAATCACGCGTTGCAGTCAGTAGATCAAAAAACAACGCCGCTCGTACGGAAAATGCACCAATTAAACAAGCAAATTTTCCAAGGGATTATGGTCTTGATCTTGTTTCTGATTTTCTTTACCACTTTTCGTCATGGCATGGAATGGAACCTCTTATTTTCTGCGATGATTGCATTAATTGTAGCAATGATTCCAGAAGGCTTACCTGCTGTGTTAACGATGATTTTATCGATGGGTGTTCATGAGATGGCTAGAGAAAATGCGATTATTAAAGGCATGCCTTCCGTTGAAACATTAGGTTCAATGACAGTTATCTGTTCAGATAAAACAGGAACGCTAACTAAAAATGAAATGACGGTAATGGATGTAGTGACTGAAGAAATGACCATTGTCAAAGAGATTATGGCCAACTGTCAAGAATTGAAATTACAAGACCAACAAAAAATCGCCGACTTACAAGGGAATCCTACCGAGTTAGCTTTACTACAATATGTTGATCAGGATCAACTGTCTTTACGCCCTGTAGAAAAGAAAATTCCGTTTAGTTCAAGTTATAAATACATGGCCACTCGCCATCCGCAAGCAGAAGGTTCAATTATTTATGTCAAAGGTGCGCCAGAAGTATTGTTACAACTTTCTATGTTATCTGATAATCAAAAAGGTGCTTGGCAAGCACAAGCTGCGCAATTAGCGCAAAAAGGACAACGGGTATTAGGTTTCGCTTATAAGACAGTTACGTCACAACAGGAACTGACACATGAAACATTGTCAGGATTGACGTTTGCTGGACTGGCAGGCATCATCGATCCGCCAAAAGAAAGTGCCATTCAAGCCGTCAAAGAATCTCAAGAAGCAGGTATTTCCGTCAAAATGATTACCGGAGACCATAAAGATACAGCGCAAGCCATTGGCGAGCAAGTTGGTTTAAAGCATACGAAAAAAGTTCTTGAAGGATTAGAAATTGATGCTATGTCAGATGAAGAATTAGCCCAGCACGTTCAAAAAGTCGATGTATTTGCACGAACAACGCCAGAACATAAATTACGAATTGTCACGGCGTTACAAAACAATGGTGAAATTGTCGGGATGACCGGTGATGGCGTGAACGATGCGCCAGCACTAAAGAAAGCTGATGTCGGAATTGCCATGGGAATTAAAGGAAGTGAAGTAACCAAACAAGCCGCAGATATGGTTTTGGCAGATGATAATTTCCATACGATTGCTAAAGCTGTGAAAGAAGGACGCCGCATTTTTGATAACTTGAAAAAGACGATTACCTTCTTCTTGCCAACCTCTTTAGCACAAGGTTTAATTGTTGTCTGGGCGCTTTTAATGAATCATCCTCTCCCGTTGACACCTGTCCAGATATTATGGGTAAACATGGTAACTACGATTACTTTGTCTTATGCATTAGGTTTTGAAAAAGCGAGTGCTGATACCATGAAACGACCACCAAGAGATGTCAACGAAGGCATTTTAACAAAGTACAGTATTTTTAGAATCATCTATGTGTCGGTACTCATTATGGTACCAGGTTACCTCATGGCGTTACAATTTGAGGGCCAAGCCTTACAGCAAACGTTCCTCTTACAAAGTATCGTCTTAGCGCAAGCAGCGTATATGATCAACTGTCGTAAGTTGGTTGATCCGTCGTTAAGCACAGGCTTTTTCCAAAATAAAGTGTTGTTTGCTTCATTAGGAATCCTCTTTTTACTACAAGCGCTAGTAGTTTACTGGCCAGTAGCGCAGCAATTAATTGGCACAACTTCTTTAAATGGCCTTCAATTAGCAATGATTTTCGTCCATGTTGTGAGTCTGTTTTTCCTTGTTGAAGGGGAAAAATATATAACCAAACGATTCATGACGAAAGAAAGCCAAAAAACTAGCGAATGTCCTCGCTAGTTCCTTTAAAAATAAGAATGAAGAGTGAGCTCTGCTAGTCGGCGGAGTTCATTTTTTGTTGGAATTAAAGAGAGATAAAAGACAGGAAGATCAAGATGATCCAAGGGGAAATTGGAAATAATTATGTCGGCTTCATTTAACGTCAACTGGCTTAGTTCCACATATTCAATGGCTTGTAATTTCACACGAGTACCTAAATAAGCAGCTAATTCTTGTTGTAAAAAAGCTTTCCAAGCAGGTTCCCCTTGAAAGAGGAAATAGGCAGTCATCGTTTGCGTCTGAATAGAATAACTGGCTTGTTTTTCTAACAAAGAAGCCAAACTAAGAAAATAAGTCGGTTCTTCAATCGTGGTGTAGCGAGATAAAATCTCCAAAAGTTCTTGGTTGCTCTTTGATAACGCAAGGTCCTCTGCGGCTTGTTCGGTCATTAATTCTTGATATTCCAATTGAAATTGCTCAGAAAGTGTTGGGGACTCGGTATATTTAATGAATAACAATAACAGATTATCCAATAAATTTGTTTGGATTAAATCAGGCCGGGCTTCTTCAGTGGACAAATTAGTGACAAACTGCTGTAACGACTTTCGCAGCTGACTGTAATGAGTGTGGAGCGCAGAAGCCAACGTTTCGCCATAGACATTATCGTAATTCCAGCTTTCTAAGAAACAAAAGAAGGCAAAAAAACTTTCCTCTCCTTGCAAATAGATGCCTTCAGAAGCATAAAGTTTTGCCAAGGACGGTTGATAAAGTTGAAATAAGACATCTTTTGAATCAAAAGAAAATTGACTCACTCGGCAATTGGCTTTGTTGCGAATCGTGTTAATAAAAAACCAACAAGCGCCAAAAATTTCTTCCGTTTCCACCGTCAACTCACTACTGTAAACTTGTTTCAAAAATTGAAAATAATGCTCCTCATGAATAGAATAATCGTCAAAAAAATAATTATTATGAGTAAAAGGCACCAACAAACGATGATAAAAAATCCGAATATTGCTTTCTGCCCCGATTAGCTGAATGGTCGTCGTTGTTAGTTGAATCGTTAAATGAAAATCACGTAAGGCCTGATTCATTTTTTTGATATGTCGCTTCAAAGTTTCATAAGAAACACCACTAGTGCTCAAAAAAGAAGTTGTTACTAACTCTTTCGTAAATAGTAGCTCTTTTAATAGTTGAATACTAATGGATTGAGGTAAAAATAATGACCAAAGCTCATTGGTTTGCGCATTCCCCTGATTACGTAACCGAATACCACTGCTATCGGTTTCAATGGACCAGTCGGCGGGTAATTGACTGCGAATATACTGTAAATCCGAAAAAACGGTTCGCTCTGTCGTCTGGATTTGCGTGGCTAAACGCTTGGCTGTCAGCTGAGGAACATTTAACAACTGTTCCAACAAACGAATTTGCCGAAGCAAATCTTTTTCCGTTATCACACGTTTTAACATGGAGTACATGGCAAAACCTCCTTTTGCTTAAGAATACGGATAAAAAGGGGATTGGTCAATTAAAAAAAGAAGCGAATCGTCATTCGCTTCTTTTTATTCACTATACAAAAATATCAAATGTATGCAAAACGGCTGACAATAAAATGGTTACAACAGCCATTCCTGATACAAAGCCGACAGCACCAGGAACAAACGGAGGTAATCGTTTAGCAATATAGCTACCGACAGGGGCCGCACTGATTCCTGCTAAAACGGCGATGGTCAGGGAAAGCCAAAAGCCACCACCCATCATTAAAATCACACCAGGAACAATACTGACCAGTGGCATAAATGTTGGATACCAACCTTCTTCAGCGAAATGTTTTCGATAAAGAAAAACACCCACAGCCGAAGCAATCATTTGTCCCATTAAAATGTCAGGAACCAAGCCAGAACCATTTGTAATATGATTAATATTGACAAACCAATCTGCTAAAACGCCTAGAATTACCAAACCTCCAACTAACTCATTTCCATAAAACCAAGCTTCGGAGAAGTCAGCAAAAGTGCGTCGTATTGACCATTGAAAGGTTTGCGTATTTTCAATTTTAGGTTGTTTTTGCCGCTTCTGAGCGATTGGTGCAACAGAAGGAACCATCCAAGGAAGTTGATGACAGATGGCTGAAACAATCCAGCCAACAAAAGCCATTGTGGTAACGTTGGAAACTGTCCCAGGTACATTTAAAAGGGGCATCAATTGCGCATTCAGCCAATTGGCAAACGGAAAGGTGAAAAGCGCACTCAACAGAGAAATCGTTCCTAATTTTTTCCAGCCAGGACCATAAACGAGCGTTAAAGCTGGCGGCGTGCCGACCACCACAATAAATGTTGGTAACCACAACACTTCTTTTGTAAAAAAGCGTGTAAAATCAAAAACATAAATAGTTAAAAAGAGGGAAAGTAGCTGAGAAGCAAGTACCCAAGGCCAAGCACCAGAGCCACCAGCAATTGCAAATCCCTGCCATTTTGAATTTTTCCGATAAAGTTGCCAAGCAATCAGACCGCCGATTAGTAAGAAAAGCGTTGTAAAAAGTCCACCGTAAAATTCCCCTTCCGTGAAGTTCATAACAAAATAGATAAATTTGTAAAATCCCTGCTGATTCACTTTGGTAACTACGTCATTGTAAGGAAAAAAGTTAGACACATGTCGAAAGCCATTCATGATCCAATACAGGAACATTCCCAAAAAAATTTTTACAACAAGAGCTAAAACGGCTTCGTAATTGATCGATTTATTTTTCATATGATCGCTCCAAAAAAAATGACATTTTACTAAGTTTTTGAAATTAGTTTATTTTAGCTACTAAAGCTTTTAGTGCCTCGTTAAAGACATTTGCTGGCGGATTAGTCAATCCAGCGCCAATCATACCAATCCCCGGTTCTTTATGAGCAATAGCAGTATTAATGACAGGCAGCATCCCTGTTTCTAAGACTTTTAAGACATCGATGCCTGAAGGAATCCCCATAAAATCTAAAACAGGAATCGTGACATTGGGATTTTCTTTCGTAGTAATTTCCAGCATTTCTTTTGAATAATTCAATGCTTCTGCCACTGTTCCGCCAACTAATGGGACAATTGCTGGTGCAGCTGCCATAGCAAATCCGCCAACACCATACGTTTCTGTAATAGCACTATCGCCCATATCCAAACCAGCATCTTCTTGTGTGTAACCAGCAAACATCGGACCAATCACCCGTTGGGCAGGCCCCGTAAACCAGTGATTTCCGCCAATCCCACTGACACGAATCCCAAATTCGACCCCGTTGCGACACATGGTGGTGACAATTGTACTATTCTCCACATTATGCCCAGCATCTAACGCACATTTAGCGGCGCCCATCCAAGTCGGACCAGAAAAATAGTCAGAACTGCCAAGAAATTCAAATACTTCTTTTAATTGTTCACGAGAAAAATCAGTTTGAACCATGTAAGGTGTTAATGCTTGGACTAACAACGTACTTCCAGCTACATTGCGATTATGACACTCATCGCCCATATGCAAGGCTTGCGAAAGCATTAAGCGTAAATCAATGCCTTCTGGACAAAAAGTCATGGCATCATGAAGTAATGGACCTAAAACATCGCGCATCCAAATCAGACGATTCACGACGGATTGATCATTTGCACCAAATCGTAAAACTTTCGCCAATTGTTCACTTAAATTAGTAAAAGCCGTGTTGCCGTACGTTTCATTTTTGATAATATGAACGTACATATTCGGAGAAGTCACGCCAGCCATAGAACCAACGGCATCATGTTCATGACAAGGAGAAAACGTAATCGCGCCAGAACGAGCAACCCGATCGGCATCAGCTAGATCTTTTGCTAATCCTTCAAAAACAAGCGCTCCTTGAACGGCACCTTTCATCGGTCCGCACATATTTTCATAAGTAATGGGTGGCCCAGCATGTAAAATGGTCGTTTCAGTCATATTGGGCATGACATTAATTGCTTTATCAAATCCTACTAAAATAGGTTTTGATTGAATAATGCGGGTAACCGCTTCTTCGTTGGCTTGTTGGATTTTTTCATAAAGTGTTGGATTTTTTAATTGATCCAATAATTTCAATAGCTCTGGGTCACCATTGGCTGGCGGTGCCCAATTTACTTGATGTGAAGGAATCCCTTGTTTTTTCATATCTTCATGAATAAAGTCAATGCCTACATTGATCGTATCTAAAGGCTGTTTAAAAAGATCATTTCTGCTCATGTTCGTTCGCTCCTTTTACAAAAGTTTTGGTGGCTTCGCAAAGTTGATGACTGCTGTCGACAACGAGAACCTCTAAATCTTCTAAAATTTTCCGCTGTTCATGAATATCTTGTGGATCTTCTTCGGTCCCTAAAACATAGCCAATAATGGCTAACTCACGACCATCTGCTTTTGCTATTGCTTTGGCTTCCTTTAACGCCTCCGCTAACACACCAACGGGATTTTCGTGAGAACCATAACCTAATTCAAAATCTAACGCTAAAACTGCCACTTCAGGATCTTTGGCTTCTTGAAGAATGCGAGTAATCCGAGAAGTCGGATCGATCATTGGATGTGGGCGGCCTTCTGTGAAACGATCATCACCGAAATCAATCAATGTATGTGCTTGGCTGTGGTCAGGATTTGCTAATTGTCGTTCAGGAATTTTATGAATATTACTATAAACATCATCAGAGACTTCTGTTAAAGCATATAAAAGTTCATCACAAAGAGTGCCACCACAGAACAACCCACGAACAAATTTTTGAGAAGGGGCTTGTTGCTGTTGGATGGCTGTTAACGTTGCGCCTGTCGGATTTTGATAGAGGCTGGTTTCCGCTTCCTGTGTTTGACTAAATTGAATCACCTTTTGAACTGCATCCAGAGAAGAAGTAGCAAAAATGACGTTGTCTATTTTTCGTTCCGTTTGTTCACTGCCGATAAAATAAATAACAACTGGTTTAGTTGAAACAGCTAATTTTTTTAAAATTTTCTCTGTTACTTTTGGAGCAGGCGGTTTAGAAATAAGCAAAATTGCCTTAGTTTGTTTGTCAGCCATTAAAGCATCCAACCCGTCAAGCATCATCAGCCCACCAATTTCAGCAGACAAATCACGGCCACCAGTACCGATTAATTGTGAAATCCCATAACCATATTTATGGATTTGGACACTAACTTCTTGGCTACCTGTACCAGAAGCGCCGACAATTCCAATATCTCCTGAACGTACCTCGTTAGCAAAACATAACCCAACGCCATTAATAATCGCTGTTCCACAATCAGGGCCCATCACAAACAGTTCTTTTTCGTGTGCTTTTTGTTTTAACGCTAATTCCTCGTCAACCGTCACGTTATCACTAAAGAGCATGACGTGTTTTTGCTGATCTAAAGCTTTATGCGCTTCTCGTGCAGCAAATTTTCCATTGACAGAAATTACAACTAAGTTGGCATCAGGCTCTTCATGAAGGGCTGAATCTAACGTCTTATAGGTTACTTCAGAAGAAGCGGTTTTCTTTTTCTCTGTAAATAACTCGTCGACTTGCTGTAAAATTTCTTCTGAGTTCGCTTGGTCATCAAGATCTAAAACAATTAATAAATCACCTGTTGTAACATGCTCCAAGGCGGGTGTATATAACCCAACATTCCGAATCACTTCAAGATTCATGTCGGTTCCCATCCCAATCATTGCGGTTTTAACTCCAGCCAGTTCATTGGCTCGTGTTGAAATGGTCATTAAAGTAACTGAATCAAAATAGGCGTTCTCTTTAATTACTGTTTGAATTGTCATGATTATTCTCCTCACAAAATAGTTTTAAACCAAAAATAATGCCGCAAAGTATGTCGCTTCCTGAAGTTGAGCCCACCTCCTCTAAAGCTGAAACCGCTTGAGCCATTTCGTTTGTATTTCCACTTTCAATTGATAAAAAAACACGCTGAACTAGTTGAGAAAACCGCTCGTTCACTGCTTCATGGATTTCCGCATAACTGACCGCATTCGTTCGTTCCTTGGCTAGCACAGCCAGCTGTTGGAAATTCGAGGGAAGCTGCTGTAATGCAGAAAAACTAGCAAGTAATCCTGTGATGAAATCATCGCCAGTGGGGGTTAAACCAATCCCCAATCCCAAAATCTTCGTTAAACAATCAAGAGCTATTTTAAAAGATTTTTGCGCCCAAGCTTGTTGAAAATGAACCATTTCTTTTTGAATCTGGGTCCGACTATAAGAATCAAAAAGAAAGGTTAACGGCGAAGCAGGGAAAAGTGCTTGCCAAGGATTGAAACGAGTTTGCTGAATATACGTTAAAAAAATAGCTATCTTTGTTTTACTGGGTGTTAAATAAAGTGGCGTTGGTTGCCAAATTTGGGCATCGGCTAGGGTTAAGTGTCGTCGGCCTAACCGGATAAACAGGGGCTCAATTTGGACAGGTAAATCAGCGAAATGGCTAAGTTTTTTTCATCGAGTATAATCGTGTTAGGTGCTATATGTTCGGGATGCGTTGAAATGGTCAAGAGAATTTCTTGGGTGTCTACATGACCATAATTAATAGCGTGCGTAAAACATTGCAAACTAGTCAATGTTTGATGAGGGAGTTTCGATAAAATCGTTTGGTCATAAGCTAAAATTTTTGTCATTCCAACGACCTCCTTTTTAATAGCGCTTTCACGACTTTATAATAAAAGAATCCAGCACGCTAAACAATTGCTAAAAATGACATTGATTTACAAGTTTGAATGGACAATTTGTACATTGGGAGGATAAATGATGTTAAAAGTGAGTGATTTATTAACGTTAGAAGAATTACCTGGCATTACCTTAGTGGCAGGACATAAAAATCAGGACCAACCGATTTTAAAAGTCAATATTTTAGAAAATCCTGATATTTTAGATTGGCTAACAGCAGGTGAGCTGCTGTTAACGACAGGGTACATATTTAAAGATGATCGGAAATTACAGAAAAATTTTTTGAAAGAACTAGCCAAACACCATTGTGCTGCCTTAGGATTTAAAACCCAACGTTATTTTGAAGAAGTTCCACCAGACCTAATCAAACTAGCAAATGAAATGAATGTACCTATTTTAGCAATTCCTTACAACTACACCTTTTCGCAAATTGCTGACGTGTTGAAAAGTCGTGTCACGTTAGAACAATTTGACATGAATGCGCAAGAAACCGCATTGCATAATAAAATTTATCAAATCTTAGAAACGGGAAGTAGCAGTTTTCATTTGCTGCAGGATCTAGCAGAAACCATTCAAAATCCTGTCTTGTTATTGAATGACCACTTTGAAGGAGTTAATTTTTTTGACTTGCCTAAAAACCCAATTCGTATTTCTAGCATTTTAGAAGATAGACAAGAAACCTCAGAGTTCCAAAAACAATTGCTGGAACAAAGTCATCCATTACTACGCTTTTATCAAGAACCGATTCATTTACAGTTGAAACTCCAGAACCAAGTGGTGCCAATTGAAATTTATCCAATTAAAAAGAAAAATGTTATTTTATATTATTTACTCGTCTGGAACACCTTGGCCCCATTACGACCAGTCGACGTGGCTCATTTTAAAATCACAGCTCATTACTTACTTTTACAATTGCAATTGGAATACTCACGGAAATTTGAAGAATACCAACAACGAAACGAATTATTTTTTAAGCTGATTGCGCATGAAAAGAGGGATCAAGCTGTTTTCCAACAATTTCAACAGTATTATCGCTTGACAATAGATAAGCCCTATGCGATTTTGCTAATTTCATTAACCTTAAATGAACGCCAAAGGCAAGAAAAAATGTCTATTTTAGGTAACCAGTTAAACCAAGTTATCTTAGGGGATAAACAAAAAATTGTTTGTATTGAAATTGGTAGTTCCTTTATTTTATTAGTTGAAGATCCACCTGAAAAAGAAGGCGATTATCTGAAAATGATGCAACGCCTAGCAAAAAGCAGCATAAATCAGTTAATGAAAGTACAAGAAGATGTGGAACTTTTCCTAACAATAGGACCTAAGATTCAAGGTCTGACCCAGATTCATGAATCTTATCAACAAGCGATTGACATTTTAGCCTTTCAACGTCAATTCGTTGCAGAAAAACCTGAAATGAGGATTGCTTCCTACGCGAATTTTCATTTTAGACAGACACTACAACGTTATTTTTTAGAAGAAGGACAAGCAACCCTCAGAAAAAAATATCTTCAACCATTGCAGAAAAGAGATCAACAGCAACATACCGACTTTGTCCATACACTGAATGTCTATTTTCAATCAAAACGAAACTTGTCTCAAACAGCCAAAAAGCTCTTTATTCATCGTAATACTTTGTTACAACGATTGGAGAAAATTGAACAGCTAGTGCTGTTGGATTTTGATAAGGAAGTGGACTTGTTGGCGCTGGAAGTGGCGTTGTTTGTGGAAACTTAAGAAGGAATATAAGTGGCGGTTTTTAATTTAATGGAATATATAAAGCTAAAAGAAACGATTATACAAGAAGAATAATTTAATCAATAAAAAATGGCATCTTTATTGAAAAGATGCCATTTTTTATTGAAAAAGTTAGGGTATTTCATTACACTTACACTGTTCCCAATCGTCTCTATACACTATCTGTTTTATATATCAGCAAAAATTACATCATGATACAATAAATAATTTTAACAAAATACACCCTAGAAAGAAGCCCAAAAATGAACCTAACCCATCAAGACTTCAATCTATTCAACCGAGAAATCTTCACATTCAAACAACTCAAAGAGCAACAAACACCAGCAGAAATCGATGCTTTAAAGCAAACCTACAAGCAACATTGGGAAAAGTGGAAAGCCTTAAACCTCGTCATCGCCCAAAGTTTATCAGCTGAACTCGGCATCACTAAGCCGAAAATCGAAAGCTGGACCAACGGCTGGAATTTACGCAGTCATTTCTGGGCTGCGTATCGCAGTGAGCAACGCCAAGCGGAAAATGCTTGTCTGGCGTTGTTATTAAATAAAAAGCAATTTCAAGTATATTTGATGTTTCAACATTACAAAAGTGAGGAGCGGGCAGGCTCAGTCGTCGCTTACAATCAATTGCTTAATCGTTTAGAAGCTTGGAGTCAAACCATCGACTGCGAAGGCTATTATATTTGGCCGCAGGAGGAGCATGAACTAGTGGACCATTTGCCTTTAAAAGATTATTTAGCAGATGAAAAGCAGCGGAAAATTCTAGAAGAGCGGATAGGCAATCGCTCCTTTCAGATTGGTAAGTTGTGGTTTGCGACAGAAAAGCTTGAAACGATTGAAGAAAAAAGTTGTCAGGCGCTTCAAGAATTAGCACCTCTGTACGTGGCATTACATGAAGAAAAAAACTTCTTTGATTGATTTATTGATCAGAGAAGTTTTTTTCTTCTAGTCATCAACAATTAACTCATTAATAATGGAGAGAAGACGAAAAAAAATTGCGATTTCCTTCACAAAACACCTTATTATCTTTCCGAAAATATGATATCTTTAGAATGGAAATTTCATGAAAAGAGGATGCGAATGTTTAAAAAGTACACACAAATGATAAGGGATGAATTTAAAGGGTATAATCAAAAAAAATTGAAAAAAGATTTCTTGGCAGGTTTGACTGTCGCAGCCGTCGCGTTGCCGTTAGCGTTAGCGTTTGGGGTCTCCAGCGGCGCCACTGCAGCAGCTGGCATGATCACGGCGATTATCGCTGGAATTGTGATTGGAAGCCTTTCGGGTGGGTTTTATCAAATTTCAGGACCAACAGGTGCGATGGCAGCTATTTTAATGTCAATTGCGGCAGTGCATGGTATGCAAGGGATTTTATTGGCCACCTTTTTGGCGGGAATTTTATTGCTTTTGGCAGGGATTTTGCGTTTAGGGAGCTTGACTTCTTTTATTCCGTCACCGGTCATTACCGGGTTTACTTCAGGAATTGCTATTATTATTGCGTTGGGGCAGCTTGATAATTTCTTTGGGGTTCGTTCAGAAGGACACAATTTAATTGAGAAAATCAGCAGTTATCGTTCATTGGGCTTTGATTTAAGTATACCAACGACGGTGATGTCGATTTTAGTGGTGCTTGGATTAGTGTTCTTTCCGAAAAAGTGGAATGCGATGATACCAGCTTCATTGGTGATGATTATTTTAGCTACGTTAGCAACAGTGGTTTTTCAACTGCCAGTGGCCACTGTAGGGAAAATTCCGACAAGTATTTTTAGTGATACACGTTTGGAACTTGGTTCGCTTCAATTAAGTGCGTTTCAGGATATTTTGGTGCCTTCGATTAGCATTGCTATGTTAGGTATGATTGAAAGTTTGCTTTGTGGCGCTTCGGCTGGTCGCATGACAGGGAAACCATTAGACAGTAATCAGGAACTAGTGGCACAAGGAATTGGCAACTTAATTTTGCCATTTTTCGGTGGCGTGCCTGCGACGGCAGCGATTGCCCGCACGAGCGTAGTAATTAAATCTGGTGCGCAAACACGTTTAGCGGGTATTTTTCATGCAGTTTTTTTATTGTTATCGATGTTGCTTTTATCGCCAGTCATGTCTAAAATTCCCATGCCTGCGTTAGCTGGTGTTTTAGTGGTGACAGCGTGGCGAATGAATGAATGGTCGGTGATTAAAGAATTCTTCCAGAAACGTTTCCACACAGCCTTATGTTTATTCTTTTTAACGATGATAGCGACCGTTATTTTTGACTTGAGTTTAGCGATTGTTTTAGGGGTCTTAGCGGGTTGCCTGTTTTTCATTGCGAAAAGTGCCGTGATTACGATTAATGTCGAGGAAGTTGATTGGTCAAGAATGGGGCTAGTACCGACCGATTGTACGGAAAATTGGGTGGTGGTTTATTTGAGTGGCCCGTTATTTTTCATGTCTTCTGAACGATTGAAACAAACGTTACTACAATTGGAAACAAAAAGTGGTGTAGTATTTTCAATGCGAGGAGTTCCTAGCATTGATAGTACGGCGTTAGATATTTTAGAAGAATTTTGTCTCGCAGCAGAAGGTCGCGGACAACAAGTTCAATTTGCCGCTCTGCAACCAGAAGTTGAAAAAATGATTCAAACCATTCAAGGAAATCAAGAGAAAGAATACCATTTCTCAGTCGCAGAATTTTTACAAACGGTGCATATTGCAGAACAATAAGTCATTTTCAAATAAAATGTTCTATTTTCTATTGCGGGCTTAATGGGTGAAGAAATAAGAAAAATAAGTGGGGACTAAAACAAGTTTCTAGAGAAGTTCCTAAAAAATAATAAAGAGAAAACTTCTAAGTATGAAGTTTTCTCTTTATTATTTTTTTGGTTATTTATTGAATTACTTCTAGCATAACGTCTTTTTGATCATCCGTAACATTGCCTGCGTAGTTAGGAGTGATTAAAGATATTGAACCATTTTTATTGTTGAATAAGTATAAAGTGCCCGATCTATTTTGTTCATCGTTTGAAGAAATATTAGTTCCTAAAATTAACTCTGTATTTACTTTAACGGTGCGAATACTGTTATCGCCCGCTGAAAATATTCTAATCTCTTTTGTAGGAATTGTATTTATAGATAGGTCATATTTATTAATGGCTTCTTTCACTTGACCATTTTCAGCCCCAAACAATTTAGTTCGGAAGGTAGCAGTTGGTGTTGAATTTAAGTTCTCTAACGTAATTGAAGTTGGCACATTCATTCCTTTAAAATTAAATACGAGTGGATTGTTTAAACTACTAAGATCGACAGCATAAGGTGTTGCTTCTAAAGAATTTGCTTCTTCGACATTTGTAGATACTTCATTTTTAGACTTTGCCGAAGTTTGAGTGGTGCTGGAACTTTCAGAAGTTTCTTTTAGTTTATTATTAGAGCTTGTTTCTGTGCTAGAACTGTAATGATTAGTACTGCTTTTCATTGATGTTGTATGATTGGTAGAATTTTCTTGTTCTTTAGGTTCATTCGCTTTTTGAGAACTACAACCTGTTAAAAAAATAACTAAAATAACACAAACTAATTTTTTCATACTATTCCTCCTATAGACGCTATAACTAATTTTATCTTACTTGTTAAAATAACAAAAGGAATAATTATTTTACTTTTACGAATGCTCAAATTGTTTAAATCTGTAGTTTTTATACTTATTTTTGTTGCATTTGCAACAAAAATAAGTTAAAGTAATGACAATCATAAAATATTAGCGAAAGGAAGTGTCCTAGTGACAGATATTTTAAGAGAAATTGGCATGATTGCGCGGGCCTTAGATTCAATCAGTAATATCGAATTTAAGGAATTATCTTTAACACGAGGACAATATCTTTATTTGGTCAGGGTCTGTGAAAATCCTGGAATTATCCAAGAAAAGATCGCCGAACTGATTAAAGTTGATCGAACCACAGCGGCGCGGGCGATTAAGCGTTTGGAAGAACAAGGCTTTATTTATCGTCAAGAAGATGCAAGCAACAAAAAAATTAAGCGGATTTATGCCACAGAAAAAGGGAAAAACGTTTATCCAATCATTGTGCGCGAAAATCAACACTCGAATCAAGTGGCTTTGCAAGGCATGTCAGAAGTGGAAATTTCACAATTGGCAGAGTACTTAGTCCGGATGCGTAAAAATGTCAGCGAAGATTGGGAATTTGTCAAAAAAGGGAACACTCGAAATTATTAAGGAAAGGACGACTGATTGATGGGAGAAATAAAACAATTAACAATAGAAGATGCACCAGCGTTACAAGAAATCAGCATTGAAACATATACAGATACTTTTGGACCGTACAATACGCCAGAAAATATGCAAGCCTATTTAGTAGAAGCCTACAATTTAGAAAAATTACAAAAGGAATTAGCTAATCCCCACTCTGACTTTTATTTTATCTTGGTCGATAATCAATTGGCTGGCTACATGAAATTAAATCGTGAGATGGCACAAACGGAACCGATGGGGTCAGAAAAGCTCGAGGTTGAGCGATTGTATATTTTGCCTGCGTTTAAAGGAAAGAAGCTGGGAACACAATTGTTAGAACTGGCGGAAGAAAAAGCTCGTGAATTTGGTAAAAAAGCACTGTGGCTAGGTGTCTGGGAACACAATGATGCGGCGCGGGCATTTTATAAAACGATTGGCTACCGCTATTACAGTCAACATTCATTTTTTATGGGAGACGATGAACAGACGGATTTTATTTTGTTAAAGGAATTATAGCAAGAAAATTTAGAAACAAAGATTTCTGATAAAATCAGAAATCTTTGTTTATTTTTTTGATTAAAATTAAGCATTTTTTTTATTTTCAAAATGTTATTTTTTAAAACGTAAAAATTGAAAAAGAAGATTTTGAATCTGTGAAAAGTTGTCGATCTTGTGAGAAAACTCTTTTGTCAGTGTCTTTTTTCAGGATGGGTCTCTTCCTGAAAATCCACTTCAGTTTATCTGTTTTGTGTGTGTTTGATTAAAAAATGTTGTGTTGGATTTCATTTAAATGTATAATTTATTTATGTCATTTTTAATAATAAGCGTATTTTAGTATTTGAAAAGAGAAGTTGTACATAATATGTGAATAAAAAGATTTGTTTCTTACTTTCTAGAGTGAGAGGGCGATATAAAAAAGGTTGCTATTTTTTCGTTCAAAGTGAACAAAGAATCGTTTGTTATTTAGTTGGGGTAACTAATGATTGTTGTTATAAAAAGCGCTTACAATTCGTGTAATGAGAGTAGTACGCATGTTTGTGCAAAAGTGACAAAAAAGAGAAGGCAGGGTGTTTTAATAGAAAAAAATTTTTAATAAAAAGGAGAGTTTGTCGTGGAGAAAAATGTGTCTCAAGTAACAGCTCAAGAAGAAACAGCGATGAAAGCACGTGGCTACAATGAGGATTTGTTGCCAAGTAGCCCGAAACAACGGACGATGGGCGCGCGCAATTTTTTTACATTATGGATGGGTTCGATTCATAATATCCCGAATTATGCAGCAGTGGGCGGCTTTATTTTCTTAGGTTTATCGCCGCTGCAAGTTATGCTGGCAGTTGTGTTAAGCTCATTCATTGTAGCAACTTTCATGAATTTAAATGGCGGGGCTGGCTCTAAATATGGCATTCCTTTTGCGATGCACTTACAGTCTACTTACGGCAGTCTCGGGGCAAAACTGCCAGGGTTCTTAAGAGGTTGTGTGGCCGCGATTGCTTGGTTTGGTCTGCAAACGTTTACAGGATCGCTCGCTTTATTAATTATTCTCGGGAAATTTTGGCCGAACTTTTTACAAATTGGTGGGTCATTCCAGTTTTTTGGTCTCAGGCTACCTGAATTAATGGCGTTTACTCTTTTCTGGCTCTTAAATGTGGCAATAGGTTTCGGTGGTAGCAAAATTTTGAACCGGTTTACCGCCATTTTAAGTCCGTTGATTTATGTCGTTATTATTGGATTAACGATTTGGGCCATTCGAGCTGGGGGCGGTTTAACACCAATTTTGTCCTATCAAGTTTCTGGTGCGATTCGTTCAGTCAATCCACTTGTGGCGTATCTGATTATTTTTAACTCGGTTGTGGCCGTTTGGTCAGCGCCTGGTGCGAGTGTGGCGGATTTTACTAAGAATGCGCGCTCGACACGTGCTCAGGTTGTGGGGCAAACAGCAGGTTTAGTTGTTGGTTATGGGATTTTCGCTTTTTCCAGTGTGGTTATTCTGTTAGGTGGTTCGCTGTATTTTGGGATTCAAGAATGGAATATTTTAAACATTATTGATCGTTTAGATAATGTGGCGGTGGTGGTCTTAGCCATGTCAGTTTTCTTATTAACGACTATTTCAACGAATGCAACAGGGAACATCATTCCGGCAGGTTATCAATTGGCAGCACTGTTTCCTAAAAAAATGACGTATAAAAAAGGCGTCATGATTGCCAGTGTTATCAGCTTTCTCATTATGCCTTGGAAACTGATGGAAAACGCCGATAGTATTTTTATTTTTCTGAACGCAATTGGAGCTGTTTTAGGACCAGTCGCTGGCGTGATGATTGCGAATTATTATTTTGTTCAAAAGCAACAAATTGATTTAAATGCTTTATACGTAGATAAACACAAAAAAGAGGAAGCCAATCCTTTTTACGGATTAAACAAGCCGGCGTATGTTGCTACTATTCTGGCGTTGGTTCTTTCCTTAAGTGGTCAATTTATTCCACAGGTTAAAATCATTGCTGATATTTCGTGGTTTGTGGGCTTTACCACAGGTTTTGTGCTGTACTTAGTGTTAAAAAAATGGACTTGGGATTCAAAAAAAGTGAAAGAAACAGCTTATCAGGAGGGAAAATAAATGCAAGCAGAGTTAGTGATTAAAAACGGGTTAGTTATTTTAGAAACTGGAGAAGTCATTACGGATGTCGCCGTTCAAGGAGGAAAAATCGTAGCGATTGGGCAAGACTTGTCAGGAGAACGTGTGATTGATGCGACGGGTTTAGTCGTTAGTCCTGGGATGGTGGATGCTCATGTTCATATTACCGATCCTGGTGGTGGTTACCGCGATGAATGGGAAGGGTATGTCACAGGAACGGCCGCTTGTGCCAAAGGGGGCGTGACGACCTTTATGGAAATGCCTTTAAATCAGATTCCAGCAACTGTGGATAAGACCTCTCTTGAGATCAAATACAAGGCAGGAGAAAATAAACTAAAAGTAGATGTAGGGTCATTTGGCGGCGTGGTCCCGACCAACTTGGCTGGTGGGATTCAGGAACTTGATGAAGGAGGCGTTTCCGGCTATAAATGCTTTTTAGGAACGTGCGGCGATCGTTCAATTGAAGGAGATTTTCAAAATGTCGACGATTATTCGCTATATGAAGGAATGAAACAAGTCGCCAAAACTGGCAAAGTGCTAGCAATCCATGCAGAAAATGCGCCAATTACGGATAAATTAGGCGCGTTAGCTTATCAAAATGGCGAAACGACTTTAGCGGCATATGTAGCTACACGTCCTGTGTTTACCGAAGTTGAAGCGATTCAAAAAGCCATTTTATTTGCCAAAGAAACAGGTTGTCGGATTCATATTTGCCATGTGGCTTGTCAAGAAGGAGTGGAAGAAGTTTTGAAAGCCCAAGCAGAAGGGGTAGATGTGACTTGTGAAACATGTACGCATTATTTATATTTTACCACGGATGAACTTGATGCCATTGGTCCAGTTGTCAAATGTTCGCCGCCGATTCGTGACGCGGACCAACAAGCCGCCTTATGGAACCACGTGCAAACAGGCGGAATTGCGTTTGTAACCTCTGACCATTCTCCTTGTACGCCAGACTTAAAAGATACAACCAATGCTTTTGAAGCTTGGGGCGGCATTTCTGGTGTTCAAAATAACGTCGATGTGTTATTCGATGAAGCCGTCCAAAAACGTGGTTTATCCTTGAAACAATTCGCGGATATGATTGCAACAAACCCAGCTGACCGTTATCACTTAGCACAAAAGGGCCGCATCAGCATTGGTAGGGATGCCGATTTTGTACTAATTAAACCTAATGCGCCATATATCTTAAAAGCAGAAGATTTAGAATACCGAAATAAAATTAGTCCTTACATTGGTCGTGAAATTGGGGCCCAAGTGATTCAAACAATTTTAAGAGGCGAAACAATTTACGCACAAGAAACTGGGGTAACCGAGGCGTTTAACGGCGTATTTATCAAAAATTAAACACCTATTTTAGAAATGAAAAGGGACAGAAGTGTGATTGAATTAGCGTCTCTGTCCATGAGTTAGAGAATGTTCATTGGTTGTTTTGCACAAAAAAAGGCTTAATTTTGTTTGATAAGTACAATGAAGATGACTAGGGAAACGTTTACAATCAGAGTGTAATCAGTCAGGAGGTTTTGTGATGGACTTGGAAAAAGTTTTAAAACAAAGAATCGAAGAGTTGTCAGCAATTGGGAGTGATCCTGCTGGAGGGATGACACGCTTACTTTATACAGATTCGTGGTTGGCAGCACAAAAGTATGTGCAAAGCCAAACTGAGGCGTTTGGACTGGAAACGCAATTTGACGAAGTTGGGAATCTGTTTTGTCGAGTGGCAGGAACGGAATTTCCTCAGGAAACGATTTTAACTGGGTCACATATCGACACAGTAGTTAATGGTGGGACCTTAGATGGTCAATATGGTGTCATTGCTTCCATGACAGCTGTTCAATATTTATTAGACAAATATGGGAAACCACGGCGTTCTTTAGAAGTGCTTTCCATGGCTGAAGAAGAAGGGAGTCGTTTTCCAACGGTTTTCTGGGGAAGCAAAAATGTCGTTGGTGAAGCCAAACGTGAAGAAGTAGTCGATATCTCTGACAACGAAGGCAAAAAGTTTGTTGATGAGATGCATCGCCAAGGCTTTGATTTTCGGCAAGAGCAAACTAGACGTGAGGACATTGAAGCATTTGTCGAAATTCATATTGAACAAGGCAATATTTTAGAGAACGAAAAGCTCCAAGTCGGTGTTGTTCATAGTATTGTAGGGCAACGTCGCTACACGGTTAACTTAAAAGGGCAAGCCAATCATGCAGGCACTACGCCAATGAGTTACCGTCATGATGCGGTATATGGCTTTGCTAAAATTTGTGCAGAAGCCATTGATCGTGCGAACGAAATTGGGGATCCGTTAGTTTTAACATTCGGCAAAGTCATTCCGAAACCCAATACAGTCAACGTGGTGCCTGGAGAAGTGGAATTTACAATTGACTGCCGTCATACCGACGCTGCTTTTTTACGACATTTTACAGGTGAATTAGAAGAACGGATGAAGACAATTGCTCAAGAATTAGGCTTGACGATTGCAATTGACCGCTGGATGGATGAAGCCCCTGTACCGATGAATCAAGCAATTGTAGAAGTTATTGAACAAAAAGCCAAAGAAGGCAAGTATCAGTATCGTATGATGCATAGTGGTGCTGGGCATGATTCGCAAATTATTGCGCCCCATTACCCGACAGCGATGATATTTGTGCCAAGTATTGGTGGGATTAGTCATAATCCAGCAGAAGCAACGGCATTTCCAGATTTGGTTGAAGGCGTCAAGCTTTTAGCAGATACCTTATATGAATTAGCGTATAAATAAGATAGAAAAGGAAGAATTGTGATGGGTTATAAAAATAATCGAGTTGGTTACCAAAAAGAATTGTTAACATCAAGAGCTGTGATAAAAAAAGACAATTACGCCATTATTCCCCATGATGGTTTGGTGCAAAATGCAGTACCTGGTTTTGAAAATGTCGATATTTCCATTTTGGGATCGCCTAAATTAGGTGCGACATTTGTGGATTACATTGCTACGTTTCATAAAAATGGTCAACAAACAACTGGTTTTGGTGGCGACGGGATTCAAACGTTGGTTTATGTCATTGACGGTCGTTTGCGTGTTTCAGATGGTCAAGAAACTCATGAACTTGAAGCAGGGGGCTACGCCTACTTTACGCCTGAAATGAAAATGTATTTAGCGAATGCACAGGAAGCGGACACGGAAGTTTTCTTATATAAAAAACGCTATCAGCCGTTGGCGGGCCATCAACCTTATAAAGTGGTTGGGTCAATTCATGACCAACAACCAGAAGAATATGAAGGAATGACAGACGTGTTACTTTGGAGTTTATTACCGAAAGAGTTTGACTTTGATATGAATATGCATATCTTATCTTTTGAACCAGGCGCTAGTCATGCCTACATTGAAACGCATGTCCAAGAGCATGGTGCGTATTTAATTAGTGGCCAAGGGATGTACAATTTGGACAATGAATGGTATCCAGTGGAAAAAGGGGACTATATTTTCATGAGTGCCTATGTGCCACAAGCAGCCTATGCGGTTGGCCGTGAAGAACCGCTAATGTACGTTTATTCCAAAGATGCCAATCGTGAACCAGAATTATAACGAAAAGCCGAATGTAAAGTAATGACCTCGGAACAATAGGATTTGAACACGCAGTGGTGAACGGTAGAGTCCTTTTTCTTGGTAGACGTTACTTTTATTCGGCTATTTTCCTGTTAATTATTTTTCTGAAAGTTCCAACGCTACCCGTAAGAGTAAACTCGTCTCAGGCTCTTGAATAGAGGTGTCTAATAATTTTTCACATTGATTCATGCGATATTTAATGGTGTTTCTGTGAAGGTAGAGAGCGTTGGCCGTTTTAGTAATTTCGCAATTGAAATCTAAAAAAACTTTCAAGGTTTTTCGTAATTCTTGTAACGTCGGTTCCGTCGGATAGGCCAACTCTTTCAATTGTTGCTGGCAAAAGTATTCAACATCTTCAGTGCCAATCTTTTCAAAAAGTCCAGCTAGGCCTTTGGGATGGAACAATTGCACAGTTGCTGGTTTTTGAGCGTGTAAAGAAGCCTCTAATGTCGAGGAAGCTTCAATATAAGAATTAGGCAAATCTTCTAGGTTTTCATAAGCGTTGCCTAAAGCAAAGCGAATGGTAATAGGCAAAGCCTGTTGCAAACGTTCAGCGAGGTTTTGCAAAATCATCAAATGGTCATTTTTCTTAGATTGAAAAATCAAGATACTTTTATTTTGATTTTTTAATTTAAACAAGGCGACATCTGGCAGGATTTCCGGCAATTGTTCTTTGAGCCATTGGAAAATTAGTTGCCCTTCCGCTTGCTGATAACGAATATGGGTTTCATTTTCTGGTTTAGTCACGCCGTAGACAATCGCTAATTGATAATAATCGCTGTTGATTAAACGATAATTTTTCCAAAGTTCCAACCAATTTTGATGTTTACTCAGCACTTCTTGATGTATGTCAAGCAAGCGGTCCAAAAAGTCTGTTTTGAGATGTTCAAAAGATTCAGCAATTTTCTGGTTTTTAAATAACATAAAGGTCAAAACTAAAATGGCCTGATCAATGGCAAATTCAGAAATAGGATAAGGAATCTGTTCAGGAGATAAGACCAATAAATAATAGGGAAAATAATCGTTCACACGAATTGGAAAGCCAGCTACTTGAATGTTTTCTTGTCGCTCATCCTTTAAACGAAAGATTTTCTTTTCTTGTGCCAATTGTTGAAAGTGGTCTTTTGATAATTGTTCGATGAAAAACTCCGCCGATTTTTGATTGCCATAAAAATAATTCGAGTGGGCAATCACCTGTTGCCAAGGACTTAATAAAATAATTGGCGCATTTAAAATTTTCGCAAATTCAGCGATGAAACGCGTAGCATCAACATCTTGCATTAATAATGTTGAAAAACGCTTTTGGATGTCAAATGCCACAGACATCTGTTCGGTTTTGCTATCACGAAGATAGCCTACAATTTCATGCAACAACCCGCCTAGTGGCTGTGTGCTAGGAATTTTAATCAGGGGCAAATCAACGGCACTGGCATAGTCAACAATTTCAGGTGAAATTTCGTCAAGGAACCGCCCAACTTTGATTCCTAAAGCCGTACACTCTGCTTGTTTTAGCGAGTCAATAAAAGGTTTCAATTTTTCTTGATCATCTTTATAAATCATTGCCGTTGTTAAAATCATGACATTTTTAGGGATAAAATCAGCCACATCAGGTGTTTCCGTGATTTCTACACTTTCCAAGGGCTGTGTTAAGTTTGAGTGAGACGATAATAATTGTAAGTCAGAAAATCTTGGTAAAGCCAAGACCTCAGCTAATATTTTCATCACAACAACCTCCTTTTTTTATAGTATAGCGAAGAATAAAAAGGAGTACAAAAGATAGTTATTGAATATGTCTAAAAAACAAAGTCAAAATAGTGCAAATTGAACAATGAATTTCTGAGTTTTTCCAAAGATAATAAAAGAGAAGAATTAAAAATGAAGTGAGGGATTACTATGTATCAACAACCAAATTTTGTACGGCGAACAATCATGACGCCGGGACCAGTCGAAGCCCATCCATCGGTACTTCGTCAAATGGGTCAACCAATTTTAGGGCAATTCGATCCAGAATTTCTACAAATTATGGATGAAGTTCGGGAAATGATTAAAGTACCTTTTGCCACAAAGAATCAACAAGCCTTTGCCATTGATGGCACGTCACGTTCAGGCTTGGAAGCGGGGTTATTTGCATTGATTGAGCCAGGCGACAAAGTGCTTGTGCCTGCGTATGGCCGGTTTGCTTATTTATTAGGTGAAATTTGCGAACGCGCCCGGGCCGAAGTCATTTATTTAGAAAAGGACTGGCTCGCACCGTTTGAACAAACAACGGTGATTGAAGCGATTAAAGAACATCAACCAAAAATTGTTGCGATGGTCCACGGCGAAACGGCGAATGCACAAATGCAACCGCTGGATCAAATTGGCGCCTTTTGTCGGGAAAATGAAATTTTCTTCGTAGTAGATATGGTGGCGACTTACGGCGGTGTCGAAACAAAGGTCGATGATTGGAAGATTGATATTGCGGTAGCAGGCACTCAAAAATGTGTCAGCGTACCTTCAGGCCTTTCTTTGATTACCTACAACCAACGTGTAGCCGATTATCTGGCGGGCCGTTACCAAAAAGAGTTAGGGCTTGGCGCGGATGCGCGGAATGAACGGTTCATTCAAAGTAACTACTTGGATTTATCGCAATTAGAAAAATATTGGGGACCAGAGCGCTTAAATCACCATACAGAAGCGACTACAATGATTTATGGGCTACATGAAGGGCTGCGCTTGTTACTTCAAGAAGGCATGGAAAATGTCTATGCACGTCATCGGAAAAACGATCGTATTTTAGTTGAAAGTCTGCAAAAAATGGGCTTAGAAATTTTCGGGAAGTTAGACACAAAAACACCAACAGTCATTCCTGTGGTCATTCCAGAAGGAATTGATGGTGAAAAGGTGCGGAGCTTATTACTGGATCATTTTAAAGTTGAAATTGCCTCTTCCTTCGGTGATTTAAAAGGAAAAATTTGGCGGGTCGGTAATATGGGGTACAGCAGTCGCGAAGACAATGTGTTGCATTTCTTGAGTGCCTTTGAGACTGTATTGAAACACCAAGGTTATCAATTTGAAGGCGGTAGCGGTAGTACTCATGCATTGGCTGAGTATTTAAACTAAAAAAGAAGGTAGGACAAAGGTCACTACGTAAAAAAGCGTAGTGCTTTTGTTCCTTGTGAAACGTTAACCAAAAAAATGATTGGTGGAGGAAAAGAAAATGACAGACAAGACAAAAAGTTCGTTGGCTTATTGGAAAAAAATCGTTATTTTACTATGTATGGGCTGGGTAACAATCTGGATTTATCGTTCCGCGCTTTCTCCTGTTTATCCGCAAATTCGTGCGTCTCTAAATGGTAACGCTTCCGATACGGCCCTAGGGTCCATTTCTAGCTTTTATTTTCTCGGTTACGTAGTCATGCAGATTCCTGCAGGCTTCTTGGTAGACAAAATTGGGAAAAAACGTGTATTAATTCCAGGCTTTATCTTGTTTGCGCTGGCAGCGTTACTGATTGCCCAAGCCCAAACGATTGGAACAATTTACTTAGGTAGCTTATTGGCAGGCTTAGGATGTGGTTCTTTCTATGGCTCGGCTTACTCGTTGACGTCCCAAAACATTCCTCAAGCCAAAAAAAGTTTTGCAACAGCTATTGTCAACAGTGGTTCAGCAGTTGGTTCAGGTTTAGGAATGATTTTATCTAGTTATTTAGTTGCCCAAAAAGGATTACCTTGGCAAGTGATGATGTACATTTCCGCCTTTATGATTATTTGTATGTTAGTGGCTTTTCAAGTGATTATTCGCAATCATAAAGAAGACATGGCCTTGATTCAGCCAACCGTTGTTGATGAAAAAGATAACGGAGCGGTAAAAGAAAAAGTGCCCTTTAAAAAACTGTTTGCGCCACATATGCTATTTGCGTATATTTTATATTTTGGCACTTGTTATGCATATTATATGATTGTGACTTGGTTACCTAATTTTTTAAGTACCGAACGTGGTTTCCAAGGAGCGGCAATTGGATTGTCCTCTTCGCTGGTCGCATTTGCCTCTATTCCAGGAGCGTTATTTTTTAGTCGGTTGGCGGATAAGTACATGCATAAAAAAGTTCAATTCATCGTTGTTTTAGAATTTTTAGCAACAGCCATGCTTTTGTTAACTGTACAAGTAAGTAATGCAACGTTGTTATTAATTGCTTTAATTATGTATGGGTTCTTAGGGAAATTAGCTGTAGAACCGATTATTATTTCTTGGCTAGGTGAAAATGCACCAAAAATTGGAATTGGCACTACTTTGGGTGTTTTTAACTTTTTCGGCATGATGTCATCTGTGATTGCCCCAGCTTTAACTGGGAAAATTTCAGACACAACGGGTTCGAAAGTCATGGGCTTTTATATCGCCGTCGTGATTTTACTAATTGGCACGATTCTTTTTATGCTTGTTAATTTAAAAAAACGCGGGGCAGATTCGTCTAATAAATAAAAAAACAACGCAAACTTATCTTTCGCTGAATAAGTTTGCGTTGTTTTACTTTTTAACAATCATATTAATCGCTTGTGCTAATCGCTCTTCTTGTTCTTTAGGATCTTTTTCAGGATTTTCAAAGCAATGCTTTAAATTTTCCGCAACAATCATCCCCATTACGCGATCAATACTAGAACGGACCGCACTCAACTGAGTGATAACATCGATACACTCTTTTTCTTCATCAATCATTTTTTGAATTCCGCGAATTTGACCTTCTGTGCGGCGTAAACGATTCAGCACTTTCTTTTTTTCTTCAGTCATTTTGCCCCTCCTTAAGAGTAGTGATTGGTTTAAAATATACCTACACGAGGTATTTTTGTCAACTATCTTTTCTTTGAATCTAAAAATGGCAGAAATCTCTTCAGTTGACAAGTCTAACTTTTTCATGTTAAATATACCCCATAAGGTATATAAGAGAAGGAGAAAAAGATGTTATTTCAATTGTTTAAAAAAACGCCAAGTATTTCAACAAAGGAATTGCAGTCACGTTTATCTAAAGAGATAACGTTATTAGATGTCCGGACACCTAGCGAATACCGCGCAGGGCATATTCCACAAGCGATTAATGTCCCACTTAACAAAATTCCCGCCTACAACAAATCCGCTAACGAAGTCTATGTGATTTGCCAGTCCGGCATGCGCAGCAAAAATGCGGCCAAAATTTTAGCGAGAAAAAACTATCACGTGATTAACGTTCGTGGCGGGATGTCCCAATGGTCTGGTCAAATTAAAGGAGGAAAATAAATGAAAATTGTAATTATCGGAGGCGTGGCTGGTGGTATGTCAGCAGCGACACGTTTACGTCGCTTAATGGAAGATGCTGAAATTGTTGTCATGGAAAAAGGCCCTTTTGTTTCATTTGCAAACTGTGGTTTGCCTTACTACGTTTCTGGCGAAATCGCAGAAAGAGAGCAACTGCTTGTTCAAACACCCGAAGCGTTAAAGGCACGGTTTAATTTAGATGTTCGTCCTCACCATGAAGTCGTGGCGATTGATCCAATAGAAAAAGTGATCACAGTGAAACATGAAACAGAAATTTTAACAGAACACTATGACAAATTAATTTTATCACCAGGGGCGAAACCTTTTGTGCCACCAATTACAGGATTGGCAGAAGCCAAAAATGTTTTTTCATTAAGAAATGTTCCTGATTTAGATCAAATTATGACAGCCTTGACACCAGAAACAAAACGAGCCGTCGTGATTGGCGCAGGCTTCATTGGCTTGGAAATGGCAGAAAACTTGCAAAAACGCGGATTAGAAGTCACTCTCGTGGAAAAAGCGCCTCATGTTTTACCGCCATTAGACGAAGAAATGGCCGCTTTTGTCAAAGCTGAATTAAGCAAAAACAATGTTCAAGTAATTACGGGACAATCTGCGGTTGCTTTTGAAGAAGAAGGGCAAGTGATTCGCTTAGAAGACGGTCAAACATTAGCTTCTGATTTAACCATTTTGTCGGTGGGGGTCCAACCAGAAAATACCTTAGCAGTTGAAGCAGGTGTAGCAACTGGTTTACGTGGCGGTATTGTTGTTGATGAACACTATCAAACGAATCAACCCGATATTTATGCGGTTGGGGATGCTATTGTAGTGAAACAACAAATCACTCAAGAAGATGCGCTGATTTCTTTAGCTTCTCCCGCCAATCGCCAAGGACGTCAAGTAGCGGATGTGATTGCTGGGTTAGAGAGAAAAAATCAAGGAAGCATTGGGACCGCCATTGTGCGAGTCTTTGATTTAACCGCTGCTTCAACTGGTTTAAGCGAACGGGCTGCTAAAGCTGCTGGACTAACAACAGCTGTTGTGCATATCAGTGGAAAAGACCATGCGGGGTATTATCCTGGCGCAACAGATCTTCAGTTAAAATTAGTTTTCCATCCTACGACAGGGGAAATTTATGGCGCACAAGGAATTGGGGCAAAGGGCGTAGATAAGCGGATTGATATTCTTGCGACCGCTATTAAAGGACAGTTAACTATTTTTGATTTGCCTGAATTAGAGTTTACCTATGCGCCGCCGTTTGGTTCAGCGAAAGATCCTGTGAACATGTTAGGCTATGCAGCGATGAACCTTGTAGAAGGATTGAGTGAAAACGTTCAATGGTATGAGTTATCCAACGAATTAGCTAATGGAGCTGTTTTATTAGATGTCCGTAATCCCGCCGAACGAGCCAATGGTCAATTTAAAAATGCTGTGTCTATTCCTTTAAATGAGTTAAGAGAACGTTTGGAGGAATTAGACAAGTCAACGAAGTACATTGTTAGTTGTCACAGCGGTTTGCGTAGTTATATTGCAGAACGGATGCTAAAACAAGCAGGCATCTCAGCCAAAAATTTAGATGGTGCTTTTGCGCTATATCAAATGGTAAAATCGGAGGAACTAGAAAATGTATAACACGATTGGCATGCCTGAATTTTATCAGGAAGCAAAACGAAAAAAATTACCGATTATTGATGTACGAGAAGAAATGGAATACCAACTGGGGCATGTCCCTCAGGCCATCAACTTACCTTTAAGTACTTTAACCGAAAATTATCAGCAATTAGATAAAAACCAACCCTATTATCTGATTTGTCAAATGGGATCGCGCTCCGCACAAGCGTGTGCGTTTCTCAGTCAACAAGGGTATCAAGTAACCAATGTTCTAGGTGGTACATCTGGCTGGTTGGGTCAATTAGAACAATAAAATAACAAAAAACGTTTATCCTTTTACACAGGATAAACGTTTTTTTGTTAGATAAAGATGTGTCAAAACTGTAAGAGGAATGATAGGAAGATGAAGGGACCAGTTTTTTTATTCATTATATACTAAATAAAATGACAAACTCGTCAACAGAAATCAAGGAGGAACAAATAAATGAAAAAGTCAGGCCAGAAGAAGCGAAATAAAAAAGTGTGGTTCGGTATTGGTGCCGCAGTGGTCGTCGTCGGATTTATCGGAGCAAAAACAGTTTTTTCTTCAAAAGAAGTTGAACCTGAATACACAACGTATACCATTACAGAAATGGCCTCATTAAAATTAGATGGTCAAGTGAGTTTTCTAGATACTCGGGATATTTTCTTTGATCCTTCTTTAGGAAAAATTGCCGAAATAAATGTTGAAAATGGTAAAGAAGTCAAGAAAGATAGTCCATTGTTAACGTACAATAACTCAGACATCCAAGCCACAGAAACAGAACAAGCGAATGCCGTTAATCGGAACAATCTTCAAGTTCAACAAGCACAAGAGAACGTTAACTTAGCCACTCAAAAATACAATGAAGCGTTAAACAAAGTTGCTGCAGCCAAGCAAAAATTAAACACCGCAAAAGAGGCTGAAGAGAAAGAAACACTAAATGCGGAAATTCAGCAATTGAATGAAGCCGTTAGTGCTGCGAATAGTGAAGTCGCCCAAGCTAACCAAGCCCTTCAATTAGCCAACAGTGATGCCGTCGGAGCAGCAAACACGCTTGAACAAACACGTGGCAAAGTCAACACAGTCGTTACAGCACCAATTGATGGCCAAGTCACTGTCGATGCTAGTGCCATGAGTAGTACCGACAAACCAGTCATTAAAATTGCAACACAAAAGAAAAATATTCAAGGAAAAGTAACCGAATATGATTACGATAAATTACAGACAGGGGAAGAAGTAACAGTGACGACCGTTGGTTCAGGCAAATCAGCGCCAGGCAAAATTGTTTCCATTGCGCAAACCCCAATAGCTAAAAATGAAGGCAATCCAGTAGTGAGTTATCAATTTACAGTAGAAGGTGATTTTCCTTGGGCAGAAGGCTTGTCTACTAGTATCGCTGTGCCACAAAAGCAAATGATTATACCGACAGCAGCAATCCAAAAAGAAGGCCAAAAAGAATTTGTCTATGTTTACAAAGCGGGCAAAGCGAAAAAAACACCGATTGAAACAGAAACAAATTTAGGTCGTAAAGTTGTCAAAAGTGGCTTGAATTGGAAAGACCAAGTGATTGCCAATCCCAATAAAGAATTAAAAGATAATCAAGATGTTCAGGTAGCTGCCAATGATTAAGCTAGCCCATATTCATAAATATTATTATTCCGAAGAAGAAACACTGCATGTGTTAGATGATATTAACCTCCAAGTAGACGCTGGAGAATTTTTAGCGATTATGGGTCCTTCTGGTTCTGGGAAATCGACTTTGATTAATTTGCTAGGCTTTATTGATAAAAAGTTTGAAGGAACGTATTTATTTGAAGACCGTGAAATTGGCGACTTTTCTGATAAGGAACTATCCCGAATTAGAAATGAAGCAGTCGGCTTTGTCTTTCAGAATTTTAGTTTAATTGAAACACTAACAGTTGAAGAAAACATTGAATTACCTCTTTTATATAGTGGGTTAACCCCAAAAGAAGCCAAAGATCGTGTCCACGAAGTTCTGACAAAAGTCGGCTTGCCAGATAAAGGCAAGAAGCATCCAAAACAACTTTCGGGCGGACAACAACAACGTGTGGCCATTGCGCGTGCGATTGTCAATCGGCCAAGTTTTATTATTGCAGATGAACCAACTGGGGCTTTAGATAGTAAAACATCGGAAGAAATTTTAACGCTCTTTCAGCAATTAAACAATGAAGGTGTCACCATTATTTTAGTGACACATGATGAAGAAACAATTGAATACTGCAATCGTTTGATTAAAGTTCGTGATGGAAAGATTTTAGAGGAGGTGCTGACATGAAACGTTCAATTATTTGGAAAACCGCCTTCCGTTCCATTTTGAAAAATAAGCGACGCAGCTTGTTAACGATGCTAGGGATTGTCATCGGGATCGCTTCGGTGATTACCATCGTGGCTATCGGTAACGGCTTTAAAGAAGACATGGTCGATAAATTATCCGCTGAAAAACAAAAAGAAAATGTGAAAAAGATTTCTTTTTCGGCCTACAACACTTCGGATATGTTTAGTGACCAAGCGATGTTTACCGACAATGATTTAGGGGTCGTGCGCATGGTTCCTGGCGTAGAAAAAATTGATTTTGATCAAAGAGAAGTTGATGGCGCCCAAAAAGGTACACTGAATTTTCAAGCAGGACCGAAAAATCTTTCTGTAACCTATGAACTTGCCGACAAAACCACCAAAGAATTGTTGGCGGGACGCCAACTGAATGATGGAGACAATGCAAAACTGGATAAAACAGTGGTGGTGGATGAACTGGTTGCCAAAGAACTCTACCAAGACCCAACTGCAGCAGTTAATCGAACTTTTCCATATAAAGAGCAACTTTTTACCATTGTTGGCGTGACAACCAATACCAGCGGTGCCATTGGTCCAGGTAATGATGACTCATTGCTTTATTTTCCCAAAAAGACCTATGAACATTATTTCGGCAAGCTAAAAGATACATCTACGTTGAAACTAACAGTAGCACCTGGCTATCAACCAGATCAAGTATTGAAAGAAACAATAAAAACTCTCTCTCAACAAGGAACCATGAAAAACAGTGGGACGTATCAAGAATATAATGTTAAAGATACCATCAAAGAAATGGGCTCTTTATTAAATAATTTAACCTTGTTTATTTCCGCAATTGCGGCCATTTCACTGGTAATTGCTGGGGTCGGCGTTATGAATATGATGTACATTTCGGTCTCAGAACGGATTAAGGAAATTGGTATCCGACGTGCATTGGGCGGGACAGCCAGTGATATTAAAAAGCAATTCTTAACAGAAGGGATTGCCTTGACCTTAATCGGCGGAATTACTGGTTATCTTTTAGGAATGATTATTGCCTACTTAGCCTCAATGGCACTACCGTTTTCTGTTCGTCCAGACTTAATGACGGTTTCATTAGCCATCGGTATTTCTGTCTTTATCGGGGTTGTATTTAGCTATTTCCCTGCCTCGGCAGCTTCAAAAAAAGACTTAATCGATATTATGAAATAAATATAAATAGCAAAGAAACAGCCATTTTTGGCTGTTTTTTTTAGTGAAAGTAGAAAAAAATCCAAAGATTTCAAGAGAAAGTAGCTAACAAACGTCAAAAGGTTGATATTAGCTACCAACCTTTTGACGTTTGTCAGCTAAATAAAAAAGAAAAAAATTAAAAAAATAGCACGTTGAGGATTAAATAACAAACATTTTTTAAATAAGACTATTGGAAATCCTTTATAAATCGGGGATTACAGGAATGACTGTTAATGACTGATTTGCTTGTAAATTTCTAAATTTTAATTCGAAAAAATTCCAGTATACTAAATATATCAAAACAAAACACGAAAATTGAGAAAATTTTGAACCAAAAAAGAATTAAGGAGGAATCAAGAATGAAAATAATGGTCATCACAAAAAATATTTTATCAGAAACTGCTTTTCAAAACCGCTTACAGCATTTAGATCACCAAGTTTTTTGTACGACGTGTCTGATTGGTGAAATTAAGGAAAGTCATTTGTTTTATCGAAAATTTGATGCCATCATTCTCAGCGAAACGATTCCTCGCAAAGAACAATATTTATATCTAAAGGAATTAGCCAGAGTTAAAACGCCGTTGTTTCTTCGCTCGGAAGACATTCCTACCTCGGAAGAATTGAGCATTAGCTATCAATATGGCATTCTCAATTGGTTACGATTGGATGCGACTTTGGATACGTTAAGAGAAAATCTCCTTTTGGCAGAATTAAATAAACCCATCCAACGAGAAGATGAAAAGTTAGATGTAGAGGGGATAAAGCTAACAGCCGCAGAACGTGCACTACTGGCTGTCTTGTATAGTACGCCAAAAGAACACTTACCAATGGAACGCCTTTGTAAATTAATATATGACACAGAAGAAACAGCCAATAATCGAAAAAAAATGACCAAACAGCTGACAAAATTAAATAAAAAAATTCAAGTAGGGGGCTTTAAAAAACAAGGTATCCAAAATACACGGTATAAAGGCTACAAACTGCATCCGCAGTTGCTTCCTTACATTGGCGAATTATTTACTTAAATTAGAGAAGCACTTGACGAATGAAAATCACCATCACAGGATGCCCTCTAAAAACCATGCTATACTAATAAGGAATAGTATAGGAGGTGGGTCTGTATGAAAGACGGACTATATTGGGTACAACAATTAAAAGAACAGAAAGTAAGTCACACAGAACTCTTAAAGGATATTGAGAAAAAAGTCCAAAAGTTAAATCCAAAGATCAATGGCTTTGTAACCTTTGACAGCCAAAAAGCAGAAGCAACTTATCAAAAAAATAAACAGCAGGACACACTATTTGCTGGTTTGCCATTTCCATTGAAAATGTTAGGCCAAGAAAAAGCGGGGTGGTCAGCAACGGCCGGCTCGCAACTTTTTAAAAATAGTACTGCAACAACGACCTCTAACTTTGTCAAACAAGCAGAAACGATTGGTTTGATGCCTTTAGGACAAACCAACGCTCCAGAGTTTGGCTTTAAAAATATTACGGACCCTGCGCTTTACGGGCCAGCCCGCAATCCTTGGAACCTGGAACATTCGCCAGGCGGTTCCAGTGGCGGCGCTGCCGCAGTTGTCGCTAGCGGGATTGTTCCTATCGCCGGCGCTAGTGATGGCGGTGGCTCCATCCGAATTCCCGCCTCTTTTAGTGGCTTAATTGGCTTAAAACCTAGCCGTGGCTCCATGCCTGTCGGCCCAGAAGGCTGGCGAGGCTGGCAAGGTGCCTCGATTGACTTTGCGTTGACTATTTCTATGAGAGACACCAAAGCATTATTTTATGGCCTACGTGGTAGCCACAGTGGCGCCCCCTACCAAGCGCCCTTGGCAGAATGGCAAACACACCCTAAAAAACAACGGCTAAAAATTGCTCTGTGTACCGCTTCGCCTATCGGCTCACTGATTTCGCCAGAAGCAACACAAGCGGCGAAACAAGCGGCTGATTTTCTGGCAGCCGCTGGCCATGAAATCATTGAGATTCCTTATCCAGTCGATGGTGCAGCGCTGATTCGCTCCTATTATCAAATGAACGGCGCAGAAACTACAGCGATGATGAACAGCATTCAACAGGGGTTCGGGCGCCCAATTCGTAAAGAAGAAATCGAACCTTTTTCATGGACCATGCATCAATTTGGCCAAAAGATTCCAGCAGCCACCTATGTTCATTCATTACAGTTGTGGGATCAAGCAGCAGTAACGATGGAAGAACTTTTTCAAAAATTTGATCTGTTTTTATCACCAACAACGGCTTTTTCAGCACCAAAAATTAACGAAGATTTGCAAAGTGAGCACATTCGTCAACGAATGGCGCAAGCAGCAGAATTAACAGAAGCAGAATTAGCTGAATTAATCTATGATTATTTTGATAAAAGTTTACAGCTAACACCGTATACTCAACTAGCGAACTTGACAGGACAACCAGCCATCAGCTTGCCCACACATGTTACAGCAACGGGGTTACCCTTAGGTATTCAATTGTTGGCTGCTCGTGGACGTGAAGATCTCTTGTTCCAAGTAGGTGAACAGTTTGAGCAAGAAGGCAAATTTAAATTACCAGAAAGTTACCGCTAAATAGGGTGTTATTGTGACCAAATTTCAGATAAAATAGACACAAGACAAAAAACTGAGGTGGAAAAATGCTGTACGTAGTGAGACATGGTGAAACAGATTATAATGTGGCCCGTAGAATTTGTGGTCATGCGGAAGCGCAATTGACCGAAAAAGGCTATCAACAAGCGGAATTGGTAGCTGAAAAAATTGCCAAACAAGGAATTCAAATCGACCGTTTACTGGCGTCCCCTTTAAAACGGGCGCAAGAAACAGCACGTAAAATTGCGGAACGAAATCAGTTGACGGTTGAAACAGAACCGCGTTTAATTGAGATGAATTTTGGCATTTATGATGGTGAACCGATTGAAACAACGGCTTTCCAGGAAAATCGTTCTGAGATTTCCTTGCCATTTCCAGAAGGGGAATCAGTCTTAGATGTCGCGGGTCGAATTTATCCCTTGATTGAGGAAGCCTTGGCTTCAGAGGAAACTTACCTATTTGTTTGCCACAATGCGGTCATGCGAGTCATTGATAACTACTTCAATGGCAAAAAAATCCAAGATTTCTTGGACTTTCATTGTGAAAATACACAACTTGTACAATACGGAGAATAAAAATCAAGTCTTTAATCTTTTGGTTAAAGACTTGATTTTTTTTATGGTAAATAAGAAACCGCTTCCGTTTTAATGTATAATAAATTAACTTTTGGATCAAAAAAGAAATGGGGAAAAGACTATGAGAATTGATAATATTCATCAAGCGTTAAAACAGTTTCACGTACAAAATCCAAGTAGCAAAGCAACCTTGTTGCCCGCAACGGCTTCGCAATTAAGTCAGGCCTCTGGCTATACCCGAACCGCTGTTAGTGAAGAGCTTTCAGAATTAGTGAGAAAAGACCAAGTCGTTAAAGTTAAATCTAGACCAGTGTTATTTTTTGATAAAGACTACTTAGAGGAACAGTTTCCTTTTTTTAAAAGTAGCACGTGCTACGATTCCCTCGCTTCGCTGCAAGAGGACATTTATCAACAGACAGAACAGATACATAAGAAAAAGCAGCTACTGAAAATGAATCCATTTGCGAACGTAATTGGTTTTGATGGGAGCTTAGCAGACGCCATCAAGAAGTTGAAAGCCGCTATTTTATATCCGCCTAATGGCTTGAATATTTTACTTACTGGAGAATCTGGGGTGGGGAAAACCTTAATTGCGGAACAATTACACCAATTTTATCAAGTTAAAATGAACCAAGAAGTTCCGTTTATTTATTTTAATTGTGCAGAATATTTCAACAATCCAGAATTATTAACTTCGCATCTGTTTGGCTATAAAAAAGGCAGTTTTACTGGTGCCGTCAATGACCAAAAAGGCTTAGTGGAGTTGGCAGATGGCGGTTTTTTATTTTTAGATGAAGTCCATCGATTAACGAGCGAAGGCCAAGAAAAATTGTTTACAGTTTTGGATAAAGGGTATTTTACACGGATGGGCGAAGCCGAAAAACAAAGAAATGTATCGATAAAATTTATTTTTGCAACAACCGAAGCAGTCAATCAACATTTTTTGAAAACGTTTTTAAGAAGGATCCCTGTGACATTAGCCATTCCAGCTTTAGCCGAGCGCTCTTTGAAAGAAAAAATTCAATTGATTTTGTCCTTTTTCTTAGAAGAAAGTCAACGGATTCAAAAGAATATCCATATTCGTTATGAGGCGTTGAAACAATTAACGTTTACTCATTTTGAAGCCAACGTTGGCGAATTGAAAGCGGCGATTCAATTTATGAGCGCACAAGCCTATTTAGAAGTGTTCGATCAATTAACGGAAACTATTTGCATTGAAGCAAACGAGGGAACAGTCAAAGAGCAACCTGATGTAGAAAGTCTGCTGGCTTTTAATGAGTGGATACCTAACGATGGCCTCACGATTCAATACAACCATTTTTATTTAAGCAGTCAAGAGTTACTCAAATCGGAAAGTCTGAAAAATGATCGTTTTTATAATTTTCTATTGAAAGAATATGCGGATTTGAAAAAATTAACTCTTTCGACAGAGGATGCGCTAGCAATCATGCAAAACAAAGTCGAGCAACTTTATGATATGGATATTTTTGCTCAAGAACCGCTAGCCATAGAGGCCATTGACGAAACATTGCAGCCAAAAATTCAAGAAGCCATTGTCTTTTTTGAACAATTAATCCAAGAAAAATTGACAGAGGATTTCCAGAATATTTTAATTGTCCACCTTTATTCTGCTGTTTTTTATTCTGCACAAATGAATGAAACATTTTATTCAGATACCAAAAATATCTATTCTGGCAAAGTAACCCAGTATCAAGCTGCTAAGACCATGGTGGACTTTCTACAAACGTTGTTTGGGATTTCTTTTGCTGATACGGAAATCCTCTTTTTCGATCTATTTATTCGTAAAGTCACAGCTAAAAAAAGAGCGCACTCAGTTGAAGAAAACTGTGGCGTTATCGTCGTTGCACATGGTGCCGCGACGGCTAGCAGCATGGTTGAGTACACCAACCTTCTGTTCTCAACAACGGTCATGCGTGCAGTTGATATGCCAATTAATCAATCAGTGGAAGAAACATTAGAAAAAGTCCGTACAATTGTGAAGCAAAATCAGTATAAAAAAATTATTTTAATGGTGGACATCGGTTCCTTGGTTTACTTTGGTAATGCTATCAGTCAAACGTTTCAAATGGAAGTGCTGCTAATTAGCAATATCAATCTCTTAACATTGCTAGAAGTGGCCCGAGAAGTCATTTATGAATCGACGGCGTTTGAGTATCTATTACCAGTCTTAAAAGAAAAAAATCATCGCGCCTTGATTTGCAGTAAAGGTCGCTTCAACGAGGCAAAAGTTCTCATTATTTCCTGTCTAACTGGCATGGGGACTGCTATTAAAATTGAACAGTTGTTACTAAAAACTTTTCCCAATGAATTACTAACGAATGTACGCATCATTACTTTAGAGAAAAGAGAAGTGGAAGACATTGATCGCTTGCATTCTTTTGTTCGGAAAGAAGAGAAAATCGTTGGCATCATTGGCACCGTAAAGACAGAAGTGCCAGATATTCCGTTTATTTCTTTACAAGATTTACTATCGAAGCGGGGCATTCAGCTAGTTTTCGAATTATTAGGCCATCATTTAGAAGAAAAACAAAACCAAGAGTTACTAAAAAAAGTTTCAGCTAAATATATTCAAGGATTATCAATCGAAGCTATTACAGACTTACTAACGGTTTTGAATCCTACAACCATTTCGATCGAATTAGCTAAGATTTATTCAGATATTTGCTTACAAACTAAAATAAAAAGTGACGAAAAGATTTTACTTCGTTTTATCATTCATTGTGCCTGTATGTTAGAACGGCAATTGTTGAATCCAGAATATGACCCGACAGCTTATGAAGTGTCATATCGAGAGTTGCCAGAAGCTGTATCTGTCATAAAAATGGCGTTTCGACCGCTTGAAGTGTCCTATAATCTGTTGATTCCACCTTTGGAAGTTCGCTATATTTATGAATTGCTCTTTGAAAAGGCTTAATTCAAACGGAAATGAAAGTTGGCACACTTATTGCTTTTAATAAAATGATTAATTAGCAAAGGAGTTTGTTTATGGAAAATGAACCAATTTTACTTTTAACACATAATGGTTGGGGCTTGGAATTAGTCAAAAGCGTCCAGATGATTGTAGGAGAAGTCACAAATGTACATGAAGTAGCATTACAAGCAGAGGATTCACTGGGGGATTATTTAGAACGAGTCACAGAAAAAATTGACCAATTAACGTGGCACAACCAGTTGCTAATTTTAACAGATGTTAAAGGCGGCACACCTAGTAACGTTGCATTACGTTTATCAAAAGATTATGACCTCCTGATTGTGTCAGGATTATGCACATCGTTATTATTAGAATCCGTCATGAAACAAAGTGGTCCTGGGTTTCGTTTACAAGACGCAGAAATGATTCAACAAGCAGCAGTAGACAGTTGTCAAATTTTAGAAATTCCAAAATAAGAAAGTACAGGTGAACAGAATGTCAAAAATCGTATTAACAAGAGTCGATAGCCGTTTAATCCATGGACAAGTAGTGACTAAATGGTTACAACAATCAGGTGCAAATGAAATTTTGGTAGTGAGTGATGAACTAGAGCAAGATGAATTTTTACAAAGTATTTATTTAATGGCGGCGCCTCCAGGGGTTTCTGTAGTAATTAAAGGGATTGAAAGTGCCAAAGAATATTGGGAATCGCAAGAAAAGGAAGAGAAAAAGGTGTTATTTTTAGTGCCAGATTTAACGACCTTAAAAGCGATGGTGGACCAAGAAATTATTAAAGAGGAGATTCAAGTTGGTGGCTTAGGTGGCGGACCAAATCGGAAAAATGTTTTAAAAAATATCAATTTATCTGAAGAAGATGTTGCAATTTTGACTGAACTTTTAACGAAGGGCATTCATGTTTTCTTCCAAGCGATTCCCGAAGAAAATCCCCTACCAATTCAAAAATTAATTGAAAAATATCAATCACTATAATCAGAGAAAAAGGAGAGAATCATATGGGCGTTTTAGGTGTTTCAATTATTATGGGACTTTATTATTGGTTTGCACGTTTGCGTTTTGGGTATACATTTTCAGGCATGCTGTCTCATCCATTAGGTGCAGCGTTGGTGGCTGGTTTAGCAACAGGAAAACTTAGTGAAGCAATGGTTGTGGGGGCGGGGATTCAACTTGTTTATCTCGGAGTCACCTCCACACCGGGTGGCAATGTGCCTAGTGATCCGGCTTTAGCTTCAGCAATTGCGATTCCAATTGCTTTAGGTGTGGGAATGAATGCCGAGGCGGCTGTTGCACTAGCTGTTCCTTTTGGTGTGTTAGGCGTCTTTATGGATCAATTACGGCGGACCATCAATGCGACGTGGGTGCATATGGCTGATAAATATGCAGAAGAGTTAAATTATGGGGGGATTTACCGAGCTGCGTTTGTTTATCCAGCTTTAGCGGGATTTTTAATTCGCTTTCCGTTGGTTTTTGCGGCGAACTTTTTTGGTCAATCCGTGGTGAATAAAGTCTTAGAAGTTATCCCAGCATGGTTGATGCACGGCTTTGAAGTAATGGGTGGTATTTTACCAGCGTTAGGCTTCGCCTTAACAATTATGGTAATTGGCAAGAAAAATTTGATTCCTTATTTTTTAATCGGTTTTGTTGCAGTAGTATATTTTGGCGCAGAAGTTATGGCCGTCGCTATTTTAGGAATCTGTATTGCCTTTTTAGTTAGAAACAAGGCATTGAGTGAGGAGGCAGCATAATGGAACAAATGACACAAGCAAATGAACAACAATTGGAACAGAAAAAAATTACTAAAAAAGAATTATCCAAAGCCTTTTGGATTTATCAACTAGGCTGTGAATTATCAAATTCTTATGAACGTCTTCAAAGTTTAGTTTTTTGTGCATCGATGATTCCTACAATTAAAAAACTTTACGCAGACGATGAAGAACAACAAAGAGAAGCTCTGAAACGTCATTTGAATTTTTTTAATACTGAAGGAACAGTAGGAGCTTCCATTCAAGGGATTGCAATTGCTATGGAGGAAGAAAAATCCAATGGCGCAGCGATCTCTGATACGGCGATCACATCGATTAAAACTGGGCTGATGGGTCCGCTGGCTGGGATTGGCGATTCGATTATTTGGGCAGCATTAATGCCGTTAATCATTTCCATTTTTATTCCAATGGCTAAAGGAGGTAACGTGATTGGAAGTATCGGTCCGTTGGTTCTGTACACAGCCATTACGTTATACATCAGTTGGACGTTAGTAAATAAGTCCTATACATTAGGGCGTAATTCAATCTTAAGTTTGTTAAAAGACGGCAAAATTAAGCAAGTCATTTATTCAGCAAATGTTTTAGGAATGATGATGATGGGCGCTTTAAGTGCGAGTTATGTTAAAATTGCTAGCCCGATGACGTTTAAAGTTACTGGCGGTGCCACGATTGTTTTACAAGATATCCTAGATCAAATTATGAAAGGGTTACTTCCTTTAGCAGCAGTCATGGCTATTTATTTCTTCATGGTAAAAAAAGGTCCACGTTACGGTATCATTATCGGCACGATTGTCTTAGTTAGTTTGGTCACTTCATTCTTTGGTTTGTTATAAAGGAGAAAATAATGAATAGTTACGAAAAATTCCACTTAAAAGAAGTCATCAATGCTTCTGGGAAAATGACCATTCTAGGTGTCTCCAAAGTTTCGGAGGCAGTCCTAGCAGCTCAACGATTCGGCGGCGAACATTTCTTTGAAATGAGTGAACTTAGTGTGCAAACAGGGGCCTTTTTAGCCAACTTGTTGAAGGTAGAAGATGCCCAAATCGTTTCCTCGGCTTCGGCGGGGATTGCCCAAGCGGTGGCTGCCTTGATTGGAAAAGGCAGCTTGTACCACGCGTATCATCCCTATACAGAAAAAATTGAACAGCGAGAGATTATTTTACCTAAAGGGCACAACGTGGACTACGGCACGCCTGTAGAAGTCATGGTAGCGCAAGGCGGCGGCCAAGTAGTGGAAGCTGGCTACGCCAACATGTGCAGTCCAGAACACGTGGAAATGATGATTTCCGAAAAAACAGCGGCCATTCTATACATCAAAAGCCATCATACCATGCAAAAAAGTATGCTGACGGTGGCCGAAGCGGCCAAAGTGGCGCAACGCCACAAGGTGCCGCTAATTGTTGACGCGGCAGCAGAAGAAGATCTTTTCAAATACACCGAAGCAGGCGCTGATTTGGTGATTTACAGCGGCGCCAAAGCCATTGAAGGGCCAAGTGCCGGTTTAGTGGTCGGGAAAAAAGAATACATTGACTGGGTGCGCCTACAAGGAAAAGGCATTGGTCGAGCAATGAAAATTGGCAAAGACAATATCCTAGGTTTTACGCAAGCAGTGGAAGAATACTTGGCGCATGGCAGTGAATCAGGGTCTTCGATGCAAGAGCGCTTAAAACCGTTTGTTGAAGCCATCAACAACTTGTCAGATTTAACCGCCAAAATCGTCCAAGATGGCGCCGGACGAGACATTTATCGCGCCAGTGTCAAAGTGGACGGCAGAAAAACCGCCAAGGAAGTCATCCAAGCATTAAAAGCAGAAAGTCCGGCCATTTATACGCGAGAATATCAAGCAAACAATGGCATCATTGAATTTGACATTCGTTCTGTCAATCAAGAAGAAATGAACAAAATCGTGCAACGATTACAAGAAATTATGGACACAAAGGAGAAATAAGCCATGTCATTAAAACCTAATTATTTAGAAGAACGCATTTGTTTAAACGTCTTAGCCAATTCAGTAGAAAATGCCCAAGCCTGTTATGAAGCAGCAGAAGGGCATGTTGTGTTAGGCGTCCTTTCAAAAAACTATGAAACCGATGAAGCAGCCATTGACGATATGAAAAAATACCAAGCAACAACCAACAACGCTTTATCTGTCGGCTTAGGGGCTGGCGATCCTAATCAAAGTCAAATGGTGGCTCGCTTATCAGAAGTTCTACAACCGCAACACGTGAACCAAGTCTTCACAGGTGTCGGCGCTTCGCGGGCCTTACTTCGTCAAGACGAAACAGTGATTAATGGCTTGGTTTCACCCACAGGCAAAGTTGGCTATGTCAACATTGCGACAGGTCCGTTAAGCTCTGGTGCGCCAGCGGCGGAAGTACCTATCGAAACCGCCATCAAATTGTTGAAAGACATGGGAGGCAGTTCCATTAAATATTTCCCGATGAAAGGCTTGGCTCACAAAGAAGAATACCAAGCAGTAGCAGCAGCTTGTGCCAAGTATGACTTTTATTTAGAGCCAACAGGGGGCATTGATTTAGAAAACTTTGAAGAAATTGTTCAAATTGCGGTGGATGCCGGCGTTAAAAAAATCATTCCTCATGTCTACAGCTCAATTATCGATCAAGAAACAGGGGACACTAGAACAGAAGACGTGAAAACGTTACTAACCATGATGAAAAACACATTGAATAAGTAAAGGGCCAATCTTTATTTGACTTTCTTCGCCAGATTTGCTACTCTCAAGTGGAGAATAAATAAAAACCAACAAATGAATGTGGGGTATTTTGGTGAGTGTCGTAGGTATCTAATTGATAAGTTGAATAACCAGTGAACCAAGCAAGGTTTATTTGGTGTGCTTAGAAAGTGATACCTGTCAGTCATCTCATTTACTAAATACCTCCTTTAAAAGAGGTTTCTTTAGTAACCTTTATCCAATGATAAAGAGGACAGCGGTAGAACGCTGTCCTCTTTTTTCTATAGAAACTGGTTTTTATTTAAAGGCGCCAGGTATTCTTTTCGCGATAGAAAGGAAGAAAAAACAAATGAATCATGAAACCATTCAAAAATTACAATTTACAACAATTCTTAAAGAAGTTCAAACACGTGCGATTGGCGAGTATAGTAAAGAACGGTTGGCGAAAATGGTCCCTGCAACACGTTTAGAAACAGTGCAGTCCCGCTTAACGGAAACAACCGAGGCCCGCTTAATTATTGATAGCGGACAACACGTCCCTTTCATGGGCTTGAGCCAAATTACCCGCTTGCTTCAACAAGTGAAAAAAGGCTTAATCCTTACACCAAACGAATTGATTGAGGTGGCTGACTTTTTAAGAAGTAGTCAGCGAATCCAGAAGTTTTTTGAAAAAAATCAATACCAAACACCACGCCTATTTAGTTACAGTCAGCACTTAGCTGATTTCAGAGCAATCGAAGAACAAATTTATACGAAAATCCATAATCAAAAAGTTGCCACCGATGCTTCTCGACAACTTCGGAAAATCCGGCGTCAAATCAATGAATGCCAACAAGAAATTGAAACAAAAGTCACCAAATTTTTACGCAATAAAAATAATCAACTGTATATTCAAGAAAATATGATGGTGAAAAAAGGGGAACATTACACGGTACCAATCAAAGCTAGCTATAAAAATAAGGTTTCAGGCACAATCATTGAGCAATCCAATAAAGGACAAACGGTCTTTATTGAACCTGTAGCAATTAGTAAATTAAATGAACAATTGACACTCTTAAAAGCGGAAGAAACAGCGGAAGAATATCAAATTTTGGCGGAACTAACTGGGTTAATCAATGAGCAAGAACGACTTGTCGATCAAGCCGTCGATACAATGACCACCTTAGATATTATTTTTGCACGAGGAAAGTATAGTCGCGAAATTGGTGGGATCACGCCAAAAGTAAACAAAGAAGAACGCTTGCGCATTGTTCAAGGAAAACATCCACTTTTATTAGAACACGCAGTACCATTGACGTTTTCTTTAGGAGCAGAGTATCGAGGACTTGTCATTACAGGTGCCAATGCTGGTGGTAAAACGGTTGTCTTGAAAACAGTTGGCTTATTGACTGTCATGACACAATTTGGGTTGCAAATTCCAGCACAAGCGGGCACAGAGATTCCAGTATTAGATGAAATTTTTGTCGATATTGGTGATCAGCAAAATCTGGAAAATGCGTTAAGCACTTTTTCTGGGCACATGAAAAATATTGCGGAAATGTTGCGTAATGTTAAGCGACACACGCTTGTTTTATTAGATGAAATTGGTAGTGGCACCGAGCCGAACGAAGGAGCGGGCTTAGCGATTGCTATCATGGAAACGATGTATCAAAAGGGAGCCTTGGTAGTTGCAACGACCCATTATGGTGAAATTAAACGTTTTGCCCAAGAGCATGACGATTTTGTGCCCGCCGCAATGGCCTTCGATCGTGAAACATTAACGCCCAAATATCAATTGAAAATTGGTGAAGTTGGCGATAGTCAGGCTCTTTGGATTGCACGTAAAATGAAGATGGAGCCACAGCTCATTGAAAAGGCGGCTCATTATATTCAGCGGAAAGAATACCCTACTAATCGAAGTCTATTTAAACCCCTGAAAGCAAAAGAAACGACCTTTGCCACGTTTGTAGAAGAAACAGACCGTTATCAAAAAGGTGATCGTGTCCTATTGACAGAAACACAACAAATTGGGTTGGTTTTTACAGATGAGGGTGAACAAGAAATCCAAGTATTTGTGAATGATAAAATTGAAAATGTACCACGAAGACGGTTGAAATTACAAGCGAAAGCACAAGATCTATATCCGCAAGACTATGATTTAGAAAGTTTATTTACAGATTTCCATGAACGAAAGAAACTCAAAGATATTGAACGCGGCTCAAAAAAAGCGCAGAAACAATTACGCAAAGAGGCCGAAAAAAGAGCAGCAAGACGCGAAAAATAAGGAACTTAACAGAAGCAATACAACAACTTAACACTTTGTTTACTTGTTATTTATCAGAAATCAACTAAGACTTGTTATAGTCAATGTATGGGTAGATATAAAGGAGGAAACAAGGAAATGAAGAAAAGAGCTTTGCTAGGGGTTACCTTATTAACATTCACAACATTAGCGGGTTGTACAAATTTATCTGAACAAAAAAGCGGCGAAAAACAAACAGAGGTTGCTGAAGCGAAGGCAACTGAATCTGAAAAAGCACCAGTAAAAAATGTTATTTTTATGATTGGAGATGGCATGGGGAATCCGTATACAACGGGCTATCGCTATTTCAAAGCCAATCACTCAGACAAGCGTGTTCCCCAAACAGCTTTTGATACCTATTTGGTCGGACAGCAAGCCACTTATCCAGAAGATGAAGAAGAGAATGTCACCGATTCAGCTTCCGCAGCGACAGCGATGGCTGCCGGAGTAAAAACCTATAATAATGCTATAGCACTCGATAATGACAAGTCCAAAACAGAAACAGTGCTGGAACGTGCGAAAAAAGTGGGGAAATCAACGGGGCTTGTAGCAACATCTGAAATAACACATGCAACCCCTGCTGCATATGGCGCACATAATGTTTCACGCAAAAACATGGCAGAAATCGCCGATGACTATTTTGATGATCAAATCGACGGACAACACAAAGTCGATGTGTTACTTGGCGGCGGCTCCGAATTATTTGCGCGGAAAGATCGTGATTTAGTCAAAGAATTTTCCCAAGCGGGTTATGGTCATGTCACAGATAAAAAGTCGTTAAATGAGAACCAAGACGACAAAATTTTAGGCTTGTTTGCACCAGGCGGGCTACCTAAAATGATTGACCGAACGGAAGAAGTTCCTTCATTAGCTGATATGACAGAAGCGGCTCTTCAACGGTTAGATAAAAATGAAAAAGGCTTCTTTTTAATGGTTGAAGGTAGCCAAATTGATTGGGCCGGGCATAGCAATGATATTGTTGGCGCGATGAGCGAAATGCAAGATTTCGAAGCGGCGTTTGAAAAGGCTATCGATTTTGCAAAAAAAGATGGTGAAACATTGGTGGTTACAACTGCAGATCATTCTACTGGTGGCTTGTCTTTAGGTAAAGGAGATCAATACAATTGGTTGACGGAGCCTTTACATGCGGCAAAACGCACGCCTGATTTCATGGCAGAAGAAATCATTAAAAATGGTAATGTGGAAAAAACAGTGACTGAGTATATTGATTTTCAATTAAGTGAGGCTGAATTGAAAGCAGTGAAAACAGCGGCGGAGTCAAAAGATGTTGAAAAAATTGCTCAGGCATTAAGAAAGATTTTTGATCAACGTTCGAATACTGGTTGGACTACAGGCGGACACACAGGAGAAGATGTAAATGTCTATGCTTATGGACCACAAGCAGAAGCTTTTTCAGGACAAATTGATAATACAGACCAAGCGAAGATTATTTTTGGCTTAGTAGATGGCACCGGGCAAAAAGCTGAGATTAAAGATAAAGGTATTGGTAAATAACAAAATGAAGAAAAAGCAGAACGTATAGAAGTTCTGCTTTTTCTTCATTGAAGGCATAAAAATTTTATCTCTGTTATAATGAAGGTAACCAGATAAAAGTGAGGTCAAATAATGAAAAAAATGCATGTTGAAAGTGAATTTGCACCGTTACGTTCAGTTGTTTTAGCACAATCGCAATTTTGTTTACCAGATAAATTTGATGAAGCGGATACGACTTTTTTAACAGAGGAAAATGCCCGTTTAACACAGAATAATGAAGGGCGCGATTTAGCAGACTTTGCACCAGAACAACAAGTGCGTTGGGAAAAAGAAAAAGAAGTCATGTAAGGAGTATTAGAATCTTATGGCGTAGAAGTATTTCGTCCACGTTTATTGACACCCTATGAAAAAGAACATGGCAAGGAATTGGGCGTAGGATATAGTAACTTCTTTTCACGAGATCCCTTTTTTACAATCGGCAACCTTTTAATAGAAGGAAACTTAAGATTCCAGCACCGTCGACAAGAAATTTTACCAATTCGTCCGATTATTCAGCAGTGGACACAAGAAGCAGAAGGTTATTATTTTGCTGCGCCACAACCTGACACTTCTGAGGGCGTTTTAAGTGAAGCAGGTCCCTTTATTGAAGGCGGTGATGTTTTAGTTCTAGGAAAAACAATTTTTGTGGGCTACTCTGGTTTGGCAAGTAACCTAGCAGGGATTCAATGGTTAGCCAATATGATTGGTCATTTTGGTTATGAAGTGGTGCCGGTTCGGTTACATCCGCATATTCTCCACTTAGATTGTGCGTTAAGCTTGTTGAGAGAAGGCTTGATGATTGTTTGTGAAGAGGCCTTTTTGGATGGAATCCCTGCACAATTAGCCAACTGGGAAAAAATTCACGTTACTTTGCAAGAAGCAGCGTATTTAGTGACAAATGGTCTACCGCTTAACGAAGAAACGTATATAACGGACCAATCGTTTACAACCTTAATTCCTCAAATAGAAGCAAAAGGTATCAAAGTTGAGGCAATTGATTACCATGTTTCTAGAATGTTAGGTGGTTCTTTCCGTTGTACAACGCAAGCGTTGATTAGAGAATAGTCAGCGAGTGATTATCAATTTTCGTAAGAAAAAATGTACGTTTTGTCTATGAAAACGATATAATTTTAGTTTTCACTATTTTTTTTAAAAATATTGAGGAAATTTTGATTTAATAAATGCGAGAAAACGTCAAAATGTCAGTATTTGTTACTGACATTTTGACGTTTTCTCGCTGTTTTTTTATAAAATCACTACTTTATAAGCGGGAGAAAACAGTATCTCATTTGAAAATTACGTTTTCAAAGACGTTAAAAGTCGTTGAAACCTTGCTATTATAATAAATTCAATTTTTTTGCATGAGGTGTTTAAAATTTGAAATCACAAGCAGGCTTTTTTTCGCTATACTTAGTTTACGTTCTACCGAGATAGAAAAGTTTTTCACTTTTTTATTCATTAATCAACCAAGATACTAAAGGAGAGAGTAAAATGAAGAAAAAAACATTGGTAACTTTATTTGCAGGAACAGCTATTTTAGGCGCAAGCATCGCTCCCGCAGCGGCACATGCAACAACGACTGGTACAACGCCAGCAAACGTAGAAATGACAAGTGGTTCATTACCTGATGGAACTGGTGATGGTGATGGAGATACACAAGATCCAGATCCTACAAATCCGAATACTAACTTTGATTTATTATATGTTCCAACAGAATTCAAATTTGCTGCGACAGAAGTTAGTTCTGATTTATCAGCGATTTCATTAGATGCAACTGGTACACAAACAAAACGCTATGGAGTTGGGGATGTTCGTGGAACACAAGCGGGTTGGTCAGTTACTGCCGGCGTTGCTGAAATGAAAAATGGCACTGCTACTTTAGAAGGCTCAATTACCTTTGCACAAACAGGAGCAGTAGCGAAATACGATGAAACAGCAAAAACATACTCCCGTGATGTAGCTGCCTTTGCAGCAGATCCAGGAAGTCCTGAATTTGCTGGAACAACTATTCCAGTAGGTGGAGCAGCTGTATCAATTGCTACAGCAGCAGTTGGTAAAGGTCAAGGTACATGGGATTCTGAATTATCAAATGTAAAATTAAACATTACAACACCTAGTTCACAAATTACAAATGGTGCGTATACAGGTAACGTAACTTGGACATTAGTGGCTGCGCCATAAAAAGTTACTAACGAGAATACTGCATTACTAGAAAAGGAGCTGCGCAGTGGTGCACGGCTCCTTTTCGATACATAGGAGGAACAAATAATGAAGACAATGCGCTGGCTAATCGTCACAGTTTTTATTTGTGTGATGGCATTAAGCATCCCTTCTGCTGTACAAGCAGAAGAAGCGGATGACAACATGAATACAAAATTTACAGTTAAACCCAATATTCCAGAGAATCAAGCGAAAAATACGCAATCCTACTACGATCTCATTGTGAAACCAGGACAAAAACAAGAAGTAGAACTGTCATTAATTAATAAAACAAATGAAGAATTAACGATTGATTTAAATTTGGCAAATGCTACGACGAATGACAATGGTTTAATTGTGTACAATGATTTCGAGAAAAAACCAGATGCAAGTTTGAAAGTACCCTTGACAACATTGATCAAATTGCCTGAGGAACACGTGAAAGTTCCCGCTAAGAAAACCGTAGCAGCCAAAATGACTGTCGAAATTCCAGAAAATGGTTTTCAGGGATTAGTCTTAGGTGGTGTCTACGCTTCGCTTGCAGAAGATGAAAAGGAAGAAAAAGGAAAATCAACGGGGTTAACCAGTCGATATGGGTTTAACGTAGCGATTGCTTTACGAACGTCAGAAGATACACCAATGTATCTAGCAGAGACTCTTCAATTAGTTAAATTAGTTCCGACCATTGCTTTAGGAAATAAATCGGTCCAAGCGGTTATTCAGAATCCGACATCCGCTATTTTTCCTGAAGTACGTTTAGAAGGAAAAGTAACGAAAAAAGGCGAAACGAAAGAATATGCCAAACGGATTTTACCAAGTGTTCGTTTCGCACCGAATTCGACGATGAACTTCCATTTAGATTTTGGGAAAGAAGATGTTCGTCCAGGAACCTATATTTTTGAAGGAAAAGCGGTCTTGAAAGAAGATGAACAACAAGTGTGGCCGTTTAAGCAAGAATTTACCATCAGTAGTCAAGAAGCCAAGAAATTAAACAAAGAAGCAGTAGTGAAATTGGTCCTACCGACTTGGTGGAATCAAGCTTTTTATGGATTGTTAGCTGCAACAATTGTGAGTCTAATTCTAGCTATTTGGCGTTTTACACAACAGAAAGCGATACTAAAACAACAAGCCTATTTACAACAAGAAAAACAGGCAGCCTTGAAAAATAGACAAGGAGTGCGCGATGATGATAGCGAAAAGTAAAGGATCACTTCTGGTGACATTGGGAATACTTTTAACCGTCAGCATTGCGATTCTGACCGCTTCTTCTGAGAGCTTTGCAGAAGAAGCGGGACAAACGAATATCGGTGTGACGTTTTATGGTGGGAAGGCACCCCTAAAAACGGAAGGTGGCACTAAGTCAACAGAACAACCAGTCACTAATAAAGATAAAAAAACGTCACAACAACAAGAAAAAGTGAGCAGAAAAAACACTGCTAAAACGAATCCCACAGCTGCACAGACGTTCTTACCAAGGACAGGTGAACGAAATAGCACATGGCTTTACAGCCTTGGTATTGCCTGTTTACTCGTAGTACTAATGAGTTTCTATTATTTGAATAAAAAAAGGAAAAAAGAAAAATAGATTGCCGTTTCTATAAATAAAATCAATTTGAAAAGGAGGCGTATTGATGGGGATTACGATGTGGATTTGGATTTGTGCCGGCTTGGCCGTCCTTTGTTTTGCTTTATTTTTACTATTCTTAGTAAGTAGCATGAATTTTGTTCATCAAGCAAAGCATAAGCAGTCTTTAGTAAAACAATCAATGTTTAGTTGGCTGCTTCTGGTGATGTGTGGCGGCTGGGTAGCGGTGGCTATTTTACTGAATATCGCATTACAAACACAATTAACATAAAGAAAACCCGTTGTAAGTTTTTAAGAAACTTGCAACGGGTTTTTGTTAACTTTAAAATAAAGAACGGTACAATTTATCAAAAAAGTATAGTAGACATTTGTACCCAACTTAGATAGAAAATAAAGCGCTACCATTATATGATGATTACAGGAGGAGGACACAGGCTGTGAATTATAAAATAAGTTATCTCCTTGACGAGTATGCAGGGCAAAAAATTGCGCTCTCTTTGGCTCAACAAATAACCGATCTTTCGCAACGAGAATTAGTGACGCAACTTTCGACAATAGGCGGAGAAGTTCAACAGAATACTGTCAGCATTCCAAGTCTTTCCGCAAATGAATGGGGGAAGCAACTTTTTCAACAACGTCAAGTGATCTATAGCGAAGCAGAAAGACAAGCACTCATTTTTTTACTCACTTATTCAGAGATCGAAGAACTATCAGTTTATCATTACCAAAATTTTTTAGACGTTTCGAAAGGCACTATTTTAGCGGACATCAAAAAAGTCCGACACCAACTAGCAACTGAAAACATTGCTTTATCCTACGAACGAAAACGAGGGTTTTACCTAGAAGGAGATGAATTTCGGATTCGTCGTTTCGGGAAAAATTGGCTTGCCCGCCTCTTACAACAAAAGTCGGGCACCTTCGCTTTATTTTGCTGGCTCAGTCAGCATCAAATGAGCCAATACGCAAAAATGCGTGACGGCATTCAATTAGCCGTCCAGGAAGCGCAGCTTCAACTAGTACCCAGCAGATTGGATGAAATTAGTTACTTTCTTGCTTTTTCTCAAAAAAGATTAGGCAAATATGGAACAGTCGTCTGGCCTGAGAACCAGTTAATTCAGTCCTTACGGGCTTATCCCGTCAGTCGTCGTATTTTAAGTGATTTAGTTGGGCCAGTGGCGAATGTAGAAACCGAGAGTCTTTTTTTCACGATTTGTTTAATGACAGCCTTGCAAGGAGAATTGCGAGATACGAAGTTAGAGTTTTTATTAGATATTTCTGGTGAAATTATTCGGAAAATGGAATTATTGGCCGTCGTTCAATTTGAGCAGCCTCGTGAATTGCTCATGAATGTGTATTATCATCTGGTTCCTGCCTATTTTCGAATTAACTATGGCTTTTACTTGCCGAATGTTTTAATCAAGGATATTCGACAATCGTATCGGTCGCTTTATCATCTTTGTGAACAAGCGTTAGCTCCTTTAGAAAAATTAACGAAACGGTCAATCCCGTCAGAGGAAATTGGTTTTTTTACCATATTATTTGGTGGAGAAATTTTCGGGCAAAAAAATGAACAGCGGCAAGAAAAGCTAAAAGCGCTAATTGTTTGTCCCAGTGGCATCAGTTCTTCGTTGATTTTGCAATCGGAATTGCGTCGGCTATTTCCAATGATTGAATTTAAAGAAACAAATGCGGTGAGGGAAATAGAGAATGTATCTGAAAAAAGCTATGACATCATTTTCTCAACGGTCCCTATTGAAACAGCCAAAAAGGTTTATCTTACCAAGCCCATTATGAGCTCTTTGGAGAAAAATCAATTGATGCACCAAGTACAATCAGATTGGCTATTGCCAGGTATTTCCATGCCAGATGTTAAAGATATTTTAGATGCGTTAAAACCTTATATTTCCTTAAAAAAAGGAGTCACAGAAGCGCAGTTATATCGTGTCTTGCATCGTAAAATGAACAAAATTTTAGAAAAAGAGGAGGATCTGCGTCCAATGTTATCGGAATTATTAACAACAGAAACAGTCCAAGTCCTGCCTGAAGTTGCAGACTGGCGAGCGGGAATTACAGAAGCTGCCAAGCCGTTATTAAAAAATGGCAGTATTACGGAAAAGTACATTGATGCAATGATTCAAAAAGTTGAATCGTTTGGGCCATTTATCCATATCTGTCCAGACGTATCATTGCCTCATGCGCGACCAGAAGATGGCGTTAATCAGTTAGGCATGTCATTACTAAAAATCCAAAAAAGTGTCGATTTATTAGAAGATCCTAAGCATGAAATTCACCTTTTTATTTGTTTAGCTGCTTCAGATAACGAAACACATTTACGGGCCTTATCTAGTCTGACAAAAATTCTATCAAAAAAAGAATCATTACATCGCTTAGTGGCGGCTGAAACCGTCCCAGAAATACTATCAATTATCCAAGAAGGAGAGAAATAAGATGAAGATTTTTACAGTTTGTCAAAGTGGTTTAGGAACAAGTTTTATGGTGCAAATGAATATCCAACAAATTTTAGAGGAAGTCGGTGTTGATACAGATAGTTTTCAAATTGATCACACAGATGTCGGGAGTGCCAGTGGCGATATGGCTGATTACTTCTTTGTCGAAAAAACATTGCAAGATGCTTTAGGGTCAATTCCTGATGAAAAAATCATTCCTTTAAATGCGATTATTGATTACGATGAAACGAAGGAGAAAGTCTTGAAAGTTTTAGATGACAATGGCATTGCACATCAATAAGAAGGAGGAAAAACATGGAAACTTTATTGAATTTATTTGTTTCAATTGTTAGCCAACCAGCGATTCTGGTTTCATTAATTGCTTTGTTGGGATTAGTTTTACAGAAAAAGAAATTTTCTGATGTTGTTCAAGGAACGTTGAAAACATTCGTCGGCTTCTTAGTTTTAATTGGTGGCGCAGGGCTATTGGCGAACTCATTAACGCCCTTTGCGGAGATGTTCCAAACCGCATTAAATACACAAGGCGTGGTACCTAGTAATGAAGCAGTTGTAGCGATTGCCTTGCAACAATATGGGACACCAACTGCTCTGATTATGTTGGTGGGCATGGTTGTTAATATTCTGTTGGCGCGTTTTACACGTTTTAAATATATCTTTTTGACAGGTCAAGCGATGATGTACGTTTCGTGTTTGACAGCCGTTATTTTAGTGGGGGCCGGTTTTAGCGTTAGTTTGCCAATGATTCTTTTAGGTGGTTTATTTGAAGGAACTTTATTAACAGTGACACCTGCTCTTTGTCAGCCCTTTATGAAACAAATTACCGGAAATGATAAAGTAGCAATGGGGCATACAGGGAATATTGGTTATGCGGCAAGTGGCTTTATTGGAAAAGTCTTTGGGAATAAAGAAAAGTCAACGGAAGATATTAAAATTCCTAAAAGTTTTGGTTTTTTAAGAGACTCAACCATCTCAATTATGATTTTGATGTCGATTGTCTATGTGATTTTGGCTTTGCTGTCTGGGACAGGCTATGTCGAGCATGAGTTAAGCAATGGCGAAAATGCGATTATCTTTTCATTAATTCAAGCAGGAACCTTTACGGCTGGTTTCGTTGTGGTTTTACAGGGTGTGCGGATGGTTTTAGGAGAAATTGTGCCAGCTTTCCAAGGAATTGCTAAAAAATTAGTGCCTAATTCTAAACCAGCACTTGATGTTCCCATTATCTTTCCTTATGCGCCAAATGCTGTCTTGATTGGGTTCTTTGTGAGCTTTATTGTGGGAACTATTTCAATGTTAGCGATGGTTGGTCTGAATACCACTGTGATTATACCAGGCGTTGTTGGGCACTTTTTCTGTGGTGCCGCGGCAGGTGTTTTTGGAAATTCCACAGGGGGACGTCGGGGAGCGATTTTAGGGGCTGCGTTTAATGGCTTATTAATTAGTTGGTTACCGTTATTTATTTTACCAGTCTTGGGTGATTTACAGTTAGCATCCTCAACGTTTGCGGATACAGATTATTTAATCCCAGGCCTATTTTTAGGCAAATTAGGTGAGGCAGGTCCGAGTCTTTTAGTAGGAGGAATCATTGCTTTTGTAGTGGTTGTTCTTTTGGCTAGCGCTGTTTTGACTATGCGGGAGAAAAAAGTCGCCGAAGAAAACTAAGTGTTTTGTTCTAAAAAAAGGCAAGTGGGACAGAAGTCGTTTTGACTTCTGTCCCACTTGCCTTTTACCATTGTTCTTGGATAAACTGTGCAATTTGTTTCCGCGCTTGTCGTCCTTCTGGCAAGTATTGTTTCATTGCGAAAACGTGTTGCATGCCAGGCACCAATCGGCAAGTATCTTGTGGTCGTGGCCCTAATTGTTTTAAAAATTGGTGATAGGAAGGACAAAAAACTTCATGTGTGCCGCCCACGAAAAAAAGTGGCGGAAATTTTTGATAATCAAAGGACAAGCAATTTAAAGAAAGCGTGGAGTGATTGGCCGTGTCGTCAATCTCTTGGGCAATTAATTGTAAATAGTTCATGCCAATCATTTTGTCCTTTTTTTGATAACTTTTGGCAACAGGAATGTCTAAATGTCCATCTAACCAAGGAGAAATTAAAACAGCAGCTTTGGGTAAGCGTTCAGGGAAATCGGTGGCTAAATTCTGCAATACGTTTAAAACCAATGTGCCACCAGCAGAATCACCTAATAAAATAACATCTTCGGGATCATAATGATGTAAAATTTCTTGATAAGCAGCATAACAATGATTATAAATATCAGCAAAAGACTTATTTGGTGCTAATGGATATACAGGGATAAAATAATCTGTTGCAAAAGAGAGATCTTCAATTAGTTTATAACTAAAGTCTAATTGGCTATAGGCGAGATTCAATGTAAAGCCCCCACCATGCAGGTACAGTACAGCTTTCTTGGTAGGTGCAATAACGGAGTTTGACATGCGATACATCGTAGGAAATTGAGTCATTTCTTGAAGAGGAAAAAGATGACGTAAATGTTTTGGCAAAGTTACTTGTTCATTTAATGATCGTTGCCAATGATAAAAAGCCTTGGTGACTTTCGGATTTCGTTCAAGTCGAGCAATTTGGGAAAGACGTAAAGAATCTTCAAAAAGACAGGCTTTTAAGGATTTTTGACGAGAACGTGCGTGAAACAAATATGCGCTAGCTAACAACAAACCAATCGATTTCTTTTTCAATTAAGGCCCTCCATTCAGCAAAAAGTAAATCATTTTTTCTACAGTATAACATTTTAAAAGTAGAACAACGAAATTTGTTGAAGGGATGAAAGGACGGTTTAAACGAATGTACGTATTTATTTGTGGTTGCGTAAAGTAAATGATTGTAGTAAATTAAATGAGATTAAGAGGTCCGGTGAATGGGCGCGTTCACGGCAAGGAGAGAAGTAGGATGACAAATAAAAAGGTTACAATTAAAGATGTTGCCAATGATTCAGGGGTCTCCATTACTACCGTTTCACAAATTTTAAACGGGAATGGGGCACGGTTTAGTGGGAAAACGGTCGAAAAAGTATTGGCTGCAAAAGAGCGATTAAACTATCAGCCCGACTATTTTGCGCAACGTATGGTGATGAAAAAAAGTAAGACGATTGGCGTAATCGTACCTGATATTACCAATCCATTTTTCGCTCAATTGATTCGAGGAATTGAAAGTGTTTTATACAAAGAAAATTTTATACTGATGTTATGCAATGCGGACCAAGATGTTACAAGAGAACATGAATATTTAACAGAGTTGATTCGTCGTAGTGTCGATGGCTTTGTGATTGCAAGTTCTGAAATTTCCAATCAAACGATTAATGAAACGCTACGTGCGAAAAAGATTCCGTTTATTGTACTTGACCAAAAAAAAGCAGAAGGCTTTAGCGACGCTGTTTTGACAGACGATTATAGAGGTGGGCAACTAGCAGCAAAACATTTACAAGAGCAACGACATGAACAGGTCGTCGTGGTAATGCCACCACATGCGCCAGTCAATATTCAGCAACGGTTAAAAGGTTTTTGTTCTGTTTATACGGAAAAGGTCCAGTTAATCGAAACAGAATTATCAAAAACTGGCGGCTACCAAGCTGTCCCCGAAATTTTAAAAACAGAGAGCACCGGAATTTTTGCTATCAATGATGAAATTGCTTTTGGTTTATATCGAGGATTAGCAGAAGCGGGCAAAAAAATTCCTGAGGATTATAGTATTATTGGTTATGACAATGTTGATATGTGCGAGTATGTTTCGCCGCCGCTAACAACAATTGCTCAACCTGTTTTTCAATTGGGGCAAACTACGGCGACTCTATTATTGGAAAGAATCCATCAGCCTGCAAAAGATTGGGAGGAGCAAACCTTGCCTGTCCAACTGATTGAACGATTTTCGACAGCACCCTTGAAATAGCTTTCAAGGTGTGCTATATTTTTGTTGTGGAATTAAAACGTTTTACTAAAACGTTTTAATTAGAATGAAAAAATAAATTTTATTGAGGTGGATGAAAATGAACGCGGTTACAATTATCGGAAGTATCAATTTAGACACAACATTAAGAGTCAAAGAAATGCCAAAACCAGGCGAAACAATTCACGCCATTGAACATTTTACAGCGGGTGGTGGTAAAGGAGCAAACCAAGCAGTTGCAGCGAAACGTTCAGGCGCAGAAACATATTTTATTGGTGCTGTGGGAAATGATGGCGCTGGAGCTATGATGACTGATTTAATGAGTCAAGATGAAATTAATTTAACTGGGGTCACCACTTTAGAAAAAACAGCTACTGGCCAAGCCTTTATTATGGTAGATAACGCTGGTGAAAATAGCATTATGATTTACGCAGGAGCCAATAACGCCTTTACGCCAAAACAAGTCCAGGAACATCAAGAAATTATTGAAAAAAGTGATTTTGTGATTGCCCAATTTGAAAGTGCGATTGATAGTACGATTGCAGCGTTTAAAATTGCTAAAAAAGCAGGCGTCAAAACGATTTTAAATCCCGCACCTGCGTTAGAACAAGTTCCTGAAGAATTACTAAACGTTACAGATATGATTGTACCAAATGAAACAGAAACCGAAATTTTAACAGGCATTAAAATCACAGATGAAGCGAGTATGCGTAAAGCCGCAGAAGCACTTCATCAATTAGGGATTGAAGCAGTAATTATTACAGTAGGTAGTAAAGGCGCCTTTTATGACGTCAATGGACGAAGTGGTATTGTGCCTGCTTTTAAAGTGAAAGCGGTTGATACAACGGCTGCTGGCGATACTTTTATTGGCGCATTAAGTAGTATATTAGAGAAAGACTTTAGCAATTTGGAAGAAGCTATTCGTTATGGAAACAAGGCATCCTCACTGACTGTTCAACGTTTTGGAGCCCAACCTTCGATTCCTTATCAACACGAATTGGCAGACAAATAAAAAGGAGCGAGCGACATGAAAAAAACAAAAGTTATTAATTCAGATATTTCCCGCGTTATCGCACAAATGGGTCATTTTGATAAATTAAGTATTGGCGATGCAGGCATGCCTGTGCCTCGAACTACAGAAAAAATTGATTTAGCAGTTACCAATGGTGTCCCTAGTTTTATGGAAGTTTTAAACAATGTTCTTGAGGAATTGGCAGTTCAACGAATTTATTTAGCAGAAGAAATTAAAACAGAAAATCCTGATATGTTGACAGCAATTGAAACTCGTTTACCAGAAACTCCCATCAGTTTTATTCCTCATACAGAAATGAAACAAGAATTAAACAACTGCCATGCATTTATTCGGACAGGGGAAATGACCCCTTACGCAAATATTTTATTAGAAAGTAACGTTGTCTTTTAAACGAGAGAGGGGAAATAGAGATGAATGCGACTGCATTATTAATCGGTTTAGGACCGCTTCTAGGTTGGGGGCTTTTCCCAACAATCGCTTCAAAAATTGGTGGTCGTCCAGTGAATCAAATTCTCGGTACCAGTTTAGGAACATTAATTTTTGCCGCTATTTTTTCAATGATTAATGGTTTAGCTTTTCCAACGGGCATGGATTTATTCTTTTCAATTTTATCTGGTGTCGGTTGGGCCTGTGCGCAAATCATTACATTTAAATGCTTCACGATGATTGGTTCATCACGTGCCATGCCAGTAACGACCGCGTTCCAACTTTTAGGGGCTTCTCTCTGGGGTGTCTTTTTCTTAGGAAACTGGCCAGGTGCGACAGCCAAATTGTTAGGCGCATTTGCCTTAGTGTTAATCATGATTGGTGCCAAAATGACGGTCTGGTCGGAAACGGAGTCCGCTGAGAGTGCTGGGATTATGAAAAAAGCAGTTCTTCTATTAGCCGTTGGTGAAATCGGCTATTGGGCGTACTCTGCAGCACCCCAAGCGACGGCAATTGATGGCATGCATGCCTTTTTACCACAAGCAATAGGCATGGTAATTGTCGCAGTTATTTATTCAGCAGTTGTCACTATTAAGGGTGGGGAAACATCTCCATTTATAGAAGCTGTTTCTTACAAACAAATTTTTTCAGGCTTTTTCTTCGCCTTTGCAGCGTTAACTTATTTAATTTCAGCGCAGCCAGATATGAACGGCTTGGCAACGGGCTTTATTCTATCCCAAACATCAGTTGTGCTTGCAACGTTGACAGGTATTTGGTTCTTAGGTCAAAAGAAAACAGCCAAGGAAATGACCGTAACGATTATCGGCTTAGTTTTGATTTTGGCAGCAGCTACGATCACAGTGATGATTTAAAAAAGTATTCAACGACCTATTATTCAGGGCGTTGAATACTTTTTTTTATTTGTTCTAAAAATAATGCAGCAGCTGTGGAAAGAACCGTATTTTTGCGCCAAATTAAACTAATTTTGGCTGTTAAAGCAGGATATAGCGGGATAAAACGTAAATTTGTTTGCTTTGTTTCTAGAATACCATCAATGCTTAGGGCGCTACCTAGCCCAGCTTCTACCATCAGTGAAGCGTTGTAAAGTAAGTTGTAGGTCCCAACGATTCGGAACTGATCTAGACTTGCTTCGAGCCAATCAGAGAGTTGGCTCGGAACTTGTGCTTGTCGAGAAATAAATAAAGGTTCTTCTTTTAAATCGGCTGCAGTAATAACATTTTTAGTGGCTAAGGGATGGTCCTTTACAGTAATTAAGCCCCATGTATCTACAATTGGTAATGTTAAATAGCTATATTTTTGTTTAGGTGCAGGCTCAATAATTAAACCAAAATCTAATAATCCTTTGTCTAGCCGTTCTATTACATCATCTGCATTCCCACTGTATAAATGAAGGTGAATATCAGCTGAGTGCTGGCTTGTTATTTGTTGTAGTGCATTCGCTAAAAAAGACATAGCTTTTGTTTCGCCGCCACCAATCGTGATTTCGCCATTAATGAATTCATTTTGCGACAAGTTGGTGACTGTTTTATTCGCTAAGCTTAAAATATCTTGCCCTTGTTTAGCTAAATATTCTCCTTCAGGTGTTAGTTGTATTTGTCGATTTCCTCGTATAAATAATGTCACGCCTAATTCTTCCTCTAATTCTTTTAATTGCTTAGATAATGTTGGTTGTGATACATGCAATTGTTTGGCTGCGCCACTAATCGTTTTTTCTTGGACCACTGCTAAGAAATAGTGAATCACTCGTAATTCCATTACTTTCCCTCCTATAACTAAAACGCATACTTATCTATTTATTATAAGTATTAGACAGAGGAGTTGTCACGTATTACGATAAATTTAGCAAAAGGAGGCGATTAGGAATGCTTACAAAAAATCTCCAAGAACTAGTTGCAACAGGTAGCATTGATAAAGATGAACCACTATTTCAACTTATTCATCAGATTCAAGAGGAAAATAGTCGCTATTTAATAGAATTAAATCAACAAGCCTACACACATAATGAAGTAAGGAATCTTCTTGCCACGATTATCCAAGACAAAATTGACGAAACCGTTACGATTTTATTGCCTTTTTATACAGATTTTGGACGCAATATACATTTTGGTAAAAATATTTTTATTAATCGGGCAGCTATGTTTGTTGATTTAGGGGGCATTATAATTGAAGACAATGTTTTAATTGGGCCGCGCGTTAATCTCTTAAGTGTCAATCATCCGGAACTGCCAATGAAACGGCGAGGCGTATTGCTAGCACCAATTACCATTAAAAAATTTGCGTGGTTAGGCGCGGGTGTCACTGTTTTACCAGGTATTACGATTGGTGAAAATGCTATCGTAGCAGCTAATGCGACTGTAACTAAAGATGTGCCAGCTAACGCTATTGTTGCAGGAACACCAGCTAAAATTATTCGTTGGATTCAGGAAGATAAGGAGGAAATATAATGAAATCATTATCAGAAAAAGTTATTGTTATCATGGGCGCTTCCAGTGGCATCGGTGAGGCAACAGCCCGTTTACTTGCCAGAAAAGGAGCGAAGTTAGTCATTGCAGCACGTCGACAAGAACGTTTAATTGCTATAAAAAAAGAACTTCCTGAAGCAACGATTCTCGTGCAACAAGCAGATGTAACGAAAGAAGAGGAAGTTCAGCGTGTAATCAAGCTTACAATGGAAAAATATGGACGAATTGATGTTCTTTTTAACAATGCAGGAGTTATGCCAACGGCGCCTCTTATTGAAGCACCAAAAGGAGAATGGCGTCAAATGCTAGATATTAATATTATGGGTGTTTTAAATGGCATTGCGGCAGTTCTTCCAATTATGGTTGAACAAAAATCAGGGCAGATTATTGCTACTGATTCTGTGGCAGGACATGTCGTTTATCCAGATTCGGCTGTCTACTGTGGAACAAAGTTTGCTGTTCGAGCAATTATGGAAGGATTGCGACAAGAACAAAGAGAGAATAACATTAAATCAACGATTATTTCACCAGGTGCTGTACAAACAGAACTTTATCAAACAATTTCTAATCGAGTAGTAGCTGAAACGTTACATCTAGAACAGTTAAGTTGGGGCTTAAAGGCGGAAGACATTGCGCAAGCGGTGGTCTTTGCCATAAACACGCCAGATCGTATGTCAATCAGTGAAATGGTTGTTCGCCCGACAACACAAACGATTTAATTTAAAAAGTATTCCTAGAAAGGAATACTTTTTTTTAATCGTGATTGTTCGTTTTTTACAGAATTTAGAATTTGATATTTACTTATTTGTTGGTTTATTATATGATTAAACACGTTGTTTCATTAATAAATTGAATATTTTACGAACATTGTAAAATATTTAGATTTTAGGAGGACGGAACATGAAAGAAAAAATAAGTTCATATTTTGAACTTGAACAATTGAATACGAATATGAAACGAGAAATGTTAGCTGGTTTCACCACATTTATCTCAATGGCGTATATTTTGTTCGTTAATCCAACCGTACTTGGTGCTTCTGGCATGGACGAAGGCGCTGTTTTTACTGCCACCGCTTTAGCGAGTGCCTTAGGTTGTATTTTAATGGGTGTGTTGGCGAAATATCCGATTGCGACAGCACCAGCTTTAGGAATTAATGCATTCTTTGCTTATTCAGTCTCTGTTGGTATGGGGATTCCTTGGCAAACGACATTAGCAGGCGTTTTTGTGGCTTCATTGATATTTATTTTAATTACAATTTTTAAATTACGCGAGCTAATTATTGATGCAATTCCTGCAGACTTGAAATTTGCCATTTCAGGTGGGATCGGGTTGTTTATTGCTTTTCTTGGTTTAAGCCAAGGTGGCTTAATTGTGGCTAATGATGCGACACTCGTTGGCTTAGGACCTTTGAACGTTGGCTCAACGTGGGTCACCATTGTCGGCTTAGTCGTAACTGCAATTTTGTTAGTTCGTCGAGTGCCTGGTGGTATTTTTATTGGGATGGCAATTTCAACGATTGTTGGTTTAGCGACAGGGGTTATTCCAATGCCTGATAAGATTATTTCAAGCGCGCCAAGTTTAGAACCAACATTTTTAGTGGCGTTAGGACATGTGAAAGATATCAATACGATTCAAATGTGGGTCGTGGTTTTAACGTTCCTATTAGTAACATTCTTTGATACGGCTGGTACGTTGGTGGGCTTAGCCAATCAAGCAGGTTTTATGAAGGACAATAAAATGCCGCGTGTGGGGAAAGCTTTAGCCGCTGATTCAACAGCGATGTTAGCTGGTTCCCTACTAGGGACATCGCCAGTTGGCGCATATGTCGAATCATCTGCGGGGATTGCTGTGGGTGGTCGTTCAGGAATCACAGCTATTACAACGGGGATTTTATTTATTTTCAGCTTGCTATTTTCTCCTTTGTTAGCAGTTGTCACTTCGCAAGTTACAGCACCAGCGTTGATTATTGTTGGTGTTTTGATGGCACAATCCTTAAGCAAAATTAAATGGAACGAGATGGAAATTGCAATCCCTTCCTTCTTAATCTTGTTAGGAATGCCATTGACATATAGCATTTCAGATGGGATTGCCTTAGGCTTTATCTTCTATCCAATTACAATGATTGCGGCAAAACGTGGGAAAGAAGTTTCGCCAATTATGTATGGCTTGTTCTTTGTTTTTGTCGGATTCATGTGGATCCTGAATGCGCAATAAGTAAGAGAGAAAGTTATCAAATAGTTGATTCATAAGACAATGAACTTATGAATCAACTATTTTTTTTCGACTAAGCACTAGAAAAACGCCCCTTATTTGATGTATAATTTGCAAAGACATTGACCTGTGAAGATACAGGAACAGAGAGGAATTAATTGAGTGAAATATACAGAAATTATGGTTCGCTATGGCGAATTATCAACTAAAGGAAAAAATCGTAAAACGTTTATCATGCAGTTAGCACAAAATGTGAAACGTGCGTTAGCTGATTTTCCAGCATTGAAAATCCATGCAGATCGAGACAGAATGCATATTTTATTAAATGGGGAAGATAGTGAAGAAGTGATTCCGAAATTAAGTAAAGTGTTTGGGATTCAAAATTTTTCACCAAGTATTCGTATTGAAAAAGAAATGCCAGCGATTCGTGCAATGGTTCAAGAGGTTGTTCGGGAAGTTTATACGCCAGGTAAGACGTTTAAAATTACTGCTAAACGTTCGGACCATTCATTTGAACTTGATTCAAATGGCTTGAATCAAGAATTAGGTGGGGCTGTTATTGAAGCCATCCCGGAAATTCAAGTACAAATGAAAAAACCTGATATCAACTTAAGAATTGAAATTCGTAAAGATGCGGCGTATTTATCTTATGAAACGATTCGTGGTGCGGGTGGATTGCCAGTGGGCACCAGTGGTCGTGGTATGTTGATGTTGTCAGGAGGCATTGATTCACCAGTTGCAGGTTATTTAGCTATGAAACGTGGCGTGGAAGTGGAAGCTGTCCATTTTGCTAGTCCACCTTATACAAGTGAACAAGCGTTACAAAAGGCCAAAGATTTAGCTGAAAAATTAGTCCCTTATGTAGGAACTATTCAATTTATTGAAGTGCCCTTTACAGAAATTCAAGAAGAAATAAAACGAGTTGTTCCCCAAGGCTACTTAATGACCATTACACGACGTTTAATGTTACGCTTAACAGATGCAATTCGTGAAATGCGGAAAGGTTTAGTCATTATTAATGGTGAATCGTTAGGACAAGTGGCTTCGCAAACACTTCAAAGTATGGTAGCAATTAATGAGGTTACCTCAACACCGATAATTCGACCTGTTGTTTCAATGGATAAGACAGAAATTATCGAAATTGCCGAAAAAATTGACACGTTTGAATTAGCCATTCAACCCTTCGAAGATTGTTGTACAATTTTTGCGCCACCGCAACCGAAAACACGACCTCGCTTGGATAAAGCGCAAGATTATGAAGCGCGCTTAGACTTGGAAGGTTTAATGGCTCGGGCCTTGGAAGGACTCAAAATTACAGAGATTTCAGCAGAAACAGCGAAAGATAAACAAGAAGACGAATTTGCAGATTTCCTATAAGAAATAAATACAGTGACGGTCGCTTAGACGTCACTGTATTTATTTTGTACTTATTTCACAAACAAGTTGCTCGGAGAGGGGAACCGTGATAAACTGAATATGTGAAGTAGGTAACAAGGAGGACAGAGGATGGAGAAAAAAATGCCTAAAGCAACGGCAAAACGTTTGCCGGTTTATTTACGTTATTTAAAAATGTTAGGGGATTCTGGTGTTAAACGCATTAAATCACGAGAGTTTAGTGAAATGATCCAGATTCCTTCTGCAACGATTCGGCGTGATTTTTCCCACGTTGGTGAACTGGGCCGAAGCGGTTATGGTTACGATGTGCCGTATTTAATTGAGGTATTTAGTAATATTTTAAATACGCAAGAAGAAAAAAGAATTGCTCTGATTGGTTGTGGCAATTTAGGCAAGGCATTATTAAAAAATAATTTTAGACGCAACGAGAATTTGAATATTGTCTGTGCTTTTGATAATGATTCAGCTTTAGTTGGCACCACGATTAATGGGTTATTAGTTCATGATATGTCTGAGTTAGAAGCATTCGTTCGACAAGAAGGGGTCACGGTAGCCATTTCTACAGTACCAAGTCACCATGCCCAAAAAGCCATCGACAAAATTGTACAAGCGGGTGTGACTGCGATTTTAAATTTTGCGCCAGACCGTGTCAGTGTGCCAGCCAACGTTAGTGTGCAGTATATTGATTTAACAACGGAACTGCAAACACTGATTTATTTTAATGAAACTTTTTCACTAGCAAATAGCCCAAAGCAATAAAATTGTCTTCATAAAAATCCTCTACTATACTTATTATGGAAAGTGGAAAAGGAGGATTTCAGAATGAATGTTACAAGAAAAGGGCACGTATTAGAATTGACAGGTGAACAGCCCGAAGTTGGCACAAAAGCCCCCGTCTTTTCTTTGAAAAATTTAAACAACCAAGAAATCAACTTGGCAGATTATAAAGGTAAAACGGTTTTAATTAGTGTGGTTCCTGATATCGACACACGTGTTTGTTCACTGCAAACGAAACGTTTCAATCAAGAAGCGGCGAAATTAGACGGTGTTCAGATTATCACGATTTCCAATAACACAGTTGAAGAACAAGCAAATTGGTGTGCCGCTGAGGGTGTCGAAATGGAAATGCTTCATGATACTGAAGACTCATTTGGTGCAGCTTATGGTTTGTATATTCCAGAAATGGGCCGTTTAGCACGTGCTATTTTTGTGATTGACCCAGAAGGAACGTTAGTTTATGAAGAAATCGTCTCAGAAGTTTCGTCGGAACCCGATTATCAACAAGCGTTAGAAGCTGCAAAAAAAGTGTAATCCCTCTAGATTACAAATTGACTTTGCTTGCGCTTCATTGTAGAATGAAGCAAAGACAGCGAACAAGAGGAGTATCATTGGCGTCGTTTTAGAGAAAAAGTCGTTCAGGTGCAAGACTTTTACACAACCAGTGAGAAGGTAGCTTGTGAGTCAATGGTTTGAACACAGTACGTTAGTAGAACGATTCGTTTCGTGAACGTTATCTCACGAATGAGTGGCATTTGAATGAATTCAATTCGAATGCAATTTAGGTGGTACCGCGTAAATAAGATGAATCTACGCCCTAAAATACGAAAGTATTTTAGGGCGTATTTTAGTGTTTAGCCCAAAAAAACTCATTTGTAAAATAATTACCGCTCCAAATCGCGTATTTTAAGAAAGAAGGGGAAAAAATGTCAGAAGAAAAAAACTTACCAACGAAATATCAACCGACAGAAATCGAAGCTGGCCGTTATCAAAAATGGCTAGATCAAGATTTATTTAAACCAAGTGGCGACAAAAAAGCGAAGCCCTATTCAATTGTTATTCCACCACCCAATGTAACAGGGAAACTACACTTAGGGCATGCTTGGGATACAACATTACAAGATATGATTATCCGCCAAAAAAGAATGCAAGGCTTTGATACGTTATGGCTACCAGGAATGGACCATGCCGGAATTGCCACGCAAGCAAAAGTAGAAGAGAAACTAGCACAACAAGGAGTTTCACGTTACGACTTAGGTCGTGAAAAATTTGTTGATCAAGTGTGGGAATGGAAAGAAGAATATGCTTCTCACATTCGTGAACAGTGGGCAAAAATGGGCCTTTCTTTAGATTACAGCCGTGAACGTTTTACTTTAGATGAAGGGCTATCTGAGGCCGTTCGTAAAGTGTTTGTCTCTCTTTACGAGAAAGATTTGATTTACCGTGGTGAATATATCATTAACTGGGATCCGAAAGCGAAAACAGCATTGTCTGATATCGAAGTAATCCATAAAGATATTGAAGGAGCTTTTTACCATATGAGCTACCCATTATCAGATGGTTCTGGCGTTGTTGAAATTGCGACAACGCGTCCTGAAACAATGTTGGGAGATACGGCGATTGCGGTCCATCCAGAAGATGAACGGTATCAGGAACTTATTGGTAAGACAGTTGTCTTGCCATTAGTGGATAAAGAAATTCCAATTATTGCAGATGACTATGTAGATATGGAATTTGGAACAGGGGTTGTAAAAATCACACCTGCCCATGATCCAAATGACTTTGAAGTCGGTAATCGTCATGACTTACCTCGAGTAAATGTTATGAACGAAGACGGCACGATGAATGAACTGGCTGGAAAATACGAAGGAATGGATCGTTTTGCCGCACGTAAAGCGATTGTCTCTGACTTGAAAGAACTAGGTCGCTTAATTAAGATCGAAACAATGAATCACAGCGTGGGCCATTCAGAACGAACAGGCGTTGTCGTGGAACCTCGTTTATCGACCCAATGGTTTGTAAAAATGGGACCACTAGCTGAAAAAGCAATGAAAAATCAAGAAACAGAAGACGCTGTTGAATTTTATCCACCACGCTTCAATCAAACATTTTTACGTTGGATGGAAAATGTACATGATTGGGTTATTTCGCGACAATTATGGTGGGGCCATCAAATTCCTGCTTGGTATCACAAAGAAACGGGCGAGATGTATGTTGGGATGGAAGCACCAGCCGACAGTGAAAACTGGGTTCAAGATAGTGATGTCTTAGATACATGGTTTAGTTCTGCATTATGGCCATTTTCAACGATGGGTTGGCCGGACGAAGCAAGCGAAGATTATCAACGTTACTTCCCAACAAGCACATTAGTTACTGGCTATGATATTATTGCCTTTTGGGTAAGTCGTATGATTTTCCAAAGCTTAGAGTTTACAGGCGAACGTCCCTTCCAAAATGTCTTAATTCACGGCTTAATTCGTGATGAGCAAGGACGCAAAATGAGTAAATCATTGGGGAATGGGATTGATCCAATGGATGTCATCGAAAAATATGGCGCAGATGCGTTACGTTGGTTCTTATCAAATGGTTCAGCACCTGGTCAAGATGTTCGTTTTAGTTATGAAAAAATGGATGCTTCTTGGAACTTTATCAATAAGATTTGGAATGCAAGTCGTTTCGTTATTATGAATGTAGAAGGTATGACTGCTGCAGATATTGACTTTAGTGGTGAAAAGACTGTCGCTGATCGTTGGATTTTAACGCGCTTAAACGAAACAGTCGCCCGTGTGACAGAATTATTTGATCGCTTTGAATTCGGTGAAGCAGGTCGCCAATTATACAACTTCATCTGGGATGATTTCTGTGATTGGTATATTGAAATGAGTAAAGAAATTCTTTACGGAGAAAATGAAGCAGCTAAACAAACAACACGGAGCATCTTGGTGTACGCATTGGATCAAATCTTACGCTTATTGCATCCAATTATGCCATTTGTAACAGAAGAAATTTGGGAAAAAATTCCGCATCAAGGTGAGTCATTGGTTGTGGCAGAGTACCCAGTTGTTCATGAAGAATTTAACGATGAAGCAGCAGCTCGAGGAATGGAAGTTCTGAAAGAAGTTATTCGTTCGGTTCGGAATATTCGAGCAGAAGTGAATACACCACTTTCTAAACCAATTACTTTGTTAATTAAAACAAACGATACAGAAGTAGAAGAATTTTTAACAGCTAATACTAGCTACTTGGAACGCTTCTGTAACCCAGAGGAATTAGTCATCAGTCGTGAAATAGAAGCGCCAGAATTAGCCATGTCCGCTGTTTTAACAGGCGCAGAACTATTCCTACCATTAGCTGGTTTGATTAATATTGAAGAAGAAATTGCTCGCTTAGAAAAAGAATTAGACAAATGGACAAAAGAAGTCAAACGTGTGCAAGGCAAACTTTCAAATGAACGTTTTGTGTCAAATGCACCAGATGAGGTCGTGGAAGCAGAACGTGCAAAAGAAAAAGACTACCTTGAAAAACAAGAGGCTGTCAAAGAACGGATTGCCCATTTACGTTCAATCTAAAAAAGAAAAGACAACAAAACCAAACGTTGGTTGTAGTGACCCCAAAAAGTTAGACTTTTTATAGAGTGGATTTTTCCACTCTATTTTTATGCAGTTTTTTGATTGAATTGTCGAAATTCTACTGGGCTTTTCCAGTTAAGTTTTTCTTTGATTCGGTGATGATTGTAATAATAAATGTAGTTCTCAATTGCTTCTCTCAATTCATTTTGACTTTGATAGATTTTTCCATAGTACACTTCTTGTTTTAGGATACTGAAGAAATTCTCCATAGGAGAATTATCTAAACAGGTTCCTTTTCGAGACATACTTTGAAAGATATTATTGTCCTTTAATGTTTGTATATAGACATTCATTTGATAAGCCCAGCCTTGATCAGAGTGAAAGGTGCGCCGATAGGGACAATCATTTGTTTGAGAAATTGCTTCTTTCAGACCTTCCATAACTGTTTTACCATTTGGTTGAGTAGAAAGGCTATAGCTTAGAATTTCACTATTATACATATCCATAAATGGATCTAAGTATAGTTTTTTCTGACGAAAGATGCCTGCGTTATCTGCTTCAAAGTACTTAAATTCAGTTGTATCAGTTGTAATTTTTTGATGAGGAACAGAGGTTTTAAATCGGCGACGAATCAAATTTTTAGCGATTTTACCAACGGTTCCTTTATAGGAATTATATTTTCTGGATTTCTTAGTAAAAGCTTTGACTTGTAACTTTAACTTTTGTATTAATCGCTGAACTTTCTTTTTATTCACTTGAAATCCACGTCGTTTCAATTCTTGGGTTATCCTTCTATAGCCATAATGCTGATGTTTTTTACGAATCGCTTGAATTTCTTCTTCAATGATTTGTGTTGAAGCTGTTCTGTCGAGGCGTTTTTGCCAGTACATGTAAGTAGATTTTGGAAACCTTAGGGTTTCCAAAATATCTTTTAATCGAAAGTGTCTTCGGAGACTGTGAATGATTCGTGCGATTCGTTCATTTTTTGTTCGTCCTCTAAACGCAGTCTCCTCAGTTCTTTTAAATAGGCATTCTCAATTTTTAACATTCTATTTTCTTTTTCTAGTTTCTCTACTTGAGATCGTTCACTTGGTAGTGGTTGGGGTTCATTTCGTTTCTTTTTAGACATGGTAGGTGGACGTCCTTTCTGTTTAGAGAGTCCCTCTATACCAAACTTCTGATACGTTCTAAGCCAATTCGCAATCAATGATGGATTGTTCATTTTTAGAAGATTAGCTACTTCTTGATAGGACAACTCTGTTGTTAAATATAACTCTATCGCATCTAGCTTAAATTGAACAGAGTAATTCTTATTTTTTCGACTGCGAAGTAGGCCTTCTTCACCAAGTTCTTTATAGGCATTTATCCATTTGCTTATTTGAGAACTATCTTTAAACCCATACTTCTTTGCGAGAAACCTTAGACCTCCTTGACCAGATAAGTAGTCATGAACAAGTTTAAGTTTAAATTCAAAACTGTATTTTGCCATACAAAAAAACCTCCAAAAGTTAGATTTCTAGGTCTAACTTTTGGGGGTCGGCTCAGGTTTTGTTGTCTTTTTGTTATAATTTGCCAAATAATTGAAACAAATACAACATTAAGTAGCTGTAAGTAGCCACAGACCAGAATTTCAATAAAAGAACAATTTTCATGAATTCTTTTAAAGAAATATCTGTAATTCCCGCCACTAAACAAACAATATCATCTGGAGCGAAGGGGACTAACATAGTAAAGATTAAGAGCTTTTTGACATTGTGTTCATTTTTGTCTAAAATCTCTTCAAATTTTTTGTATTTATTGGGTGAAAGGATTATTTTTACAAAGCTACGTCCATAGTAACGAACCAGTAAAAAGCCAATAAACTCACCAATAATCAATCCAAGATAGCTATACAAAAGGCCTTGCAAATTGCCAAACATCAACATTCCTGCAACAGAAGAAATTCCTCCAGGTAGAATAGGGATAATCACTTGGACGATTTGTAAAAGAATGAAACATAGAACCGCATAGTTACCAAACTGTTTAATAAAAGCTTGCAAGGAAGCAACAGAATGAAAAATTCCTCTGGAATATCCCCATAAAATTAAGCCGAAGAAAAGCACCAGTCCAACTAGGGGTAACCACCGAATGAGTCCATTTAAAAATTTTTTCTGATTAGTCATGAGTGGCCTCCTGACGTTTTCGACGGTATTTTTTAAAGCCAAGATAACCAGCCGTTCCCAGTAAAATCGTTCCGCTGACGGCAGTGCCGAGATAAATCATTCTTGGATGATAGGCAAAGGTTAACTGCTGTTTGCCAGCTGGGACTTCAACAGCTAAAAAGCCACCTAGAATGCGTTGTGTTTTTAAGGGTTCTTTTTGTAGCGACGATTTGACTTGCCAATCTTGGTCATAAGGAATGGACGTATACAGTAACTGAGTGTCATTTCCAGGTACATTCAGTGCGCCATTTAAATGGCCTTTTTTAGTTGCATTCACGTGAAGAGCTTGTTGGCGTAATTTGTCAACCGCACGATTAAAGGCTGTTTGGTCTAAAGTTTGAAGTTGCCAATTGGTTAAATCAACCACTTGTTCAGCAGTTAGTGACAGGGTCACGGTAGTTCCTTTTTCAAAATGCCCTAAATTGAACAGCTGATTGGTTGCAATATAAATTGGCGTCGAGATAACTTGTTGGTTTACCTTCAATTGTGTAACCTTTTTCCATTTTAAATTCGGAATATAAAGATGCAAGTCGCCAGTGCTATTCACTTTAAAGGTTGCTTCAATTGTTTCGTTGGTATGATGAGGTTCATTTATCAACGAAGCTGTTTTAAAGTAAGGTTTATCCGTCGGCACGAGCGTTTGCAGGAGTTCTTCTTGGGCATCTAAAGGATTATTTTTTGCTAATTTTAACTTGGTTAATGCGGTTGGCGCCAAAAAGCCCATACCGATCGCTTCATCATTTTCCATGATTTTCGTGGAACCAACTGTTTTTAGCAATTTTTCACTCGTAGGTTTTTCAATTGGTAAAAAGTCATATTTCACATTTAAAAGTAAATTGGTTAATTGTGAATTATCCACATAAGCAATCCGGCGATCATTTTTTCGATATAAACCTAGCGCACTTAATGTGTCTTGGGTAGTGGCAGTTAAAGTCGAAGTATAGCTAGAAACGCCAGCATAGCCATAAAGTAAAGGATTATTGTAGCCGTTATTGATTTCACGGAACCCTGTTTCTTTGGAAGGAATGACTTGTTTCATGCGATAAAGTTCTGGTGCTGAGGTCATTTTTTCATCGATTAATTGGCTGTGTTTTCGGTAATCTTGGGCAAATGTTGCTTGGCTACCAAAGGGCATATGTTTAAAAGAAATCCAGAAATTCGTTGTTAATTCTGTGCTGACCAGTAAGAATAAAGCCACGACTACATAGTTTCTTAAGGCCTTTTTGTGTGCTAAACGCAAGCAAAAGAAAATCAACCAAATAAAAAGTAAACTTAGCCATAAATAATTGATCGAAATTAAGAGATTCTTTTGTGGACCATAATACAAAGATCCGTAGCCAATGACTAACAGCAGACTAAAAATAATAGGTGCGGACCAAGGAATGGTCACTTTTTTAAGCCAAGCTTCATAGGCAAAGACAATCAATAAAAAGCTAAAGATAAAGACATTTCGGTAAGGGAAACCAGCTGGGCTTTGAAACATGTGCCAGACAGTGTTAAAGGCTTCTAACCAAAAGCTTAAAAAGAGAATGAATAAAAGAATCGCTGAAGCTATTCTTTCTTTTAACGCAATTTGTTTCGTTTGAAAATAGGCGACACAGAGGAGTGTCACAAATAATCCAGCAAAAACGGTTGGTAAATGGTCTAAACGCAACTCATAATTAATAGAACCTAAGCCTAATTGCGAGAAGAACGAAGTGTTGAACTTAGGCGTTAAAAAGAACGTCGAGACATCAAAATCTGCTTTTTTTGTATAGAGCATTCCTTCTGCTGCAGGTAATAATAAAAAGCTAGTTGCGGTTCCTGTTAAAAAAGAAACGAGGATGAATAACGGACTTTGTTTAAAAAATTGCCGAATAGCATGGGCTTGAGTATTCTTTTTAAAGAACCAATAGATACTGTACAAAACAGCAAAGAGACAAATCATATAACCCATGTAGTAATTCGTCACAATCGCTAAAAACAGGGTTATACTGTATAAGCCCCATTTGCGTTGATCCCATAAACGTTGGAGTCCCAATAAGATAAGCGGGAATAGAATCAGTGCATCCAACCACATAAAGTTTTGGCTATAGACGGTGACAAAGCCACAGAAACTATAGGACGTTGAAAAAAGTAACGTGGTGCCATCAACTTTTTGATAGGTGTATTTTAAATAGCTAAACATCGTAGTGCCCATCAAGGCAAGTTTTAAGGTAATAATCCATAAAATTGCTATAGGTAATTGTTCATAAGGAAAAAAGAAAGCCAACACATTAAAAGGGCTCAGTAAGTAATAGGCTGCCAAAGGAACAATCGACTCACCAATCTCATTGGAAAAAGAGTAGAATGTAGTTATTCCCTCGTGAAAAGAGCGTTTTAAAAAACTCAAGAAAGGCATGTATTGCGTGCCTAAATCACTAACTAATAAGTTGTTGTCACCAAAAGGCGCAAGTTGTAATGTCATCCATACAAGCAACAGAAGTAAAAACGGCAAGAAAAAACTTCCTAACCATAAAAGCTTCGATTTGTTTTTCATCAAAATAAGTCCACCTTTATAAAAAAATCATGAATAAGCGTGTTGAACGCTCTAAAAATAGTTTTTAATTGGCTGGCTGGAACGAACCATCCAGAATGTTAGTTTACCATAAGTTCATTAATGTATCCGCTAATAATGCAAAATTATGAAAAATGCAAAAAGTTTTCAAGAAAAAGTTTCAATTGGTTATTAGTGAAAAAGTCACCTAACTTAGTTATAATGTAGAAGAAGACAAGGAGTTGGACAAGATGCAATTAACAATAGAAGAAGCCATTGAATGGATTCATAGCCGGTTACCCTTTGGTTCAAGACCTGGTTTGGATCGGATTAATGCGTTATTAGAAAAAATTGATCATCCAGAAAACAAAGTGCCAACGATTCATATCGCAGGAACCAATGGTAAAGGCTCAACCGTGACATATTTACGCTGTCTATTAGAAGAAATGGGCTTGAAAGTCGGAACCTTTACCTCTCCTTATATTGAATCATTTAATGAAAGAATTGCGATAAATGGTCAACCAATTTCAGACGAACAATTGATTACCTATGTGGAAAAGTATCAACCAATCATTAAAGAATTAGACAAAATCACTGAAGTGGCTGGAATTACAGAATTCGAAACATTGACAGGAATGGCCTTGGACTATTTCGTGAATGAACAAGTGGATATCGCAGTTGTTGAAGTTGGCTTAGGTGGATTACTTGATAGCACCAATGTCGTGAAGCCATTATTGACGGGAATTACGACAATTGGAAAGGATCACACAGAAATTTTAGGTGAAACAATTGCTGAAATTGCCTATCAAAAAGCGGGTATTATTAAAGAAAAAGTCCCAGTAGTAACAGGCAATATTTGTGCTGATGCGCTAGCAGTCATTGAAAAAGTCGCACAAGAAAAACAGAGTCCAATTTTTCGTTTTGGCAAAGAGTATCAAGTGGAATATCTACATCCTGACACACAATGGGGGGAAGTATTTAATTTCTATGGAGAAATGGGCAAACTGACAAAGATTAAAGTTCCCTTGTTGGGGCGTCACCAAGTAGAAAACGCGGCGGTAGCTATTCAATTATTTGACAAGTATTGCCAACTACAACATTTGCCGTTTAAAGAACGAGACATTACTCAAGGGTTAGCTAAAGCGCAATGGCCAGCTCGAATGGAACGTCTTAGTGATGAACCGTTGATTGTTTTAGATGGTGCCCACAATGATCATGCAGTAAAACGCTTAGTTGAAAACTTGCGCAAAGAGTTTCCACAACACACGATTCATATTTTATTTTCAGCTTTAGCAACTAAAGATGTGGATGAGATGATTCAGGACTTAAAGCAAGTACCGAATGCGCATCTTTACTTAACTAGCTTTGATTACCCTAAAGCTATTGCACTTACAGAAATGGAAAAATATGAAGACGATTTAACAGAAATTGTGTCTTTATGGCAATTTGGCTTAGGCGAAATTTTAGAAAAAATGTCGGCAGATGATTTATTATTAGTAACAGGTTCATTATATTTTGTTTCTCAAGTAAGAGAATTACTTTTAACTATAGGAGGAAATGATGAAGAAATTTGATGGCGTAATTTTTGATATGGATGGGTTGCTTTTTGATACGGAGTTGATTTACTATACATCTACTCAAAAAGTAGCAGATGCAATGGGGTTACCATATAGTAAAGAAGTCTATTTAGACTATGTTGGGATTTCCGATGAAGAAGTACAAGAGAATTACCGACGTATTTATGCATCTTATGGTCACGACACAGTGGAAGAATTTATCCGCCGTTCTTATGATGATACCTTGCAAGAGTTTCGATCTGGTAACGTCCCTTTAAAACCAGGGGTGGTGGAATTTCTCGACTTTTTAGATGATCAAAAAATTCCTCGATTGGTTGCTTCAAGTAACGTCCGTCCAGCAATTGAAATGTTATTAAGCCATGCTGGGATTCAGGATCGTTTTGTAGGGATCGTTTCAGCAGAGGATGTTAAACGAGCAAAACCGGACCCAGAAATTTTTCAAAAAGCTCGTCAACTTTTAGGAACAGAAGCCCCGAAAACCTTGATTTTCGAAGACTCATTTCATGGGGTAAGTGCGGCTCATAGTGCGGGCATTCCAGTGATCATGGTACCTGATTTATTGCAACCAACTGAAGTTATCCAAGAGAAAACATTACATGTCTTGGAGAGTTTACATCAAGCGCCACATTATTTAAAATAATAAAAACAACACTCCTTTGCGTAGTTTATTAATGACTAGCAAAGGAGGTTTTTTTATGCAAGTATCGGATCTGTTTATTCGTGAGATGCCGAGTGATTGTTTACCACGAGAACGGCTCTTAGCGATAGGAGAAAAAGCATTATCGAATCAAGAGTTGTTGGCGATTCTGTTACGTACTGGCTCAAAAGAAGCAGACGTGATGACTGTTGCCGCAACGTTGTTAAAACAGTTTAAGCAACTTTCTTATTTGCAGCAAGCCACGTTGAACGAGTTAATGGCTATTAAAGGCATTGGCCAAGTGAAAGCCATTGAATTACGTGCGGCCATTGAATTGGGGTGTCGAATTTATCAAAGTAGTCAAATCAAATTTGGCAAAGTTACGTCCAGTCAACAAGTCGCTCAACGATTACTCCAAGAGATGAAGGGGCTGCAACAAGAACATTTAATTTGTATTTACTTGAATACCAAGAATGACATTATCCAACAGAAAACGATTTTCAAAGGTTCACTGAATCAAAGTATTGCTCATCCACGCGAAATTTTTCGGGAAGCGGTTAAATATTCTTCTGCTCGCATACTATTAGCTCATAATCATCCATCTGGCAATCCGACACCGTCACCACAAGATATTCAATTTACCAAACGAATGGAAGAATGTGGCGAAATGATGGGGATTCAATTGTTGGATCATATTATTGTTGGTGATAGCGGATACATTAGTTTGAGAGAAGAGAATTTTTTTGCTTCAGAATGAGGACAATTCTTGCAAAAATATTTTATCACGTGTAAAATGAAAGGGTAATCTTGTTTGGAATTATGTAGACTTTTTAAATTTTTTTAAATATTCTATTGGAAGCGAGCAAAGTTACGACTATTTATGTGCAAATGCACGAGGAGGAACAAAAGAATGGAACAAGGAACAGTAAAATGGTTTAACGCAGAAAAAGGTTTTGGGTTTATCTCACGCGAAGACGGAAGCGACGTATTCGTACACTTCTCAGCTATCCAAGGTGATGGTTTCAAAACTTTAGAAGAAGGTCAAGCAGTGACTTTCGATGTTGAAGATTCAGACCGTGGCCCTCAAGCAGTTAACGTAGAAAAAAACTAATAAAAAATAATCCAAAAACACCTAACGCATGTTAGGTGTTTTTTTGTTAGAAAAAATAGAGAAGAAAAATGGACAAACATTTTTCTTCTCTATTAAATGAGAGCTTTATTGATCACTAACTGTGGCAGTCATAATCATTGGCAGAATCATTGGATGACGTTCTGTTTGTTCAAATAAGAAAGGCTGTAAAGCGGTCGTCATGGCTTCGCCTAATTTTGCTTCGGTACAGTTTTTATCTTTCATTGCTTCACGTAGAGCATTGAATAAAAGACGTTGGCCTTCATGAATCATATCACCAGACTCACGCATGTAGACAAAACCACGGGAAAGAATGTCTGGACCAGCCATAATTTCTTTATTTTTAATATCAACTGTTGCTACCGCTAAAACTAAACCTTCTTCAGATAAGATACGACGATCCCGTAAAACAACATTCCCGATATCACCGACACCATTTCCATCAACGTACACGTCATTAGCATTGAAGTGGCCAGCAGGACGTGCGCTATCAGCCGTTAAAGCTAAGACATCGCCGTTGCCCATGATAAAGCAATTTTCTTCAGGAACCCCTGTATCTTGAGCGAGCGAAGCATGGATTTTTAACATTCTAAATTCACCATGAACAGGCATGAAATATTTAGGCTTCATCAAGCGAAGCATTAATTTTTGCTCTTCTTGTCCACCGTGACCAGAAGTATGGATATTATTGATTTTTCCGTGGATAACTTCTGCACCGGCTTCAGATAATAAGTTGATTAAACGGTTAACGCTTGTCGTATTCCCAGGAATTGGTGAACTTGAGAAAACAACCGTATCGCCTGGTTGAATACTAATTTGGCGATGTGTACCGTTAGCAATCCGACTAAGCGCGGCCATAGGTTCTCCTTGAGAGCCAGTACATAAAATCATTGTTTCATTTGCTGGCAATTGATTCAGTTCCGCCGCATCGACAAACGTTCCTTTTGGCACTTTGATGTAGCCTAAGCGTTCGCCATTGACAATGGCATTTTCCATGCTACGACCAAAAACAGCAATTTTGCGACCGGTTTTCACGGCTGCATCAGCAGCTTGTTGTAAACGGAAAATGTTTGAAGCAAAACTGGCAAAGATAATCCGACCATCAATTTTTTCAAAGATTTTTAAAATAGAGGTCCCAATTGTTTTTTCGGATTTTGTAAAGGTGGGTATTTCAGCATTGGTACTATCTGAAAGAAGACAAAGAACGCCTTCTTCACCTAATTTTGCCATTCTGTGCAAGTTAGCTGGCTCGCCAACGGGTGTAAAGTCAAACTTAAAGTCACCTGTTGCGACAATGTTACCAGAAGGCGTTTTAACCACAACGCCCAAGGCATCAGGAATACTGTGAGTCGTCCGGAAAAAGCTAATCGCTGTTTTTCTAAAACGAATCACCGTATCTTCATTAATTTCGTGTAATTCCGCTTCTCGCAATAAACCATGTTCATCTAGTTTGTTGGTAATTAAAGCCAAGGCTAGTGGTCCCGCATAGATTGGGATATTCGCTTGACGTAAAAGATAAGGAACGCCACCAATATGGTCTTCATGACCGTGGGTAATAACGAGTGCTTTGACTTTATGCAAATTTTGAACGATGTAGCTATAATCTGGAATCACGTAGTCAATCCCAAGTAAATCATCTTCTGGGAATTTGATCCCAGCATCAATAATGATAATTTCATCTTGGAATTGTACCCCATATGTGTTTTTTCCAATTTCGCCTAAACCACCGATTGCAAAAACGCCAGTTTCGTTATTTTTTATGTTTACTTTCATGTTAAAACTCCGTTAGAGTGAAGTCCGCATGTTCTTGCTCATAAGCAAGATGTTTTTCGTCTAATAATTGAACGTATTCAATATTGTATGGGGTATTTTCTTCAACTAATTGGCGCACGATTACATCGCTATCGGCTTCCATGTAAAGAGATTTTGTGTCTTCTCTTTTTGGGTTTCTGATTTTTGTTTCTTGATAGTATACTTTGTAAATCATCGATTCATTTCTCCTTCAGCTACTAATAGTAGCAATTTATAGTTTTTTTCATTTTAAGACAGAAAATTAAACACAACAAAACGAGGTGCTGATCACCTAAAAAAGAATGCTCATCAAAAACATCTGTTAATGATGAAATGAAGCCTCGACTTTGCTTCATTCTGGGTATTTGATTTTATGTGTTCTTTTTCAACCGTCCCGTGTGTTGTGAATAACAACAATTAAGCTTATTTTATCATAGAATGATAAGGAAGTATAGAAACACTCACTGGACTTTTAAAAAAAACAAACTTCTTGTGTCGCCTTATTCTTGATCAAGTTCAAGTGCCTTTTTTTTAGGACGCCAATACCAACTTAAGCCAATCACGTGGGCTAAATAAACAATCGCTAAAGTCGTAGTCATCAACGTATTTCGGACAATTAAACACGGAATGGCAAATAAAAGAAACATGGAAATAAATAGTTTCCATTTGCCTTTACGAGTAATTTTTTTCTCAAAGAAGGCTTCTTGGATATATTTTTGATAATAAGAAGAAGCTAAAAATTTGTTATAAAGTTTATCTGAACTACGCATCCAAAAAAAGGCCGTTAATAAATAAAAACCAGTGGTGGGTAAAAGCGGCAAAAAGATTCCTAACGTGCCTAAAGCAAACGTACAGGAACCGAGAAAAATGAAGAATAATTTTTTCATTCAAAGGGTCCTTTCAGTTTTTCCCAATTATGGCACAATCAAAAGGAAGTAGCAATTTTAATCGTATAAGTAAATCATTAAAATTATCTATTTTTTAGAAAATCTAAAAGGGAAAGGATAGAAAGAGAAAGGCTGTTTTTTCTAGCCAGACAGCTTGTATTACCGATTTCTTTTTGATACAGTGGGAGTACTAGAAAATTTAAAGTAAGATAAGAAGGAGATGATTAATTGAAGTTAATGTGGCGTTACACAATGCGTTATAAGAAATTACTTTTCGCTGATTTTATTTGTGTGTTTGGTTTTATTTTGATTGAATTAGGCTTGCCGACCATTTTAGCACGAATGATTGACAAAGGAATTATTCCTAGAGATATGGACTATATTTATCAGCAAGGGATTTGGATGGTTGTAATTACGATTATTGGTGTCGCAATGAATATTTTGCTGGGGTACTTTGGTGCCAGAATTACAACAAACATTGTTCGTGATATTCGTGATGATTTATTTGAAAAGATTCAAACTTTCTCACACAGTGAATATGAAAGTATTGGGGTTTCTTCCTTAATTACGCGAACTACCAATGATGCATACCAAATTATGCTCTTCATGGGAAATATTTTACGTCTTGGCTTTATGACGCCAGTGATGTTTATTGCCAGTCTTTACATGGTGATGCGAACGAGTCCGTCGTTAGGAATGTACGTTTTAGGCGCCTTGCCTTTTCTGCTGCTAGCAGTTGTCGGAATTGCTCGTTTGTCAGAACCGTTATCTAAAAAGCAACAAAAGAACTTAGATGGAATCAACGGGATTTTAAGAGAAAATCTTTCTGGATTGCGGGTAATACGCGCATTTGTTAATGAAAAATTTGAAGAATCTCGTTTTAATAAAGTCAATGAAACTTACACTGAAAGTTCAAAAAGTCTGTTTCGTTTAATGGCAGCAGCCCAACCAGGGTTCTTTTTCTTATTTAATATTGTGATGGTCTTAATCATTTGGAGCGGGACTGTTCAAATCAGCCATGGGGATTTAGAAGTTGGGAATTTAATTGCTTTTATTGAATATATTTTCCATGCGCTGTTCTCGTTTATGTTATTTGCCAGTGTCTTTATGATGTATCCGCGGGCTGCGGTTTCGGCTTCACGGATTCAAGAAGCCTTAGACATGGAACCAGCTATTCGTGAAGAAGAAGGCGTAACAGAAACAGCTACTAAAGGCTATCTAGAGTTTAAAAATGTAACCTTTGCCTATCCTGGACATGCGGAAAGCCCAGTCATCCGCAATGTAAGTTTTAAGGCGTCACCTGGTGAAACAGTGGCCTTTATTGGGAGCACAGGTAGTGGGAAATCAACATTAATTCAATTGATTCCACGGTTTTATGATGTATCAGAAGGTGAAATTTTAATCGATGGAGTGAACGTAAAAGAGTACCAACTTAGTGCATTACGCAATAAGATTGGCTATATTCCACAAAAAGCGTTACTTTTTACTGGTACAATTGCTGATAATCTTCGCTACGGTAAGGAAGATGCGACGTTAGAAGAAATGGAACGAGCAATTGACATTGCTCAAGCTACAGAATTTGTTTCACAAAAACCGCAAGGCTATGATGAACCTCTTTCAGAAGGTGGCACGAACTTTTCTGGTGGTCAAAAACAACGTTTAGCTATCGCACGGGCGATTATTCGCAATCCGGAAATTTATATATTTGATGATAGTTTTTCTGCGTTAGATTATCAAACAGATGCAAATTTACGAGCGCGTCTGAAAAAAGAAACAACAGAATCCACTGTTTTAATTGTGGCACAACGTGTTGGAACAATTATGCATGCGGACCGCATTGTTGTTTTAAACGAAGGCGACGTGGTCGGAATTGGCACACATCGTGAATTACTTGAGACTTGTCCAATTTACTATGATATTGCGGCTTCTCAATTGTCAGAGGAGGAATTAGCATGAAACACGCCTTTTCTTCTATGAAACGAATCGGTCGCTATATTAAACCGTATCGGGTGACGTTTTATTTAGTTATTTTATTTACCATATTAACCGTTGCCTTTAATGCAGCGTTGCCTTATTTGACTGGATTACCAACGACAGAAATTAGCCGTAATATTGCGGCCGGTGAATCAATCAATTTTGATTATGTAATCCAATGTTTAATTTGGATTTTAGTTGTGGGAACAGGTTATTGTGTGGCACAATTTTTGTCAGGCTTTTTAATGACGAATGTCGTTCAACAATCCATGCGCGATTTACGTCGAGATATTGAAGAAAAAATCAATCGTTTGCCAGTTTCTTATTTTGATAAGAACCAACAAGGAAATATTTTGTCACGGGTGACGAACGATGTGGATGCTGTCAGCAATGCGATGCAACAAAGTTTTATTAATATTGTTTCGGCAGTCTTAGGGATTGTGATGGCGGTAGTGATGATGTTCTTGATCAATCCGCTGATGGCGATTTTTTCAGTGATTATGATTCCGTTGTCTCTGATTATTTCCAGAACAATTGTTAAAATCTCCCAGAAATATTTCCAAGGAATGCAAAATTCTTTAGGAGACTTAAATGGTTATGTCCAAGAAAATATGACTGGGTTCAGTGTCTTAAAACTATATGGTCGGGAAAAAGAAACCCTTGAAGGCTTTAAACAAGTCAATCATCGATTAAATGGTTTTGGTTTCAAAGCATCCTTTATCTCAGGATTAATGTTGCCATTGGTTCAAATGACTGCTTATGGGACCTATATCGGGGTAGCTGTCCTTGGTAGTTACTATGTGGTTGCTGGTGTGATTGTAGTGGGGCAATTACAAGCGTTTATTCAATATATTTGGCAAATTAGCCAACCAATGGGGAATATTACGCAGTTGTCTGCAGCTTTACAAAGCGCTTCAGCTTCGACCATGCGGATTTTTGAAATCCTAGATGAACCAGAAGAAGAACTTAACGAACAAGATGTTCCTTTGCCAGAACCTATTTTAGGCTCTGTTGAATTTGAAAATGTCAGCTTTAGTTATGACCCAGAAAAACCGTTAATTCGTAATTTGAACTTTAAAGTTGATGCGGGCCAAATGGTTGCGATTGTGGGACCAACTGGCGCTGGGAAAACAACCTTAATCAACTTACTGATGCGTTTTTATGATGTAACAGAAGGCGCCATTAAAATTGATGGCATTGACACGAAAAAAATGAACCGTAGTGATGTCCGATCTGTATTTGGAATGGTATTGCAAGATGCTTGGTTGTATAAAGGTACCATTGCAGATAACATTCGTTTTGGGAAGTTGGATGCCACGGATTATGAAGTTGTGGATGCAGCGAAAACGGCCAATGTGGATCACTTCATTCGGACAATGCCAGACGGGTATGAAATGGAAATCAATTCTGAGGGAGATAACGTTTCCCTTGGTCAAAAACAATTGTTGACCATTGCCCGAGCGGTAATTTCTGATCCAAAAATTTTGATTTTAGATGAGGCGACTAGTTCAGTCGATACACGCTTGGAAGCCTTAATTCAAAAAGCAATGGATCGTGTTATGGAAGGACGAACGAGTTTCGTTATTGCCCACCGCCTATCCACTATTCGTGAAGCTGATTTAATTCTTGTTATGAAACAAGGAGAAATCATTGAAAAAGGTACGCATCATGAGTTGCTGGAACAAGGTGGCTTCTATGAAAAACTATACAATAGTCAATTTGCTGAAGAAGGCGACTATGAGGAATAAAAAAACGGCTGTCTGAAAAGACAGTCGTTTTTCTTGTCTTTTTTACTATGAAAGTGAGGAATTCTTGTCTATACTTAATGAAAAGAGGTGACAGGGTTTGAAAAAAGAGTATTTTATTGCTGCTAGTGCAGATGTCTATGGAAACGTACAACTAGCGAAGGATAGTAATATTTGGTTTCAGTCGGTCTTAAGAGGTGACAGTAACACAATTACCATTGGTGAAGGTAGTAATATTCAAGATGGCACGATTATTCATGTTGATGAAGATGCCCCGACAATTGTAGGCAAGTATGTAACAGTGGGTCATCAATGCATGTTACACGGTTGTAAAATCGGTGATGGTGCTTTGATTGGCATGGGTTCAACCATTCTAAATAACGCTATTATTGGAGAAAACAGCCTGATTGGTGCGGGTTCTTTAGTGACGGAAGGCAAAATTATCCCGCCAAATGTTTTAGCATTTGGTCGACCCGCGAAGGTTATCCGTCCGTTAACGGCAGCAGAAATAGCCAGTAATCATACGAACGCCTTACATTATATCCAACGAGCAGAAGAATTTCGCCAACAAAAATACCCGAAACTAACATAGAATTAGGAGGAAAATGATGAAGAAAATTAAAGTAATGACAGTTTTTGGAACACGGCCAGAAGCAATCAAAATGGCCCCTTTAATCAAAGTTTTAGAAGAGCAAAGTCAAGGATTTGACTCTGTAGTAGTCGTAACAGCGCAACATCGCCAAATGTTGGATCAAGTGTTAGAAGATTTTCAAATTACACCGAATCATGATTTAAATATCATGAAAGATGGGCAAACCTTAACAGATATTACAAGTCGTGTTTTGAATTTATTAACTGAGGTTCTTGTGACAGAACAGCCGGATATTGTCTTGGTTCATGGCGATACAACCACGTCATTTGCGGCTGCATTGGCTGCTTTTTATCAACAGATTCCGGTGGGACATGTGGAAGCAGGATTACGGACCTGGCAAAAATATTCTCCGTTTCCGGAAGAAATGAATCGTCAACTGGTAGACGTGTTAACTGATATTTATTTTGCCCCAACCACTCAAAGTAAGGACAATTTAATCAAAGAAAATCATCCAGAAGAACATATTTATGTAACTGGCAATACAGCGATTGACGCGATGGCGTATACTGTTGATGCCCACTATCAAAATGATTTATTGGAAAAAATCCCTACAGACCAACGCATCGTGCTAATTACAATGCATCGTCGTGAAAATTTAGGCCTGCCAATGGCAAATGTTTTTAAAGCTGTTCGTCGACTTGTAATGGAACATCCAGAAATTGAAGTCATTTTCCCTATGCACAAAAATCCCAAAGTCCGTGAAATAGTAGCGGAACACTTAGGTGAATTAGCTCGTGTGCATTTAATTGAACCATTGGACGTCAAAGATTTTCAAAATTTTGCAGCGAAAAGTGCGTTAATTTTAACTGATTCTGGTGGTGTGCAAGAAGAAGCTCCTTCCTTAGGGGTGCCAGTTTTAGTTTTACGAGATACAACGGAACGTCCAGAAGGCGTAGCGGCAGGAACATTGAAATTGGTTGGTACAGACGAACAAGTAGTCTATCAAGAGGCGAAAACATTATTGACTGATTCTGATGCTTACCACGCGATGGCGCATGCACAAAATCCGTATGGGGATGGTCAAGCTAGCCGCCGAATCGTTGAAGCCATTGCCTATGAAATACAGCAATCAGATAAAAAACCAGATACGTTTACAGCAAAATAAATAAAAAGGCAGAGAAGCGCTGAAAAATGTGCTTCTTTTGCGTATCTTATTTTGAAGAATCAATTAGACAAAAAATGCTAGAAAGTAGTGAAGTGAAGATGTATCAAACGATTTTATTTGATTTAGATGGCACAATTACGGATTCTGGTAGCGGCATTATGCGTTCTATTTTGTACGCAACAGAACAATTAGGCTGGCCAGATCCTAGCGAGGAGACGTTACGTTCTTTCATAGGGCCGCCTTTATATGAGTCATTTTTGCACATGGCGCCTTCAGCTGAAGCAGCGCAACAAGCCGTGAGTCATTATCGAGCGTATTATCAGAGAAAAGGTATGTTTGAAAATCATGTGTATCCAGGGATCCCAGAGGTACTAACAAGGTTAAAGGAAGCGGGAGCAAAGTTATACATTGCGACTTCCAAGCCAGAAGAATTTGCTAAAAAGATTATTACTCATTTTGATTTAGATCGTTATTTTACAGGCATCTATGGAGCGAGTATGGACGGTCATCGTTCTAAAAAAGCAGATGTGATTCAGTATGCATTAGCGGAAGCTCAATTAGACCCAACCAAAGAAGCGATTATCATGGTTGGTGATCGTAATCATGACGTTCTTGGTGCTCAACAAAATGGCTTAGATAGTATAGGTGTCTTGTATGGATTTGGTGAAGAAACAGAGTTACAAGAGGCGGGAGCGACATTCCTAGTACAATCGCCTAAAGACTTAGGTGCTATTTTGCTACAAAATTCCTAATAGAAAATGGATTTTCGATAAATTTAGGAGGATTTTAAGATTTATTATCGTTTCAATAGAAAAGCGCCATCATAGGCTTTAACCGTTGTCAATGATGAATTTTTTATCAGGGAATGACGGTCTTTTTATTAAAAACATTTAATTTTAAAGAGGTTTCATGTATAATAGTTTCAGTCATAAACGATAGAATAGTAAGGAGGGTTAGTTTTGGCTAATGATAACCAAAATAACCAAGATCCCAAATCTTCGCTTAGAGACCAAGTAACTGGGTCTTTAAAAGGTAGAAATGATGGCGATCAACCTGATTCCTCTGAAAAAAATGATAGGTCTCCCCAACCTTCATATGATGAATCACAAGAAACAGCGAGCCGCACAACACAAACACGTGCAGGTTCTAGAGCTGCTCGAAGACGTGGGAAAGACAAGACAACACAGACAGTCGAAGAGCCAACCCCGATTGAAACAGACGAAAAGCCAACAAATACAAAAAAACAAACACGTAAAAAAGAAGATCGTTTAGTCGGTCGTATCGTGTTAATTGTAGTTTCTGTATTGGTTTTAATGATGGCAATCTTTGGGTTTACTTTTTATAAATATGTAGATGCTGGGCTACAACCACTAGACAAGAACAATAAGAAGCTTGTTCAAGTGCATATCCCAGAAGGATCTTCTAATAAGCAAATTGCTGCGGTTTTAGAAGAAAGCAACGTCATTAAAAGCGGAATGGTTTTTAACTACTACGTAAAATTTAAAAACTTAACAGATTTTCAAGCGGGCTATTATCAAATGTCTCCAAGCATGACACTCGATGAAATTGGTGAAATGCTAAAAGAAGGAGGCACGCCAGAACCAACTAAAATTGCAGATGGCAAAGTAACGATTCCTGAAGGCTACGATATAGATAAAATTGGCGAAGCCATTGAAAAAAATACGGATTTCAAGAAAGCAGATTTCATTGCATTAATGAAAAACGAAGACTTCTTCAATCAAATGAAGGCTAAGTATCCTGATTTACTTGAAAGTGCTGCAACTGCAGAAGGTGTTCGTTATCGCTTAGAAGGCTATTTGTTCCCGGCAACTTATGATTACTACAAAAAAGCAACACTTCCTGAATTTGTCGAACAAATGATTGCTAAAATGAACACAGTAATGGAACAATATACGCCGACAATTCATGCAAAGAATTTAACCAATCAGCAAGTCTTAACGTTAGCTTCACTGGTTGAAAAAGAAGGAGTCAAAGAAGCAGACCGCAAACAAATTGCGCAAGTATTCTTTAACCGCTTGGCTGCTGATATGCCAATCCAATCAGATATTTCTATTTTGTATGCTCTAGGAGAACACAAAGAAACTGTAACGTATGCTGACTTGGAAGTGGACTCGTCTTATAACTTGTATAAAAATACTGGTTATGGACCAGGACCATTAGATAGCCCAAGTGAGGAGTCAATTAAAGCAGTCTTGAATCCGACACCAAGTGACTATTTATACTTTGTAGCAGATATTTCTACAGGAAAAGTATACTTCTCAAAAACATATGAAGAACATCAAGTATTAGTAGATCAGTATGTCAATAATTCAAGTAGTGAATAAAATGAAAACATAAAAGAGCTTGGTGAATCAATTTTGTATGATTCACCAAGCTTTTAGATACTCAAAAAGTAATCTGTTTAACAGAGGGAAAGGGTAGCAACTAGAAATTTATATAAATAAAATTTAGCAAAATCACAAAAATTCAATAATTATATTTACAATTTAGAAAAAGCGTGGTACTCTTTTGTGGATTGAAAGCGGAATTTTTTTCAATAACCAACCAAGAACTACGTATCGTTAAGCGAAAAAGGAGAATTAACATGGTAGAAAAAGTATATCCAATGACTCTTGAAGGAAAAGAAAAATTAGAACAAGAGCTAGAAGAATTAAAAACAATTAAACGTAAAGAAATCGTAGAGCGTATTAAAATCGCTCGTAGCTTTGGGGATCTTTCAGAGAACTCAGAGTATGAATCAGCTAAAGATGAACAAGCTTTCGTTGAAGGACGTATTACAACGTTAGAAAATATGATTCGTTTTGCAGAAATTATCGACAATGATGGCGTGGACCAAGACGAAGTTTCCATCGGTAAAACAGTTACTTTCCAAGAATTGCCTGATGGAGAAGAAGAGGAATACACAATCGTAGGAAGTGCCGAAGCCGATCCATTTTCTGGTAAAATTTCTAACGATTCACCGATTGCGCAAGCCTTAATTGGTAAACAATTAGGCGATCAAGTGATTATTGCAACCCCTGGTGGCGACATGACAGTTAAAATTACAAAAGTTGAAGCAAACTAAATAATTGAGTAGGGCAGGCAGCTTCCAAGGCCTGTCCTTTCGCAATATAGGACATTTAGGGCTAAAGTCCTATGGTAACCTGAGGCGCAAACCACTATGATTAAATAAAATAAACGAGTAAAATAAATGAGAGAGGGAGGAGGCAAATCTATGAATAACCCTTGGCGCTTTTTTATCGTCGCAGAAGCATTACTTTTTATTCTGGCGTTATGGCAAATTGTACATAATCCTGGATTAGCTGTTTTATTAACAATTGGCGTTTTACTTGTGGCCTATGTTTCCAGGAAAGCATCTAAAACACATTTTAACAACTTTCAATTCGTCCTCGGCGTTGTTTTTATTGTCATTGGTGCAATGAACAGCACGGCTGTTTGGTTTATGTTGATTTTTGGCGTACTCTTTATCGGCTTAAAAGGCTTTGAGATTTCAGGCGTGGATATAGCTGAACGAGCACCTTGGCGTAAAAAACAAATGATTATGGTAGAGACGGCGGCAAAAGAACCTAAAAATGGCAAACGATTTAAACGCCGCTGGTTTGCCAACGAACGCATTGGTAACAATATCTATGAATGGGATGACATCAATATTGATTTAATCTCTGGGGACACCATTATTGATTTAGGTAATACGCTACTACCGAAAGAAGACAATATTATTATTATTCGTAAAGGTTTTGGCCGCACGCGAATTCTAGTGCCGTTAGGTGTAGCTATTTTGTTAGAACATTCAACTTTTTACGGAACGGTACGTTTTGAAGAAGAAAAATATCAATTGAAAAACGAATCATTAAAAATTTACAGCAATGATTATGATACCAATCTTCGTCGTTTGAAAATTATGACGAACACTTTAGTAGGAGATGTTGAGGTGATCCGTGTATGACCGATCGGATTTCAAGACGCATGATTTCATTATATGCGTCCCTTAGCACCTTTATTGTTATCTTAATTACATTGTTTTCATATTTTCATTCGATTAAACAAAACCGGTGGCTATTAGAGCTTCTTCAGAGAAAAGTCTTTTATTTACCACTAATTGTGCACATTGTTCTCATATCCTTACTAATAGGCTTATTGACCTTTTTACTGATTTCATTGGTTCAAAAAGGGCAATATGGACGGATTGAAGAAAAACTTCGGTTATTGGCCAATGGTAATTATGAAAGTCCAGTCTTAAACAAACCAACGACCAGTGAGAATCAAGACCATTATCTAACCGAAGTCGAACAAGATATTTGGTCGATTAAAAATAAATTATTAGAGATGTCTAAAGAATTGCAATTATTAAACAGTCGGCCGCAATTAATGGATGGGCAAACAAAAGAAGAAATTTTAGAGAACGAGCGGCATCGTTTGGCGCGGGAGTTGCATGATTCAGTCAGTCAACAACTTTTTGCAGCCATGATGATGTTGTCTGCCTTAAATGAACAAGCACAACGAACAGAAACCCCGGAACCATATCGTAAACAACTAGCCATGGTGGCAGAAATCATTAATGCCTCCCAATCGGAAATGCGCGCGTTACTATTGCACTTGCGTCCTATCAGTCTAGAAGGAAAAAGTTTGCGTAAAGGTATTGAACAATTACTGAAAGAACTACAAACAAAAATTAAAATTGAATTGATTTGGGATGTTGAAGATGTTCATTTAAATAGCAGCATTGAGGATCATCTTTTCCGAATTGTGCAGGAATTACTTTCCAATACCTTAAGACATGCCAAAGCAAAGGAATTAGAGGTATACTTACACCAAGTCGATAAAAACGTGTTATTGCGTATTGTTGATGATGGTGTCGGCTTTGATATGAAGGAACAAAGTAATAAAGCCGGTAGTTATGGCTTAAATAATATTCGAGAACGTGTTGTCGGCATGGGCGGTACAGTTAAAATTATTAGTTTTAAAGGGCAGGGAACCAGCGTTGAAATTAAAGTTCCTGTCATAAAGGAGGAAACTGCAAGTGATCAAAGTAATGTTAGTGGATGACCATGAAATGGTCCGTTTAGGCGTTTCATCATATTTATCTATTCAAGAGGATATAGAAGTCGTAGGCGAAGCAGAAAACGGTAAGATTGGCTATGAAAAAGCATTGGAACTACGTCCAGATGTTATTTTGATGGATTTGGTAATGGAAGAAATGGACGGCATTGATTCAACAAAAGCGATCTTGAAAGATTGGCCAGAAGCCAAGATTATTATTGTGACGAGTTTTATTGATGATGAAAAAGTATATCCGGCGATTGAAGCTGGTGCAGCGGGCTACCTATTAAAAACATCAACAGCACATGAGATTGCTGATGCAATTCGGGCGACTTATCGCGGAGAGCGTGTGTTGGAACCTGAAGTGACGCATAAGATGATGGAACGGTTAACAAAAAAACAAGAGCCGGTGTTGCATGAAGATTTGACAAATCGAGAACACGAAATTTTAATGTTGATTGCACAAGGTAAAAGTAATCAGGAAATAGCTGATGAACTCTTTATCACTTTGAAAACAGTTAAAACACATGTTTCAAACATTTTAGCAAAACTAGATGTGGATGATCGGACCCAAGCAGCGATTTATGCTTTTCAACATGGTTTAGCCAAATAAATATCAGATAAATCCATAAATAAATTCTAGGAAATCCTTCTAGGAATTTATTTATGGATTTGTTATACTAATTTTAACGAACAGACAGGAGCGGTCAGAAGAAATGAAACAAAATTTTGCAATTATTGGTTTAGGACGTTTTGGCGGCAGCATATGCCAAACTTTGGTGGAAGCTGGTCAAGAAGTTTTGGCCATTGACAGCAGTGAAGACCGTGTCAATGAATATATGAATATTGCAACGCATGCAGTGGTGGCTAACGCCCAAGATGAAATGACGTTGCGTTCTTTAGGGATTCGGAATTTTGATCACGTAGTGGTGGCAATTGGTGAAGATATTCAAGCGAGTATTTTAGTGACACTAATGGTTAAAGAGATGGGGGTTCCCAATGTCTTAGCCAAAGCAGTCAATGAATATCATGCCCGTGTCTTAGATAAAATTGGGGCAGACATGGTCGTTCACCCAGAGCGGGATATGGGTATTCGAATTGCTCACAAACTTGTTTCACGCAATATTTTAGATTATATTGAATTATCTAGCGAATTTTCATTAGCTGAGGTTCGGGTCACCAATCCTAAATTTTACAATAAAACCTTAGCAGAATTAAATTTCCGTCAGCGATTTGGTTTAACTGTGGTAGCAATCCGCCGCTCGAAAACAGAAGTAATTGCTTCGCCAGATGCTTCTGAAATTGTTCGAGAAAACGACAATTTATTAGTTATCGGTGATACCGCAGATGTCGATTTATTAGATGAAAAAATGAATGGCTAAGCACTTTATTCTCTAAAAGCACTGCGCTGTGCTACAATAAATGGCGACAGAGATGTGAAGGAGGAACAAAGAATGAAATTAGAAGTGACACCGAAAGCCCAACAATGGTTTAAAGAAGAAACCGGGGTTCAGCCTGAGACAGGCATTCGTTTTTTCGGAAAAATTTACGGAAAAACACCTGTTCATGATGGTTTTTCCATTGCGATGTCTGTAGAAGCGCCAGATGAGCCAATGATTAAAGAGAACCTAGATGGGATTACCTATTTTATTGAAGAAACAGATGATTGGTTCTTTAAAGGGTATGATTTGATTGTTGATTATGATGAAAAGAATGATGAACCGCGTTATCAATTTGAAGCAAACCAAGAAGATTTAACAAAATAATTTTAGTGCTAAACAAAAGAGGCTGAAGTAGTGCGTAGGACTATTTCTGTTGCTTTCGTTTAACCGCTAGTCAGCCTGAGAAAAAATCGTTTTGGATTTTTTCTCAGGTTCTTTCTATTTAATTAAGCTATTCTTAATTGGATATCGTTATTTAATAAAGCTATCATATGGTATAATGATAATTAACTGAAGTGTGGAGGAAATAAAATGTTATCAATTGTTGTCCCTTGTTATAATGAGGAAGCAGCGATTCCGCTGTTTTTTGAAGAAGTAGAAAAAATTAGCCAGCAACTGTCTCATTCAGTAGAATATATATTTGTGAATGATGGCTCAAAAGATAAGACCTTAGCTGTTTTAAGACAGCTTTATCGCGAACATCCAGAGAAGGTCCGTTATCTTTCTTTTTCACGAAATTTTGGGAAAGAAGCAGGCTTATACGCTGGTTTAAAAGAAGCAACAGGTGACTTGGTGACAGTCATGGACGTTGATTTACAAGACCCGCCTGAGTTATTACCTCAAATGATTGAGATGATTGAAACCAGTACAGATTTAGATTGTGTTGGCACACGACGCATAACAAGAGACGGCGAACCGCCCATTCGTAGCTTTTTTGCACGGATGTTCTATAAACTCATTAATCGAATTGCTGAGACAGAAATGGTGGATGGTGCCCGTGACTTTCGTGTCATGACCCGACAAATGGTCGATGCGATTTTAGAGTTATCTGAGTATAATCGTTTTTCAAAAGGGATTTTTAGTTGGGTCGGCTTTAAAACAGAATATATTGAATTTAAAAATCGAGAACGAATTGCTGGAGAAACCTCTTGGTCTTTCTGGAGTCTATTAAGTTATTCAATTGATGGGATTGTCAATTTTTCAGAAACACCATTGAATATTGCTTCATACGTTGGCGCCTTTTCGTGTATTGGTTCTGCACTAGCAATGTTAGTGATTATCTTTCGAACATTAGTTAATGGTGATCCAACAAGCGGCTGGCCTTCAATGGTTTGTATTGTACTTTTTGTAGGTGGTTTGCAACTATTATGTTTAGGAATTATTGGCAAATATATCGGCAAAATTTTCTTAGAAACGAAAAAACGACCAATTTATATTGTAAAGGAATCAGAAAAAGATTCTAAAAAATAACCAAAAAAGCAGAGAAAAATTCTCTGTTTTTTTGTTGTGCATTAAAAAAAGTGTGAATAGACTTTTCAGAAAAACAACATTTTTTACATAAAAAATACATTAACTTTACCTATTTTTATCTTAATGAAACAGCTTTGCTCTCGCGGTTGCAAGAAATAAATGTTAAAATCAAAAGGTATGCTATTAAATGTTTTTTTGGAGGTTGGGTCATGATAGAAGTTATCGACTTGAAAAAAGTATTCGATAATGGGTTTGAAGCGTTAAAATCGGTCAATTTTACGATTGAGCAAGGGGACTTGGTTTGTTTGTTAGGGCCAAGTGGGTGTGGGAAATCCACAATTTTAAACTTAATTGCAGGTTTATTACATCCAAGTGATGGAGATATTCAGTTTCGACAGCAATCGGTTGTCAAAACAGCACCAAAAGATCGGAACATCGGGTTCGTTTTTCAAAACTATGCCTTATATCCACATATGACTGTTCTAGAAAACGTAATGTTTCCTTTGACGGTAGGAAGTAAGAAAGTTCCCAAGGCAGAGGCACAAGCTATTGCCGAAGAATATATGAAACTAACGAATATTGAAGAGTTAAGCCATAAAAAGCCAGGCACACTTTCTGGTGGTCAACAACAGCGTGTTGCGATTACCCGGGCGTTAGTTCAAAAACCAGATGTTTTATTATTAGATGAGCCTTTAAGTAACTTGGATGCACGTTTGCGTTTGAAAATTCGTGAAGAAATCCGCCGCTTGGTGAAAGAAGTTGGCATTACAACAATCTTTGTAACGCACGACCAAGAGGAAGCGCTATCAATCAGTGATAAAATTATTTTATTAAACGAAGGGGTTATTCAACAAAATGATGAACCTCAAAACCTTTACTTAGAACCAAATAACTTATTTGTTGCTCAGTTCATAGGTAACCCAATTATTAATTTATTGTCTGTTGAAGTGAAAGACGGCAAAATGTACCACGAAAGTTTTGAAATTCCGCTTGAGCGTTTTGAGCAAGCACGCTTTAAAATGCCAATGACTGATGGGAAATATACGTTTGCTTCTCGTCCAGAAGATGTGGTACCAGCTGAAACAGGTCTCTTTACCACAACGACAGATTTAGTGGAATTGATTGGTCGAGAACGTATTTTACGATTTACATTAGGAAATGAACAAGTGAAATCAATTGTAAGTGTAGAAGAAGCGATTGAAGAAGGAGACACTTTATCTTTTGATTTTTCATATAAAAAAGTATTTATCTTTAACGAAGCGGGAGACCGGGTTTACTAATGAAAAAATACAATCCAGAAAATCAACCAAAAGCATGGCTCTTCCTTCTGCCATCATTAGGAATCATTTTACTGTTTAGCGTTTATCCGCTGTTTCGTTCTTTGTGGATGAGCTTCCAAAAAGGTTCCTTAATTAACCAACGCTACGCTGGTTTAGAAAATTATCAACGTGTATTGAATGATCCAATCTTCTATAAAGCGTTAAAAAATACAGCGCTCTATGCATTTGCTGTGGTACCGATTGCCTTGATAATTTCCCTAGCAATTGCTTGGATTATCTTTGAAAAAGTTAAACATAAGAGTTTCTTTGAAACGATTTTCTTTATGCCTTATGTAACGAGTACGATTGCCATTGGGATTGTCTTCCGTTACTTCTTTAATGGCGATTATGGAATTGTCAATTACGTCTTAGGCTTTTTCGGCATTCCTTCTGTCAACTGGCTAGATAATGTTCAAATGAGTATGCCAACATTGATTATTTTTGGGGTTTGGACGAGTTTAGCATTTAATATTATTATTTTGTTGGCTGGGTTGAGAAATATTGATGAAGAACATTTTAAAATTGCAAAAATGTTTGGCGCCTCAGACGGCGAAATTTTCCGACGTATTACGTTTCCGCAGCTAGTCCCGACCATTGCCTTTTTATTAACGGTCAACTTAATTGGCGCCTTTAAAGTTTATACACAAGTTTATGCTTTATTCGGTGGCCGTGCGGGGATTGCCAATAGTGCCACAACCGCAGTGTACTATATTTATGACAAATTCCACATTGCAGGACGTCCCGGAATTGCGATGGCCGCCACAGTGATTTTATTTGTGATTATTTTAGTGGTCACTTTCTTACAAAATAAACTCTTAAAGAAAGTGGGGCAATAAGCCAATGAAAAAAGTTTTAACGATTATCGCATTTGTTTTCTTAGGCATTTTAGCCGTTATTACGTTATTTCCATTTGTCTATATGATTTTAGCTGGTTTAATGAGTTACTCTGAAGCGACCAGCATGCCGCCAACCATGTTTCCGAAACAACCACAATGGCAAAACTACACAGAGGTCTTTCAAAAAGCACCCTTTCTTCGGTATTTCTTGAACACAGTCTTTGTTTCAGGCGTTACAACGATTGCTACGGTAGTCACCGCCGTGTTAGCTTCATTCGCATTAACGAGTTTGAAGTTCCGTTTTAAAAATGTGGTCATTGCTTTGATGATTTCGTTGTTAATGGTTCCGTATGAATCTATTATTTTTACCAATTATCAAACGATTGCGCAATTAGGTTTGTTAAATACTTACAGCGCCTTAATTATTCCATTTTTAACTAGTATTTTTTATATTTACTATTTAAACGGGTATTTAAAAGGTATTCCTGATACTTTTTACAAGGCTGCCAAGATTGATGGCGCTAGTGATTTAGAATATATTTGGCGTATTTTAGTACCAATGTCAAAACCAGCGTTGGTAACAGTAGGGATTTTAACATTCATTTCTAGTTGGAATTCTTTCTTGTGGCCATTGTTGGTGACGAACGAGAAAAAATACCGTCTATTGAATAATGGACTATCGGCCTTTGCGACAGAGAGCGGTAGTGACGTACATTTACAAATGGCTGCTGCAACATTAACCGTTATTCCAATTTTAATTATTTACTTGATTTTCAGAAAAGAAATTATCAGAGGAGTTGCAAAAAATGGAATCAAAGGCTAAAACAACTGTGACTTTTCACAGTGGCATTTTAACAATTGGAGGAACCGTGATTGAAGTGGCGTATAAAGATGCCCACATCTTCTTTGATTTTGGTACAGAATTTCGACCAGAATTAGATTTGCCCGATGATCACATTGAAACCTTAATTAATAATCGTTTAGTGCCAGAATTAAAAGACTTATATGATCCACGTTTAGGTTATGAATATCATGGTGCAGAAGACAAAGAGTATCAACACACAGCTGTTTTCTTATCTCATGCCCACTTAGATCATTCACGCATGATTAATTATTTAGACCCAGCTGTTCCGTTGTACACCCTAAAAGAAACGAAAATGATTCTAAATAGTTTAAATCGAAAAGGTGATTTTTTGATTCCGTCACCGTTTGAAGAAAAGAATTTTACCCGAGAAATGATTGGTCTTAATAAAAACGATGTGATTAAAGTTGGCGAAATTTCAGTGGAAATCGTGCCTGTTGATCATGATGCGTACGGTGCTTCGGCATTACTGATTCGCACGCCTGACCATTTCATCACATACACAGGTGATTTGCGCTTACATGGCCATAATCGTGAAGAGACTTTAGCTTTTTGTGAAAAAGCCAAACATACTGAATTATTAATGATGGAAGGCGTAAGCATTAGCTTCCCAGAACGTGAACCAGATCCAGCCCAAATAGCGGTTGTCAGTGAAGAAGATCTTGTTCAGCACTTGGTTCGTTTAGAACTAGAAAACCCGAATCGACAAATTACCTTTAATGGTTATCCAGCAAACGTGGAACGTTTTGCTAAGATTATTGAAAAGTCACCACGTACAGTCGTTTTAGAAGCAAATATGGCTGCGTTGTTACTTGAAGTATTTGGAATAGAAGTTCGTTATTATTATGCTGAATCTGGTAAAATACCAGAATTGAATCCAGCGTTAGAAATCCCGTATGACACGTTACTAAAGGACAAAACAGACTATTTGTGGCAAGTTGTGAACCAGTTTGACAACCTCCAAGAAGGTAGTTTATACATTCACAGTGATGCACAACCGTTAGGAGACTTTGATCCACAGTATCGCGTGTTTTTAGATTTGTTGGCTAAAAAAGACATTACTTTTGTCCGTTTAGCTTGTTCAGGACATGCAATTCCAGAAGATCTGGATAAAATTATTGCATTGATTGAACCTCAAGTATTGGTTCCAATCCATACGTTAAAACCAGAAAAACTGGAAAACCCGTATGGTGAAAGAATATTGCCAGAACGTGGCGAGCAAATTGTTTTATAAATTTTTTTAAGGGAGAGAAAAAAATGAAGTTCAAAACTCTAGCAACAACAGTGTTAGCAACCGCAGCTATTTTCGCATTGGGGGCTTGTGGTAACGGTAATGGGGCCAAAGAATCAAACGATATTGTGAAAGAAGTGAAGGAAGATACGACAATCACTTTCTGGCATGCAATGAATGGGGTTCAAGAAGAAGCGTTAACAAAATTAACGAAAGACTTCATGAAAGAAAATCCAAAAATTAAAGTGGAATTACAAAATCAATCTGCTTACCCTGATTTACAAGCCAAAATCAATTCGACTTTAACTTCACCAAAAGATTTACCAACAATTACGCAAGCGTACCCAGGCTGGTTATGGAATGCTGCACAAGATGAAATGTTAGTGGACTTAAAACCATATATGGATGATGACACAATCGGCTGGAAAGATGCAGAGCCAATTCGTGAAGTATTGTTAGACGGCGCCAAAATCGACGGCAAACAATACGGCATTCCATTTAATAAATCGACAGAAATGTTATTCTATAATGCTGATTTGTTGAAAGAATATGGTGTTGAAGTACCGAAAACATTAGAGGAATTAAAAGAAGCTTCTAAAACAATTTACGAAAAATCCAACAAAGAAGTCGTTGGTGCTGGTTTTGACTCGTTAAATAACTATTACGCAATTGGAATGAAAAACAAAGGCGTTGATTTTAATAAAGACTTAGATTTAACAAGCAAAGATTCACAAGAAGTCGTGGACTATTACCGTGATGGTATCGAAGCAGGTTACTTCCGCACAGCTGGTTCAGATAAATATTTATCTGGCCCATTTGCAAACAAAAAGGTAGCAATGTTTGTCGGTAGTATTGCTGGTGCTGGTTTTGTTCAAAAAGATGCTGAAGCTGGTGGCTATGAATACGGTGTTGCACCACGTCCTGAAAAAATCAACTTACAACAAGGAACAGATATTTATATGTTCGATAGTGCTACGCCAGAACAACGGACAGCGGCATTTGAATTCATGAAATTCTTAGCTACTCCTGATTCACAATTGTACTGGGCACAACAAACAGGTTATATGCCAATTTTAGAATCTGTTTTACACAGTGATGAGTACAAAAATTCTAAGACAACCAAAGTACCTGCACAACTTGAAAACGCAGTAAAAGATTTATTCGCTATCCCAGTAGAAGAAAATGCTGATTCAGCCTATAATGAAATGCGGACAATTATGGAAAGTATTTTTGCTTCATCAAATAAAGACACGAAAAAATTATTGAAAGATGCAACATCACAATTTGAACAAGCATGGAACCAATAATCAATAAATAAACAGACGTGGGAGGTTGGGATCTGAGTCGTTATGGCTCGTGTTCTAACCTTCCTGTTCTTTTGGGCGGAAGAAGGAGAGAAACAAAATGCAAATAAAAATTTTAGCAACAAGTGATATGCATGGGTATATTATGCCGACAAGTTATAGTGAAAAAAAGATGGATTTGCCTTTTGGAACCGCAAAAGCAGCAACCATGCTGAAAAAGTTACGGGCGTCTGCCAAAGGACCAGTTTTTCAAATTGAAAATGGGGATTTTATTCAAGGTTCGCCGCTTAGTTATTACGTAAGAAAAGCAGAAACACATTCAGTGGAAGCCATCACTAAGATCATTAATCAAATGGATTATGATGTTAGCATTTTAGGTAACCACGAATTTAATTACGGTTTAGATTATTTAAAGGAAACGATTGCCAGTTATCAACAGCCAGTTTTAGCTGCCAATATTCTTGGTAAAGATGGACAACCTTATTTCGGTCAGCCGTATGTCATCATAGAAAAACAAGGGGTTAAAGTAGCCATCCTTGGCGTGACGACCCAATATATTCCTCATTGGGAACAGCCGGCAACAGTCAAAGATTTAACGTTTAAAAGTGTCGTTGAAACAGCGGCGGAATACGTGCCAAAACTGCGGGAAGAAGCAGACCTAGTTGTTGTCGCTTACCATGGCGGTTTTGAAAAAGATTTAGAAACAGGGGAACCCACGGAATTACTAACAGGAGAAAATGAAGGCTACGATTTATTGGAAAAAGTTCCTGGGATTGATGCCTTAGTCACTGGTCACCAACATCGAGAAATTGCTACAAAACTGAATGGAATACCTGTGATTCAACCAGGTTTTCGAGGAGCTTTTGTTGGAGAAATTACTTTAGAAATTGAACCTATGGCTAAAGGCTATCGCGTTATTGGAAGTGACGCAGCTATTCATCCTGTTGGAAACGAACAACCAGATGCAGAAGTTTTAGCTTTGACAACAGCGTTACATGACGAGGTAGAAGAGTGGCTTGACCAACCGGTGGGAAATGTGGAAGGGGATATGACGATTCAAAATCCGAATGCCGTACGCCTCAAAGAACATCCATATATAGAATTTATTAATAACGTCCAAATGGCTTCAAGCGGAACGGATATTTCAGGGACTGCACTTTTTAACAATGAAGGCAAAGGGTTTAATAACCAAATTACGATGCGCGATATCATTACCAACTATATTTATCCAAATACCTTGGCTGTATTGCGTGTCACTGGACAAGACCTCCGTGAAGCGTTAGAACAAAGCGCTACTTATTTTGTGTTAGAAAAAGGCCAACCAATTTTCAACCCGAAATATGTCGATCCAAAACCACAATACTATAATTATGATATGTATGAAGGCATTGAGTATGCGCTTGATTTAAGACAACCGTTTGGTGAAAGAGTGACGAAACTTAATTATCATGGCAAAGCAGTGCAAGCAGAAGATGTTTTGGAAATCGTGACAAATCAATACCGAGCAGTCGGTGGCGGAAACTATCAAATGTTCCAACCTGAAAAAATTATTCGAGAAATTCAAATTGATATGACGGAACTGATTGCAGAATATTTAAAAAAACATCCAATCATTCAAGCGTCGACAAATGATAACTTCAAGGTTATCTGGTAAAAAATAGCAAAAAAAGCCTTCAACCATGCAATTACTTGAAAGATGGTTGAAGGCCTTTTTTGAGTTAATAGCCTTTTTTTAAGGAAACTTGGTTTTTGACGAGGGTCTGATCCGTCACAAATTGATTTAAGTTTGGAATAAAAATCGCCAGTAATTTTGATTTGAACTTCGGTGTCATGCCAGAAATATGAGGTGTTAATAAAACATTCTGCATCTCCCATAAAGGGCTATCTTCGGGAAGAGGTTCTTCTTCAAAGACATCTAAGGCAGCAAAAGCAATGGTTTTATTGTTTAAGGCAGTTATCAAATCGTTCGTTGCTACTGAGGCGCCGCGACCAACATTTACGAAAATTGTTTCAGGAGCCATTTTTTCAAAAAGTGCCTGATTGTATAAATGTTTTGTTGTTTCAGTCAAAGGAAGAATGTTCACAACAATGGACATTTCATGGATAATTTTACTCATATTCTTCTGTGAATAGCATTCAATGAAGCCTTCCGTCACATGTCCAGAGGTATTCACGCCATAAACTTGAAGATTTAAACCTTTAGCAAATTTAGCTAATTGTTGTCCGATTTGCCCAGTGCCTACGATTAACATTTTTTGCCCAGAAAGTTGTTGATAGGAAGGGGCTGTTTGATTCCATGTGTGTTGCATTTGTTGTTGGATACTTTCTTGCAGTCCGCGGGTATGTGCTAATAAAACGCCTAAAACATGTTCTGAGATAGAAACACTATGGATTCCGCTACCATTAGACAACAGAATGCCTTTTTCTCTTAATTTATCAAAATCCATATAATCAGCACCAGCAGAAATGAGCTGAATCCATTTTAGGTGACTAGTATCAGAGGCTAATAAACGCGGACCAATTTCTTTATGCCAGCCTAACATAATTTCGATGGCCTCTTCTTCAGCAGAGGATAAATGATCGGTAGATGTTTTAACTAGATAATTGGGTGCCACAGCTTTCACTTGTTCCAGTTGTTCTTCGTTGAATACTTCATTTAAATAAATAATTGGTTGGTTCATCTTTCTTCCTCCTAGCACTTTTTATTGTATCAAAAATAAATTTAAAAGAGAAAAAGAAAGGCTTTTCAGTAAAGCAGAAAGCCAAGGACAAAAATCCGTTTTAGATTTTTGTCCTTGGCTTAAAAACTGCTAAAGTCCAGTGCTAACCTTATTTAGGTACACCGTTTTCAAATAAACTTGTACTATGAACTGGTTGACGTCGAGCATCGGGCCGTAAGTAATGTAAAGCATTATTTACGGCAGTAGGTGCCTCACCAAAGCCTGTAGCGATTAATTTCACTTTTCCCTCATAGGAACAGATATCCCCTACAGCGTATACACCAGGAATGTTAGTTGACATATCGGAATGAACATTAATAGCATTTCTAGAAACGTCTAATCCCCATTCTTTGAGGTGTGTTAAAGAAGAAGTGAAGCCATAATTGATAATTAAATCATCCAGAGGGAGATCCAATGTTTGGTCACCTTTTGTCTCCGTTAATTGGATGCCTGTGAACGTTTCATTTTCCTTTAAAATATCACTAATGATATAAGGAGTTCTGATAGAAACGCTAGATTTTTCCAGTTGTTCCACGCTATGTTCGTGGCCGCGAAATTGTGGGCGACGATGGATAATAGATACTTCTTCTGCGACGTTTTCTAGCATTAAAGCCCAGTCAATTGCGGAATCGCCGCCACCAGCAATCGCAACTTTTTTGCCAGCGAATTTTTTCATGTCAGTCACATAATAATGGATTGACTCACCTTCAAAGGCTTCAACATTTTCGATAGCTAAACGTCGAGGTTGGAAAGCGCCGTTACCAATCGCAAAGATAACCGTTTTAGAATAATGTGTGCCTTTAGTTGTGTCTAAGCGCAAAAGTCCATCTGCTTCCTGTGCAAGGTGTGTGACCTCTTCTTCCAAGCAAACATCGTGCTGAAATGGCTGCATCTGTTTTTCCAAATTGGCAATTAACTCACCGGCTTTAATAGCAGGGAATCCAGGAATATCATAAATATATTTTTCGGGATACAGCATTGTTAGCTGACCACCTAATTGCGGCAGGCTATCAATGATTTTCGTTTTTGCTTTACGAATTCCCGCATAAAAAGCGGCAAATAATCCAACAGGACCGCCGCCGATAATCGTTAAATCATAAATATCTTTTTCATCAGACATTTGAAAATTCCTCCTAATTCATTTAGGGTTGAGACAACTATTGATCGTTTTGCGAACACTTCACAAAATAGCACGGCTTTTCGAAAAAAGCAAGTTTGGCTAACGAATCAAAGCATTCTTTAATCATTGGAAAAAGATCATAGCAATTTTCAGCATTTTTCGATATGATGGAACTATAAAATAATTATCTAGGAGGACATTCTCATGTCACAATTTCCACAATTAGATTTAGAAAATGCTAAAGGCCCAAAAGCGGTCATTAAAACAAACCGAGGCGACATCACTGTTCAATTATTCCCAGAACAAGCGCCTAAAACGGTTAAAAATTTTGTTGAATTAGCGAAAAAGGGCTACTATGATGGCGTTATTTTCCATCGTGTGATTCCTGATTTTATGATTCAAGGCGGTGACCCAACCGGAACAGGAATGGGCGGCGAAAGTATTTATGGAGAAGCATTTGAGGATGAATTTTCTCGGGATGTTTTCAATTTGCGTGGCGCATTGTCAATGGCAAATGCTGGTCCTAACACAAATGGTAGCCAATTCTTTGTTGTTACTAATCAAAATGTTCCAGCTCAAATGATGAGTCAGTTAGAAGACGCTGGTTTTCCAGAAGAAATTATTGAAGCTTACAAACAAGGCGGAACACCTTGGTTAGACTTCCGTCATACTGTTTTTGGTCATGTTGTTGATGGTATGGATGTAGTGGATGAAATTGGTGGAGTCCAACGGGATGCCCAAGACCGTCCAACATTTGACGTCGTGATGGACACAGTTGAAATCATTGGTGAATAAGTTTAACCAATTGAAAAAGAGAGTACCAACGAGGGACAAATTCGTTGGTACTCTTTATTTTTTTCTTAAAACGACTAACTTTTTTTTAAAAGCATCCAAATCGCTTCTTTTAATGAAGTCTTTATAGGATACTGAATTAAAGAATAGAAGGAGAGGAAGCGAATTTGTTAGAAAAATACAGATATCCAATGGCCTTGGCTTTGTTTGCAGTAATACTCCCATTTATAGGAACGTTTTTTACGTATGTAGATCAGCAAGGAATCGTTCATGAACCAGGATTTTATACAATCATAATTGGAGAAATTTTACTTCTATTTTCAGGTATCTGGTTCGTCAGAGTTTATTTAGCTAAACGCAAAAGAAAGAATTAAAAACAGCTGTCCTAAAAACTAGGACAGCTGTTTTTAATTAAAGGCTTTTTTGATACGTAAAAGGCCTTCTTCGAGAGTTTCTTTTGAACAAGCTAAGTTTAAACGCATGTGTTGAGAACCTTGGGGACCAAAACTAATTCCTGGATTTAAAACCACTTTCCCCTTATGAATTAAGGTATCGCGAAGTTCCCGATCCGTTAGCGAATAAGAACTAAAATCTAACCATAAAAGATAGGTTCCTTCAGGTTCCATTACACGAACGCTAGGCAGCTCTTCACGGAAAAAGGAAAGGGCAAAATCAATATTTTCTTTTAAATAATCAAGTAACGCCGTTAGCCATTCTTCCCCTGTTTGATAGGCAGCTGCCGTTCCAACGTAGCCAAAAGTATTGATGCCGCCTTGATGATTTTTGTCTTGTAAAGATACGAAAGATTGCCGTAGTTTTTCATTAGGAATGAACAGCATTGAATTTTTAATCCCCGCTAAATTAAAGGTTTTGGTTGCCGCTGTTAAGGTAACAGTGAATTCCTTAAATGTTTCATCAGCGACAGTGAAGGAAGTGAAGGTATGCGGTTTGAAAATCAAATCCTGATGAATTTCATCGCTAACCACAGTTACTTGGTGTTTTTGGCATAAACGGCCAATTGCTAGCAATTCTTCTTTTGTCCAAACACGTCCACCAGGATTATGGGGATTACAAAAAAGTAACAGTTTCACTTTTTCTTCGATTATCTGTTGTTCCATTTTAACCAAATCAACTTCATAATGTCCGTTAACTTCTAGTAAAGAATGGCGCACAAGTCTACGCTCATTTTGTTTTACCACATCTGCAAAAGGGGGGTAGACTGGATCACAAATCATGACAGAATCAGCAGGTGCTGTATACGCTTGAACGGCTGTGGCCAAACTGGGTACCACGCCACTATTAAACAAAATTTCTTCTTTTTCAACAATCAATTGATGGTGTTGCCGTTGCCAATCTTGAATTGCTTGATACAGTTCATTAGGTGCAATCGCATATCCTAGAATGCCCTGTTCAATAACTTGTGACAAGGCATCAAGAATAGGCTGATGTACTTTGAAATCCATATCAGCAACCCATAAAGGTAGTAAATCTTTTTCGTGGTAACTAGTTTCAACGGTGTCCCATTTAACACAATTCGTGTGGCGACGATCAATGGTTTCATTAAAATTAAACATAAGATAACTCCTTTTCTTCTATATAAAGTCTTACTTCCTATAGTATAGTAGATTTTGCTTAAAAGATGAAACAATAGTTTTAACAACTAGGGAAGAAATAATGCACAAACGTTGAAAAAATGCTATTATTTTAAATGAGTAGAAACGGAAAAAGAAATTTATCGTATGAAAAGAGGAAATTTGATGAAGTACAAAATTGGTATGGTACTTTCTGGCACAATTACCGGACTTCAACCATATGGCGCATTTGTTTCTTTAGACGAAGAAACACAAGGACTGATTCATGTTTCGGAAGTACAAGCTGGCTTTACCAAAAATATCCATGGACTCTTAACCGTTGGACAAAAAGTAACCGTTCAAGTTATTGATGTTGATGAATATTCTCAAAAGATTAGCTTATCTTTACGAACCCTTGAAGACAAAGTTCATTCAGTGAACCATCGACGCAAAAAATATTTTACGGATAAGAATAAAAAAATTGGCTTTGCAACCTTAGACAAAGAACTTCCAGAATGGATTGATGAAGCAATGGATAAGTTGCTTGAAAAATAATTCTGTATTTTTTCAGAAAGTGTGTTACAATTTCTTTTGTTAGTGAATCTAAAAATTAATTGAGGTGGATGTCGTGTCTAACAAAAAAGTCGCTGGAACAATCATACTGAACTTAAACGATGGTAGTAAAAAATTTTTGATGCATCCAATAGGTGAAGCGATTGAGTTTGCGATGGCAAAAGTTTCTGATGAGATGACGGGTTTAGCTAGTATGCTACAATGGTTCAAAGAAGAGGTTCAATTGGACGTTACTTCAATTAGCTTAGTAGAATTAACTAACGCGCATATCAATAAAGAAAATGTTCCGCTGTTTGTCTTCGAGATGGATGAACAAGCACTTAAAAATGAAATGGATAAAGACTATACATGGGTAGCGCCTGCAGAATTAAAAACGATTTGGTCAAAATATCATATTGAAGGTGTCCCAATGTTTTAAACAAAAAAGAAAGAATCTGTCGATAATTGAACAGATTCTTTCTTTTTTTATGTTGTACGTAAAAAAGTTAATCGAACTATTTCAAATATATGATTCAAATTGTTCGATTTTTAGTAAGGAATTAAACTGTTTTGATAGACAATTAGGATTTAAAAAGTTTAAAAACGAAATAATTGAAAAGAATGAAAACAGATTGAAAACTTCTTTTAATTTTTTTGAAAAAAAGTGTTGACCAAACATCAAAATCTTGATATATTATTACATGTCGCAAGGCGAGTCACACAGCTGAGCGATTCAGAAATCAATAATTAAATAACAATTCTTGATTTCAAATCTCTCGAAAAAAGTTTGAAAAAACAACAAAAAAGTTGTTGACAAATAACAAACGAGATGATAAGATATAGAAGTTGTCACAACAGACAACAACGACCGAGCAAAACAACTTAAAAAAACTTTTTCAAAAAAGTTCTTGACATTCAAACGAAAGTTTGTTATGATATAAAAGTTGCTGCGAGGTAACGTAGACCTTTGAAAACTGAACAAAGAATAGACGAACCAAATGTGTAGGGCGTCTTGATTCAATTCAAGACAACAAACATTTTTAACAAGCAAGCAATATGCTAGCAAACAAATTGAGCTTAACAATCGTAAGATTGTTCTAACTTTTATTATGAGAGTTTGATCCTGGCTCAGGACGAACGCTGGCGGCGTGCCTAATACATGCAAGTCGAACGCTTCTTTCCTCCCGAGTGCTTGCACTCAATTGGAAAGAGGAGTGGCGGACGGGTGAGTAACACGTGGGTAACCTACCCATCAGAGGGGGATAACACTTGGAAACAGGTGCTAATACCGCATAACAGTTTATGCCGCATGGCATAAGAGTGAAAGGCGCTTTCGGGTGTCGCTGATGGATGGACCCGCGGTGCATTAGCTAGTTGGTGAGGTAACGGCTCACCAAGGCCACGATGCATAGCCGACCTGAGAGGGTGATCGGCCACACTGGGACTGAGACACGGCCCAGACTCCTACGGGAGGCAGCAGTAGGGAATCTTCGGCAATGGACGAAAGTCTGACCGAGCAACGCCGCGTGAGTGAAGAAGGTTTTCGGATCGTAAAACTCTGTTGTTAGAGAAGAACAAGGACGTTAGTAACTGAACGTCCCCTGACGGTATCTAACCAGAAAGCCACGGCTAACTACGTGCCAGCAGCCGCGGTAATACGTAGGTGGCAAGCGTTGTCCGGATTTATTGGGCGTAAAGCGAGCGCAGGCGGTTTCTTAAGTCTGATGTGAAAGCCCCCGGCTCAACCGGGGAGGGTCATTGGAAACTGGGAGACTTGAGTGCAGAAGAGGAGAGTGGAATTCCATGTGTAGCGGTGAAATGCGTAGATATATGGAGGAACACCAGTGGCGAAGGCGGCTCTCTGGTCTGTAACTGACGCTGAGGCTCGAAAGCGTGGGGAGCAAACAGGATTAGATACCCTGGTAGTCCACGCCGTAAACGATGAGTGCTAAGTGTTGGAGGGTTTCCGCCCTTCAGTGCTGCAGCAAACGCATTAAGCACTCCGCCTGGGGAGTACGACCGCAAGGTTGAAACTCAAAGGAATTGACGGGGGCCCGCACAAGCGGTGGAGCATGTGGTTTAATTCGAAGCAACGCGAAGAACCTTACCAGGTCTTGACATCCTTTGACCACTCTAGAGATAGAGTTTTCCCTTCGGGGACAAAGTGACAGGTGGTGCATGGTTGTCGTCAGCTCGTGTCGTGAGATGTTGGGTTAAGTCCCGCAACGAGCGCAACCCTTATTGTTAGTTGCCATCATTTAGTTGGGCACTCTAGCGAGACTGCCGGTGACAAACCGGAGGAAGGTGGGGATGACGTCAAATCATCATGCCCCTTATGACCTGGGCTACACACGTGCTACAATGGGAAGTACAACGAGTCGCTAGACCGCGAGGTCATGCAAATCTCTTAAAGCTTCTCTCAGTTCGGATTGCAGGCTGCAACTCGCCTGCATGAAGCCGGAATCGCTAGTAATCGCGGATCAGCACGCCGCGGTGAATACGTTCCCGGGCCTTGTACACACCGCCCGTCACACCACGAGAGTTTGTAACACCCGAAGTCGGTGAGGTAACCTTTTTGGAGCCAGCCGCCTAAGGTGGGATAGATGATTGGGGTGAAGTCGTAACAAGGTAGCCGTATCGGAAGGTGCGGCTGGATCACCTCCTTTCTAAGGAATATTACGGAAATACACATTTCGTCTTTACTTTGTTCAGTTTTGAGAGGTCTACTCTCAATCAAATAAATTCGGGGCCTTAGCTCAGCTGGGAGAGCGCCTGCTTTGCACGCAGGAGGTCAGCGGTTCGATCCCGCTA
>NZ_JBIOPX010000001.1:942500-2392500 GCF_051713465.1 Enterococcus sp. DIV0358 | reverse complement strand
CATTATATTGCTAAAGGAAAAGTTGTCCGTCCATCACATGTTAAATTCTTTTCAAGAGTGTTTACAAATCATACGACAGGTGTTGTTTGTCCCAGTGAACGTGTAATTGAAAAATTACGGGATTATGGAGTGACCGCACCAATGAGAATTATTCCAACAGGGATCGAAATTGATAAGTTTTTACGTCCCGATATTACTGAAGAAATGATCGCTGGAATGCGTCAACAACTAGGTATTGAAGAGCAACAGATTATGTTGTTATCGTTAAGTCGAATTTCTTATGAAAAAAATATTCAAGCAATTATTCAAGGGTTACCACAAATTATTGAAAAATTACCACAAACTCGTTTAGTAATAGTTGGAAATGGTCCCTATCTAGAGGATTTAAAAGAATTAGCAGAAGAACTAGAAGTCAGTGAATACGTTCAATTTACGGGTGAAGTGCCAAATGAAGAAGTCGCCATTTATTATAAAGCTGCTGACTATTTTGTCAGCGCCTCAACGTCGGAAACACAAGGCTTAACTTATACAGAAGCGATGGCTGCTGGCGTTCAATGTGTTGCAGAAGGGAACGCCTATTTAAATAATTTATTTGATCATGAAAGCTTAGGCAAAACTTTTAAGACAGACAGTGATTTTGCCCCAACATTGATTGACTATATACAAGCAAATATTAAAATGGACCAAACTATTTTAGATGAAAAATTATTTGAAATTTCTTCTACAAACTTTGGCAACAAAATGATTGAATTTTATCAAGATACATTGATTTACTTTGATCAACTTCAAATGGAAAAAGAAAATGCGGACTCAATTAAAAAAATTAAAGTAAAATTTACATCTTTAAGAAAATAAACTGCAAAACTTTCCTCCTTCGTTTATACTGAAGGAGGAAAGTTTTTTATTTTAAGAACGGAGGAAGCTACTATGTCTAAAATCGGCTTTATTGGAACGGGTGTCATGGGAAAATCAATTATTCGTAACATGATGAAAAACAATTTATCTGTCAATGTTTACAATCGAACAAAAAGTAAAACAGATGATTTAGTTGCTGAAGGAGCAGTTTGGTATGATACGCCAAAAGCAATTGCGGAAGCGAGTGATATCATTTTTACAATGGTTGGCTTTCCTTCAGATGTTGAAGGCGTGTATTTTAATGAAACAGGGATTTTTCAAGCAGATCTTACAGGTAAAATAGTAGTAGATTTAACCACAAGTACGCCGACCTTGGCTGAAAAGATTGCCAAAAAAGCAGCAGAAGTGGGTGCTCATGCGTTGGATGCGCCAGTTTCTGGTGGTGACTTAGGTGCTAAAAATGGTACTTTAACAATTATGGTTGGTGGCGATCAAGAAAGTTATGAGACCGTCTTACCAATTTTCAAAACATTTGGCAAAACGTTTATGCTACATGGCTCAGCTGGAAAAGGGCAACACACTAAGATGGCGAATCAGTTAATGATTGCAGGCACAATGACCGGGTTGACTGAAATGCTCGTTTACGCAAATGCGACAGGATTAACTTTAGAAAAAGTTCTGGAAACAGTCGGTGGTGGTAGTGCTGCGAACTGGTCATTAAGTAATTATGGACCACGTATTTTAAAAGAAGATTATACGCCAGGCTTTTTTGTTAAACATTTTATCAAAGATTTAAAGATTGCGTTAGATGAAGCAAAAAAACTTGACCTTCCATTACCAGCGACGCAAAAAGCGACAGAATTATATGAAAACCTTGCAGATAAAGGGTTTGAAAATGATGGCACACAGGCCTTAATTAAGCTTTGGTGGACAGATGGCAAGCAACCAACGAATAAAAATTAAAGAACAACAAAAAAATCAAAAAAAATGACGAAAAATCATGCAAGTTAGGCAATGTTTTGTTACAATGGTACAGAACTAGTTTGCAAAAGGAGGCCCACTGATGAAACATTCACAACTTGTGGCGATTATTAAGAGACTGGAAGCAATGATCGAAGCAGCAGATAATGAAGTACAAGTACGCCGCTTTGAACGTGAAGGCGTAGAGAAATGTATTGTAAGTTTTGATAAATCAACAGAAACATTTGAATTAACAGAATCTGATACGCACCAAAGCTATCAATTCGATAACATCGATATTGTAGCAATGGAAATTTACGACTTAATTCAATAATTAATCGTCCTACATTTTAATAAGGGAGTGGAGTAGAAGCACCAAAGCTTCTGGTTCACTCTCTTCTCGTATTATCCAGTCAAGTTGTAGCAATAGCTTAGTGGGAGTTTAAGAATTATATAACAAAAATCACTGGCACTTCTCAATCAGGGGAGTGCCAGTGATGCTTTTTAGTTGCACTTCTTTCCTTTTTCTGTGAAAATAGTTTGGGTATCAAAGTAATTGATCCTTTTTTTAAAAGCCTCGTCCCTTGAAAATGCGCCTTTTTTGAAATATTTGAAGAATATTTCATTAAAAATATAGAAAATTCTCTTGCATTCTTTGCTTATTTACGATATAGTTTGAACATCAAATGTTTTGATAATCAAAGTATATGGATGGTGCACAGAATGGAACCTAATTTAGAAACAGTCAACGATTACTTAGTCAGTGTCTTTAATGACATCTTAACGATTGAAGAATCTGAATTGAAAAAATCACAATTTAATGATTTATCCATTACGGAGATGCACACAATCGAAGCAATTGGTATGTACAAGAAAAAAACGTCTTCAGAAGTAGCCAAGGAACTGTCAATTACCGTCGGAACACTTACTGTAGCGATTAACAACTTAGTTAAAAAAGGCTATGTTGAACGTTTGCGTAGTGAAGATGATCGACGTGTAGTAAAGCTTGGCTTAACCAAAAAGGGAAAATTACTTTTTAGAGTCCATCAGCATTTTCATCGTGAAATGGTTAAAAACATTTTGAAAGGCATGGAGCAAGAAGAAGAACAAGCGCTGTTAAGAGCACTAAAAAATCTTCATGATTTCTTGCAAGAATACAAATAAAAAGTGAGGATCCCCATGAAGAATTATGCACGAATTAGTTGTACAAGCCGTTATGTTCCAGAGAATTGTGTCACGAATCACCAACTGAGTGAAATGATGGATACCTCTGATGAATGGATACATTCGCGAACAGGCATTAGTGAACGTCGTATCGTTACGCAAGAAAATACGTCTGATTTATGTCATCAAGTCGCAAAACAGTTATTGGAAAAATCTGGAAAGCAAGCAAGTGAGATTGACTTTATTTTAGTTGCAACAGTGACACCAGATTTCAATATGCCTTCTGTTGCTTGCCAAGTGCAAGGCGCAATTGGCGCCACTGAGGCCTTTGCTTTTGACATCAGTGCAGCGTGTTCTGGTTTTGTCTATGCCTTAAGCATGGCAGAAAAACTAGTCTTAAGTGGTCGTTATCAAACAGGTCTAGTAATTGGTGGCGAAACATTTTCCAAAATGTTGGATTGGACCGATCGTTCCACAGCGGTGCTTTTCGGTGATGGGGCTGCCGGCGTCTTGATTGAAGCGGCTGAGACACCGCATTTTCTAGATGAAAAATTACAAGCAGATGGACAACGGTGGGCGGCTTTAACGTCAGGCTACACGATCAACGAAAGTCCTTTTTATCAGGGGCATGAGCAGGCTAGTAAGACGCTACAGATGGAAGGACGTAGTATTTTTGATTTTGCGATTAAAGATGTTTCACAAAATATTTTATCCCTCGTGACGGACGAAACCGTGGATTATCTTCTACTACATCAAGCAAATGTGCGCATTATCGATAAAATTGCACGTAAGACGAAGATTTCCCGCGAGAAGTTTTTAACGAATATGGATAAATATGGCAATACCTCAGCTGCTAGCATTCCCATCTTGTTGGATGAAGCAGTTGAAAATGGGACCTTAATTTTAGGTTCCCAACAACGCGTGGTGCTAACAGGATTTGGCGGCGGCTTAACATGGGGCTCACTGCTCCTAACGCTGTAAAAAACTGTTCACATATAAATGAAGAAAATGACTATTTTGGAGGAATATACACATGGTATTTGAAAAAATTCAAGCAATTATCGTAGAAGAATTAGGAAAAGATGCTGAAGAGGTACAATTAACTACAAACATTCAAGAAGAATTAGACGCGGATAGCTTAGATTTATTCCAAATCATTAACGAAATCGAAGATGAATTTGATGTGAAAATCGAAACAGAAGATGGCATCCAAACCGTTCAAGATTTAGTAACATATGTAGAAAAACAACAAGCAAACTAATACATGAAAATAGGGGGCTGGGACATTTAATTGCTAAATGACCCAGTCCCTAAAAAAACAAGTAAATAAGCCGGAAAAATCCTTTTTTACTTGAATGAAGTGTACTTATCTTAGAACTAAAGGACGTATAAAATCAATGAATCAACAGTTATGTGAGTTGCTTGGAATCAATTATCCCATTTTTCAAGGCGGTATGGCTTGGGTAGCCGATGCTTCATTAGCAAGTGCCGTGTCAAACGCTGGTGGATTAGGGATTATTGCTGGCGGCAATGCCCCAAAAGAAGTCGTAAAAAAAGAAATTAAAAAAGTTAAAGAATTAACGGAGCAACCCTTTGGTGTCAATATTATGTTACTTTCACCTTTTGCCGATGAAATTGTCGATTTGGTTTGTGAAGAACAGGTTCCTGTCGTAACGACAGGTGCAGGCAATCCAGCCAAATACATGGCTCGTTTTAAAGAACATAACATTAAAGTAATCCCAGTAGTTCCTTCTGTTGCTTTAGCAAAAAGAATGGAAAAAATTGGTGCCGATGCTGTCATTTTTGAAGGAATGGAAGCTGGTGGACATATTGGCAAGTTAACCACTATGAGTGGCTTACCGCAAATCGTTGATGCTGTGTCAATTCCTGTGATTGCAGCAGGTGGGATTGGTGATGGTCGTGGTATGGCTGCGGCCTTTATGTTAGGTGCTGAAGCAGTCCAGTTAGGCACACGTTTTTTAATTGCCAAAGAATGCAACGTTCATCCAGATTATAAACAGAAAGTTTTAAAGGCACGTGATTTAGATGCAGTAATTACCTGTCAACATTTTGGCCATCCAGTGCGTACTTTAAAAAATAAATTAACTGCTCAATATAATCAATTAGAAAAGCAAGAACTTCAAAAAGAAGTACCTGATTTAGAAATGTTTGAAAAGATTGGTCAAGGCGCTTTGCGCAAAGCTGTCGTTGACGGGGATATGGATTACGGTTCCGTCATGGCGGGACAAATTGCCGGGTTAATAAAAAAAGAAGAAACAGCCCAAGAAATCATTGATTCACTCATGTCTGAATGCAAAGCGATTGTACATAAGATGAATCAGCGTTGGGGCTAAGTGAATAATTTTAACAAAAAATGAGGTGTCGTATGAAAACAGCGATTTTATTTAGTGGACAAGGAGCCCAGTATCAAGGGATGGGTGAAGAATTATATCACCAAGAAGCGATTGTTCGGGAAACTTTCGATGAAGCAAGTCATATCTTAGGTTATGAGATGGCAGAACTTTGTTTTACTGAAAATGAACGTTTAAATGAAACAGAATATACGCAACCTGCTATTTTAACAGTCAGTGTCGCATTTTACCGTCTTTTGCAACAAAAAGGACTAACGCCTGATGTCGTAGCGGGTTTAAGCTTAGGGGAATATAGCGCTTTGGTTGCCAGCGGGGCTTTGCGCTTTTCAGAAGCAGTGGCCTTGGTCCAAAAGCGCGGTCAGTACATGACAGAAGCAGCACCACAAGGAACTGGCAAAATGGTTGCTGTCATGAATGCTGAGCGTGAAGTAATTGAGAAAGCCTGCCAAGAAGCCAGTGCTTTCGGAATTGTGGCTCCAGCAAATTATAATACACCACAACAAATCGTGATTGGTGGTGAGGTTGCTGCTGTTGATCAAGCGATGACACTTCTCAAAGAAGCTGGTGTGAAGCGAATGATTCCGTTAAATGTGAGTGGCCCTTTCCATACGGCGCTGTTACAACCAGCATCAAAAAAATTGGCTCAGGATTTAGCAAAATTGAACTTTCAAACGATGCAAATTCCTGTCATTAGTAATACGACTGCCGAAATTATGCCCCAAGAGGCAATTCAAGCGTTATTGGAAAAGCAAGTCATGTCTGCGGTACGTTTTGAAGACAGTATCGAAACGATGAAGGCTATGAACGTGGGAACGATGATTGAAGTTGGTCCAGGGAAAACATTAACTGGTTTTGTTAAAAAAATTGACAAAACAATTGAAATGCACCGTGTGGAAGATGTTGCAACATTAACAGAAACGTTAACAGCACTTACTGGGAGGTAAAAAATGGAATTAACAGGAAAAAACGTATTTATTACTGGAAGCACTCGTGGGATTGGCAAAGCAGTTGCGTTGGCTTTTGCGAAAGAGGGCGCCAATATTGTTTTAAACGGTCGGAGTGAGATTACGCCAGAACAACGACAAGAAATTGAAGCCTTTGGGGTAAAATGTATTGGCCTTTCTGGAGATATTTCCGATTTTGATGCAGCGGGTGAGATGATTCAAGCAACCGTTGACCAATTAGGCTCGATTGATATTCTGGTGAATAACGCTGGGATTACGAATGATAAATTATTATTACGAATGACAAAAGAGGATTTTAATGCCTGTTTAGATATTAACTTGGTAGGAACTTTTAACATGACCCAGCAAGCGGTTAAACGTATGATGAAACAACGAAATGGTCGGATTATTAATATGGCTAGCGTTTCTGGTTTAATGGGAAATGTTGGTCAAGCAAACTACGCTGCGAGTAAAGCCGGTGTCGTTGGTTTTACTAAATCGGTGGCACGAGAAGTTGCGCCGCGCGGTATTACCTGCAATGCGATTGCACCGGGGTTTATCCAAACAGAAATGACGGATGTTTTATCGGAAAAAGTTAAAACACAAATGAATGCGCAAATTCCCTTACAAACGTTTGGGCAAGTCGAAGATGTCGCAGCTACAGCGATATTCTTAGCTAAAAGTCCCTATATTACTGGGCAAGTCGTGAATGTTGATGGCGGCTTAGTCATGCACGGATAAACGAAAGGAGTCAAAAGGATGAATCGAGTAGTTATTACCGGTTACGGTGTCACCTCGCCGATTGGCAATGAACCTGAGACTTTTTTAGAAAGTTTGAAAACAGGGAAAAATGGTATCGGACCGATTAGTAAATTTGATGTTAGTGAAACAGGTGTCACCTTAGCAGCTGAAGTGAAAGACTTTCCAATGGAAAAATATTTTGTTAAAAAAGATGGCAAACGCATGGATAAGTTTTCGTTATTTGGCATTTATGCGGCCTTAGAAGCAATGGCTATGAGTGGCTTGGATACCAGTCAACTAGATGTGGATCGGTTTGGCGTCATGGTGGGTTCCGGGATTGGTGGTTTGGAAACAATTCAAAATCAAGTAATTCGGATGCACGACAAAGGACCTGAACGTGTGGCACCGTTATTTATTCCAATGGCGATTGGAAACATGGTGGCGGGAAATATTGCTTTACGTGTTGGTGCCAAAGGAATTTGTACTTCAACAGTGACGGCTTGTGCTAGTGCAACCCATTCAATTGGGGAAGCGTTCCGCAATATCAAACATGGCTACTCCGATGTCATTATTGCTGGTGGAGCAGAAGCGCCTATTACAGAAATCGGTATTTCAGGATTTGCTTCCTTGACCGCTTTAACAAAGGCGACTGATCCAGAAAAAGCCTCAATTCCCTTTGATAAAGAACGTAGTGGATTTGTGATGGGAGAAGGAGCGGGTGTCTTTATTTTAGAATCATTAGATCATGCTCTAGAACGAGGCGCAACTATTTTAGGTGAAGTGGTTGGCTATGGTGCTAATTGCGATGCCTATCATATGACATCGCCAACACCAGATGGGAGCGGCGCAGCGAAAGCCATGGTACTAGCAATGGAAGAAGCGGGGATTTCTCCAGAAAAAATTGGCTATATTAACGCCCATGGAACAAGCACACAAGCCAATGACAGTGCAGAATCTAAAGCAATTGAATTGGCTTTAGGTGATGCCGCAAAAACGGCGTATGTAAGTAGTACGAAGAGTATGACGGGACATCTCTTAGGCGCCGCTGGTGGAATTGAAGGAATTGCTACCCTAAATGCTTTACAACATCAATTTATTCCACCAACCATTAATGTGGAAAATCAAGATGAAGCAATTACGGTGAACGTTGTTTTAAACGAAAGCAAAGAGCATAAATTTGATTATGCTTTAAGTAACTCGCTAGGCTTTGGTGGCCACAATGCAGTTATTTGCTTAAAACGCTGGGAGGATTAACATGCAGTTAGAAGAAGTAAAAGCATTATTAACACAATTTGATCAATCAACTTTAACCGAATTTGATTTACGAGAAGGCTCGTTTGAATTATATATGAATAAAAATACAGTTTCTGGACGAAGTGCCGTAGAACCAGTGGCGCAACCACAAGAAACACCAGTAGCCGCTAGTGGAGTTTCAGTGCCTGTTGAAACAGTTTCTGTCGTTGAAGAAACGCGAACCAATACACCGACAGTTAATGAAAAGACAGAAGAAATTACGTCACCCATTGTAGGAATCGTTTATTTACAACCAGCACCAGATAAAGAAAACTTTGTCAAAGTAGGAGACACTGTTAAAACGGGTGACGTTGTGTGTATCGTTGAAGCGATGAAATTAATGAATGAAATTACGGCGACAGTTGACGGTGTGATTACGGAAATATTAGTCAACAATGAAGATGTGGTTGAATTTGGTCAGCCGCTATTCCGAGTTGCTAAAGGAGAATAAAACATGAAATTAACAATTACAGAAATTCAAGAAATTTTACCACATCGCTATCCCTTTTTATTATTAGATAGTGTTGAAGAAGTCATTCCCGGGGAACGCGTTGTAGCGAAAAAGAATGTAACGGTTAATGAGCAAGTTTTTCAAGGTCATTTTCCTGGGAATCCTGTTTTGCCAGGAGTTTTAATTATTGAATCGTTGGCTCAAGCAGGTGCCGTGGCATTACTTTCAATGCCTGAATTCAAAGGGAAAACGGCATACTTTGGTGGATTAGATAAAGCAAAATTTAGACAAAAGGTAACACCAGGCGACACATTAATTTTAGAGGTTGAACTTTTAAAAGTCCGCGCTTCTGCTGGAATGGGTAAAGGTGTGGCAAAAGTTAATGGAAAAAAAGTTGCCGAGGCTGAATTAACCTTTATGATTGGATAGGTGAAAAATGTTTTCGAAAGTATTAATCGCAAACCGCGGAGAAATCGCTGTTCGTATTATTCGTGCCTGTCGCGAATTAGGCGTTCAAACAGTTGCTGTTTACTCTGAAGCGGATCAAGAAGCGTTACACACACAGTTAGCAGATGAAGCCATTTGTATTGGACCGGCGAAAGCAACTGATTCTTATTTAAATGTTCAAGCTGTTTTAAGTGCAGCGATTGTTACCAATGCTGAAGCGATTCATCCAGGGTTTGGTTTCTTATCTGAAAATAGTCAATTTGCTTCAATGTGCGAAGAATGCAACATTACTTTTATCGGTCCTAAAGCAGAAACGATTGATGCAATGGGCAATAAAATAAACGCACGTCAACTGATGCAAAAAGCCAAGGTACCTGTTATTCCTGGGAGTGATGGCGTCATTAATTCTGTCGAAGAAGCGTTGACGATTGCTGAAGAAATTGGTTACCCAGTGATGTTAAAGGCAGCTGCTGGTGGTGGCGGAAAAGGAATCCGAAAAGTTCTTTCAAAAGAAAAGTTACCGAAACACTTTACTTCAGCGCAGCAAGAAGCCAAAGCCGCATTTGGTAATGATGATATGTATTTAGAAAAAATTATTTATCCAGCACGTCATATCGAAGTGCAAATTTTAGGTGATCAATATGGGCATGTGATTCACTTAGGGGAACGTGATTGCTCACTACAAAGAAATAATCAAAAAGTGTTAGAAGAATCACCATCGATTGCTATTTCTGAAGAAAAGCGTCAGATGTTAGGCGAAACGGCCGTTCGAGCGGCACAAGCTGTGCATTATGAAAATGCCGGAACCATTGAATTTTTGATGGATCCAGCTGGCGACTTTTATTTCATGGAAATGAATACCCGCATCCAAGTCGAACATCCAGTTACGGAAATGGTAACAGGGATTGATTTAGTCAAAGCACAATTAGAAATTGCTTCAGGTGAACCTTTAGGCTATACCCAAGAGGATGTTACCATGACTGGGCATGCGATTGAGTGCCGAATTAACGCTGAAAATCCTGCCTTTAATTTTGCTCCTTCACCAGGTAAAATTCAAAATCTCTTGTTGCCTAGTGGTGGAATGGGCTTGCGTGTAGACAGCGCTATGTATTCAGGGTATTCAATTCCGCCTTATTATGATTCAATGATTGCGAAAGTCATCGTACATGGTGAAAATCGTTTTGATGCCTTGATGAAAATGCAAAGGGCTTTAAATGAAATTGTAACAGAAGGTATTATTACGAATGCCGAATTCCAATTGGATTTAATTACACATGACAATGTTTTGACAGGTGACTATGACACAAGCTTTTTACAAGAAACATTTCTACCAAATTGGGAGCCAGAAAGCAATCATTAAAGAAAGAACGCCGCAAGAGCTGTGCTCTTGCCGCTAAAATACGAGGAGTAAGCAAATGGCATTATTTAAAAAGAAAAATTACATTCGCATTAATCCAAATCGTGCTGATGCAAATGATGCATCAAAGAAGCCTTCTGTTCCAGATAATATGTGGGCAAAATGCCCTTCTTGTAAGCGAACACTGTATACAAAAGAAATGGGTGCAGAAAAAATCTGTCCGCATTGTGGCTATAGTTTTCGGATTGGTGCATGGGAACGATTAGCGATAACCGTTGATGAAAAGAGTTTCCACAATTGGGACAGTGAATTAGTGACAAAAGATCCACTAAATTTTCCTGGTTATCTTGAAAAAATTGAAAAAATGCAAGAAAAAACTGGGCTAGATGAAGCTGTCTTAACGGGAGAAGCAACAATTGAAGGACATGCTGTTGCAATTGGAATCATGGATGCTAATTTTATCATGGGCAGTATGGGAACGATTGTTGGTGAAAAAATCACACGCTTGTTTGAGCGGGCGACAGAAAAGCATTTACCAGTAGTGATTTTCACTGCATCTGGTGGTGCCCGTATGCAAGAAGGAATTTTTTCATTGATGCAAATGGCGAAAATTTCGGCCGCTTTGCAACGGCATAACAAAGCAGGCTTGCTGTATCTTACGGTATTGACTGATCCAACGACTGGCGGTGTTACCGCAAGTTTTGCGATGGATGGCGATATTATTTTGGCAGAGCCTCAGAGCTTAATCGGTTTTGCTGGCCGCCGTGTAATTGAACAAACGATTCGTCAAGAGTTGCCAGATGATTTTCAAAAGGCCGAGTTTCTTTTAGAACATGGTTTTGTAGATCAGATTGTGCCAAGAAATCTTTTGCGTCAACGATTGAGCGACTTGTTACGTTTACATTCTTTGAAAGGGTGGCGCTAACATGGAAAAGAAAACAGCCAATGATGTTGTTACCTTGGCAAGAGCCCAAGATCGTTTGACAACTTTAGAATATATAGAAGCCATTTTTGAGGACTTTTTAGAATTTCATGGGGATCGTTACTTTGCCGATGATTTAGCTGTAGTCGGTGGTGTTGCTACTTTGCAAGGCAAACCAGTTACAGTGATAGGTATCCAAAAAGGCCGAAATCTACCAGAAAATATTGAACGTAATTTTGGTTCACCTAATCCTGAAGGGTATCGCAAAGCGTTACGTTTAATGAAACAAGCGGAAAAATTTAATCGCCCAGTCATTACCTTTGTGAACACTGCTGGTGCCTATTGTGGGATTGGTGCCGAAGAGCGGGGAGAAGGGGAAGCCATTGCGCAAAACTTGTTAGAAATGTCTGATTTGAAAGTGCCAATCATTTCAGTCATCATTGGTGAGGGCGGCAGTGGCGGTGCTTTAGCTTTAGCAGTCGCAGATGAAGTTTGGATGTTGGAACACACGATTTATGCGGTTCTTTCGCCAGAAGGTTTCGCCTCTATTTTGTGGAAAGATGGCAGTCGTGCGAAAGAAGCAGCAGAATTGATGAAAATCACAGCGACAGAGCTGAAGGAATTAGCTATTGTAGATAAAGTAATTCCAGAAGTTATGAACGGTCAGCCTCTGAAACAAACAAAAATTAATCGGATGTTACAAAAAGCGTTCATTTCAAAATTAACTGAATTAGCTAAATTAGATACGGAAACGTTACTAGAAAAAAGATACCAACGTTTTCGCAAATATTAGAAGTTACTACTCATCAACGAACTTTTCAGGGGTTGATGGGTGGCTTTTTTTATTTTTTCTTTTATTTTACTTGTTCTTTTACAAGGAACGACCGTCCTTTATAGAAATTTTCAGTAAAATGCAGTATAATACAATAGGTAGAGACTGAAGCATAATTGTTTAGTTATGTTTCAGTCTCTTAAAATCGAAGAAACTACATAGTGTCAGTGAGAGGAGTCACGATGTTTTCAAAATATAAACCGACATGGATGATTGATGCGATTTATAAAATTACCCCCGCACAATTAAAAAAACTGGGGATTAAGGCAGTACTAACTGACTTAGATAATACGTTAATTGCTTGGAATAATCCCGATGGAACAGAAGAATTAAAAACTTGGTTATTAGAAATGAAAAATGCAGGAATTACCGTCCTTGTTGTTTCAAACAACAAAGACAGCCGGATTAAACGCGTTGTTGAAAAGTTTGACTTAGATTATGTAGCACGTGCCTTGAAACCAACCGCACGTGGCTTCAAATTAGCAGAAAAAAAATTAGGCTTGAAGCCATCTGAAATGTTAATGGTCGGCGATCAGATTATGACAGATATTCGGGGAGCTAACGCAGCGGGTATACGCAATGTTTTAGTTCAACCGATTGTCGATACAGATGGCTGGAATACTAGAATCAATCGGTTCTTTGAACGGAAAATTATGAAATACTTATCAAAAAAACATCCAGAAATGACATGGAGAGGCGGATTAGAATGACAGAGGCAATTCATTGTATTGGCTGTGGTGCGATTATCCAAACGGAAAATCCTCATGAATTAGGCTATACACCAAAAACAGCTTTCGAAAAAGGAATGGAAACAGGGGAAGTTTATTGCCAACGTTGTTTTCGCTTAAGACATTATAATGACATTCAAGATGTCCAATTAACAGATGATGACTTTTTACGTTTATTGAATGGTTTAGGAACAGAAGATGCACTGATTGTGAACGTAGTGGATATTTTTGACTTTAATGGCTCTCTTATTCCAGGACTACATCGTTTTATCGGAGATAATCCTGTGTTGTTAGTTGGCAATAAAGTGGATATTTTGCCTAAATCATTAAAAAAACCTAAAATGGTTCAATGGATGAGAGAACGGGCCCATGAAGCAGGATTACGCCCTGTTGATGTTTTACTAACAAGTGGCAAGAAACCACAAGAAATGCAAGAGTTATTAGATACGATCGAAAAATATCGTGAAGGCCGAGACGTTTATGTCGTAGGTGTGACCAATGTTGGAAAGTCAACATTAATCAATCAAATCATTCAACAAACAGTGGGTGTTCAAGATGTGATTACGACATCACAATTTCCTGGAACAACGCTAGATAAAATTGAAATTCCATTAGACGATGGCCACTTCTTAATCGATACGCCAGGAATTATTCACCGTCATCAAATGGCACATTACCTAGGTAAAAAAGACTTGAAAATTATTGCACCGCAAAAAGAAATCAAACCGAAAGTTTACCAATTAAATGCTGAACAAACCTTGTTTTTAGGTGGCTTGGCTCGCTTTGATTATGTCCAAGGTGCTAAAAGTTCCTTCATTGCCTACGTTTCCAATGACTTAAATTTACACCGAACAAAAACAGCAACCGCCGATGCTTTTTATGAAAAACATGTTGGTGGCTTATTGCAGCCTCCACGTGCCGATGAAGTCGCTGAGTTTCCTGAATTAGTGCGCTTTGAATTTTCCGTGAAAGAAAAAACGGATATTGTGTTTGCTGGTCTAGGTTGGATTACTGTCACAGAACCTGGTGTAGTCGCTGGTTGGGCGCCTAAAGGTGTCGATGTTTTACGTAGAAAAGCATTAATTTAAATTTTAGAGAGAAGGCAAACAATTTGAAACTTAGAGGAAAACAAAAACGTTATTTACGTAGTCAGGCACACCATTTACAACCTATTTTTCAAGTAGGCAAAGGTGGTTTGAATGACGCAATGATTACACAAATTGATGAAGCGTTGGAAAAACGTGAATTGATTAAAATTACGTTATTACAAAATACAGATGAAGTAGCAGAAGAGGTTGCAGAAGAACTAACAGCAGCCATTCATTGCGATGTGGTACAAATTATTGGTCGCGTGTTGGTCTTATTCAAGCCATCAAGTAAAGAAAAATATCAAAAAATTTCAGCAGCAGTCAAAGAGATTTAATATTGGAGGGATGAACAATGGGAGAAAAAAGACAAGCGCGTCAAGGAGCGGACGTTCTCTTGCAAGAGGAACCGTTACGTTTTCAAACAAGAAAGCAAGTCGGCTTGTTAGGTGGTAATTTTAATCCCGTTCATTTAGCACATCTTGTCATGGCCGATCAAGTTCAAAATCAACTAGGTTTGGACAAAGTTTACTTAATGCCTACGTACTTACCACCACATGTAGACGAAAAGAAAACAATTAGCAGTGAACATCGGTTAGCGATGTTAGAACTAGCAGTGGCTGATAATCCCTGCTTAGATATTGAGCCAATTGAATTAATTCGCAAAGGCAAAAGTTACACGTATGATACGATGAAAGCTTTAAAAGAAGCCAATCCAGATACTGATTATTATTTTATAATTGGTGGAGATATGGTGGAATACTTGCCCAAATGGCATCGGATTGATGACTTACTCCATTTAGTTCAATTTGTCGGCATTCGGCGTCCTAATTATCCAACGGAATCTACCTATCCAATTATTTGGGTTGATGTTCCGCAGATGGCGATTAGTTCCACTTTGATTAGACAAAAAGTCAAAAGTGGTTGCTCAACACGCTATCTTCTTCCAGAGAATGTGATAAACTATATTCAAGAGAAGGGACTGTATCAAGATGAGCTGGATAACAAATTATGATGCTGCACAACGTGAATTATTAATGCAAAAAGTTCAAATGCAAATGAGTGAACGTCGCTTTCGCCATGTGTTAGGAGTCGAGGAAACAGCTGTGGCCTTGGCAGCGAAATATGGTGCCGATGAAGCCAAAGCCAGTATTGCTGCTTTGACGCATGATTACGCCAAAGAACGTCCAAACGATGAATTCGAGTTGATTATTCGCCGAGATGGTTTTGATTTGGCTTTATTAAACTATGGCAATGAAATTTGGCATGGCTTAGTTGGGGCGGATATTGTTCAACGGGAATTAGCCATTGATGACGAAGAAATCTTGCAGGCAATTCGTGTGCATACAACTGGGGCTGCTAAGATGAGCTTGCTAGATAAAATTATTTATGTCGCAGATTACATTGAACCAGGACGTGATTTTCCAGGTGTGAAAGAAGCCCGTGAAATTGCCCTTGTTGACTTAGATGCAGCGGTTGCTTATGAAACGAAACATACCTTGTTACATTTGATTGAACAAGAACATAAAATTTATCCAAAAACGTTAGAGACCTACAATCAATGGGTCGTTAATCAAAAATAAAAGAAGAAAGAATTACTAGGAGGGAACTATCATAGATAGCCAGAAAATTTTAGAAATTGCTGTCAAAGCAGCAGATTCAAAACGAGCAGAAGAAATTGTCGCATTAGACGTAAGAGAGATTTCATTATTAGCAGATTATTTTTTAATTTGCCAAGCCAATAGTGAACGTCAAATCAATGCGATTGTTGATGAAATTAACGAACAAGAAGCCAAAAATCAAGTAGAAGTCAAACGTGTGGAAGGTAAAGAAGGCGGAAAATGGATTTTAATCGATTTAGGTGATGTTATTGTCCATGTATTCCAATCTTCAGAACGTGCCTTTTACAACTTAGAAAAATTATGGTCAGATGCCCCAATGGTTGATCTAAGCGCTTGGGTCGACTAAAATGGCCTACGAAACGTTTGCTTTCGTCTATGACGAAGTGATGGACGAAAGCCTATACCAAAAATGGTTGGATTTTTCCAATCGTCATCTCCCACAAGGAACCCAACAAATTCTTGAAATGGCTTGTGGTACAGGCGCTTTAGCAGTTGATTTTGCGAAAAGTGGTTACGATGTGACGGCCTTAGACTTATCAGAAGAAATGTTGATGATTGCTAGTGAACGAGCCTTTGAAGAAGAAGTACCAGTTCAATTTGTTCAGGGAAATATGCTAGATTTATCTGAAGTGGGACAATACCAAGCCATCACTTGTTTTTCTGATTCACTGTGCTATATGGCTAATCGCCAAGAAGTACAACAAGTGTTCGATGAAGTTTATCAAGCGTTAGAAGAGGAAGGAACGTTCATTTTTGATGTTCATTCTACTTACAAAATTGATTCAGTTTTCCCAGAATATAGCTATCATTATCAAACAGAAGAATTTGCTTTTCTATGGGATAGTTACGCTGGTGAAAAAGAACACAGCATCGAACATTTCTTAACATTTTTTGTGAAAGAACAGGAAACAGATGAGCACTTTGTTCGGTATGATGAATTGCATCAAGAACGAACCTATTCGTTAGATAACTATTTACGAATGTTAGAAAGTGCTGGTTTCATGAACGTCAAAGTTTATGCAGATTTTACAGATGAAGCACCAACTGAAACAAGTGAACGCTGGTTCTTTGTTTGTCAAAGAGATTAATAAGATTTGGCTTATGAGCTTGGGACAGCGCTTAAAAACGTTTGTCTCTTTGCTGATAAGTCCATTTTTTTATAACGGAGGTGGCTAGAGTGAAAGCCTGTGGCATTATCGTGGAATATAATCCCTTTCATAATGGACATCGCTATCATGCCCAACAAGCTCGCCAACAAAGCGGAGCTGAAGTAGTGATTGCTATAATGAGTGGAAATTTTTTACAAAGAGGAGAACCAGCTTTACTAGATAAGTGGGCCAGAGCAGAAGAAGCTTTGCAAAATGGTGTGGATTTAGTCATTGAATTGCCGACAGCTTGGTCGGTACAGTCTGCGGATTACTTTGCCAAAGGCGGTATAAAGTTATTGCAGGCGTTGCAATGTGAGAGCTTATGTTTTGGAACAGATAGTACAAGCGCAATTGATTATGCGGCTTTCGGCCAGTTTGTCCAAGAAAATCAATCCTTAATTGATCAAACGTTCCACGCATTGACAGACAAACAATTGAGTTATCCACAAAAAATGACTGCTGTTTTTCGTCAAGTATATCCTGAAAGCAGGTTTGATTTTTCTTCGCCTAATCATATTTTGGGGATGAGTTATGCAAAGGAAAATGCCACGTATCCAACCCCGATGACGCTCTACCCAATTGCTAGAAAACAAGCGGGCTTTCATGATGCAACGATTTCTGGGAAAGTTGCTAGCGCCACGGCGATTAGGCAAAGTGTTTTTCAACAAGAAATAACGCAAGTGTTGCCAACGGTGCCTTCTATAACCGCACAACATTTACAAACACAAGCAATGATTTCATGGGAAAACTATTGGCCCTTCCTAAAGTATAAAATTGTTCAATCCTCGTTAGAAGAGTTACAAGCCATTTACCAAATGACGGAAGGACTTGAATATCGACTAAAAGATCAAATCCAAGCAGCAGGTTCTTTTCACGAATTAATGGAACGTATGAAAACGAAGCGTTATACTTGGACAAGATTGCAACGATTAGCAACCTATATATTGTTAAATATGACCAAAGAAGAAGTTGAAACTGTTTGGCAAGACAGCTATCTCCATGTGCTAGGATTTACGCCAAAGGGACAAGCTTATCTAAAAGAAACCAAAGCACAGATTCAATTGCCGGTAATTTCCAAGGTATCTAAAGAAAACCGCGCTATGCTTTCGTTAGATATTCGCGCCAATCAACTATATCAGATGGGAGATTCTTCTTTAAAAGAACAAAATTTTGGTCGGTTTCCCTTACGATTTTCGCCAGATACCTAAAAAATACTTAACAAAAATCAGTTTCCCCAGTATAATAAACAAGGGATAAGATACTAACAACAAATCAGAGAAAGCGAAGTGAGAATATGGGCCGTAAATGGGCAAATATTAAAGAGAAAAAAGCTGCCAAAGACGCAAACAATAGCCGTGTTTATGCAAAATTCGGGATTGAAATTTACGTAGCAGCGAAGTCAGGAGACCCTGATCCTCATGCAAACCAAAAACTACGGTTTGTAATCGAACGCGCCAAAACATACAATGTACCAAAACATATTATTGATCGCGCTATTGAAAAAGCAAAAGGTTCAGCAGATGAACAATATTCTGAATTACGCTATGAAGGATTTGGGCCAAATGGTTCAATGGTCATTGTTGATGCTTTAACAAACAACGTGAACCGAACAGCAGCAGATGTGCGGGCCGCATTTGGTAAAAACGGCGGAAACATGGGTGTCAGCGGTGCTGTTTCCTACATGTTTGATAATACAGGTATCATTGGCTTTGCTGGTGACGATGCGGATGAAATTTTAGAATACTTAATGGAAAAAGATATTGATGTTCGCGATGTTGTTGAAGAAGACGGTCAAATTATCGTTTACACAGAACCAGAAGATTTCCACCATGCACAAGAAGCGTTAAAAGAAAAAGGCATTGAAGAATTCACGGTTACTGAGTTAGAAATGGTTCCACAAAACGAAGTAACATTAGAAGGCGAAGATTTGGCGAACTTTGAAAAAATGTTAGACGTTTTAGAAGATTTAGAAGATGTTCAAAAAGTTCATCATAATGTAGATTTACCTGAATAATCCATTTGTTCGTTTGTTTTAAGATTTAGAAATGAGCCATCGGTCATTTTGACTGATGGCTCACTTTTTTTCATATAATACATAGAAAAAAGAAAGTTGATTGATAAGTCCATGTGACACAAAGCATTCAATGACAGGTTCAATTTTTGTCTGTTCCATAAATATTTGTCTAAACAGTTGAATTAATAGTACAATAGTCTAGTAAGATAGATCATTGAACGGGGTGAATAGGCGTGAAAAAGGGAATGTTAGCGTTTTTTGTCGGGCTAGCGGTTTTATCATTAACTGCTTGTCGGGAACCAAAAGAAAAGAAAGTGACCGCTTCAACGGAGGCATCCTCTAAAGTTGAAGAGACGAATGAAAAAACCAGTGAAACAATTGACAAGACAAACGAACAAGCGAGCAGCAGTGTCGAGTCTAATGAATCAGTGAAAAATGAAGAGCCGACAGCTGATGGAAACAATAGTCAGCTAACTGTAGCTGATTTAGATACTACAGCGATTAATGCTGGCGATTTTACTACTTTAGTTGGAACATGGAAAAATGGTAAAGGAGAGAGTTTGATCATTCATCCTGATGGTAGTACAAATACCGGAGGAATGATTACGAAGGATTCACCTACTGATGAGTCGCGACCAATTACAAGCTTAAGTATTAGGTGGGGGCCTACTGGTGCTGCGTTATTATTATATAAAATTGGTGTTGAAAATCCTAACGGCGACCAATCGGATAAGACGAAACCGCGATTGTTAATTACTCAAGATAGTGGAAATTATCCTGCGGAAGAGTATTACTATCGTTCTTCTGAAGAGGAAATTCAAGACCAAAATGAAGAGGCAAAAATCATCGAGAACCAAGAACAAGCAGAGGCATGTATCAGAAGTACATTGACTGATGCAGAAAATGATGATACGAACCTTGGATTTTTTGGTATGAATGGAAATGACTTCTTTTTTAGAGCCCAATCGAAACAGATGGCTGCAAATGGAGGGACTGGGACTGTTGGTTTTTTCAGAGTATCACCACAAGGAGCAGTCAGAATAACGGATGCACGAGGCAACTAAAGATAGTCTCGTGGCAATCTATTTAATTCCTATAAAAGTAGCAAAATAAGAATGAAATGATCACAAAATCTTCACATTTAGTTTGTAAGATATAAGCATATCAACAAACAACCTTAACAACACAAAACACTTTTTCATTTTTAACTCCTTTCCCGTCCTTACCCAAAGGGCGGGTCTTTTTTTGTGTAAAACTATTCGCTCAAGATACCAAAAAGCCAGCTTGTAGTAAGCTGGCTTTTAACTCTTTACATGTTGGCGCTTGTAGACACGAGATAATATTAAGGTGTTGGAACAGTTGGTGAATAGTTCGTTTTTCGACCATAAAGTTCTTGTGTCGCCGCCGAGATATACGCAGATGAATCTTTTCCTGGGAGGTTATACATTAGATAAATACCATATTGCTCCGCTTTTGTACGTTTAGCATATTGCGCAGCTAGATTTTGATTGACACCAACTTCAACGGCAGAAGCACCTAAACGAGAAGCAGGCATCCCCGCAATTTGTGGCGGATTCCAGGTACTATAATAAGGATTCCAAGCATAATCAATTAAAGAACTCATTTGAGGATTAGCAGAAGAGTTCGCAGCCGCTGGTCCAATATTATAAAAAGTAATTAATTTATCATTGCCTAAGCGATTTCTTAAGGCTTGAAGTAACCAAATGAACGAAGAATTATTTGGTTGAGGCGTCCCATTTTTTCCGTATTCAGCATACTCATCATCAAAATCAATACCATCTAAATGATACGTATTAACGACTTGTTCTAATTGAGCTGCAAAGGCATCCGCACTTTCGTAAGTTGGGAAGTTAGCAAAGCCAGCGCCTTCATGGTTGCCTAAAATAGACAATAGGACTTTAGTGCCGCGTGCTTGAACTGGACGAATTTGTGTTTCAGCTTCGTTTAAAGTTTGTTGGACCCGTTCATTTAGATATAAGTAAGGTTTTTTATTGACCGTGTCATAATTAATATTGGCTACAAAAATAATCCCCATATCAAAAGCAGGTTGATTGGTTCCAGCTAAAGTATATTTTCCCACATTGTTAAAATCGTGGTTATTTACTTCTACATACATGACTGTTTTAGGTGTAACAGTTGATGCTGCTTGTACTTCAAATGCAGGTAGTGCAAACAGTAACCCACCGACTAAAAGTATCAAACTTAAAAAAGTTGAAATAATCCCTGTTTTCTTGTTAAAAAAATGAGTGCTCAATTGATGCCCCATAACTTTCTCCTCCTATAAAATAAATATTATTTGTAAGCGCTAACAAAGATATGTTATCATTTTTATAATTTAAACACAAGAAGAAGAGAACAAAAGTGAGCAAATCCACAGAATATAAAAGCATCCTTCGCAAAATGGTCTTGCGAAGGACGCTCTTTTACCAATCAAAGAGTAAGGCATAGCCTAAAGAAAGCAGCTCTCGGCCAAAATTTTTGATATCTTTTGGAAAAGAAGAAGCCGCAGTGATGCCTGAAACATTTGAGATGCCTGCTCGCTTGGCTAAAAGTTGCGAGCGGTACATGTGAAAGTCACTAGTAACAATCACTAGCCGTTTAAAAGAAAGGAGTTTTTGTGAATTGACAATATTTTCTTTGGTGCGTGTGGCACGATTTTCTAAGAGAATCTGTTTTTCTGGAACACCTTTATTTAGCAAGTATTGTTTCATAACCGCGGCTTCCGTAGCCGGCTCATCTGCTCCTTGCCCTCCGCTAACAATAACGGGTGTCTCGGGGTGTTGTTTAATATAGGGGATAGCCACATCTAACCGAGCTTGCAAAACACGGCTGGGCAGTGCGGTTTCTTTAGACGTCCCTAAAACACGGGCCCCTAAAATTAAAATAGCATCTGGTTTATCGGTGGGTTGCGTATTTTTGCCAGTAAAAATAAGTAGACCTAAAATCAAAAGAATACAAAAGCCAAAACTGACAATGGATAAACTTGTTATTTTTAACCAATGCATGAAACATCCCTCCTTGTAATGTTAGTGTATACGAAGTACCATAGAAAAAGCGATAGAAAACAAAAGACTTATAAAAAAATCTATGTTTTAATAGAAACTTTTGAAGAGAGGGAGCGAGTGAATGCGTACAGAAGAAGAAATGTTTCAACTTATTATGGATGTAGCAAAACAAGAAGAACACATTCGAGCCGTGGGAATGGTGGGTTCTCGCACGAATGTGAAAGCGCCAAAAGATAGTTTTCAAGATTTCGACATTGTTTATATTGTAGAACCATGTGCTGAGTTTTTTGAAACAGCAACGTGGACAGCAAAATTTGGTCAACCATTAATTATGCAACGTCCCAAGGAAATGACCTTATTTCCCACAGAACCGAAGACGCGGGAAACATTTTTAATGTTATTTGAAGATAGTCAACGTATCGATTTAACGTTGTGTCCTCTCGCAGAAAAAGACAATTGGCATGAAGGCGATTCTTTAGCAATTATCTTGTTAGACAAAGATGAAAGTTTGCCGCCTTTACCTGTAGCATCTGATAAAAATTATACAGTAACAGTTCCGGATCAGCAGCAGTTTAACGATTGTTGCAATGAATTTTGGTGGGTTAGTACGTATGTAGTTAAGGGTCTTTGTCGGAATGAACTATTTTACGCTGTCACACATCTCTATGAATATTGTCAGCAGGAACTGTTGCGCTTGCTTTCTTGGCAAGCGGCTTGGCAGGAACCGGAGCCAATTTCTGTTGGGAAACAATTTAAGTATCTGAAAAATTATGTCACTCCTGACACGATGGATCAATTAGCATCGTTGCTGGATTTTTCTAGTAAAGAAGCTTGTTGGAACAGCTTAATAAAGACACAAGCCTTTTTTGACGTCGTCGCTCAGGATTTTGCTAAAATGGCCCAGTTTACGTATCATTTACAAGAAGCAAAAAAAGTCACAGAGTATACAAATTCTTTAAGATTAAAGGATTTACAAGGAAAATAAGCTGAAAACAACGTAAAAATAGTGTATAATTGAAAAAATTAATCTGCGAGAGAAAGGGACCCTTTTTTGATTGTAGATCACCGCAGTTGTTTGTTGCCTAGACTCTAAAAAATAAACCTAAAATTATTGATATAAAGGATGAACAAATGAAAAAAGAAGAAATGCAAATGCGTAATACACGTCGTCAAAAATCAGGAAAAAATAATAAAAAGAAAGTAATTATTACTTCTTTGGTTGGACTAGCTCTGGTTGCTGGGGGCAGCTATGTTTATTTTCAAAGTCACTTTTTACCAACTACAAAAGTAAATGGAGTTTCTGTAGGCTGGTTAAATGTAAATGCTGCAGAAGAAAAATTAGCGCAAGTTAATCAAACCGAAGAAGTTGTGGTTCAAACGGGGACAAAAGAAGAAAAAATTCAACTTCCTAAAAAATACCAATTGGATCAAAAATTTTTAAAAGACCATTTACACAGTAGCAAGGTGAAGCTACCGTTAAATGAGGCATTCAAAAAAGAACTAGAAGCTAAATTAGCGACTTTAAGTTTTCCAGAGGGGAAACCAAGCAAAAATGCGAGTATCCGTCGAGGCAATGGCACTTTTGAAATTGTTCCCGAAGAACAAGGCACAGTAGTGGACACACAGCGCTTAAATCAGCAGATTATTGCGGATGTTGAAGCGGGAAAAGGCAACTATCAATACAATGCCAAAGATTTTTATAAAGCCCCTGAAATTACAAAAGAGGATCAAACGTTAAAGGCAACATTGACAACGCTCAATAACAAGTTAAATAAAACAATTACAGTTGATATTAATGGTGAAAAAGTAGCCTTTGATAAAACACAAATTCAAAACGTGCTGAATGATGATGGCACAATCAACAAAGAAAAACTAACTACTTGGGTGACACAATTAGAAACAACATATGGTTCTGCTAATCAACCAGTTTTATTTACAGATGTTCACGGTACGACACGTCGTTTTAAAAACAACGGAAGTTATGGCTGGTCGATTGATGGGGCCAAAACGCAAGAACTACTAGTAAACGCGCTGAATAGCCAAGAACAAACGAATGCAATCACTGCTCCGTTGGTTGGCGATACCAAAGAAAATAGTAAAATTGCCAATAATTACATTGAAATTGATTTAAAAGATCAAAAAATGTATTGTTTCATTGATGGCAAAAAAATAGTCACCACAGATGTCATTACTGGCAGATATAACAAAGGAACTGCAACAGTACCAGGATTCCATACAATTTTATATCGGACAACCGATGTGAATTTAGAAGGTCAAATGCTTGATGGTTCTCGATACAGTGTGCCAGTAAAATATTGGATGCCGTTATTAAGTCAAGGGGGCGTTGTCACACAAATCGGGATTCATGACTCCGACCATAAATTGGATAAGTATGGCGATAAAGAAGCCTTTAAAACCGATGCTGGTAGTAATGGCTGTATCAATACGCCAGGAACAGAAGTTTCAAAAATCTTTGATGTATCCTATGACGGAATGCCGGTAATTATCTACGGACATATCTATGATGATGCACCAGGTGAATTTGATAAACCTGTAGATTACGGCGAAGAAGTATAAAAAGAGATATTAGGCAAGACCGCACTTTGGTCCAGCTGTGTATCTGAAAAGTAAAAATTGGAGACGTCAACCGTAACGACTGACGTCTCCAATTTTTTATTGACAAGCGTCATATCCCGCTCTATGATACAAACAGAACAAGCAATTTAAATTGGGGGAACGAAGATGCCATTTGTACATGTAGAATTAATTGAAGGCCGCACAGAAGAACAGTTAACTAATATGGTCAAAGATATTACAGAAGCTGTGTCAAAAAATGCTGGTGCACCAAAAGAGAATATCCATGTGATTGTCAATGAATTGAAAAAAGACCGCTATGCACAAGGCGGCGAATGGAAAAAATAAGTTTTCAGAGAATTTCTGTTGAATCACTTGCTTTTTCTGAAAATAAGTGGTTAAATAAGTGCATAAATGATTGATGAGAAAGACAACTGAACTTGCCCGCGATCTATTAGAGAGGAAAATCTTGGCTGAAAATTTTCCAGATTGGCACAAGGGATGACCACTTTCGAAACCTTTGTTGAAACAAAGGCGGTCGCACCGTTAACACGCTAGAGGAACACAGATTATTTGTGTTCAAAATTAGGTGGAACCACGATATTTTCGTCCTAGTATTCGTTAGAATACTAGGACTTTTTGTTTTTTAACAAGGGGAACAGGTGGCTGTTTCGTTTCATTGTGAAAAACAGGAACACAATGAAACGCTTCAAATCAAAAAAATTAAAAGGAGAGAATTTTATTATGTCTATTCACATTACTTTTCCAGATGGCGCTGTTAAACCGTTTGATTCTGGGGTTACAACATTTGATGTTGCTAAAAGTATTAGCAACAGTTTAGCCAAAAAAGCTTTAGCTGGTAAATTCAATGGTGTTTTAATCGATTTAGATCGTCCTATCGTAGAAGATGGTTCGCTTGAAATCGTGACACCTGATCATGAAGATGCTTTAGGAATTTTACGTCATTCATCAGCTCATTTAATGGCTAATGCCTTACGTCGTCTTTTCCCTAACATTAAATTTGGCGTAGGTCCTGCGATTGATTCTGGGTTCTACTATGATACAGATAATGGGGAATCCCCTGTGACAGCGGAAGATTTACCTGCAATTGAAGCCGAAATGATGAAAATTGTGAAGGAAAATAACCCAATCGTTCGTAAAGAAATCTCACGTGCAGAAGCGTTAGAATTATTTGCTGATGATCCTTACAAAGTTGAATTAATTACAGATTTGCCAGAAGATGAAATCATCGCTATCTATGATCAAGGCGATTTTGTCGATTTATGTCGTGGTGTTCACGTCCCTTCAACAGGACGGATTCAAGTCTTTAAATTACTTTCAGTAGCTGGTGCTTATTGGCGCGGAAACTCTGACAATCACATGATGCAACGGATTTATGGCACTGCCTTTTTCGATAAAAAAGATTTAAAAGAATTTATCAAAATGCGCGAGGAAGCCAAAGAACGTGACCACCGTAAATTAGGAAAAGAATTAGATTTATTTATGGTTTCACAAGAAGTTGGTTCAGGGTTACCTTTCTGGTTACCAAAAGGCGCAACCATTCGTCGTACAATTGAACGTTATATTGTGGACAAAGAAATTAGCTTAGGTTACCAACATGTGTATACACCAATTATGGCAGATGTGGAATTATACAAAACATCTGGTCACTGGGATCATTACCATGAAGATATGTTCCCACCAATGGATATGGGCGATGGCGAAATGCTGGTATTACGTCCAATGAACTGTCCACACCATATGATGGTTTATAAAAATGACATTCATAGTTACCGCGAATTGCCAATTCGAATCGCTGAATTAGGGATGATGCACCGCTATGAAAAATCTGGCGCATTATCAGGGTTACAACGTGTTCGTGAAATGACTTTAAACGATGGCCATACTTTTGTTCGTCCTGACCAAATTAAAGACGAATTTAAACGTACTTTGGAGTTAATGGTGGCAGTCTACGCTGACTTTAACATTACGGATTATCGTTTCCGCTTAAGCTATCGTGATCCAAATAATACAGACAAATATTTTGATGATGATGCGATGTGGGAAAAAGCGCAAGCGATGTTAAAAGCTGCCATGGATGAATTAGAATTAGATTACTTTGAAGCAGAAGGCGAAGCTGCCTTTTACGGTCCGAAGTTAGATGTTCAAGTAAAAACAGCTTTAGGAATGGAAGAAACATTATCAACCATCCAATTAGACTTCTTATTACCAGAACGTTTTGACTTAACTTATGTTGGCGAAGATGGTGAAAATACACATCGCCCAGTTGTTATCCACCGTGGTATTGTCTCAACAATGGAACGATTTGTGGCTTACTTAACAGAAGTTTACAAAGGCGCTTTCCCTACTTGGTTAGCACCAATTCAAGCAACTATTATCCCAGTTTCTGTAGAAGCGCATTCTGAGTATGCTTATGAAATCAAAGAACGTTTACAAGCACAAGGCTTACGTGTTGAAGTCGATGATCGTAACGAAAAAATGGGCTACAAAATTCGGGCCTCTCAAACCCAAAAAGTACCTTATCAATTAGTGGTCGGGGACAAAGAAATGGAAGACGCAACGGTGAACGTCCGTCGTTATGGAAGCAAAGAAACGTCTGTCGAAGATTTATCAATTTTCATTGACAGCATGGCTGCTGAAGTTCACAATTACAGCCGTTAAAAAAAGAGAAAAAGTCAAAAGGACTTCTGAATTCAGAAGTCCTTTTGACTTTTTTTTAACAAAAAAATAATTAAATATTTCCTTAGAGCTGGGAATAATCCTGATTTTTTGACTATTTTTTGTTACAATGAGAATGCGAAACTTTTTAGTGAAGGGACTAGAGGTATGAAGAAAAACTCATTTATAGATAAAATAAAAAAAACAGATGCCGCAGCAAAGAGTCAACGAGGTAGAAAGCCACATATTCCTTTTCGATTGAACTTATTATTTTTTGTGATATTCACTTTATTTGTTTCATTAATTGTTCGTTTAGGGTATTTACAGATTGTAGAAGGAGAAGAGTTTAACAAAAAAATCACTGCCAATTCTTCACTACAAATCACGACACCATCCCCTCGAGGACAAATTTATGATTCACAAGGAAAAGTCTTGGTTTCTAACAAAGCCAATTTAGCAATCACTTACACACGAGGAAAAAATATTGAAGGAAAAGATATTTTACCGATTGCGAATAAAGTTAACGAACTTATTAACGTTCCAGTTGATCCAAACTTAACGGATCGTGACAAAAAAGATTATTGGTTAGCGAATCCTGAAAATTTAAAAGCAGCCCAAGCCCGTTTAACCGATCAAGATAAAGAAGATGAAAAAGGCAACAAAATTACGGACGAAGGCACATTATATGCCAAAGCAGTTGAAAAAGTCACCCCTGAAGAAATTGCGTTTGATGACCGAACCTTACAAGCAGTAACGATTTTTAAACGAATGAATGCAGCGTCACAAATGAACACGGTCTTCATCAAGAATGAAGGTGTGACAGAAGGTGAAATTGCGACAATTGGTGAACACACAGCGGAAATATCTGGTGTTTCAACAGGGACTGATTGGACGCGTGATTATTCTCAAAGTGGCGCATTACGTAGCCTGTTGGGCACCGTTTCAACTGAAAAACAAGGATTGCCAGCCGAAGAAGTCGATGAATATTTGAAAAAAGGCTATGCACGAAATGACCGTGTTGGAACTAGCTATTTAGAAAAACAATATGAAGACGTTCTACAAGGTAAAAAAGCAAAATCAGAAGTCGTTTTAGACAATAACGGAAATATTGTTTCACAAACCCCAATTTCCAAAGGGGAAAAAGGTTCCAACTTAAAATTAACGATTGATTCAAATTTCCAAAACAAAGTTGATGAAATTTTACAACGAAACTATTCACAAATAGTCAAAACCATTGGACCATACTCAGAAAATGCATATGTCGTTGCTATGAACCCTCAAACAGGTGCTATTTTAGCGATGTCAGGATTTCATCATGATTTAGCAACTGGAGAAGTCACACCTAATCCTTTAGCACCTATTTTGAATTCTGAAGTTCCTGGATCAGTTGTGAAAGCAGGTACTTTAACAGCCGGTTATGAAACAGGCGTCATTAAAGGCAATGATGTTTTAACAGATGAAGCTATTTTACTAGCAGGTAGTAATCCAAAAGCTTCTTGGTGGAATGCTTCTGGCGGAACAACCATGCAATTAACTGCGGAGCAAGCGTTAGAATATTCTTCGAATGCTTATATGATGAAATTAGTCTTTAAAATGATGGGTGTGAATTATTATCCCAATATGATTTTCCCTTATGAAGTAGGAGATGACACTGTCTTTAAAGAATTAAGAAAAGCTTTTGCAGAATATGGTATGGGAACGAAAACTGGAATTGATATACCAGGAGAAACAACAGGAATTCAAAACAAGGACTTTAAGGATTCGTCATCTGCGCCACAAGGCGGTAATCTTCTTGACCTATCTTTTGGACAATATGATACCTATAGCGCGTTACAATTAGCACAGTACGTTTCCACTGTCGCAAATAATGGTATCCGCGTGCAACCCCATGTGGTAGAAGGAATCTATGGCAATGATGAAAATGGAGCTTTAGGAAAAATTTTAAAAGAAATTGAACCAAAAGTTTTGAATAAGGTGAATATTTCTGAAGACCAGATAGGAATTCTTCAACAAGGTTTCTATAATGTAGTAAATGGAACTAGTCCTTTTACAACTGCACGTGGTTTAAAATCAGACAAGTTTTCGATTGCTGCTAAAACAGGGACCGCCGAAACGCAAGCAACAGATGCTAATGGAGTAAACCATACAACGGTTAATAGTAACTTGGTGGCTTATGCGCCGTACGAAAATCCTGAAATTGCAATTAGCGTTGTTTTACCACACTTAAATGATGAATCTTCCAAACCAAATCAAACGATTGCCAAAGAAGTTTTAGAAGCGTATATGGAAATGTACAAAAAATAAAATTTGTAAAGTAGAACTACTTTACAAATTTGCCCAAAAGGGTAGTCAAATGACAAAAAAAATGGTATGATATTCAAGTCTAAGAAATCTCTTGGAAAGATCAATTATTAGTAGGAGGGGAAAACATGCGCGTAAACATCACTTTAGAGTGTACTTCTTGTAAAGAACGTAACTACTTAACAAATAAAAATAAACGTAACAATCCTGATCGTTTAGAAAAACAAAAATATTGCCCGCGTGAAAGAAAAGTTACTTTACACCGTGAAACTAAATAATTTAGTTAGATAGAGCCTAGAATCCTTGTTGTGTAAGGGTCTAGGCTTTTTATCTATTGATTCATTACATGTTCATTTGTAGATGGAATGTAGAGGGAGGATTACCCAAGTTTGGCTGAAGGGGACGGTCTCGAAAACCGTTAGGCGAGTAACATCGTGCAAGGGTTCGAATCCCTTATCCTCCGTACCGAGAAGCAGTTGAGTTATTCGTTGCAAATAAAACGACAGAGACGTACACTTAAAGTAGAAAAATACTTAAGAAGAGGTGTCTATTATGTCAAACTATGAAGAAAAAGAAGCGCAAGCATTAGTAAAAATTGCTGACGTTTTGAACAAATTGGATGCAAGTTTAGAAGAGTTGGGCTCGCTAGATGAGGATACAAAAAAACATAGTATGAAGAGATGGATTGTTGAAAAAAAAGCCATTCATGAGATTAAAAAAATTGCACACGAAGCTGGTAAGTATGATAAGTATGATGAAAAAGAATTAGAAAAAGAAATGGATCTGTTGGAAAAGTTTATGTAAAAAAGCGCTAGCTTTTGTTCAACAGTTATTTAATTTTGAGCCTAGAATTAATCGTTTTGATTTTTTCTAGGCTTATTTTTTATGAAGTAAGCAAATCGTATCGGGAGAGGTATTGAATTAAGAAATAAAGCATGTATTGATTCAGAAAAAAAGTTGTAGTAAAATGTTCGTCACAACTACTTTTCTTATGATTTCATAGAAGGAAAAGTTGGAATAATGAATTGAGAAGAGTCGATTTTTAGGAGATGATTTTAGGTGACTTTTTATCAATTATTGCAGTTAGATCCATTTATTTTAAAACAAAAAATTCATCAAGCGGACACTAAAAAACAGCGGAGATATTTTTGGCGCGCCTTGTTAATAAGGGATATTTTATTAGTTTCGTTTGCGATTTTATGGGTGTCGACGATTACTTTTTTCTTTGGAAAAGCTGTAGCGCCTTTTTCAATTGTATTATTTTGTTTGCTGTTGAGTATCCGTTTCGTCTCATATGGCTACAGGGAAAAACAGGCCTTGCTTAGTTTAGGAATCGTGTTAACAATTCTAGGTGTTAGTCCACTAATTTCACTGATTTCTGTATCATTTTTACAATGGGGTCTTCATTTTATCTGCTTGCTGGCATTGTTTTTCTTAACTGGTAAAAACCCTAAAATGGGTAATCCGGGCTTGTATACGTTCTCCTACTTATATTTAGTTGGCACGGTTCACTATCAATCGTTTCAGCAATTAGAACAAACTTTCTTTGTATTAGTGTTTGCTTATCTACTTTTAGCTTTTGTTTATCATGTGAAACATAAAAAATTGGATCAAGAGATTACTTTTATACAGATGGTTACAGAAAATGGTTTTTTTAATCAAAGAAATATTTGGTTTGGTTATTACGCTTTAGGCATTAGCTTATTACTTTTTATAGGAACGCACCTTCAGATTGACCGCTTTATGTGGGCAACATTTGCTAGTTCGTCATTATTTTCTGGGTATGATACGTTTAAATTGTCTGAACGAGCAAAAGAACGAATAATAGGGGTCGTTATTGGTTCTCTAGTATCGGCTATCTTGTTATTTTATATACCAACGAACCTACTTGGTATTTTAGGAGGACTTTGTTTAGGCTTATGCACATCTTATAAAAGTAAAACGATTTTTAATTGTGTTGGTGCTATCATGGCAGCTTCTATGATATTTGGGCTAGAAACAAGTCTTTACTTAAGAATTTTGTTAAATATGTTGGGGCTAGCTTACGGTTTGCTTTATCATTTTGTCTTTGTAAAAACTATGTCCTATTGCAATCGCAAAGAGTGGCTGAAATTGTCTGAATAAAAGGAGCCTAACATTCTTTCTTGAAAGAATGTTAGGCTCCTTTTATTTTTAAATAGAATCATTGACTATATTTTTGGTAAATAAGAGTTTAAAAATGGCAGAAGCTGGTTACTAATTTGGCTACCAAATGGCTATACAGGATAGTATAGGTAAGGATAGTATAGGTAAGGATAAAGTAGGATATAAACAAATGAATTCAGTGAACACAAGTTACGTAGTAAAATTGTATTTTTGGAAGATAAGTAGAAGTAACTTCATATTGGGAATTTATTGGGAAATTTTAGTATAGTCAACATGATAAATTAGTAGTATAAAGAATCGCTGAAAATGAATTATCAACACTATAGATGCTTGTTTATATAGCTAAGTTTTCAAAAATAGAATGTTCAATATTTTTAAATCAAGTTAAGTATATTTAAGTGGAAAAACAGAATCGCTTAAATCTAAGAAAAAGAATAAGTTTTGTCATTATAGATCGCTTAAGGAGTGGTCTATTTTTGTATATAAAATAATCTAGGAGGTGGACAGTTATTGATAAATGGGAAAAATAGGAGAGGTACAAACGAATAAGTTAGATTTTGAAAATGAATGTGATCAAAAATAAGAGTAGATGGATAAAAGGAATACATGGAGGATGAACATACTATTTCTATTATCTGTAAAAGTTCTACAAATAAAATATTAAGTGGTTAGAGGAGAGGTACAATGAAAGCTGGAATAAAAAAACATATTCGACAATTATTATGGGATTATCAACATATTGAAAAAAAATTACAAGAGTACGAGGATGTTATGTTAATGAATCGTAATCCTTTTTTAGAATACCCTGTAGAGCAACCAACTGAAAAAATAACTATCAGTCAAATTGCATTTCATAAATTATTTTTACAAACGGTAGAAGATATCTTAGCTGATTCTACAAGGGATGTACAGGATATCTTTTTAGTGAAATATAAAAATGGTTATCCATATAAAAAGAATGAATTTGTTGCTTGTGAGACGTTTTTGAGCGAGTCTACAATTGCTCGACGAGATACAGAATTTATCCATGAAATTGCTTATCGACTGGGTTGGTACGAAATTTGACAAAACGAAACAGGTCAATTCAACTATACTAGGTTCATGAACATATGTTCTCCGTGGACGCACGGAATAATGATTTAAGGAGGTAAATATAAGTGGTAAAAACAATTGGAGAAGTACGGAGTTATCTAGATAGTCTTATTGGAACAATAACTATTGATAAGTCAGACCGTTCTCTTGATGGCCAATGCGTAAGTTTAATTAAGAATTTACTAGAATTTCTCGGAGCGCCTAATCCATATGCTGCAAGAGGACATGCAAAAGACATTCCGTCTACGTATGTTCCTCAAGGTATTGCGAAAACAGGCTCAGGAACACTAAATATAGCAGTTAATCGCTACGGCGGTAGCGGATACGGACATGTTTGGGTAAAAATTGGTTCTGATAGTTGGCAAGCAAATTGGGCCGGCAGACACGTAAAGAAAAATGTTGGCGAAGATCCTATTACAGACATTTTAAATTTAGATCAATGGATTTCAACAGGTAGTAATCCGATTGATGAAGAAAAAGCTACGACCTTAGGATCAAATGGAGAAGCGCTAATTAAAAAATTTGAAGGTTGTCGACTTACAGCCTATGATCTTGGTGATGGCATGATTACTATTGGTTGGGGGCACGCTGAACCAAAAGGACAAACAAGTTTAATCCCAGGAGTAACTAGATGGTCACAAGCGCAAGCAGATAGTCAGTTTTGGAAAGATATAAAAGTTTATGAAAGTGCAGTAAATAGCTACTTTATCCGTTCTTTTAATCAAAATCAATTTGACGCAATGGTAAGTTTTACTTATAACAATGGTACGGGAGTATTTGCAAATTGGAATTGGGATAGAAATGCTTCTAATAGCTATATCACTGAATCATTTGCAAATTATATTAATAAAGGAACTGAATATGAGGAAGGACTGCGGCGACGTCGTCAAGAAGAAATTAACTTATTTAATACACCAGTGAGTAATGAAGATTCTAGTTCGATACTAAATACAGAGGAGGAAGACGAAATGATTAAATTAACAGTTGTAGAAGGACTATATAAGGGAACAAAAGGCTATCTATATAATGGTCGATTTATCGTAGGTGGAAATACGGGAGACTATAACATTGTTTATCAAAAATTAAGATTGATGGAATCACAAGGTAAAATTAAACCAATCAATGATGATATTAATACTGCTGAATACGAAAAATTAATTAACATTTTCCCATCTTACAAAAATTCTAAATAATTGAGTAAAACAATTTTGATAAAGTTATTTAAGTTCTATTCAACAAATTTACTTAAGTTGTAATTTAAGTTTTTTTAAGTACAATATCTTGTGCGCGCTGGCTTATTATTCAATTTTTTTATGGTCGATGTATTTTCTAAATAGTATATTGTAATTAATAGACGGCAATGCCTCCATTTCCGAAAGCACAGTTATGCTCGGATATGGGGGCTCTTTTTTTTGAGGAAAAAGAATGGATGAACTATCGTATTTAAGTTGACAAGCAAAGTTTGACTCATTTTTTTTCCGTAGGTATGAAAGTAGGTAAGTGTGATGTAAATAAACTTGAACATATTAATTACTAAAGGTTAAAGGAGTTTACTAGACTAATATCTAAAATAAAAAAAGACGTTGCCCTGATTGGCGAAAATGAAGTCGATTTCTAGGACATAATACTTATAATTTCGCTAGGAGAAGTGAAGAATATATATCTGAAGAAAATTCATTTGAAAGAGAAGCTGAATAGTGTGAAACGGTAGCTGAATTTTCTGATGATAATAGAACTGCTATATTATAGTAGTTTCGAAAACAAAAGAATATAGGAATAGAATAAAATGGTCAATTTTGAATGCATAGTCTGTAAAAGAAATTTTAAGATTATTTAACTGAGCAAAATACAATGCCATTAAAATCTTGAATAAAATTAAGGTGCACGCAAATACAAAAAAATGATTGGTACATAGTAAACGTAAATATCAGTAACAAAAATCCAAATGATTAGAAAATTTTTTAGAACGAAGTAAAATTGTTCACTAAATAATTGACTGGTTGGAAAAACGTTTGGAATAATGATTAAAGCCCTTTTTTAAATAAATGAATGACTAGACTAAAATCATATAGTTACTATATCTCGAAAAGTTATACTATTAATAAATGAAAAATACTAATTCACTGTACAAAATGAATATTTTTTGATTGAAAAATATCATTTAAGTAGTTTGAAATATATAAATAACTTATCTTTACTTAATTTTTATCCAGCCTATCTCTCAACCCCAGCCAACCACTCGCTGATAACAAGTACCAAAACGGCATAAACTGGATTAGATAGCGAGAGCGGCCGCCTTCAAAGAGCAATAAATACAGAATAGCTCCAATGAAAGCTAATTTTAAAATCGCGTAGTTATTTTTTGAATCTTTTAGAGGGATACTGAACAATAAACCTAGTAATGTGAGTAAATAGAAAAAATGCATATAAATTCGTAGATAGTTACTTTTGGGATTTTGCGGATAATACAGTGACCGCAAGTGTTCTTGCCAACGATTTTTAGAAGGTGTTTCTGGGATTAAATCACCGCCATCCCAACCCCAGTCAAAATCACCATTGGCAGTATTATGACGATTTTTTTGAGCCAGAAAACGGAGATAACCGAAGAATCCTTTATTTTTTAAACGGTCTTGAATCATTTTTATGGTATAAGCTTTTTTGGCTTCTTGTGTAGGCAACTGATTTACTGCTTGTGTATCTGCATCATTGTAACCGCCAGTTCCCGTCAAACCCATCATTACAAAAAGTGTCCAAGGTTTGGCTTGTTCTTTATCGATTTCCGTAATCGTTTGTTTTTCCACAAAAAATTGAAAACTATAATATGCGCTGGCGAAACCAGTCAGTAAAAAGAGAGAAACCACGGTTAATTTTACGATAGACTGTTTGTTCCGATTTACTAAAAGAAGTTGCAGCACTTTTATACAACTAAATGCAATAAAAAAGATAATAGACGAAGGTTTCATTAAGAAACACCAAGCTAAGCCAATTCCAATAAACAGTAATAAACAATATTTTACGAAGGGATGGGAAACTTGGTCAAAAAGGCTATATGCAAAAAAGATTAGGTTGATGAATAATAAGACGGCCGTATCTGTATAAGGCGTGAGTAACCATGGAGACAATCCGAAAGAAAGAAAAAATAAACTGTAAGCAACGAATGCCGTTAATGGATTAAAGACACGTTTAGAGGCATGATAAAAGAGAAGTAAACTGCTATTAATAAACAAGCAATTAACCACTTGCCAACTAAACCAAGTATTGCTCCAGCTCCCTGTTACATCAATGAAACGCAAAAATTTATTAAGGTAATACATCATGAAAAAGAAAAATTCGTTATTGGGGTTTAAAGAAAGTACGATTTTTGAATAATCCTTATTTTCAGTGGTAATACTATGAAAGTTGTCAAAAACATCCCAACCAATCGGCACAGTAATCTGCCTCAGGAGTAAAAGTTGCAGTAAAAATAAACTGATCAAACTACCAATAATAACCACACGATCATGGGTTTTTATTAAGTGCCAGAGCGCTTGAATCTTAGTGTAAAGAAATTTTTTGTTTTTATAAATAATCAACAATAGAATAATTAATAGAAGAAGTAAAACAAGCAAGTGCTTAGGCTTTTCCCAAAGAATTTTTACCAGCGAATAGGGAGAGTTAATTGCGCCGTAAAAGACAAATAAAATAAAAAAACTAAAAATATAATTTTCTAGATTCAGAATCCGTTTAAAAGTAGCCATATTTTCTCCTTCCATTTTTTTAGCTAGACTAGTTCTTATTTTATCATAAAGATTTTAAAATAAGAAAAAAGCCCTTCTTTTAAAAGAAAGGCTTAAAACTTTTCCTTACTTCACTTCTTTGTAACGGAAGAAGAAGCGTAAGACGCTATTTTGGCTAGTTGTTGTTAGTTTATCTGTCGGTAAGACTGTTAGTAAGAAGAAAAACAGACTAATCACAAGAGTGAAAAATAAGAAGACGGGACTGCCACCTGTTATCACAGTATCTGTTTGAACATCATATTTCAGTGTTGACATAACAGAGAAAACTTGTGTATAGCTACAGGCAATAGAAAGTAGATATAAAACAAGCACGCCCCAACCTGTCATCCCAGCATCACGATACCGACGGACACACATTGCCCACGTTGGTAATAATAAAGCTAACCATAAAACAAGTGCAAAAAGCATCAACGGTAATAAGTTTCCAAAATCATAGGTTTCAAAATATTCAGCTGCTAAAATTGCTGACACGGCTTTGCCGACAATGGCAATATAAAAAATAAGTGCTAAAATGCTTAATACCAATGTCATCCACCAATAACCAGCACGTGTGGTCCGACCTTTAAAATCAACATATCCACGAAAATAATCTTTAAAAGCTTGTCCAAATGTTACTTTACCTTTTTCCTCAATTTTAACCATAAAAACACCCCTTTGTATTTAATAAAATGATTATAACGGAAAGTAATAAAATAGGAAAATGCGAATTCGCATATTTTGTGATTTTTTTGATAAATCATATAAAGAGCAGGTTTTATCAAAAAACGGTAAAATAAGAGAAGATATTTTATAATGGAGGAATCATGAATGAAAATCAGTATTAGACATCGCTACATAGCAAAAATTCCAGCATTAGAAGTGACAACAGAAGAGCAAAAAAACGAAGCATTACCTTTAATTGTTTACTATCATGGTTGGCAATCAGCTAAAGAATTATCTTTAACACAAGCAAGAAAATTAGCACACGAGGGGTTTCGGGTCATTTTACCAGATGCCATGAACCATGGAGAAAGAAAAACAGGACCTATTTCCACGATTCCTTCGATTACATTTTGGAGTAGCATTCAATATAATTTAATTGAATTTCCAGTAATTATCCATCATTTTCATAAATTAGGGTTGATTAAAGAAAATTGGATTGGCGTAGGTGGTGTATCCATGGGCGGTATTACTACTAGCGCTCTTATGACCCAACATCCTGAGATTCAAGCTGCTGCTTGCTTAATGGGAACACCCTATCCGGCGCGCTATATTCAGCGAGTGATTCAACGGGCGAAAGAATTTGCTATTTTTGTACCTAAAGACTTGCCACTGTTGCTAAGTTGGGTACATCAATACGATTTATCACAAACGCCAGAAAGACTACAAGAACGACCGATGCTGTTTTGGCATGGAACGGAAGATGAAAAAATTCCCTATGAAGACATGGCTGATTTTGAACAATTAGTGTCTGGGAAAACGTATGCGAGAAATACGCAATTTATAACGGAAATCGGTGAGCGGCATTTAGTGAAAGGAGAAACAATGGATTTGGTTGTTGACTTTTTTAAAGAAGCGTCAAAAACGTTAGAAAAATAACGGAATTTTTCAAAGAGAAAAGGGGAATCAGCTTGTTTTTTAAGAACACTTTCTATAAACTTAACAGAAAAGGGGTTGAAGGTGTACATGGAGAAAAACAAGTTGAGAAAAGTGGGCTTAACTGCCCTAGAATGGCTAAAACAACATCCAGAAATTAAACAACATAAAGAATCAAGTCTCTATGAACAGTTGTTTGCTAGTCAGCAATGGCAACAAGCACAAACAATCGGAATGATTCGGTCGTTACCGCTAGAATTATCAACACAGTCAATTTTCGAGCGGGCCATGCAAGAGAGCAAGCAAGTGGCGGTGCCGCGAACATTTAAAGGAGGCAAAATGCACTTTTATCAAGTCTTTCCAGAGACGGTTTATGACACCAGTGCATTTGGCGTGGAAGAACCTCCGTTAACAGCGGCAGAAATAACAGCTACAGCGATTGATTTATTGATTGTGCCAGGGATTGTTTTCAATCGTGCTGGCTATCGAATAGGCTTCGGCGGTGGTTTTTATGATCGTTATTTGGAACATTTTTCGGGCCATTCATGTAGTTTAGTTTTTAGTGAACAACTCCATGAGCAATGGCAACCAGAAGCGTTTGATCAGCCAATCGAACAATTATTTATACAATAGGAGGAATGGAATGAATTATCAAACAGAAATGAAATTGAAACGGCTAAAAAATCAGCCGTTCATTACGTATGCCCTTTTAGGTATTTCAATCATTGTTTTCCTTGGATTGGAATTAACTGGAGGATCAGAAAATATTTTAAACTTAGTTAATTGGGGGGCAATGGTTCGTCCACTGGTAGCTCAAAATCATGAATACTGGCGGTTTATCACGCCAATGTTTCTTCACATTGGGTTTATGCATATTATTTTGAATATGGTTACTCTTTATTATATCGGCGCACAGGTTGAGGCAATTTATGGGCATTGGCGCTATTTGGGAATTTATTTATTGAGTGGGATTGCTGGAAATATCGCCAGTTTTGCCTTTGGGACACCCAACAGTGTCTCAGCGGGTGCTAGTACAGCGCTTTTTGGTTTGTTTGGCGCATTTGTTATTTTAGGACGCCATTTTAGAGACAATCCAGCGATTATGTATATGGTGCAACGCTATTCAATGTTTATTGTGATTAATTTGTTATTTAACTTGTTTAGTAGCTCTGTAGATATGATGGGTCATGTTGGCGGTCTAATCGGTGGACTATTAGTCGCGACGGCTTTTGCTGTTCCAAATCGTGAAGAAGCATTTAATAAGCACGAGCGAATTATGGCCACGTTAATTTTTATTTTTCTTGTCGTAATTTGTCTGTTATTGGGTTTTAAAAAATACGGTTTACCTGTATAATAAGGAAGTGTTTTCGTATGGAAACGTTATATGATGTACAACAACTTTTTAAACAGTTTGGGATGTATATTTATGTCGGTGCACGGATTTATGATATTGAGTTAATGATGATTGAATTAAAAAAATTGTATGAGGGTCAATTGGTAGACCGAGATACGTATTTACAGGCCCGGCATATTTTGCAAAGAGAGCATCGAATAGAAGAATCTAGAGGGAAGCAGAAAGGAATCGACTAAATGGATAAGAAGATTATTGGGATTGATTTAGGTGGAACGACCATCAAATTTGCTATTTTAACAACCGATGGCGTTGTTCAACAAAAATGGAGTATTGAAACGAATATTTTAGAAGATGGCAAGCATATTGTGCCATCAATTATTGAAAGTATTCGTCACCGTATAGATCTTTATAATATGAAAAAAGAAGATTTTGTGGGAATTGGTATGGGAACACCAGGAAGTGTCGACATTGAAAAAGGAACTGTTGTAGGTGCCTATAATTTAAACTGGACGACTGTACAGCCTGTCAAAGAACAAATCGAATCTGCTTTAGGAATTCCGTTTGCATTAGATAATGATGCCAATGTTGCCGCTTTAGGTGAGCGTTGGAAGGGCGCGGGGGAAAACAATCCCGACGTGATTTTTATTACTTTAGGAACAGGTGTTGGCGGAGGCATTGTTGCAGCGGGAGAATTGCTCCACGGTGTTGCTGGCTGTGCTGGTGAAGTTGGGCATGTGACGGTTGATCCTAACGGCTTTGACTGTACCTGTGGGAAACGTGGCTGTTTAGAAACTGTTTCTAGCGCCACTGGTGTCGTTCGTGTTGCACGTCATTTATCAGAAGAGTTTGCAGGTGACTCTGAACTGAAACAAGCGATTGATGATGGACAAGATGTTTCGAGTAAAGATGTTTTTGAATTTGCTGAAAAAGGCGATCATTTTGCTTTAATGGTTGTGGATCGTGTTTGTTTCTATTTAGGCTTAGCCACAGGAAACTTAGGTAACACGTTAAATCCAGATAGCGTGGTTATCGGTGGAGGTGTTTCTGCAGCAGGAGAATTTTTACGTAGTCGTGTAGAAAAATATTTCCAAGAATTTACCTTCCCGCAAGTTCGAAATAGTACAAAAATCAAATTAGCAGAGCTAGGTAATGAGGCCGGCGTCATTGGTGCCGCTTCACTAGCATTACAATTTTCAAAAGAGAAATAGAGAGGGCTTTTTAGAATGAGTATTTTATGGGTAATCAATGGTATTTTGCTAGTTATTGTACTAGCGATGGTATTCAATGAATTATATTTGAAAATTATGGTGAAACGTTCAGCAAAAATGCTGACGGAAGAAGAATTTAAAGAAACAATGCGTAAAGCACAAGTGATTGACGTTCGCGAGAAAGATACATTTGATGCTGGGCATATTTTAGGGGCGCGCAGCATGCCATACAGCATGTTAAAAACAACAATTGGTTCTCTTCGTAAGGATCAACCTGTTTATCTTTATGATCAGAAGAAAGCTTTAAGTATCCGAGCAGCTAATTTATTACGCAAAAATGGCTATACTGATATTTATATTTTAAAAGGCGGCTATGATGGCTGGACTGGGAAAGTGAAAAAGAGAAATAGTTAATAACAAAAAGAGTTGGTCTTCATTGAGACCAACTCTTTTTGTATAGGAAAGTTTAATAGAGATGCTGCTTTTTGTCAGTCCTCACTTTTTGAGCTACAATAAAGAGAAGAGGTGAAGGCAGATGATTCAAATCAAGCGAGCATATGAAGCACCGACAGAGCAAGATGGCTACCGTGTTTTAGTTGACCGTATTTGGCCACGAGGAAAATCCAAGGAATCTGAAAAGTTAGATGAATGGCTCAAAGAAGTGGCCCCAAGTACAGAGCTACGGAAATGGTTTAATCATGAAGTAAATAAATATCCCGAGTTTAAACAAAAATACCAAGAAGAATTGAAACATGAGCCAACTGCCACAGCGTTTAAGCAGTTACAGACGATTGTAAAAAATCAGCCAGTAGTCACGCTGGTCTATGGGGCGAAAGATACAGTGCATAATCAAGCGGTTGTCTTAAAAGAATTATTAGAAAAATAGAGTAGGTGATTGGATGAAAATTGCAATTGTAGGTGCTGGACCCAGAGGCTTATCAGCTGCAGAACGAGTCATTGAATGGGCTCGTAAAACGGAAATAAATGTTCAGCTCACGTTGTTTGATCCATACGGTCCAGGTGGGAAAATTTGGCGAGCAGAGCAACCTAATTATTTATTAATGAACACCGTGATTAGCCAAGTCACTTTATTTACAGATGAATCTTTTAGTGGCGAAGGACCAATTGTCAAGGGCCCCACTCTCTATGAATGGACCCAAGCAGAAGCTGCGCAGTACATTCAACAGCAACAACCCTATAATTATCTTGAGTTGTTGAAAGAATGTCATCGCCTTGGACCGAATGATCACTGCTCGAGGGCTTTTTATGGCATGTACCAAAAATGGTTTTATACGTATTTAGCCACGCGGTGTAACGAACAAACATCGCTGACGTTTTTTAAAGAGCCAGTAACTGCTGTGCGGGCAGGAGAGAATAACTATTATGTGTACACCCAATCCATTGAGTTTACGGCAGACAAAGTAATTTTAGCTTTGGGTCACCAAGAAAATGAATTAACGACTGTTGAACAAGAGCTTGCGGACTACGCCAAGGAGCATCGTTTGTTTTATTCTTCTCCTAAAAATGCGGCGGATGCTTTATTGGCACTTGCCAATATACCCGCAAAACAACCCGTTGTGTTAAAAGGCTTAGGTTTGGCATTTTTTGACTATTTATCTGCCTTGACGATTGGCCGCGGGGGTGTTTTTTCTCGTCAAAATGGCCGCTTACGTTATGAACCTTCTGGAAGAGAGCCTATTATTATTGCTGGTTCTGGTCGCGGTTTTCCTTCTCATCCTCGAGGGATTAATCAAAAAGGCTACGGGGAAGCCTATCAGCCTGTTTTTTTAACCGAAACGTATTTAGCTGAATGTCGTAAAAAAATACAGGTTACAGGCGCAGAGTTTTTTGGGTATTTAAAAAAAGAAGTGGAATATGTGTATTACACTTGTTTAATCGAAGAAAAATATCCGCATCTTTCTAAAGAGGCCTTTCAACAGCTGTTTATTCAAACCAAGGGAGCGCCGGAAAGCTTAGCCCACTTTGAAAAACAAGATTGGTTTGATTGGCAAGCGTTAGAACATCCTGAAACAAAGAAAACCACTCATGAAAGTTTTCGTTCGTTTTTACTAGAGTATTTAAAATGGGATATTCAAGAAGCAGAGAAAGGCAATCTTAGCGGTCCTTTGACCACTGCTTTAGACAGTTTAAAAGATTTAAGAGATCAGATTCGCTTTGTTTTGGATGAAGGATTATTAACGAATGACGAGAGTCAAAAGTGGTTGTGGCATTGGTTTACCCCATTGAATACCTTTTTGTCAGTGGGACCTTCTGTTGAAAGAACAGAAGAGCTACAGGCGTTAGTTGAACTGGGATTGGTCACGATTCTGGGGCCAGAAATGCGTGTCGAAATGAAAGCGGGTCAATTTATTACTTATGCTAATTTGTTTCCGGAAAATCGGTATAATAGTCACTTTTTAATTGAAGCACGCATTCCCAAAGTTAATAATGAAAAAAGTTTGAATCCTTTAACGAGGCAGTTGTTAGCCGATAAGCTAGCTACGCTCCATCAACTGGCATTAGCTGATGGTCAAATAGTCAAAACAGGTGCACTCTTGATTGTGCCTGCCACGAATCAAGTCATCACAAAAGATGGGCAGGTGGCGACAGGCCTTTTTAGTTGTGGTATTCCAACAGAAGGGATTCATTGGTTAACAGCCGCTGCAGCTCGTCCTGGTGTGGATCCTTGGAATATGCGTGATATGGATCGGATTGCTGCTACTATTTTTAATAGTTAAGAAAAATAGTCAGCTCCTTTGGTAAAAAAGAAAGCATAACAAGTGGTCATCCATCAAAGCGATGGATGACCACTTGTTATGCTTAAGAAAATCAACAGAGCCAGAAGCGCTCCTGTTGATTTCTTGGCGTTAGATTTTTTATCTCAACGTCACAGCTATTTTTTAACGTGCAATACGCTTACGCATCGCTTTTTTACGGTTTTCTTCAATCATATCTTCTTTTTCTTCAATTGGATCAATGACTGTTTTTTTAATAGTTGTAGCCACACCGGCTAAAGCAGCAACTGTGATAGCAGTACCGACTAACATACCTGATACAAATTTTTTCATCGTTCATTCCTTCTTTCAAATTGTATTTGTTTCTATTATGACGGAAAAAAGCAAAAAAATCCAATAGTTACAATGATTTTTCATAAACTCTACGACTAATTTAGAGATTTGTTAAAATTTACCAAGTCTTTTCTATATTTTTATAGGAAAAATGAATAAGGAGAAATGGCCAAATTAAATCCTGTTTACAAAATGAAATAATTCAGAAGTAAACCTTATTTAATGGTACAATAGAAAAAGAAATTAGAGAGAAAAAGGAGCGTATTTATGTCTATTTTAGTATTAGGTGGCGCAGGCTACATTGGCTCACATGCCGTTGATCAATTAATTTCAAAAGGATATGCCGTTGTGGTTGTTGATAATTTATTAACGGGGCATCGTTCAGCCGTTCATGAACAAGCGACTTTCTATGAAGGCGATATTCGTGATAAAGCTTTTTTACGTAGTGTCTTTGAAAAGGAATCAATTGAAGGGGTGTTGCACTTTGCGGCCAATTCTTTAGTAGGAGAATCCGTGGAGAAACCGTTAATGTATTTCAATAACAATGTTCACGGCACTCAAATTGCCTTGGAAGTCATGCAAGAATTTGGAGTGAAACATATTGTTTTTTCTTCCACAGCGGCCACTTATGGCGAATCAAAAGCAATGCCTATTACAGAAGAAACCCCAACGAATCCTAAAAATCCGTATGGGGAAAGTAAATTAATGATGGAAAAAATCATGAAATGGTGCGACAACGCTTATGGAATGAAATATGTTGCTTTGCGTTATTTTAATGTTGCGGGAGCAAAAAAAGATGCCTCAATTGGTGAGGATCACACGCCAGAAACGCATATTGTGCCAATTATTTTACAAGTGGCATTAGGCCAACGAGCAGAGCTAAGTATTTTTGGGGATGATTATGATACACCAGATGGCACGTGCATTCGAGATTATGTTTATATTGAAGACTTGATTGCAGCACATATTTTGGCTTTAGAATACTTGAAAAATGGCGGTGAAAGTGACGTCTTTAACCTGGGTAGCAACAACGGCTATTCTGTTAAAGAAATGTTAGATGCTGCTCGCGAAGTGACAGGTCAAGAAATTCCTGCGACAATCGCCCCACGCCGAGCAGGGGATCCTAGTACGTTAATTGCTTCTAGTGAAAAAGCCAAACGAGTTTTAGGCTGGCAACCAGAAGTAACTGAGGTCAAGGACATTATCGCTACCGCTTGGCAATGGCATCAAGCTCATCCACATGGATATCAAGAAAAGTAATAGGAGGAATGAATCGATGACCACGAGTCAAATGATTGCCGATTTTACCACACTTGCTATTCAAGCAGGTGGTTGGATGGAATTGGATCGCTTATATCTTCAGAACCGTTTATTATCAATGATTGGTGAACAAGAATTAGGCGAAGTAGACATACGGCCTGTGGCAACACCCGCCGCTGATTTGGCGGAACAATTGTGTCAAATTGCGAGTGCCAACCAACTTGTAAAAACAGAGCAACAAAAAGAACAGTTCATGGTGCAATTGATGGATTTGTTAACACCGCCACCTTCTGTGGTTAATGCTTTTTTTGCACAACATTATGCTAAAGAGCCACAAGAGGCTACCGAGTATTTTTACCAACTTTGTCAAAAAAACGGTACGGTCATTGAACAGGAAAAACCTGTTGTTTTTTCAACAGTCTATGGTGATTTTTTAGCAAATAAGGTCCACAGTGAGGCGCCAAAAGCAACGCTCTCTGCACAAAACTATCCCCGCTGTGAATGGTGCATGGCAACAGAAGGCTACCAGGGAAGTCAGCAATTTCCTGCGACTACGAACCATCGAGTGATTCGAATGAACTTAGATGGCGAAAGCTGGGGGTTTTCCTTTGTAAAACAGGCACAATATCAGCAACAAGGTGTGATTGCGTTTGAAAAACATCAGGCAGCGAAACGTTCAGTTAAGACTTTTCAGCAATTGTTGAAAATTGTTGAGGTCTTTTCTCATTATTTTGCTGGGATTGATGCTGACTTTGAACAAAATGAGCATGTCTATTATCAAACGGGTTTGCAACAATTTCCATTAGCCGAAGCGAGCATTTCAGAATATGTTGAGTTAGCTAACTATCCTTTAATCAACGCAGGAATGGTGAATTGGCCAGTTGCGACATTTCGCCTAGAGGGACCGAATGCGTCAGAAGTTGCCCAAGCCGCAAATGATATTTTTGAGCAGTGGCAAACGCTGAAACTGCCAACGGATGAGATACAAATCGTTGCACGACGAAAAGAACTTTTATATGTCATGGACTTAATTTTTAGTCGACCTCAAGCAAAGCCTTCGTTAACGTTAGCAGAAGTCCAAGGTTTAACGACTTGGAGCAACCAGAAAACGCAGGCACTTGAAACGGTCGCTTCAGCGTATCAACAGCGACTAAAAGAAGCCAGTGCGTTTGCAGAAACAAGTGAAGGAAAAGCGGCTTTTTTAGCAATGGTTGCACCAGTGACTCGTTAAAAGAAAAAAGATGCCGAATGACTAAAAATCACGTATAATAGATAAGAATGAAAAATAAGGGAGGGTAAAAAATGGCTTATCAAGCACTTTATCGGGTCTGGCGTTCACAACGTTTCGATGACGTAGTAGGACAAAAAGCAATTACTCAGACACTGAAAAATGCGATAGTGCAAAAGAAAACATCTCATGCCTATTTATTTACTGGCCCTCGTGGTACAGGTAAAACCAGTGCCGCAAAAATTTTCGCTAAAGCGATTAACTGTAAACATAGTCAAGATGGTGAACCTTGTAATGTTTGTGAAACCTGTGTAGCCATTACGGAAGGTCGTTTAAATGATGTCATTGAAATTGATGCGGCGAGTAATAATGGCGTGGAAGAAATCCGTGATATTCGTGATAAAGCAAAGTATGCACCGACACAAGCCGAGTACAAAGTTTATATTATTGATGAAGTTCATATGCTATCAACAGGCGCGTTCAATGCACTTTTAAAAACCTTGGAAGAACCACCACAAAATGTTATTTTTATCTTAGCAACGACTGAACCACACAAGATTCCGTTAACGATTATCTCACGGACGCAACGCTTTGATTTTAAGCGAATTAGTACGCAAGATATCGTCGATCATATGGCCCATATCATGCAGGAAATGGCTCTCGATTATGAGGAACAAGCCCTTTATGTGATTGGGCGTGCTGCGGAAGGTGGGATGCGAGATGCCTTGAGTATCTTGGATCAAACGATTTCATTTAGTGATGAAAAAGTAACACTGGAAGATGCAATGCAAGTGACAGGCAGCCTAACCTATGAAATGATGGATCATTATATTCGGTGTTGTGTCGCTGGTGATGTTGAACGAGCATTAGAAGGCTTGGAAAGTATTTTAGGCGAAGGCAAAGAAGCGCGCCGTTTCTTAGAAGATTTGTTATTATATTGTCGAGATTTGCTGATGTATCAGCAAGCACCGAAGTTATTAGCAGAAAAAGCAGGAACTTTGACAGAAGCATTTAAGGAACTAGCTACACAAACGCCTGCTGAAAAAATCTACCAACTAATCCAAATTTTAAGTGACACACAAAATGAAATCCGCTTTACCAACAATGCGAATATCTATCTGGAAGTAGCCACTGTCAAATTGGCTAAAACGGTGCAACCCAATAAACACAACACGCCAGAAACAACTAATCAAGGTGGTAGTGCAGAGGGAAATCCAGAATTAGCAGATTTGCAAAATCAAATCGGGCAACTGAAGAAAGAACTGGCTGAATTAAAGAAACACGGTGTAGCTGCCAAAGAAGCAGATGCGCCACGTCAACAAGCACGACCACAAGCGCCAAAAAGTTCGTTCCGCGTACCCACAGAACGCGTATATCAAGTCCTAAACGAAGCGACTAGAACACATTTAATGAATGTGAAAAATGTCTGGGAAGACTTACTGCAAACATTATCTGTGACTCAACGAGCGATGCTCAAAGCTAGTGAACCTGTCGCAGCGAGTCCTAAGGGCATCGTGGTGGCATTTGACTATGAGATTGTTTGTGCTCGTGCAACAGATGATGAAGAGATGCAGTTAGCTTTCAATAATAATTTAAGCCGTTTGATGGACTATACACCAGAGATGGTCTGCATTACTAGAGAAAGCTGGCCAAAACTAAGACAAAGTTTTATTAACCAAAATCAGGGCAGTTTGAATCATTCTGAACCTGAAAATGAAATGGCTCGTCTAGCGGACGAACCGCCTGTAACAAATGAACATTCACAAGAAAATCCAGTAGTAGATGAAGCAATCGCTATGTTTGGTGAAGAGCTTGTCGAAGTACTAGATGATTAATACGAAGGAGTAGAGGAATTATGATGCGAGGAATGGGCAACATGCAAGGCATGATGAAACAAGTACAAAAAATGCAAAAAGAAATGGCTAAAGCGCAAGAAGCGCTAAATGAAAAAGAATTTATCGGTGAGGCAACCAATCAACTTGTGACAGCGACATTTACTGGTGATCGCACAATGAAAGATTTGACCATTAAAGAAGACGTGGTTGATCCTGAAGACGTTGATATGTTACAAGATTTAGTCATTATGGCTGTCAACGATGCGTTAGTAAAAATTGAAAAAGAAACTGAAGCAACTTTAGGTAAATACACCAAAGGAATGCCGGGATTCTAAAAAATAAGACAAACGAAAGTATGAAAAACGTCATGCCCAAAAAATCGAACTTTTTGGGCATGACGTTTTTTCTATTTTTGAGGGAAAACTCTTTGGCAATTTTAGTAGTCGCTTCCAAAAAACTATGCTATACTAAAGCCAATTGAAGAGAAACATTTGGGGTGCTATTAGCTGAGATTATACCCATGGAACCTGAAACAGTTAGGACTGGCGCAGGGAAATGTCTTGAAATTTTGACCGATTATTGCACCCAACTACGTTTATTTGTGGTTGGGTTTTTCTGTCTTTTTCAGTCGCGCCTCCTTTTGCTTCTCGCAGAAAGGAGTTTTTTTACGTGGAAAAAAATCGAATCCACAGAGTTACGTTACTAGCTTTAATGATTGCGATGGACGTCGTATTATCGCCGTTAATGCGAATTGAGGGAATGGCCCCTATGTCCAGTGTCATGAACATTATTGCCGGAGTTTTATTAGGTCCTCTTTATGGAACGCTCATGGCACTTGTCTGCGGCTTAATCCGTATGACATTCTTAGGTATTCCGCCATTAGCGTTAACAGGTGCCGTCTTTGGCGCGTTTTTTGCTGGTTTATTTTATCAATGGGGACAAAAATTAGGCTGGTCGATGCTAGGGGAAATTTTTGGGACAGGCATCATTGGCTCGTTATTGTCCTATCCTGTAATGGTTTGGTTTACTGGCAGTAAGCAGAATTTTTATTGGTTCATTTATACACCACGATTTATTGGTGCCACACTGATTGGTTCAGTGATTGCTTGGCTTGTCTTAGTAAAACTGAAAGAAACTCGGGTATTTAAACAAACACAGGAATTATTTTTAGGAGGGTACTTTTATGAAAACAAGCGTTAAGTTTGAAACGATTTTTCCACTGACAACGGCACCATTAATTCAGTGCATTACGAATGAAATTACGTGTGAGTCTATGGCGAATGCATTACTTTATATTGATGCTAAGCCCATTATGGCAGATGATCCCCGGGAATTTCCGCAGTTGTTTCAGCAAACCAGTGCCTTGGTTTTGAATTTAGGCCATTTATCACAAGAACGAGAGCAAAGCTTGTTAGCAGCTAGTGATTATGCTCGGCAAGTGACTAAACCGACCGTGGTCGATTTAGTCGGGTATGGCGCCAGTGATATTCGGAGTGAAGTCGGGGAAAAGCTGGTGCACAATCAGCCAACCGTTGTGAAAGGGAATCTTTCAGAAATGCGGACTTTTTGCCAGTTGGTGAGTCATGGCCGAGGAGTGGATGGCAGCCCTTTGGATCAAAGTGAAGAAGCAATTGAGGAGCTGATTCAAGCTTTACGTCAACAAACACAAAAGTTTCCCCAGACGGTATTTTTAGCAACAGGGATTCAAGATGTTTTGGTTAGCCAAGAGCAAGTGATTGTCTTACAAAATGGCGTTCCTGAGTTGGATTGTTTCACTGGCACGGGCGATTTAGTCGGCGCATTAGTTGCCGCTTTATTAGGTGAAGGCAACGCGCCAATGACTGCGGCAGTAGCCGCAGTGAGCTATTTTAATCTTTGCGGAGAAAAAGCCAAGACTAAGAGCCAAGGGCTGGCCGATTTTCGCCAAAATACGTTAAATCAGTTATCTCTTTTAATGAAGGAGAAGGATTGGTTTGAGGCGGTGAAAGGACGAGTGCTATGAGAGAGCAATTGAAAGTTTATTTGGTGACAGGCCGGTATGATTTTAGTGATACTGAATTTTTAAAACGAATTGAAACTGCTTGTCGCAGTGGAGTGACATTGGTCCAACTGCGCGAAAAGGAAGTGTCAACACGGCGCTTTTACGAATTAGCAGTGAAAGTTAAAGTGGTAACAGATGCGTATCAGATTCCGTTGATTATTAATGATCGTGTCGATATTTGCTTGGCAGTGGATGCAGCAGGTGTGCATATAGGGGATGATGAATTACCGGTTGCTCTTGTGCGAAAACTGGTTGGGTCCACAAAAATCGTAGGTGTTTCAGCCAAAACGGTGGCACGAGGAGTTGAAGCGGAAAACGAGGGCGCCGATTATTTAGGCGTGGGCGCAATTTTCCCCACAACGACTAAGGACAGTCCGTTAACTTCTTTGCAGACACTTTCTGAAATTGCCCCAGCAGTCACGATTCCTGTTGTAGCGATTGGTGGAATCAAAGAAGAAAATATAGAACAACTTATGGGAACGGGAGTGGCTGGTGTTTCACTGGTCAGTGAAATTATGCTGGCTGAACAGATAACCGAGAAAGTTCAAGGGTTGATGCGTGTAACGGAGCGAATGTTGGAGGCGAGAAAATGACCGAATATAATTTGACACCACAAGTAGTCACGATTGCTGGTTCTGATTCTGGTGGGGGAGCTGGCATGCAAGCAGATTTAAAAACATTTCAAGCACGGCAGGCATTTGGCTTAAATATTGTCATTGCATTGACGGCACAAAATACGTATGGCGTACAAGATAGCTTACCGATTCCTAGTTCATTTATTGATGCACAATTTCAATCACTGGCGGCTGATTTTAAAATTGGGGCAGCGAAAACGGGGATGTTAGCAGATAGTGAGCGTGTCGAAGCTGTCGTTCGTAATTTACAGAAAGTTGATTTTGGTCCGTTGATTGTCGATCCTGTAATGGTGGCTAAAGGTGGACATCATTTGTTAGAAGCCGAGGCAGTTCAAACAATTAAAGAGCAACTGTTGCCACTAGCAGCGGTCGTGACACCTAATTTACCAGAAGCGGAAGTTTTACTAGAGACGACCATCAAGACAGAGCAAGAAATGCAGACCGCAGCAAAAAAATTACAACAATTGGGCACAAAAAATATTATTATGAAAGGCGGGCATAGCACAAATCAACAAGCGGCTGATTATGTGTTAATGGAAGACGGTTCGAGCTTTTGGCTAAGTGCACCACGAATTGTAACGAAAAATACTCATGGAACAGGAGATACTTTTTCAGCGTGTATCGCAGCCGAATTAGCAAAAGGTACGCCGTTAGAAGCGGCGATTGTGATTGGCAAACAGTTTATACAAGGGGCCATTAGCCAAGCAATTTCTGTTGGACATGGTCACGGACCTACTAATCATTGGGCCCAATTAACGCAAGATATTCAAGTTATTAAAGCATAAGAAGAGCCTGGGGAAAAATCATTTTAGATTTTTCCCCAGGCTCTTAAATAGCTTAAAGCTCTTTTTTGATATAGTTTATAAACGTTTTGTTCACTAATCTTCACATTTTAAATAAATTTCTTGGCCTTGTTCTTGCAAATGAGCCACGTGGGATTCTCCCCAATTACATAAGTTATCTAAGACAGCAGAGAGGCTTTGACCATAATCGCTTAAATAATATTCGACTTTTGGTGGAACTTGGTTGTAAACTTTCCGCTCGATAATGTTGTCTTCTTCGAGTTCCCGTAATTGTTGTGTCAGCATTTTTTGACTAATGCCAGTAATACCGCGTTTTAAATCGCTGGGGCGCATGGCGCCGTGCCGTAAATTACACAGAATAATTGGTTTCCATTTACCGCCAATAACATCCATCGTTGCTTCGACACCAATCGCATATGTACGAGTTTCCAAAAAACATTCCTCCTTAATAGGTTGATAATAAACAAAAGTTACTAAAAGGTACTTATGATACAAAAAAGTAGGTACTTATCAAAAATTCAATCTTAGTATATAGTAATTTTTGTTGAAATTCAAATTTTTTTTAGGAGGAAGAGAATGGAAAAGAAAATTTCACCAAATTTAACGCTCTTTGCATTAGCTATCAATGCTTTCGCAATCGGTTCAACAGAATTTATTAGTGTGGGTTTATTACCAATGATTGTTAAAAGTTTTCATATTAGTCTTTCCCAAGCAGGTTTGACTGTTTCTTTGTACGCTTTAGGTGTGACGATTGGGGCGCCGTTATTAACAATTTTGACAGGAAAATGGAATCGTCGCTCATTAATGCTGGGGATTATGCTTCTTTTCATTAGTGGGAATTTAATTGCTGCGTTTGCGCCAACGTTTATTATTTTATTGGTAGGGCGGATACTTTCTGCATTGGCGCATGGCATTTTCATGTCTGTTTCGACTGTCATCGCCGCAGATGTTGTGCCGCCATCACGTCGTGCCAGCGCCATTGCTATTATGTTTACGAGCTTAACGGTTGCAACAGTGACTGGCGTACCTTTAGGGACGTTTATTGGGCAACAAACAGCTTGGCATATGTCCTTTCTTTTTATAGCCAGTATTGGCTTGGTGGGACTGATTGCTAGTTATTTTTTAGTTCCCAAAAATTTACCGATACCAGGGAAGGTTGACTTAAAAGGAATCACGCGGATTTTTACGAACAAACCCCTCGTTTTCTCTTTTCTAATTACTGCTTTTGGGTATGGTGGAACGTTTGCTGCATATACGTACTTGTCACCGTTATTGGAAAATTTAGGCTTTTCAGCCAACGCGGTAGTGATTATTTTAGTTGTTTATGGCGTAATGGTCGCAATTGGCAATACAGTAGGTGGTCACTGGGCAAATAAAAAACCTTTAGATTCGTTAGTAAAAATGTTTAGCTTATTAATTCTGTCCTTAGTCTTTTTATTCATTACTGTTTTAATGGATAACAGTCTTCTAGGCTTATTAGGAAGTTTGATGTTGGGTCTATTTGCCTTTATGAATGTACCTGGTTTACAACTATATGTTGTAGAATTAGCGGAAAAGTATGTTCCAGAAGATATCACTTTGGCCTCAGCTTTTAATATTGCAGCCTTTAATATTGGGATTACCGTTGGCTCAATGACAGGTGGGGTAGTCACAGATCATTTATCAGTAACATATACACCGATTTTTGGTGGCTTTATCGTGTTGATTGCCGTCTTGTTCGTACTATATATTCGGAAGCAAGAAGCATAAAAAAACAACTATCTTTAGAAAACTAAAAAAAGCAACTGGGCACTACGGAACGGACCAGCTGCTTTTTTTTAAGCTTTTTTGCGGAAATAATTCCAGCAAGCAATTAAAACAATTACTAATAAGGTTAACAAGAAAATCAGAGAAATGAGTGAGCCCATCGTTGTCCCCTGAGCAAAATTATCTGCGTGGTCTTGAGCGATATTAATAATCGTCGCTACAATGGCCGTCGCAATAGCGCCAGAAAATTGTTGAAGTGTATTAAATAACGTATTACCGTCGCCAAAATCTTTCTCCTCTAACAAGCTCATACCAGTCGTCATCATATTACTGTATGCAAAACCTAGACCAATCATATAGGTAACATGTCCAGCGACGAATCCTAATAAAACAGGCATCTCTAGTAAAATTGTTAAAGCTAGCCAACCGATTGTCGCCAAACTTAAGCCAAATAATATAGGTTTTTTAGCGCCGTATTGATCCAACACTCGTCCAGAAAGTGGTGCCAAAATGGCCCCGACTGTAGCGCCTGGCAGCATGACTAGCCCAGCTACAAACGCATTTTTTCCAAGGACGATTTGAACAAAGTTTGGTAAGACAAAGGAAATACCTAACAATAAGAATTGACAAACTAAAAAGCCACATAAAAATAAAACGAAGGTGGGATTTTTTAAAATTGTCAAACGAACTAGTGGCTGTTCAGCGGTCGTTGCTCGTTTATAAAAAATAACAAAGCCAATAACGGCTGCCAGAAGTGAAAGCCAGCCAAACAATGTGCCAATTTTACTTAAAAACATCAACAAACCACTAAATAACAGGGCAATACCAATTAAACTAACCAAATCAAGAGTGGTGGTTTTTTTAACAGGTATTTCTGGAATAGCCGATAATCCCATAAACAAAGAAAGTAGTAAAATAGGAATTAAGAATAAAAAGATGGCGTGCCAAGACAGGGAAGATGTTAAGATTCCACCGTACGTTGGACCAATGGCTGGAGCAATTGAAGTGGTCAATGTGCCTACCCCCATCATCGTTCCTCGTTTTTCCAGCGGGGTAAAGTTCAAAATAATATGAAACATCAGTGGCAAAGCAATCCCAGTGCTAGCCCCTTGGAAGAGTCGGCCTAATAACAAGATACTGAAAGATGGCGAATAGACATCAATTGCTAAACCAATCAAAAAGAAAAGATTCGCAACGATAAATAAGCGTCTTAGCGAATAGGTTTTTAATAAATAATTGGATAAGGGCACCATGATAGAAATAACTAATAAATAAATCGTTGTCACCCACTGCACGGTACCGGTGGAAACACCCAATTCCTTTGTTAATGTCGGAAAAGTTACATTCATTGCTGTTTCAATTAATACGCCAGCAAAAGACATAATTCCTGTCGCTAAAACGGCAGGGAATAATCGTACGTTTTTTTGTTCCATTTAATCACCTCTATAGTTTTCATTTTTTCGTAAAAAAATAGAAGCAGTTTCTATAAGAATAGAAACCGCCTCTCTCTCGACACGCAATTTGCGTGTTATCTGTACGATTTGTTTACATGTTGCATTGTAAACACTTTTTAGGCAATCGTCAAGCAGAAAATAATTAACGTTGCATGAAGAAACTAATAATTGCAAAAATAGCAATGTGAGCTGGATAGAAAATATAAAAGAAATTCCGCATGCCACGGCCTTTTTCACCATTATAAAGAACAATTGGAATCGCTGCTAAAATCATCATCCATTGGTGGTTCACCCCGAATAGTTCTTGGAAATTATAGCTGGCTGCTGAAATCAACGCAACAACGCCAATTGCTGAAATTTGTAACCACTTTTTGCCATGGAATAAATAAAAAGCCACGGCCAAGAGAACAAATAAAAACCCACCTTCTGTCATCATTAGTGATGGCACAATCAGATTGAAAATTTGGAAACCAATTAAGATAGCAGGGTTGCTTAATATGTCTGGAGAACTAAAAACAACGAGAGGTAGAGCACTGATTAATAAAGGCACAATAAACCAAAGAAGCCCTTTACCAATTTGTTTTTGTTTAAAATAGTCCATAGACTGCATGTAGACCGTACCTAAAAATAACGTCCCAAAAATATTATTGATAATTAAGCCACCTGTTGAAAAATACGCATTTAAAATGCCGTTCAGAATCCCCATAATCCAGAAGCCTAACAACAACCGGAACATGTATTTTCGCCGATTGCTTGTGTGAATGAAGCCTTCAGAACTTTCAAATAAGAAAATAGGTGCAGCAATTCGTCCAATCCATCCGAACCAACCAGGCACGCCTAAAAAACTAAAAAATTGCAATAGGTGGTCAAAGACCATTGAAATAACCCCAATGACTTTCAAATGAAAGCCAGTTAATGTTTTACCCATAGTATAAACGCCTCTCTTTCATAAAGAACAATATAACAAAGTTCAGAAAAACCAACCATTTATTTGCCTAACAGTTATCTTACAAAATTGTTTGATTTCTTCAGCTTTTGATGAAAGAAAAAAGTGCCAAGACTAGTTTTTATAATTATTCTATGCTATAGTAAAAGTACATTTTAATAAAAAACATTTGGGGTGCTGTTATGGCTGAGATGATACCCATTGAACCTGATGCAGTTAGTACTGTCGCAGGGAAATGCCGATTTACTTTGATTTTTCACGCACTCATTCTGTCCTAGGATGAGTGTGTTTTCTTTTATCAGGGTTTATTTAAGTCACTCCTTTTGCTTTTTGTTAAGAGAAAGGAGTTTTTTTATTGAAAAAATGGTCATTGCAACAAGTCGTCTTACTCGCTTTTTTAGCCTTTTTGTTTGGCGGTGTTTTTATGGGGGCAGGGTTCCTCTATGCGTTATTGAATGCTGCGCTGTTACCATTAGGACTGAGTCCATTTGCCAATGAGCTTTTATTTGGAATGTGGACCATGGTGGCACCAATTGCAGCGATGCTGATTCCACGAGCGGGAAGTGCTGTTTTGGCGGAAGTTTTAGCCGCTTTGGCAGAAATGCTTTATGGTTCGTATTTCGGACCTAGTGTATTAATTTCTGGTGTGATTCAAGGCCTAGGTAGTGAAAGTGGCTTTTTTGTGACACGCTACAAACGGTACGATACACTAACGTTATTTTATAGTGCGATTGGGACGACTATTTTTAGTTATGTGTATGAATACTTTAAGTTTGGTTATGGCAATTACGGTCTGGGGATGAACATTGCTTTAATTAGCGTTCGGTTCGTTTCCATTTGTTTCTTTGGTATTTTCTTAACGAAAGTTATTTTACGAATGTATCAGTCTGCGCAAGGGTTAGCTGTGAAGGCAAAATGAATAGTATCCAATTAAAAGCTGTGTCCTTTTCACGAGAACAACCCTTGTTTGAAAAGACAAATTTAGCAATTCCTCAAGGAACGTTTTCCTTATTAATTGGCGATAGTGGTAGTGGAAAATCAACGCTCTTACGATTGATTGCCGGATTTGCTCCGCTTGATTACCAAGGAGAAATTTTGATTGAAGGAATGGAGCGCCGACAATTATCAACTCGTGAAAAGGCGCAAAAAATTGGCATGCTGTTTCAAAACCCCAGTCAACAATTTACAATGAAAACCTTGGAACGAGAACTGATTTTTGCTTTAGAAAATCTAGGAATCCCGCCTGAAGAAATGAACCGAAAAATCCAAACAGCGCTTCAACTTGTTCAGACTCAAACCTTATTCACACGAGAATTAGCGACGTTATCTGGTGGTGAAAAACAAAAAGCGGCGTTGACAGTTCTGCTAGCAATGAACCCAGATATTCTTTTATTAGATGAACCTTTTGCAAGCATTGATCCAACCTCTCGAAAACAATTTATTCAAATTTTAGCAAGACTCCATCAAGCAGGCAAAACGATTTTGGTGTGCGACCACGATTTCAGCGATTACGCTGATGTTGTGGACCAAGTCGTCACGTTGAAAAATGGCCAGTTTGAAAAGCAACCGTTGACGTTTATCAAAACAAAACCGCAGACATTTCAACTGACAAATTCTGTGGTAAAACAACCAATGCTCCAATTGAAAAATTTTCGTTTGTCTCAGGGAAAACGAGTGCTACTTGAAGAAAAAGAAGCGCTTTTTTTTAAAGGAATTACCACGTTGACGGGGCCAAATGGGGCGGGGAAATCCACCTTATTAAAAGCCATCGTTCAGAGACAAAAATATCAAGGAAAAATGTTCTTGGCGGGCCGTCGCTTGCGGGCTTCAAAAAAATTGTATCAACACATGACATTAGCGGTGCAACAAGCCAATCGTCAGTTTGTCACGTTGACTTTACGAGAAGAGCTTTTGTTTGGTCAGAACATGACAGCAGAAAAAAGAAGAAAACAAGAGGAAGCCTTAACTTTTTTAGGTTTAAAAGAAAAACTAGAGCACAGTGTTTTTCAACTAAGTGAAGGGCAAAAAAAGATGGTGCAATTAATTAGTTTGCTGAGCTTAGATTTGGACTGTTTACTTTTAGATGAACCTTTTGCTGGATTAGATGAGCGAGCATGCAATTATTTTGTTGAATGGATCAAAGAAAAAAGTGCGCAACAAGATTTTCTAATCGTCACGCATCGGCTAGAACCTCTCTCTGGCGTGAGCAATTACCGAATAGAATTGCTGCAGCAACAATTGATTATCTGGCAGGAGGGAACCACATGCAAATAAAGCAAACAAATGCAGCAATTTATGCTTCTTTGATTCTTATTTTGACCTTTGAATTATCTTTTTCTCAGTCAATTTTGGCAAATTTGGCGGTTTTTATGGGTTGTGTCATTTTTTTAATAGGCCAGCGAAAATCCCGCTTACTGCTTTGGTTATTTTTCTTGCCACTTTTACCAGCAATCGGGACGTTTTGGTCTATTTATTTGCATGGTACGAGTAGTCAACAAGCCTGGCTTTTGTTTAGTCGAACGTATGCCTTTGCTGGTTTAGGACTAGCTTTTGCTGTAGGCGTTGATTTTGAAGAATTATTGTTGTTATTGGAACAAAAGGGGCTAGCACCGAACTTTGTTTATGGAATTTTAGTGGTGGTTCACGCCTTACCGGAAGTGAAAAGAGAAATTAATGATTTAAAAGAAGCAAGCCTACTCCGTGGCAAAACGTTTCATTTTTGGTCGCCGATGCTTTATGTTAAAACACTGCTCGTTGCTGTTTCTTGGCGAGATAAATATACTGAAGCAATGTCTGCCCATGGCTATGAAGAAGGAGCCACCAGAAGTCGAAAAGAGCATTTTGTGTCAGCAAAAGTCAGTCTGGGGCTTGCTATTTTGATCATCATTTTTACCAATTTGTTTATTTTTCTAACGTAAAGGAGAAACCTATGACATTTACAGAACAAGCCAAAGATCAAGCGCAAGCTTCTTGGCAAGGAAGTTTTCAGCATCCTTTTATCACAGAGTTACATGAAGGAACCTTGAGTCCAACGATTTTTCGCTACTATTTAATTCAAGATCATTACTATTTAAAACACTTTAGTCAACTTTATCGCTTGATTGCGGCACAAACGCAACAACCTCGATTGAAAAAATTACTCTTAACAAATGCGGAAAATCTCGCGTTGGGCGAATTAGCTATTCGTGAAACTTTTTTTGAAGAACTAGCAATTACGGAAGAAGAAGTTGCAGCGACACCGATTGCACCAACCGCTTATCACTATGTTTCTCATATGTATCGCCAACTTATTGAAGGAACGCCTAAGACGGCCGCAGCAAGTATGTTGCCTTGTTCTTGGCTCTATCAAGAAATTGGTGCACAGTTAGTCAAACAACACTCACCAGAGCCACTGTACCAACGTTGGATTGAAACCTATGCTGGGGAGGAAGCGTACCAACACGTCCAAGAGGAACGCCAACTGTTAGACCAATTATATGAAGAAAGTTCACCACAAGAACAAGCAGCTATGATCACCGCTTTTGTTATCAGCAGTGAGATGGAATACGCTTTTTGGGAAATGGCCTATACACACGAAACCTGGATTGGTTAATACAAAAACAAGTCGTTTAGTGCTCGTAACTAACGACTTGTTTTTGTATTAGAAAGCAGTAATTGTCAGTTGCTTTTTTGACAGGGCGTGATAAGATATTCAGTGACGCAAAATCTGTTGTAACTCGCTCAGTAATAACAGAAACGCCTTGCTAAGAAAGGACTGTAGAAGCCTCATGAATTATCCAGAACCGATTGCAAAATTGATTGAAAGTTATATGAAATTACCAGGAATTGGTCAAAAAACAGCGACACGGCTTGCTTTTTATACAATTGATATGAAAGAAGAAGATGCTAATGCTTTTGCAAAAGCGCTAATTAGTGTCAAGAGAGATCTCCATTTCTGTAGTATTTGCGGAAATATTACTGAAGAAGATCCTTGTGAAATTTGCCAAGATAAAAATCGTAACCGTAGTATTATTTTAGTAGTGGAAGAACCAAAAGACGTTATGGCAATGGAAAAAATGCGTGAATATCAAGGCTTGTATCACGTACTCCACGGGGTGCTTTCACCGATGGAAGGAACAGGACCAGAAGATATTAATATTGCCTCTTTGATCAAACGATTGCACGATGATGAAGTGAAAGAGGTCATTATAGCAACCAACGCTACCACTGAAGGAGAAGCGACGGCGATGTATTTATCACGGCTCATTAAACCAGCTGGAATCACCGTTACTCGTTTGGCACACGGCTTGTCTGTCGGCAGCGATATTGAATATGCAGACGAAATAACCTTGCTAAAAGCAGTCGAAGGACGTCGAGAAATTTAAAAGAAACATCGTTGGAAAAAGAGGTTGAAATCGAAGTAGGTCGTTTCTGTGAGAAAATGTCGCAGTTCAAGTTTTTCAGTACTTCTTTTTCAGTTTCTTTTTTTCAGCGGATGCATCACTTTAAATAGGACATAAGGATTTCAATTAGACTGATAGAGCAAGATGAAGTATAATAGATACAAGTAAAAATTGATTGGAGTTTTCGCACGTGCAGGGTATTTTTATCACATTTGAAGGTCCAGATGGCGCTGGCAAAACCAGTGTTTTGAAGGAAGTTTCTGAAAGATTAGCTAAAGAGTCAAAACGAAAAATTGTCACCACAAGAGAACCAGGCGGCATACCGATTGCCGAAAAGATTCGAACAGTTATTTTAGATCCAAGAAATGACAGAATGGATGAGCGAACAGAAGCTTTACTTTACGCAGCTGCTCGTCGTCAACATTTAGTGGAAAAAATCTTGCCAGCTTTGGAAGCGGGTCATTTAGTCCTATGTGATCGTTTTGTTGACAGCTCATTAGCCTACCAAGGCGCTGGGCGTAGAATTGGGATTGCACCAATTGCTTCAATTAATGCGTTTGCGACAGAAGGTGTCTCACCAGATTTTACAATTTATTTAGACGTTGACTCAGATACTGGCTTACGGCGGATTCAAGAAAATCGAACACAGCAAATTGATCGCTTAGATTCAGAAGGATTAGAATTTCATCAACGTGTTCGTCATGAATATTTGAAATTAGCAGAAGAAAATCCACAACGTATCAAAAAGATTGATGCACGGATGAGTTTAGAACTTGTCGTAGAAGCAACGTATCAGGCGATTATTGAACGTTATCCAGAAAACTTTTAATTATAGGAAGGTGTAGACCATGAAGATTATTTTAGCCATTGTACAAGACAAAGATAGTAACCGATTAGCCAACGAATTTATTGATGCCAATATTCGTGCTACAAAATTATCCTCAACAGGTGGATTCTTAAAAGCGGGAAACAGCACATTTATTATTGGGATTGATGATGAACGTGTCGACGAAACATTAGCTTTAATTAAAGAAACATGTCAATCAAGAAAACAATATGTTTCAACACCTGTGACTTTAGATATCACAATGGATGGCCAAATTCCTTATCCTGTGGAAGTTGAAGTAGGCGGCGCTACTTGCTTCGTCTTACCAGTTGAAGGATTCCATCAATATTAAGATGAATGAAGCACAACAGCTACAGCAAATGCAACCTTTGCTGTACAAGCAACTCCAAAAAAGTTTTGAGCATGGTCGTCTTGCCCATGCTTATCTTTTTGAAGGAGATACAGGAACTGGAAAACAAGAATTTGGCTTATGGATGGCGAAACATGTCTTTTGTACGAATTTAGTAAATCAACAGCCTTGTAACGAATGCCATAATTGTGTGCGGATTAATGAAAATGAACATCCAGATGTTTTAAGAATTGCGCCAGATGGGCAAACCATCAAAGTGAACCAAATCCGTGAATTAAAAGCGGAGTTTTCTAAAAGTGGGGTCGAGACTGCTAAAAAAGTTTTCTTAATTCAAGAAGCAGATAAAATGAGTACCGGCGCAGCCAATAGTCTCTTAAAATTTTTAGAAGAACCAGAAGGACAAATTTTAGCTATTTTAGAAACCACTTCGCTTTCTCGAATTTTACCAACGATTCAATCACGATGCCAAACCTTACATTTTCAACCATTAGTCAAAAAAACATTAATTGATCGCTTAATCAAACAGGGGATTGGTGAAAAGACTGCAACCCTTTTAGCTGAGCTGACAAATAGTTTTGAGAAAGCAGTTGAAATCTCTCAAGATGAATGGTTTAATGAAGCTAGGGAAATCATTTTGCAATGGTTTAATTATCTAAAAAGTAATGATTTACAGGCATTTATCTACGTTCAGAAGAAAATGGTCAAAGTATTTAAGGAAAAAGAACAACAAGCGCTTAGCTTTGACTTGCTCATGGTTTATTACCGTCAATTATTGGAAGAAAGTGTTGCGACACAGCAAGCCAAAAAAGTAACGGAAGAGCAGGCGGAACGGTTGGCGCTAATTTTGAAAGCACGCCAAAAATGGACTGCCAATGTTAGTTGGCAAAATGTTTGTGAACAATTAGTTATCCAAATGATTCACCCTAAATCATAAAGGAAAAAAGTGCCAAGTGGCATTCAGTTTCATAATATAGTAGGAACTTAGTTGTTTCACAAGTTCCTTAACCGATTGAAGCGACGTTCACTTGAACTAGATTAGGAGGAATAAAATGGTAGAAGTAGTAGGAGTTCGCTTCCGTGAAGCCGGTCATATCTATTATTTTGCTCCTGGAAAATCTGAGTATATTTATAATGAGAAAGTACTCGTTGAATCTCAACAGTCAAAACAATTAGCTACTGTTGCTATTCCTAAAAAAACAGTCGATTCAGACGATTTACCAGAGGACCTAAAACCCATTTTAAATAAAGCAACAGCCAATGATTTAGAAAAAGAACAAAAAAATTTGGCTGATGCAGAAGCTGCCAAAAGCATTGCCAATGAAAAAATTCGAGCTCATGACTTAAAAATGAAATTAGTGCGAGTAGAATATACCTTCGATCGTAGCAAAATGATTTTTTACTTTACGGCAGATGGGCGAATTGATTTTCGTGAATTAGTCAAAGACTTAGCGGCTATTTTCCGGACGCGAATTGAGTTACGTCAAATTGGTGTCCGAGATGAAGCGAAAATATTAGGTGGCATTGGCCCTTGTGGCAGACAACTATGTTGCTCAACATTTCTAGGAGATTTTATGCCAGTTTCAATCAAAATGGCTAAAGATCAAGGGTTATCTTTAAATCCTGTCAAAATTTCGGGATTATGTGGCCGCTTAATGTGTTGTTTGAAATACGAAAACGACGAATATGAAGCCGCTAAAAAAGAATTACCAGATTATGGAAAAGAAGTAATAACACCAGATGGCAAAGGTAAAGTCGTCGGGTTGAATCTATTAAGTCGGATTGTCAAAGTTCGTCTGCATGGTCGTGAAATCGCAGCGGATTATGATTACGAAGAAATCAAAGAAGCTACTGCGAAAGTTGCTGCTGAAAAAGGTGATCAAAATGGATAAACGTTCGCTCTATGATGGATTAAATTCGTTGGAAACTGATTTAGACAGTTCCGTGACACAATTAAGAGAAATTAAAGCAGCACTCCATGATTTGGTAGAAAAAAATACCACGTTGGAAATCGAAAACCAACGCTTACGGGAGCATCTCCAAGAACTGAATAAGTTAGCAGGAAATACAACTGAAACTGAAAAACAAGAGCTATCAAAATCACGTATGAATTTGGAAAAACTTTATGAAGAGGGCTTCCATGTCTGCAATATTTTATATGGTTCAAGACGTGAAAATGATGAAGAATGTGCCTTTTGTCTTGATGTTATTTATGGGGAACGTACGCGTTAAGTCTAGTGGACACTGCAAATAAAAAGGAAAGGTTTGGTTTGACAGTCAATCGATTGTCAAATCAAACCTTTATCTATTTATAGAACGAAAAAGGAAAATGAGGGATGCGCTATGCAAAAACAGAAAAGTTTTGATAAGCAAACAACAAAAGGAAAATTGTATCTTGTCCCAACACCGATCGGCAATTTAGAAGATATGAGTATTCGTTGTTTAAACATATTGAAAGAAGCAACGGTGATTGCTAGTGAAGACACAAGAAACACACAAAAATTGCTAAATCATTTTGAGATTACAACACCACAAATTAGTTTACACGAACATAATTACAAAGAGCGAATTCCTCAACTGATTACACGATTGCTGAATGGTGAAACGATTGCCCAAGTTAGCGATGCAGGTATGCCTTCAATTAGTGATCCTGGTCATGAATTGGTTACAGCATGTCTTGAAGAAGAACTGGCAGTGATTGCCTTGCCAGGACCTACGGCAGGAATGACCGCCTTGATTGCCTCGGGTCTTTTACCACAGCCATTTACGTTTTATGGTTTTTTACCAAGAAAGAAAAAGGAACAGAAAGACGTGTTATCAGCATTAAAAGAAGAACGGCCAACACAGATTTTTTATGAGTCCCCCTATCGGATTGCTAAAACGGTAGCAACGTTTGCTGAAGTCTATGGTCAAGAACGCCCTGCTGTGATTTGTCGAGAATTAACGAAACTTCACGAAGAGTATTTACGAGGTACCTTAGGAGAACTAACAGAATATTTAGCAGAAAATACGCTAAAAGGCGAGTGTTGTTTATTAGTTAGCGGATTTACTGGTGAGAAAGAGACAATAGCAGCAATGCCAGCTATTTCCCTCAAAGAACATGTACAAGTTTTAATGGAGGAAGAGGGACGGAGTTCCAAAGAGGCGATCAAAGAAGTGGCCAAATTGAGAAATGTAAAAAAACAAGAAGTATATAAAGAATATCATTCCATTTAAAAAAGGAGAGAAACATGAGTAATTTATTGCGAGCAGAAGGCGTGTCTTATCAAGTAAATGGTCGTAGCATTCTTTCTGATATTGATTTGTCATTTGAAACAGGTAGCAATACAACAATTGTTGGTCCTTCAGGTAGCGGGAAAAGTACATTTTTAAAAATTTTATCTTCATTATTAAGTCCTACAGAAGGCGAAATTTTTTATCAAGAAGCGCCAATTACTACAATGCCAATCGAAACATACCGCCAAAAGGTTTCTTATTGTTTTCAGCAGCCAACTTTATTTGGTGAAACCGTGTATGATAATTTATTATTTCCATTTACCGTCAGACAAGAAGCGTTTAATCAGGAAAAAGTCGTGGCATTACTCCAACAAGTGAAATTGCCCGCTGCTTATCTTGAAAAGAAAATAGCCGAACTCTCTGGTGGTGAGCGACAACGGGTTGCTTTGCTACGAAACATTATTTTTGTACCAGATGTTTTATTATTAGACGAAGTTACAACGGGATTAGATGAAGAAAGCAAACAGATTGTCAATCAATTGTTAAACCAATTAAACAAAGAGCAAGGAGTCACGCTGGTTCGTGTCACGCATGATACCGAAGAAATTCAGCAAGCACAGCAAGTGATTCGTATTGTAGCAGGAAAGGTGGCGCCGACAGATGGATTTAGCAGTTAATAATTTATCCTTATTTTTTTCAGCCATGCTAGTGATGGTCGCATTAATTATTAGTACTAAAGAAAAATTAGGTTTTACCAAAGATATTATTATTAGTGTGATTCGAGCAGTCATTCAATTAGTCGCAGTCGGTTATTTATTAAAATATGTTTTTCAAGTCAATAACCTGATTTTAACGCTCATCATGGTTTTGGTGATTGTTTCCAACGCAGCCTTTAATGCAAAAAAACGCAGCCAGCAATTACAAAAGGGCTTTTTGATTTCTTTCATTGCAATTGGTTGTAGTACAGGAATTACCATTGGTATTTTGATTTTTTCTGGTTCTATTAAATTTATTCCTTCTCAAATCATTCCTATCAGTGGGATGATTGCCAGCAATTCGATGGTGGCAATTGGTTTATGCTATCGCAATTTAGATACTCTTTTTCAAAACCAACGGCAAGCGGTAATGGAGAAACTAGCATTAGGTGCAACTATCAAACTCGCCTCTTTACCAATCATCCAACAAAGTGTGAAAACCGGGATGGCGCCGACGATTGATTCTGCCAAAACTGTCGGAATTGTTAGTTTGCCTGGGATGATGTCAGGCTTGATTTTTGCGGGCGTTGATCCGGTCCATGCGATAAAATATCAGATTATGGTGACTTTTATGTTGCTATCAGCAACAAGTATTGGTTCAGTGATTGCAACGTATCTTGCCTATAAAGGCTACTATAATCAACAAAAACAATTGGTCGTATAATTAAAAAGCTGGAAATCTGTGTTTATAACTTCACGGATTTTCAGTTTTTTCTGGTTGAAATAAAGAAGTTTCAATTTGAAAAAGAACGGACGTTCGTATATAATGGAGGGAGGAGGCGAATCAAAATGATGAGCGAATTACGTTTTCCCTTAAAAAAAGATACGTCGAGAAAAATTATACATATAGATATGGACGCGTTTTTTGCTTCAGTTGAAGAACGAGATCATCCAGAGCTAGTAGGACATCCGTTAGTTATTGCGCGCCATCCAAGTGATACTGGGGGCAAAGGAGTGGTGACCACAGCGAATTATATTGCTCGACAGTATGGTATTCACTCGGCTATGAGTGCTCAAAAGGCGTATGAACTATGTCCAAGTGCCATTTTTAAGCCAGGTAATTATCAGAAATATAGTGAAATTTCTCAAGAAATCCGTGAAATTTTTCGCCGCTATACAGATGTGATTGAACCAGTATCTATTGACGAAGCGTATTTAGATGTAACTGAAAATAAGGTCAACAGTAAGTCGGCTATTAAAATTGCGAAAATGATTCAATATGATATTTGGCATGAATTGCAGTTAACTTGCTCGGCAGGTGTTAGTTACAATAAGTTTTTAGCCAAGTTAGCATCAGATTTTCAGAAACCAAAGGGCCTGACGGTTGTCTTACCAGAAGAGGCCGAAGATTTTTTGAAAGCATTACCGATTGAAGATTTCCACGGAATCGGGAAAAAAACAGTGCCTAAAATGCATGAACTAGGGATTTTTACTGGAGCAGATTTATACAAGCAAGATGAGATGACGTTGATTCGGTTATTCGGTAAAATGGGTTATTCATTGTATCGTAAAGTCCGCGGTATCCATGATGCGCCAGTTCAAGTGACTAGAGATCGTAAGTCGGTAGGGAAAGAACATACTTACGGCACCCCTTTAACGACGGAAGAGCAGGTTACGGCTCAATTGAGACAATTAGCAGCAGGGGTTGAGCGTGCGTTGCAACGAGTGCAAAAACATGGCAAAACAGTAGTCCTAAAAGTTCGTTATACTGACTATACGACGATTACGAAACGTGTGACATTACCTGAATATATTTCTAAAAAAGAAGAACTTTTCTATCAAGCGAATTTAATTTGGGAAGATATTTTAGGTTTAGAACAAGGAATCCGTTTATTAGGCATTACTTTAACGAATTTAGATCCACTAGCGTATGAAAACATTGTTTTACCTTTATGGGAAAAAAGTTAGCCCTTTAGACACATCCTCAAGAGATGGCTAAAGGGCTAACTTTTTTAAATTGATTTTTTGATTTGTTCATAAGACGTTTCGGCGTCATGACATTTTTCCCAAATAACAGCTTTGCCAGCAGCAAGTGATTTGGGTACATCAATAATCCGTTGATTACTACTGCCACGAAATTGTAAATTTAAATTACGTTTTGCCAGTTCAAAGCGCCCATCAACTAAAATGTCAATTGAATGGAGTAGTTCAAGCTTATCAGGCGTTTCTAAAAGTAGTTCTTCAAAGGTATACCCAGACCAAGACCAGATATCTTTGGCTGAGCCAAATGTTTCCCGCACACGTTTGACTACACTAAGACAAACATCTGTATTCAGAAAAGGTTCACCACCCAAAAGAGTCAAACCTTGGACATAGTCATGGGACAAATCTTCAATAATTTGATTCATTAAAGATTCTGTAAACGGCGTACCGTAATTGAAATTTTGGACAGCTTTGTTAAAACAACCTTCACAAGCAAAGAGACAGCCGCTCACATATAAACTATTGCGTACACCTTCGCCATCAACAAAGTTGAACGCTTTGTAATCGGCAATCTTTTTTTGGCTGTAGTCTTCGGTTTTCCATTCTTGTGGTTTCGGATTACGCATCAGCAAAACTTCTTTCTATAGAATAATCGAGTTTAATTTTTTAAATGTTTCACACGAGAGGAAATTTCTTTGTGACGACCGTGTACCATTGGGCGAGCTTGCGGGTTACCTAAATAACCACAAGTCCGTTTAACGACATCACAAGTCTTAGGATCATGATTGCCACATTCTGGACATTCAAAGCCACGTTCAGTTGGATGGAAGTCCCCTTCAAAACCACAGGCATAACAATGATCAATTGGCGTATTGGTTCCTAAATAGCCAACTTTGTCATAAGCGTAATCCCAGACAGCTTCAAGTGCTTTGGGATTTTGCTGTAACATGGGGTATTCACAGTAGTGGATAAAACCACCAGAACAGTATTTTGGATAATCCTTTTCAAAATCAAGTTTTTCAAAAGGCGTTGGATTTTTGCGTACATCATAATGGAAACTATTTGTGTAATATTCTTTATCTGTAATATTTTCGACGATGCCAAATTTTTCAGTATCTAAACGGCAAAAACGGTCAGTCAAGCTTTCGCTCGGTGTAGAGTAGACACTAAAATGATAGCCGTATTCGTTGCCCCAGTTGTCGGCATTTTTTTTCAGTTCTTTTAAAATATCCAGTGTAAAGTTTTTGGCCTCTTGATTGTCCTCCCAAGCACCGCCGTAAAAGGCAGAAGCCACTTCATACAAGCCAATATAGCCAAGCGAAACCGTGGCACGTTTGTTTTTAAACAGTTCATCTACGGCATCCTGTGTAGCTAAACGTTTTCCAAATGCACCATACATGTATAAAATCGGTGCATTCGCTGGTTTAGCTTCTTTAACACGTTCAACCCGATAAACCAAAGCATCTTTAACGATCGCCAAACGTTCATTTAAAATTTGCCAGAACTTTTCTTGGCTTCCTTGCGCTTCTAAAGCGATTCTTGGTAAGTTCAAGGTCACAACGCCTAAATTCATTCGGCCAACATTTACTTCTTCACCTTGTTCGTCTTTCCAGCCTTGTAAAAAGGAACGACAGCCCATTGGTACCTTAAAACTACCTGTTAGTTCAACGATTTTATCATAGTTTAAAACATCAGGATACATGCGTTTCGTTGCGCATTCCAGTGCCAGTTGTTTAATATCGTAGTTTGGATCAGTAGGTTGCGCATTGACGCCGCGTTTAATTGTGAAAATCAGTTTTGGGAAAATAGCTGTTCGTTTTTCAATCCCTAAACCATTAATTCGGATTTGTAAAATCGCCCGTTGAATTTCTCGCTCAAACCAGTTGGTACCTAAACCAAATCCCAGAGAAGTAAAAGGGGTTTGTCCATTGGAAGTAAATAAAGTATTAATTTCATACTCAAGACTTTGCATGGCATCAAAAATATCTTTTTTCGTTTTCTTCCGAGCGAATGCTTTTTGGCGTTCTTCTCCTTCAATCCATTCTTGCGCATCTGCTAAATGTTTTTCATAATTACGTTCCGCAAAAGGCGCTAATAATTCATCAATCCGATCGGCAGAGCATCCACCATATTGACTGGAAGCTACATTGGCAATAATTTGAGAAATTTGTGCAGTGGCTGTTTGAATTGATTTTGGTGATTCGACATCAGCGTTCCCAATTTTAAAGCCATTGTTTAGCATGCCTTTAAAATCAATTAAACAGCAGTTTGTCATGGGCGTATATGGATGATAATCTAAATCGTGGTAATGAATGTCGCCTTTTTGATGGGCATTAGCCACGTGTGAAGGCAACATCTTTAAACCAATTGATTTTCCAACAATCCCAGCGGTTAGATCACGTTGCGTATTAAAAACGTCACTGTCTTTGTTGGCATTTTCGTTCACGACAGTCTGATCTTTATTAATTAATTTGCCGATAGATACATTAATATCAGTTGCTTTACTACGCTCAAAATCACGTTGGGTTCTGTAATGAATGTATTCTTCGGCTAAGGCATATTCATTGTTGGATAGCAGAGTATGTTCCACAATATTTTGAATTTCATAAATTTTTACGTTATTGGTAAAACGTTCGGCAATTTCTCGATTGACATCGGCAACAATCGATTGGACTTTTTGATGTGTCAAAGGAGTGACTTGGTCATGTATTTTTTGTTCAGCTTTGATCAAAGCATCGTATATTTTTTGATCATCGAAAGTCACTAAACGACCATCTCGTTTGACGACTTTAATTGTTGAGAGATTAACATCCTCGGCTTTTTCATCAGTAATCTTCATCATTTTATCCAGCTCCTTATATCTCGTTAGTAACTATCCTAATACAAAGGTCGGCTAAATTCAATCGATATATTGCGTATTTTTAGTAAAATATCACTAGACAAACACTATATATTGTGCTTGCGCTGTTTTGAAAAAATATGAAAACAAATGAAGAAAAGGATTGAGCAAATTTTTTTGTGTGAAAAAAATTCTTTGTCCAAATTAAAAAACAGCAAAGAGTTTTTTGCCAAATTGCTAAAAGCAACACTAAAAAATAACAATTATTAAATAATAATTGTTTGCGGATTTATTCACGAAATGCCAATTATTCTTTGACTACCGAACGATATTGTAAGATAAAACGATGTTCATTCAGATTTTTTCTTGGTAAAATAAGAGTAATAACAAAACGTTGGAGCGAGAAAAATGAAAAAAATTGTAGAAGTAAACCATGTCAGCAAGACATATGGTCGTTTAAATAATAAAACAGAAGTATTAGATAATATTTCGTTTACCGTTGATGAAGGCGAATTTGTGGGGATTATGGGTCCCAGCGGTGCTGGGAAATCGACACTGTTGAATGTCTTATCCTCGATTATTTTGCCGACCGCAGGGATCGTGCGCATCGCCGGACAAGATATTTTAAAAATGCGAGATAATCAATTAAGTGATTTTCGAAGAAACGAAATGGGGTTTATTTTTCAATCGTTTAACCTAATTGATACGTTAAATGTGAAGGACAATATTCTGTTGCCTTTAGCTGTAGAAAAAGTTTCATTAGAAGAAATGGATAAACGTTTGTTACATGTGACTTCGATTTTGGGGATTCAGGAGCTTTTATCTGCTTATCCACCAGAGATATCTGTGGGACAAAAACAACGGGTAGCAGCTGCTCGTGCTTTGATTACGAACCCTAAAATTATTTTTGCAGATGAACCAACTGGCTCGCTGGATTCAAAATCAGCAACAGAATTGTTGAAATATTTAGCTGAAATTAATCTACATGATGATGCCACAATTTTGATGGTGACACATGACCCGTACACGGCCAGTTTTTGCAATCGCATCTTATTCATTAAAGACGGTGCGATTTTCTCAGAAGTTGTTCGTCAAGGATCACGTAAGGAATTTTTTAATCGTGTGATAGATATGCAAGCAACGATTGGTGGAGGCGGGCGCGCAAATGATTTTTAAACTATCATTAAAAAATTTAAAAGCTCATGTACCTAACTATCTGGTTTATTACATTAGTATGACTTTTGCAGCGGTCGTTTATTATTGTTTCCGTGCGATTGCTTACAACCAGCCTCTTGTCGCAGGTGCAGGCCGTGATATCGAAATTAAGCGATCTTTAGGACTCGGTAGTACCTTAGTCACCATTATTATTTTGGGCTTTATGTTGGCAGCAAATCGTTTTTTTATAGGAAAACGTAGCCAAGAAATTGGATTGTATCGATTAATTGGCTTGAGAAAGAGCCAAGTTTCACTAATTTTTTTAGTGGAAAATTTAGTTTTAGGCTTTGTTTCACTAATTAATGGGATTATTTTAGGAGTGATTTTCACCAAGTTGTTTTCAATGATTTTAGCCAAAGTTATGTTTTTAGAAGTGCCCAGTTTCTTCTATATTTCTTGGCGTTCCGTTATTGAAACCGGTGTAGCTTTTGCATTTATGATTCTGATTGTCTGCTTAAGAAGTATTTGGATGATTTATCGTTATCCATTGTCGCAGCTTATGCACCAAGAAAAAATTGGTCAAATTAATTATAGTCGTTTAACGAAACGGCGGCAGTTTCTAGGTATTTTAGGTCCTATTTGTTTACTGGCCGGTTATTTTATTGCGTTTGATTTTCGGAATTTAGCGACAGGTATTGTGTATAAACAATTAAATGATTCATTGGATATCTCGATTCCAATGATTATTACGTTGACCCCTTTTATCATTTTGGGTCCATGTGTGGTGGGAACTTATTTATTTTTCCGTTATACCATGTATTTTATCATTCGCTTATTTAATCATAGAAAAAAATGGTATTACCAAGATTTACGCATGATTACTTTAGGCAATGCCAAACGCTACTTATTTAAAAGTAGCAAAACACTCACTGGTTTGACCTTGTTAATTGCGACAGCCTTGAGTGGGATTGGCGTGATGGTTTTTGTGTATACGATTAGTATGCACACGGTCAACAGTGATGGCCCCGTGGACTTTTTAGTTTCACAGGAAAGCTATCCTAAATTGAAGAAAGTTCTCGATGAAGCTAAGGACACCAAAATAAAAAATGAAGTGACACTTTCTTATAAAATTACTGGAATTGAACGAAGTTTGCGAATTGGTCAAGCGCAAGAGGAACAAGAAACGATTGAAGCAGTTAATGTTTTATCCTTCTCAAATTACCGCAACTATCAAAAAATTAATCCTTATTTAAACGATTTACATTTAAAAAATGACCAAAGTGTTATCTATATGGATAGCTTTACCAATATTTTAAGTGGTATGTCTCGTTATGAATCGAAACTGCAATTTGTTGAAGGAGAGAAGGCACAACTGCAACAAGTGCTGCCTAACTATCTAGGCAATTTTTTATTGCAATATTCCTTACCAACGATTGTCGTTTCCGATGCCCTTTATCAGAAAGTGACAAAAAATTCCATTCAGTATCAGATTAACGCCGTAAATGTTGACACGAAAAGCCGTGAAAAACTTTATGAAGCCGTAAATAAACAGATTGCCACAGAATGGCAAGCGCCAATTTTGTATAAGTATGAAAAAAATAACCAGCAGTTGAGTGGTTTTGCCAAACAAATGCCTAACGAAGAGGTAAAGAATACGCAAGATGATGTCACCGAAACTTGGCGGCTAAATATGAATGATCGCTACGCCTCTTTACGCTATGAACGAAAAATTAACGGCTTGACTTTATATGTCTCCATGTTTGTGGCAATTTTAGCGTTGTTTATTACGGGCAGTATTTTGATGTTACGACAACTGTTTTCAGCTGTAAGTGAGCGTCAAGATTACGTGACTTTAAAACGGATGGGTGTTTCTAGTAAAGCGATAACTAAGCAAATTTATCGACAGAATAGTTTGATTTTCTTTCCGCCGATGGTCATTGGGATTTTGCATACCACCTTTGCCATTTATTTGTTAAGCCAATTTATTAAGAGTCCAGGATATTTGTTAGTATATCTTTCTTGTGGAATCTTAATAATTGTTTATCTAATTTTTTATATTTTAACGTCTGCCATTTATGCGCGGATGATTCGACACATCCATTTTTAAAAAACTGTAAAAGCCGTTGTGAAGCGGTTTTTACAGTTTCTTTATGCGAAAAAATTATGAGAGTTCCCTTTATGAAAATCATGAAAATTTAAGAAGTGACGAAATTGTTAGTTTTTTTATTAAATTGTAAGAAATTTCAATGGACTTTGCTGAAATATAGCATAAAATAATGGATAGCGATTAACCTTAGGAGGTGAATGATAATGAAAACAACTTTTCAGAAAATTCTCAATAACGAAAGTCTTAAATTCATCGGTAAAACGTTATTTTATTCTTTCATTGTCATTGCATTAATTTATCTTTATCATTACAAGAATATCAATGGAGGAACCTTCATTTATAACGAGTTTTAAGGAGGCGGCTATACATGGAAAAAGTAATTAATATGATTCAAACGATTGATGAATGGGCACGTAAAGAACCCCAACGTCCTGTTTATTTAACCGAAGAAAAAGTCTCTACGTATGGAGAGTTAAAAGAAAAGTCAGACAATCTAGCCGCTTATTTAGCTGAGCTGAAAACGGACAAGTCAGCGATTGTCGTATACGGAGAATTAGATTTTGAAATGATTGTGAGTTTTTTAGGCGCATCGAAAGCTGGTTTTAGCTATATCCCCATTGATGCACATACACCAAAAGAACGCATTGAACTAATTCTAAACGTAGCCAAACCAACCGCAGTGATTGCTGTGCATGAATGGCCTGAATTAGCCACCGAAGTGCCAGTAATTACGGCGGAAGAATTAACAGAAATGATGATGCATGCACCCCGATATGCGCCTGCGTTGACGCCTGTCACAGGAGCAAGTAATTACTATATCATTTTCACTTCAGGGACAACTGGCGTACCAAAGGGTGTGCAAATCAGCCATGATAATTTAGTTAGCTTTACGAATTGGTTGTTGCAAGATTTTGGTTTAGAAGAAGGGGCCCGCTTTTTAGCACAGGCACCTTATTCGTTTGATTTATCGGTGATGTCTATTTATCCCGCATTGGCGTTAGGTGGCTCATTAACTCCGTTACCCAATGAAATCATTAACGATTTTAAACAATTATTTACGCGTTTGCCACAATTAACAATCGACGTCTGGGTTTCAACACCGTCCTTTATTGAATTGTGTCTAATGGAACCAAGCTTTGATGGTGAACATTTACCAGCACTGCGCACGTTTTTATTCTGTGGAGAAGAATTACCAAAACCAACGGCTGAAAAATTAGCCGCTCGTTTCCCAACTGCGCATATTTATAATACGTATGGGCCGACAGAAGCGACTGTAGCGATTAGTGCCATTGAAATCACTCAAGAAGTTTTAAAAAGTGTCCAACGTTTACCAATCGGGTATGTGAAAGAGGATACGCAAATTTATATTATGGAAGGCATGTCAAAATTACCTGCAGGTGAAATTGGTGAAATCGTCATTGCTGGACCAAGTGTTTCCAAAGGCTATCTAAATAATCCTGCGAAAACAGCTGAAGCTTTTTTCCAATTAGATGGCGTACCAGCTTATCGCACAGGCGATGCTGGAAAGTTAGTTGATAACCTATTGCAGTATGAGGGACGCTTAGATTTTCAAATTAAATTGCATGGCTACCGCATTGAGTTAGAAGAAGTAGATCATCACTTAACGAATGTTTCCTACGTGAAACAAGCAGTCGTTGTGCCGAAATATCAAGGAAATAAAGTCCAACAATTAATTGCCTATGTCGTTCCGCAAGCACATGAATTTTCAAGTGATTTTCAATTAACTAAGGCAATTAAACAAGAATTAGCCACGTTGACAATGGACTATATGATTCCGCAAAAATTTGTATATGTTGAACAATTACCTTTGACAAGTAATGGCAAAATTGATCGGAAAGGGTTGATGAATGAGGTGAATGCCACATGATGAATTTTCCTCATATGATTCCCTATAATGCACCGTATTACTTTGTTCTGCTAATTGCGGCCTTGTTGCCGATGATTTTAACTTTAGCCATTAAAGGGACACGTTGGCCTTGGTACCAAACACTCGTGACACTGGTCTTTCTATATATCAGTTTTGGTGGCGAATTTTGGCAACAAGGAGTCGCTCTGATTGTATATGTTATTTATCAAACGTTACTAACGTGGGGCTATGCGGCTTATCGAAAAAATAAAAATGCAGGTTGGGTCTTTTATCTGGCTGTCTTTTTAGCTATATTACCGCTTGTTTGGGTGAAAGTTTCTCCCTTCATGACAGGCAAAACAACCTTACTTGGCTTTTTAGGGATTTCTTATTTAACCTTTAAAGCGGTCCAAGTGGTCATGGATTTACGGGATGGCGTAATGAAGGAATATCATCCGTTTCGTTACATTCAGTTTCTCTTGTTTTTCCCGACTATTTCTTCAGGACCCATCGATCGTTATCGGCGCTTTGAAAAAGATTTGAAAAACCCGCCGAGTGCGGAGAAATATTTAGACTTTTTAGAAAAAGGAATTTTTTATTTATTTCTAGGGTTTTTATATAAGTTTATTATCAGTCATTATCTTGGTGGTGTCTTTTTACCACATGTGGAAAAAATGGCCTTGGCACAAGGTGGTTTATCTTGGTGGACAGTCGGCTATATGTATAATTACAGTTTGTATCTATTCTTTGATTTCGCAGGCTATAGTTTACTGGCCGTTGGCACAAGTTATTTAATGGGCTATGATACACCAATGAACTTTAACAAACCGTTCCTAAGTTGGAATATTAAAGAATTCTGGAATCGTTGGCACATGACCTTATCTTTTTGGTTCCGTGATTACATTTACATGCGCTTAATGTTTTTCTTAATGAAAAAGAAAGTCTTTAAAAGTCGGATTGTGACTTCTAATATTGGTTACTTTGCATTGTTCTTAATTATGGGCATTTGGCATGGATTAACGTGGTTCTACATCGCTTATGGGCTCTACCATGCAACACTAATTTGTGTGACAGATGCTTGGCTACGTTTTAAGAAAAAACATAAAGACAAGATACCATCAAACAAATTTACACATGCATTTGCAGTCTTTTTAACTTTCCAAGCGGTTTGTGTCAGCTTCCTGATTTTCTCAGGATTTTTAGACAAACTATGGTTTAAATAAACAAAAATAAAAATATAAAGGGGCAATTTACAATGAACATTCAAGAAACAGTATTAAACATTTTAGAAGATATTACAGGAACAGACGAAGTTGTGAACAATCAAGACATTCAATTATTTGAAGAAGGATTATTGGACTCTTTAGCAACGGTTCAATTATTAGTAGAAATTGAAGGACAATTAGGAATCCAAGTTCCTGTATCAGACTTTGACCGTGAAGTATGGGGAACACCAAAACAAATCATTCAACAAGTGGAAGCTTTACAATAATGTCTAGAAAAAAACGACTAATCAGAATCTTAGGTCCAGTGCTTTGTTCAGCGGTCTTGGTTGCAGTGTTCTTTTTTGCACCGTTCAGAATCAATTTAACTTCCGAAAAAACGTTGAAGGAAGCATCAACGTCAATGGCACCGAACGTTTTAAAAGGCAATGTGATTAAAAACAAAGCAGTGGCTTCTGGTAAATATGTTCCTTTTTTTGGCTCTTCTGAATTAAGTCGATTTAGTGCTTTCCACCCTAGTGTGCTCTCTGAAAAGTATCAACGGAACTATCGACCGTTTTTACTAGGAGAAGCGGGCACACAGTCATTAACCCAAGCAATGGTCATTCATTCGATGGGCGATGCGATTGCCAATAAGAAAGCGGTCTTTATTTTATCTCCGCAATGGTTTGTCAAAAAGGGTGTACCTAATGATAGTTTTGGTGCACACTATTCACAATTACAAACCTATCAATGGTTAGCTAATTTAACCGAATTAACCAGCGGTGACCAATATCTAGCACAACGTTTGATCAAATTTCCAGTTGTTCAAAAAGACAAAGTCTTAATGGAAACCTTGGCAAATCTGCAGGCAGGGCAACTTCCCCAACGCTCTCAACGAGATTATTTTATAATGAATCTCCGTTTCTTGAATCGTGAAGATGAATTGTTTAGCCAAATTGGCATGGTTAGCAGAGAACCAATTGTTGAAAAAGATATGAAACAATTACCTGCTACGTATAATTTTAATGAATTAGATCAGCTAGCTGGAAAAATTGCGGCAAAAGCCATTAATAATAATAAGTTTGAAATTAGTAACGGTTTTTATCGCCAACGGATTAAACCAGTTTTACCGAAATTAGCTCATTCACAAAAGAAATGGGATTATCGTTTTTCTCCAGAATATGGTGATTTCCAAGCTGCGTTGGAACAGTTAGCAGAAAAAAATGTCGATGTTTTATTTGTAATCCCACCTGTTAACAAACGTTGGTCGGACTATACGGGCTTGTCACAAGATATGTTGCAACAAGTAGCACGCAAGCTGAAATATCAACTTCAAGAGCAAGGCTTTACTAACATTGCTGACTTCTCAACATGTAGTAATGAACGCTACTTTATGGCGGATACGATTCATTTAGGTTGGCGTGGTTGGCTCGCTGTTGATCGTCAAGTAGATGAATTTATGAAACAACCTGCGCCTAAAAAGTTAGCGTATCAAATTGATGATCGTTTTTATCAGACAGATTGGCAACAACAAAATCCATTGGTCTTACCTCAATTTTAAGAAGGCAAGATGGATCAAGTACCAATTATCTGAAGCGGACTAGAAACGCTTCGTAACAATGAAAATAGCCTGTACCTGCCGTTGAATAACGAGCGTGCAGGCTGTTTTTTCGTTTACTTTTAGTGGAGAACGTTGCTCAATTTATTTTTTGTAAGTATTTTTTTAGTTCGTGGTATAATGGATAAAATTGGTTTTTGAGGGGAGTTATTTTTATGGATGCAAAAGAAGAAAAAATGTTAATTGATTTAACAAGTGCTAAAGGGATTGCTGGGAATGAAGACGAAGTACGTTCGTTATTTAAAAAGTATGCAGCACCGTATGCGGATAAATTTTTATATGATGGCCTTGGCAGTATTATTGCAAAAAATGTTGGTGATAAAGAAGGACCAAAAGTCTACATTTCTGGGCATATGGATGAAGTCGGTTTCATGGTTACCCAAATCACAGAAAAAGGCTTTTTAAAATTTCAAACCGTTGGCGGTTGGTGGGGGCAAGTGATGTTGGCCCAACAAGTTCAGATTAAAACCACGACTGGTAAGGTTTACCATGGTGTCATTGGGTCTAAACCACCGCATGTGTTAACAGCGGAAGTTCGTAACAAACCCTATGAGATTGCAGATATGTTTATTGATATTGGTGCAAGTAGCGATCAACAAGTTGCAGAATGGGGGATTCATCCAGGGGATATGGTGACACCATATATTGACTATCGTCGCATGAATGATACAAAATTTTTATTGGCAAAAGCGTGGGATAACCGAATTGGTACGGCCGTTTCATTAAAAGTTTTAGAAAATTTAGCGACAGAAGGGCACCCCAATATTTTATTTGCAGGCAGTGATGTGCAAGAAGAAGTGGGGCTACGCGGTGCGCAAACAAGTACGCATCTTGTGAATCCAGACATAGCGTTTGCTTTAGACACAGGAACAGCTGGTGACACACCAGGAATGACACCTAAAGAAGCCGACTCTGTTTTAGGTGAAGGGCCACAAATTTTGATTTATGATGCATCGATGATTCCGCATAAAAAATTACGTGATTTTGTTATTCAAGTGGCGGAAGAAAATAACATTCCCTTCCAATATACAGTGATTACAGGGGGAGGTACGGATGCTGGCCGCATGCATTTAACACGCAATGGGATTCCATCATTAGCCATCACGGTGCCTGTTAGATATCTGCATTCACATACCTCAGTTATTCATGAAGATGATTATTTCAACACAGTCAAATTAGTCACAGAAGTGGTGAAACGTCTAGATAAAGAAACAGTCGCTAAATTGACTAGTTATTAGTTTCAGAAAGGATGGAATGAATGAAAAGTTTAGTAACAAATTCGCAACATCGTGCCAATGCTCGCAGAGCCCTTGATGGGCAATGGGGGATCATGGCTTGGTTAACTTTCTTAGGAGTGGTTTTACAGAGCTTCTTAACATCGATTGTGCAAAATTTATTTTCTGGTGAAAATCAAGTTTTTCAAAGTAGTTTTGCCGCAGTATTACTGCAAATTTTTGTTTTATTCGCGTTAAGTTATGCGCTATATTACGCAGCCTTGAAGGTGTTGCGTGGTGAAAAGGTGCGGGTCAATATTTTAATGAGTGTTTTTCAAGGAAAATATTATGGTCCGCTATTTGTGGTCAACCTACTTCAAAAAGTACTTGAACGTGTAATTGGTTTGTTATTTTTGTTACCAATTCTATTTGGGGCAGGGACAACCTTGTATTTCAAATTGATGTTTAATACAGTTACACCAGAGGAAATCCAAGCCTTTTTCTTAAATGATTTTTCCTTTTTCCTAGCGTTTGGCGTCGCCTCTATCTTAATCTTTTTAATTGGTTTATTTGTGAGTGGCGTTTTTCAATTTGCTGTGTGGCTACGTTTTGATAATCCAGAACTGCCAATTATGATGGCGTTGAAACAGGCGTTATACTTAATGAAAAATCGTTTTTGGCAATATTTATGTTTACAATTTTCTTTTATTGGTTGGTATATTGTGGGCTTTTTAGCTATTGGTATCGGTCTATTATGGGTGATTCCTTATAACTATGTAGCGTTAGCTAGTTTTTATCAAACTGCCTTAGAAGAAAAAGGTTTAGCCGAAGAATAAAATAGAAGCTTGAATCCTTCGTCATCTCGACAAAGGGTTCAGGTTTTTTCTTTGGTCTTTTTGTGAAAATTTAAGCGTTTTAACCTCGTTTTTCCGTTATTTTATGGTAACATGGAAGTATCGTATTGAAGGAGGTTGTCCACACATGAAATTGACTGTCTTAGGCTGTTTAGGTGCTTATCCATACAAAGGAGAAGGAACGAGTTCCTATTTGTTAGAATCTGAAGGCTTTCATTTGCTTATTGATGCAGGCAGTACGACATTAGTGCGTTTAGAAAACTATCTAGATCCATTGAAATTAGATGCTGTCATTCTGTCGCATTATCATCATGACCATATCGCAGATTTAGGCGTTTTACAATATTATCGTCAGCTTTATCCAACGCTGGAACCGACTCCTATTTTGCCGATATATGGCCATACACAAGATCAAATGCATTTCAAAGAACTAACGCTTCCTAACGTTTCCGAAGGGAAAGAGTATTTTGAAGCAGAAGAGTTGGCAGTAGGACCATTTTTAATTACTTTCATGGAAACAATTCATCCTGTCACTTGTTACGCGATGCGGATTGTTGAAAAAGCGACCGGCAAAGTCTTTGTCTTTACAGGAGACTCTGGTTACTTAGCAAGTTTTGAAGACTTTGCAAAAGACGCGGATTTATTCTTAGCGGATACGTACTTATTTGAAGGTAATGAACGACATCATGCACACTTTACGTCAAGAGAAGCGGGTGAGATTGCCAAAGCAGCACAAGTCAAACAATTGATGTTGACCCATTTACCACAACATGGGTCATTGGAACAACTACGTGAAGAAGCGCAAAACTATGCTGGAACGGAAATTCCAGTGACATTAGCCCAACCAGATTTAACAGTTGAGATTTAAAAAAGTAACTATACCAAGGGAGAGAACCGATTGTGATTTTTGTACCGAATGAAAATAATGACCCACGAGTGAACTTAGCAATTGAAACATATTTGTTAACAGAAATGCCTTTAGATGAGCCCATTCTTTTATTTTACATTAACGAGCCGTCAATCATTATTGGCCGTAACCAAAATACAATTGAAGAAATTAACAAAGAATATGTAGATGAGCACGGCATTCATGTTGTTCGTCGCTTAAGTGGCGGCGGCGCCGTTTATCATGATCATGGTAATTTGAATTTTAGTTTTATTATGCCAGATGACGGCAACTCTTTCCGTGATTTTGCGAAAGTTACCCAACCAATTATTCAAGCATTGCACGACTTAGGCGTTGAAGGTGCCGAATTAAAAGGGCGCAATGACCTAGTGATTAATGATATGAAGTTTTCAGGAAATGCGATGTACGCTACCAACGGCCGCATGTTTGCACATGGAACCTTAATGTTTGATAGTGATATTGATGAAGTTGTAAATACATTGAAAGTACGGAAAGATAAAATCGAATCTAAAGGTATCAAGTCTGTTCGTTCACGGGTAACAAACATTAAACCATTTTTATCTGAAGATAAACAAGAGATGACAACGGAAGAATTCCGCCAAGAAATTCTTTTGAAAATTTTCGGCGTAGATTCGATCGACCAAGTTAAAACGTATGAATTAACTGATCAAGACTGGGCGGCTATTAACAAAATTTCAGAGCAATACTATCGCAATTGGGATTGGAATTATGGTAAATCACCTGCATTTAACTTAGAACGTCGCCATCGTTTTCCAATTGGCTCAATTGAAATGAAAATGAATGTGGCGGATGGTGTCATTCAAGAAATTAAAATCTTTGGGGACTTCTTTGGGCTTGGTGAAATTAAAGATGTTGAAGATATTTTAACCGGCGTGAAATATGATAAAGCTTCTTTAGAAGAAGCCATTGATCAAATTGACGTTAAAAAATACTTTGGCAATATCGAAAAAGAAGATTTGCTTGGGTTAATTTATTAAAAAAAAAGACAGCCGTTTCAAACGGTTGTCTTTTTTCTAGCTAAAAATAATTTTTAGCTTTTAGAAAGGTAGTGCTATGTGCAAAATCGTCGAAACGATTTTTATCAGGGAACTATCAAATAGCTCGCCTGCATATGTACTTGAACCAAGTCAAGTCCGGGAATTTGGTTATGTGCTTCACTATAAATCACTATCTGTAAAGAGTATACAAGATTTCCTTTCTTTTGTGATATCAAATTTTTACAGACAAAGTAGTAAAATTTGACGTTTCTTATTTTGGCAAGGTTATAGGCTTGTTTTGGGGCTTGAAATAGCAAGAATTAATAGTGATTTAAGGGAAAATATTAACATATGTAGAAGTATTTTTATAAGAAATAACGAGAAAAAATCAATAAGTATGTTCTTGAGGGCTACTTTTTGACGTTTTCTAATTAAAACTTAATAAAAAATAGCAGAAACAAAGAAAAAATGTGCTTACAAGAAGTAATCCGCATTTAGCTAGGAAGTTAAGAATGTGCATGTTATTTTCAAACAAATAATAAGAATCCTATTTCAATCCTTTACAGAGGAACAAGGACTTCGTATAATAAAGGGACGAAAAGGAGCGAAAGTGATGAGAAACGAAATGATGCATCGACCAGTCGTTAAACCAGAATTGGTTGAGTATATGCGTACAAAACAAAAGAAACTTCCCGGAGAATTAGGTGCAGTGGAGGCGGAAGCCAATGAAGCAGGGGTGCCGATTATTCCGCACGAAACAGTAGTTTTTCTACAATTTTTGCTAGGACAACTAAAGCCCAAAAATATTTTAGAAATCGGGGCAGCAATTGGTTTTTCTTCAAGCTTGATGGCCCAATTTGTTGGTGAAGATGGTCACGTGACCACGATTGATCGTTTTGACGTAATGATAAAAAAAGCGAAGAAAACCTACCAACGCCTAGACTTAGAAGAAAAGGTCACTCTTTTAGAAGGACAAGCAGCTGAGATTCTACCAACGTTGGAAGGACCTTATGACTTTATTTTTATGGATAGTGCCAAATCAAAATACATTGAATTTTTACCTGAATGTTTACGGTTGCTACCAGTTGGCGGCGTTTTAATGGTGGATGATGTATTTCAAGCTGGGACAATTTTAGACCCTGCTGAGGAAGTACCGAAAAAAAATCGAGCGATTCATCGTAAATTAAACCAATTTTTAGATGTAGTCATGGCGCATCCTGATTTAACTTCTACTTTAGTTCCTCTTGGTGATGGAGTTATTTTAATTACCAAAGAGAAAGAAACGATTATTTTAGATAGTTAAAGAATGTCTTCACAAAAAGAAAGCGAATCATTAAAAAGCAAGTTCTTTTAATGATTCGCTTTCTTTTTTATGTTATTTAAAAAGTTATCTCACTATTTCTAATTGAGAATTATAATCATAAAATTCTCAATATGACAGTATTATGTGTTAATAAAACCTCTTTTGTTTATAATTATTCTATTGACGGAATAATTATAAACTGTTATCCTTAAAGAGTAAAAAAACAGAGGAGGAACGACAATGAATTTAATTAATCAAAAACTTTTTGACTTTGAATGTGATGCCTATCACGATGGTGAATTTACACGAGTATCAACAGAAGATATTTTAGGAAAATGGAGTATTTTCTTCTTTTATCCAGCTGATTTTTCTTTCGTGTGTCCTACGGAATTAGGGGATATGCAAGAGCATTATGCGCATTTACAGGAATTAAATTGTGAGGTTTACTCTGTTTCAGAAGATAGTCATTATGTGCATAAAGCATGGGCTGACGCTACAGAAACGATTGGAAAAATTAAATATCCAATGTTAGCCGATCCCAACGGTCAACTTGCTCGTTTCTTTGGCGTTTTAGATGAAGCTTCTGGAATGGCTTACCGTGCTTCATTTATTGTGAGTCCAGAAGGTGAGATTAAATCTTATGAAATCAACGACATGGGTATTGGTCGTAATGCTGAAGAACTTGTTCGTAAATTAGAAGCTTCTCAATTTGTAGCAGAACATGGTGATAAAGTTTGTCCAGCCAATTGGCAACCAGGAGAAGAAACGATTGCGCCAAGCTTAGATTTAGTTGGTAAAATTTAAATTCGCTTTGTAAATAGAGGTCAAAGAGTTGGATAAAACAGAGAAAATGTTTTGTTCAGCTCTTTTTCTGAAACACAGAAGAAAGAGGAGAAGCAAGTGACAGAAGAAATCTACGATTTGATTATTATTGGTGGCGGCTCAGCTGCTTTATCTGCAGGTATCTATGCAGGTCGCGCAATGATGGATACCTTAATTATTGAAAAAGACAAAATTGGCGGACAAGTAACGACGACTTCTGAAATTGTGAACTATCCAGCGATTCGTCACACAACAGGTCCAGAACTAATGGAAGAAATGCGCATTCAAGCACAAGACTTCGGTGTAGCTTTTACAAACGACGAGATTATTGATGTTGATTTTAGTCAAACGATAAAAACTGTTCAATCGGCGAGTCAAACCTACCAAGCATATGCAGTATTGATTGCGACAGGAGCTTCTGCTCGTAAAATTGGTTTCCCTGGTGAAAGTGAATTTACAGGACGCGGCGTGGCCTATTGTTCTACTTGTGATGGGGAGTTTTTCCAAGGCCTAGATATTTTTGTGATTGGTGGCGGTTATGCAGCAGCGGAAGAGGCCGTTTATTTGACACGTTACGGTAAATCAGTAACGATGATTATCCGAGAACCTGATTTTACATGTGCAAAATTAACTGCGGAGGCGGCTAAAAATCACCCGAAAATTAAGATTGTTTATAACACAGAAGTGAAAGAAATTATGGGCGATGATTTTGTCCGGAAAGCTGTGTTTGTCAATAACCAGACGGGAGAAGAAACGGTTTATGAAGCACCAAAAGACAGTACATTTGGTCTGTTTGTTTTTGCTGGAAATAAACCAAGTACAGAAATTTTTGAAGGGAAAATTGCCTTAGACCGTGGGTATGTGCCAACAACTGAGAATATGGAAACTAATATTCCCGGAGTTTATGCAGCAGGAGATTTACGAATAAAAGAATTACGTCAAATTGTGACGGCGGTTGCAGACGGTGCAATTGCCGCCACTCATGCGCAACGTTACGTGACAGAACAAAAAACACAGGCGGGCCAACCGATTGTAACGAAGCGAATGACTGAACGATTAGCTAATCAATCTGCCCCTGAAACAAACAGTCAGCAACCAAAAGAAAAACAGTCAGCGAAAGTTACTGGTAAGCATCAGTGGTTCCCAGAAAGTATGCGCCAACAATTAAACGGTATTTTCGCTAAACTAACCAAAAAAGTGACATTACTTCAGTTTTTGGATGCAAGTGATGAAAAATCATTGGAACTTCAGTCATTCTTAACAGAATTTGCAAGTCTGGATCAGAAGATTACTTTAGAAACGATTTTGAAAGATACTGAGCCAGCCAAAGAATTGCTGTATGGGATTGAAAAAATGCCTAGCGTTGTGCTCTTAGATGCGGCAGGAAACTATACAGGAATTAAATTTAGTGGTATTCCTAGTGGCCATGAAGTAAACTCGTTGGTTTTGGCGGTTTATAATGTCGGCAGCGAGGGGCAGCCGTTAGAAGCAAGTCTGCAAAAGAACATACTTGCATTGCCAAAAAGAAAAATAGAAATCTTTGTTTCACTAACATGTCATTTCTGTCCCGATGTCGTGGCGGCTTGCCAACGTATTGCATCAATTAATCCTCATGTGGAAGCAGAAATGGTGGACATTAGTCTATTTCCAGAGTTGAAAAAAGAAAAGAAAATTATGAGCGTTCCAGCAATGCTGATTGATGGAGAACAAATGATTTTTGGTTCAAAAACAATGACCGAAATTATTGAAGCCTTGGCTTAAAAGAGGCGGAAAAAAGTAATTAACCTAAAGAACCTAAGTCATTCAAAAAAGTGAGAAATACGTCGAGATGACGTATTTCTCACTTTTTTCGCATAGTTAGTCAAGTACCTTTTTTGATTAAGCGATTGAGTTTCCTAAAAAGAACTAAAAAGACACAACAGCAAATGAACAATAGGCTTCCTGTTAGTGGTAAAAAGATACCTTGCATGTAGCTATCGATATGCATTAAACCAGGTACCTCGCTGAAAAAATCATGGATAAACTGTTGAATGAGCTTATTGGCTAGAAAAGCAGCTAAAGGCAAAACAAAAATCAAATAATAGATGGGTTGTAAGGCATAGCTAATTAAAATTTGTAATTTTGTCGTACCTAAAAGAGCTAAGATCAGTAAGTCGTTTTTTTGCTCTAAAAAAGTTAGGAAGAAAGCTCGACAAATATAACTAATCAGGAAGGAAAAGAGTGTTCCAGCGCTGATTCCAGCCAAACCTCTGAAAATTTTCAAGGGAGGAATCACTGCATAATTATCAAGAAGAATCATTTGTGAAAGCCATCGAGAAAACAACAAAGTCAATAATAGAGCAGAAAAAGTCAGAAAACTAATAATAAAGATAAGAATCAACGTACTAAATTGTTTTTTTGAGCGCCACGCATTTTTGAGAGAGTCTGTGAATAAGTAAAGAATCGAATACATCATCGCGTCCTTTCTGAAAAATTTTTGGTTTAGCGGAAAAGTTATGTAAAAGAAAAGACGTTATCTCCTGCCAACTAGCTGCTGAAAGAGATAACGCCTTCGCTGGAAACAAGAACTGGATTATTTCACCAATACTAATTTTTTTAAAGGTTCAACCCCAAATCGTTGTTCTTGTTGTAAAAGAATTTCGGCACAAGCTCGGCTATCTTCTAAAGCATCATGATGATTATTTAAAGTGATATTGAGGTTTTCACAAACGGTATTTAATTTATGATTAGGAAATTCAGGAAACAGTTTGCGACTCGTTTTGACTGTACATAAAGAAAGGTAATTAGGTTGTTCTAAGCCATAGTAATCTAAACAGCCAGCCAAAACACTACAATCGAAACTTGCATTGTGGGCGACCACTAACCGATTTGGTTGAAAACAATGCTGAATTTGTTGCCAGACTTCAGGGAATTTGGGCGCATTGACAACATCTGATTCATGAATGCCGTGAATTTGCGTATTTCGCCAGAAAAAAGGTGTTTCTGGCTTGATTAACGTATAAAATTCATCCACAATCCGACTATTTTCTACTTTAACAATTGCAATGGAACAGGCACTATGTTTATCATAACTAGCTGTTTCAAAGTCAAAAGCGTAAAAGTTCATTAAAAAAACTCCTTTCAACGCGTTGAGTAACACTTAAAAATCAAGTACAACTTCCACTGGACAATGATCACTACCAAGAATATCTGTATGGATTTTAGCACTGACTAAACGTTCATTCAAGGATTCTGACACAACGAAATAGTCAATCCGCCAACCTGCGTTATTTTTTCGTGCGTTAAAGCGATAACTCCACCATGAGTAGATGCCCTCAGCTTCTGGATAAAAATAACGGAATGTATCAGTGAAGCCACTGTCTAATAACTCAGTAAATTTTTGCCGTTCTTCAGGCGTGAACCCCGCATTTTTTTGATTGGTTTTCCAATTTTTTAAATCAATCTTTTGATGAGCTACGTTTAAGTCACCGCAAAGAATTACGGGTTTTTCTTGATTTAATTCGTTTAAGTAGGCACGAAAAGCATCTTCCCATGTCATTCGATAAGCTAAACGCTTTAGTTCAGCTTGTGAGTTCGGTGTGTAGCAAGTGACCATGAAAAATTCTGGATATTCTAAAGTGATCACGCGGCCTTCTTGATCGTGAGCCTCGATACCTAAGCCATAGCGAACACTTAACGCTTCTTCTTTAGCGAAAATTGCTGTGCCAGAATAGCCTTTTTTTTCGGCGTAATTCCAATACTGATGATAGCCAGGAAGTTCTAAATCAATTTGCCCAGCTTGTAATTTTGTTTCTTGTAAACAGAAAAAATCTGCATCTAATTCATTAAAAACATCCATAAAATTCTTTTTAACAACCGCTCGTAAGCCGTTGACATTCCAAGAAATACATTTCATTGTTGAAACTCCTTTCAAATAAGAAACGCTTTTGCTCGTTTCAGTGCAAACCAGAACCAAAGAAAAGGTCGCTTGGTGCTTTCTTCTATTCTAATACTTTTTAAAGAAGTTTTAAATACTTGAAAAGAAAAAGAGAAAATGACTGATTTTTGGAAAGAAGTAGTCTATGATAAAATAGTAAAAAGAGCAGAAATGAGGACAACGAATGAAAATAGGAGTCATTGGTTTAGGAAACATTGCACAAAAAGCGTATTTGCCAACTTATAGTGAATGCCGTCACTTGGCGGAGTTTGTATTAGCGACTAGAAACCCAGAAACACGACAAGAAATCGCTAATAAGTATGGCTTTACAGAAACCGTTGGGACCATAGAAGAATTGATTGAAGCGAAGATTGATGCTTGTTTTGTCCATGTAGCCACAAAAGTGCATGGTGCAGTCGTTCGCCAATTATTACAGGCTGGTATTCACGTCTTTGTGGACAAACCTTTAAGTGAAGAGCTTGCTGAAGTCAAAGAATTACAAGCATTAGCAGCAGCAAAAAATCTGCGCCTGATGGTTGGCTTCAATCGTCGTTTTGCCCCTTATACGGAAGTATTGAAAAATATTCCTGAAAAACAAACAATTTTTATTAAAAAGAACCGCATCAATACAACGAGAGAAACAAGTTTTATGATGTATGATTTATTTTTACATGTCGTTGATACCGCAGTTTATTTAGCGGAAGGACCGCTCCACGTGGTGCAGTCAAAATTAGTGGAAGAAAACGGTCATTTAAAACGAGCAATTTTACAATTAGAAACCGAACAGACAACAATTGTTTGTTCTATGGATTTACACTCTGGGGCCAATACAGAAACTTTTGAAGTCACCAGCCCCACAGGTACTTATCGCTTGGAAAATTTAACGCATTTGACCATCCAAACAGAAGAAGAATACCAAGTAAAAGAGATGGGAGATTGGACGCCAACATTGGAAAAAAGAGGTTTTTACCAAATGGTTACTGCTTTCATCCAGGCCATTCAAAAACCGCAAGAGCAAGAGTTGAAACAAGAAAAAGTCTATGAAAGTCATGCGTTATGTGAAGAAATGCTACGCCAACAACAACGACATGTCCTTTAAAGAGGACTAGCAACTTTCTTTCTATCGTGCTAGAATAAGACAGATATTTTGAAAAGAAAGGACTAACTTTCGTGAACACTAAAGCTATGTTAGAAACATTAAACGAAATTACTTTATTAGTAGATGAACCATTAAAAAACGTAACCTTTACCAAAACAGGCGGCCCAGCTGATGTGTTGGCCTTACCCAAAACAAAAAAAGAAGTCGAACAGATTGTGGCGTATTGCCGAGAACAAGGGCTTTCATGGTTAGTATTAGGCAATGCTAGCAACTTGATTGTTCGTGATGGCGGTATTCGCGATGTCGTGATTATGCTAACAGAAATGAAAGAAATCAAAGTAGCCGGTACCACCATGGTTGTGGATGCTGGTGCCAAACTGATTGATACAACCTACGAAGCCTTAGCAGCTGATTTAACTGGTTTTGAATTTGCTTGTGGTATTCCAGGAAGTGTCGGCGGTGCTGTTTATATGAATGCTGGAGCATACGGCGGGGAAATTAAAGATGTTTTCCAATCTGCAGAAGTGCTGTTGGCAGACGGCACTATCCAAACCATGACGAAAGAAGACCTGAATTTCCGTTATCGTCATAGTGAAATTCAAGAATTACATTGCATTGTCTTGCAAGCAACGTTTGCTTTAGAAAAAGGAAACCATGCAGAAATTAAAGCCCAAATGGATGAATTAACGGAACTTCGTGAACTGAAGCAACCGCTAGAGTATCCCTCTTGTGGCAGTGTTTTTAAACGCCCTGTTGGTCATTTTACAGGGAAATTAATCCAAGATGCTGGCTTACAAGGCTTAAAATGGGGCGGTGCTCAAATTTCCGAAAAGCATGCGGGATTTATTGTTAACATCGATCATGCAACCGCAACAGATTATGTGGAATTAATTGCACATATCCAAGAAGTGATTAAAGAAAAATTTGATATTGAATTGCAAACGGAAGTTCGAATTATTGGTGAAGAAGTCTAAAAAATAAGCTAGGGAGGTAAGTCATTTTGACTTGCCTCCCTAGCTTTAAATCCTAATATAAAGGTCGTAAATTTTACTCGTCTTCTAAATTTTCCAATTCTACAACTTTAAAGTTTTTCCGCTCTAAATGTTCTACAATGGCTGTACACGTTTCGGCAGTTGTGCCGGCTGGCAAAGTAATAAGTGTGCGACGAACAAATTCTTCACTATCAACATCCAATGTAATACAGCTGGCGATGCTGCTATATTTGGCAATGATTTTTGAAATGGCTGCTAAGTCGCCTTGTTGACCAACTGAAGCAATCGTTAAAACATAGCTCCCTTGTTTTACATTCCAAGATTGCGCTAAAATATTTAATAAGGTGCTGTGTGTTAAAATACCATAAAAATAATTATTTTCATCTAAAACAGCAATGTAAGGTAGTTCTTTAATAGTAAAAAATACCTTGAAAAATGAAGTGTTGACATAAATAAATTTTGTGGCATTTTTTAACAAATAGGTAACAGGTAAACTCATATCGCCACCATTTGCTTTATGGCGGTAAATATGCATTTTATAGATATTTCCTCGGAAAATTTTTCCAGATTCGTCTAAAATTGGGACACAACGGTAACCTGAGTCTTCTAAAATAGAAAGAGCTTCTTCTAGAGTACAAGATTCATTGACGGTTGTTAAATTATCTTTTTTAATAACTACAGATTTTAATAACATAAACAGGCCTCCTAAAGGTTCATTTTTAATAAATTTATCATATCATAACTTAGCAGAAAACAATAGCTGAGACCTCAGAATAAAAGCAATTTTGTTAAAATAAATAGAAAATAAAGAAAAATCAGATATTTTATAAAAGAAATCAAGCACGTATTCGCGATAATGGTAAAAAATTACGTAAGAATCGGCACAGCGCTTCTTTAAAAAGTAAATTAAACTTTGACAACTTTTTCGAATAATGGTACTGTTAAGAAGTAAATTTGTGAATAGAGGAGGTCGAAGAACATGGCAACAAAGAAAGCAGCTCTTGCTTGTTCCGTTTGTGGCTCTCGCAACTATTCTAAATCCGTTAGTGAAGGTAAACGTGGCGAACGCTTAGAAATCAATAAATTCTGTAAATATTGTAATCAATACACGTTACATAAAGAAACGAAATAGATTTAGAGGAGGGTATCAACATGAAATTTTTCCGCAGCGTTGCTGATGAGATGAAGCAAGTAACTTGGCCAACAAAAAAACAATTGCGTAAAGATACATTAGTTGTAATTGAAACATCTATTTTATTTGCAGCATTGTTCTTTATCATGGATACTGTTATCCAAACGGCATTTGGCTGGATTTTAAAATAATTAATTCTAGTATTTCCCGACGAGGGGTGCTATAATAGTATTCGAGAAAAAGCTTCGGGAAACTGAGCTTTTTTTATTTGCTCGAAAAAAATAAACTAAAACATTTAAAGGAGCCGAATCAGTAATGGAAACTTTTGAAAGAAATTGGTACGTATTGCACACCTATTCAGGCTATGAAAATAAAGTAAAAGCAAACATTGAATCACGTGCACAAAGCATGGGAATGGGCGATTATATTTTTCGTGTCGTTGTACCAGAAGAAACAGAAAAAGAAGTCAAAAATGGTAAAGAAAAAGAAATCGTTCATAAAACTTTCCCTGGTTATGTGTTAGTGGAAATGATTATGACCGATGATTCTTGGTATATTGTTCGTAACACGCCAGGCGTAACTGGTTTTGTAGGCTCACATGGTGCTGGTAGTAAACCCGCTCCTTTATTACAAGAAGAAATTAACCACATTTTACGTTCAATTGGCATGAGCACCCGTCAATCAGACTTAGAAGTAGCGCTAGGCGATACAGTGAAAATTATCGAAGGTGCCTTTTCTGGTCTTGAAGGTGTTGTGACAGAAATCGATGAAGAAAAACAAAAATTAAAAGTAAACATCGATATGTTTGGTCGTGAAACAAGTACAGAATTAGACTTTGAACAAGTCGATAACATTGATTAATAAGCAAGCTGACAAACTATTGTTCAGCTGATTGATACAGATTGTAGGGTCTGGAAAAGCAGTCAACTGACTTCTTTTCCAAGCCCTTTTTTAGTTCATCGCAGAAAGGAATGAAAAAATGAAACATGCCCAAAAATATCGTTATTTTTCTTTGCTAATAGGTCTTGTTCTATTATTAAGTGCTTGCCAAATTGGGGCAAGCACGAAGAATGACAATCAAGCCGCCACAAAAGAAGCAACTGTTGAGTTAAACCGCACACCAACACCAACACTTTTTTTTCATGGTTACGCAGGAACTAAAAATTCGTTTGGCTCGTTACTGCATCGCTTGGAGAAACAAGGTGCCACAACTCAAGAATTAGTGCTACTCGTTAAACCTGATGGGACCGTGGTTAAAGAGCGAGGAGCTTTAAGTGGCAAAGCGACGAATCCCAGTGTTCAAGTTCTATTTGAAGATAATAAAAACAATGAATGGAATCAAACAGAATGGATAAAAAACACATTACTCTATTTACAAAAAAATTATCAAGTGAACAAAGCCAATATTGTCGGGCACTCTATGGGTGGTGTTAGTGGTTTACGTTATTTAGGAACCTATGGGCAAGACGCATCGTTACCTAAAATTGAAAAATTCGTCAGCATTGGAGCACCTTTCAATGATTTTATTGATACGAGTCAACAGCAAACCATCGAAACGGAACTAGAAAACGGCCCCACAGAAAAAAGTAGCCGCTATTTGGATTATCAAGAGATGATTAATGTTGTTCCAGAAAAACTGCCCATTTTATTAATTGGTGGTCAATTAAGTCCAACAGATTTAAGTGATGGAACGGTACCGTTATCTAGTGCCTTAGCAGTCAACGCCTTGCTAAGACAGCGAGGAACTCAAGTCACTAGCCAGATTATTAAAGGAGAAAATGCACAACATAGTCAATTACATGAAAATCCTGAAGTAGATCAATTGTTAATCGAATTTTTATGGCCGAGTAAAAAATAGCAAAAAGGCACATGTTCCATAAAAAATGGAACATGTGCCTTTTTCTATACTTGGGCTAGCGAAATAGCTTTTTTCAGCTATAATAAATAAAATTATTTATTTTTAGGAGATATTGGAATGGAATCCTCATGATTTAAATAAGCACAAATCAAGGCTTCAAAGGTGATTAATGTTTGGCCAAAAAACATTTGTGGCTGAGCGACACTTGTTGAAAACGGGCTGTAAGAGTCAGTTGAAAAAACGAGATCTGCCAGTCGACCAAGAGTTGAATTTTTGGCACCAACAAAAGAAATGATAGGATGTTTTTTCTCTTTCGCAAGCAGAGCTGTTTCTTTTAGGTATTTTTCTTCACCAGAATGTGAAAGAATGATAAAAAGAAAATTCTGATTATTTTGACTATTTATCAAATGAGTATAGGCTGTTGTGATGCTGGGGATGCCATGAAAATTGAAAACTTCACTAATGTAAGCCGCCAAATGTCGTGAAAAGTCATGACCTAAAATAACAAATAAATGACTCTTGTGTTTGGCAAGCAGTCGACAAAACTCGTTGGTTGTTTCAAATGAAGGCGCTGTTTCAAAAGGGATTGGCTGAGAAAAATGGGCTTCTTTTAATTTGTAAATAAGTTCATTATAACCTGATAAATTTAATTTTTTGGCTAAACGAATGATGGAACTAGGCGAAGAAAAGCAGTGTTTGGCAACTTCTCGAATACTCAAATCGGCCGCGTTCGTACTTTGTTGTTCCAAATAATACAAAATCTGACTTTCTGTTTTTGTTAAATGATACGTTTCTTTTAAGTAATCTAAGTTCATGAGCAAACCTCCTTTATCAGATTATAAATAATTTTGTGGGAAAAAGGTATCAAAAAATAAAAAATGAGGTGTTTTTATGAAAAGGGCAACAAAGCAAAGGCTGTCTTTGGCAGCAATCATGGTTTTACTTCTCTCGGGCTGTGGAAGTGTTGGGAAAGAAACCAAAAAGCAAGAACAACAGGTATTACGGGTCGGAATTGATTCGGAATTATCAACGGCAGACGTGTCGTTGGCAATGGATAATACAGCAGCAGATGTAATGAGCCAAGTAGGGGAGGGACTTTTCTCCTTTGACGAAAAAGGAGAAGCTAAACCAGCATTGGCAACTGAAAAAGTACAGCCCTCCAATGATGGTTTAATCTATACTTTTACGATTCGAAAAGATGCAAAATGGAGTAACGGCGAGCCGATCACAGCCAATGATTTTGAATACTCTTGGAAGCGCACAGTGGACCCAAAAACAGCTTCCCCGCAAGCGTATTACTTTGAAGGGCTAAAAAATTATCGTGCTATTGTTGACGGTGGCAAATCTAAAGAAGAGTTAGGGGTAACAGCCATTGATGACCATACCTTGGAAGTAGAGCTAAGCTATCCTATGAGTTATTTTCAACAATTATTGGCGGTACCAGCTTTTTATCCTTTAAATGAAGCATTTGTCGAAAAAACGGGCAAAAACTATGGTACATCAGCTGAGTCAACACTTTACAATGGCGCCTTCACATTAGAAGGTTGGGATGGCACGAATAATACTTGGTCCTATGTGAAGAATAAAAATTATTGGGATCAAGCGAATGTTTCGCTAGATAAGGTGGATGTCCAAGTAGTTAAAGAAGTCAATACTGGGAAAAATCTTTTCGAAGGGAAAGAATTAGATGTTGTAAAAATTTCTGGAGAAATTGTTGCACAAGAACAAGGCAATGCAGCTTTGAAAATTCGTGAAATTCCTGGAACGTATTATATCCAATTAAATACGCAAAAAGATCTTTTGGCAAATAAGAATGCACGTCGAGCGATAGCATTATCATTGAATTCTGAACGTTTAGCTAAAAATGTTTTAAATGATGGCTCAAAAAAAGCACTTGGCTTCGTGCCAACAGGTTTCACTAATCAAGAAACGCAAAAAGATTTTGCAGAGGAATTAGGAGATTTAAATCCTAGTGAACCAGAAAAAGCGAAAGAGTTATGGCAAACGGCTAAAAAAGAATTAGGAATTGAAAAAGCGGAGCTAACGATTTTAAGTTCGGATACAGAAAATGCTAAAAAAATCAGTGAGTATGTTCAAGGAGCTTTAGCAGATAATTTAGAAAATTTAACAGTCAATGTTTCACCAGTTCCTTTTAATAATCGTTTAGAAAAAAGTCGCAGCGGAGATTTCGACATTGTGGTTGGTGGCTGGACGCCAGTATATGCTGATCCAATCGATTTCTTAAACTTACTGCAATCAAAAAATTCCAATAATTTTGGTAAATGGTCTAATAAGACCTTTGATCAGTTGCTTCAAGAAGCAAACGTAACTTATGCAAATAAATATGAAGAACGTTGGAAAACATTACAAAAAGCGGATCAATTGGTTGCGGAAGAAGCACCCCTAGTTCCTCTTTATCAATTAACAGAAGCACGCTTAGTGGACGATTCTGTCCAAAATTTAGTCTATGGTCCATTAGGTTCAGGCTATTACAAATCAGTCTCTATCAGTGACAAGTAAAGGTTGGGAAAAAATGAAAAAAAGTCAAGCTGTTCAATTAATTCAGGAACTTTCAAATGCTAATGGTGTTTCAGGTTTTGAAACAGAAGTCGTTAGAATCCTTCAACACGCAACTGCAGATTTTACTATTCAACGGCTAGATGCCATTAAAAATTTATATCTTGAGAAGAAAAATAATCTAAGTGAAGGTCCAGTAGTGCTTTTTGATGCTCATAGTGACGAAGTGGGTTTTATGATTCAAGCAATTAAAGAAAACGGCTTGTTGCGTTTTCTTCCGTTAGGTGGCTGGGTCCCTAATACGATTTCTGCACAAAAAGTTCGGATTCGCAACCGGGAAGGTACCTATCTGCCAGGCGTAGTTACTAGTCGACCTCCTCATTTTATGACACCAGAGGAACGTCAGCGGCCGTTAACCATTGCTGATTTGACGATCGACATTGGTGCTACCTCAAAAGAAGAAGTAATTGAAACGTACAAAATCGATCTTGGTGCACCGGTCATTCCAGATGTGACGTGCTGTTACAACGAACAGACAGATCTTTTTTTAGGAAAAGCTTTTGATTGTCGCATTGGCTGTGCTTGCTTAGTGGATGTCATGGAGGAGTTGAAAGAAGAGACACTTCCATTCAAGTTAGTTGCGACAGTAACTGCACAAGAAGAAGTTGGCGAAAGAGGAGCACTTATTGCCGCAAAGCAAGTCAATCCTGATTTAGCTATTGTTTTCGAAGGCTGCCCGGCTGATGATACGGCAGAAACGCCAGAGATGATTCAATCAGCAATGGGAAAAGGACCGATGTTACGTTATTTTGATGTTTCTATGATTACGAATCCGGAATTTCAAGAGTATGCACTAGAGATTGCTAAAATAAACAAAATTCCTGTTCAAGTTTCTGTTCGAAGTGGTGGTGGAACCAATGGCATGGCGATTACACAAGTTCAAGGAGCCCCGACGATTGTTGTAGGAATTCCTGTCCGTTACGCTCACACACCCCATTGCTATGTGGACTTTCAAGATTACCAAGCGGCGAAAGAATTAGTCATTCAATTAATCAAAAATTTAGACGCCGACAAAATTCAAGCACTGGTTCAGCCATTGTCAAAGGAGTGGAACAAATGAAGATTTATGTGTCATGCGATATTGAAGGATTAGCAGGTATTGCGACATTTGATATGGAAAAAGAAGACACCGTTTTATTTCGAGAATTATATCACCAACATGTGGCTTGGTTGATTGAAGGGATTCAAAAGAGTGCCAAAAATGAACAAATTACAGAAATTACTATTGCCGATTCGCATAGCCGTGGATTGAATTTAGCTTATGCGCGCTTGGCAGAAATGGATGAACGAATTTCCTTAGTGAGCGGCTTTCCTCGCATGGATTATATGATGAGTGGCTTGGATAGTAGCTATGATGTGGTCTTTTTCTTAGGTTATCATGCCGGTATTGGCAAACAAAAAGGGAATATGGATCATGGGTATAGCGCTAGTGTTGCTTATGATTTAAAAATAAACGACTTAGCGATGAATGAAACGACAATTAATGCAGCTTACGCTAGCGAATTAGGTGTCCCTGTTGGTTTAATTATCGGTGAATCAGGCTTAGAGGAACAACTTTTTCAAGAAAAAATGATGCCCGAAGTTCCCTTTGTTTCCACCAAAGAATCTCTGGGACGTTATGCAATCAAAAATAGACCCATGCAACAAGTTCGGGAAGCTATCGTAGCAACTACAAGTCAGGTGTTAACTTCCTTTGCGTTGTCTGAATTACCCCGATATGCCTTGCAAACACCAGCAACTGTAAAATTGCAATGCGTGACGACAGCACAAGCAGATCGTATTGAAATGTTACCAATGATTAAACGCATTGATGGTAGAACTGTTTCATTTGTAGGTGAAACGATGAAAGATGTCATGAATGGAATTGTCGCTGTGGTTGGTTTAGGCGGAACAAGTTATTAAAGAAGAAGCTTACGGAAAAAACGAGTGGACGTTTTTTTCTGTAAGCTTCTTGCTATAGTTATTTCTATTTTTGTTTCTCTAGAATTTCTTTGCTTAAACGTTGTGCAGTTGGTGTCACCGCAAGACCGCCTTCAGCGGTTTCCTTGAAAATTTGTGGCATTTGGCGACCCACTTGGTACATTGCGTGGATGACTTCATCTGGTGGAATGACACTTCGAATCCCCGCTAAAGCCATGTCAGCTGAGATGAAGGCTTGAGAAGAACCTAATGCATTTCGCTTCACGCAAGGGACTTCAACAAGTCCCGCAACAGGATCACAAATGAGGCCCATCATATTTTTTATCGTAATGGCCACAGCTTGAGCAGATTGATCAGGCGTACCGCCAGAAGCCGCAACTAAAGCGGCACTGGCCATTGCACTAGCAGAACCGACTTCAGCTTGACAACCACCTTCGGCACCGCTGATTGAGGCATTATTGGCAATCACTAAGCCAAAAGCCCCAGCTGTAAATAGAAAATCCAATTGTTGCTGATGCGTTAACTTTAAGCGATCAATAACTGCCAACAAGACGCCAGAAACTACTCCGGCACTGCCTGCGGTTGGTGTAGCACAAATCAAGCCCATTTTCGCATTAACTTCATTAACAGCAATCGCATTTCGCACGGCTTGTAAAATGGTCTCACCGCTTAAAAAGTTGCCTGAATGTATGTAATCATTTAAGCGGGTTGCATCGCCACCAGTTAGCCCTGTTACTGAGGTAACACCAGCGATTCCTTCAGCGACGGATTGTTTCATAACGGCTAGATTTTTTTCCATTGTTTCAATAATTCGTTCACGAGAATACCCGCCATGAGCCATTTCTGTTGCAATCATTAATTCGCTCACAGAAGGGTAATCTTTCGCTTGAGCTACCAAATCTTCAATTGAATAAAACATCGTATTACTCCTTTACGTTCATTTAGTCAAAATAGTTAACGCTATATATATGAGGGATTTCAGCTAATTGCATGACAATGTCACCGACTTCGGCTTGATCAACTTCAATAATCATAATCGCTTTTTCCCCTTTAGATTCTCGGGTAACGGTCATTGTACTAATATTGATATCGCTAGCTGAAAGGATGTTGGTCACCTTAGCAATCATGCCAGGAACATCTTGATGGACAACGATAAATGTTGGCGTGCCCATACTTAAAGACAATTTGAAGCCATTTAATTCAGAAATTTGAATGTTTCCACCACCAATTGAAATTCCTGTCACAGATAGTTTTCGGTCGCCAGAAGAAACCACAATTTTAACGGAATTAGGATGGTCTGCTTTTTCACTTTTAGGAATAAAACAAACTTCCATTCCTTGTTCATAAGCAATTTCCAAAGAATTGGCTAGTTGCTCATCATCTGGTTCCATACCTAAAAGGCCGCCAACTAAGGCGATATCTGTTCCGTGACCACGATAAGTTTTAGCAAAAGACTCATATAAATAAATGTCAACGCTATCAGGTTGCTGTCCAAAAATACTCCGAACCACTTTTCCAATTCTTGCCGCTCCAGCTGTATGAGAACTGCTTGGACCAATCATAACGGGTCCGATAATATCAAAAACACTATTAAAGCGTAACTCTTCCATTTCAGCACCTTCTTCATTAGAATATGTTTTCATTGGAAGTCTAACACAAAAAATGGCGGGGAACTAGGCAATCGCTTGTGTTTTAGCGAATAATTTAAATTTTTATTAGAATGAAAGCAAGGGGCCTTCGTTGACAAATCAGTGAAGAGATGCTAAATTCTAGATAATAAAAGACGAAAAGAGGGATTCGTGCGTTGAAAATTTAAGTTAATTTTTTAGAGAAACTGTATAACTTTGCCTGAATATAACGGGTGGAGTGTGCGGATTTTCGGAAATTAGCTTAAAGAATTCAGCCACGGGTCTTTTTGTATACCTTGGATTGATGCCGCTGATTTCCGTAAAGCTGCATCAATTTTGCTTTATGGAGGTATATTTATGTCGAAAATTGAACTAAAACAACTATCTTTTGCCTATGATAATCAAGAAGCGTTGCTTTTTGATCAGGCAAATATCACGATGGATACCAATTGGAAATTAGGATTGATTGGCCGCAATGGCCGTGGGAAAACAACCTTATTAAGATTGTTACAAAAGCAGTTGGATTACCAAGGAGAGATTCTTCATCAAGTCGATTTCGTATATTTTCCACAAACAGTTGCAGAAGAACAACAGCTCACTTATTATGTCTTACAAGAGGTGACTTCTTTTGAACAGTGGGAATTAGAACGAGAATTAACGCTTTTAAACGTTGATCCTGAAGTTTTATGGCGGCCCTTTTCTTCTTTATCAGGCGGCGAAAAGACGAAAGTTTTATTAGGTATTCTTTTTATTGAAGAAAATGCCTTTCCTTTAATTGACGAGCCAACAAATCACTTAGATCTAGCTGGCAGACAACAAGTGGCTGAATATTTGAAGAAAAAGAAACACGGGTTTATTTTAGTCAGCCACGATCGGGCATTTGTTGATGAAGTGGTTGATCATATTTTGGCGATTGAAAAAAGTCAATTGACGCTGTATCAAGGGAATTTTTCTATTTATGAAGAGCAAAAAAAATTAAGAGATGCTTTTGAACTAGCAGAAAATGAAAAAATCAAAAAAGAAGTCAATCGCTTGAAAGAAACCGCTCGTAAAAAAGCGGAATGGTCGATGAACCGTGAAGGTGATAAGTACGGCAACGCTAAGGAAAAAGGAAGCGGGGCGATTTTTGATACAGGAGCCATTGGTGCCCGGGCAGCGCGCGTAATGAAGCGCTCAAAACACATTCAACAACGTGCCGAAACACAATTAGCAGAAAAAGAAAAACTATTAAAAGATCTTGAGTATATTGATCCTTTGTCAATGGATTATCAGCCAACGCATCACAAAACATTATTGACGGTGGAAGAGCTTCGTCTAGGCTACGAGAAAAATTGGCTATTTGCGCCAATTTCTTTTTCAATAAACGCGGGAGAAATTGTTGGAATAACAGGAAAAAATGGCTCAGGAAAATCGAGCTTGATTCAGTATTTGTTGGGGGATTTTTCTGGAGATTCAGAAGGCGAAGCCACTTTGGCTCACCAATTAACCATTTCTTATGTGCGCCAAGATTATGAAGACAATCAAGGAACTTTATCCGAATTTGCAGAGAAAAATCAGTTAGATTACACTCAATTTTTAAATAACTTACGAAAACTTGGGATGGAGCGCGCCGTTTTCACTAATCGAATTGAACAAATGAGTATGGGGCAACGGAAAAAAGTCGAAGTAGCCAAATCATTGTCTCAATCAGCTGAACTTTATATTTGGGATGAACCCCTTAATTACTTGGATGTATTTAATCATCAACAATTAGAAGCGCTAATCTTATCTGTGAAGCCTGCAATGCTAGTGATTGAGCATGATGCACATTTCATGAAGAAAATAACAGATAAAAAAATTGTCTTGAAATCATAAAAACATCTTGAAAAAGTAAAGGGAATCCTGTATAATAACAGGGTATGTTTTAAATGTACGTTGAGTGGGAGGGGAAATCTCAACCCCATTAACCACGCACGAGAACTTAAGGAGGTATTTTCGTGGCTAAAAAAGTAGAAAAAATCGTTAAATTACAAATTCCTGCGGGGAAAGCAACACCAGCTCCACCAGTAGGTCCAGCGTTAGGTCAAGCAGGTATCAACATCATGGGATTCACTAAAGAATTCAATGCTCGTACAGCTGACCAAGCAGGCTTGATTATTCCAGTAGTAATCTCTGTATATGAAGATCGTTCATTTACATTCATTACTAAAACACCACCTGCTGCAGTCTTATTGAAAAAAGCTGCAAAAATCGAAAAAGGTTCAGGTGAACCAAACAAAACTAAAGTTGCAACAGTTTCAAGCGATCAAGTGAAAGAAATCGCTGAACTTAAAATGGCAGACCTAAACGCCGCTGACGTTGAAGCAGCAATGCGCATGGTTGCAGGAACTGCACGAAGCATGGGTATCATCGTAGAATAATTTTTATTCCACACTTACTCAAAGAAGTAGCTTCTCAGTTCGTTTCATATTTAAAGATATGAAAGACGTGGGAGGTACAACCGTTATAACCACAATCAAGGAGGAAACAAAATGGCTAAAAAGAGCAAAAAAATGCAAGAAGCATTGAAAAAAGTTGATGCTACAAAAGCTTACTCAGTTGAAGAAGCAGTAGCTTTAGCAAAAGATACAAACATCGCGAAATTTGACGCAACAGTTGAAGTTGCTTACAAATTGAACGTTGACCCTAAAAAAGCAGATCAACAAATCCGTGGAGCAGTTGTGCTTCCAAACGGAACTGGTAAAACACAAACTGTTTTAGTATTCGCTAAAGGCGAAAAAGCTAAAGAAGCTGAAGCTGCTGGTGCAGATTTCGTAGGCGACGACGACATGGTTGCAAAAATCCAAGGTGGATGGTTCGACTTTGACGTAGTTGTTGCGACTCCTGACATGATGGCTACAGTTGGTAAATTAGGCCGTGTCTTAGGACCAAAAGGTTTAATGCCAAACCCTAAAACTGGTACTGTAACAATGGACGTTACAAAAGCTGTTGAAGAAGTTAAAGCTGGTAAAGTAACTTACCGCGTTGACAAAGCTGGTAACATCCACGTACCAATCGGTAAAGTTTCATTTGATAACGAAAAATTGGTTGAAAACTTCAACACAATTAACGACGTATTATTGAAAGCTAAACCATCAACTGCTAAAGGTCAATACATCAAAAACATTTCAGTAACAACAACATTTGGACCTGGAATCCACGTTGACCAAGCTTCTTTCTAATTTGAAAGAAAATAATTAAAAAATTCTTGACTCACTCACTTACCCTATGGTAAAGTGAGTGAGGTTAATAATTAACTGTACCGAAGACAGTAGGTGACGCAAGTCTTAATTTCCTACCGAGGACAATTGTTGAGTTATATACAATTCAGTCCCTCTATGTCTACGGTGGCATGGAGTTTTGTTGTTTTACACGACTTTTTGAAAAAAAACGATGTAAAACAATACTTGGCGAGCGAAGTGAGCGAAGTTTCATTTGATTCTTCTACTTTACATATCGTAAACCAAGTCCAACTCCACCATCAAAATCAGGAGGTGAAATAAATGAGTGAAGCAGCAATCGCTAAAAAAGAAACCCTAGTTCAAGCAGCCGCTGAGAAATTTGAATCAGCAGCATCAGTTGTAATCGTGGACTACCGTGGTTTAACAGTTGAAGAAGTCACTAACTTACGTAAACAATTACGTGATGCAGGCGTAGAAATGAAAGTCATCAAAAACTCAATCCTTTCTCGTGCAGCTAAAAAAGTTGGTTTAGACGGCTTAGACGAAGTCTTTACAGGCCCAACTGCTGTCGCATTCAGCAACGACGATGTAGTAGCACCAGCTAAAATCATCGACGAATTTGCTAAAGATGCAAAAGCATTAGAAATCAAAGGTGGCGTCATCGAAGGAAAAGTTTCTTCAGTGGAACAAATTACTGCGTTGGCAAAACTACCAAACCGCGAAGGTTTACTATCTATGCTATTATCTGTATTACAAGCGCCAGTCCGCAACGTGGCTTACGCTGTCAAAGCAGTGGCAGAGAAAAACGAAGAAGTTGCTTAATTGCAGTCTAATTCAAACCAATAAAAAACAAACAATTTTAATTTAAATGGAGGAAATTCAAAATGGCATTAAACATTGAAAACATCGTTGCTGAGTTAGAAACAGCAACTATCTTAGAACTAAGCGAATTAGTTAAAGCTATCGAAGAAAAATTTGACGTATCAGCAGCAGCTCCTGTAGCAGTAGCTGGACCAGCAGCAGGTGGAGCAGCAGAAGAACAAACTGAATTCACTGTTGAATTAACAGCAGCTGGCGATCAAAAAGTTAAAGTTATCAAAGCAGTTCGTGAAGCAACTGGCTTAGGCTTGAAAGAAGCTAAAGCTGTAGTTGATGGCGCTCCTGCACCAGTTAAAGAAGCTGTTTCTAAAGAAGAAGCAGAAGCTTTAAAAGCTGCTTTAGAAGAAGTTGGCGCTTCAGTAACAGTAAAATAATTCATTCAACTTTTGAATGTTCGAGAACCCTTGTGTGGCAAGGGTTCTTTTTTTATAGCAAACGGTAGTTGTCTTTTGCTAAAACAACTACCGCTAGTAAAATATCTATAAAATTTAATTGTCTACTTTGACAAATTAACAACAATACAATCATCTACCACTCGGATAGAATCTTTGCTAGGCCAGACATTCATTTCCGCTTGTAAAGCTTTGTGTTTTTCAAAATCTTCTGGGGTAGGATCATTAAAATTTAATCCAAATGTTTTCATATAGAGCAAAGTATTTAAACTAGTATGCACCGAGTTAGGCATGAATTCAAATAATGAGACACCGTTTGTTTCACCTTTTATATTTGAAACATTCTGAGGAGAACGATTTCTATACATTAAAAGTTTATAGGATTCTGGATTCTCAATTTCCATTGAATAAATATTATTTGTAATCATTTCCGCAGTACGTAAATCTTCTTCCGCTGTTAGATACTCAGAATATTCTAGGTTGGTTGTTTCCCGAACTTGAATAAAAGTAAAGAGAATTACTATACCAATTAATAAATGTTTAAGCACAAAGTTGTATCCCCAATAAATCATAATAAAGATGAGTAATAACGCTAAAACAGCAGGGAAGTTAGGTACTTCACCTCTAATTGCTGGACGTTTTCCACCTAAAATTGTAAACATGAGTGGAGTGATTAGAATACCTAACAAGGTAATAAAGATGAAGAAAACATTTTTGCGTTTCAGATAGGACATATTAATTAATACAATGACCAGTAAAAGAATACATATCAAAAACAGCGGTGTAAAAAAAGTGTCTCCGACTGGAGGGAAGAATAGTTCTTTGGCGTAATCTTTAATATCGTTGATAGAATCTATCAAGGGGCGTTTACCCCAAAGAATCATATTATCTAGATAGGAGCTTTCAACGTTTAAAACTTTTTTCGCTAACACCGTCATTAGTTGAGATAGAACGAGAGATGAAATAGCTAGTAGAATAAAATGACCAATTTTGAAGGCATAGTCTTTAAAAGAAATTTTAAGGTCATTCAACTGAGCAAAATACAATGTCATTAAAATCTTGAATAAAATTAAGGTACACGCAAATACAAAGAATGATTGGTACATAGTAAGTGTAAATGTCAGCAACAAAAAGCCGAATAATTTAAAAATTTTATTGGGAATATGGTAAATAGCAATGAGAGAAAGTATAACCAAACAGATACCTAATGAAAATTCAAAATTTTGTAGGACGAAGTAAAATTGTTCGCTAAATAATTGACTGGTTGGAAAAATACTTGGGATAATATATAAATACTTTTTGTTATAAATCTGCTTAGTTGAAAGATCAACATAATAGCACAACAAGATAGTGGCGATAGCAAAGAAAATAATAGCTAACAAATTTAAAAAATAAACATTTACATAGTTGTATGTTAAAAGCTTTAAAGCTACTAATCCTGGTCTACCAATCGAAACCCAATGTTTTAAGTAGCCTCTGTAGTTAGTCATTAAGTGCATAGTATCAATAGCGTAAGTATTGTTAAATAGTTTAATACCATAAGTAGCAAAGACAATTAAAAAGCTGTAGATGGCTAAACCTTTGTTTTCTTTAATAAAATGTTTCATTTTTCTCTCCAATATTGTTTATTTGCTAAAACTTGTAAATTATTTATTGATTTTGATTAGTCTATATATCACACTCCCACCTATAATAAAACCCTAATTAATTATAAAATAGATAAATTATAAGAACTACCTAAATTTGAAAATTATTAAATAAATCGTTTTTTTCTTTAACTACAGATAAGCAACAATTTATTTTAAGTCAAAAACTGTTGACGATATTGTCGAGGTGTCATCTCTTTTTTCTGGAAGAAAAATTTTGAAAAATAAGAAGGTGAAGAAAAACCTGCTTCAAAACTGATTTCCGTGATGGTTAGGGAGCTTTTTCTTAACAGAGAACAGGCTTTTTGCAATTTTAAGTTTTGTACATAAATACTAGGATTTGTTTGTTCATAACGCTGAAACAGCTTAAATAAATAGCTACGATCAATGTTATACTCAGAAGCTAATTGACTAATTGAAAGATTGTTTGAAAAATTTTCGTGAATAGCCATTTTAATTTGGTTAAATAATTGTTGGCTTTGATTTTCGTGCTGTGTAACGGAATGATGCTCTAGATAATTCAACAATTGAAAGCTTTCACTTAAACTGCCAAAATGATTATGTTTCTTCGCTTCTTGGTAAATATTTTTAAATAAACTTTCTAATTTCTTATCAACAGTTCCTTTTAAAATACAATTTTCGGTAGTCAGGCCTATTTTTTCTAAATACTGAGACGAAAGATCTCCAACAAAACCGACCCAATGATAGGTCCAAGGATTTTGCCGATTAGGATAATAAATATTGCGACAATTAGCTGGAATCATAAACAAATCGCCAGCGGTAATGTGTTGTTTTTCCATAAAGGGTGTTGAAAAATAACCTTCACCATCGCTACAATAATGCAAAACCCAATAATTAATGGGGGCAAACTCAGTTGGTTTTGTCGGGCGGCATTTTTCATAGCCAGCTTCATAAAGATGAAATTCTTGGCTAATAGGTTGATCATTAATCAGGATGCTGACATTATTTGTAAAAACATTTTGCATGCTATCACCTCTTTATAAGAGTATGTAAAGGCTTTCTAAAAGTCAACATCTTTACAAGAAATAGGCAACATTTTTTATTTTTAAAAAACTGTAAGCGTTTTACAATGTGTGAGTACTAATTAATTTGATAAAGAGAGGATGTAGTAAAATGGCAACACATTCACGGGAACGATTAGGTTCTGTCGCATTGATGCTCATGACTTTTTCAGCGGTTTTTGCCTTTCCCAGCATTGTTAACAACAGTATTCAGATTGGCCTAGCAACTATTCCAGGCTATTTATTCGGCTCTATTTTTTACTTTTTACCATTTATTCTAATGATTGCAGAATTTGCTTCTGCTAATTCTGAAAATGAATCAGGTGTTCACAGTTGGTTGGAATCTGTGTTAGGACCTAAATGGGCATTTTTAGGCGCTTGGTCATATTTCTTTGTCAACTTGTTTTTCTTCTGTTCATTACTACCGAATACATTGATTTATGGTTCATACGCTTTTTTAGGTCAAAACGTTTTTCAAGGAAACCATAGTACTAAAATAATTGCAGTGATTTCTATTCTGTTATTTTGGTTAATGACATGGGTTTGTATTAAAGGGGTTTCGTGGATTTCGAAAGTGACTAGCTTAGCGGGTGGTGCTCGTTTATTTATGGGCGTGGCTTTTGTGGTTTTAGCCTTTGTCGTCGTGTTTGGTTTTGGCAATGAGCCAGCACAAGAATTTACCACGACGTCAATTATGCCAACTTTTAATTGGACTTTTTTCATGACGATGGCGTGGATTTTACAAGCTGTTGGCGGTGGTGAAAGTATCGGTGTATATATTAAGGATGTTAAAGGCGGCAATAAAACGTTTGTCCGCACGATGATTGGTGCAACGATTGCGGTCGGTATCATGTATATTCTTGGTGCCGTTGCTGTAGGTTTGGTAGTGCCAACGGACGTCTTAAAAGGAAATTTTTCAAATGGTATTTTTGATATCTTTAAAATTTTAGGTACGTATTTCCATATTCCCGCAGCAATGATGGTGCGCTTAGTAGGAATTATCTTATTTGTCGGAAGTCTTGGTTCTTTGGCTCTGTGGACAGCAGCACCAGTTAAAGTATTTTTCTCAGAAATTCCTGATGGGGTCTTCGGTAAGTGGCTAGTGAAAACCAACGAAGAGGGAAATCCAACCAATGCTTTGTTAGTTCAAGGAATTATTGTGACGATTTTAGTTGCCATTCCAGCACTAGGAATTGGAAATATAGATAGCTTTTTAGAAACGTTAATTAATATGACAGCTTCTACGTCATTAGTGCCTGTCTTGTTCTTGTTAATCGCCTATATTGGGCTTCGTTGGAAAAAAGAAACAATGCCGAGAAGTTTCCGCTTTGGTAATCGAACCTTTGGCTTAATTGCGGGGATTTTCTTATTAGCCATTTTTATCTTTGTATTCTTTATGTCAACTGTGCCGGATCCAAAATTAATCATGGAAGAAATCAATGGCACATTACCGAAAGGAACCGCTAGTCCACTGGGAATGTTGGCGTATAACATCATTGGGTTAATTGTCTTTATGGGCTTTGCTTGGATTTGTTGGAAACGGTATGAAACAAAAGAAAAAAATGAAGTTGGTAAAGGAGAAATGGATTATGAAGACTTGGGAAAATTATAAAGTAGATAGTATTAATCGGTTGCCTGGACGAGCACACTTTTCGAGCTTTCCCTCGAAAGAAACAGCGTTATTAAATGAAAATAAATATACACAAGCATACAAAAATTTAAACGGACGCTGGCATTTTTTCTTTTTAGAAGCGCCAGAATACAGCCCAGAAAACTTTTTTGCGACGGACTTTGATACAAGCCAAATGGATCAAATCACTGTTCCTGGAAATTGGCAAGTCCAAGGATATGGCAAAATGCATTACTCTGATTTATGGTACAATTTTCCCATTAATCCGCCGTATGTACCAACGGAAAACCCAACAGGTATTTACAAACGGACATTTGCTATAGATGAAACATTTCACGATAAAAAAATCATTTTACGTTTTTGTGGCGTAGATTCAGCTTATCATGTTTGGGTGAACGGCCATGAAGTTGGCTACAGTAAAGGTGCACGAAATGAAGCAGAATTTGACATTACGCATTACGCTAAAATTGGTGAAACAAATGATTTAACGGTGCGAGTCTATCAATGGTCAGATGGTACGTATTTAGAGGATCAAGATATGTGGTGGTTAAGTGGTATTTTTCGTGATGTTGAATTACTCGGTGTACCAGAAAATGGGCTGGAAGATTTCTTTATTATTTCCGATTTAGATGATTCGTATCAAAATGGCCACTTGGCAATTACGGGTAAATTTTGGCAAGACAAAGGACAACAAGTTCAATTGGAGTTGATGGATCAGCAGGGAAAAACGGTTCTTAAAGAGACTGTCGCAGGAAATCAAGGTACGGTTGAATTTTCAGCAAGTTTGCCGTCTGTCACTGCTTGGTCAGCGGAGAAACCATACTTGTATCAGCTATTTATCACTGTTTTTTCTGAAGGGGAAGTCGTCGAAGTTATTCCGCAAAAAGTTGGTTTCAGAAATATTCATGTATCTGGTGAGACTTTCTTAGTCAACGGTGTGGCCATTAAACTAAAAGGAATGAATCGTCATGATTATAATCCGAAAAATGGTCGAGTGGTTAGTCGTGAAGAAATTGAAAAAGATATTCGTTTAATGAAACAATTTAATATTAATGCCATTCGAACCAGTCATTATCCAGCATCTGCTTATTTCTATGATTTATGCGATGAATATGGAATGTATGTGATTGATGAAACTGATTTGGAATGTCACGGCTTTGAATTAACCGGAGAATATGATTGGATTAGCAACGATCCAGAATGGGAAACGGCTTATGTTTCTCGGATGGTACGGATGGTTCAACGGGATAAAAACCATCCATCAATTCTCTTTTGGTCGTTAGGAAATGAATCTGCGTTTGGTCATAACTTTATTGAAATGGCCCGTATTGCCAAAGAAATGGATCCAACACGTTTAATTCATTATGAAGGTGATTTTGAGACAGAGGTCGCGGATGTCTATTCTACAATGTATACGTGGTTGGAACACCCAACTAGAGAATTACTGATGAATACGATTATTGAAAATTCAAAAAAACCGCATATTTTATGTGAATATTGTCATGCGATGGGAAATGGCCCTGGGAATTTAAAAGAATACCAAGAGCTATTTTATGCTCATGATAAATTACAAGGTGGCTTTATTTGGGAATGGTTTGACCATGGCATTGAATCGGTAACAGATAACGGTGAAGTTTATTATCGTTATGGCGGCGATTTCGGCGATGATCCAAGTAACAAAGATTTTTGTATTGATGGGATGTTGATGCCTGACCGTACGCCATCTCCTAGCTTGTATGAATACAAAAAAGTCATTGAACCCATTACAACTAGTGCTATTGACGTTCTGTCGGGTGAATTCTCATTATTGAGTCGGTTTGACTTTGAAAACTTGGCTATCTTTAAGCTGGTTTATACAATTACTGAAGATCAAACAGTGATTCAATCAGGGACAGTAGCAGTGCCAGCAATTGCTGCTAGAGAAGAAGGAAGACTGCACTTACCTTATCATTTAGATTTTCCTAAAAAGGCAGGAGCCGCCTATTATTTAACTCTTTCATATCAATTGAAAGAAACGACCGCCTATGCATCTGCTGGTCATGAATTAGCTACCGCACAGTTTGAATTGCCAATTGCAACACCAGGGATTGAGATCACACCAGTTGGCTCGCTGATGGCAAAGGAGATTGGCCCTCATTTATACATTGAAGGACCAAACTTTTCAATTAATTTTGATAAAGTGAAGGGCGCCTTAACGAATGTGACACGAGATGGTAAAAAATTATTGCATAAAGGGCCGAGATTTACATTTTGGCGGGCACCAATCAGTAATGATATGGAAATTATTGATGAAATGAAGAAAAAATATTTCTTACATTTAGAGCATGAAATTGTCCGTTCTTTTGAGTGGAAAAAAGTTGATGATTTTATCCAAGTCATCGTAAAAACAATTAACGGAACGACTAACAGTGCTTGGCATTATCAATGTACCTATCAGTATTTAATTGCACCAAATGGCGAAATTTTCTTCGACTTAAAAGGTAGTCCTGCTGGTAAAATTGAAAATGCGCCAGATATGTTACCACGTTTGGGTGTGACTCTCCATTTAGACAAGTCTCTATCAGAAGTAAAATATTTCGGTAAAGGGCCGAGAGAAAACTATGTAGATTCACAAGAAGCTGGTTTACTTGGCGTTTATGATGCTACAGTGGCGGAGATGTTCACTAATTATGTTGTTCCACAAGCCAATGGTAACCACATGGCGACTAAATGGTCCGCATTCACGGATGATCGCGGCCAAGGAGTAGTAGCAACAGCGGCTGATTCATATAATTTTAGTGTTTCTTATTTTGAAGAACAAGCGCTAGATGTTGCTAAGCATACCAATGAATTACAAGAAAGTGAGTATGTTGTTTTAAATATCGATTACAAACAAAACGCCCTAGGTAGCTACTCTTGTGGCCAGTGGCAATTAGAAAAATACCGGACTACGTTTGAAGAATTCCAATTGGCATTCCGCTTAACACCTTTTAATAATAAAGAGATTCAAGCAGCGGATGTCGCACATGAACGAGTAAAACGACCAACGATTTCTTAAATAAAAGCTCAGAACAGTGCACTTCGGTCTCCTGTTCTGAGCTTTTTTAATGAAATTATCAGAAATTATTGCTTTTTTTTCATGGAAACGAGCAAACTATTTTGTTATCTAATAAAAGTAGTCCATAATAGTAACATAGCGAATTATTCGCTAGATAAAGCATTTAGGAGGAATTATTTTATGCATACTTTATGGGTTTTAATCGTTGGTGCTGTTATCGGTGCTATCGCTGGCGCGCTTACAAGCAAAGGTCAATCAATGGGTTGGATTGCGAATATCGTTGCCGGTTTAGTTGGTTCATTTATCGGAGAAAAAATCTTAGGTAGCTGGGGTCCTCACGTAGCAGGTATGGCAATTGTGCCATCAATTATTGGGGCAGTAATTTTAGTTGCTGTGGTTTCATTCTTCTTCGGACGAAAAAATAGCTAATTAAGTAAATAATTGTTTAATTAGTTAAAGGCACCAAGTCTCACGAATTTCGTGAGACTTGGTGCCTTTTTTTATTTTCTCGTTAATTTTACGACAACTTCACAACGAGCGGTTTGTGGAAACATATCAACAGATTGTAAATAGTCTACTTGATATACTTTGGCTAATTGAACTAAATCACGTGCTAACGTGGATACATTACAAGAAATATACACCATTTTCTTAGGTGGTTGTTTCAAAAGGGCCGTTAATAATTTACGATCCAAACCAGTCCGTGGGGGATCAACTACAATGGCATCAGGTTTAAAGCCTTCTTTGAACCATTTAGGTAATAAGTCTTCAGCTGTTCCAACAGCATAATGTGTGTTCGTAACACCAAGTCGTTTTGCATTGAATCTAGCATCGTCAATTGCGGCGGGAATGGTATCCATACCACGAACTTGATGCGCTTGTTTCGCTAAACTTAAGCCAATGGTCCCGACGCCACAATAAGCATCAACAACAGTTTCATTTGGTTGTAAATCTAAGGCCTTGATTCCTTCATTATATAAAACTTCCGTTTGTTCTGGATTCAATTGGAAAAATGCTCGCGGCGATAAATCAAAGACAACGTCGTTAATGTGTTCTTCAATGCTTTCTTTGCCCCATAAGTGAAGGGTATCATCACCCATTACTAGAGAGGTTTTTTTATTTTGGACATTTTGCATAATAGAAACAACTTCTGGTAATTGTTCATTAATTGCGCGAACCATTTTTTCTTTTTGTGGAAATTTCTGCGATTGTGTAATGAACACTACTTGGACTTCGCCAGTTTGGATGCCCACTCGAACCATTAATGTTCGAAAGATACCACTATTTTTACGTTCATCATAAATTGGTAATTGAAAGTTATTCAATAAATCAACTAATGTATTCATCACCTTGGTTGTCGCAGGCTGTTGGACCAAACAGTTATCAATCGGTACTAATTGATGTGAATCAGCTTGATAGAGACCAGCTTCTACTTGGCCATCGATTTGGCGTAATTGGAATTGGGCTTTATTTCGATAATTCCAAGGATTCTCCATCCCAATTGTTTTTCGTAGTTCATAGTTTTGATAATTGGCTGGTTTAAATTTGTTAAGAGCCTGCTTTAATAAATCTTTTTTAAAGTCTAATTGTGCTTTGTAGGCTAAATGTTGTAGTTGGCAGCCGCCACATGTTTCATAGACAGGACAAGGAGGGACCACGCGATCTTTAGCAGCTTTTTTGACAGATTGAAGGGTTCCTTCAGCAAATTTGGGTGTAACATTTGTGATCGTGGCAGTTACTTCTTCTTTGGGTAGCGCCCCAGGAACGAAAATAATTAATTTTTTATAATAGCCGATACCTTCGCCATTAATTCCTAATCGTTTAATTTTTAAAGAAATTTGTTGGCCTTTTTTTACTAGTTGTTGGGTCATATTCTTTCATCCTTTAGTCATCTCACATTTTTCACTTCCTCCCATTTTAGCACATTTTTATTTATTTGGCTTCCAAGGATTCTATGGTATAGTAGAATATATGTTCTGATTTAGAGGGGCAGGAGAATAAGATGACAACAATCACACGAATTAGTAAAGATAAAGGTGAATTTTATCTACTTTGGCTATCTTCAGGCGAAAAACTGCGTGTCTCGGAAGATATTTTAGTACGGCAGCGTCTGCTAAAAGGCCAAGAGTTATCAGATACTTTAATAGAAGAAATAAAAAAAGCCAGTTCTTATGATGTCGGGTTACAAATGGCGATGAATTATTTAAGCTATCAATTACGTTCAAAGAAAGAGATTTTTACTTATTTAAAAGAGAAAGAAATTGAACCTGAAGATCGAGTAAAAATCGTTCAACGTTTAGAAGAGCTACGGTTGTTAGATGATGCAATTTTTAGTGAAAGTTACGTACGGACAGCTATGCGAACCAGTGATAAAGGACCACGAAATGTGGCACAACAATTAAAGCAAAAAGGCATTAGTGAAGAAGATATTCAGCATGGCTTGACCTTTTATACGTTAGATGAACAACTTAATGTTGCCACAGAAACTGCAGAAAAAGCCATGAAACGCTATCGAACTAAAAGTTTTAAAGATGCACTTCAGAAAACGCGTCTGCATCTGATGCAAAAGGGCTTTACAAATGAAATCATTGATCTAGCTTTGGAATCTTTAGCTTTTGAAAAGGACGAAGAACAAGAACAACAAGCGTTAGACAAGGAAGGCGAACGTTTATGGCGTGCCAATCAGCGATTTGATTTTTCTAAAAAAGTCCAAAAAGTCAAACAAAGCTTATTCCAAAAAGGGTTTGACTATGATTTGATTCAGCAATTTATTAGCGAAAAGGAAGTAGAACATGACGAATAAAGAGCCTTGGGAGGCGTGGAGTCCCGAAAAAGTTAGTTCATTCCAGGAAGATTTTTTAGCTTGGTATGAACGAGAAAAACGCAATTTACCTTGGCGAGCGAATACAGATGCATATCGTATTTGGATTTCTGAAATTATGCTACAACAAACTCGCGTAGATACAGTCATTGATTATTTTTATCGATTTATGGAATGGTTTCCGACGATTCAAGATTTAGCGGAAGCGCCAGATGATAAGTTGTTGAAAGCTTGGGAAGGGTTAGGCTACTATTCACGAGCACGTAATTTAAAAGTGGCAGCGCAACAGATTGTTTCAGAATTTGGTGGGAAAATGCCTGACACAATCGAAGATATTCGGAGTTTAAAAGGAATCGGCCCCTATACAGCTGGTGCGATTGGCAGTATTGCCTTTAATTTACCCGAACCAGCAATTGACGGTAACGTCATGCGGGTAGTGAGCCGTTTATTTGAAATTGATGCAGATATTGCGAAAGCGAGTAGTCGTAAAGTATTTGAAGCGGCGATGCTTAAAATCATCGATCGTGAGCGTCCAGGGGATTTTAATCAAGCCTTAATGGATCTGGGCTCAGCCGTCTGCACCCCAACTTCCCCTAAGTGTGAAAGCTGTCCGCTTCAGCAATATTGTGCGGCCTATCAGGCAGATAAAATGACCGCTTATCCAGTCAAATCAAAAAAAGTTAAGCCGAAAGATGTGTATTATGTCGGCACTATTATTGAAAATAAAAAGCAAGAATTTTTATTAGAACAACGACCTGAAACAGGTTTGTTAGCCAATATGTGGCTGTTTCCGATTGAAGAAATTAGCAAAAAACAATTTCAACAATTGCAAAAAATGGCGCAACCAGCAGAAACGGAAAAACAATTAACTTTAGAGTTAGAGCCTGTAACAGAGCCTTTGGTCGCTGAAGAACCTGTCAATGTTTTTGCTGACTATGAAACAGTTGTCTGGCAAAAACGTGCCTTAGGCGAAGTCGTTCATATTTTCAGTCATTTAAAATGGCATATCTTAGTCTTTTATGGCCGAAATACAGGCGAATTAGCCACACTAGAGTCGCAGCGATGGGTGGCAGTACAACAATTTTCAGAGTATGTTTTTCCAAAACCACAGCAAAAAATGGTGGAATTGTTCAAAAAAGAACACAAAAATAAATAACAAAAAAGAGAGGCTTTTAAACAAACAAGCCCCTCTTTTTTGTTTCCTCTAGGTTATACCCCTATATAAATTCTGCTATGTTTAGTTTTGAAGGGGACTGGTAAGATAGACTTGTCTCTTGTCTGCTTAGAGGAGTAGTAATGATGGTGGAGACTTTTCAAGAGAGAGGAAGTACAGCCAATGAGTAGGAAGCGAAAAATCAGCTTAATTAGTTTAGTCATCATTTTGTTTTTTGTCACAGTCGGCTCAGCATACTTTGCTGTAGCGGGTAGCTATTTAAAGAAAACGATTGATAAAGGCTATGTCCCCATAAAAAATGATTATACTGAAGCGCAAAATAAAGATAGTCAATCGTTTTTGGTCATGGGTCTAGACAATACAATTGAACGGAAATTAGGCACAACTAGGACTGATGCTATGATGGTGATTACCGTGAATAACAAGACGAAGAAAATAACCTATTTAAGTTTGCCACGGGATAGTTTTGTTCAAATTGATGCGAAAAATTACCAAGGGATGCAGCGAATTGAAGCCGCCTATACCTACGATGGACCAACAGCTTCTGTTAACACAGTTGAGAAATTATTGAATATTCCAATCAATCATTACGTTGTGTTTAACTTTTTATCTTTTATTAAGTTAATTGATGCAGTTGGCGGCATAGATGTCAATGTCAAGCAGGCGTTTGATGGTGTCACCAAAGACGGGCCAGGATCCATTCATTTTGATGCAGGGAAACAGCATTTAGATGGTACGAAAGCTTTATCTTATGCCCGTGAAAGACATAGCGATAACGATATTATGCGTGGATTCCGACAACAAGAAATTATTCAAGCAGTTGAAGACAAGTTGAAATCTGGTCAATCAATCATGAAAATAATGGACATTATTGATTCGTTAAATGGAAACATTCAAACTGATGTGGATTCCAATGAATTGACTCATTTAGTCAAAGAAGGTTTGACTTGGACCAATTATGATAAACAACAGCTTTCTTTTGACTGGCGCACTTTTAGTAATGAAGGGCGCAGTATGGTTGAACTATATCCAGATAGTATTGAAAATGTCCGTCATCAATTACGTGTGTCTTTAAATTTAGAAAAGCCAGATGAACGAGATCAAGACGGCTATGTCTTCCATACGAACGGTGAATTTTTATATCAAAGTGATTATACCGTTCAAGATGAAGCAGCTGAGGAAAACGAAATGACTTCCATCAACGGCAATACGTATATTGGTGTTCCTGGTAATACACAGACCGGCCCGTTGCCATCAGTTAAAACGGAAAATGGCTTTATAAAATAATTTATTTTCCAAGTGTAGAAAATCCGAACATAACAGATTAAATAATCCGCTTACTTATTATTCTTCTAAGGAAAAAACGAAGGATTTTAGCAAGGAAACAGCGTATCATTTGATATAAACCCAACATTCCCTTTATAATGAAAGTAACAAGCAAATTTTTGTTACTTAGAAGGGGAAGGGAGCAAGGAGTTATGTTTAGTTATACAGATACCATTTTGTCAATTATGCAAAGAATTGAAGTATACAACGAAATTTTCAAAGCCATCTCTAAAGAAGTTCAAGAATACGGTTGTAATCAGGCTGCACATCGGAGAGGCCGTGACACTTATATGTTTTGCCGAAATAATGTGAATCGTTTTTTTACAGAAGAAATGATGTTTCGTAAAAATTTAGAGCCGTATTATGATAAAGAAGCAACGAAAATCTTGCTAGAAGGATTAGATACGTATAAAGAAGGAGTATTTTTCTGGTTAGAGGCATTAAGTGAATCTTGCCAAGTGACAGATGAATTGAAATATCAATTAGGAATCCGCCAAAAAGAATCCTCTTATTTATTAATTAATCAAGCTTGTAAAGAAGCCTGTGAGGGCATTCAAAGCGCTCATAGTGTTCATAAGATGTAAAAAGTTAGGGATAGCTGTCAATCTGGCAGTTATCCCTAACTTTTTTATTTCAATATCATCTGATAAGCATAACGTTCGCCATCGTTAACATCTAAAATCACGTCACCTTGATAAACAAAGCCAGCTTTTTTAATCAGGTGCTGCATGGCGAGATTTTGTGGATGTGTATCGATTCGAATATCAGTAGCACCTTGCAAACGAGCGGCTGTAACCAGTGAGCGCAAAAGCACCAAGGCCAGTCCTTGACCTTGAAAGGAACTTTTTAGAGCAACACGATGAATTGCCGTATACGTAGCTTGAGAATGAGGTTGCCAAGAACCATTAAAAATCGCTTCATAAGCAGGATCAATCTCCGAACATAAAACACCAACGCCTGCCAAGGCATCATCAACCATTAAAATATAGCAAGTTTGCTGGTCGATATCTTTTGCTAAAATTTCTTGATTCGGGCCATCGCCGTTTTGCCATTGGGGAATGCCACTTTTTTGTAAGGTGCGGCGTCCATCTTCAATGATAGCAAGGATGTCAGGCAAATCAGAAGGTTCTGCTTTTCTTAAGTAAACAGTCAAAAAATATTCCCTCCTCTTAGAACCCTGTTGTTGTTTTCAATTGGTAAATTTTTGAAGGACGGCCAATGCCAACGGGACGTTCACCTAACTCTTCAAAATATTGTGTCATGGCTTTTTTAAAATTTGAATGGTCAATGCTGCGATAATCAACGCCGAGGAACTTCGCAAAAACTTTACGGGCTTCCGTAATGGTGAAATCTTTTCCTAAGACTTGAAGCACTTGCGGTTCATGTTCCATTTTATCAACAACACGATTAAACGCCTTAATTATAATTTCACTATGGTCGAAGGCTAATGTATCTTTACCAAGAGAGGCCGCTGTTTTCAAGTCTAAAGTAATTTCCACATCTTCATGAGATAACGTGATATGTTGACCATGCCGTTCAAGATTGAACCAGTGGACTTCTTTGGCATCGTCGCCAGCAATTAAAGGTTCTTCACCAATAAAGGCTAAATAGCTGACTGTCACGACCCAGCCACGAGGATCACGATCTGGGCGACTAAAGCTGTGTAATTGTTCAATATTTTCTTGAGAAATCACCACACCAGTTTCCTCTTTTGTTTCTCTTAAAACACTATCTTCAGTAGATTCGTTACGATTAACAAAACCGCCAGGAAGCGCCCATGAGTTTCTAAAGGGGTGACCTTTACGTTGAATCAGTAAGACTTTTAATTGATCAGCTTCCTTGTTGTAACAAAGAAGAACCATATCAACGGTTAAAGAGGGTTTTTCATATTCAGGTAATTCTTGTTGATGATACCAAGTTAGAAACTCTGCTAAGCTAGCTTGGCGTTCATAATAATTTTTTTCTTCGGCTTTAGAAGCAAATTGTGGCACAATTGCTCCTCCTTTCAAAAAGAAACATGGTTTTCTTTTATTGTATCATTAAGTGGCTGAAATACAATATTCAAGCGTAAAAAGAAAAGCAAGCCTGGGACAAAAATCACTTTGGATTTTTGTCCCAGGCTTGTACTATAAGAAGTTTGTTCTAAACGTTGTTTATTGTGTTAATTCTAATAATTTATTTTTCAAATCTTCTTCCATATGGCCAAGTTCGATTTCGGCAGCTTGGCGTTTTTCTTTTCCTTCTTGTTGAATACGTAATGTTTCTTGGATAGTTTCAATTAAATCATTTTGTGTTTTTTGTAATGTTTCAATATCGACTAGGCCACGTTCGTTTTCTTTTGCTGTTTCAATTGCAGAAATTTTTAGCATTTCTGAATTTTTCTTCAGTAAGTCATTGGTGGTTTCAGAGACTTGACGTTGAGCAGTCACAGCATCTTTTTGACGGAGTAAGGTCAAGGCGATGACTACTTGGTTTTTCCATAACGGAATCGCTGTATTCACCGATGATTGAATTTTCTCAGCCAAAGCTTGGTTAGTATTTTGGATTAAACGAATTTGTGGGGCTTGTTGAATCGTAATTTGACGAGCCAAGCGTAAATCATGGGTTCTTTTTTCTAAACGGTCTAGGAATTGGTTATAATCATTAACAATTTGGACATCCATTTGATCCCCAGATTCTTCCGCTTTTTTCATGGCTTCAGGGATAATTTGCGTCCGTAGTTCTTCTGCTTTTAATTCCCCAGCGGCAATATAGATGTTTAAGGCATCAAAATAATCTTTATTTTTTTGATACAATTGATCTAACATGGCATTATCTTTTAAAAGACCATCTTTTTCATGGGTTAATTTGACAGCGATTTTGTCAATTTGCGCACCAATTTTTTGATATTTGGCGGTAATTTCGTAAACGGATTGTTTGACTTTACCTAACATTTTTTGAATAAAGTTGCCTTCGCCAGCACGTAATTCATTGGGATTGGCTTCATTTAAACGAAACATTAAATCGGTCAGTGAATCACCAACAGGACCAATGTCTTGTGCTTGAACGTGGTTTAACATCGCTTGCGAAAATTCGCCAAGTTTGATTTGGGCATTTGAACCATAGGTAATTACTGCTTGTGAATCTTGAACGTCAATTTTTGAAGCTAACTCTTTTGCTTGGGCTTGACGTTCTTGTGGTAATTTATCAATTAAACGAGGAGCTGCTTGCTGTTCTTTTAACTCAGATAGTTCATTTTGTTGCGTTGGTGTTAGTTCATCCATTGATGAAAATGGATTACTTAATAAATCGTCCAATGTATTGGTTACAGATGTTGTTTCTTTGGGTTGTTGCTCAGTCATTTTTTTTCCTCCCTAATGATTATTGCTGGTCTTCGTTTACTTGAGGTGATTCCTCAGTTGCAGCTTTTTGCGACAAGCTGCTTTTAGCGATCGACATTTCGACATCTAAATCGTCTAAGTCATCGGAAACGATTTCCTCATAATCATTTTTAACTAATTTTGACAATTGGTCAATGATTTGTGCGCTTTCTTCTAATTTTTCATACGTTTGTTTGTTTTTTACTTCATGTTGTTCGATTTCTAAATGTTTACTTGTTAAGTCAACGATATTTGGTAAATGTGTATAGAGAAAGTGATTGGCTAAGTGTAACTTTTTAGGTTCTTTCACTAACTCTTTAAACAGAGCTTTAGAAACCTTCGTTGTATCATTACGTAAGTCAATCGCCCGTAATTTAGTTGAACGATTCATGTTTTCTTGTAATTGTATGATTTGTTTTTTGGCTGTGCTCATTGTACTTCTGAAAAAATCAATTTCTTGTGGAGATAACCCCAACTCACGATAATGGGCTTCTTTATCTTTTGTTAAGTAAGGCATTTGATCGCTCTTGTCGGCGGCATTTTTCTTTTTTCGATAGAGAACGAATACTAAAAAGCCTACCAGAATCACAAAAGCGAAGAAGCCATATTCTCTAGCGACAGCAATGATTAAGGCTCCTAAAAGAATATAGCCAATCAGTAATTTTGTATTTAATTTGTTCATTTATATAGTTCCTCCTATCTATCTAATCCTCGAAAGAGTCAGCTCTCGTTACAATAGTTATTTTAGCATACTCTGTGAGAGAAAAGACATACAGCGGAAGATGTATTTTATGATTTAGTGAAATCATAAGAAAAAAAGTATAAAACGCAAAAAAAGACCCGTCCTAATTGGGGGTAGGACGGGAAAGGAGTTAAAAATGAAAAAGTGTTTTGTTAGGGTTGTTTGTTGGTATGCTTAAATAATACAAGGAAGTTGTGAATTTTTTATGTCTATTTTTTTTCGAAAATGTAATTTTTTTCTAAAGCAATAAATTTTTTTCTTTGAAAAGGGTTTAACTAGAGAAGAAGGGGTGCGATTTTTATCATTTTAGGGTATGATAAACAAGAAAGGTTGGTGAAAGATATGTTAAATTATGAGGACTTCGAAGAAAAAACACTTCAACGTCGAGAAATTTTTAAAGGAAAGATTATTGATGTTTTTTTGGATGACGTGGCTTTACCGACAGGCGGCACTGCTAAACGCGAATTGGTTTTTCATTCAGGCGCAGTAGCTATGATTCCGTTAACCGCAGAAGGAAAAATCGTCTTAGTTAAACAATTTAGAAAACCCTTGGAACAAGTAATTTTAGAAATTCCGGCGGGAAAAATTGATCCTGGAGAAGAAAATCAACTGGAAAAGACGGCTATGCGGGAATTGGAAGAAGAAACTGGGTATCGTGCAGGTCAACTTACCTACATAAATTCAATGTATCTGTCACCAGGATTTGCTAATGAAAAATTGGCTCTCTATTTGGCAACGGATTTGCAGAAAGTCGAAAATCCGCGTCCTCAAGATGAAGATGAAATCTTGGAAATTTACGAGCTAACAATAGCTGAAGCCAAAGCAGAAGTGGCAAAGGGCACGATTTGTGATGCAAAAACACTTTTTGCTATACAATACTGGGAATTGTATTTACTGCAGAGACAGTTTAAGGAGGACACGCAATGAGCAAAGGTCCGTTAGTCACTCGGACAGAACTTCGCAAACGCAGAGAAGCAGAAGAAAAAGAAGTAGAACGTCGTCAGCAGGAAGAACAGAAGCTGGCGGAAAAAGCGTATAAGCGAAAAGAAAAAGAAATTTCGACGTTTTATCGTAAAGAAAAGAAAAAACAAAAACCGATCAACAAGTCACGAGTAGGAGAATACTCGAAACGTCGAGAACGGAGTACTTGGTTAAACAAGGCAATTATTATTGTAGCGATTTTATTAGCCGTTGTGGCGTATATCGTTTTGAATTTATAGAAAAGAGGAATCACTATGAAAATTGGAATTATTGGAGCAATGGATCAAGAGGTCAAAATTCTAAAAGAAAAATTGACAGACACGATGTCATGGGAACGAGCAGGCGCTTTATTTGTTTCTGGTTCGTTAGGAAGACATGAGGTGATTGTGGTTCGTTCAGGAATTGGTAAAGTGGCCTCAGCTGTGACCACGACTTTATTGATTCATCAATATGGCGTAAATATGGTGATTAATACAGGTTCTGCTGGTGGTATCGGTGAAGGACTAAAAGTCGGCGATTTAGTCATTGCAGACAAATTAGCTTACTTTGATGTTGATGTCACTGGTTTTGGTTATGCCTATGGACAATTGCCTGGTGGTGTGCCTTTGTATTTTGAAACAAGTGAATACTTGCGGATGGAAATTGCGAAAGCTGCTGAAAAAACTGGGCTAGCTATTCGTAAAGGATTGATTGTTACTGGAGATACTTTTGTGGATAGCGCTGAGAAAATCGCCAAAATTAAGAAAGAGTTTCCTGAAGCCTTAGCTTGTGAAATGGAAGGCGCAGCAATTGGCCAAGCGGCTTCACAGTTCAATATTCCATTCTTAGTTGTACGGGCAATGAGTGATACAGCAGATGGCGAAGCAACTCAAAGCTTTGACGAATTCATCGATGAAGCTGGGAAAAAATCAGCCGAAATGGTTATTCATTTTGTCGAAAACTTAGTTTAAAAAGAGAAAGAAACAGCCATCATTTCATCAATGAAATGATGGCTGTTTCTTTCTGATTTATTGTCATTTAATGGAAGGTTTTTAAATACTGTTCTTTTTGTTTGCGCGTTAATTTTTTAAAGGCGGCTTCGGCTTTGGTGGCCGCGCTACGTGTTTCAAATTTCTCTGTATGAATCATTTTGACTGGCCGTCGTTTGGCTAATCGAGTATATTTTGCACCAGTTCCGCTATTATGTTCGGTTAATCGACGTTCTGGCTCAGTTGTATAGCCACCGTAAAAGGAACCATCTTGGCAAAGTAAAACATAAAAATAATGGGATTTCTTATTCTCCATACAGCATAGCCTTCATTTCTGCTTCGTATTCGTTCTTTTCATTGTATGTAAAAAGAGGTGGTAACACACGAAAACCGTCTTTTTTGCCTTGTTTAATGCCTTCAATTAGTAAAACATTGGCTTCTTTGCCTGGCTTCGGATAAACAAACCGAGCTTTTTTCGGCGCAATATTGGCGTTTTCCATGGCATGTAAAATATCCAGGAAACGATCAGGACGATGAACCATTGCGAGGCGACCATTTGTTTTTAATAAATCCGCCGACACAGTGACCACTTCTTGAAGAGACGTGTGAATTTCATGACGGGCAATCGCTAAGTGCGGGTTTGGATTTTTTTGGCTAGTTGGTCGTTCTTTAAAGTATGGGGGATTACATAGTACTAAATCCACAGAATCTTTTTTGATGACTTCTGTCGCTTGTTTTAAATCACGTTCATACATCGTTACTTGTTTTTCCAATTTATTTAATAGAATACTTCGTTGACCCATATCTGCCAAACGAGGTTGTAATTCGATTTGGTCGATCTTTGCAGCTGTTTTCCGACTAACGAAGAGGCCGACCGCGCCATTGCCAGCACACAAATCGACAATCTTGCCTTTTTTTGGTAGTTGCGGAAAATTAGCCAATAAGACTGCATCAATGGAAAAAGAAAAGACTTCTTTGCTTTGAATAATTTGAATATCATCCGCATATAATTGATCAATCCGTTCGCCGGATAATAACATAGATTAAGAACCTCCAACTTTTCATCTGATTGTTCATGTATTATACTACTTTTAAACCCGTATGACAAAATCTGTTCCCTAGATTAGTAGGGACATGTTATTTCTCTGATTGATAGACGTAAAAAAAGCTTGTCAAAAGGTAGAGCTTTCGGCATACTAGAAAGCGGAGAGAAGAAAGGAAGAAAATTATGTTTTTTACATTTATGCGTGGCGTGGTTCGCGTCATTTTATTTGTGATTAATGGAAATGCACATTATGAAAATAAAGAAAAATTACCAAAAGACCAAAACTATGTCTTAGTTGCGCCGCATCGAACATGGTGGGAACCGCTGTATTTAGCTGTTGCTGGCAGTCCTAAGAAGTTTAGCTTTATGGCAAAAAAAGAGTTGTTTAAAAATCCTGTTTTACGTTTCATTTTAAAACATGCGAATGCGTTTCCGGTGGATCGTGAGAAGCCCGGTCCCAGCGCGATTAAAACACCTGTCAAAATTTTAAAAAATTCTGATTTAAGTTTGATTATGTTCCCTAGTGGCACGCGTCATTCCTCAGAATTAAAAGGTGGGGTAGCCTTGATTGCTAAAATGGGGCGAGTACCTATCGTGCCATCTGTTTATCAAGGTCCGTTAACTTTAAAAGAGTTGTTTAAACGTAAAAAAGTAACGGTTCGTTTTGGGGAGCCAATCGATATTAGCGATATTAAAAAAATGGATAAAGACGGTTTAGCTGAAGTGGAACGTCGGATGCAAGAAGCATTTGATCAGTTAGATAAAGAAATTGATCCAACTTTTAAATATGAATCAACAGAAAAAGAATAAAACAAACCGCTACAAAATAGGAATGTTACTGGCAGGTAGTCTCATCAAAAGATGATGCTCCCTGTCTTTTTTCTTGTGTTAAGAAAAAAGTTTGTTAAAAATCTAATTCTTCTGTCCGATTTTCTTAAAAAATACCAGAAATTTGTTATAATAATAAGAAGGACTTTTTTAGGCGGTGAAAAAATGAAATTTTTACATACAGCAGATTGGCATATTGGCAAAAAATTACATGGTTTTGATTTATTGGCAGAACAAAAGGAAGCCTTTAAACAAATCTTAGCAATTGCGAAAGAAGAGCAAGTGGATGCTGTTGTGATCGCTGGAGATTTGTATGATCGCTCTGTTCCAGCGGTTGAAGCAGTCGAGATTTTTAATGAAATGATGATTCAAATGAATCTCAAAGAGCATTTACCCGTGTTAGCTATTTCGGGAAACCATGATAGCAGCACTCGTTTAGAAACAGGAGGCCCTTGGTTTAACCAAACGCAATTTCATTTGAATACGCGTTTAGAACAAGCCTTTCAACCAATTGAAATCGACAATACCCAATTTTATTTGTTGCCTTATTTTGAACCGATTGCGGCTCGCTTATATTTTGAAGATGAAACGATTCGAACGATTCAGGCGGCGATGGAAAAAGTTGTCGCGAAAATGCAGGAATCTTTTCTTCCCAACAAAAAACAGGTGTTAGTTAGTCATTTTTTTGTCGCTGGCAGTGAAAAAACTGATTCTGAAACAAAATTAACAGTGGGTGGTTTGGATGTTGTACCGACGGCTTTGTTAGAGCCTTTTGATTATGTCGCGTTGGGCCACTTACATGGAAAAAATGCGTTGCAGGCACCTAATGCTCGATACAGTGGCTCGCCTGTAAAATTTTCTTTATCAGAAATGACACAAGAAAAGGGTGTTTGGCTTGTTGAAACAGAAGCTGAAGTTCATTTTAAATTCCGTACTTTGAAACCATTGCGAGACATTCAACAATTGACGGGCTCGTTTCAGCAGTTAACGGATCCCGCTTTTTATCAAGAAGTGAATCGGGAAAATTATTTACATGTCCAATTAACCGACCGAGCGATCATTCCCAACATGATGAATCAATTGCGAAAAATTTACCCCAAAATTATTGGGTTGGAACGTTTGAATGGTCGAGAAACAAGCAACGGAAATCAGAAAAAAGTGGTACAAATAGAACAACGTTCACCAGAAGAACATCTGCATGACTTTTTTAACGATGTGACAGGAGAGGCCTTGACAGAACAACAAGCACAATGGGTCCAAGAAGAACTGAGTACACTTAATCAATTAGAAAGAGGGAAGTAACAGGATGAAACCATTATCTTTAACATTGAAAAACTTCGGACCGTATATTAATGAAACCATTGATTTTACGAAGTTTGAAGATTCTTCACTTTTTCTAATTAGTGGAAAAACAGGGTCTGGGAAAACAACGATTTTTGATGGAATGAGCTATGCTTTGTTTGGTGAAAGTTCTGGGAAATTACGTTTAGGCAAAGAAATGCGTTCCACATTTGCTGACCCCTCAGAAGCCACTGAAGTTACTTTGCTTTTTAAACATAACGAGTATCTCTATGAACTGAACCGCCTTCCCGAACAAGAACTTTTTAAAAAACGTGGCACAGGAGTCCGTAAACAAAGTGCCAAAATTTCTTTAATTGTCAAAGATGCTCAAGGGAAAGAACTACGAGCCTATTCTAAAAGACGCGAAGTGGACGAACTCATTCAAGAATTATTGCATTTGAATGCCAATCAATTTGCTCAAATTGTATTGTTACCACAAGGAGAATTTCGGACTTTTTTAATTGCTAAAAGTGATGAAAAAGAAAAGGTTTTGCGTAATTTATTCGGAACAGAATTGTATCAGTTGTTCAGCGAAAATTTAAAAGAACGCTTAAAAATTGCCAATCAAGAGATTCAAGAAACCCAGCAAAAAATTGAACTGAAAACAGAACAGTTGCATTGGTCAGAAGAACCTGAACCGACAATGACACTTTTTGAAAAACTTCAATTATTAGAAAGCCAACAACAAGAGGCTCAGCAACAACTATTAGTTGAAAGAGAACAAATTGCAACCTTAAAACAAGCCAAACAAGCAAAAGAGCAAGTTCGTTATGCCATTGAAGAACGGCAAAACTTGCAACAGCAAAAAGAAGAATTACTGGAAAAGAAAGCAAAACAAGCTGAACAGGAAACCGTCATTGAGCGGCTAAAGGAACAGATTCAGCAATTAAAATGGAGCCAAAAACAGCAATCTTTAGCTGAAAAAGTCTTTGAAAAACGAAGCGAAAAACAACAAAAAGAGCAAGAAACAAAGTCCAAACAACAAGCTCTTATGGAAACGCAACAAGCATTGACAGATTGGCAAGCAATCATGAGTGAGTTGGAAGAACAACAACCATTGATTGCTGAAAAACAAGAACGTCTTCAAACGATTCAACGTCAATTACCACAATACCAAGAATATGAACAGTTAGCCCAACAACAAATAGCAGAACAAGCCAATTATCAAGCCATTCAAAAAGAGTATGAATCTTGCCAACAGGAAAAAATAACATTAGCGGATAAAGTGGCGACAGCCAAACAATTTATTGAACAAGAAGGAACACTTGAAAAAGCAAATTTTGAATGTTCTAGTGTAGCAGATCATTGGCAAAATTTTGTAGAACGTTGGCAAAAAAATCAAAAAGCTTGGCAAAAAATTAGTCAAAACCAAGTGGAATTGCACGAGTTGACACAACGGTTTGCTGTTGAACAGCAACAAAAAAGCGCCGAAGAAGCGAAGTTGCAGACAAAGAAAAGTCAATGGGCCTCTTTACAAATCCAACGATTAAGCTTGTTACTTGAAGAGGGGGAACCTTGCCCAGTTTGTGGCTCTTTAGAACATCCAAAGCAACAAACTCATCAAGAAGTTTCCTTAGAAGAGATTGATCAAGCGGAACGGGAATTAACGGAAGTTGAAAAAACGGTTCAACGATTTACTGAAACGCTCTCTGCATTAGGGGCGGAAAAGCAACAGAAAGAAAGCCAATTACAAGAACAGGAAGCTGCGTATACTGAGGAACAAGAACAATTAGCAGCGCAGTTTGCTGACTTGCAGTTGCCGTTAACAGGACTAACTTTTTCACAAGTAACACCTGCAGAAATTGCGGAAGTTGAGTCGCAATTAGCTAAAGAAAAACAACGAATAGCACAAAAACTAACGGAAATTTCAGTCGAAAAGGACCATCTAGCGGAACTAGAAGAACAAGTAGCTGAAAATTCCCAACGCTTTGAAGTGCTCCGACAACAAGTAGAAACAATGCAACAAAGTCTGGAAAGAATCACTATCCAGCAGCAAATGATTGCTAGCCAATTATTGGATGCAACCGTCACATATGAAGAAATGACCAAACAACAAGCTTTGCTTCAAGAAGAACTCTCTGCATTTGAACGTCAAAAAGAAAACGTGACGACACAAGGAGAAACCTTGAAGAAAGAAGAAATGATCCTTGAAAGTACGTTGACGCATTTGGAGAAAGAACAACAAACACTTCAACAAACAGTCACGCAACTTGAGAGTCAGTTAAAGGCAGTTTTAACGGAACAAGGAGTGACAGAGGACCAATTGACGGAGTGGTTGAAAGAGGTACCGACACTAGAAAGTCAGCAAGAACAAATTTCTTTATTTGAACAAGAGCAAACCCAACTGACTATCCAACTCGCTGAAATTGAGAAAAAATTATCTAGTGATACGTTCCCAGAATTATCTTTAATCACCACAGAAATTGAACAAATAACACAACAAATTGAAGAACAAGAAAAAAAATACTATCAACTGCATGAAAAAATGCTGAACAACCAACAGTTGGTTCAAGAAATTAATGCGCAAAGAACAACAATTGAAGACAAGTTTGAGGAAGTTGCTGCACTACAACAGTTGGCAGATACGGTGAATGGCAATAATTCTAAAAAAATTAGTTTTGAACGGTATATGTTACAAACGTATTTAGAAAGAGTGCTGACAGTCGCTAATCAGCGTTTAGACCGCCTGACCAATAGTCGTTATCAATTTGAATTGAATCACGAAGCAGGCAGTTATCGGAATCAAACGGGGCTAGAAATCAATATTTATGATGACAATTCAGGGACGGTGCGCAGCGCTCACACGTTATCAGGCGGGGAAAGTTTTATAGCAGCGTTAGCTTTGGCACTTTCTTTAGCAGAAGTGATTCAAGAACAAGCAGGCGGAGTCTTAATTGATGCGTTGTTTATTGATGAAGGCTTTGGTTCCTTAGATGAAGAAGCATTGGAAATGGCAATGGAGGCGTTAGAAACGATTGAAAATGAAGGCCGCATGATTGGGATTATTAGTCATATTGGCGAATTAAAAGCACGAATTCCACAACAATTACAAATAAAAAGCAATGGAAATGGTCAAAGTACCGTTCACTATCAGCTAGCTTAGTAGAAGAGGAGGTGAGTCGATGAAATGGAGTATTCCAGAGCGAATCGTTGAACAAGGGCGCGAATATATGCAAGAAGGCCGGGTCTTATCTATCGTTCAAAATCCAGAAAAAAGGATCTGGTTGTCTGAGGTTTTAGGGGAAGAACTTTATCTTGTTGAATTGGATGGTACCGCCAAAGAACAAGATGTTTGTGAATGTCAATATTGGATGGAACATGGCTATTGCAAGCATACAGTGGCAGTTGAACTGGCACTGAAACAACGAGGCGTGTCAAGAATTATTCAAGCGAATCAAACAGTCAGTTTTGAGAAAACAAATCGATCAACAGCTGAAATGTTTACCAAAGGCTTTGCCAAATTAAGCAAAGCTTCTGCCGAAGTTCCCTTGCAGCCTTTACGTTTAGAATTTCATTTAGATGTGATTGAAACGAATAATTACTATCCAGAATTATCAACGATTGGTCTTTCTTTAAAAATTGGTTTGGAAGGCACCAAACCTAAAACATATATTGTGAAAAATATTGGTGATTTTTTACAAGCATATGAAAAAGAAATGACTTTTATGGTGAATAAACAACACCAATTTACTTTGCTACATGATTCTTTTTCAATGGAGATTCAAGAAATTTTAACAGAACTTGCGGCAATTTATCATACCAGCCAATTATTAGGTGCAAACGGTATTCAAGTTAAAGGGAAAATCGACAAACGTTATCTATTATTACCAATTGATCGCAGTCAATCGTTAGTTGAAAAAATGAATCGAACGGGTCAGTTTATATTGACCAATCAAACTCATAAGTATCGCTATCTAACGTTCAAAGAAACCAGTTTGCCACTTACGTTTACAGTACAAAAAACCGAGGAACAAAGCTTCAAATTAACTATTCAGAATCCTATTACAACGTTTCTAGCCCACTATCACTGGGCGATTGCGGATCAAACGGTTTATTTACTAACAGAAGAGCAGGAAGCCATCTACACCACGTTACTTCAATTAATGAAACGCTTGGAAGAGCCGACAATTATTTATGAAAAAGAAACAGTTTCTGATTTATTTAGTGAAGTGTTACCATTATTGGAAAAAATTGGTCGAGTGTCTGTTGAAGAATCAGTTGAAGAATTAGTCGTCCACCATCCTTTAAAAGCAGTCTTTATTTTTAAGAAAATTAAAGGTCGGATTAACGCTCGGATTGACTATCACTATGGAGAAGTCATTTTCTCGACAAACCCGAAATATGCTCAATTACCTGAAGTCAATCAAGAAATCGTTCGAGATAAAGCAAAAGAAACAGCAATTAAGCAACAATTTCAACAGTTTGCCTATCAGCAAACAACCACAGGCTTTGAAAAAGTCTTACCTGCTGGAGAGTCCTTGTATTATTTCTTTAAAGCCGAGGTTCCAGCTTTCCGTCAATTAGGAGAAGTTCGGATGGGACGGAAATTACGGGAATTGTATTTAGATGCCCAGCATCATCAACCAACGATTGAAGTTGCGGAAGGGGATTCTTGGTTAGATATTCGGTTTGATGTCACTGGCATTGATGAAACCGAAATCGATGCAGTATTGACTAGTCTGCTACGTAATGATGCTTTTTATACGTTAAAAAGTGGTGAAATTCTTGCTTTTGACTCAGAGGAATTTTTCCATACAAGTGCAATTTTAACGAAGCTGCGAAAAAATATGCATCAAGAAGACAATGTCATTCATGTGCCCAAAAACCAAGGCCTCATGATCGAAAGTTTATTAGAAGACAACGAGCGGGCACATTTTTCAGATTCCTTTAAAAAAATGGTCACGGATTTAACGCATCCAGAAAACTTTGAAGCGCAAGTCCCCAAAACCTTACAAGCAACGTTACGCCATTACCAAGAAACAGGTTATAAATGGCTGAAAATGCTTAGCCATTATCAATTTGGCGGTATTTTAGCTGATGAAATGGGTTTAGGGAAGACACTGCAAACCATTACCTATTTACTTTCGGAAAAAGAAGAAGAGCGCTTGAAAGGGACAGCTTTGATTGTCGCTCCTGCAAGTTTAACCTATAACTGGTTAGCCGAAGTCAAACGTTTTGCGCCAACCTTAAATGTTCAAGTGGTTTCTGGCAACCGCCAAGAACGAGCAGCGCTTTTACAAAATAGCACCGAAGATATTCTGATTACTTCTTATGCAAGTATGCGACAAGATGTTCAGCTTTATCAGGAAATGCGTGTCGGCTATTTGATTCTAGATGAGGCCCAAATGGTTAAAAATAGTGGGACTAAAACGGCGCAAGCCTTAAAAAGTTTAAAAGTACCACAACGTTTTGCATTAAGTGGCACACCAATTGAAAATAATTTAGATGAATTGTGGTCAATTTTCCAAATGATCTTACCGGGATTGTTCCCAGGCAAAAAAGCCTTTCGAGAAATTAAGCCGGAAGAAATTGCCAAAATGATTCAACCATTCATTTTACGACGAGACAAGAAAACGGTGCTTGCAGACTTACCAGAAAAAATTGAAAATAATATGTACAGTGTCTTAACAGAAGAACAAAAAACGGTTTATTTGGCCTATCTAAAACAAATGCAAGCAGATGTTAGTCAAATGGATCAGGCGACCTTCAAGAAAAATCGCATGAGTATTTTAGCAGGCTTGACCCGTTTACGACAAATCTGTTGCGATCCGCGTTTGTTTATTGAGGATTACACGGGAGGTTCTGGCAAAGTGGAACAAGTCAAAGACTTTTTAGTGGCTGCCAAAGAAAACAATCGTCGTGTCCTATTATTTTCTCAGTTCACAAGCATGCTTTCTATCTTAGAAAAAGAATTGAATGAATTAGGCTTAGAGACGTTTTATTTACGAGGAAGTACGAAGCCTCAAGATCGGTTAACGATGGCGAATGCCTTCAATGAAGGAGAAAAAGATGTCTTCTTAATTTCATTGAAAGCAGGGGGAACCGGACTAAATTTAACTGGTGCAGATACAGTTATTTTATACGATTTATGGTGGAATCCCGCAGTCGAAGAACAAGCGGCTGGTCGGGCACACCGCATGGGACAAAAAAAAGTTGTTGAAGTGTGGCGGATGATTGCAGAAGGAACGGTTGAAGAAAAAATGAATTCCTTACAGCAAGAGAAACGCGAGCTGTTCCAAAAAGTGATTCAAGGAAATGAAGAGCAATTAGCGAAAATGACGGAAGAAGATATTCGCACAATTTTAAGCATTGGAGAATAGAAAAAACCTAACTACATTTCAAATTTGAAGCGTAGTTAGGCTTTTTTATTTTTAAAGATTAAATAATTTCTCCACAGTCGGACAAAGTTCAGTGAAACAAGTGACTTCTGCAAGGTGTGATGCAGGTTGGCAACTTGGTAGTTCACGAGAGCGGTGGTTAAACCAAAGAGAATGCCAGCCACCATTACGTGCGCCTACAATATCATTGTCATAACTATCACCAACATATAAAGTATGTTCAGGTTCCATACAAAATTGATTACAGGCTAAATCAAAAATTTCCTTTTCAGGTTTTTGGAAACCCGTACTTTGAGAAATAATGATATTTTGGCTTGGAACCCATTTTTCAAGATTCAATTGTTTAACTTTTTTAAATTGATGGTCTGTTGGACCATTTGTAATAATCCCCATCGGAATTTCTTTCTCTTGTAAAGTATCAAGAAGCTTAGTAACTTCTGGATGCATCGTAATATTATCCAATTCTTCTTCATAAACTTGTTGGAAAATTTTTCCTTCTTCTTGTGAAATTCCTGGATAGTTTAGATCCTTTAATGTTTCATTCATCCGGAAAAACCGCATGAAATCTAGGGACCATTCATTGGCTAAAACTTTCGGAAACGTTTCATCGCTGTGGTGTCTAAAACGAAGATACAATTCATGCATATCCTCTGTCGCAACGTTCGGGAAAATTTTAGTCATCGCATTTCGAAAGGGTTGTTGCTGATCGTACAGCGTGTCATCAACATCAAAAACAATGGTTCTCATTTAACAAGTGCACCTCTTAACTTTTTTACAAAACTTTTCATATGTTATATTGTAGCCGATATTTTCACAAATAAATAGAGTATTTTTCACTGTATTTCAAGGTTTTGTACAGAAATCAAAGCCTTGCGGGAAAAGACAATTATAGTTATTTTTACCGAAAAAATGGAAACGATAAATGAAAAAATATTCTGATAATGAAAAGTTTGTGAAAATGATTTTGAGTCAAAGTTACTTAAATAACACGTGTTCTGATAGAAGTTAGAATTTTGCAAGAGACAGTCTTTTTCCGTATAATGAATGAGAATGAAGGGGGAGAGTTAGGGAGTTATGTTAAAGCGTTTTTTTGGGTATTATCGGCCTTATCGTCGATTATTTATTTTGGATTTTGGGTGTGCCGTTTTTGCGGGGCTGTTAGAGTTGGCTTTTCCAGTAGCAGTCAATCAAGTAATTGATAAGATTATGCCAAAAGGAGATTTTCGCCTCATTGCATTAGCTAGTGCGGGCTTATTTGCATTTTATATAATCAATACGTTTTTACAATTTATTGTGGTTTATTTTGGTCATATGTTAGGCGTGAATATTGAAACAGATATGCGTGAAGAATTATATCAACATCTTCAAACACAACCGTTTGAGTATTATGATAATCAAAAAACAGGGAAATTAATGAGCCGTTTGACCACTGATCTTTTTGAAATTTCGGAAGTGGCGCATCATGGTCCAGAAGACGTCTTTATTACGATTATGACGTTAGCAGGTTCTTTTTTATTAATGTTAACCATTCACGTGAAATTAGCCATCGCTACGTTTATTTTATTGCCATTTATCACGATTGCGCTAGGCTATTTTAATAAAAAAATGACAAAAGCGAATACGGATATTTACGATAATTTAGGTGAATTTAATGCTGGGATTGAAGCGTCAGTAAGTGGGATACGTGTCACGCAATCTTTTGCAAATGAACCATTTGAACGAAAACAGTTTAATTATTTAAATCAAATGTATCGAAAATCGAAATTATATTTTTATAAGGTGATGGGTGTCAGTTCCGCCTATAATTACTTATTAATTCGTCTGATAAATTTATTTTCATTAATTTTTGGTGCGTATTATACAATTAAAGGAGAAATTACAGAAGGCCAGTTTGTAGGGTTTATTTTATTAGCCAATATTTTTATTCGGCCGATTGAAAAAGTCAACAATATGATTGAAAGTTATCCCAAAGGATTTGCTGGTTTTAAACGTTTTACGGAAGAAATGGACAAACAACCGTCCATCAAAGATTTGCCAGGAGCTGTTGCTGTTTCGCATTTAGAAGGAACGATTGCCTATAAAGATGTTTCATTTGCTTATGAAGATGGCACAAAAGTTTTAGACCATATCAATTTAAAAATTCAACCTGGTGAAACCGTTGCTTTCGTTGGCCAAAGTGGTTCAGGAAAAACGACCTTGTGCAATCTGTTGCCTCGTTTTTATGAAGTCAGTAGTGGTGAAATTACGATTGACGGTAGAAATATCCAGCAAATGACCTTGGCTTCATTACGTAAGCAGATTGGAATTGTTCAACAAGATGTGTTTTTATTCCCTGGAACATTACGAGAAAATATTGCTTATGGGAATTTAAATGCTACAGAAATAGACATTCAACAAGCGGTGAAATTAGCACATTTAGAACATGTAATTCAGCTAATGCCAGATGGCTTGGACACAATTATTGGCGAACGTGGCGTGAAATTATCGGGCGGTCAAAAGCAGCGAGTGGCAATTGCGCGAATGTTCTTGAAGAACCCGCCAATTTTAATTCTAGATGAAGCGACTTCTGCATTAGATACAGAAACAGAGCAAGTGATTCAAGAGTCATTAAACTCGTTAGCTGACGGGCGAACAACATTAATTATTGCCCACAGACTGGCAACGATTAAACATGCTGATCGAATAATCGTAGTTAGTGACCAAGGAATTTTAGAAGATGGAACACATGAAACTTTGTACGCGCAAAGAGGCCACTATCGTCGGCTGTACGATGCTCAATTTAGAACATAAAAAAACCCGCGAATAAAACTTCGCGGGTTTTTATTATGTTTAGTTAGCGCCAAACTTTTCTTCCCAAACCAACAGCATTTTTCATTCGTTGAAGTGTTTTGTTGGCTACCTGGCGAGCGTTTTCTGCACCCTCATCTAAAATCATATCTAATTCTTCTGAAGCTAGAAGCTCTTGGTAGCGCACTTGAATAGGTTCTAATAAGGCAACTACTGCTTCTGCTAAATCTGCTTTGAAGTCTCCATAGCCTTTGCCTTCGTAAGCTTGAACAAGTTCCTCAACAGTTTGACCTGTCGCAGCAGAATAAATATTTAGTAAGTTAGTAATGCCAGGCTTTTCTTCTTTATTATATTCAATTACACCAGTTGAATCAGTTACAGCAGAGCGGATTTTTTTGCGAATCACTGCTGGCTCATCAAGCATTGAAATAAAGCCCTTCACATTTGTATCAGACTTACTCATCTTTTTCGTTGGTTCTTGTAAGCTCATAATTCGACTACCTTGCTCAGCGATTTTTACTTCAGGCATCGTTAAAATTTCTTGATTTTTTTGAGCGTAACGTTTGTTGAAGCGTTCCACAAAATCACGTGTTAATTCTAAGTGTTGTTTTTGATCATCTCCGACTGGCACTAAGTCAGCGTTGTACAACACGATATCACCAACCATTAATGGAGGGTATGTTAAAAGACCAGCGCTTACGCCAGCACGACCATTTTTTTGCGATTTATCTTTAAATTGTGTCATTCGCTCTAACTCACCAATAGAAGTATTGCACTGAATGATCCAACCAGCTTCTGCATGGGCACTCACTTCAGACTGTATGAAAATTGTTGCTTTTTGTGGGTCTAAACCAACCGCTAGGTAAAGAGCTGCTAAACTACGAATTTGCTGGCGTAGCTTTTGCGGTTCTTGGGGAACGGTAATGGCATGTTCATCCACAATACAAAAATAACAATTGTATTCATTTTGTAATTCGATAAATTGTTTCATTGCACCAATGTAATTTCCGATTGTCGGAGTACCACTGGGCTGAATACCAGAAAAAATTGTTTTCATTAAATAACCACCTGACTTTAGACTTAAGATAGTGAATAGTTCTATTATACATTTTATTAGAAAAAAATACATGGGAACTTCTTGAAAAATCACCAAGAGAAGTAAATTATAACAGCAACCATAAAAATAGAAAACTGTATTACTTTTTTACAGAATCATAACGAATATCCATAAAATTTCATAAAAATTAACCCTAATTTTACACGGATGTAATGAAGGAAAAATAAACAAAGTTAATAAAAAATGTTTAAAAACCCCTAGTATTTTTATTAGAAATTAGGTATACTGGTTTTAAATAGAGGAACAGTACAGTTCCCTGTTTCAGAAACGCGATGATTCGCGAAAAGGAGTGATGCACAATGTTGACACTTTATACTTCCCCAAGTTGCACGTCATGTCGTAAGGCTAGAGCCTGGTTGCAAGAGCACGAAATTCCTTTTAAAGAAAGAAATATTTTTTCTGAACCTTTAAATATTGAGGAATTAAAAGCAATTTTAATCATGACAGAAGATGGAACAGAAGAGATTATCTCTACTCGCTCTAAAGTTTTCCAAAAATTAAATATGGATTTGGACGAGCTTCCACTTCAAGATTTATTAGAGTTGGTTCAAGAAAACCCTGGATTGTTGCGTCGGCCAATTATGATTGATGAGAAAAGATTACAAGTCGGTTTTAACGAAGATGAAATTCGCCGATTCTTACCAAGAGATGTTCGACAACTGGAATTGCGCCAAGCACAATTAATGGCAGGTTTATAAAAAATATAAAATTTTGTTCTTTATTTGTTAATTGTAATAAAGAATGATTCATATGAATTTAGGGCCAGGGATTTTTATCTCTGGCTTTTTAATACATATTTAGAACTTGTATTCATTTGATTTGGCAGAACGTGGTCAAGGAAAAATAGTATCTTTTTTGGAGAGACTGCGTTAAGATGAAAAGGTAGAAGGAGCGAAAAACCAATCGTTAAAAAAGTTCAAAGTTTATAAAACGTTCGCTAGTTTTCGAGGATTTATAGACTTTCCACTTTACTTTTGTGTAGTTTTCGCTACAATGAACGTAAGAAGTTTCCTGATTGAAGCAAAGAGAGGTGTAGCGCTATGGAAATGGAACATATTAATGAAAATACGATTCGTGTGTTAATTGGCAACGAAGACCTGGCGGATAGAGGGATTACTTTTCTTGACTTACTAGGAAACCACAAAGATGTTGAAAATTTCTTTTATAGTATTTTAGAAGAAGTTGATGTCGAAGATGAATTCCAAGGTAGTGAAGCAGTCACTTTCCAAGTCTTGCCTAAAAATGATGGTTTAGAACTGTTTATTAGTAAAAATGTCGCTATGGACGACTTGTCTTCCTTAGAAGGTCTGAGCGAAGTCAATGCAGATGTTAGCGAATTAATTCGCAAACAAATTGAAGCAGACAAAGCAGCCGCCGATGAACTTGATGAGATGGAAGCCACAGATGAAACAAACAGAAATGTAATCTTTGAATTAGATAATTTTGAAGCGATGATCCAATTATCCAAAGAAGTCTTCATGCAATCTGTTTTGACTAACTTATACACGTACAACGATCGTTATTACTTACAAGTTTTGTTCTTAACCGATGAATTAGAAAAAACAAATGTTGACAATGAAATTGCACAGATTTTAGAATTTGCTCATAAAACAACTGTCACTCAGGATACTTTAGTCGAATATGGCACTTGTATTATGGAACGCAGTGCATTGGAATTAACACGTTATTACTTTAATGATTAAGCAAAAAAGCAAAAACTTTCGAGTTTTTGCTTTTTTTTTGATGAAAATTAAGAAACTTTGCGTAGTTTATTTATGAGAGGTGAAAATCATGTTAACAGCTTTAACGGCAGACAACCAAGAATTATTTTCTTTAATCGATTGCTCGATTGATGAATTAACACAGATACGAAGCGAACAAGCTTTTGTGTGTCCAATGTGTCATCAATCGGTCATTTTGAAGGCAGGCCCCATTAAAATACCCCATTTTGCTCATCGTAAAAAGAATAGTTGTTGGTACGAAGCAGAAGCTGAAACAGAAGAACACCTCCGCTTGAAGCAGCTTTTTGCGGAAAAGTGTTTACGTGAAAAGCTGTCTTTTCAAGTTGAGGCATACTTACCCGCCTTGAAGCAACGCCCAGATTTACTCATTGGGAAGATAGCCATTGAAATTCAATGTAGTCCATTGCCAATTAAACGTTTGGTGGAACGGACGGAGACTTATCAAACTCATGGCTATCAAGTTGTTTGGATTTTAGGTGAACGATTAGTGCCTAAAGACAAACTCACGCAATTAACGAAACAATTCCTTTATTTTTCGGAGTCCTTGGGATTTTATTTATGGTCGGCCAATAAGAAACAAGAACGAATAGAGTTACTTTGTCATATTGAAGAGAGTCAATGTCAACAATTTTATAGAAGAAAACAATCATGGGATTTTTACGAAAAAAAATTACTAGAAATCTTCCGACTCCCGACCGCTAATTTAAATTTACTGCCAGATAGACGGCACACTGGCCAATTGATGCATGATTATTATCAAAAATTGACTCAACAACTTGGTTACAGAAATGCTCAGTTGCTTAGGACACAGAGCTTTTTATATACGAAAGGTTGTCACCTTCTCCAGTTACCTCCTTGGTTTTACTATCCTGGATTGAAGCTATTACCTTCTTCTGAAGAAGATATTCATTTAAAAATGCTTGTTTGGGAAGCACTAAAAACCAAAGAAGGGCGTTTAGTGACCAAACAGGAACTATGGCGTATCTTGGAAGCTGTTTTTTTTAAAGAAGGGAACTTTGTTTGGCAACCGCTACCGAATATTGGCTTAAAAAAGCTTTTTAAAATCGTGGGGAATAGCTTATTGAGCTGGTTACAAGAATGTTATGTGTTAATTAAAGTAAACAATAAGTACCTAATAACTAGTATTTTCCTAAGAGAAGATCCTGAAAAGCTCATTCATTGGCTAAAAAAAGTGAAAAAACAACATTTTTTTAGTCACACGTGTTAAATTATGATAGTATAATGAGTAAAACGTTTCTTAAAGGAGAGTAAACTATGAGCGAAATTAAACAATTACCAACACGTGATGAAGTTCCAACTCCATTGACTTGGGATTTAACCAAAATTTTTAAAGATGATGCTGCTTTTGATGTTGCGTATAATCAGTTGACAGAGGAGCTAAATCAAGCAGAGTCATTTAAAGGTACCTTAGGGAATGGCGCAGAAGCTTTTCTAGCTGCGTTAGAATACGTTTTAGATGTCTATCGAAAAGTGGAAACATTATATGTCTATTCTCATTTAAAAAATGATCAAGACACTACAAATACAGCTTACCAAGCTTTATATGCCAGAGCTAGTTCTTTATATGCACAAGTTAGTGAAGCTGTTTCTTGGTTTGACCCAGAGGTTTTAACATTAAGTGATGAACAAATCTGGGGATATTTTGAAGAGCAGCCGAAATTAGCTGTTTATCGTCACTATATTCAAAATATTTTAGATGAACGTCCCCATGTTTTATCGATGGAACAAGAAGCTTTACTGGCGGGGGCTAGTGAAATTTTTGGTGCCTCAAGTAATACATTTTCAATTTTAAATAATGCAGATTTAGAATTTCCAACTGTGCAAAATGCTGAAGGCGAAACGATTCAACTTTCTCATGGCGTTTATGGTCAATTAATGGAGAGTGTCGATCCATCTGTTCGTGAAGCAGCATTTAAAGGGTTGTACAAAGTGTACAAACAATTTAGAAATACATTAGCCTCAACTTTAGGTGCACATGTTAAAACGCATAATTATAAAGCAAAAATTAGAAATTATGATTCTGCTCGGGCAGCCTCTTTAGCAAGTAATCATATCCCTGAAAGTGTTCACGAAACATTAGTAGCTGTAGTAAATAAACATTTACCTTTGCTACATCGTTATGTAAAATTAAGAAAAAAATTATTAAACGTAGAAGAATTACACATGTACGACTTGTATGCGCCTTTGCTAGGTGAAGCACCAATTCGTTACAGCTATGAAGAAGCAAAAGAAAAAGCAATTGAGGCTTTAAAACCACTAGGTGAAGACTATTTATCTATTGTTAAAGAAGCTTTTTCAAGTCGTTGGATTGATGTGATTGAAAATCAAGGAAAACGAAGCGGCGCATATTCTTCCGGAGCTTATGATACAGCCCCATACATTTTAATGAATTGGCATGATAGTTTGGATCAACTATTTACATTAGTCCATGAGATGGGCCATAGTGTTCATAGTTACTATACAAGAAATAATCAGCCGTATGTTTATGGCGACTATTCAATTTTCTTAGCTGAGATTGCTTCAACCACAAATGAAAATATTTTAACAGAATATTTATTACAAACAGAGACAGATCCTAAAGTACGTGCGTATGTCTTAAATCACTATTTAGACGGCTTTAAGGGAACCATTTTCCGTCAAACGCAATTTGCGGAATTTGAGCATTTTATTCACACGGAAGATGCTAAAGGCACGCCATTAACAAGTGAATATTTGAGTGAGTATTATGGCGAGCTCAATGCTAAATATTATGGACCAGAAGTAGTTAGAGATGAAGAAATTAGTTACGAATGGGCGAGAATTCCACATTTTTATTATAATTACTATGTTTATCAATATGCAACTGGCTTCTCAGCCGCTTCGGCATTGTCTAAACATATTTTAGCTGGAGAAGAGGGAGCTTTAGAGAACTATCTTAACTACTTGAAAGCAGGAAGTAGTGACTTCCCAATTGAAGTGATGAAAAAAGCGGGCGTGGATATGACACAAGCCGCGTATATCGAAGATGCAATGAAAGTTTTTGAAGAACGTTTAACGGAATTAGAAGCTTTGGTTGAAAAATTATAGACAAAGAAGTGGGATATAAGTCCAAATGACTTATATCCCACTTTTTAACTCTTAAGATAATTGGTTAACAGCTTTTGTCGCAGCATCTTTTTTATAATAAATGTAAATGTCCATTTGGAAAATGATAATTGGAGCGACGTTTAAATTCAAAGGTTGCGTCACCTTGGTCCAGCAACGGTTCGTTATGTGGATGGACACGACATAGTTGTTTAATTTCATCCATGTTTTCAAAATTTTCGACTAAAATGCCGAAATCATTCTCGCAAGTATAGTTGTAAACGACTGCGGTAGGATGTTGTTTAATCCCCATTTCTCGAGCAACTTTTTGGTCGGTTTGGAAAGATTCTTTGACAAAATCGGATTGTCGGTCTTTACGATACATATCAATATCCCCGCCGGCTGCTAGAAGTAGTTCTTCTGATAACTCAGGAGAGTAAGCTAGACCGTCTTCAGCTACTGCTTTTTGTAAGCCAATCAACAATTGTCGGCCTTTTTTTCGGCCTTGTAACTGTGCTGCTTTATAGTCAAGAGCGGCTGAGTATAAATCTTCAAAAATTCGATTCCGTCGTTTAATGTCATTAATCGGAATATGTTGACGACTCAAAAATTCATTGATCGTTTTCATGTTTAATAAAGGAATAAAGCGCAATTGTATTTTCTTCTTGTCGTTAACAGACAATTGTATAATTTCTTTTTCAATTTCTAAACAGACGCCGCCTAAAGGATTGACGAACAAATAAATTTCAACCATTCATACTTCCTCCAATGCCATGCTTTTTCAAATACAGGTGCCAGAACGTCAGTGCTTCGAATACTAAGGGGCAGTGGTCCGCATCATGCGTTGAATCTTGTTAGGTGCAAGCGTAATGGGAATGTTCAAATCAGCCATTAATGTTTGAAACGCTTGCTTGCCGCTTTCAGCTTCAGTAACTTCTAACTCTAATTCAAAATCGTGCTGTTGGTTATACCAACTTTCGTCTAACGCAAGTAGTCCTTGAGGAATTTGTTTTTCTGCACGTGCTGTTTTTAATGAACCAATCAAATGGATCGAGGCGATTTCAATACCTAATTCTTGTAATTTCTTCGCCACAGCCCCCTCAGTAGGGAGGTGATTCCTCTTGATAAAGTGGTTCGCCGTCTCAAGCGATAAAGGGTCATTGATTTCTAATAATCCTTCTGGCGCAGGAACTTTTAAGGTTAACTCACCACGATCTGCTAATACGCGAATTCTTAAGCCCATTCGTTGTGCTTTTAATTGAAAATCGTCCGTATCAAAATAATGATTTGTTTGCGTAAAAAAGTCCGTTTTTTGAATAGAAAAATGGTCGATTAATCGTTTGAAATCTTGCGGACTAACTAATGTTTTAAATTCAATTTCTAAGTGCTCACTCATGGGGTTCTCTCTCTTTCTTAAATCACTCCAATTTTCACATATTATATAGGTTTCCGTCAAGAAAAGTGGTCTTCTCTGTGAAAAATTTTTCTAATGAAAGGCGTTTGGAAATCAAATAGCGAATAACACCCTATTTTAGGGAGGACTGTGGTAAAATAATCAGTGAATGAAATTCAAGGAAATTGAGGGATCTACCATGGAACGAGAGTGGGAGCTGTTTTTAGCGCCATATGAACAGGCGGTCAGCGAATTAAAAGTAAAACTACGAGGTATTCGTAAACAATTTCGGGAGCAAGATAAACACATACCAATTGAATTCGTTACAGGACGTGTGAAACCAGTAGATAGTATTTTGACGAAGACGGCAATTCGGCATATTCCTTTAAATCGGATTGAAGAAGAAATGCAAGACATTGCTGGTTTGCGGATTATGTGCCAATTTGTGGAAGACATTTATCAGGTAGTCGCACTTTTAAGAAATCGTAAAGACTTAAAAATTGTGGAAGAACGGGACTACATTGAAAATAAAAAAGAAAGTGGCTATCGTTCGTACCATGTGGTGGTGGAATATCCTGTGCAATTAGTCACCGGGGAAAAGATTATTTTGGCCGAAATCCAAATTCGGACACTCTCCATGAATTTTTGGGCAACGATTGAACATTCTTTAAATTATAAATATCAAGGTGTCTTTCCTGAAGAAATGAAAGAACGCCTTCAGCGAGCGGCAGAGGCAGCCTATTTATTAGATGAAGAAATGTCATCTATTCGTGAAGAAATTCAAGAAGCACAACATTACTTCTCTCATGGCCGTGGCTTGCTAGAAAACGAATACTATAAGCAAATTAAAAACGAAACACCAGAAAATCAGTAAAGGAGTCTGCTTATGAAAGTGGCGATTGTTCATAACTCGGAAGAAAAATCGAAACAAGTCACAAAACAACTGACAACACTATTAGAGCAAAACCAAATTCAAATAGACAATCGTCAACCTGAACTTGTGATTTCAGTCGGCGGAGATGGTACGCTTCTTTCCGCTTTTCATCGATTTAATCATCTGTTAAACGAAGTAAGTTTCTTAGGTGTACATACCGGACACTTGGGTTTCTATACAGATTGGCGTGATTATGAATTAAAAGAACTAGTTGAGAGTTTGTGTATTCATCGTGAAAAAAGTACGAGTTATCCATTATTAGATGTGCGGATTCGGTTTAGAGATGGGAAACCAGATAAACATTTTTTAGCATTAAATGAATCAACAATTAAACGAGGAAACCGGACGATGGTGGGCGATGTGTTTATTAAAGACGAACTGTTTGAACGATTTCGTGGTGATGGGTTGTCGATTTCGACCCCAACCGGCTCTACTGCGTATAATAAAAGTATTGGTGGGGCTGTTTTGCATCCTAGCATTAATGCGTTTCAGTTAACCGAAATCGCCTCCTTAAACAATCGTGTCTTTCGAACATTGGGGTCACCGATTGTAATCGCACATACGGAGTGGCTGGAGATTAAATTACAGGAAAGTGATGATTATTTTGTCACGGTGGACCAATTAGATATTTATCAAGAAAATATCGCTTCCGTCTGCTATCGAATTGCAGACGAACGGATTCATTTTGCCTCTTATCGGCACATGCATTTTTGGCATCGAGTGAAAGATGCCTTTATTGGTGAGGATTAATTAAACGATGGAATTTCAATGGACATATGACAAAGAAACAACACAACAAGTGAAATATTTTTTAAAGGAACAAGGCGTTTCAAAAGGGTTATTAGCTAAGGTGAAATTTCAGGGTGGTAAAATTCAAGTGAATGGGACCGCTCAAAATGCCATCTATCCTTTACAAACTGGCGATGTCGTTAAAATGACGATTCCAGATGAAGCGGAACATGAGACATTATTAACAGATGATGAACCGATTGAAATTGTGTTTGAAGATGATCATTTTTTAGTAGTTAATAAGCCTGCTGGCATTGCCTCGATACCTGCTCAGTATCATCCTTCAGGAACGATGGCGAATCGTGTTAAGGGGTATTACAAGCGTCAAAATTACGTGAATCAAGTTATTCATGTCGTGACTCGTTTAGATCGAGATACTTCTGGGCTGATGTTATTTGCGAAACACGGCTTTGCTCATGCTTTAATTGACCAAGAATTACGAGAAAAAAAGGTGACAAAAATTTATTATGCCCTTGTTAGTGGAGCGATTGAGCAGTTAAACGAGCATCAATTGATTGAAAAGCCAATTGGGCGCGACTTGTCCTCTTTATTAAAACGCCAAGTTATCGAAACAGGTCAATTTGCTAGTACAGAATATTGGCTCGCAAAAAGAGGAGCCCAAGCAGCAGCTGTGCGCATTCAGCTCCATACAGGACGAACACATCAAATTCGGGTACATTTTGAAGCAATTGGCTGTTCATTGTTAGGGGATGAGATGTATCATGGAGAGATGGATCAAGGAATTGAGCGGCAAGCGTTGCATTGTATGGAACTAATTTTTACTCATCCTTTTACCAAAGAAACGGTTCATCTGATTTCCCCACTAGCGGAGGATATGAAAAATGTAGATGATACGTTATAATAATAAAGAGGCAGGAGGGGAAAGTGTAAGATGAATGAAGTCCAAGAAATGGAAGAGCAATTTGCCCTTCTTTTAGAAACGCTAAAAAATCAACAAATGAACGAATTTCGTGAGCTATTTTTAGCGTTACACATTTATGAACAAGGACAATTTTACCAATCGTTAGATGAAAAAGACCGACAACATTTATACAATTACCTATCTCCGAAAGAATTAGCGGATATGTTTGATGTTATCGAAGAAGATAATGAGAATATGAAAGATTATTTAGCTGAAATGCGCCCAAGTTATGCAGCCGATATGTTAGCTGAGATGTATACCGATAATGCGGTGGATTTACTAAATATGTTAGATAAAAGCCAAAAGGCGAAATATCTTAGTTTGTTAAGTAGTGAAGAAGCAGGCGAAATTAAAGAGTTACTTCATTACGAAGATGAAACTGCTGGGGCGATTATGACCACCGAATTTGTTTCGATTGTGGCGAATCAAACAGTGCGTTCTGCGATGTACGTCTTAAAGAATCAAGCGGACATGGCAGAAACAATCTATTACGTTTACGTAGTCGACCAAGAAAATCATTTAGTCGGCGTTATTTCGTTGCGGGATTTAATTGTTAATGATGATGATACCTTGATTGCTGATATTTTGAATGAACGGGTTATTTCAGTTCATGTTGGCGATGACCAAGAAGATGTCGCGCAAACAATTCGTGACTATGACTTCTTGGCTGTGCCAGTTACAGATTATGATGATCATTTGTTGGGGATTGTAACAGTTGATGATATTATTGATGTTATTGATGATGAGGCCGCTAGCGACTACTCTGGTTTAGCCGGGGTCGACGTTGAGGAAGTTAGTGAGAACCCTTTAAAAGCCGCTTCTAAACGATTACCTTGGTTAATTACATTGCTGTTTTTAGGAATGTCTACGGCCTCGTTAATCAGTAATTATGAGTCTTTAGTTAGCGAAGCGAGTATTTTAGCCGTTTTTATTTCTTTAATTACCGGAACAGCCGGCAATGCTGGGACACAATCATTGGCGGTTGCGGTACGCCGTTTGGCTATGAAAGATGAAAAGGATAGTAATTTTGGTCGCTTAATCTTAAGTGAAGTGCTCACGGGACTAGTGACGGGGGCTGTGACAGGTTTAACCATTATGATTGTGGTTGGCGTGTGGCAACATAATCTTCCGCTTGGATTTGTGATTGGGATGGCTATGCTCTGTGCAATTACTGTGGCAAATTTAGCAGGGAGTTTAATCCCAATGTTAATGGATAAATTAGGGTTTGATCCCGCAGTTGCCAGTGGCCCATTTATTACTACCTTAAGTGATTTAACCAGTGTATTAATTTATTTCAATATTGCAAGCATGTTTATGCGTTATTTTGTTTAAAAAATTGCACTTATCTATTATGAGACTGAGGTAAAAGGATTCGTTGGTTTGCTTGAAATCAAAAAAGTGAGATAGCCGTTAATACGACGGCTACCTCACTTTTTTAGATACAAGAAATTAAACAATTTTTGTGCCATGGACTTCTGTGACTTTTAAAGTGTCCATCACAGTTTGAACGTTTTCTGTGGAAATACCGCCACCTGGTAAAATAAGAATCCGTTGATCTGCGTAGGCAATTAATTCTTTTAAATGATCAAAGTTGTCTTCGATAGGGGTACCAGCTGGCCCACCATGAGTTAAAATACGCGTCACACCACGCTCAGCTAACCAGTCGATCGCCTTAAATTGGTTTTCTTTCGACAAGGCATCAAAAGCCATATGGAAAGTGATTTGCAAGCCTTCAGCTGTTTCAATGAATAAGTCCAAAGCTTCTTCATCTAACCAACCGTCCTCAGTTAAACAGCCAATAACAATGCCGTCGGTTCCTAATTTCTTTGCTTCGATTAAATCGGTATGCATAATTTTTAATTCAATATCATTATAGACAAAATTGCCGCCACGAGGACGAATGATTGTCATCACTGGTACAGAATGTTCGCCAGCGTATGCTAAGACTTCTTCAATAACACCAGTACTTGGCGTCGTTCCACCTACGGCTAAGTTATCGCATAATTCGATGCGATTCGCACCTTTTTGAATGGCTTGGGGAATCTTAGTGAAATTTTCGGCACAGAATTCTTTAATCATTTCTTATCGCTCCTTGCTTTTTCTTCACAGGCATTGTACCATAATTCTGCTTACTACCATAGCCCTGAAAAAAAGAGTGCAACTTTTTATAAGAGAAAATGTTCATTTGATGAACGTAAGGAGTTTTAAATGTTAAAGAAAATTGAACGAGCACAACAATTATTGAAAAAAGAAGCAGCCGTATTTCGCTGTCCAACTTGTCATGAACCAATGCATGTAGAAGGGGTTGGTCTGATTTGTCAACAGAGGCATCAATTTGATTTATCCAAGAAAGGCACGCTATACTTTCTAAATCATGGCGTACAGACAGAATATAATAAAAAAATGTTTACTTCTCGAGGAAAAATGATTCAAAGTGGCATGTACGCGCCTGTTTTAAACAAAATTATGCACTATCTTCCTCAAAATAAAACAGTAGTCGATGTTGGTTGTGGTGAAGGGAGTTTTCTAGCTGAGTTAAGTCAAGCAGGCTTATCTGGACTGAAAATCGGGTTTGATTTATCAAAGGAAGGAATCTATTTAGCAAGTAATCAACCAATTGATGCGTTTTGGTGTGTGGCGGATTTAACGAATTTGCCATTTGCGAATGAAGGGATTGATACGATTTTGAATATTTTTTCTCCTTCACATTATCAAGAATTTCGGCGAGTACTAAAAGCTGACGGGACTGTGATTAAAATTATTCCTGAAGAGAATTACTTAAAGGAATTACGAGCGGCTTTTTATCCCAATGACGAAAAGAAACAAAGTTATTCCAATCAAAAAGTAGTCCAACGTTTTGCCGAGGAATTAGCTGTGGAAGTAGATGAACGAATAACTTATTGCTTTGACATTCCCGAGGAAAGACGGTTGGATTTATTAGAAATGTCGCCATTAGAGTGGCAAGTTTCTCAAGAAGTTAAAGCCGAGCTACAACAGCGACCATTGGAAAAAATCACGATTGACGTCCGCTTGTCAGTAGGTCGTAAAAGATAGACTTTTTTGTGAAGAAAATCCTAAAAAAGTCTTGCAATAAAGTGACATTGGTGTTATATTACTTACAAGTTGTTTTTTCATTGGTTTTTATCAGGGTCCTGTTCTGATAAAAGTTAGTGAAGAGACCTTCACTAACGTAACGACTCGCCGTGCTAGACACCGAGACGGTACGTTTTTTTTATTGGTTAGAATAGCTGCCGCCTGACATCATCGCGTCATGCGGTTTTTTTTGAAAATAAGTATTGTGGGCGCTATTTATTTTGAATTTATGTTAAAATGAACACGATTGATATTTGAGGAGCTGAAGATAGTTGACGAACCATATTGTTTTATTTGAACCACAAATTCCAGCAAATACTGGAAATATTGCACGGACATGTGCAGCGACGAATACACCGTTGCATTTAATTGAACCTTTAGGATTTTCAACAGATGATAAACACTTAAAACGTGCCGGATTAGATTATTGGAATGATGTAAATATTACGTATCATAAAGATTTGGCTGCCTTTTTAGCCCATGTGGCAGGCAAACACTTGCATTTAGTAACCAAATTTGCTCACCAAACATACAGCGAGGTTAATTATAATGATGGCAAGGACCATTATTTCCTTTTTGGAAAAGAAACAACGGGCTTACCAGAAACGTTTATGCGAGAAAACGAAGAAAAGTGTATCCGAATTCCTATGAATGATGAACATGTGCGCTCGTTGAATCTTTCTAACACTGCCGCACTAATTATTTATGAAGCCTTACGTCAGCAAAATTTTCCGAACTTAGAACTGACGCATCATTATGAAAATGATAAATTGGATTAAAAAAAGTTAAGATAGTAGCGCTTTTTTCAAAAATGTCAGAAGAAAGTGGTTTTATTTTTACTGTTGCCCAGTTTTCAAGCCTAGAACAAAAAACAATTTAGATTTTTGTTCTAGGCTTATTTTGCTTGGATTACTAGAAACTTCCATGGATATTTTCGCAGGGAAGTGATAAACTAGAAAGACATATGAAGAGATAAAGAAGTTTGGAGAAGTTACATGAAATTATATTTTACACGACATGGAAAAACTGAATGGAATCAACAGAAACGATTTCAAGGAATGACAGGAGATTCGCCGTTATTACCAACTAGTTATGACGAAATTAAACAATTAGGCCAATATTTACAAGATATTCAGTTTGAAAAAATTTATTCTAGTCCGCTATTACGTGCCAAAAATACTGCGCGGGGAATTCAACAAGAATTGAATCATCCAGTTGAAATTGTTTATACAGATACCTTAAAAGAATTAGGTTTAGGTCGTCTAGAAGGACAATATATTGAAGAAATGCGTAATTTTTATGGAGAAGAATTAGATCATTTACGGCATCGTTTAGATTTGTATGATCCAACAATTTTTGATGGTGAACCAATCGAGCAAGCGATTCAAAGGATTTCAGAAACAGTTGCTGAAGCGGCGAAGCAACACGAAGGTCCAGTTCTATTTGTCGGACACGGAGCAGCGCTGACGGCGGCAATCCAAGCGATGGCTGGTAAACCATTATCAGAATTACGGACAATGGGCGGGCTGTTAAACAATAGCCTCTCAATCCTTGAAACCAAAGAGGCATCAAGGAACATGCCGTACGACTTAACGTTATGGAATGATACGTCTTTTTTAGCTAAAGAAAAAGCACAATAAGCGCACAACAGAAAGGAGGGCTTGTAGTGGTAACACTTTTTGGTGAAGACGAAGAAAAAGCCTTTATTGTTGGGACTGTACAAGCAATCTTTTTTGAAAATCCCAGTAATTTTTATAAAGTCGTTCTTGTAAATGTGACCGATACAAATACAGATTATTTAGAAAAAGAAATTGTAGTAACTGGAAGTTTTGGCCAAGTTCAAGAAGAGGAACCCTATCGTTTCTTTGGTCATTTTGTGGACCATCCTCGTTATGGCAGACAGTTTCAGGTGGATAGTTATCAGCAAGAAAGACCGACTTCGGCTAGTGGGGTGGTTAACTATTTATCAAGTGACAAATTTCCTGGCATTGGTAAACGAACTGCTGAAAAAATTGTTGAAGTATTAGGGGAAAGTGCGATTGACCGAATTATTGATGACCCGAGTGTTTTGGAAGAAGTTACTGTTTTAAATGAAAAAAAACGTCAAGTAATCGTCGAAACAATTCGCTTGAATCACGGGATGGAGCAAGTGATTGTGGGACTAAATCGATACGGCTTCGGTAGTCAGTTAGCTTTTTCAATTTATCAAACCTATCAAGAAGAAACCCTTTCTGTGATTCAAGAAAATCCTTATCAGTTAGTTGAAGATATTGAGGGAGTCGGATTTAAACGAGCGGACAATATTGCTGAACAAATCGGCATTCAGGCGGATTCTGCTGTTCGAATTCGAGCGGCGATTTTACATGAAGTGTTTGAACACTCCATTCGTTCAGGCAATACGTATGTTCAAGCAGATGTTTTATTAGAAGAAGCGATTCGGACCTTGGAAGCAAGTCGCCCAGTGGAAATCTCACCTGATCAAGTGGCCAATGAAATCATTACGTTAGTCGAACATGGAAAAATCCAACAAGAAGAGACTAAACTTTTTGAGAACAGTCTCTATTTTTCTGAATGGGGCATTGGTACTTCGATTCAGCGTTTACTTTCTCGTAAAAAAGAAATTCATTATGAGGAAGAAGAAGTCCAAAAAAATATCCGAATGATTGAGAAACGTTTAAATATTCAGTATGGCGACTCGCAACAAGCAGCGATTGAAGAAGCGATTAAATCACCGTTATTTATTTTAACTGGAGGGCCCGGAACAGGGAAAACAACTGTTATTAATGGGATTGTCTCGTTGTTTGCGGAACTAAATGGTCTTTCATTAGATCTCAAAGACTATACGCAGGAGATGTTTCCAATCTTGCTAGCGGCGCCAACTGGGCGAGCAGCGAAACGTATGAACGAAACGACAGGTTTACCTGCAAGTACCATCCACCGTTTGTTAGGCTTGACAGGTCGTGAAAAAAATCCGAGTTTAACCGCCAAAGAATTAGAAGGCGGTTTGCTAATTGTAGATGAAATGTCAATGGTGGATACTTGGTTAGCCAATACGTTATTAAAAGCTATTCCGACAAACATGCAAGTGATTTTTGTTGGTGATAAGGATCAGCTACCGTCTGTCGGTCCAGGTCAAGTCTTACATGACTTATTGCAAATTAACGAAATTCCCAAATGTGAGTTAAACGAAATTTATCGTCAAGGAGACGGTTCAAGTATTATTCCTCTTGCCCATGAAATTAAAGAAGGAAAGTTGCCTACTGATTTTCAAAAAAATCAAAAGGATCGCTCGTTCTTTGCAAGTGATATTGGTCATATTGAAGAATACATTCGACAAATCGTCACAAAGGCAAAAGCAAAAGGGTTTACGCCACAAGATATCCAAGTTTTAGCGCCAATGTATCGTGGCGCAGCTGGCATTGATGCCTTGAATAAAATGATGCAAGAAATCTTCAATCCAAATGAGGGGAAGAAAAAAGAAGTCAAGTGGAATGACACCGTCTATCGGATTGGGGACAAAGTTTTGCAACTAGTCAATACGCCAGAATTAAATGTGTTCAATGGAGATATGGGAGAAATCGTCGGAATTACTTTAGCCAAAGACTCAGAGGACAAAGTGGACGAGTTGGTTTTACAGTTTGATAATAATGAAGTAACGTATAAAAGAAATGAATGGAATAAAATTACGCTATCGTATTGTTGTTCGATTCATAAAGCGCAAGGTAGTGAATTCCGCATGGTGTTACTGCCAATGGTTCATCAGTATAGCCGAATGCTGCAACGAAATTTGCTGTATACAGCAGTGACACGTAGTAAAGAATTATTAATTCTACTAGGTGAGGTTTCTGCTTTTGAAACATGTGTCAAAAACGAATCGGCTAGTCGCATGACGATGCTAAAAGAACGAATCGTGAACGCAGAACAAATGACCTTAACAACTAGAACCCAGTTAGAAGCCTATGAAGAAGGTTTAACGGCAGACCATCCATTTACTGAAAAGGAAACAAAAGCTGTCTCTTATGAAACTGAACAGCAATCAACGAAAGCCGATCAGATCAAAGAAACAGACGAGCAATTAGTTGACACAACGGTACAAGAAGTTTCACTATTTGCTGATGAAGGGGAAGAGTCAACCCCAGAAACAGCAAATAAAGCGACAAAAGTTGTCGAAGAATCATTACCAAAAGAACCACGACTAACAGTCGAAATTATTCAAACAAATGCTATTGATCCAATGATTGGAATGAAGGATACGACGCCTTATCAATTTATGTGAGAAAAGGAAAGAGTGCCATAAGTCGTTTTGACTTATGGCACTCTTTTTCAACCTTAAGGGACTCAGTTAAAACCAAAACAAACGTTTTTGTGTGGTATAAACCATATCAATACTTCGTTTGCCTAAAATCTCGCCATCTGCGTGAATGGTTTGTGGAATCGTCGAAACAATTCGAATTTTGCTTGATTGAAAATGATGAAAATGCTTAGATTTCCCTTGTTTTTGACGAAGCAATAGGAAAATAAGCCACAAAATTTTAAAAATATTGATTCGTTCCACGACAACTAAGTCCACGACTGCTTTGCGAGGATTGGCCGTCGGCATAATTGATACGCCCCCGCCAAAATAAGGATGATTTGTGACCGTACATAGGAAAGCACGATTAAATGTGTATTGTTTACCATTCATTTCAACTAAAATTGGAAAGCCTTTTTGTTTAAAAAAGACATGAATGATTGAAGAAATATAGGAAAGCGAGCCAAGGTTAAATTTATTTAAGGCTTTTTTTGATGACGATTCGTTGGTTTTTTCCACGATTGCCGCATCTAACCCTAAGCCAACATTATTGGTGGCTAAGCCGATTTCTTCTTGGTTGGCTTCTACATAATGAATTGTTTGAATTTCTTTTGGTCGTCTGGTGCGCAGGATTTGATGCAATGCTTTATCAATATTTCTTGATAATCCCACCCCTCGTGCAAAATCATTTCCAGAGCCGCATGGAATATAGCTTAAAGGAATAGCTGAATCATATGGAAGTAATGAATTAATGACATTATGTAGTGTGCCATCGCCGCCTAGCACGACTAGGATTGGAAAAGTTGAAACGTCTAAGTCTTCAGACCAAGGAAGTAAAGTTGTTTCTGCAAGTTCCTTCGTCAATTCTTTTTCATGTCCAGCGTAATCAGTGTAAAGAGCCGTATATTTAAGTTCTTGTTGCTTGAGTTGTTGAATCACTTTTCTAGCGACTTTTCGGCCATTGCCGCTACTTGCCTGCTCGTTGATAATAAGATAGTAGTGAATGTTCATTGAGCTCCTCCTTTGAATCGCTATTGTCCATTATACCAGAGGGAGGAACTTCTGCGAATAAAGATTGCTTAAAAAAGTAAAAAATGACTAGAAAAAGGCACGAAACAATGCATGAGAGGTGAAAACTGCAAATAAGTGCAAAGTAAAACAGGGCTTTCATTGACTATTTTGACTTTCCATATTAGAATGTGAACTGTTGCAATTGTAACCAAGGTTCATCAACCATCCCTTGTAAAAAAACTCGGAGAAAGAAGGAAAAAGTATGCAAAATTCGTTTCAAGCCAATCGAAAGCTAAGAACAGTCTTAGCCAATGGTATCATTATGGGCATATATATTGTCCTCTCTTTATTGGTTCGGCCAGTTTCTTCTGGTATGATTCAATTTAGAATTTCAGAAAGTTTGAATCACCTAGTCGTTTTCAATCGCAAATTGATGTGGGGTGTTTTAGGCGGCGTTATCTTTTTTAACTTATTTTTTGGTTTCGGTGTAATGGATGCTCTGTTTGGTGGAGCACAAACATTATTTGCGTTGAGTTTAACAGCTTTTTTACAAAAAAAGGTACCAAGTATTCCTGTTAGAATGTGTCTAAATAGTCTATTTTTCACTGTAAGTATGTTTTTTATTGCCTTTATGCTAGTACCAAGTGGCGGTCAAGCATTTTGGACAACTTATGGTTGGTTAGCATTAAGTGAAGCGATTATTATGACGATTTCAGCACCAATCATGTACTTTATCAACAAATCATTAAAATTTGAAACACGTATTTAATTGAAAAGATGTGGATAGAAATGATTCATCCTTTGAATGGCAGTGAAGAAAAGTGTCGTTGCTATTAGTGAACTAAGTGATAGAATGAACTGTTTCTACCTCGTCTTTTTTACATAAAGAATAAGATCTACATTTTTTCTAAAAATTTTCATGTAAAACTTTACTAGTCTGTTGGAATACACTATGATAGTGTAAGATAAACGGACTATTGGAAAGTCACAGCAGAGGAGTTTGAACATGTACACATTTAAAATCGGTATTCCGGCAGAAGTACACGATACATTTGTTAAAAATCACCCATTATGTAATTTACTACAGTCATCTTCATGGGCAAAAGTCAAGGATAACTGGGGTTCTGAAATTGTTGGGGTTTATGAAAAGGATACATTAGTTGCATCAAGTTTAGTTTTAATCAAACCATTACCAGCCGGTTTTACGATGTTATATACACCAAGAGGTCCAGTAATGGACTATACAAATGAACGTTTGGTCAGCTACTTTATGGCTGAATTGAAAAAATTTGGCAAGAAAAAACGAGCTTTATTTATAAAAATGGATCCAGCGGTTCACTATCAAGATTTTCATTTGGGAGAAGAACATCAACCGCATGCTGAAGCGACATCTATTATTGAGACCTTGAAAAAGGCAGGGGCCAAATATCAAGGACTGACAATGGATATGGGGGCCACCATCCAGCCCCGCTTCCAAGCGAATATTTATCGTGAAGATTTTAGTGAAGAACAATTGTCAAAAAGCACCAAGAAAATGATTAAAACAGCTGAAAAAAAAGGGGTCGTTGTGCAGCAAGGGCATGTTGACTTTGTTGATGAATTTGAAAAAGTCATTCAATCAACCATGGAACGCCAACATATTTCTTTACGGAATAGTGATTACTTTAAGAAGCTGTTGAACATTTACCCAGAAGACTCCTTTATTATGCTGGCGCAAGTCAATTTAAAGGAACGCTTAGATAGCACGCGACAACGCTATGACAAAAATCAAAAAGACTTGAGTAATTTGAAAGAAAATCAAGTGAAAAAGCGCCATAATTTAGAAGAATTAGATGCTTCCTTGACTCGGGAACTAAAAGAATTAGAAGAAAATATCGCAGAAGCTGGTGAAATCGTCACGGTTGCTGGCGCCTTGGCTGTGACATTTGGTCCAACAAGTGAAATCCTTTATGCTGGCTTAGATGATCGTTATAAACGCTACATGCCAACTTATGTGACTTGGCGAGATGCCATTCAAGAATGTTTTAACCGTGGCTGCGAAAGCTGTAATATGGGCGGCTTAGAAGGTAGTTTAAATGATGGCTTAATTAAGTTTAAAGCGAACTTCAACCCAACGATTAATGAATTTATTGGGGAATTCGATTTACCGGTTAATAAATTATTATTTAAGGCCAGTGAATATGCCTATAAATTACGAAAACAAAAAAAATAAATAAAAAACACAGGGACTAAAAATCAAACTTGATTTTTAGTCCCTGTGTTTTTTTCTATAGTTTTTGCGTTGCATTCCGTTTCATTAAGCGAAGCAAAACGCTAGCAATTGCTGAAGCAGCTACACCAGCAACAAGAGCTTCTGGCACACCAGAACTGAAAATCGTCGCAATAATAGCTAGGTAAACAGCAGTTCCAGCTTTACCAATAATTTCAGCATAAGCTGAATTAAAAAGAAAATAAATCATGTTCATGACTAAAATGGTATTCGTTGCTGAGCCTAAAACACCAGCAACAAATAAGGAGACAGGTTGCGCTTTTTCCTTCGTTAATTTATTTAGCCATTTGTAAGCGAAATAAGGAACGACCCCAATTAAAATCCGCGGAATTAGCACAATTAAAAGAGCCTTCCAACTACCGTGATCGGTACCGATCACGGGAATAAATGGAGAAAAAACAAACGACAAAGGTGTTGGTGCTGTCGTATTTTTAATTAAGCTAATGATCCCAAACGTGCCGCCCAACATACTACCGATTTTTGGCCCTAAAACAATGGAACCAATAATTACAGGAATATGCATCGTGGTCGAATTTAAAGGACCTAATGTGATAAATCCTAGCGGGGTTAAAGCCAGTAAAAGTAAGATAGCTAAGAACATGGCTGTTAACGTAAATTTTTTCGTGTTATTCATAAATTACTCCTTGTTATCAGATGCTAAAATTTTCATCACTGTTTGAAGAATATCTTCAACAGTGGCAAGTGCGCCACGACCATAATCGCCACAAGCTAATAGAGCTTCACGTGGGATTATTTCTTGATAGCCGACTTCTTTTAAAATGCCAATATTTCGTTGGACAATGAGGTTTTGGTACATATACGTATTCATCGCGGGCGCAATAATTTTGGGTGTTTCAGGATAAAGCGCCAAAGCAACTGTTGATAGTAAGTCGTCGGCAATCCCATGGGCTAATTTCCCAATTGTATTGGCCGAAGCAGGTGCTACTAAAAATAAATCCGCTTTTTTAGCTAACTCAATGTGATTAATTTTACTGGGATCAATTTCCATCATGACATCCGTATGCACTGGATTCTTAGAAAGTGATTGTAACGTCAGCGGAGTGATGAACGCTGTGCTGCTTTTAGTCATTAAAATTTCCACATTGTAGCCAAGCTTAGCTAGTTGACTTGTAATATCTGCTGCTTTATATGCAGAAATGCTGCCAGAGACGCCTAATAAAATAGTTTTCATTGTTGTTCTCTCCATTTCTTTTCAACATTTTTAACGATCATTGAACCAATCCCTTGTTTTGAACAAGCTTCTTGGACAATGCCCGTTTCGTTAATTAATAATCCTTCGTGTTCTGTTTCATGAACATTCATCAAGTCATTGGCTAAGACAAAGTCACACCGATTTTTAATCAAAGCGGCTTGTGCAACTTGGACAAGTTCTTCTTGTGAAACGTTGACAAGTAATTTAAAGCCCACTAAAACAGTTTGGGGTTGCTTGTCACGAATCATTTGGATGACTTTAGGATTTTTCTTTAGAAAAATTAATAATCGGTCCGTATCAGATGAAATTTTTGTTGCTGTTTGAGGAATATCAGCAATCTGATTCAATGTGTTTTGAACGATAGTTACCAAGGCTTCTTTGGTCTTTGGCAATGTTTGTTCGCTTAATTGTTGCGCAAAAGAATCAATAAATTGTTCTTCCGTTTGCGCGGTTTCCGTCGTAAAATCACTGACTGCCATTGCGTGAACAATCGCATCAAATTGCTTTTCAGCAAAGAGTTGTTCTAACGTAGTGGCTAATTCAACCGTTGTTTCTATTTCTTTAATTGATAAGTCCAATTGTTGGGTTGGACGTAATGCATGTTTGGTTGTTACGTAGGTTACGGTGTGTCCAGCAGCTAAAAAACTTTCAGCAATTGCTTTTCCTAGTCCGCCAGAAGAATGATTGGTAATCGAACGAACATTATCAATCGGTTCTGACGTTCCGCCAGCAGTAACTAAAACATCCATAATCAAAACGCCTCCTTAAGAAATTCGGACAATGGTCCGTCCAATATGTTGGCCTGCTTGTAATGCTTCAAAAACAGGGGGAAGTTCTTCTAAAGTAATCTCTTGATACACAGCTTTTTCAGTGATGTCTAAATCAGTGGCAAGACGTTGCCAGACTATTTTTCGTTTGTCCATACCAACATTAACCGAATCAATGCCCAATAAATGAACGCCCCGTAAAATAAAGGGTAAAACGGTTGTCTCTAATGTAATTCCAGCAGCGCGGCCACAAATGGCTGAACGGCCATCATAACGAAGTTGTGGTAAAACAGCAGAAGTAATTTCCCCACCAGTGGTATCAATTGCAAAAGCAAAACGCTGTTTCATCAATGCTTTAACAGGAGTTGCTAAGAAATCTTCTACTAATAAGCATTCACTAACACCTAACTCTTTTAAAAGCTCAAAAGAATCTGGCTTTCTAGTTAATGCAGTGATTGAAGTGTAGCCTAATTGATGCAACATCGCAATAGACAATGTCGCAACACCGCCTGTCGCACCAGTTACAATAATGGGGGCTTCTTTGTCGTCTCGTAAGCCATCGTCTTCTAAAGCTGTGACAGATAATCCGGCCGTAAAGCCAGCAGTTCCGAAAATCATTGCTTCTTTGAGACTCATTTTTTCAGGAAGTGGAACTACCCAATCGCCAGGAACACGCACATATTCAGAATAACCACCAGTATGACTAACCCCTAATTGATAGCCTGTTACGATCACTTTATCGCCTTCTTTGAAACGAGGATCTTCCGATGTGACAACAGTGCCACTGACATCAATTCCTGGAATCATTGGATAATTGCGAATCACACCGCCGTCTTTTTTTGAAGCTAAAGAGTCTTTAAAGTTAACTGAGGAGTAGGCTGCTTTGATTACTACAGTGCCTTCTGATAAATCGTCTAAAGTAATGGTTTCTAGTTGACCAATAACAGATGTATCTTGTTCTCTTAACGTAAATGCTTGAAATGAATTCATATAAAAACTCTCCTTCCAATTATGTAAAAAAGCAACTCGTCTTATTTTATCATATTCTGATTTTTTCGTATCATTTTTCTTCTTATAAACAGTAAGTTATACAGAAAAGAAAGATTGTGTGACAATTAGACTAGAAAAATAAAGAAAAATGGTTGAAATTTTTCAAAAAGTTCGTATACTAAAAAAGGTAAAACTAAACTGTAAGTTTAGTATTACAAAACTTTTGTTGAAAAGATTAGCTGAAAATAGAAACGAGGTGTGCCATGGAAATTGGTGAGAAGTTGAGAAATTTACGCATTCAGAAAAATTTAACACAAGAAGAATTAGGCGAAAGAACGGATTTATCCAAAGGCTATATTTCCCAATTGGAGCGGGATTTAAGCTCACCATCAATGGAAACATTTTTCTCAATTTTAGAAGTACTAGGCGTGACGCCAGAGCAGTTTTTTAGTCAGCAACCGCTTGAACAGAAAATTGTTTACAATGAAGAAGAAAGTACTCTCTATTATGATGAAGAACATGGCTATGAACTAAAATGGTTAATTCCAGCCTCAAATGAAAAAGAAATGGAACCTGTCATTATTACTTTTGATAAAAATGGCGAATATAAAACGTTTGAACCTTCTCTATCAGAAACATTTATTTATGTGATTGATGGCTCCATTCGTTTGACATTAGGGGAAGCCACGTATATTGCTAAAAAAGGTCAAACCATGTATTACCAAGCAACAGAACCTCACCAAATCAGCAACAATGGTCGAGGAAAAAGTCGTGCGTTAATTGTGGCGACAGAATCGTATTTATAAAGGACGAAATGGAGGAGTTTATCCAGTGAGAAACCATGTGATTTCATTTGAAAATGTTGTCAAACAATTTGACGATGAACCAGTATTAAAAAATGTCAGCTTTGAAATTGAAGAAGGAAAATTTTATACCTTATTAGGACCTTCAGGATGTGGCAAAACCACGATTTTGCGTATTATTGCGGGATTCAATGACGTGACTTCTGGTGATGTTTATTTTGATGGTAAAAGAATAAATGATGTACCTGCCAATAAACGCCAAGTCAATACCGTGTTTCAGGATTATGCTTTGTTTCCTCACATGAATGTTTTTGATAATGTTGCATTTGGTTTAAAAATCAAAAAACTATCCAAAGCAGAAATTGAAAAAAAAGTGAAAGAGGCATTACGTTTGGTTCAATTACCGGGCTACGAAACACGTGAAATTAGTGAAATGTCTGGGGGGCAACGTCAGCGGGTCGCAATTGCACGAGCGATTGTCAATGAGCCAAAAGTATTGCTTTTAGATGAGCCGTTATCCGCTTTAGATTTGAAATTACGCACAGCGATGCAATATGAACTACGTGATTTACAACAACGTTTAGGAATTACTTTTATTTTTGTGACCCATGATCAAGAAGAAGCATTAGCGATGAGTGATGAAATTTTTGTCATGAATAAAGGTCATATCGTGCAAAGTGGCACACCAGTCGATATTTATGATGAACCGATTAATCACTTTGTTGCTGACTTTGTAGGGGAAAGTAATATTGTGGATGGCGTGATGCTGGAAGATAATTTAGTTTCATTTGTGGGCAAAAAGTTTGAATGTGTCGATGGCGGCATGCGGAAAAATGAACCTGTAGAAGTCGTTTTACGTCCAGAAGACTTAACGATTACCACGCTTGAAAAAGGCAAGCTAACTGTAACGGTGGACACGCAGTTATTCCGCGGCGTTCATTATGAAATTATTTGTTTTGATGAACAAGGAAACGAATGGATGGTGCATTCCACTCGAAAAGCCAAAGAAGGTGCTCAAGTAGGTCTCTCTTTTGAGCCAGAAGATATTCACGTGATGCGCTTCAATGAATCAGAAGAAGACTTTGATGCCCGTTTAGAAAGTTACGACGAGTAAACGAAAGGGGAAAATAAAATGAAAACAATGCGTCGAATTTATTCGATTCCCTATGTAATGTGGTTACTTTTATTCGTCATTGCGCCAGTGCTAATGATTATTTATCAATCATTTTTCGATATGAATGGCCAGTTTACCTTGGCGAATTACCAAACGTATTTTACATCAGGAACGTATTTAAGTATGACCATTAATTCAGTGTGGTATGCTTTTCTGATTACCATTTTTACGTTATTGGTAAGTTATCCTACGGCTTATTTTTTGACAAAGCTCAAGCATAAACAGTTGTGGTTAATGCTTGTTATTTTACCAACGTGGGTGAATTTATTATTAAAAGCTTATGCCTTTATTGGGATTTTCAGTATTCATGGGAGTATCAATCAGTTTATGAGTTTTATGGGTTTGGGCACGCACCAAATTCTGTTTACAGATTTCAGTTTTTTATTTGTCGCAACGTATATTGAAATTCCATTTATGATTATGCCGATTTTTAATGCCTTAGAAGAGATGAATCCTTCATTGATTAGTGCTAGTCGGGACTTAGGAGCTAGCAGTGCGGAAACATTCCGCCGTGTCATTTTTCCTCTCTCCCTAAACGGTGTGAAAAGTGGCGTTCAAGCTGTCTTTATTCCTTCGCTCTCGCTCTTTATGTTAACGCGTTTAATTGGCGGCAATCGGGTGATTACGTTGGGAACGGCGATTGAGGAACACTTCTTAGTAACGCAAAACTGGGGCATGGGTTCAACAATAGGTGTGATTTTAATTGTTGCCATGTTTATTGTGATGTTGCTGACGGGTGAGAAGAAGAAAGGGCGTGGCAAATAATGCAAAAGAAAAAGTTTAAATGGTCTTATGTGTATTTATTCGTTGTCTTTGCGCTACTGTACGCACCAATCTTTTATTTGATTTTTTATTCGTTTAACGACACGCAAACGATGAATCAGTTTACTGGTTTTACGTTAGATAATTATCGGAACGTTTTCGAAGACACACGCTTGTTAACCATTGTTCTGAATACGTTTTTGTTAGCTTTCTTATCGGCTTTAATAGCAACCATCATTGGAACATTTGGCGCGATGGGGATTTATTATACAAAACGTCGTAAAAACCGGAACACGTTGCTTAGCTTTAATAACATTTTACTCGTTTCACCAGATGTTATTATTGGAGCCAGTTTCTTAATTTTCTTCACGGCAGTAGGGTTTATCAGTTTAGGTTTTACAAGTGTATTATTGTCGCATATTGCCTTTAGTATTCCAATTGTTGTTTTAATGGTTTTACCAAAACTACAAGAGATGAACGATTCTATGGTAGATGCGGCACGGGATTTAGGGGCCAATAATGTTCAAGTGATTAAAAATATTATTTTGCCTTTTTTAGCGCCAGGAATTATTGCTGGCTACTTTATGGCCTTTACTTATTCGTTGGACGATTTTGCCGTAACATTCTTTGTGACAGGCAATGGTTTTTCAACATTATCTGTTGAAATTTATTCACGAGCACGTCAGGGAATTAGTTTAGAAATCAATGCCTTAAGTGCGTTAGTATTCCTATTCTCAATGATTCTAGTTGTCGGTTATTACTTTATCAGTAAAGACAATACGCCAAAACGTTTAAAGAAAATGCGTCGGGAACAAAGTGAGGTGGCCAAGTTAAAATGAAAAAATTACAGTCACTTTTTATTGGAATTATCGCTATTATTGTCATCTTGTTTTTTGGCGTGCGCCAATTGGAGAAAGCAAGTGGCATGGCAGGAGCAGATACCTTGACCATTTACAATTGGGGGGACTATATAGATCCGGCCTTGATTAAGAAATTTGAAAAAGAAACAGGTTATAAAGTCAATTACGAAACCTTTGATTCTAATGAAGCCATGTATACAAAAATTCAGCAAGGTGGTACAGCCTATGATATTGCCATTCCTTCTGAATATATGATTCAAAAAATGATGAAAGCGAAGATGCTTTTACCACTTGATCACAGCAAATTAAAAGGCTTAGAAAACATTGATGCACGCTTTTTAGATCAATCCTTCGATCCCAAAAATAAGTTTTCCGTTCCATACTTCTGGGGCACGTTGGGGATTATTTATAATGATAAATTTATTGACGGTCGTCAGATCCAACATTGGGATGATTTATGGCGCCCGGAATTAAAAAATAATGTCATGCTGATTGATGGCGCTCGCGAAGTGTTAGGATTATCTTTGAACAGTTTAGGCTATTCGTTAAACAGTAAAAACGACCAACAATTACGTCAGGCTACCGATAAGTTAAACCGATTAACGAACAATGTCAAAGCAATTGTTGCCGATGAAATCAAAATGTACATGGCTAATGAAGAAAGTGCAGTTGCTGTAACTTTCTCTGGTGAAGCTGCTGAAATGCTAGAAAACAATGAACATCTACATTATGTGATTCCCAGTGAAGGCTCTAATCTCTGGTTTGATAACATTGTGATGCCTAAGACAGCCAAAAATAAAGACGGCGCCTATGCATTTATGAACTTTATGTTACGACCAGAAAATGCAGCACAAAATGCAGAATATATTGGTTATTCCACACCAAATAAAGAAGCTAAAAAACTATTACCAAAAGAAGTTGCCGAAGATAAACAATTTTATCCAGATGATGAAACCATCAAACATTTAGAAGTTTACCAAGATTTAGGTCAAGAATACTTAGGAATTTATAACGATCTGTTCTTGGAGTTTAAGATGTATCGGAAATAAAAAAAGTACCTTCGTAACTTTCGAGCCGCCCCTAAAAGTTAGATTTTTAGTCTAACTTTTAGGGGCGGCTTTTATTCATACAAGCTTCTAATTGAGGCACAAAGAATCCTGTGCTACACTTTGTATAAAGCATAAAAGGAGCAAAGAAAATGAAAAGGAAAACAATCCGAATACTACTAATCAGTAGCGGGCTTATTTTAATCCTACTGGTAGGTTACCGTTTGTATCTAGAATATCAAACAGATATTCAATTATTTTTGAATCCTAAAGCCAGTAAGACACAATTATTAGAGCGAATTCGTTCACATGGTTTTTCAGCAGCGCTGTTGTTAGTTTTTTTGACCGCGATCATGTGTGCAGTACCAGGGATTCCAACCTCGGTAATTGGTGTGATTGCAGGATTGAGTTTTGGTCCCTTCAGCGGCACACTCATTAACGTTTTAGGGAATAGTTTGGGAAATTTAGTTGCAATCTTTTTGATGCATCATATAAAATTTTTAGATAGAAAAACGGAGACCAATCATTGGGTCCAGTCCATTCGACGGATGAAGCATCCAAAAATTGGGATTATGGTGGGCTACATGATTCCAATTATTCCTTCTTCTGTGATTAATTTTGCTGCGGATACTATGCAGTTGCCATTAAAAAATTTAATAGCCGCTATATTCATTGGTGTAATTCCTTCCTCAATACTTTACGCATGTGGAGGCGAAGCACTATTTCATGGATATAATAAAACGGCAGTATTGTTAATTGTGAGTGTTCTTTTGTTCGTTGGATTGGTGGTCATTATTGAGAAAGATAGAAAAAGATTTCAAAAAACTGTTCTTTAAGAACGGTTTTTTTGTGCATTTGAACAATAAATCCTGTTAAATTTACAATTTTAAAAAGAAAGGACTTTGATAGAATGAAAGCGTAAACAATTTAAGGAGCTGATTTTGAATGCCAGATATTACAATATCTTGGGTTGCTGCAATTTTAGGATTAGTTGTAGCGATAGTATTAATTTTGAAAAAATTTAATCCTGTGTATTCCTTGTTTTTTGGTGCAATTGTTGGTTGTCTTATTGGAGGCGCTTCCCTGTCAGATACAGTCGCTGTTCTATTAAACGGAACACAAAGTATTATGGGAACCGCAATCCGTGTCTTAGCAGCCGGCATGTTGGCGGGTGTGATGATGGAATCTGGTGCGGCAGAATCAATTGCCAACGCCATTGTACAAAAGCTTGGCGAGAAAAAAGCTATTTTATCTTTGGCATTATCCACAATGGTAATTACAGCAGTGGGCGTATTCATTCCTGTTGCAGTGTTGATTGTTGCCCCGATTGCTCTATCTGTTGGGAAAAGTACGGGTATCAGTAAGTTATCATTATTGATTGCCTTATCAGGTGGCGGCAAAGCGGGCAATATTATTTCGCCTAATCCAAATACTATTGCAGCGGCGAACGGCTTTGATTTACCTCTAAGTGACGTTATGATTGCTGGCTTTATTCCAGCCGTATTTGGCTTAATTACAGCTGTTGTTCTTGCAAATATCATGAGAAGTAAAGGATCAATGGTCAAAGAAACGGATCTTGTGGAGGAACAAACAAAAGAATTATTACCTTTGAAAAAGGCGTTAATCGCGCCAGTGTTAGCGATTGTCTTATTATTACTTAATCCGATTGGCGCCGTTTTAAATATTTCTTTCATCAAAAGTTTGAATATTGATGCTCTGTATATTTTGCCGTTCGCCTCAGTTGTTGGGACAATTGCGATTGGGCAAACAAAACAACTGGCCTTTTATGCATCTTCTGGCTTGAAGAGAGTAACCGATACCGTTTTAATTTTAATTGGTGCAGGTGCAATTGCTGGATTAATTTCTGTTTCTGATTTATCAACACAAATTGTCCACTTAATTTCTGTTATGGGAATTTCTGGAACCTTCTTGGCACCGATTTCTGGTATTTTAATGGGCTTAGCAGTTGGTTCAACATCCACAGCGGTTATTTTAGCGACAGGTTCTTTTGGACCAGCGATTTTAGATATGGGCACATCTTCACTTTCAGCAGCAGTCATGGTGCATACTGGGGCAACTGTGATTGATAGTGTTCCTCAAGGCAATTATTTCCATATTACGGCACAAAGTATGAATATGACGATTAAAGAAAGAATTCGAGTGATTCCTTATGAAATGTGTGTCGGTGGGGTAATGACGATTGTTGCAACCATTTTATATGGCTTTATTTTAAACTAGTTGGAAAGTAGGCGCGAAAAGATGACGAAAAAATTTGTTTTGGCTCCAGACTCATTTAAAGAAAGTATGAGTGCAAAAGAAGCCTGTCTGGCAATGGAAAAAGGGATTTTAGCTGTATTTAAAGATGCAGACATTCAACACGTCCCGATGGCAGACGGCGGGGAAGGAACGGTGGATTCCTTAGTGGATGCAACAGGAGGTACAAGAGTACCAGTGCGCGTGGCAGGACCGCTTCCTGATCAAATCGTTGAAACCTATTACGGCTTATTAGGTGACCAAGAAACGGTGGTCATTGAAATGGCGAAAGCCAACGGAATTGAATTGGTTAAAGCAGCAGAACGTAATCCCTTGATCACTTCTACTTATGGTACAGGAGAGATGATTCAACATGCGCTCAATCATGGGGCAAAAAAAATCATTATCGGCATTGGTGGTAGCGTGACAAATGATGGGGGTGCAGGTATGATTCAGGCACTTGGTGCGCGTTTGTTAGACAAGGAAGGGCAAGAATTGACACGTGGCGGTGGTGCATTAGATAAACTGGCGCAGATCGATTTAACACAGTTTGATCAACGTATTTTTGCTACCGAAGTTCTAGTAGCAAGTGATGTGAATAACCCACTAACAGGGCCAACAGGGGCGTCTCATGTCTTTGGCCCGCAAAAAGGTGCGACAGAAGAAATGGTGGCTCAATTAGATAAAAACTTAGCCCATTATGCAGCGATCATCAAAAAAGAGATCGGCATTGATGTTGAGATGATGCCAGGCGCAGGAGCCGCTGGTGGTTTGGGTGCAGGGTTACTAGCATTCACAAAAGCTCAGTTACGCCCAGGGATTGATATTGTCGTAGAAGTGAATCAATTAGAAGAAAAAATAAAAGCTGCTGATTATGTCTTTACTGGTGAAGGCGGTATGGATTTTCAAACAAAATTCGGCAAAGCCCCTTATGGCGTCTCACGTTTGGCCAAGAAGTATCAAAAACCGGTTTTCGCTTGTGCTGGCTATATCGGCAAAGATGTGGATGTCCTCTATGAAGAAGGGATGACGGCTATTTTTGGAATTTTGGCCAAAGCCGAACCATTGGAAGCAGCATTGAAAAATGGACCAGTTAACTTAGAAAGAACCGTTGAAAATATTGCTCGTACATTACAGCTGGTGCCTTGTGACTAAGAACTAGCCATGGTATCATCAGTAATGAAAGCTGAAATAAAAATGTTCAGTCGTTGATCTGAAGAATTAAGCGTTTGGGACATAAGTCATTGCGGCTTATGTCCCAAACGCTACTCGCTTTTTAGAAAGTTGGCGATAGCAATGTTAAAATTAGACAAAATCCAAGCAAATAAAATTGTTGAAAAGTTAATGGCGGATATTCCTTATAACATCAATATTATGGATGAACGAGGAAAAATTATTGCGAGTGGAGATTCTGCTCGAATTGGGGAGCGCCATCGTGGTGCAGAAAGAGCCATCAATGAACGGAAAAATATTGAAATTTATAAAGATACTTCTTTAGAGAAAAAAGGCACCAATGAACCGATTATTTTGAATGATCACATTTTAGGTGTCGTAGGCATTTCAGGAGAACCAGACGAGGTGCGCAAATTTACCAAGCTTGTGCGCTCGATTGTTCTTTTACTGACAGAAGAATTAAATACACAACAAGAACGCGAAAAAAAGAAGAAACAAAAAAATCAGTTTATCAAGCACTTAATGCATGTTGATTCTGCTTACTCAGAAGCCTTAAAATTTGAAGCGTTGGAACTATATAACCTTCAATTAGATGACCAGAATCATTGTGTACTAACCAAGGACAAGCGCTTATTATCCAGTTATTATCCTGGCCATGAAATATTTGAATGGGAAAATTGTTATCTGGTGATTACTTCTGAACCACCTCAGATAACAAAGCCAGTAACAGAATACCTTGTAATAAGTTCGGAAAAAGCCACGATTCAACAAATGGTCCAAGAGGCACAAAACACGTATTTACTTCTATCGTTTCTCCAATTAGAAAAGGCTAAGTTTTACCAAGCAGAAGATTTTTTCATTCAAGGAATTTTTAATTTTCCTTTTCATATTGAATTGGACTTTTTTGAAACCATCCAGACGATTTATGATGAATACTATGAAACCGTTATTTTTTTCGCCAATCATAACTTAAACATCAATGAAACCTCACAAGTATTACATATCCATCGAAATACATTGAATTACCGCTTGAAACGAATTCATGAATTGACGGGGATGGATCCAAAAGTTTGGCAAGATTTTTGGAAATTGTTCTATTATTTTGCCTATTGCTTTAAAGAACGTTTTGAAAAGTAGTGAGGAGCAGGAATGCTTGTTTGTTAAGCAAGTGTCAGCATATTTTTCGCCAGAATCAAAAATATCTTTTATAATAATTGTAAGGAATCAAACGATTTAGATATCAATGAGGAGTGGTACCAGTGAAAAAAGCAGTTTTAATTGTTAACCCCAGTTCTGGTGGTGAAAAAGCCAAAGAATTTGAAACGTTAGCAGAAGAAAAATTAAAACAGTTATTTGATGAAGTTGTAGTGAAACAAACAGAAAAAGGCGGCGATGCAGAACAATTTGCCCGTGAAGCTGCGGAAAGTCACTTCGACAGTGTTTTCGTAATGGGGGGAGATGGAACCGTTAATGAAGGAATTAGCGGGTTGGCAGAACAAGCTTACCGCCCAAAATTTGGCTTTTTTCCTTTAGGAACGGTGAACGATTTAGCGCGAGCCTTGAATTTACCGATGGATCCTGAAGAGGCGATTCAACAATTAGATTTAGAAAAAACCAGTGCTTTAGACGTGGGGAAAATCAATGACGACTACTTTATGAATGTCGTTGCGATTGGGACGATTCCAGAGTCAATTAACGACGTGGACGTTGAACAAAAAACGAAGTTAGGAAAACTCGCTTATTTTATTTCAGGTGCCAAACATTTAGCGAATGCTCAAACGTATCCTTTTCATTTAAGCTTGGATCAAAAAGAACAAACCATTGAAAGTAGTACCGTTTTAGTTGGCTTAACGAATTCAATCGGTGGGTTTGAAACATTATTACCAGAGGCCCAAGTGGATGATGGCAAACTTCATTTAGTTTATTTAAAAGATCAATCATTGTGGGATGCAGTAAAAGCAGTCCCAGATTTGTTAAAAGGTGTCGACCAGTCCACTGATAATTTAGTTTACCTAACCTTTAAAGAAGGAACAATCTCCTTAGAAAACCAAGAAGAATTAACCACTAATGTGGATGGTGATGAAGGAGCTGCTTTGCCAATTACGCTGGAAATTTTGCCTAAACACTTGACGGTCTATTGCGGTGAAGAACAAACAAAATAGCTGATTTTTTGAGAAAAGCTGGAACATTTCTATTTGTTTAAAAAACAGATAAGTTCTGGCTTTTCAAATCATCTAAAAGAGAATCAATCAGGGGCTATGCTATACTTTGTTTCTACATATTGATAGATAAGGGAGTTAATGAGATGAGAAGAAAAAAACATAAAAACAAAAAGAAACAAGAACTTTTTGAAGAGATTGAAAAACAAGAATTAGCAGAACAAGAAACTAAGCAATTGAATGAAGAAATCGAAGACCCAGAATTTCGTTCTTTTTTTCAAGATGTCTTGAAAAAATTTCCACAAAAAACGTCTACGGCCATAATGAATGCTTTCGCAACTTCTAAAGGTAAAGCAGAACAATTAGTGACGAACAGTCAAACACAACTCGACAAAGTATTTGATGAATTTTTGGCTGGTGTTTCACCTGACGTGAAAAAGAAAAGTCATCAAACGATTCATTTTGCTGCATTGTCAGCAGCAATTATTGGGTTTTCGCCAATTCCATTTTCGGATGCTTTTTTACTGGTACCTGTTCAATTAACTATGATGTCACGGCTGCATAAAATTTTTGGTCAGTCTTGGTCTGAAAGTTTAGGTAAAAGTTTAACCAAAGAATTAGTAGTGGTTAGTTTAGGTAAGAGCGCAGTCGGGAATATTCTAAAAGTGATTCCTGTTGTCGGAACTGTGACTGGTGGCATGGTCAATGCTTCAGTTGCGGTAGCAATTACGGAAGCGCTTGGCTGGGTGACCGTCAAAATGTTAAACGATGGTGTTGATATCTTTGATGATGTGATGTCTTTCAAAGGACAATTTTCAACATTATTTAAAGCCATCCAAAATGCTAAAAAGAAATAATCGCTGTATCGATTAACTAGGGTGAGACACATTTAAACTTTTTTAAGTAATTCGTAGCAAATTTCCAAGGTTTTCGTCACAAATTATTCACAGGTTCTCGTTAATATATAAGCATACCAACAAAACACCCAACATAAACACTTTTCATTTTTACTCCTCAAGTAAAAATAACTCCTTTCCACTCAGTCTACCCAACTGAGTGGTTTTTTTGCGAAAAAAGAGGGCGTTGAACAATTTGTTCAACGCCCTCTTTTAATAGATGGGGAAGTCATTTGTTAAGAATTATTTTTTCCATTCTGCTACTTGGTCTTTATGTGAATCAACCCAATCACGTGCAGCTTCTTGTGGGTCTTTGCCTTCGTTAATTTCTAACATGACAGATTCCATATCCTTAGTTGTCCAATGGAAATTATCTAACACTTTGTAAGCTTCTGGTTGATCTTCTTTTAGGCCTTGGCGAGCCATTGTGTGAATCGCTTCTTCGCCGCCCATAGTGCCTTTTGGATCAGCTAAATATTTTAAATCATATTTTGCAAACATCCAGTGAGGAGACCAGCCAGTAATAACGATGTCTTCGTTGTTTTTAATTGCTTGTCCTAAGGCGACAGTCATGGCACCTGATGAAGAAGTTTCAACAGACCAATCTTTCAAATTAGGATAAGCTTCTTTAGTTTTCTCTGCTGCTGCAACAACACCAGCCCCAGGTTCAATTCCAGTAATCTTTTTCCCAGCTTGATCAGATAAATCTTCGATAGAATCAACATCCATATAAGAAGGGACGACAATTCCTAGCTTCGCGCCTTTAAGGTTTTCACCAAGGTCGTCTAATTTATCTTTATATTGTTTATATTGCTCTGCGTGAGTTCCTGGCAGCCACGCACCAACCATGGCATCTGTTTCACCTTTAGCTACAGATTCCCACATAATTGCGTTATCTAAAGGAGTCGTTTTAACATCATATCCCATATCTTTTAAGACTTCGGTAACCACATGTGTGGAGGCTACTTCGGTATCCCATTCCACATAAGAAAGGGAAATTTGCTTATCATTTGTTGTTGTAAAAATTGAAGCACCAACTAAGCCAGCGACAATTACAACAACCGCTGCAATAATCCCGTATTTTTTCTTTTTAGAGGTGGCACCAGCTGCTTTAGGGGCTGCTTTTTTATTATTTAAATGTTGAGTAAAACGGTCAATGATAATCGCTAAAATAACTAAAGCCACACCATTTACGAAACCGTTCCCGACTTGTGCACGTTGTAAAGCGGAAAGGACGCCACGTCCTAATCCAGGCGCACCAATCATTGAAGCAATAACTACCATTGATAGGGCTAGCATGGTTGTTTGGTTAACACCAGCCATAATCGTGTTTTTGGCTAAAGGTAATTCTAGTTTGAATAATTTTTGCCAGCCAGTACTACCGTAAGAATCAGCTGCTTCAACAAGTTCATTTGGCACTTGTCGAATTCCTAAGTTCGTAAAGCGCACGGTTGGTGGTAAAGCGAAGATAACAGAGGCGAAGACCCCAGGAACCATACCAATTCCGAAGAATGCAACGGCTGGAATCAAGTAAACGAAACCAGGCATTGTTTGCATGAAGTCCAAAATCGGTGTAATAATACTCTTGGCTTTTTCACTTTTCGCCATTAAAATCCCTAGTGGCACACCAATGATAATGGAAATAACACTAGAAAGTAAAACTAACGTAACGGTACTCATTAAATCGTTCCATAAGTTTTGATTATAGATAAACATTAAGCCGATAAACGTGAATAAACTTAAGCCGATTTTTTTATTAGAAATAAAGAAAGCAGCAATCGTTAATAGCACAATCAGCACAAGTGGTGGTACGGCTGTTAGTAAGGCAGTAATGTTGTCCATTACACTTTGACCAATTGTTTGTAAAAAGCTGAATAATCCAGCAAATGTTGAAGTTAACCAATCAGTAAAACTTTCAACCCAAGACGCGACAGGTAATTGATACTTATTCATGTTCGTTCACCTCTGTTTCTGCAAGTGCTTCAAGTACGCTACCACGGATGACCACGCCTAATAGTTTGCCGTTATCAGTCACGGCAAGAGGCGTTTGTGCATCATAAATCAGTGGGAAAATATCATTCACTAACATATCTTTGTCGATTGTTTGAATTTCTGGATCCACACATTCTACAAGAGAAGTCCCGTTTTTACGCGCTTCTAAAGCTTTTTCTGCGCGTACAACGCCTTTTAGTTGGCGTTTTTTATCCACGGCAAGTAACATACTCACTTCTTCTTGACGCATCCGTTTTAAAGCAACAGTTGGGCCATCAATTTCAATGTTAGTAGTTAAAGCAGGTACCATAATATTTTGGGCAGTTAAGACTTTTGAACGATCCACATCTTCCACGAAGGTTCGCACATATTCGTTGGCTGGGTTGGTTAAAATTTCTTCTCCAGTCCCAATTTGCATAATTTGACCATCTTTCATCAAAGCAATCCGGTCGCCGATTCGTAAAGCTTCATTCAAATCATGTGTGATAAAGATAATGGTTTTTTTGACATTTTCTTGTAAATCTAATAGTTCGTCTTGCATTTCACGACGAATTAACGGATCAAGAGCAGAGAACGCTTCGTCCATTAATAAAATTTCTGGATCGTTAGCCAAGGCACGAGCAAGGCCGACACGTTGTTGCATCCCACCAGATAATTGACTTGGTAATTGGTCTTTAAAAGCAATTAAGCTAGAATTTTCTAAGGCTTTTTCAGCTTTTGCTTGGCGTTCTTCTTTAGGAACACCACGAATTTCTAAACCATATTCCGTATTTTCTAAGATAGTTCGATGGGGGAAAAGACCAAAGTTTTGGAAAACCATGCTCATTTTATTTCGACGTACTTCACGTAATCCTTCTTTATCTAAAGAAGAAATATCTTGTCCATCAATATAAATATTTCCTGAAGTTGGTTCAATCAAACGATTTAATAAACGAATTAATGTTGATTTCCCACTTCCTGATAACCCCATAATAACGAAAATTTCGCCTTCTTCAACTTCGAAATTTACATCATAAACACCGACTGTGGCACCCGTTTTTTCTAAAATTTCTGTTTTGCTTTTGTTGGCACGAATCATTTCAAGTGCCGGTTTGGTTTTCTTACCAAAGATCTTGGTAAGGTGATTTACTTTTACTTTTGGCAAATCATTGTTCCTCCTCATTAAAAAAAGTGACTACATCAGACTACTATAAAGTTGTCACTTTGTCAAATTAGATGAAAATCTTTCTGAAAATGAAGAAAAACAGTATTTTAACTAGGTTTTATAGTGGTTTTTTATGAAAAATAGAAATAATAAATAAAAAAAGTGACTATTTACCGCAAGATAAGTAGTCACTTTTTTGTTTAAGGATAAAAGAAATTCTGCACTCGTTGTAAGGTTGATTCGTCATGTCCAACAAAATAAAGTGTGTCGTTCAACGAAATCTTTGCATATGGACCAGGTGAGACCAGAAGCTCTTCTTTGTGTTTGATGGCGATAATCGTTGCCGAAGTGTTTTGCCAAAAATTCATTTCGCTAATCGTCGCCTCAAGATAAGCAGCTTCTTCTGTTAAAACTAATGAATAAGGATTCATTGGATTGAAAGAATCAAAACGCTTTGTTTGTTCAACAAGAGTATCTAGAATGCTAGAAAAATGAGTAAGTTCTTCTTTTTGTTTCGCTACGCTATCTAGCAATTCTTCTTTAATTTCAGCAATCGTTTGAACGTCTTGATATTGTGTCACAAAGTCCTGCGCTTTTTCTTTTGATGCCACATAGAAGCCGCTGCCGTGTTTGGCTTTAACGATTTCTAAATCGACTAAAACGATAATGGCTTTGCGGGCTGTTTCTGGCGACACTTGGTATTGGTTAGCTAGGGTGGAACGGGCATGGATTTTATCTCCAACATGTAATTTGCCTTCTGCAATTTTTTCCGCAACATCAACGGCGATTTGTTGATATTTGGGCTTCGTTAAACTGATTTTTTTGGAAGCCATAGTGAATCCCTCCGTTAATTGTTATTTTCCATTTCTTCTAATTCTAAACTGAAATTTTCCCATTGCTCAAGTAGTTCATCTTGTTGCTGACGAGCGTCATCTAATTGTTGGTTTAAAGCCAGCAATTCAACATGATTTTCTAGAATGTCTGGTTGACTCATTTGTGCTTCTAATTGTGCAATTGTCGTATCTAACTGAGCAAGATTTTCTTCGACTTGTGTTATTTTTCTTTGCAAAGTACGGAGTAATTTTTGTTGCTCCTTGTTTTGATAAAAGGTATTTTTGGCTGTAACTGGTTCGGGTTTTTTCGCCGCTTCTTCATTAGCTAAGAGGGCAGCGATTTCTTCTTCCTCTTGTTTCTTTTCTAAATAATAATCATAGTCGCCTAAATAAAGTTTGCTGCCTTTTTCAGAAAGCTCAACAACTTTTGTTGCAATTCGATTGATAAAGTAACGGTCATGGGAAACGAAGAGGATGGTTCCTTCATAATCAATCAGCGCATTTTCTAAAACTTCTTTATTATCGATATCCAAGTGGTTGGTTGGCTCATCGAGAATCAAGAAATTGTCACGATCCATCGCTAATTTTGCTAATGCCACACGGGCTTTTTCGCCACCGCTTAATAAAGGAATCGTTTTTTCAACATCATCTCCACTGAAGAGAAAGCCGCCTAAAATACTTCGAATCTCTTTTTCAGGTGTGGTTGGGTGTTCATCCCATAATTCCGCTAAGACCGTTTTATTGCCATGTAAATTGGCTTGCTCTTGGTCATAGTAACCTACAGAAACATTGGTGCCAAAAGTTTTACTTCCTTTAATGAAAGGAATGCGGTCAATAATTGATTTCAAGAGAGTGGATTTACCAATTCCGTTCGGTCCGACTAAGGCAATGGCTTCTTTACGACGAATATCCAAGTGAATAGGTTCGGATAAAATATGTTCTGGGTCGTAACCAATGGCGGCATCTTCGACTTGTAAAACAACATTTCCCGAGACTTTTTCACTATCGAAAAGAAAATGCGCCGATTTTTCATCTCCTTGAGGTCGGTCTAAACGGTCCATTTTTTCTAATACTTTTCGGCGACTTTGTGCACGTTTTGTTGTAGATGCACGAACCAGATTTTTGGCAACGAAATCTTCTAACTTATTGATTTCTTCTTGTTGCTTTTCATACGCTTTCCATTCACTGGCTAATTGTTCTGCTTTTAACTCTAAGTATTTGGAATAGTTTCCTTTGTAGTGAGTCATTTTTTTGCGACTCAGTTCATAAACTTCATTAACTACCTTATCTAAAAAATAACGATCGTGGGAAACAATCAATAGGGCGCCGGCATAGCTTGGCAAATAAGATTCCAGCCAAGAAAGCGTCTCGATATCTAAGTGGTTTGTAGGCTCGTCCAGAATTAAAATATCTGGTTTTTGTAAAAGCATTCTCGCTAATGCAAGCCGGGTTTTTTGACCACCAGATAAGGTTTGAATATCTTTCGTGTAAAAGGATTCATCAAAGCCAAAGCCGTGAAGGACTGAGCGAATTTCATTTTCATAGCCGTAGCCATTTTTTTCAGAAAACGTATGTTGCAATTGATCGTACTCTTTTAAAATTCCTTCATAAACGGAGGTGGTTGGCTCCATTTCACTAATTTTGGTTTCTAATTCTCGCATACGCTGTTCCATTTCTAGGATGTCAGCGAAGGCTTTTGTCATTTCTTCCCAAACGGTTTTATCTGATTCTAAGCCGGTATTTTGAGCTAAATAACCTAACGTAGCAGTTTTATTTTTGGCAATGGTTCCGCTATCGGGAGCATCAATGCCTGCAATGATTTTTAAAAAAGTCGATTTTCCAGCACCATTACGACCAACTAAGGCAATCCGACTTTTTGTTGCAATTTCTAAATGTATGTTTTCAAACAATGTTTCCGAGCCAAAATGCCGGGCAACTTGATTTGCTTGTAATAAAATCATCAGTAGTCCTCATTTCTAAATTCATTGCCCTTAGTGTAGCATAAAATCTGCTAAAATAGCACGTATCAAAAAATGCTTTGTGAAGGTTTATACCTTTTATCACAAACTTTTGAAGAAAAATGCTATTTTTGAGCCATAGAATTGCTTTTTATTGTGAAAAACTGCTATTATGTTAATGGATAAGATTTAAGTGAAAGTATTGGAGGTCCAATTGTGAAAGATCAAGTTATTCCAAAAGCAACGGCGCGACGCCTTCCTTTATATTATCGCTACTTAAGAATGTTACATGATACAGGAAAAAATAAAGTCTCATCAACTGAATTAAGTGAAGCGGTACAAGTAGACAGTGCGACTATTCGTCGTGACTTTTCATATTTTGGTGAATTAGGTAAACGTGGGTACGGCTATGATGTTGAAAACTTAATGAACTTTTTTGCAAAAACATTGAATGAAGATGAGTTAACCAATGTCGCATTAATCGGGGTTGGTAATTTAGGAAGTGCTTTATTAAAGTACAAATTCCATCAAAGCAACAGTATTCGTGTAAGTTGCGCATTTGATGTGAATGAAGATATTGTGGGACGCATTGTTGACGGTATTCCGGTTTATCCAATGGAAGATATGATGGAACAAATCCGTGTTCAACAAATCGAAGTAGCTATTTTAACTATTCCAGCTCGCAAAGCGCAAGAAGTTGTGAACAAACTTGCCGAAGCAGGGGTTAAAGGCATTCTAAACTTTACGGCTGCGCGTTTAGTAGCGCCACCTGAAGTATTAATTCAAAATGTTGACTTAACCAACGAATTACAAACATTAATTTATTTCTTACATCATGACAATGAATTGATTGACGAAGAAGAATAAGCAAAAGAAAAGGGCCTAGTCGTTTAGACGAAGGCCCTTTTCTTATTGAATTGCACCATTATGCAAAAGTAGTTGAACAATAATCACAATCGTATTCATGCCGCAATGGGCAATAATTGAGGTCCAAATTTTTCCAGTTTGCTTGTACAAAAGAGCAAAGAAAAATCCCATAAAGAAATAAACAAAAAAGTGACCATCGGCATGTGCGAGTGAAAAAATCGCCGAACTAACAGTAGCCGCAATCCAGAAATTTGTAAAAGGCTGGATTAAATGGATAAATGCATAACGAAAGACGAATTCTTCCATAATCGGACCACCGATAGTAGTTGCCAAAATAAATAAAGGATTTGCCAAAATCACCGCTACAATAGCTTGTGTATTTTGAGAAGTAGCTTGTTCTCCTGTGATGGCTACTTCAATGGCAAAAGTAACCCCTTGAATCAGCATGGCAATGAAAATCCCACTAACACCTAGTAAAAAAATAAAAATAGGTGATTTCAAGGTTGCTGTTTCCTCTAAAGGAGAAGGTTCTGTTGTTTTTAAAAAGATGCCAATCATTACAAGGGCGCCAATAATGTAGAGAGCAGTTGTCACATTAATCGCTGCATTGGGGGAAATACCCGAAAAAAGTAACGGCCCGAAAAAAGCGATAATGTATGTGACTAAAATAAATAAACTTGATTTTCTTAAGGTCATGGTTAATCCTTTCTATAATTATTTTTTACGATTATTGCGATATCCTAATAAAAGAAAAACGAATAAGAAAAAGAAAAGAGATTCCCAAAGTGTCGAAACAATTCCTTCTGTGACACTGAAAACAAGATTTCCTAAATTCGCTATCACAAAATAAACGAATGTTGCTATTAGTGCTGTAAGTAAACGTTGTTTCATTTTATTCGCCTCCAATCGTAGTCAATTTATTTTACCATGAATTAAAGGATTGGAAAAACATTCCATGAAAAAAGAATACTCAATAAAAAATGCGTATCTTATAATTGACAAGAAAAAGAGAGAAAAGACTTGCATTTTTAGAGTGAAATGAGTATTATAAATAGTGTGAGTTAGCACTCTTGTGTATCGAGTGCTAAAATAAGCGAAAACTTTTTATTTGGAGGGATTTATTGTGTTAAAACCATTAGGCGATCGCGTCGTAATTAGAGTCGCGAAAGAAGAAGAAAAAACTGTTGGAGGAATTGTTCTTGCATCCGTTGCAAAAGAAAAACCACAAACAGGTGAAGTTATCGCAGTAGGTGAAGGTCGTGTGCTTGAAAATGGCACAAAAGTTCCGATGGAAGTAAAAATTGGTGACACAGTAATGTTTGAAAAATATTCAGGAACAGAAGTGAAATACGAAGGCGTAGAATACTTAATTGTATCAGCCAAAGACATTATTGCCACTGTTGAATAATAAACAACTTTTACAGAATAATATAATAGAAGAAAAAAATTATGAGGTGAAGAAATCATGGCAAAAGAGATTAAATTTGCAGAAGATGCACGTGCAGCAATGCTACGCGGAGTAGATGTATTAGCAGATACAGTGAAAGTGACATTAGGCCCTAAAGGTCGTAACGTTGTTTTAGAAAAATCATTTGGTTCACCATTGATTACTAACGATGGAGTAACAATTGCTAAGGAAATTGAATTAGAAGATCATTTTGAAAACATGGGCGCAAAATTAGTTTCAGAAGTTGCTTCTAAAACGAATGATATTGCTGGTGACGGAACAACAACAGCGACTGTTTTGACACAAGCCATTGTTCGTGAAGGCTTAAAAAACGTAACTGCTGGAGCTAACCCATTAGGTATTCGTCGTGGGATTGAATTAGCAACAAAAACAGCAGTAGAAGAATTACACAATATTTCATCTGTAGTTGATTCAAAAGAAGCGATTGCACAAGTCGCTGCTGTTTCATCAGGTTCTGAAAAAGTCGGCCAATTAATTGCCGATGCAATGGAAAAAGTTGGTAACGACGGCGTAATTACCATTGAAGAATCAAAAGGGATTGAAACAGAATTAGATGTGGTTGAAGGAATGCAATTCGACCGCGGTTATTTATCTCAATACATGGTTACTGACAACGATAAAATGGAAGCTGTTTTAGAAAATCCATATATCTTAATTACCGACAAAAAAATCTCAAATATTCAAGATATCTTACCTTTATTAGAACAAATTCTACAACAAAGCCGTCCACTATTGATCATTGCGGATGATGTTGATGGGGAAGCTCTACCAACATTAGTATTGAACAAAATCCGTGGTACATTTAATGTTGTCGCAGTAAAAGCGCCAGGATTTGGTGACCGCCGCAAAGCGATGCTTGAAGATATTGCTATTTTAACAGGTGGTACAGTAATCACTGACGACTTAGGATTAGAATTAAAAGACACAACTATTGAAAACTTAGGAAATGCTAGCAAAGTAGTTGTCGACAAAGATAACACAACAATTGTTGAAGGTGCTGGTTCAAAAGAAGCCATTGATGCCCGCGTTCATTTAATTAAAAACCAAATCGGCGAAACAACGTCTGATTTTGATCGTGAAAAATTACAAGAACGTTTAGCTAAATTAGCTGGCGGGGTTGCTGTCGTTAAAGTCGGTGCTGCTACTGAAACAGAATTAAAAGAATTAAAATTACGAATTGAAGATGCATTAAACGCAACACGTGCCGCTGTAGAAGAAGGCATGGTTTCTGGTGGTGGTACCGCACTGGTCAATGTAATTGGTAAAGTCGCTGCGCTAGAAGCTGAAGGCGATGTGGCAACAGGGATCAAGATTGTCGTTCGTGCATTAGAAGAACCAATCCGTCAAATCGCTGAAAATGCTGGTTATGAAGGATCAGTGATTGTTGACAAACTAAAAAATGTTGACTTAGGTATCGGATTCAATGCAGCTAACGGTGAATGGGTAAACATGGTTGAAGCCGGTATTGTTGACCCAACAAAAGTAACTCGTTCTGCCTTACAAAATGCAGCTTCTGTGTCAGCTTTATTATTAACAACTGAAGCAGTTGTTGCAGACAAACCAGAACCAGCTGCACCAGCTCCTATGATGGATCCATCAATGGGCATGGGCGGTATGATGTAAAAATAAAAAAGTATTCTAAAAGCTTACGATTGAAAAATCGTAAGCTTTTTTTACATAAAGAATAAATAATCTAAATAATATCTTTGCTTATAGTATTTTCTCAAATATTTACTCATTTAACAAAAAAGATGATAATTTAAAGGCTTCGTTTTAGCTAGACAGCCTTGTTTTTATTCGATAAAATTTAGTAATAACAATCATTTTTTGAAAACTAGTAGTTGGTAATTTTTATTTATTAATAGAATATAAATAAAAATTATTATATTTTGAAGGGGAATATTAGGAAGATTGAGGTGGAAAAATGGAAAAATATACAATTGGTGTCGTTCCTTTGACAATTGAAACAAAAGAATACTGTCAAAATTGGTTTGTTAGTAATCAAGTAGAATGTCAGATCATCCAAGGAACAAATATACTTCTTCATTTGCACCATATTGATGGATTAGTGATTGAAGTTACTGACCACCAGCAAGTAAATACTTGTTGTGAGTTATTAATGACGATTCGCAAGCAGTCAGATTTACCGATTTGGTTATTTTCTCGGACAGAAGTAATTAGTAAAGTCAATCGAATTATTTATTTACAATTAGGTGCAGATGGCGTTTTTGATCATTCTTATGATCGTCAAGAATGCATGTTAAGCATGAGTAATTTATTGCAACGTGTAAAAAGACGTTTTTATCCTAAATTAGCTATTGCAAACGAGGAACAAACAGTTACTAAGAATCTTTCTGAGAGATTGTATTTAATTGCGCCAAATTTGAGTGTTTGCTTGGGAAGTGGAGAAGAAATTCTTTTAACAAAATTGGAATTTTTCACAATAGAGTATTTATACAAACACGCAGGACAAACAATTACATATGAAGAACTCTACAAAAATGTCTGGAAAGATACTGCGAATGAACGAAAATATCGTGTCGCTAATGTGATTTTCCATTTGCGTAAAAAAATTGAACAAGATGTGAACAAACCACAATATATCAAAACAATTCGCTCAAAAGGCTATATGTTAACGGTGTAAAAGGTACGAAGGAGGAGAAACAAATGTGGCAATTTTTGACTAAAAACAATGAAGATGAGGAGTATGAGAAGATGCCGGATTTTGAAAATGAACAATCGATGAAAGCACAACCAAAGGTAACAGAGGAAGCAATCTTTGATGACGAGTTCGTTTATGCAAAAGAGCAATCCGCAAAAGTAAAACAGGTCCAGCAACAAGTGCCGACTGAACTGTCAGAAGAGTCATTTTCTTTTGTTGAAAAACTAGAAGAAGAAAATCAACTATATCAGCAATCCATTAAAAAGCTAACGGAGCAATTATTAATGCAAACCAATGAAGTGGAAGCATTACAAAAACAAGTAGTCGAAAAAGATGTTCAACTTAAACATGTTAAAGAAACATTAAGTGATAAAGAAACAACTATCACTTCTTTACAGAAACAATTGTCTGAAGAAAAGATGCAACAGAGACAGACCAGTGAAGAGAATTTAGACACAGCCGTTACGCTTTCTCAAAAAGAAATTGGCGAAGTGTTATTGGAAGCCAAACGTCAAGCAAAAGAAACAATTAGTCAAGCCAAACAACAAGTTGCAACAGTTCATGAAGAAATGGAACAACGTTTAGCAACTTTAACACGCATGAAGCAAGTGGCAAGAGAGTACCAAGCTTATTGTGAACAAATGCTGACAATCAAGAATGAATCAACAGGAACGTACCAACAGATAGAGCAGTTATTAGCAGAAATAAAGAGGTAAATGAAGGAGAAATGCGATGAAAAAAAGAAAGGCAAGATATTTGAAGTTGGTATGTATTGGAATTTTAGGGATTTATGCGGGAGCCAGTTACTACAATTCGGAACCATTAATCGCTCAAGAAGAGACCGAAACGAGGGACGAAAGTCGACAGCTATCGCTGGAAGAAAAAAGAGCGGACCAAGCCAATCAAGATCAAGGAACCCTTACTTCTTCAACGCTGAACGAAACAATAATAAGTTCGTCTGAACAACAAGAAAGTTCAACACAAAATGACAGCGGTGACCATCAGGAAAATAATGTGGAACCTTCAGAATCTGAAAATAGTTTACCGCCACAAGAAAAGCCAATTGCTAGTACTAAACTAACCGAATCGTTACAAAGTGAGCAACCAGCGTCTGAAGAGCGTAAAGCACTCACTGAAAAGCCGCCTCATAATCAGGAACCACAAAATTCTACATTAACTGAAAAGACCAAAGAGCCGTTGGTACATTCAGAGATAGACAATAGTCAAGAAAAGGAAAAGCAAGCAGGAATTCAACAACAAGCCGAGGCAAATTTTGTTGTCCAAGGGAATGCTTCTACTTCTGAGTTTATTAGAAAAATTGGTGAAGAAGCACGAGTTATTGGTCAGCAACATGATCTATACGCTTCTGTCATGATAGCTCAAGCTATTTTAGAAAGTGGCTCGGGCAATAGTGCGTTAGCGGCGGCGCCAAATTATAATTTGTTTGGCATTAAAGGCGCTTACCATGGTCAAAGTGTCAGCTTTCCCACACAAGAAGATGATGGTAAAGGGAAGATGACCACCATTCATGCCGATTTTCGTCAGTATCCATCTTATAAAGAGTCATTAACAGACTATAGTAAATTAATTATCAATGGGCTGGCGGGTAATCCGACGTTTTATCACGGTGTTTTGAAAGCAAACACGACGAATTATCAGCAGGCAACAAAATTTTTAACAGGTCGTTATGCAACGGATACATATTACGATAAAAAATTAAACGCGTTGATTGAAACCTATCAATTAACTGAATACGATCAAGAAAAGAAGAAACCAGTAGTGACTAATTTGGCAGAAGAAAAGAAACCTTCGTTTGATAAGGAAGCAGTCAAAGAACAGCTAAAAAAAGAAGCAGTCATCTATGAAGTAAGCAAAGGAGATTCTCTCGCCACCATTAGCCAGACGTTTGGTGTGTCAGCAACAGCCATATTAAAACAAAATTCAAAGACTCAAGAAATGTTTTATATTGGCCAAAAAATCACGATTCCTCAGCATACAGCGGCGACTTCTCTAGAACCGAAAGAACAAGCGTTACTTCAATCACTAATAATCAGTAAATCGGTGACTAATGCTTTGGAAACAGCAGAGCAATCAAATGGTACAGCGAATGACTCAAAAACAGAGTCTACTGAGTATTATGAAGTAAAAAGAGGAGAGACACTCGCAAAAATTGCAAAAAAAACGGGCTATTCCTTAACCGCCCTCAAGCAGGCAAATGACTTAACGTATTCTGTATTAACCGAAGGACAAACGATAGCACTTCCTAAGCTAAAGGACTAATGCTGATTTAACTTATTGGTCGATAGAGTCAATATATTATTAGAGTAAGAGTAGAGGGTAAGTTCATTCATGGATTAACTTTTCCTCTACTCTTACTATGTTTTTCATAAATACTTAATAAATAGTAAAATTAGCAAGAGAATTGTGTCTTTACACAAAATAGATAGGTTTTCTTGCCGAAGTTTGATAAAATGATTAGTTGAAAGGATGCGTGAAAATTGAAAGAATTATTTCGTAAATACCGAGAAGTACTGGCTTATTTATTTTTTGGTGGTGCAACGACGGTCGTCAACTTAGTTGTGTTTTTTGTTTGTCAAAATGTGTTAGGGCTGGATTACAAGATAAGTAACACAATTAGTTGGTTTTTATCTGTTCTATTTGCCTTTTTCACGAATAAATATTGGGTATTCGCAAGTAAGCATGAAAGCATAGCTGGTTTTTTTAAAGAAATGGGCTTATTTTATTGGTACCGAATTTTATCTTTTGTGGCTGATATGGGTTTAATGATTCTCCTAATTGATGGCATTCATTTTTCATCGTTTTGGGCGAAAATGATTACACAAGTTGTAGTAGTGATTTTAAATTATTTCTTCAGTAAATTTTTCATTTTTAAAGAAAAAGAGGTCTAAGCAGATTTTAGGCTAAAAAAAATTTTTTTGTTATAATATAAACAAGTTTTTAATACAAAGAATAGAGGTAGAAAACGATGGACTATACATATGCAGATGATAGTTTGACATTGCATACAGATATGTATCAAATCAATATGATGCAAACATACTGGGAATTAGGGAGAGCAGATTTACATGCTGTTTTTGAATGTTACTTTAGAGAGATGCCCTTTAATCATGGCTACGCAATTTTTGCAGGTTTAGAACGTTTAGTCAATTATCTCGAAAATTTAACGTTCACAGAATCTGATATTGCATATCTCCGAGAAGTTGAAGAATATCCAGAAGATTTCTTGACGTATTTAGCAAATTTTGAATTTAAATGTACTGTACGCTCTGCTTTAGAAGGGGATTTGGTTTTTAATAACGAACCGTTAATTCAAATTGAAGGTCCTTTGGCACAATGTCAATTGGTAGAAACTGCCTTGCTAAATATGGTGAATTTCCAAACATTAATTGCGACAAAAGCGGCTCGAATTAAATCCGTGATTGGCGATGATCCTTTATTGGAATTTGGAACACGCCGAGCACAAGAATTAGATGCTGCCATTTGGGGCACAAGAGCCGCCTATATTGGTGGGGCGGACGCGACAAGTAATGTTCGTGCTGGTAAAATTTTTGGTATTCCGGTTAGTGGGACTCACGCCCATTCATTGGTTCAGTCGTATGGAAATGATTATGAAGCATTCATGGCGTATGCCAAAACACATCGGGATTGTGTTTTCCTTGTTGATACGTATGATACTTTGAAAGCGGGTGTGCCAAGCGCAATTCGAGTAGCTCGAGAAATGGGTGATAAAATTAATTTCCTAGGTGTGCGGATTGATAGTGGCGATATGGCTTATATTTCTAAACGAGTTCGTGAACAACTGGACGAAGCTGGCTTTACTGAAGCAAAAATTTATGCATCGAACGATTTAGATGAAAATACGATTTTGAATCTAAAAATGCAAAAATCAAAAATTGATGTATGGGGCGTGGGTACCAAGCTGATTACGGCCTATGATCAACCGGCTTTAGGAGCGGTGTTTAAATTAGTTTCAATTGAAGGTGAAGATGGTCAAATGAAAGATACCATTAAACTATCTAGCAATGCTGAAAAAGTGACAACACCAGGAAAAAAACAAGTCTGGCGCATTACACGTAAATCTGATAAAAAGTCAGAAGGGGACTATGTGACACTTTGGAATGAAGATCCTCGCCAAGAAGAAGAAATTTATATGTTCCATCCCGTTCATACCTTTATTAATAAGTATGTCCGTGATTTTGAAGCACGGCCAGTACTCCAGGATATTTTCGTTGAAGGAAAACGTGTGTACGAATTACCAACTTTAGATGAAATTAAACAATATGCAAAAGAAAATTTAGATTCACTTTGGGAAGAATACAAGCGGGACTTGAATCCGCAGAAATATCCAGTGGACCTTTCAACAGATTGTTGGAACCACAAAATGAATTTATTGGAAAAAGTGCGTAAAGACGTTAAACATTTAACGGAAACGGTGAATAAGGAGGCCTAGAAATGACAACACTTCAAGAAAAAATCATTCAAGAGTTAGGTGTGTTACCGACAATTGATCCAAAAGAAGAAGTTCGTAAAAGTATTGATTTTCTGAAAGCTTATTTAACTAAACATCCTTTTTTAAAAACCTTTGTCTTGGGAATTAGTGGCGGACAAGATTCAACATTAGCTGGGCGCTTAGCACAATTAGCGATGACTGAAATGCGCGAAGAAACAGGAGATATGTCGTATCAATTTATTGCGATTCGCCTTCCTTACGGTGAGCAAGCAGATGAAGCTGATGCACAAGCCGCGCTAGCCTTTATCCAGCCAGATGTTTCTTTACGAGTGGATATTAAACCAGCAGTGGATGCAATGGTTGGTTCGCTAGAAAACGCTGGCGTTCAAATTAGCGATTTTAATAAAGGGAACATGAAAGCACGTCAACGTATGATTACACAATATGCAGTAGCTGGCGAAAATGCTGGCGCAGTAATTGGCACAGACCACGCAGCCGAAAATGTCACAGCTTTCTTCACCAAATATGGTGATGGCGGAGCGGATATTTTACCGTTATTTCGTTTAAATAAGCGCCAAGGAAAAGCTTTGCTGAAAGAACTTGGGGCACCAGAAGCCTTGTATTTAAAAATACCAACAGCTGATCTAGAAGATGACAAACCGTTAGTTGCAGATGAAGTTGCCTTAGGTGTCACGTATGATGCCATTGATGATTATTTGGAAGGCAAAAAAGTCTCGGAAACAGATCAACAAACAATTGAAAACTGGTATAAAAAAGGACAACACAAACGGCATTTACCCATTACAATTTTTGATGATTTTTGGAAATAAAAACACAGACCATCGGCGAACGAACGATGGTCTGTGTTTTTTATATAACTACTTTTCAGAAAGTAAACGTTGCTACAGCAACTATTCTATGATAATGAAAGTCGTTTTCATTTAGACGTTTTCACTTTCTTTTTCAAAACAGAAAAGGTACGCTCAATAATGTAAAGTGAATGATGGGAGAGAAAAAGAGATGAAGCATGTAACAAAATTGGGGATTACAATTATAACAGGAGTTTTGGCATTATTATTTGAATTTATTTTACATCAGCCGAATTGGGCGTATGGCATTATTTTAATAACAGGTTCTGTAATGGCGTTAATGATGTTCTGGGAAATGATTCAAACCTTACGTGAAGGAAAATATGGTGTCGATATTTTAGCGATTACCGCTATCGTCGCGACCTTAGCTGTGGGAGAATACTGGGCCAGTTTGATGATTTTAATTATGTTGACTGGTGGTGATTCATTAGAAGACTATGCCGCTGGAAAAGCTAACCAAGAGCTGAAGTCATTATTGGATAACTCGCCACAAAAAGCTCATCGCTTGAATGGCGAAAATTTAGAAGATGTTTCTGTTGAGGAAATCAATGTTGGCGATGAATTAGTAGTAAAACCAGGGGAACTAGTTCCAGTTGATGGCTTGGTAAAAACCGGGACATCAACAGTCGATGAATCTTCATTAACAGGAGAATCAAAACCAATTGAAAAAAATCCTGGTGATGAATTAATGTCGGGTTCCGTGAATGGTGATGGCTCTTTGAAAATGGTTGCTGAAAAAACTGTAGCCGACAGTCAATATCAAACGATTGTGAACTTAGTGAAAGAATCTGCGGCACGTCCAGCTCATTTTGTACGTTTAGCAGACCGCTATGCGGTACCTTTTACACTAGTTGCCTACTTAATTGCAGGTGTTGCTTGGTTTGTTTCAAAAAGTCCGACACGTTTTGCGGAAGTCTTAGTTGTTGCTTCGCCGTGTCCTTTAATTCTATCTGCCCCAATTGCTTTAGTGGCAGGGATGGGTCGTTCAAGTCGTCATGGGGTCGTTATTAAATCGGGAACGATGGTCGAAAAATTAGCTTCTGCAAAAACGATTGCGTTTGATAAAACAGGCACGATTACGCAAGGACAACTTTCTGTTGATCAAGTCCAACCAATCAATGCTGAAATAACTGCTGCTGAATTAGTGGGATTGGCAGCAAGCGTGGAACAAGAATCAAGTCATATTTTAGCTAGATCAATTGTTGCTTATGCCAGAAAGCAAGATGTCCCATTAAAAAATATTACAGATCTAGCGGAAGTTTCTGGTGCTGGCGTGAAGGCATTTGTGGATGGTGCTGAGATACGGGTAGGTAAAAAGAATTTTGTGACACAAGAGTCTCAAACAACTGAAAAAATTGATAAAACGACCATTCATATTTCACGTAATGGCACATATTTAGGCCGAATTACTTTTACAGACACAGTACGACCAGAAGCAAAAGAGACTATGGAAAAATTACACCAATTACATCTTCAACGAATTTTAATGCTGACGGGGGATCAAGAATCCGTCGCAGAAACGATTGCTGCAGAAGTAGGAATTACCGAAGTACATGGGGAATGTTTACCACAAGATAAGTTAACTATTCTAAAAGAATTGCCCAAAGAAAACCATCCAGTCATCATGGTAGGGGATGGTGTAAATGATGCACCTTCGCTTGCTGCTGCAGACGTAGGTATTGCTATGGGCGCTCATGGAGCTACTGCGGCTAGTGAAACTGCTGACGTTGTTATTTTAAAAGATGACTTAAGTAAAGTCAGCCAAGCGGTCGAAATTGCCCAAGATACCATGAAAATTGCCAAACAATCTGTATTAATCGGAATTTTTATCTGCGTTTTACTAATGCTAATTGCTAGTACCGGGATCATTCCGGCGCTAATCGGGGCTATGCTACAAGAAGTTGTGGACACTGTGTCAATCTTATCTGCTTTGCGTGCTCGTCGAATTGGCAAGTAAGGTGGAACAATTAATTGCCTGAATGTCCAGCTTAGTGGTAAAATAAAGGTACGTTTTTAATATTAATAAGTTACAGGGGAGAGATTGTGCAATGAAAGGAAACCAAATAGATGGGCAACCAGTCACGGAAGAACAACTATTAAAAGAAGGCTACCGTAAATATACTGGGGAAGGAATTGATATCTTTTATAATAAAGATATTTGTGAACATATTGGTAATTGTGTTCGCGGAAATCCAGAAGTCTTTGAAGTTGGTCGGAAACCATGGATTATTCCAGATAACGGAAGTGTTGAAAATGACATGATTGTGGTAGATTCATGTCCAAGTGGTGCTCTAAAATATATTCGGAAAGCAGGGAACGAATATGCAAATTAAAGAAGAAAACAATCGTTTTGCTCTATATAACGATGAAAACCAAGAAATTGGTGAAATGACATGGTCAGATGCTGGTGAAAGCATGATGATTATTGACCATACGTTTGTTGATCCAACTTATCGTGGACAAAAATTAGCTGAAAAACTTGTTTTAGCCGGTGTTGAAAAAGCGAGAAAAGAGCATAAAAAAATTATTCCGCTATGTCCATTTGCCAAAAAAGAATTTGATACTAAACCTGAATACGGAGACGTATTGAGAAAATAAAAAAGAAGCTAGCAACAGCCGCAAGTAGAAATCTGATTCCTACTTGCGGCTGTTGCTATTAGAGACAAATAAGGAAAGACATTAAATTTCACTGGTGTTTACAGATAAAATATGCTACATTAAAGTAGATGAATTTCGCATATTTGTATAAAAAGGAGAATTAACGCATGTATAATCTAATCTTAACGTTGGTCATCATTTTATCTGTTTTAATCGTCATTACTGTTATGATGCAACCAAGCAAACAAAACAGTGCAGCAAGTGCCTTCACTGGCGGTGCAGATAAATTATTTGGGAAGCAAAAAGCGCGCGGCTTTGAAGCTGTTATGCAACGCTCAACAGCAGTTCTTGGCGCAATTTGGATGATTTTATTATTTGTTTTGGCGTTCTTATCTTCAAAATAAGTACGTAATCTTTTAAAATGACAAGTTTAGAACAGAGAGATGAGTGCGGACACTTATTTTTCTGTTCTTTTTCTTTCTGAAAAAGTCTTTGAAACTTATCATTTCGGAAGGTTTTCTTTGGAGAATATGATAGAATGAAGCTGAGGTGAGCGAAGTGGCAAAAAAAATCAATTTACCGAAGCCGTTATTTTCAGAAAAAGGAAAACGGGCGGTCCTTTTATTACACGCTTATTCTGGCAGCAGTAATGATGTACGGATGTTAAGCAGACGTTTAGAAAAAGAAAATTATACTGTCTATTCGCCTAATTTTTCAGGACATGGCACGCTAGTTCCTGAAGATATTTTAGATCAAACAACGGAACAATGGTGGCAAGATACACAAGAAGCAGTCGCTTTTTTGAGAGAAAGAGGCTACCAAGAAATTGCCATTTTTGGTTTATCAATGGGCGGGATTTTCAGTATGCATGCATTAACGGAACAATTAACAGGATTAATTGGTGGTGGATTTTTCTGTTCACCGATCTACCCTGTCGAAAATAAAGTCCCAGAAAATTTTGTATTATACGCAGAAAACGTGATGAAAATTGCAGAAGTTCCTGCAGAGGAACAACAAAGCCGGTTGCAATCGATTGAGCAACGAGTCAAACAACAATTAGGAGCGATTGAAACAATTGCTAGTCAGACGGCAGACAAACTAAACAAAATCCACGCACCTCTTTTCTTAGCGCAAGCTGGCAAAGATGAAATGATTGAGCCAATGGGCGTCTATCAAACGGCCCAAGCGCTAACACAAGCACGTGTGACCTTACAATGGTACCCAAACAGCGGACATGTCATTACGGTGAGTGGAGAACACAAACAATTAGAGCAAGATGTGGTGCAATTTTTAGCAACACTACCTTGGAATGAGGAGAAATAATGACAAAACAAACAATTAAAGAGCAAATTTTACATTTCATGGAAAGCCAAAAAAAGAAAAGCTTTTCAATGGAAGAAATTGCACAAGGCTTGAATTTAGAAAAAAGTTCAGATTTTAAAATTTTAGTGCAAACCATTGCACAAATGGAACGAGAAAAGTCAGTTAGTTTCAACAAAAAAGGCAAAGTCCTGTTACCAATGAAAGACTTATTAATAGAAGGAACGTTTCGTGCAAATGAACGAGGCTTTGGTTTCGTGACCATCGATCCTGAAGAACCAGATGTTTACATTCCTAAAGAGGCAACGAACTTTGCAATGGATGGGGACACGGTTTTAATCGACGTGATCCAACATGCGGATCCTTTTTCAGATCGCGGCGCAGAAGGTAAAGTCAAAGAAATTAAAGAGCGAGCAGTGAGCCAAGTTGTCGGAGAATTTGTGGCATATAGTGAAGAAGAAATGGCAGAAATGGGACTGTATGGCTACATGATTCCCAAAGATAAGAAATTGAATCAGTATACTGTATCAATTGCACCTGAAGGGATTAAGCCAGTAGATGGCAGCATTGTCATTGCTGAAATTACCTATTATCCAGATCAAGAATATCCAACGAGTATGGAAGGACTAGTCAAACAAGTGATTGGTCATAAAAATGATCCAGGAATGGATATTTTATCAATCGTGGTGGCTCATGGAATTCCCACAGCATTTCCTGATGAAGTTTTAGCTGAAGCGGACCAAGTACCAGAAACTATTGCAGAAAGCGATTTAGTCGGTCGTCGGGATTTACGTGATCAGTTGATTGTGACGATTGATGGAGAAGATGCGAAAGATTTAGATGATGCGGTAACGGTACAAAAGTTAGCAAATGGCAATTTCTTTTTAGGGGTGCATATTGCAGATGTTTCTTATTATGTAACTGAAGGAAGCCAATTGGATATGGAAGCGTATGAACGCGGCACAAGTGTCTATTTGACAGACCGAGTTGTGCCAATGATTCCGCAGCGATTATCAAATGGGATTTGTTCGCTAAACCCACATGTTCCACGTTTAACCATGAGCTGTGAGATGGAAATTACACCAGAAGGAGAAGTTATTTCGCATGAAATTTTTCAAAGTGTGATCCAAACAACGGAGCGAATGACCTATACAGCAGTCAATGAAATTTTAGAAGAGCAAAAACCTGAAACGTTAGAACGCTACAAAGAGCTAGTTCCCATGTTTAAAGAGATGGGCGAGCTGCACCACATATTAGAAGAGATGCGTATGCGCCGTGGTGCGATTTCTTTTGAAGATCGTGAAGCCAAAGTCCTAGTTGATGAAAATGGTCATCCCAAAGATATTCTTTTACGCACGCGTGGCGTGGGTGAACGATTAATTGAATCTTTTATGTTGGCAGCGAATGAAACTGTGGCACGTCATTATCATGACTTAAAACTGCCATTTATTTATCGGATTCATGAACAACCAAAAGAAGAAAAAATGCAACGTTTCTTTGATTTTGCTGCAGTACTTGGCATTCTTGTTAAAGGAACAAAAGAAAACATTTCACCGAAAGATTTACAAAAAGTTTTAGAGCAAGTTGAAAATAAGCCGGAAGAAGTGGTTATCAATACGATGTTGCTAAGAAGTATGCAACAAGCGAAATACTCAGAAGACAACTACGGACACTATGGGTTGGCTGCTGAATATTATACGCATTTTACTTCACCAATACGTCGTTATCCAGATTTAATTGTGCATCGTTTGATTCGCAGCTATAGCCAAGATCAATCTGAAAAAAATCAAGAAAAATGGAACGAAGCATTACCAGAAATTGCCAATCATAGTTCAAGTATGGAACGTCGCGCAGTTGATGCAGAGCGTGAAGTGGACGCTATGAAGAAAGCCGAATTTATGGTAGATAAAGTGGGAGAAACGTATGACGGGATCATCAGCTCTGTCACAAAATTTGGTATCTTTGTGGAACTGCCTAATACAATAGAAGGCTTAATTCACGTGAACAACTTAAAACAAGATTATTTCCACTTTATTGAAAATCATATGGCGTTAGTTGGTGAACGGACGGGAATGACTTTGAAAATTGGTCAGAAAGTTCAAATCCGTGTTGAAAAAGCTGATCCAGAAACAAGAGAAGTTGATTTTGAATTGATTTCAGCTGAGGAAGTTGCGCCAGTCGAAGGACCAAAAGGACGTAAAAAAGGTAAAGCCAATTCTTCAACTCGTTCAAATAATCAACGAAGAAATAAAAAAGATGAATCATTTGATGGTAAGAAAAAGAAAAATAAGAAAAAAGGCAAAGGCAAAAAACAACCTTTTTATAAAGAAGCAATGAAACAAAAAAATAAAAAAGGGAAAAAGAAGAAGTAGAGGAGGTCGCTTATGCCAAAAGGGGAAGGAAAATTAATCGCACAAAACCGCAAAGCTAGACATGATTATTCAATTATCGATACGGTTGAGGCTGGGCTTGTTTTACAAGGAACAGAAATCAAATCTATTCGAAATGGTCGTATCAATTTAAAAGATGGTTTTGCACGAATTCGAAACGGGGAAGCCTTTTTGTATAATGTTCATATTAGTCCATATGAACAGGGCAATATTTTTAATCATGACCCATTACGTACCAGAAAATTATTATTACACAAAAAACAAATTAATAAGTTAATCGGCGAAACCAAAAATACAGGTATCACATTGGTACCTTTGAAGGTCTATATTAAAGACGGCTATGCCAAAGTTTTGATTGGTTTAGCTAAAGGGAAAAAGCAGTACGACAAGCGTGAAGACTTGAAACGTAAGGAAGTTGACCGACAAATCAGCCGAACATTAAAAAATAACCGACGTTAAAAATGTAAATTTATTCTTTTTCGCATATTTGCTTGCCTTTCTTCGGATTAGGTGTAAAATCTGGTAAGTGTTGAGTAAATGAATGTAAATGATTCATTTTTTAATCGCTTCGGAAAGCAGTACCACCCTGCATTAGATTGGTTTATGGAAAAGGTTTTCCAACCAATTTTCAACACATGAAATTTTAAAAGTAAACTATTTGTAAATTATCAACAAGTGGTGGTACGATAGCTTTGCCAGGGATTATCACTCAGGAGTAGGATGAAACTTCTGAAAGATTGTTGGAAAAGAGGTGAATTGATTTGGAAGAGAAGAAATTACTCTTCAATATCGGACCAATTTGGTTTGATGGAACCATTGTTTTGATGGTGCTGTTGACGTGTATCATTGTTTTCGCCTTTGTCTATGCTTGTACGAGAAATATGAAGCTACGACCTAAAGGCAAACAAACGGTCATCGAATGGTTAGTGGATTTTATTCGTGGAATCATTACAGACAATTTACCTCGTAAAGAAGTGAGCAATTTTCATTTAATGGCGTTTACCCTCTTCATGTTTGTACTTGTTTCAAACATCTTGGGTCTCGTTACAAAAATCGTTGTGGGCGACGATCTCAGCGTTTGGAAAAGTCCAACCGCCGATCCAATCGTAACCTTAACGTTAGCGATGATGATGATTGTCTTAACACACTTCTTTGGTATGAAACGCTTTGGTTTTAAAGGCTATCTAGTTAATAGTTATTTAAGACCTGTTGGTTTCTTACTACCGGTAAAATTAATGGAAGAATTCACGAATCTATTAACATTAGGCTTGCGTTTGTACGGAAACATTTTTGCTGGCGAAGTTCTATTGGGCTTGATTGCTGGAACCGTAGCAAGCGTTGGATTATGGGTTATCCCACTAGCAATTCCGCTAGAAATGATTTGGGTAGCATTCTCAATCTTTATTGGATGTATCCAAGCATTTATCTTTGTGACACTTTCAATGGTTTATATGTCACACAAAATTGAAACAGAAGAATAATCAAGAAATACGAAGGACAAAAATTATCTTTTAGGAGGATTTTACACAATGGAAGGATTAAATTTTATCGCAGCAGCAATTGCAATTTTCGGTTCAGCTATCGGAGCCGCTATCGGTAACGGACAAGTTATTTCAAAAACAATCGAGTCAATGACTCGTCAACCAGAAATGTCTGGTCAATTAAGAACAACAATGTTTATCGGGGTCGCTTTAATCGAAGCTGTGCCAATTTTAGGTGTCGTTGTTTCTTTATTACTTTTATTCAGATAAGCAATAAAATGGAGGCAGGACGCTGATTATTATCGGGACCGTCACTGCTTTCTTCTATCTTTAGCCTTTTCAATAGCTAGTGATAAAGCAGTTGAAGAAGCTAAATCGATTTTTGCAAGAAAGGAAGTTGAGACTTCATGCTACTTACTATATTGGTAGTCGGTGAAACGGCTCCTAGTACCACACTAGGCACGATGATTGTTGTCAGTGGTGCATTTTTAATCTTGATGCTCTTATTAAAGAAATATGCATGGGGAGCAATCGTAGATATTTTGACACAACGTGAAGAAAAAATTGCCAACGATTTAGACTCTGCAGAACAATCTCGCGTAGCAGCAGCGAAAATGGAAAAAGAACGTCAACAACAATTACTTTCTTCCAGATCAGAAGCAGCTGAAATTATTAAAAACGCGAAAGAAAGTGGAGAACAGACTCGCCAAAAAACATTAAAAGAAACAACTGCGGAAGTTACTCGCCTACGCGAAAAAGCTCGGACAGATATTTCTCAAGAACGTGAAGAAGCATTGTCTTCAGTAAAAAATGAAGTGGCAGATCTTTCTCTTCAAATTGCAGCCAAAATTTTAAATAAAGAATTAACACCAGATGCACATGAAGCATTGATTGATTCTTATATTGAAAGTTTAGGTAAAGCAAATGAAACTAGATAAATATACAGTTGGTAAACGCTACGGCAAGGCTTTGTTTGAGTTGGCAGTTGAAAAGAACCAAGCTGAAGCAATTTATCAAGAATTATTGACGCTTCGCGAAGTCTATCACCAAGTACCTGGTATCGGCGATATTTTAAGTGATGATCGCTTAGAGCCTTATGAAAAAGACAGCATCATGGAAAAACTAGTAACAGGTTTTAGTGAAATGATGCAAAACTTTTTGCGAGTGGTTTACGAATATCGTCGCATGTACGATCTGCTCTTGATGATTGATGAATATGAACGACGTTATGATGAGCACCAAGGACTAATTTTGGGTTCAGTGACAACAGCCATTCCTTTATCAAAAGAACAACATCAAGCAATGGAAGAAAAAGCTGCCCAATTATTAGGGTATGAACAAGCGCATTTAGTCAATTTAATTGACCCGTCAATTGTCGGCGGAGTGGTTATTGAAGCAAACCATCAAGTAATCGATGGCAGCATCCGCAAACAATTAGAACATATGCAGCAGAAGTTATTAAAATAATCTTTAGGACTACAAAGAGGTGAATTGAATGGCTATCAAAGCAGAAGAAATCAGTGCCTTGATTAAAGAACAAATCGAAAACTATCAACAACAGCTTGCTGTTGAAGAAGTTGGAACAGTCACTTACGTCGGTGACGGAATTGCCCGCGCCCACGGTTTAGAAAATGCCATGAGTGGAGAACTTGTTGAGTTTTCAAACGGTTCATACGGAATGGCACAAAACTTAGAAACAAATGATGTAGGGATTATTATCCTTGGCGATTTTGAAACCATTCGTGAAGGAGATAAAGTACAACGCACAGGCAAAATCATGGAAGTACCCGTTGGGGAAGCTTTGATTGGCCGTGTTGTTAATCCATTAGGTCAACCATTAGATGGTTTAGGCGAAATTAAAACAGACAAAACACGTCCTGTGGAAGCAACAGCTCCCGGTGTTATGCAACGTCAATCTGTTGCTGAACCAATGCAAACTGGCTTAAAAGCCATTGATGCCCTCGTACCAATTGGTCGTGGACAACGGGAATTGGTTATTGGAGACCGTAAAACAGGGAAAACATCGATTGCAATTGATACAATTATTAACCAAAAAGGACAAGATGTAATTTGTATTTATGTAGCGATTGGTCAAAAAGAATCTACTGTTCGTAACCAAGTAGAAACACTTCGTAAATTTGGTGCCTTAGATTATACAATCGTTGTGACTGCAGGGGCTTCACAACCAGCACCATTACTTTACATTGCACCGTATGCAGGAACTGCAATGGGTGAAGAATTCATGTATAACGGCAAACATGTCTTAATTATTTTTGATGACTTATCAAAACAAGCCGTGGCTTATCGTGAACTTTCTCTACTATTACGCCGTCCACCAGGTCGTGAAGCTTATCCAGGGGATGTCTTCTATTTACACTCACGTTTGTTAGAACGTGCAGCTAAATTAAGTGATGAATTAGGTGGCGGTTCAATGACAGCCTTACCATTCGTTGAAACACAAGCAGGCGATATTTCTGCTTATATTCCAACAAACGTTATTTCAATCACTGATGGACAAATTTTCTTAGAAAGCGACTTGTTCTATGCAGGCACTCGTCCAGCCGTTGATGCTGGGTTATCTGTTTCTCGTGTCGGAGGATCAGCGCAAATCAAAGCAATGAAAAAAGTTGCCGGAACGCTTCGTTTAGACTTAGCTAGTTACCGTGAGTTAGAAGCCTTTACACAATTTGGCTCTGATTTAGATGCGGCAACACAAGCTAAATTAAACCGTGGTCGTCGTACGGTAGAAATTTTAAAACAAAAACTACATGCACCACTGCCTGTAGAAAAACAAGTTTTGATTTTATATGCGTTAACACACGGCTTTTTAGATAGCGTGAGCGTAGATAAAATTTTACACTTTGAACAAGATTTATTCGATTATTTTGATGGCAAACATGCAGACTTATTGGAAACTATTCGTACAACGAAAGACTTACCAGATACTGATGCATTAGATGCAGCGATTACAGAGTTTTCTGAAATGTTTGCAGCGGCAAACAACAGCGGAGATTCAGCCAAAGAAGCTTTAGAAAAAATCGATAACGCATAAGAGAGGTGAGCAACATTGGGTGCTTCATTAAACGAAATCAAACAACGCATTGCATCAACAAAAAAGACAAGCCAAATTACCAAAGCGATGCAAATGGTTTCTGCAGCCAAATTGACCAAGTCAGAAGGCGCCTCTAAAAGCTTTCAAGAATATTCTTCAAAAATTCGTAGTGTCGTTACGCATTTAGTAGCTGCTCAGTTAAGTGAATTACGTGAAACAGAACAATCTTCTCTTAGTGAAGGGAACTATCATGTGATGTTAGCGCAACGACCTGTCAAAAAAACAGGCTATATCGTTATCACTTCTGACAAAGGATTAGTTGGTGGCTACAATAGCTCAATCTTAAAACAAACCATGAGTATGATTCAAGAAGACCACGATTCTAATAAAGAATATGCCTTAATCGCTATTGGTGGTACAGGGGCGGATTTCTTTAAAGCACGCGGAATCGATGTTTCCTATGAGCTAAGAGGCTTAACGGATCAACCAACGTTTGAAGAAGTCCGTAAGATTGTGACAACGGCAACGACTATGTACCAAAACGAAGTGTTTGATGAATTGTATGTTTGTTATAATCACCACGTTAACTCACTAACGAGTCAGTTTCGTGTGGAAAAAATGTTGCCAATTACTGATTTAGATCCATCAGAGGCGACCTCTTACGAACAAGAATATCTTTTAGAGCCTTCACCTGAAGCAATCTTGGATCAATTATTACCACAATATGCAGAAAGCTTAATTTATGGGGCGATCATTGATGCGAAAACAGCAGAACATGCTGCTGGGATGACCGCCATGAAAACAGCCACTGACAATGCGCAAAATATTATTAGCGATTTAACAATTTCTTATAACCGTGCTCGTCAAGGGGCGATTACCCAAGAAATTACAGAAATTGTTGCTGGTGCAGCTGCACTAGAATAATCTAGTCTTACGTTTGAACGTTTGTAAAAAACGTTCAAAGCGTGTGACTTTATGAAGACTGGAGGAAAGAAATTATGAGTTCAGGAAAGATTGTTCAAGTAATCGGTCCCGTTGTTGACGTGGAATTTTCATTAGATCAATCCTTACCCGATATTAACAACGCTTTAGTCGTTTATAAAAATGGCGAAGCAAAACAAAAAGTAGTACTTGAAGTCGCTTTAGAACTAGGTGATGGAGTGATTCGTTCTATCGCCATGGAATCGACAGATGGTTTACAACGTGGAATGGAAGTTATCGATACAGGAAAATCAATTTCAGTTCCTGTTGGTAAAGATACATTGGGTCGTGTGTTTAACGTTTTAGGAGACACAATTGACTTAGAAGCGCCATTCCCTGCAGATGCTGAACGTAGTGGGATTCATAAAAAAGCGCCAGCATTTGATGAATTAAGTACCAGTAATGAAATTTTAGAAACAGGGATTAAAGTTATTGACTTATTAGCACCTTATTTAAAAGGTGGTAAAGTCGGGCTTTTCGGTGGTGCCGGTGTTGGTAAAACCGTCTTAATTCAAGAATTAATTCATAATATTGCCCAAGAACATGGAGGGATTTCCGTCTTTACTGGTGTTGGTGAACGGACACGTGAAGGGAACGACCTGTACTATGAAATGAAAGATTCAGGCGTTATTGAAAAAACAGCCATGGTTTTTGGTCAAATGAACGAACCACCAGGTGCACGGATGCGTGTGGCCTTAACTGGGTTAACGATTGCTGAATATTTCCGTGATGTGGAAGGACAAGACGTGCTATTATTTATTGATAACATTTTCCGTTTCACCCAAGCCGGTTCAGAAGTTTCTGCCCTTTTAGGTCGGATGCCGTCAGCCGTTGGTTACCAACCAACCTTAGCGACTGAAATGGGACAATTACAAGAACGGATTACTTCAACGAAAAAAGGATCAATTACCTCTATTCAAGCAATCTATGTTCCAGCCGATGACTATACCGATCCAGCGCCAGCAACAGCGTTTGCCCATTTGGATGCAACAACTAACTTGGAACGTAAATTAACCGAACAAGGGATTTATCCAGCGGTAGATCCGTTAGCTTCATCTTCTAGTGCCTTGGCTCCTGAAATTGTTGGAGAAGAACACTACGAAGTGGCTACCGAAGTGCAACATATTTTACAACGTTACCGTGAATTACAAGATATCATCGCTATTTTAGGGATGGACGAATTATCAGATGACGAAAAAGTACTTGTTGGTCGCGCACGCCGTGTTCAATTCTTCTTATCTCAAAACTTTAACGTTGCTGAACAATTTACAGGTCAACCTGGTTCTTATGTACCAGTTGCGGAAACAGTTCGTGGCTTTAAAGAAATTCTTGAAGGTAAGCATGACAATCTGCCAGAAGAAGCCTTCCGGAGTGTCGGTAAAATTGAAGATGCCATTGAAAAAGCGAAACAATTAAACTACTAGAAAGGCGGCAAACACAATGGATAGTCTTACTGTGAATGTAGTAACGCCTAATGGTCTAGTTTATGACCACCATGCAAAAATCGTTGTGGCGAAAACAACAGATGGTGAAATTGGTATTTTACCAAAACATGCGCCAATCATCGTTCCGCTAGCGATTGATGAAGTCCGCATCAAACGGACCGATTCAGATACACATGTTGACTGGGTAGCTGTAAATGGTGGTATCATGGAAGTCCGTGATAATGTCGTTTCTATTATTGCCGATAGTGCCGAACGTGAACGAGATATCGATGTACCTCGTGCTGAACGAGCAAAACAACGAGCAGAACGTTTAATTGAAGAAGCCAAAGCAAAAGATGACCGCGATCAACTACGTCGTGCGACTGTTGCTTTGCATCGTGCAATCAACCGGATCAACGTATCGAAACATGGGTAAAAAAGGCTGAAGGATTCAGTCACTTTTGTAGAGTTTAAGGCGCTTGCTATTGAGTCAGTTGCCTTAAACTCTATTTCTTCGTATTTTTTAATAAATAGTGTCAAATTTTGGCATTTCAAGTGGATTAATTATCGGTTTTTATTATTTTGTGATAAAATGTTCCTACGTTAGAAAAAAGGAGGCTCCTTATGCAATACTATGGAGTAGATGCTATTGTTCGAATCGTTAGTCATCTTATGTTCATTTACATAAGTTTTTGGGCGTTGCAATCATTGCGTATTGAGCAATTTTTCAAAACCCAATTTACACCGCAAATTAGAATGCTGATGGTATTTTTCGCCATCGCTATCGGATACACAGTTAGCTCGTTTGCTTTAGAATTGATTGCGCTTTGTCGAAATCTTTTCATTGTGTATTTTCCTTAAAAATTGAAAAATAAAAAAAGGTACAATTTTTAGTTGAATAATGGTATAATAGTAAAGATTTTGAATAGGAATACCTATTCTCATTTTTTTGGGGGGAACAAAATGGAACAAATTATTGTTCATGGTGGTAATACAAAATTAGAAGGAACTGTAAAAATTGAAGGCGCCAAAAACGCTGTCTTACCAATTTTAGCAGCTACTCTTTTAGCTGAAGAAGGCGTTACTACTTTAAAAAATGTACCAATTTTATCTGATGTATTTACAATGAATCAAGTAATTAAGCATTTGAATGTAGCCATTGATTTTGATGAAGACGCGAATGAAGTAACAATAGACGCAACACAACCTTTAGGGATCGAAGCAAACTATGAGTATGTTAGTAAAATGCGTGCTTCTATCGTTGTAATGGGACCTTTATTGGCTCGTAATGGTCATGCCAAAGTGGCAATGCCAGGTGGCTGTGCCATTGGCAAACGACCAATTGATTTACACTTAAAAGGCTTCCAAGCATTAGGTGCAAAAATCATCCAAAAAAATGGTTACATTGAAGCAATTGCGGATGAACTAATCGGTAACACTATTTACTTAGACTTCCCAAGTGTCGGCGCTACGCAAAATATTATGATGGCTGCTGTTCGTGCGAAAGGAACAACCATCATTGAAAACGTTGCTCGTGAACCTGAAATCGTTGACTTAGCAAACATTTTAAACAAAATGGGTGCCAATGTTATCGGTGCTGGGACAGAAACGATGCGTATCGAAGGCGTCGATAAATTACATGCCGTAGAGCATTCAATCGTTCAAGATCGAATTGAAGCAGGTACGTTCATGGTAGCTGCAGCAATGACTGAGGGCAATGTTTTAATTGAAGAAGCAATTTCTGAACATAATCGTCCGCTAATTTCTAAATTAACTGAAATGGGTGCAATCATTGAAGAAGAAGAAAACGGCATCCGTGTAATTGGACCAAAACATCTAAAACCAACAGATGTTAAGACAATGCCGCATCCTGGTTTCCCAACAGACATGCAAGCACAAATGACAGCGATCCAAATGTTTGCTGAAGGAACAAGCATCGTGACAGAAACAGTCTTTGAAAATCGTTACCAACACTTAGAGGAAATGCGTCGAATGAACGCTGACTTAAAAATTGACGGCAACATTGCGATTATTAATGGTGGCAACGAGTTACAAGGAGCAGCAGTGGAAGCCACTGATTTACGGGCAGCTGCCGCATTGATTTTAGTAGGGTTACGTGCAAATGGCATTACACGTGTCTCTAATTTGAAATATTTAGATCGTGGCTATTATGAGTTCCATAAAAAACTTCAAAAATTAGGCGCGAACGTTGAACGCGTCAATGATGAAAAAATTGAAGAAAAACAAGCAACGACAGTAATCTAAAGGAGTCAAACGTATGAGTTCATTTCGTTATATTTTAGTAACATTATTGAAAATTCTAGTGGTCATTTCGTTAGTCATTATCTTATTTGTTGTGGGAACAATGATTGGTTATGGTTTGATTGGAAATGGGAATCCAATGGATGTCTTTGATGAAAAAATTTGGACTCATATTATGAACTTCTTTAAATAAAAACTTATTTTAAGGCGGTGAACAAAAGTCAATTGACGATTGTTCACCGCCTTTTCTTTTTCCTGAATATCTATTTTATTCTATGCTATAATAATAGAAGTAAGATAATGAAGGAGTGGGATGGAAGATGCAAGCAACCGTAACAGAAATAGGCAAACATGCAATCGATGATTCAGAAAAAATGATTATTCTTTTTGGAGAAACTGCTACCGATACCTTGAAGCAACATGCAGTTATTCAATCATTCCCAGAAAAAGACCAAGTTACCTTGGCAGAAGGAGATCATCTGAAAATTGGCGATACAAACTATACAATTACAAAAGTGGGTTCTTTTGCCAATAGTAACTTGCAAAGTATCGCTCACAGCACTTTAATCTTTGCTGATGCACCAACCGATGAGGATGATGTTATCCGGAATGGTGTTTATTTAACGCCCCATCAGTTACCAAAGATAACTATTGGAACAACAATTGATTATTTAGTAAATGGAGCGTGAATCAATGGATAAAAAACAAACGACTGATAAACGCCTGTCTTGGTTTTGGCGTTGGTTTTTAAATAATCAAGTAGTAACAGCCTTACTGATTGTCTTATTGGTGCTGTTAATTATTCTAACTTTTACGAAAGTTTCTTATTTATTTAAGCCCGTCTGGCAGTTTTTCGGCGTTGTCGGCTTACCAGTAATTATGGCGGGGATTTTATATTATTTATTAAATCCGATTGTCGATTATTTAGAGAAAAAACAAATCTCACGTGTCTGGAGTATTATCGGCCTATTTATTTTAATTGTGGCACTACTCATTTGGGGTGGTATTGTAATCGTTCCTAAAATTCGTGAGCAATCTGTCAGCTTTGTAAATCATTTTCCTCAATATATTGATACAATTGATCAAAAATCGCAGGAAATATTAAGTGATCCACTTTTCGCGCAATTTAGAGAACAACTTGAAGCGGCAGGCGATAAAGTTGTCAGTTCGTTAGGTACCATCATTAAAAACGTCTCAACGTTCACAGTACAAGGAATTGGTAATTTCTTTGGGGCGGTGGCTACGATCTTTGTCGCCATCATTACGATGCCCTTTATTCTATTTTATTTACTGAAAGATGGCAAAAACTTAGCGCCATATTTAATGAAGTTTTTACCAGTGAAGATGCGTAAACCAACCTTAAAAGTTCTTGCAGAAGTCAATGATCAAGTCTCTTCTTATATTAGAGGACAGTTAACTGTCGCTTTCGCAGTGGCAATTATGTTTATGATTGGTTTTTCTGTCATTGGCTTAGATTATGCAGTCACTTTAGGTATTGCAGCAGGCTTTTTAAATTTAATCCCTTATTTAGGGTCATTTTTAGCCATGATTCCAGCAGTCTTTTTAGGAATTGTCAGTGGGCCAGCTTTGTTAATTAAAGTCTTGATTGTTTTTGCCATTGAGCAAACGGTCGAAGGTCGGTTTATTTCACCACTTGTCCTAGGCAGTCAGTTATCCATTCATCCAGTCACCATTTTGGTTGTTTTATTAACGTCTGGTAAACTATTTGGGATTGTCGGGGTAATTTTAGGAATTCCTGTTTATGCCGCAGCTAAGGTGATAATTACACACATTTTTGAGTGGTACCAAATTGTTTCTGGTTTGTATGATGAAGATAAGCCAGATCAACAAGAATCTACGTAACAAAAGAGACAAGCAGTGAATGAACTGCTTGTCTCTTTTTGATGTAAATCACTCGGAAAATTTAGAATGTTTTACCGTATTCAGTTGCTTTGGTCATAGCAGTATTTAAAAGTTCTTCCGCACGATCAGGGAAATGATCGATTCCTTCGATGAATAATCCGTCGACTTGATCAACACCAATAAAGTTTAGAATCGCTTTAATGTATTGAGAAGCAAAATCTTTTCCTTCGTAGAAGCCGCCATTTGATTGGATGTGTAAGGCTTTTTTGCCACTTGTTAGAGGTTTTGGTCCTTCTGCAGTATATTGGAATGTTTTTCCAGCAACGTTGATTGTATCTACCCAAGCTTTTAAGCGTGCTGGTACGTTTAAGTTCCACATTGGATTAGCAATTACTACTTTGTCTGCAGATAAAAATTGATCAGTTAATTCATTAAAACGAGCCACTTTTTGTTGTTGGTTTTCGCTTAATGTTTCAAATGCTGCACCAGCGCGAAGTGCACCCCAAGCAGATAATAATTCTTCATCGATTTCCGGCATGTTTGTTTCTGGTGCATAAACATCTAAAATTTCGATTTCGTCTGATGGATTTGTTTCGCGGTATGAAGCTAAAAATGTTTCTAACGCACGAACTGAGCGTGATTCTTCTTTTGTTAATGGATGTGCTTTAACAACTAATAATTTTGACATTGTGTAATCTCCTTAAAATAAATAGTTTAAAAATTCAACATCTCTATTTTACTAATAAAAAGTAAGAGAAAGCAAGTCTTTTTTTTACTTTTAGTAAACTTTTTTTAAAATGGATCAACTGAGTAAAAAATAAATAAAAATATTTTTTTGGAAAGGCTTGCATATTAAAAAAAAGCATGCTATTATTACTTTGTAAATAAGGATTGTTACTGCTTTGCAGGCAAAACCAGAGTCTTCCATTAACACAATCAGTGGAGGGATTCTGGGCTTTTTTTATAAAAAAGTGAGGTTGCATTCATCATGAGGATTGAAAAAGTTTTAAATAATAATGTCGTGCTTTCAAGAAATGAGCAAGGCGAAGAAATTGTTTATATGGGACGCGGCTTAGCCTTTCAAAAGAAGATTGGAGACACGATCAATCCAGATTATGTTGAAAAGGAATTCGTGTTAAAGGACTCCGCTATGGCAGGGCAATTCCAGCAGCTGTTTGAAGACGTCCCCACCAAAGAAGTAGAAGTCGTTAAACAAATCGTTGATTTAGCAGAAACAACGCTAGCGATTGAGCTTTCATCAAATATTTATTTAACTTTAACGGATCATATTCACTATGCGTTACTTCGAGCCAAAGAAGGAATTGATATTCCGAATCCTCTTGTATTCGAAACACGCAAATTTTATCCTAAAGAATTTGAAATCGCAAAGCAAGCATTAGCGATTATTGCTGAAAAGCTAGGGGTTCAATTTTCAGAAAATGAAGCGGGCTTCATTGCTTTTCATATTGTGAATGCTGAACAAGGAAATGGCAATATGGAAGTTACCATGGAAGCAACCAAGATGGTTCGTGATATTTTAACGATTATTAGTCGCTACTTTGGACAGGTGTTTGATGAAGATTCATTGAACTATCAACGAATTGTTACACATCTTCAATATTTTGCGCAACGTTATTTAAAACAAGAAGCGCATGATGAGGAGGACGAATTTCTTTTTGCATTGGTCCAAGGAAAGTATCCTAAGGCGTTTCAAGCGGTCCAACGTATTAATGAGTATTTATTAAAAAGCTATGATCGACCAATTGATCAAGCGGAAATGATTTATTTAACCATTCATATCCAAAGAGTGGTCAATGATAAAAAAGCATAACAACCAATAATCGCGGATTGTTACTGATAATGCAGGCAAAACCTAGATTGAAAAAACCGATAACGATTTTCGCAGACTGCGCAGCTGTGAAGAGAAGGATCTGGCTCTTTTTCAATGTAGGTTTTTTTGATATTAAAAATTAATGGAAATGAGGATCTAGAGATGAGTAAAAATCAAGAAATTGCAGCACGTGTGTTAAAAGCTGTTGGGGGCGAAGGCAACGTTAATAGTGTTGTTCACTGTGCTACACGCTTACGTTTTAAATTAAAAGATGAAAATAAAGCAGATACAGCTGCATTGAATGCTGACCCAGATGTTATTCAGGTAGTTCAAAGTGCAGGACAATATCAAGTGGTTATTGGCAGTCACGTTAGTGATGTCTATAAGGATTTGATGGCCAACAGTGGACTAGGTAATGATTCTGATAATAGAGAAAAAGAAAGTGGCGGAAATATCTTTAACCGTTTAATTGATATTATTTCTTCTATTTTTACACCGTTTTTAGGTGCAATGGCCGGCGCTGGGGTTCTAAAAGGCTTCTTAACATTGGCTGTAACTATGGGCTGGTTAGCTGACACTTCAGGCGTATATCTTGTTCTCTTTTCGATTGCAGATGGTTTATTTACTTTCTTACCAATTATGTTAGCGTTTACGGCTGCTAAAAAATTCAATACTAATCCCTTTTTAGCGGTTGCTTTGGCGATGGCCTTAGTTCATCCCAGCATTACTGCTTTAGCAGGCAAAACAATTAGCTTTGCTGGTCTTCCAGTGATTATTGGGCCAAGTGGCTATACTTCTTCGGTTTTACCAATTATTTTGGCTGTTTTTGCACAAAGTTATGTAGAACGTTTCTTCAAAAAAGTAATTCCGAGTTTTCTACAAATTATCTGCGTTCCGTTAGCTGTTTTCCTTATTATGGCACCTGTTACCTTCTTAGCTATTGGTCCTATCGGGACGGTCATCGGCGATTGGTTGGGACAAGGATACAACGCAATTTACGCTTTTAGTCCAATTATCGCAGGGTTATTAATGGGTTCGTTGTGGCAAGTCTTGGTAATGTTTGGTATGCATTGGGGCTTTGTACCAATTATGATGTTAAACTTAACACAAGGTGGCGATACGATGGTACCAATGTTATTACCAGCCGTTATTGCACAAGGCGGGGCTGCTTTAGCTGTCTTTTTCCTAACAAAAAATGTGAAATTAAAAGGTTTGGCTTTGTCTTCAAGTATTACGACTATTTTTGGAATTACTGAACCAACTGTATATGGCGTGACTTTACCATTGAAAAAACCATTTATTGCAGCTTGTATTGGTGGCGGTATCGGTGGTGCATTTGTGGCTATGAATCACGTGAAAAACTTTACGTTTGGCTTGGTTAGTATGTTGAGCTTGCCTGGCTTTATTCCTGCAGAGACAAAATATACTGCACCGATGATTACTGGTGCAATTGGTGCCGGAATTGCCTTTATCATTGCGTTTGTCTTAACGTTTGTCTTACGTTTTGAAGATCAACCTAATCCAGAAATAGCAACTGAAAAAACAGAAACTGATAAGATGGTGGCACCTGTAAAAACGAATCAAGAAGACAAAATTATTTTAGTAAGTCCACTTCAAGGTGAAATTTTACCGCTAGAAAAAGTACAAGACCCTGTTTTTGCGTCAGGTGCTTTAGGAAAAGGTGTTGCAATTGAGCCGACTGAAGGCAAACTATATGCACCCGCAGATGGTGAAATCACCACATTATTTCCGACAGGACATGCTGTTGGCTTGACGACAACAGAGGGCGTTGAATTATTAATGCATATTGGCATGGATACAGTCGAATTAGATGGTAAAGGCTTTGAATTATCAGTGAAACAAGGTGATTCTGTTAAAAAAGGAGATTTGCTGGTTACTTTTGATATTGCTGCCATTAAAGAAGCTGGTTATCCAGTAGTTACACCGATTGTGGTAACGAATACGAATGATTATTTAGATGTTTTGGATATGAACCAAACAGACGTGTTACATGGTGAAGACTTTTTAGCCATTATTAAATAAAAGACAATTGGAGGAGGAACAAGTATGACAACAACGACAAAATTTCCAAAAGGATTTTTATGGGGCGGTGCGACCGCAGCCAATCAATTAGAAGGGGCTTACTTAGCCGACGGTAAAGGTTTATCTGTGGCAGATGCGATGCCGGGAGGAAAACAACGTTTCGCTATTTTAGGAGATGAAGCGTTTGATTGGACGATTGACGAAACGAAATATCGCTACCCTAATCATACAGGAATTGATCACTATGATCGCTTTAAAGAGGACATTGCGTTATTTGCTAAAATGGGCTTCAAATGTTATCGGTTTTCAATTGCGTGGTCGCGTATTTTTCCACAAGGAGATGAAACACAACCGAATGAAGCCGGCTTGAAATTTTATGATGCGGTTATCGATGAATGCTTAAACTATAACATTGAACCAGTAATTACGATTTCTCATTATGAAATGCCACTGCATTTAGCGAAAGAATACGGCGGGTGGAAAAATCGTCAATTAGTTGACTTTTATGAACGTTTTGCGGAAACTGTTTTAACACGTTACCACCAAAAAGTTAACTATTGGATGACATTCAATGAAATTAATTCAGCTTTTCATTTCCCAGCACTTAGTCAAGGATTGGTGAAAAGCAATGGGGCCAATGATTATCAAAATATTTTCCAAGCCTGGCATAATCAATTTGTTGCAAGTAGTAAAGCTGTAAAAATTGGCCATGAATTAAATCCAGAATTAAAAATTGGATGTATGATTATTTATGCAACAACGTATGGCATTGATTCGAATCCAGTCAATCAAGTTGCTACAATGATTGAAAACCAAGAGTTTAATTATTATTGTACAGATGTTCAAGTTCGTGGTGAATATCCAGCATACGCAGAACGCATATATCAAAAATATGATGTGAAAGACTTAGTCATTGAAGAAGGCGATTTAGAATTATTAAAAGAATACCCAGTGGATTACATTGGCTTTAGTTATTATATGTCGACTGCTGTCGATGTTACTGGTACTACCAACGATACAGCAAATGGGAATCTTTTAGGCGGCGTTAAAAATCCCTTCTTAGAAGCAAGTGAATGGGGTTGGCAAATTGATCCCGAAGGCTTACGAATTGCCCTAAATGAATTATATAATCGTTATCAAAAACCTTTATTTATTGTGGAAAACGGCTTAGGTGCAATTGATAAAGTAGACGAAAATTTCTATGTGGCAGACGACTATCGGATTGATTATTTACGTCGTCATATTGAAGCAATGGCAGAAGCAGTTGCAGATGGCGTCGATTTAATGGGCTATACGCCGTGGGGCTGTATTGATTTAGTCAGTGCTTCCACAGGTGAAATGAGTAAACGGTATGGGTTTATTTACGTTGATTTAGACGATGAAGGAAATGGTACTAAAAACCGTTATGAAAAAAAATCGTTTAATTGGTACAAACAAGTTATCGAAACTAATGGACAAAACTTAGACTAGTTATTGTAATTAAACAAAACAAGATAAGCGTAGCAGGTTGTTGCTTCTGTTCCCGCCGTCTATTAATTTTTAAGCTTGGGCCAAAAATCTAAAGTGATTTTTGGCCCAAGCTCTTTTTTGTCAATTTTTCAAAATAGTGCACAATACGTTATAATAGAAACAACTGAGAGGAGCGTTTCTAATGATTAAGCAATTACAACATCCATTTTTTGTTATTATGGGTCCTAGTGGTTCTGGCAAGACCGCAATTACAAGTAAGGTTTTTCCGAAAAACTATAAAGTTATCTCGCATACTACGAGGAAAAAACGGTTGGATGAAGTGGATGGTGTGGATTACTATTTTGAAACAAAAGCAAGTTTTCAAACCTTGATTGAAACCAATCAGTTAGTGGAGTATGATTTTTACCATGGAAACTATTACGGTGTCGGTGTAGCTGCCATCGTTGAAACAACGAAAGAGCATCCAGCCTATAATGCGTTAACTTTTCCAGGCTTTCAAGCGGTCTTTGAGCGTTTTGGTGAGTCCGTCATTCCAGTTTTTTTTGACGTTTCAAAAGAAAATATTTATCAACGTTTAAAGCAACGAGAATCTGATCCTAAAATTATTGAAGAACGTTTAAACCTTTATGATCAAGAAATTCTTATCAAAAACCAATTGGAACAATATCCTAATTATCAACGAATAGATGCCAATGGACTTATAAAAGAGGTCGCTGGCTTGTTACAAGAATGCATCAAACACTATTATTAATCAAGCAACTGGTGAGACAGAATCTAACATCAATTTTGTCTTGCTAGGTGCTTGATTTTTTTTGTAAAAAACTTGCATTCTGAATAGAGAGTGCTATAATGACATGGTGTCATATGACAATGTGTCATAAAAGGGAGGAACACAAATATGCCTACGAATACGTTTTTTCATTTGCCAGAAGAAAAGCAACAACGCTTATTAGATGCTGCGCAAATTGAATTTTCACGCCATTCTTTACAAGAAGCGTCAATTGCAAATATTGTTAAATTAGCGGAAATTCCTCGCGGTAGCTTTTATCAATATTTTGAGAACAAAGAAGATTTGTATTTTTATTACTTTGCGACATTAAGAAAAAATAGTGAACGAGATTTAGAGAAACAAATTATTGCAGAAAATGGTGATTTAATCGAAGCCATGGATGTCTATTTCTCCAAAATGATTGTCGAAGTGCTAACGGGAGAGAATGCTTCTTTCTATCGGAATTTATTTGTCAACATGGATTATCGTGCTTCACGTCGGGTGACGGATAATTTAGCGACTGGAGAAGAGGAAAAAAATAGGAAACAGCACTGTCATAAGCATAGAGGAAGAAAAGGCCATGCTGCCTATGCAGAACATCTTTATCAAATAATTGATCGTTCGAAATTAACCATTGAAACGCCAAAAGAATTCACATGGTTCATGCAGACGGCGATGCATGCCGTTTTCTCAACAATTGTTGATGGGTATCGTCAACAAAGAGAAAATACTGCCTATGATTCAACTGAAGCAGTCAAACAATTAAAAATGAAATTAAATTGGTTGAAAAATGGCGCTTATAAGTAGCAAAAAGGAGGAGAAGTTAGTTGATTAAACTAGTCAAACGGATGTCGTTATGGTCGGTCTTTGCAGCGGTTGTATTTATGATCGTACAAATTATCGCAGATTTATATCTGCCCACATTAACATCTAATATCATTAATGACGGTGTCGCTAAAGGAGATATTAACTATATTTGGAGTACAGGAGTTGTCATGTTAGGCTTTTCTTTGATTAGCATTGTCGCTTCTATTGGAAATACCTTTTTTGCCACCAAAGAATCACAAAGTTTAGGTAAAAAATTACGGACTGATATTTATCGAAAAGTTGAAAATTTTTCTAATAATGAATTTGACAAATTCGGGACAGCTTCGCTAATTACACGAACAACCAATGATGTCAATCAGATTCAAATGGTTATGCAAATGTTTTTACGTTTAATGATTAACGCACCTTTAACGTTAATTGGTGCAAGCTTTATGGCGTATAATAAGGACCCGCAATTAACGAAAATTTTTCTATATGTTTTACCAATTATGGCTGTTTTAGTGGGCGGTATCATGTTTTTAGCGGTTCCGTTATTTAAAAGCATGCAAAAGAAAACCGACCGTTTAAATTTAGTTTTTCGTGAAGGACTGACAGGAGTTCGTGTGATTCGGGCCTTTGGCAAAGCAAACTATGAAGAACAACGTTTTGATGAAGCCAATAAGGATTATACACAAACGGCGATTAAAGTGAATACGATTGTCGCTTTGATGATTCCTTTAATGACACTCATTATGAGTGGTACCAATATTGCAATCACTTGGTTTGGCGGTCATTATATTGCGGAAATGCAACTAGAAGTAGGGAACTTAATTGCCTTTATGACTTATGCCATGCAAATTCTGATGAGTTTCATGATGTTATCTATGATTTTTGTCATGGTACCGCGGGCGCAAGCTTCTGCTGATCGGATTAATGAGGTGCTAAATACTGATTCAGAAATCAAAAATGTACCCAATCCAGAACTGCTCTCTCTAAAAGGTGACAAAGCAACATTGGCGTTTGAACATGTTAATTATCGTTACCAGCATGCTGAAAACTTAGCACTGGAAGATATAGATTTTTCAGCAAAATCTGGGGAGACGGTCGCAATTATTGGTGGGACTGGTTCTGGGAAAACAACGCTGGTTAATCTTTTACCACGTTTTTATGATGTTGAATCTGGCAAAATTTTGCTAAATGGTAAAAACATTAAAGATACGTCACAGCATAATTTACGAGAAATGATTGGCTTTGTACCGCAAAAGGCTGTTTTATTTACAGGAACGATTCGTGAAAATATGCAATACGGCGCCCCAAATGCGACCGATGAAGAAATTTGGCAAGCCTTAGAAATTGCGCAGGCAAAGGCGTTTGTTTCAGAATTGGCAGAAGGTTTGGATAGTCATGTCGAACAAGGCGGCGGTAATTTTTCTGGCGGACAACGCCAGCGGTTGGCTATTGCTCGTGCTTTAGTAAAACCAGCAGATGTCTATGTTTTTGATGATTCCTTTTCTGCATTGGATTTCAAAACAGATGCTAATTTAAGAAAAGCCTTAAAAGAGCAGATGACGGATGCAATTGTCGTTTTAGTGGCCCAACGTGTAAGTACTGTTATGGAAGCATCGACAATTTTAGTATTAGACGAAGGGAAATTAGTTGGTAAAGGAACGCATGAAGAGTTATTAGCGAATAATCAAACGTATCAAGAAATTGTACATTCTCAATTGAGAGAGGAGGACCTTGCATGAGTAGTCGACCAAAAGGCGGACCAATGGGCGGTGGACCAGGACGCAACATTGGCGCAAAAGGGCCAAAACCAAAAAATTTCTGGAAAACAGTGAAACGTTTATTTCGGTACATGTCTAAACGAATGCTGTCAATTATTGCAGTCTTAGTATTAGCAATCGCAGCCGTCGTTTTCCAAATTCAAACACCAAAAGTATTAGGACAGGCAACAACTGAAATTTTTAAAGGCGTCATGAAAGGCGCTGCTGAAATGAAACAAGGCTTAAAAATAACATCTTTTCCAATTGATTTTGACAAAATCGGTCAAATTTTATTAATTGTTATTGCCATGTACCTTATTTCTGCTGTCTTTAATTTCTTGCAGCAAGTAATTATGACACGTGTTTCACAGCGAACAGTTTATGAATTACGTCAAGAATTAGAAGCGAAAATGAACAAAGTTCCAATTTCCTATTATGATACTCATAGTAATGGGGACATCATGTCGCGGGCAATTAACGACATGGATAATATTGCGAGTACTTTACAACAAAACTTAACCCAATTAATTACCAGTATCGTGACATTTGTGGGCGTACTTTGGATGATGCTGACCATTAGCTGGCAGTTAACACTAATTGCCTTAGCAACAGTGCCATTAAGTTTAATTGTTGTGATGGTTGTGGCGCCTCGCTCGCAAAAACATTTTGCGGCTCAACAAAAAAGCTTAGGATTATTGAATAACCAAGTCGAAGAAACCTACGGTGGTCACGTAGTAGTAAAAAGTTTCAACCACGAAGAAAGTGATCAAGAAGTATTTGAAAAAGAAAATGAAAAATTATACCATGCTGGTCGCAAAGCACAATTTATTTCAGCAATCATTATGCCTTTAATGAACTTTATCAAAAATCTAGGCTATGTGTTTGTTGCAGTCCTTGGTGGCGTAAAAGTAGCGAATGGTATGATGGATTTAGGGGATGTCCAAGCATTTCTTCAATATACCAATCAATTTTCACAACCGATTACTCAAATCGCTAATTTAATGAATACAATCCAAGCTACGGTGGCTTCGGCAGAACGTGTCTTTGAAGTATTAGATGAAGAAGAAATGGTTGATGCACCTTCTGGCGTACCAGTGGAAACAGATAGTCCTTATCGTGTTTCTTTTGAACATGTTGCTTTTGGCTATTCACCAGAGAAATTATTAATGAAAGATTTCAATTTAAATGTTAAACCTGGGGAAATGGTCGCAATCGTGGGCCCAACAGGTGCTGGGAAAACAACCCTAATTAACTTATTGGAACGCTTCTATGATATTAGTAGCGGCAGCATCAAATATGATGGCGTAGATACGCGCGATTTATCTCGCGAAGAGTTGCGAGCACACTTTTCAATGGTTCTTCAAGATACTTGGTTGTTCACTGGAAGTATCTATGACAATATTCATTATGGTAATGAGCAAGCGAGCGAAGAAGAAGTGATCCGTGCGGCGAAAGCAGCCCATGTGGATGATTTTGTCAGAAAATTACCAGAAGGCTATCAAACGATTCTAAATGAAGAAGCCAGCAATATTTCTCAAGGTCAACGACAATTAATTACAATTGCTCGAGCATTCTTAGCAAATCCAGACGTTTTAATTTTGGATGAAGCCACCTCAAGTGTGGACACTCGAACAGAAATACTGATTCAAGCAGCAATGAATCGTTTATTGGAAAATCGGACTAGCTTTGTAGTTGCTCATCGCTTGTCGACTATTCGTGATGCCGATACGATTATCGTTATGGCAGAAGGTTCAATTGTGGAAACAGGAACCCACGATGAATTAATGGCGAAAAATGGTTTTTATGCTGACTTATATAACAGTCAGTTTTCAGAAGAAGTAGCCTAAAAGGCGAAGCAAAAAAATAGTAATTCATGATGGGAGGTCGGGACAGAAGCGTTTAACTCCGAGAAATAAGAAGGAATCTCCGAAAATTGTTCTTTAATTTTTGGAGAATTTCGGCTTATTTCCGAAGGAGTTGCTTCTGTTCCCGCCGTTTATCAGTGTTTGAGCGTGTAGCAAAAATCCAAAGTGATTTTTGAACCACGGTCTTATTTTTTTAACAAAAAGTTAGCGAAATTGAAAAATTTCTATTTTCTTTTGAGAAAAACAGGATATTACTTGATGAAATAGCAAGAGATGTATAAAATGGGAGAGAAGAAAATGGAGGTAACAGAAAAAATGACTGAATTTCAATTAGAAAAAGCTGCGACATTAAAAACAATTGCCATTCGTGCGAAAAAAGTTGGCGAAATGGTCGACTTTTATAAAAAAGTAATGGGTTTTGTTTTAAAGTCAGAAGAAAATAACCTGTCTATCTGGGGTACACGTGAAGCAGGAACGCAATTATTAATTTTAGAAGAAACTAGAAAAGCCGAAGATTTTCATAATGAAGAAAAGCAAATGGCTTATTTTTCAATTAAAGTTCCTACGGAAAAAGAATTTTTACAAATTGCTCAACGAGTGCTTGAACAAGACTACCCAATTGATGAAAGTTTCCAAATTGGCACACGTCAAAGCATGTTCATTACTGATCTTGAAGGCAATCAATTTGAGATTTTTCACGATGAAGCAACAGCAAATTCGACTTCTGAAAAGCAACCGATTGTGCTCAAAGATCTTATCAGTGAGGACTTAGAGCCACATCAAGGGTTAGCCGCTGGGTCATATTTAGCGCATGTGCAATTAAAAACAAACAATCAAAAAGAAATAAAAGCATATTATGAGGAAGTTCTGGGTTTAAAACGCAATGAAAAAGATCAATTTGTTTTAGAAGATGGCAAAGCAACTATTGGATTCCAAAAACCTGAAACAAGTGAAGTGGATCAATTACCTGATCCACACTTAGGTTTAGATTTCTTTACCATTAAGCTCTCTGATCAAGACCATATTTTAGCAATAGAGCAACAATTAACGGCAAAAAATCAAGAGTTCTTTATTGACCAGAAAAAAGCAATTGTCACTGTGTTTGATCCAATTGGCTTGGAATGGTGGTTTGTCTTAAAATAAACGCTTAGACAGACAAAATAAGCTTGTTTTAGCAAGTCTGGAATAAAGTCGGAATAAAAGTTTAACGCTACTTTTGTTCGGAACTTATTCTAGACTTTTCCTTTAATATTAAAAATAGAAGGTGAAAAAATGTACGAAAAAACAAAGTGGAAAATTCAAAAAATGATGAAAAAAGGTGTTTTTTCGGGGGCTAGTTTTTGTTTCATTGAAGGTGAAAAAGAGGAGAGCAATTGTTGGGGACTCGCACAAATAAAACCCACCAAAGAACAATTAACCTCGGCCATGCTGTTTGATGTGGCTTCTTTAACCAAAGTAGTCGGCACCACCACCGTTATTTTGCAATTAGTGGAAGAAGGAAAAATTATTCTAGATCAATCATTACAAACTTATTATCCCTCTTTTCAAGATTCTAATATTACAATCCGGCATTTGTTGACACATACGGCAGATTTACAAGGCTATATTCCTAATCGTGATCAGCTGAATGCCCAAGAATTAAAAGACGCCTACAATCATTCCTTTCACGCAGGCAAAGCAATAGGTGAAAAAGTCGTCTATACAGATGCAGGGACTATTTTATTAGGCTTTATGTTAGAAGAAATGTTCCAACAATCAATGATAGAAATTTTATCTGAGCGAGTATTGCTTCCTTTAGGGATGAACGAAAGTACGTTTCTACCAAAGAATCCTTTAAACTGTGTGCCAACAGAATTACATGAACAACGAGGGTTGATTCGAGGTGCAACCCATGATCCTAAGGCATTTGTTTTACGGGAACATGCAGGGAATGCTGGCTTGTTTAGCAATGTCTATGATTTAACAAAATTTGTTCGAATGTATTTAAATCGAGGCAGTTATCACAATCACCAATTCTTGAAAAAAGAGACGATTGATTTGTTACTAGTTAACCAAGTGCCAGCTGCAGATAAACCACGTTCTCTAGGCTGGGATTTTAAATATGATGTAGCTACGCAACGGCCATTATTATTCCATACAGGCTATACAGGCACTTTTTTGCTAATTGATGTGCGACAACAATCAGCGTTTATCTTTTTATCTAATCGAGTCCATCCAGAGGACCACCGGAACACTTATATCGAAGAAAGAGATCAGTTGTTGGCAACCTATTTAAAAGAGAAATCATCAGTTTCAGATGAAATGACTAGTTTTTAGTGATATAATGAGAGCGAATTCAATTTGGGAGGTCACAGTCAATGCAAGAACCATTATTTTTACAACCTGTTTTTCAAGAAAAAATTTGGGGCGGCAATCGTCTACACACGCTATTTGGTTTCGATTTACCGAGCGATAAAATTGGTGAAGATTGGGCAATCAGTGCACATCCACATGGCGTTAGTACTGTTTTAAATGGCGAATTTAAAGGAAAAAAATTAGATGAATTGTGGGCAGACCATCAAGAGTTATTCGGCCATGCAGATGGCGCTGTCTTTCCATTATTAACGAAAATTTTAGATGCTGAAGATGATTTATCCGTGCAAGTTCATCCCGATGATGCATATGGCCAAAAACATGAAGGCGAGCTAGGCAAAACTGAATGTTGGTACATTATTGATGCAGAACCTGGCGCTGAAATCATTTATGGACATCACGCGAAAACAAAAGAAGAACTAGCTGAAATGATTGAAGAAGGTCGTTGGGACGATCTTTTAAGAAAAGTACCAGTGAAAAAAGGCGATTTTTATTATGTACCAAGCGGCACTATTCATGCCATCGGCTCGGGTATTTTAATTTTAGAAACGCAACAAAGCAGTGATACTACGTATCGGGTTTATGATTATGATCGAACAGATGATCAAGGAAAGACCCGGGAATTGCATATTCAACAATCCATTGATGTGACAACCGTTCCGGCAAAGGATCCTGATCTCTCTATTCAACAAGAAAATCAAGGACAATCAAGCATTGTTACTTATGTAAAAACAGATTTCTTTAATGTCTATGAGTGGCGTGTCAGTGGGATTCTAAAAGTCAAAAAACAAGCACCTTATACATTAGCAACAGTTATTGAAGGTGTGGGTCGATTGATTACAGAAGATGCTGCAAAAGCAGATGTGGCTACTTTTGATTTGAAAAAAGGCGATAGCTTTATCTTTCCAACAGATATTCCGAGCTGGCGTTTTGAAGGTGATTTAACGATTATAGCTTCAGAACCTGGCAGTCGCTAAAAAAAAGAGGAGATCATCAACAGATGATTTCCTCTTTTTTAGCATTAAAACAGTTTATTTTGTTATAAAGGAACGTTTAGGTAAGACAGCGATAACAGCTGTGACGATGATGACTGATAGCAAACGATCCCCGTAATCTGTTATCAATTGAACCAACAGGACGCTTGCTAACTGATTTAAGCCTAAACCATATAAAAATTGGACAATTATGCTGGAGCCAGCAGAAGTAATTCCACCAAATAAACAAACTGTAATCAAGGAAGAAATCACTGTTCCTGGTATCGTTAACCACAACGTTTTAAATGGTAATTTGGTTACTTTTAACTGCTGATGAAGGAGCAAACCTGCTAAAATTCCTGTGCAGAGTTGGACAGGTGAATAATACAGAGAAAAGATATCCGTTGTCAATCCAGTTAATAGACTTGTTAAAATACCTGTCAGTGCACCAAAGAGTGGGCCTAATAACGCACCTGTAAAAATAGTTCCCGCACTATCAAGATAAATTGGTAAACGAAGGAGTAACGCAATGGTACTGCCAAGGTAATTTAAAGCAACACTAAAAGCGATAATTGTAATGATTCGTGGTGTTATTTTTTTCATGGTTATCCCATCCTTAAATTTTTGAAATCTCTTTCGATCTCATCTATTTGTACATTTAAAAGAATGGATAGAAACTTCACGAAAAACTGTTGACTATCAACCGTAGTCAAGACATGACAATTAGCTGGTTGCTGCTGGAAATGATATTGATCGATCATTGATTGCCCCATAGCAATGCCGTCAGGAACAATTTGTCCGTAACTGGAAAAGCCTTGGCAGAGCGTAGGATCAATAAAATAAGCAACCGCTAAGGGATCGTTGATAACACACCCTAAAATACGTTCATATTTCCAATGAAAATCAAAATAAAATTGAGTAATCTCAGCGAGGTAATTCCCCATTTTGGGGTTGAGTCGTTGGCAATAATTGAGAATTGTTGGTGTAAAAACAATTTCTCGTGTGACATCTAAGCCGACCATTTCGATTTTTGCACCTAATTTCTCAAAAACCCAAGCTGCTGCATCAGGATCACACCAATAATTAAATTCTACAACAGGAGAGCAATTGCCGTGGCTTTTAAAGGTACCACCCATTGAGACAAAACGTTGAAGATTTCGCCCCAGAAGAGGTTCTTTTTTTAAAGCTAAAGCAATATTTGTTAAAGGACCAAGGGCAATGATTGAGCAATCGGTAGCTTGTTGAAAGGTTTGTGCTAAATAGTCAGCAGCGGAAAGCGCTTGTGCTTGAATTTTGCTAGTTCTGGGGAAATATGTTTCACCTAAACCATCCATGCCATGTGTATCTTGTGCACTAACAAATGGCCGTTTTAAAGGGTTAGCAGCCCCTTGGTAGACAGGAATATCTAAGCGATTAACTTTTTCTAAACATTTAAAAACATTTCCCACGCCAATTTCCACAGGGACATTTCCACAAACAACTGTAATCGCTTGGACATCTAGCTCTGGTGAAGCAAGTGCATACAAGAGAGCAAGCGTGTCATCAATTCCAGGATCACAATCAATAATTACTTTTTGCATTTTTTCCAATCCTCCTTTTTCGTTAACTGCAAATGATAACTCTTGTTAAAAAAGCTATGACTTGAGTTAGTATTGAGAGATACTTAGTTTTTTATTCTGGGAAGTTTCCGAACCAGTCCGAGAAATTCTCGATTTTAAATGCACCTCTTTATCTTACTATATTTTGTAAAGATGTAAATAGTTGTCGGAGAAATGAAAAAGAATCTAGTCCTATATGTAGGAACTAGATTCTTCTTTTATTTATAAAGCGTTTCAGGAATAGCGATCGGTTCACCATATTTTTTCTCTAAAGCGGTCCGAATTAACCGAATCCCTAGATTTTTGTTGCGTGCTAAGATTGGACCGTGGAAGTAGGAGCCAAACACATTTTTATAGACAACGCCTTCGCCATTATCTTGACCGTTATTGCCTTTGCCTTGTTTGACTGTTCCTAAAGGTCGTTCACCTTCGCCTAAAAAAGTCATGCCATTATGATTTTCAAAACCATAATACGTTTCATCAAATTCTTCATTATAAATTTCGATATCACCAATGAAACGATTGTTGTCTTGGCTCAAAGTGTAATGATCTAATGCACCGATTCCTTTAATTTTTTCGCCTTGTGCGCCGACATAGTAATGTCCTAGAAGTTGATAACCACCACAGATAGCTAACAAGACGCCATCATTTTCAATATAAGAAGTCAAAGCTTCTTTTTTATTCTGAATGTCTTCTGAGATGATCAATTGCTCGAAGTCTTGACCGCCACCAACAAAGACTAAATCATATTTTTCGGGATCAAACGGTTCGTAGATACTGATAATTTCTGATCGGAAGGTAACGCCCATTTTTTCGGTTAAATATTTAAGCATCAATAAATTTCCGTTATCTCCGTAAGTATTTAATAAGTTGCCATATAAATGACAAACGACTAATTCTTTAGACACCATTCATTCCCCCTTGAATATACCCTTGGGCTGTTAATGATTTTCTTAATTGCAAAACAGCAGTATAGGTTGCCAAAATATAGACATGATCTGTCGGCAACGTTTTAATTTCTGAAATTACTTGCTCCAAATCAGGAATTTCTAGTAATTTTTCTTCAGGAATACCCGCAACTTTTAAACGCAAGGCCATATCTTCATGGCGATCACCGCCAGCAATTACTTTTGGAATGTCCATATCAGCAAAGGCTTCATGATTACCATCCCAAATCCAACTGACATCAATTCCATCTGCATAATTGGCATTTAATAATGAAACCAGCGAGAAAGAGTAAGGGGCTAAGCCCATCATATCAATGACCTGATTTAAACCAACGGGATTTTTTACTAAAACTAACGTACATTCTTTATCGCCAACTTTAATGGTTTCTTGACGCCCAAAAACTTTTTCATCATAAGCTAAGCCTGCTCGGATTTTATCTGGTGCCACCTGATAATATTCTGCTACCGCTGTGGCTGCTAGCGCATTATAAACATTATACATCCCACCAACAGCAATGCCGTATTCTTCGCCATCAATCACAAAATCAGCAGATGTATTATCCATCCGGACCATTTCCGTTAACTGCACATCCAACTCAGGCCGTTTGAAGCCACAATTTGGGCAATAGTAATCACCTAAATTAGCATACGTAATCATTTTATAATGAAGAATATGATTACATTTTGGACATAAAACCCCATCTGTATTGTAATGAGCCAATTGCTCTTTCGGTGGTAAATGATTAAATCCATAGTATTTGCGAGGATTTACAGTTTCTTTTGAATTAAAAATTGGCGAATCACCATTGCACAAAATAGTTGCTTCAGGAGCAGCAGCGGCGCCTTCCATAATTAAGCGATACGTCGTATAGATTTCGCCATAGCGATCCATTTGGTCGCGGAAAATATTCGTAAAAACAAATAATTTTGGTTGAATATATTTAGTGACACGGCTTAAACTTGCTTCATCAATTTCTAAAACCGCAAATTTCTTTTGTCCTTTTTTCGCCTTGGCATTTAAAAAAGTAGAGACAATTCCTTGCTCCATGTTAGCACCCGTTGGATTTGTTAATACCTCATCAAATTCTTGGCGTAAAATGTTAACAGTTAAAGCAGTTGTCAATGTTTTGCCGTTCGTTCCAGTGACTACGACAATTTCATAGTCTTTTGCCAATGTATCTAAAATTTTAGGATCGATTTTTAGGGCTAATTTCCCTGGGTAGCTACTGCCGCCTTTAAAAAATGTTTGTAAAACCCATTGCGAAGTTTTTCCTGCAGCAATTGCTAAATGACTTCGAATCCCCATTTGTTGTCCCCCAATTTCTATATCTTTAATTTTTCGTTATTTTAAATTAAACTCAATCTATCATACCATAACTAAAATAAAAAATTAATTCCTTTTACTTTTTCTTACTATTATTTAAAAAGTCTTTTAGAAAAAGTAGAATAGTGAAGGAAAAAAGAGAATAGACGACTTGTCTTAACAACAAATCGTCCATCGATTTCCATTTTTATTTCGCATCAATATAACTGTATAGCGTATATTTAGAAATATTGAAGAAGTTAGAAACTTTGTCCCCAGATTTAGTGACTAAGAAGGCGCCTTTATTGTTTAAAAATTGAATACACTTGATTTTATCGTCCTTCGTCATTAATGGGACCGGCTTACCAACTAATTTGACTGATTCATGAATTAAATCGTCTAACAACTCATTAACATCCTGAGGAATGTAATCAGGGTCTTTATCTTCTTCAGGTTCTGCAGTGGAAATCAAAGATTTTAAGTTTGACTCTGCAGCAATCAATGTAGTGATGTCGTAGTTAATAGCAAAAATACCATCGAGCTGACCATTCTCATCTTTAAAATACATTGTACTAGATTTTAAAATACGACCATCATGGGTGCGGGTCAGATAGTTAATATGATCATTCAACTCACTAGGGTCTTTTTTTAAGGCTTCTAAGACTACTTGAGAAGGTCCATCGCCTAGATGACGAGAAGAGACATGACCATTTTCAATAGAAACAATAGAATTGTTAATATTGTCTTCATTGATTTGGTGGATAACGACTTCGCAGTTTTCACCAAATTGACCAGCTAAACCTTTAGCAATTTGTGTTAAAAAAGTAAGTTTTTCGTCGGATAACATAAATAAGCTCCTTTCTAATGTGCCTGGCACAAACAGTTTTTATAAGATTGTGTCAAATTTAACATAATATTTTTAAATGGAATAGGCAGGGCTAAATCCTTTAATGTCGTGTACTACCTGTTCTGAAAAATAATGATAGCATGATAAAAATAATAATACAAGATAACGGCTGTCAAAATTCTAAAAAATATTTTTTAGGTAGCATTGTTTTTTTTAAGGTAAGGTGATATACTTTAATCAAGTTAATGAGTTCGTTAGTAAAAAATGCAAGCGCTTCAAATGCTTTTCGTAGGGATTTCGTAGGGATATAGATTAGCCAAGCTAGTCAAGCTATATTCGTGAATGATTGAGCGATAGGTTTGTAAGCGTTTGCCGCTTGTGGGGAATAGGTTGAAAAATAGGAGGAGAATACATGTTATTAATTGGAAATGGGCGTTTAATCACTCGGGATGCGCAGAATCATTTTTTTGAAAATGGGTGTGTGGCGATTGATGGTCAAGTTGTGAAACAAGTCGGAACGACAGAAGATTTAAAACAAGCTTATCCAGAAGCGACATTTATTGATGCTAAAGGTGGAGTGATTATGCCAGGCTTTATTAACATGCACAATCATATTTATAGTACCTTTGCACGTGGGTTAAGTTTAACGAATTATCATCCTAAAAATTTCATGGATATTTTGGTAGATCAATGGTGGCGAATTGATCGTGCTTTGACATTAGAAGACACTTATCAAAGTGGTAAGGTTGCTTATTTAGATAGTATTCGCAACGGCGTTACAACTGTCTTTGATCATCATGCTAGTTACGGAGAAATTACAGGGAGTTTAACCCAATTATCTAATGCAGCGGACGAGTTAGGGATTCGGACCTGCCTTTGTTATGAAGTTTCTGATCGCGATGGTGAGCAGAAAATGCGGGAAGCAGTTCAAGAAAATGCCGCCTTTATTAAAGCCAGTTCCTTAAGAAATGATGATATGCAAAAAGCGATGATGGGTATGCATGCAGCATTTACTTTATCAGATGCTTCTTTAGAATTATGTGCAGCCAATACGCCAGATGGGATTGGTTATCATATTCATATTGCAGAGGATTTAGCCGATGTTCATGATTCTTTGAAAAAATATGGGAAGCCGATTGTGAACCGATTATTTGATTTAGGAATTTTAGGAAAACAGACAATGGCAGGCCATTGCATCCATATTGGACCTCATGAGATGGAATTACTAAGAGATACAGACACAATGGTGGTCACGAATCCAGAGTCGAATATGGGGAATGCGGTCGGTTGCCCACCTGCGATGCGTATGTTTAATGAGTATGGTATTTTGATGGGTCTTGGCACAGATGGTTATACGAATGATGTGACGGAATCTTATAAGGTAGGAAATGTTATCCACAAACATCATTTAGCTGAGCCAAATGCGGCTTGGGCAGAAATTCCCACAATGCTGTTTGATAATAATCCGCAAATGGCTAATCGCTATTTTAAAACAAAGCTAGGCGTTTTAGAACCTGATGCAGCAGCGGACGTCATTATTGTTGATTACCATGGCCCGACACCAATGACAAAAGAGAATTATAACATGCATATTTTATTCGGCATGAATGGTGGGATGGTCACTGACACGGTGATTAATGGAGAAATTCGGATGCGTAATCGTGAAGTTCAAGGAATTGATGAAGAGAAAGTTTGGCATGATGCGCAAACGCAAGCACAATCTTTCTGGAAACGAGTAAATCAATAGCTTTCATTATAAATAAAAGGAGTGACGTTAATGAGTGATATTATGCATCCCATCTCAATTGATGCTTTGTTAAATTGGATTTTTAGTGAGTATCAACAAGATGGCACAATTTTTGGCATTCGTAAATTTTATCATGCGGATCCTACAAAAACGATTTCGTTATTTGGAGAAAAAATGGAAACCCCTTGTGGTCCAGCAGCAGGTCCCCATACACAATTAGCACAAAATATTATTGCGGCCTATTTAACAGGTTCTCGTTTTTTTGAAGTTAAGACAGTCCAGATACTGGATGGAGAAGATTTACCTGTGAGTAAACCATGTATCGCAGCAGCAGATGAATGTTACAACGTTGAGTGGTCCACAGAATTGCGCGTCCCCCAAGCTTATGATGAATACGTCAAAGCATGGTTTGTTTTGAAGTTACTTAGTAAAGAGTTCGAGCTAGGTGACCCGAATGGTTTCATTTTTAATATGAGTGTTGGCTATGATTTGGCAGGGATTCAATCACCAAAAATTGATCGTTATATTAACGAAATGCAGAACGCAGAAGGAACGCCGATTTGGGCGGAATGCCAAGCTGCTGCAAAAAAATATCTATCTTCTTTTAAAAAAGTAGATGACTTATATATCGAAGCAATTAGTCCTAAAGTCTGCCATTCTATTACGCTGTCGACTTTACACGGTTGTCCATCAGACGAAATTGAACAAATTGCGGCCTATTTATTAAGTGAAAAAGGGCTCCATTCCTTTATTAAATGTAATCCAACCATGTTAGGTTATGAATATGCGCGTCAAACGATGGATGAGCTAGGGTTTGATTATATGGTTTTTGACGATCACCATTTTAAAGAAGATTTACAATTTGAAGAAGCAGTACCGATGTTACAACGTCTGCAATTATTAGCCAATAGTAAAAATCTAAGCTTCGGAGTTAAAATTACGAACACTTTCCCAGTAACGATTGCGGCAAATGAATTACCTGGTGATGAAATGTACATGTCAGGACGTTCGCTATTTCCTCTTAGTATTTCATTGGCACAAAAATTATCAGAAGCATTTGATGGGAAACTACAAATTTCTTATTCTGGCGGTGCAGATATTTTCAATAGTAAAGAAATATTTGATGCTGGGATTTGGCCAATCACTATGGCAACGACGCTATTGAAACCTGGTGGCTATCAACGAATGAATCAAGTTGCTAATGTATTAAGCGCAGCAGAATATCCTCAGATGGTTCATGTCAACTTGGATAAATTAGCCCAAGTTGTTGAGAAAGCTAAAACACAAGCGCGTTACCAAAAATCAATTAAATTACCAGAAAGTACCAAACTAAGAAAAACAGTTCCGTTAACAGATTGTTATATTGCTCCTTGTCGAAGTGACGGTGGTTGTCCAATCAATCAGGATATTCCTGCTTACCTTCGTTATGTAAGTGAAGGCAATTATTTAAAGGCCTTGCAAGTAATTGTCGATAAAAATCCGTTGCCTTTTATTACTGGAACCATTTGTGCACATCCTTGTATGACTAAATGTACACGTCAATTTTATGAAGAATCTATTCATATTCGGGAAGTGAAGTTAGAAGCAGCTGAACATGCTTATGATGAATTATTGACGACACTAGAAAAGCCACAGCCAAAAGAAAATGCACCTAAAACAGCTGTTGTGGGTGGAGGCCCTGCTGGGATCTCTGCTGGGTATTTATTAGCACGTGAAGGCATGCCTGTTACTGTGTTTGAAAAATCCGAGACAATTGGGGGCGTTTGTAGCCAGATTGTACCAGAATTTCGAATTTCTATGGAATCTGTTCAAAAAGACGTTCAGTTAGCGGAATTTATGGGAGCCGAATTCCGTACAGGACAAGAGGCGCCATCATTGGCAGAATTGAAAAACCAAGGCTATACGAATGTTATTTATGCCATTGGTGCATGGAAACATGGGGTCCTTCGTTTAGAATCTGGTCGAGCATTGAATTCGTTAGAATTTTTAAAAGCAAACCGAGAAAATCCAACGATTAATCCTTACGGAGAACAAATTGTCGTCGTTGGTGGCGGAAATACAGCCATGGACTGTGCTCGTGCAGCCACAACATTACCTGGTGTTAAAAAAGTCTCAGTGGTTTATCGTCGGAATAAACGCAATATGCCAGCAGATGAAGAAGAACTTTATTTAGCCTTAGAAGATGGCGTTGACTTTTTAGAATTACTTTCGCCAATTAAACATGAAAATCAACAATTAACTTGTGAAAAAATGGTCCTAGGTGAACGAGATGCCTCTGGACGCCGTCGACCAATTGGTACAGGAGAAATGATTGATATTCCTGCTGATACAGTGATTGCCGCTGTTGGTGAAAAAGTAGATACAGAATTTTACCAAGCATTAGGCATTCACACAGACAACTATGGGAAAGTCGTTTCAAATCAAGAAACATTGGAAACAAATATACCAGGCGTCTATGTCATTGGTGACGCTAATTTAGGACCAGCCACAATTGTTGAAGCAATCGCTGATGCAACCAAAGCGACCAATAATATTTGTCTTGTCCACAATCATCACTATGAAAAAGATAATTTAAATAGTGATGTCGCATTTGTTAGAAACAAACGGGGTATCCTTGTGACAGACGAGATGTCTTGTAGTCAAGCTAGTCGTTGCTTAGAATGCTCCACAATTTGTGAATCTTGTATGGATGTCTGTCCAAACCGAGCAAATATTGTTGTGTATGTCGAAGGAAAACCACAAATTGTCCATGTTGATCGGATGTGTAACGAATGTGGTAACTGTGAAACATTTTGCCCTTATGCAAGTGCCCCTTACAAAGACAAATTTACCTTATTTAACAGTGAATCTGATTTTTATGACAGTACTAATTCAGGTTTCTATGTTCAAAATCCTGTGGATAAAATTTGTTTACTGCGTTTATGGGGAACGGTGTCAACAATTCAATTAACGGATCAAGGATTAGATGTACCAGAAGATTTAATCGCATTAATGGTAACTATGATTGAAGAATATGCTTATTGTATGCAAGCATAAAAGGAAATTTACGACTGGGGGATAAATAGATGTCTATTCTGCTCAAAGGTGGAACCGTCGTATCTGCATATAATCGTCGTCAATTGGATATTCGAATTGACGGCGAGCAAATTGTAGAGATGGGGGCAAATTTACCAGTAGAAAATTCTCAGATTGAGGATGTTACGGGGTGTTATGTATTACCAGGCTTTATTGATGCGCATACGCATCTGGAATTAAATAATGGCAAAGGTTCGTTAAGTACGGCGGATAACTTTACCACTGGAAGCCAAGCGGCGGTGGCCAAAGGTACGACTACGGTTATTGATATGGCTACACCTAATAAAGGCGGCTCATTGAAAGACTGTTTAGCTACTTGGAATCAATTGGCTGAAGGCAAGAGTTCATGTGATTATACTTACCATATGTCCATGATTGAATGGAAACCAACGATAGCTGCTGAAATTCAGGAAATGATTGCTGCAGGTATTACTTCCTTCAAAATGTATATGGCTTATGATAATTTGCGGACCACAGATGCGGAAATTTTTGAAGCGATGAAGGAAATAAAAAAAGTTAATGGAATGTTAGGCGTTCATTGTGAAAATGGTGATTTAGTAGATGAATTAATCCAATCATATGTTTCTCAAGGAAAGCTAACCCCGCACTATCATCCGTTATCAAGACCGGCGGCTGTTGAAGCAGAAGCGGTAGCAAGATATTTGATGATAGCGGAAATGGCTGATTTGCCGGTTAATATTGTGCATTTAAGCACAAAACGATCGTTAGAAGCGGTGGAACGGGCTCGTCAAAGAGGACAATCAGTCTATGTAGAAACTTGCCCTCAATATCTTTTACTAGATGATCACTTGTATGATGCGCCTAATTTTGAAGCAGCAAAATATGTCTGCTCACCGCCACTACGCAAACGAGAGGATCAACAGGCTTTGTGGCAAGGGATTAAAGAGGGGGCAATCAATACAATATCGACAGATCACTGCAGCTTTAATTTTCACGGACAAAAAACAGTTGGCGAAGATGATTTTAGTAAAATTCCAAATGGGATGCCAGGTGTTGAAACGAGACCAGAATTAATTTACACGGAAGGTGTGGCGAAGGGCCGAATCACCTTGGAAAAAATGGTTGCTCTGCTTTCTGAAAATATTGCTAAACAATTCTCGATGTATCCACAAAAAGGTGTGGTGCAAGAAGGCAGTGATGCCGATTTAGTTGTTTGGGATCCTAGAACAACCGGCGTGATTGCTGCGAGAACGCAGTTACAAAATGTCGATTATACGCCGTATGAAGGATTTGAAACACAAGGACAGGCTCGAATGGTTTATTTAAGAGGTCAAAAAGTTGCTGAAGCTGGGCAAGTCATCTTGGCAAATCAAGGAAAATTTGTTTTTCGTAAAGCAACTTAAAAATAGAAGGAGGAGAAGTATTTTTGGAAAAAATTAAATGGACAGCAAATGACATGCCGAAGACGGAGGATAAGTACTTACCTCTGATGTCTAAAGAAAAAATTGAGAAAGCTTTGGCTTTTCACAAAAGTTTTCCACAGTATTCAGAAACACCATTAGCAGAATTGAATCATATGGCCGCGTATCTGGGGTTAAATGATTTCTTTGTTAAAGATGAATCTTATCGCTTTGGTTTAAATGCTTTTAAAGTATTAGGTGGTTCGTTTGCCATGGCTAACTATATTGCCGAAAAATTAAAGAAAGATGTTTCGGAACTAACATATGATGAATTAACTTCTGATCAATTACGATCAGCTTTTGGACAAGCTACGTTTTTTACAGCAACTGATGGCAACCATGGACGAGGAGTCGCTTGGGCTGCGAATAAATTAGGTCAAAAATCAGTTGTACTCATGCCGAAGGGTTCAACACAGACGAGAAAAGAAAATATTGAAAAAGAAGGCGCAATCGTCACAATTGAAGAAGTTAATTACGATGAATGTGTGCGAATGGCTAATAAAATGGCCGAAGAAACTGAAAACGGTGTCATGGTTCAAGACACCGCTTGGGACGGATATGAAAAAATTCCGACTTGGATTATGCAAGGATATGGAACGATGGCATTAGAAGCCTCTCAACAATTAAGAAAATTTGGCTCTGAACGACCTAGTCATGTTTTTGTTCAAGCTGGTGTCGGCAGTTTAGCTGGTGCAGTGATTGGTTATTTTGCTAATGCTTTTCCAGAAAACCCACCGATTATGGTCGTAGTTGAGGCACAGGCGGCTGACTGTTTATATCAATCAGCAATTAAAAAAGACGGAGAAATTCGCTTTGTCGATGGTGATTTACAGACAATTATGGCTGGCTTAGCATGCGGAGAACCTAATACGATTTCTTTTGATATTCTAAAAAATCATACATCCTTCTTTGTTTCAGCACCAGATTGGGTTTCTGAAAAAGGAATGCGTATGTTGGGCGCGCCATTAAAAGGGGATCCGCAAGTTGTATCAGGCGAATCTGGGGCAGTAGCAATGGGCTTAGTAGCTACAGTGATGCAAGATCCCGACTATCAAGAATTACGTGAGGCATTGCAACTGGATGAGACGTCAAACGTTTTAATGTTTTCTACCGAAGGGGACACTGATCCAGACAATTATAAAAAAATTTTATGGAGGTAAAAGGAATGGATTTTAATGCAGTAAATGCAGCAGCAGAAGGTTACAGAGAAGATATGGTCAAATTTTTAAGAGACCTTGTCAAAATTCCAGGAGAAAGTGCAGAAGAAGGCAACAAAATTGCGCGAGCAAAAGCCGAAATGGAAAAATTAGGTTTCGATAAAATTGACATTGATCCTCAAGGAAATTTACTTGGTTATATGGGGTCTGGTGAAAAATTAATTGCTTTTGATGGGCACATGGATACTGTCGGAATTGGTGAAATGAGTAACTGGAAATTTGATCCTTACGATGGCTATGAAACAGAAACTGAGATCGGTGGTCGCGGTACGTCTGACCAAGAGGGCGGGATTGTTTCGGCTATTTATGGCGCTAAAATCATGAAAGATTTAGGTCTATTATCAGAAAAATATACTGCTTTAGTAACAGTTACTGTCCAAGAAGAAGACTGTGACGGTTTATGCTGGCAATACATTATCAAAGAAGACGGTATCCGTCCAGAATTTGTTGTTTCAACAGAGCCAACAGATGGTGGGATTTATCGTGGTCAACGAGGCCGAATGGAAATTAAAGTTGATGTCAAAGGCGTTTCGTGTCATGGCTCAGCTCCAGAACGTGGAGATAATGCCATTTACAAAATGGCGGATATCTTACAAGATGTTCGTGCCTTAAACAACAATGGAGATACAGAAAGCACAGCGATTCGTGGTTTAGTTCGTATGTTAGATCCTAAGTACAATCCAGAGTGGCAAGAAGCCCGTTTCTTAGGACGTGGTACGGTGACTGTTTCGCAAATTTTCCATTCTTCACCAAGTCGGTGTGCTGTTGCGGATGGCTGTACCGTTTCACTAGACCGTCGAATGACTGCTGGAGAAACTTGGGAAAGTTGTTTAGAAGAAATTCGCAATTTACCAGCTGTTAAAAAATATGGAGATGATGTGACGGTTTCAATGTACAACTATGATCGTCCTTCTTATACTGATTTAACTTATGAAATTGAATGTTATTTCCCAACGTGGGTCATTCCAGAAAATCATGATGTAACAAAAGCCTTGATGGAAACGCATAAAAATCTCTATGGAGAAACACGGAAAGGCTCTGTAGAAACAGTGGAAATGCGTGAAGAACGCCCATTGTTAGATAAGTGGACCTTCTCAACAAATGGCGTTTCAATTATGGGACGTAATGGCATTCCTTGTATTGGTTTCGGGCCAGGGGCGGAAGCACAAGCACATGCACCAAATGAAAAAACTTGGAAAGATGATTTGGTTCGTTGTGCAGCCGTTTATGCGGCATTACCAACGGTCTATTGTGGTTAAGTAAAGGATTATTAGATAAGCAAAAAGGAGCAGATGGAATGGAAACGTTTAAAGAATATATTGAGAAATTAGATAAATTAGAATTTGAAAAAATGTACGAAAATGACTTTTTCCTAACTTGGGAAAAAACAAGAGATGAATTAGAAGCTGTTTTTACAGTTGCCGATACATTACGCTATTTAAGAGAAAATAATATTTCAACTAAAATCTTTGATAGTGGCTTGGGGATTTCTTTATTCCGCGACAACTCTACAAGAACACGTTTTAGTTTCGCTTCAGCGTGTAATCTTTTGGGCTTAGAAGTTCAAGATTTAGACGAAGGAAAAAGCCAAATTTCTCACGGAGAAACTGTTCGTGAGACAGCAAACATGATTTCTTTTATGGCTGATATCATTGGTATTCGTGATGACATGTACATTGGTAAAGGCAATGCTTACATGCACGAAGTATCAGAATCTGTCCAAGAAGGATATAAAGATGGGGTATTAGAACAACGCCCAACGTTAGTGAATTTACAATGTGATATTGACCATCCGACGCAAGCAATGGCGGATGCGTTGCATTTAATTCATGAATTTGGTGGCATTGAAAACCTGAAAGGGAAAAAAGTTGCCATGACTTGGGCGTATTCACCATCTTATGGAAAACCATTATCTGTTCCTCAAGGAATTGTTGGTCTAATGACCCGTTTAGGAATGGATGTCGTTTTAGCACATCCAGAAGGTTATGAAATTATGCCAGAAGTAGAAGAAGTTGCGAAGAAAAATGCGGCAGAATTTGGTGGAAACTTTACTAAAACGAATAGTATGGCAGAAGCATTCAAAGATGCGGATGTTGTTTATCCGAAAAGCTGGGCACCTTTTGCGGCAATGGAAAAGAGAACTGAATTATATGGCAATGGTGACCAAGCAGGAATTGATCAATTAGAACAAGAATTACTGTCTCAAAATAAAAAGCACAAAGATTGGGAATGTACAGAAGAATTGATGAAAACAACGAAAGACGGCAAAGCTTTGTATATGCATTGTCTACCAGCTGATATTACTGGCGTAAGTTGTGAAGAAGGCGAAGTGGAAGCTTCTGTTTTCGATCGTTATCGGGTCGAACTTTACAAAGAAGCTAGCTACAAACCGTATGTTATTGCGGCTATGATTTTCTTAAGTAAAGTAAAAAATCCGCAAAAAACCTTAACAGACTTAGCGGATAAAGCGACACCAAGAGAAGTAAAATAATGAATTTGGCATGAAGACAGATGCTTTTTCTTTACACAATGAATCATTAGAAGTTGCCTCTTCAACATGAACAAATAAGACCTTCCCAAGTCTATTCATGAATGTGTGATTGTCTCGAGTCAAGAACGCTTAGTCATGTGCGTTGACTTCATGCAACGACAACAGACAGTTAATACGAAAACTCGTTGTGAAAAAGAAAAAGCATCGTCCTTTTTATAAAACAGAAAATGAGGTGAAGCAATGGGCAAACGCGTCGTAGTAGCTTTAGGTGGCAATGCTTTAGGAAATAATTTGACGGAGCAGATGACTGCCGTAAAACAGACTTCCAAAGCGATTGCAGATTTGATTGAAGCAGGATATGAAGTTATTTTATCTCATGGCAATGGTCCTCAAGTGGGGATGATTCAATTAGCTATGGAAGAATTTTCCTTTAATAATCCACAATATCCAGTTGTTCCGTTATCCATGTGCGTAGCCATGAGTCAAAGTTACATTGGCTATGATTTAGAGAATGCGCTACAAGAAGAGTTGCGTCAACGAAATATAAGTAAAGCCGTCACCACCATAGTCACTCAAGTGGTCGTGGATGAAAATGATCCGGCGTTCAAAAAACCAACGAAACCAATTGGCCGCTTCATGACAAAAGAAGAAGCAGAACAATTAGTCAAAGAAAAAAATATACAAGTGATGGAAGATGCTGGCCGTGGTTATCGCCAAGTCGTCGCTTCTCCTAAACCAAAAAATATTGTCGAACTTCTCACGATTCAAACATTGGTTGATGCTGGCCAAACAGTCATTGCTGGCGGCGGTGGTGGCATCCCAGTCATTCAAGAAGGGAACCGACTAAAAGGTGTAAATGCAGTCATCGACAAAGATTTTTGTAGTGAACGACTAGCTGAACAAGTAGATGCTGATCTGCTCGTGATTTTAACAGCAGTTGAAAAAGTTTGTATTAATTTTGGTAAAGAAAATCAAGAAGCCCTAGGGAATATTTCAACAGAAAAAATGAAACAATATGCGCAAGAAGGTCAGTTTGCTCCAGGTTCAATGTTACCAAAAGTTGAAGCAGCGATTAAGTTTGCTGAATCTAAGCCAGGTCGAAAAACATTGATTACGTTATTAGAAAAAGCCAAAGAAGGATTATCTGGAAAAACAGGGACTTTAATTGAAAATAAAGAATCATAGAATGGAGGAAAACGATGACAAACAAAATGATTAATTCTGCACAGGCACCAGCTGCTGTAGGACCTTATTCACATTCTGTCTTAGCGGGAAATACGTTGTACATTTCTGGACAACTAGGATTAGATCCGCAATCGGGTGAAATGAAGGCTACAGTGGAAGAACAAGCAAAACAAGCTTTTATCAATTTAGGTTCGATTTTAAAAGAGGTCGAGATGACCTATGATAATGTTGTGAAAACAACGGTGTTTTTACAACATATGTCTGATTTTAGCAAAATTAACGAAATCTATGGGAATTACTTTTCAGAAGTTTTGCCTGCACGTTCTTGTGTAGAAGTAGCCAAGTTGCCAAAAGATGGTTTATTTGAAATTGAAGCAGTTGCTGTCAAAGGATAATTTTTAAGATGTTTCTGAGGGAAAAAGGATTGCATTCTTTACTGATTAAGGGGAACAATCCTTTTAGAATAAAAAGAAGAAGGAAACGATCCTATGAATGAAAAAAAAGAGCAAGCATTATTTGAATATGATGCGAAACTATCAATTTCTGAAGCAATTCCGATGGGATTGCAACACGTTGTCGCAGCAGTAGTAGGGATTGTCACACCGGGAATCATGATTGCCAAAGTTTGCCAATTAAGTCCTAGTGATACGACTATTTTGATTCAAACATCATTGATTTTTTCAGCAGTTGCAACGTTAATTCAACTTTTCCCTATTTTTGGAAAAGTGGGTTCACGGTTACCAGTTATGATGGGGGCAAGTTTTGCGTATGTACCGATTTTGATGGCCATCGGAGCTGATTTTGGAATTGCAGCAATTTTTGGTTCACAATTAGTTGGCAGTATTCTTGTTATTATTGTTGGTTTGTTCATTAAAAAAATCCGTGTGTTGTTTCCGCCTTTAGTAACAGGAACGGTTATTTTAAGTATTGGCCTATCCTTGTTTCCAGTTGCGATTAAGTATATGGCAGGAGGAGCTGGTAGTGCTGATTTTGGTTCAGCCCGGAATTGGTTAGTTGCATTATTAACCTTTGCGATTGTCTTTTACTTCAATTATTTTGCAAAAGGATTTTTGAAGTTATCAGCAATTTTAAACGGAATGGTTATTGGCTATTTGATTTCTTTAGCTTTAGGGATGGTTAGTTTTGAGCCAGTTCAAAATGCTAAAATCGTTCAGGTAATTACCCCGTTTCATTTTGGACTGGATTTTCAATTGGTACCAATCTTTACGCTTGTGGTGATGTTTATTGTTGATGCTGTTCAAGCCATCGGTCAATTTACAGCAACAACGGTTGGGGCAATGGATCGGGATGCAACGGATGAAGAATTATCTGGCGGAATTATGGGGAGTGGTTTCACTAACTTTATTGGCAGTTTATTTGGATCAATCCCAGTGGCAACTTTTGGACAAAATGTTGGTCTGGTTACGGTAACAAAAGTGATTAATAAGTATGTTCTGGTTTTCGCTTCAGTTATATTATTAATTGCTGGTTTTGTTCCGAAAGTAGCTGCGTTATTAACTACGATTCCTTACGCAGTAATTGGTGGCGCAACGATTTCAGTTTTTGCTTCTATTTCTATGACAGGTATTCGGATGATTGCTTCGCAGGAAATGACTCCTCGAAATACTGGGGTTGTCGGAACAGCTCTAGCATTTGGAATTGGTGTCACATTGTCTACTGGAAGCTTAGCTGGTTTTCCAACTTGGGTAACAACGATTTTCGGTAATTCGGAAGTTATCTTAACCACTTTGGTAGCAGTCTTTTTAAATGTCATTTTAAAACCAAAAAAGCGCGTAGCACTTGAGTGAAGATTGCTTTTTTTGATACGAAAGTGAGTAAGCTTTCGTATCCTTTTTCCCTTACGTTATCTATAAAAAAATGAACGAATAAAGGAGGAGAAGATGTTTACGTATTCCCTAAACTTAAAATTAAAAACAGATCGGAACTTTTTTGGTCCTGGCGTTGTCGAAGTTTTACAAAAAATTCAGCAAACTGGTTCACTAAACTTAGCGGCAAAAGAGATGAAAATGTCTTATAATAAGGCATGGCGAATTGTGCGGGTAGCTGAAGAAGAGCTATCTTTTCCATTAATTATCAAAAGTGTTGGTGGTTGTAATGGTGGCGGGTCAATTGTTACGGATCAAGGAAAAGAGTTGATTGATCAATATCTTTTATTTGAGAAAAAAGTGTATCAACAGGTAGAGGCATGCTTTGAAGAAATATTTAAAGAACAGGATGTAGTATCGGAGGAACTGAAATGAGAGAAGTATTTCAGCGTTTGAAACAGGCAATATTGGAAAAGCAAGACACGATGTTATTAACGATTGGTACAAGTTCAGGATCTACACCACGAAGTCAAGGGGCTAGAATGCTGGTTTCCGCCGAAGGTAGAATAGCCGGAACTGTTGGTGGTGGCGCGGTTGAATTTCAGGCTGAACAAGTGGCAAAAAAGCTACTTATTGAGAAAGAAAATGCACAACGTCAATTTATTTTAGCACCGAATAATATTGCTGATTTAGGTATGGTCTGTGGCGGAAATGTCACGATTTTTTTCCATTATCTTTCATGGGAAACGCCATTTTTAAAAGAGTTGTGTGAGTCCATAGAAACGCATTTTCAAAATAATCAACAAGGTTGGTTAATGACTGAACTAGATCAAAACAATTTAGGAAAAGTATCCTTTTATAGTGAAACAGGCGAATTGATTGGTTCCACTTCTTGGGAGGGGGAATTAAGTTTGCTACCTAAAGGTATCCATTGTGAGCAAAAAGAGGACATAATTTTTTTAACAGAAGCAATCCTCCAAGTAGGGAAAGTGTATATTTTTGGAAGTGGTCATGTCGCACGCGCATTGGTACCTATTTTAAACTATTTATCGTTTTATTGCGTTGTAGTGGACGATCGTCCAGAATTTTTGACGGCACAAGCTTTTCCACAAGCTGAGGAACTACGGGTTATTCCTTTAGAAAATTTAGCTGCGTTTATTGAAATAACGGCGGACGATTATGGTATAGTAATTACCAGAGGACACAATTTTGATTTCATCGTTGCCAAACAGTTATTGGAAACACCAGCCAAATATATTGGTGTGATGGGGAGCAAACACAAAATTGCTTCACAAGTTCGACGGTTAAAAGAGGTCGGTTATACAATGAATGAAATTGAAAGAATTTTCATGCCAATTGGCTTAGACATTGCAGCCGAAACACCAGAAGAGTTAGCGATTAGCATCGCGGGAGAATTAATTCAACAGCGCTATCAATAATGAGGACCTTTAAGTTGAACAAAAAAGTTTTTTTGCTAAAAAATAATTTTTAGAACGAAGATTTGTGGTATAATCTAGGTGATTGAACACTAAACTATATCAGAAATCGAGGTGCAAGAAATGTATTCAATTATTGTAAATGGTCAAAGTGAAACCTGTGAAACAAACAAAAAATTAATGGACTTTTTGCGGGAGGATCTGGGCCTAACTGGAACAAAAGATGGTTGTAACCAAGGCTCTTGCGGCGCATGTACGGTGCTAGTAAATGGAAAGGCTTCCAAAGCGTGTTTGTTTACTTTAGAAAAATTAGCTGGTAAAGAAGTCACGACAATCGAAGGTTTAAGCCAACGGCAAAAAGATGTCTACGCCTATGCGTTTGCAAAAACGGGTGCAGTTCAGTGCGGATATTGCATCCCTGGGATGGTTATTTCGACACAAGGATTATTGAACAAGAAACCCGAACCCACAAAAGAAGACATTCAGAAAGCTTTACGCGGGAACATTTGTCGTTGTACAGGATATGTGAAAATAATAGAAGCCATTCAGTTAGCTGCTAAAATGTTTTGTGAAGAAACGAGCATTCCGGAAGAACATTCAAATGGTAAATTAGGGGAAGACTTCCAACGGGTCGATGCAGTAGAGAAAACCTTAGGAACAGGGATTTATGTAGATGACATTGACATAGAAGGAATGCTTCATGCATCTGCTTTGCGGAGTGCCTATCCTCGCGCAAAAGTTCTATCAATCGATAGTACCCAAGCATTGGCGCATCCTGACTGTGTGGCTGTGTTCACAGCTAAAGACGTTCCAGGAAATAATAAAATTGGTCATTTAGAATTTATTTCCGATTGGGATGTAATGATTCCAGAAGGAGAAATAACACGGTATGTTGGGGATGCAGTAGCACTCGTTGTTTCAAAAAGAAAAGAAACCTTACCAGAGATAAAAAATTTAGTGGAAGTTGATTACGAAGAAATGATACCGCTTACTTCTTGTGAAGCTGCTTTAGCAGAAGGTGCACCAGCTATTCATGAAAAGGGCAATATCTTGTCTCATGAACACTTGGTACGTGGCAACGCAGATGGAGTATTAGCAAATTCTGCGTTTGTAGTGACAGAACATTATTCCGTACCAATTAACGAACATGCCTTTATGGAACCCGAGTGTGCGATTGCACAGCCTGAAGGTGAGGGCATTTTACTCTTTAGTGCGGGTCAAAGTATCTATGATGAACAACGGGAAGTGGCTCGGATGTTAGGACTGGATAAGGAAAAAATTCATGTTCAATCAAAACTTGTTGGTGGCGGTTTTGGTGGGAAAGAAGACATGAGTGTTCAGCATCATGCATCCTTAGCCGCTTGGTTATTGAAGAAACCAGTAAAAGTACTGCTAAGCCGTGAAGAAAGTTTGATGGTTCATCCCAAACGCCATGGCATGGAAATGGACTTTACGACCGGCTGTGATGAAGAAGGCAATTTAACTGCAATGAAAGCAGTGATTTATGCGGATACTGGGGCCTATGCTTCTTTAGGAGGACCAGTATTGCAACGGGCTTGTACACATGCGGCAGGTCCTTACAAGTATCAAACGATTAATGTGGAAGGGTTTGCTGTATATACTAATAATCCGCCAGCAGGTGCATTTCGTGGATTTGGTGTTTGCCAAACGGCTTTTGCAATTGAAAGTAATTTAAACTTGTTAGCAGAAAAAGTCGGACTATCACCATGGGAAATACGCTTTAAAAATGCCGTCGCCCCAGGAGATACTTTACCGAATGGACAATTGGTCTCAAAAAATGCGGCGTTAAAAGAAGCCTTGTTAGCGGTTAAAGACGTCTATGAACAAGCGGAAGTTGCTGGAATTTCTAGTTTCTTTAAAAATAGTGGTGTGGGTGTAGGGCTACCTGATACAGGGCGTTGTATTATTTCTGTTGAAGAAGGAAAAATACATGTCCGCACAAGTGCTGCTTGTATCGGTCAAGGGATGGCAACCGTTACGACGCAAATTACCTGTGAAACATTAAATTTACCACCAGAAATGATTGTTGCGGAAGCCCCTGATACGAGAAGAACACCGAATTCAGGAACGACAACGGCTTCGAGGCAGTCACTCTTCACAGGAGAAGCAACTAGAAGAGCGGCAATGCAATTACGGTATGAACTTGATATGGGACGTGCTTTAAGTGATTTGGAAGGTGAAGAATTTTATGGGGAATATTCAGCGAAAACGGATCCATTAATTAATGATAAAAAAAGTCCAGTTAGTCATGCTGGTTATGGTTATGCTGCTGAAGTAGCTATTCTAGATGACAAAGGAAAAGTAGCTAAATTTGTGGCTGCGTATGATATGGGGCAAGTGGTGAATCCACGAGCTGCTGAAGGTCAAATTGAAGGTGGGATTGCAATGGGCATGGGGTATGCTTTAACTGAAAAATTTGCCTTAGAAGAAGGTTATGTTAAAGCAAAATATGCAACGCTAGGATTAGTGAACGCCACTCAAGTACCACCAATCGAAACAATTTTGGTTCATGCTGACAATCTTCACGAAGGTTTAGCCTATGGAATTAAAGGCGTAGGTGAGTTAGCAACGATCCCTACCGCACCAGCTTTAGCAGGCGCATATTTCGCCTTGGATGGTCAGCTCCGACCAAGTCTGCCTTTAGAAAATACCCCTTATCAAAAGAAAAAAAGATAAAAGGAGACAACTCATGTCACTCGTTAGTGTCATTATTCTAGCATCGGGCAATTCACAACGGATGGGCCAAAATAAATTGTTCTTAAAATATCAAGGAAAAACATTTTTAGAGCACACGTTAACCTTAGTGAACCAATTAGACGTATTAGAACGGATTTTAGTTGTTTCGCCTGAGAATCAGCCAGCGTTTCCTTTACCTAAGAACATTCAGTTGATTCTCAATCATCAATGGCAAGAAGGGCAAAGTAGCAGTATTCGTTTAGGAACTGAACAAGCTCGGGGAGCTGGCTATTTATACTTACCTAGTGATCAACCATTGTTAACACCTAAAATGCTACAACCCGTGTTAGATAAATGTCAGAGAAATAAAATTATAGTGCCATTACAAAAAGATGGTTGTCCTAGTAGTCCAGTATTATTCGGTAATCAATTTCGACAAGAACTATTAACATTGACTGGTGAAACAGGCGGACGCATGATTTGTGAACGCTTTCCAGAAGCAGTTCAGATGTTGAAAATAGCGACTCCTGGCCGTTTAAAAGATATCGATACGCCAGAAGAGTACAGAAAATTAATTCAAGAAACCAATAGTTAGAGAGGAAAAGCGTATGAAGGACTTGGTTTATTTAAATTATGCAGCGACTTCCTATAAAAAATTTCCAGCAACCATTGAGGCTTTGACTGCCTATTTAGCAGAAAATCAGTTCATGAATTACGGAAGAAATGCCCCTTTGCTTAGAGAGGGGCTTCCTCTTTTAGAGACACGTCAATTGTTAGCAGACTTTTTTCAGGCACCCAGTGCGGCTCAGATTACGTTTACGAATAACGCAACAACTTCCTTAAATCTTGCATTAGCGGGGATTTTACAACCTGGCGACCATGTGATTACGACCATGCTAGAACATCATGCAGTAGCTAGACCTCTTCACTTACTTGAGAAAGAACGAGGTATTTCAGTGACGTATGTTGCTTGTCAAAAAACGGGCCTGTTAGATGTAGAAGATATTCAGCGAGCCTGGCGAACGAATACAAAAGCATTGGTGATGACACACGCGTCGAATGTCTTAGGCACCATTTTACCCATTGAAGAATGTTTTCAATGGGCCCAACAGAAAGGATTATTAACCGTTTTGGATGCGGCTCAAACGGCGGGCTTTCTACCAATAAAAATGACTCAGATGGCCATTGATGTGTTAGCCTTTACTGGACATAAAAGCTTATATGGATTAGCAGGTATTGGTGGGTTAGCTTTTAGCGAGCGAGGGGCTGAAGCGGTCAAACCACTGATAACGGGCGGTACAGGTAGCCGTTCTAATTCTTTTGATCAACCCTCTTTTTTACCAGATAAATTTGAAGCTGGTACGTTAAACAGTTTAGGTATTTTAAGCTTAAATAGTTCTGTTAAAGAGTTGAATAAAATTGGTTTAGCAGCGATTCAAAAGCACGAACGAACCTTAATGCAGAATTTTTTAGATGGTTTATCAGGGTTATCTGTCACAATTTTAGGAACCAAGGACGTGGCACAAACTGTCCCTGTTGTTTCTATCACACTGTGGAATCAGGAAGAAACAGTGGTAGCACAGCAACTAGCAGAACAATATGGCATTATGACGCGCGCAGGTTTGCATTGTGCACCATTAGCCCATGAAACAGCTGGGACTTTAGCAACTGGCACCTTACGTTTTAGCTTTGGTTGGCAGACAACGCCTGAAGAAATTACTTGGACAATTCACGCTTTACAAGAACTACTAATTTGAGAAGGAGCGGACAGCATGGATTTTTTATCACAATGTACATCAGGTGGCTGCGGGGCAAAAATTGAATCCCGTGTACTGAATCAATTGTTGCAACACTTACCCGAAACACCGGCAAATGAGCGGCTACTCGTCGGATTTGAACATGCCGACGACGCCGCGGTTTACCAAATAACGCCTGAAAAAGCTTTGATTTCAACGGTAGATTTTTTTTCACCAATGGTCAATGATCCGTTATCATTTGGAAAAATTGCGGTCGCTAATGCTTTAAGTGATGTTTATGCCATGGGCGGAACAGTCCTTTATGCGTTAAATCTTGTTTGTTTTCCACAAAAGATGTCAAAAGAATGGTTGGAACAAATGCTCTTGGGTGGCAGTTTAAAATTAAAGGAAGCGGGTGCTTTACTGGCAGGAGGCCATTCGATTTATGACCATGAACCCAAGTATGGTCTAGCGGTAACTGGAGAAGTTCATCCAGAAAATTTGTGGCATAATAATACGCCACAGGTGGGGGATGTCTTGATTTTAACTAAAGCATTAGGTGTAGGAATTATTCAAGCGGCTGTTCGGGGGCAATTGGCGAAGCAGACGGAACAAAAAATCTCACAAGATTCGATGGAACGTTTAAATAAATATGCCGCTGCGAATGCTCGATCCTACGCAGTACATGCTTGTACTGACGTGACTGGGTTTGGTCTATTAATTCATGCGAAAGAAATGGCTGATAATCAGGTAACATTACTGATTGATACAGAAGCATTACCAACCATTACAGGAGCGTTGGCCTACGCCGCAGAATGTTTAGTCACTGCAGCTGGGCAAAGAAACCGACAAACAATCGGAACGACAATCGATTATTCAAAAATTTCTATGGAAATGCAAGAACTTTTGTTTGATCCACAAACATCTGGCGGACTGTTAATTAGTGTCGCTGCTGACGAAGCGGCAGCCTGTTTAGCAGCTATTCAAAAAGAGGACCCTGTTGCCAAAATTATTGGCGAGGTTCTGCCAAAAGAACAACAAGCAGTAGTACTTTTATAGAAAGAAGGGCCAAATATGAAATTAGTAGATGCATTGGGGAAACCTTGCCCAATACCTGTGATTGAAACAAAAAAAGCTTTGGCGGAGTTAGGTTTAGCTGGAGGCACTATCGAGGTTTTAGTCGATAACGAAGTCGCTGTTGAAAATTTGAAAAAATTAGCTGCTAAAAAACAGGCCACTTTGACTGCGAAGCAGATAGAAGCCACGGTTTTCTCTGTCAAAATTACGGTACCTGAAGAAGCGACGCAACAAACAAGTCAGTCAGCAACAGATTTAGTAATTACGATTGGCTCCGATCAATTAGGTACTGGAGACGAGCAGCTAGGACGACTACTAATGAAAAGTTATCTTCAATCCTTATCAGAAGCAGAAACTGTTCCTACACAGCTATTATTCTTTAATCGAGGGGCGTTTTTAACGAATCAAGCAGCGAATACCTTAGCTGATTTGCAACAATTAGCGGAGAAGGGAACCACGATTAAAACGTGTGGGGCCTGTTTAGATTTTTATCATTTAACAGACACCTTAGCTATCGGCTCTATTACTAATATGTACGAAATTGTTGAAACAATGAATCAAGCGGCTAAAGTAATTACGCTTTAACAAAAAAAGAAGGTGAAAAGATGGAGTATTTGCTAACCTTTCCGAATACACATTATGCTGTTCAGGCAGAACAAGTACTGTTGACAAGAAAGGTGGCTGTTCGGGTCTTTACTTTGCCACCATCATTGACGGATGGCTGTGGGATCGGTTTACTCATTAATGAAGCGGAAATAACTCACAGTGTATGTTTTTTAGAAGAAGCAAAAGTACGCGTAGCCTCTATTTTTTCTGTGAAAAATGACCTTGGGGAAAGGAGGTACCAACTGTGGAGTCCTTAAAAAAGTGTTTTGATTTACAAGGAAAGGAGATTGTGTCAATTGTTGGTAGTGGTGGGAAAACAAGCTTAATGTGGGCGCTAGCAAAAACATATCGAAAGGAAGCTGTTCTGGTTAGTACAACTACAAAAATTGGGTTTCCCCAACGTCAATTGTATGATTATTTTTATACAAACCATTTTGAAAAAATAACGCCGAATATCTGCGGAATCACTTTAGCAGGAACCGCTATCAACAATCAAACAAAACTAACGATGCCTGCAATGACTTCGCTTCAAATATTGTTTCAGCACTTCACGAAAGTTTTTTTAGAAGCGGATGGTTCCAAACAACGACCTTTGAAAGGCTGGTCCTCTTATGAACCCGTGATATTAAAAGAAACAACCACCACAATTGGTGTGCTTCCGATTTCTGTGATTGGTCAAAAGATAGATGAAACGACCATTCATCGGTTGCCGCTTTTTTTGGAATTAACCGATGCGCAACAACAAGAACCAATCACAGAAACATTGTTAGCTCAACTGATTGCTCATCCAAAAGGATTGTTTAAAGAGAGCCAAGGCAAACGAATTTTGTGTTTAAATCAAACCCATACGCGAAGAGAGTTCGTTCAAGCGATGAATGTCTGTCTTCAGTTACCCAAAAGCTGTTTTGAAAAATTAGACAAAATTATTGCTTGCAATATGGAATTAGAGAAAGGACTTATTTTATGGGAGAAATCAGTCAAAACATCCAAGAAAAATTAGTGATTGTTCGCGGAGGGGGCGATCTAGCGACAGGCGTTATCCAAAAATTATGGCACGTTGGCTTTAAAATACTAGTATTAGAAACAGAATGTCCTCTGGCCATTCGGAGGACTGTTTCAGTTTGTGATGCTATTTTTCAGAAAGAACAAAGAGTGGAAGATTTGATTGCTGTTCGAATTACTTCATTAAAGGATTGCGCGAAATGTTGGCAGCAAAATAAGCTGCCTGTTTTTGTCGATCAAACAGCAAGTGCTATTCAACAATTGAAACCACTGATTGTTATCGATGCGATTTTGGCTAAGAAAAATTTAGGTACGCATCGAGGAATGGCACCGATTACGATTGCTTTAGGACCAGGTTTTTCAGCACCGCAAGATGTCGATGTTGTGATTGAGACAATGCGTGGCCATAGGCTGGGACGTTTATACTTTGAAGGAACAGCTTTACCTAATACAGGTATTCCAGGTGAAATTGGCGGAAAAAGTGCGGAACGAGTTGTCCATGCCCCTGCTTCCGGACAAGTTACCCACCTTAAAAACATAGGGGATCTCGTGTTGAAAGGGGAAGTATTATTTTTTATCGATCAGGTTCCAGTTTATTCGCCTCTGACAGGGACTTTGAGAGGATTGATTTCAGAAAAGGTAACCTGTTATCAAGGGTTGAAGTGTGCGGATGTAGATCCTCGACCGGTTGAGAAAGTCGATTGCTTGACGATCTCCGACAAAGCTCGTGCATTAGGGGGAGCGGTTTTAGAAGCAATTTTTATGATTGGAAGAAGGAAAAACATTTTATAAAAAAGAACCTAAATAATATTTTTTTTACCTTAAAAATATTGTTAAAAAGGTTTGGAGTGTGGTATAGTAAAGACGTAGTAAAAAATACTCTATCTCGAAAGGAGAAGAGTACATACTTAGTTAGATTAGTTTGTGAATAAAATCATTTGTAAAAGTTATTTTTTTAGGAATTAATGTAAGGGGTTACAATTGCATTTGAATGCATTGAAATATTTAGGACAACAGAAAGGAAATGAATGAAGATGGCACTAGTAAAAATTGTTTATGCAAGTATGACTGGAAACACAGAAGAAATTTCCGAGATTTTGGAAGAACAGTTTCAAGAAGCTGGAGTTGAAGTAGAACGTGAAGAATGTTCAGAAGTTGATGTAGACTTCTTTGATGATGCAGATGCTTGTATTATCGCAACGTATACTTATGGTGATGGGGAACTGCCTTTTGAATTTGAAGATTTCTTTGATGAATTAACTGAAAAGGATTTAGCAGGTAAGCCATTTGGCGTTGTTGGTTCCGGTGATCGTGAATATGGTGAATTTTTCTGTAAATCAGCGCATGATTTTGTAGGAGCTTTTGAAAAAGCTGGTGCTAAAAAAGTAGCTGAAACAGTTGAAATTGAAAACAATGCAGAAGAAGAAGACATCGAAATGCTAAAAACATTTGTTAAAAGTGTCGCCACAACTTTATCTGATAGCGTTGCCTAAAGGTTTAAGAAAGTAGGAGTCAGAATGAAAAGGAATGATGAAGGTAGGTATTTCAATGTTTAATATTCTTCAGTCGACTCAATTATCTAGTAATACATTTGATTTTTGGCTGGAAGCACCAAGAATAGCGACACATGCCCAGGCTGGACAGTTTGTTATTTTAAGAATTGACGAAAAGGGAGAGCGGATCCCTTTAACGATTGCGGAGACAAATCCACAAGCAGGCAGTATTCGAATTATTTTCCAAGTAATCGGTAAGACAACAGCTGCACTTTCCCAGCTTAAAACTTCAGACTCTTTGTTAGATATCACTGGACCTTTAGGTATGCCCACAGAAGTGAAGCAATATGGAACGGTGATGGTTGTCGGTGGCGGGGTTGGCATCGCGGCTATTTATCCAATTATCAAGGCTTTAAAAGAAGCAGGCAACCGAGTGATTACGATTTTGGGGGCACGAACAGCTGAGTTAGTTCTGTTACAAGAAGAATGCCGTCGTTATTCGGATGAACTAATCATTACAACGGATGATGGTTCATTAGGTAAAAAGGGCTTAGTAACAGAAGCGATGGAAGAAGTTATTGCACGTGAATCTGTAGCGTGCAGTTGGGCGATTGGGCCCAGCATCATGATGAAATTTTGTACCTTGACAGCTGAAAAACATCAATTACCAATTTATGTTTCCTTGAATCCTATTATGATTGACGGAACAGGTATGTGTGGCGGTTGTCGGGTCACTGTTGATGGCACCATGAAATTTGCCTGTGTTGATGGACCTGAGTTTAAAGGCAATGAAGTAAATTGGGATGAATTCATTAATCGAATGAAGCAATATCAGGAAGAAGAAGCAGTTTGCTTTACAGATCGTTTGAAAGAGCAGGTGAAGAAAAATGGCTAGAAAAAGTCGTATAAAAACACCGATTGCGGAACAAGCACCTACTATCAGAAAGAGTAATTTTGAAGAGGTTTGCTTAGGCTATACATTAGCAGAAGGGCAAGAAGAAGCGGTTCGTTGTTTACAATGTAAAAATGCACCTTGTATTGCTAAATGCCCCGTGATGATTGATATTCCTGGATTTATTTTAGCTATTCGTGAAGGAAACATGGAACAAGCAGCCGATATTTTAAGTAAATATACGAATTTACCTGCTATTTGTGGACGCGTTTGTCCGCAAGAGAAACAATGTGAACAAGTTTGTAAATTAGGGAAAGCCAAAAACTTTGAACCAGTGGCAATTGGCAAATTAGAACGTTTAGTTGCCGATTGGGCATTAGAAAATCACATGTTTCCTAAAAAAACAGCGGAACCAACAAAAGGGAAAATCGCAGTGGTCGGTTCTGGTCCTTCTGGGTTAACAGTTGCGGGGGATTTGGCAAAGCTAGGCTACGAAGTAATTATTTTTGAAGCGCTTCATGAAGCTGGCGGCGTATTAACCTATGGCATACCTGAATTTCGATTACCGAAAAAAATTGTTAAACAAGAAATTGCGAGTATTGAAGCCTTAGGTGTAACAATAGAAACCAATGTGGTAGTAGGTAAAACGATTACGATGGAAGAAATAATGTCAGAGTTTGATGCCTGTTATCTATCGGTTGGTGCAGGGGCACCAAACTTTATGGGAATCCCAGGAACTAGTTTAAATGGGGTTTATTCTTCTAGTGAATTTTTAACACGAATCAATTTAATGCATAGCTATGAGTTTCCAGAATATGATACACCGATTAAACGTGCTAAAAATGTTGTTGTGATTGGCGGCGGGAATGTTGCAATGGATGCTGCTCGTTCAGCCAAACGATTAGGCGCTGAAAATGTGAACATTGTGTATCGTCGTTCGTTAGAAGAATTACCAGCAAGAATTGAAGAATACCACCATTCCCTTGAAGAAGGAATTAACTATTATTGGTTAACGAATCCAATTGCTTATTTAGATGACCAACAAGGAAATCTAGCCGGTGTTGAATGTGTCAAAATGGTTTTAGGTGAACCAGATGCGTCTGGAAGACGACGGCCAGAACCGGTTCCAGACAGCACGTTTACCATTCCTGCTGATGCAGTAATCGAGGCAATTGGCCAAGGGGCAAATCGAGTCTTGTTATCAACATATCCAGAAATAGAACTAAACCAATGGGGGTACATTCAGGCTGATCCTAAAACAGGAGCAACCTCAATACCTGGCGTTTTTGCTGGGGGCGACATAGTCACAGGTGCTGCCACCGTTATTTTAGCGATGGGCGCCGGAAAAATCGCAGCTAATGCAATTGATCAGTATGTCAAAACACAAAAAACAACAGTCACAAGCAATGCTTAGGAAAGATAAAAGGTGAAAAAATGAAAAAAACAATGGATGGAAACACCGCAGCGGCTTATATTTCATATGCGTTTACAGAAGTTGCCGCTATTTATCCTATCACACCAAGTTCAACAATGGCTGAGTTGGTGGATGAATGGGCGGAAAGTGGTTTAAAAAATATTTATGGTCAAAAAGTTCAAGTTATTGAAATGCAATCAGAAGCTGGGGCAGCGGGAGTAGTTCATGGTTCGTTAAAAACAGGTGCGTTAACCACTACTTATACTGCTTCACAAGGTTTACTGTTGATGATTCCCAATATGTATAAAATCGCAGGAGAATTGCTGCCTTCTGTGTTCCACGTGGCGGCTCGGGCAGTAACGACAAGTGCGTTGAGTATTTTTGGTGATCATGGCGATGTGATGGCTACCCGCCAAACAGGTTTTTGTATGTTAGCAGAATCGAGTGTTCAAGAAGTGATGGATTTGTCGGCAGTTGCTCATTTAGCTAGCTTAGAAGGTAGTTTACCTTTTGTAAACTTTTTTGATGGTTTTAGAACGAGCCATGAACTACAAAAAATCGAAGTGATTGATTATGATGACCTGAAAGAAATGGTGAATCAGGAAGCTGTAACTCGTTTTAGAATGGGAGGCATGAATCCTAATCATCCCACTGTTTCAGGGACCGCTCAAAATCCTGACATTCATTTTCAACAAAGAGAAACAGTCAATAAAAATTACGAAGAAATGCCAAAAATTGTTCAAAAATACATGAAAAAAATTAACAATCTTCGTGGAACAACGTATGATTTAACCGATTATTACGGGGTTGAAGATGCAACAGAAGTCATTATTTCAATGGGGTCGGCTTCGCCAGTAATCAAGCAAACAGTTGACTATCTCAATCAACAAGGACGCAAAGTTGGTTTTATCAATATTCATTTATATCGTCCATTTCCTACCGAAAACCTTCTTGAAAAATTACCAGCTACAGTAGAAAAGGTTGCGGTTTTAGATCGAACAAAAGAATCAGGAGCCGAAGGAGAACCGTTATTGTTAGATGTTCAAAGCGCTCTCTATCAACATGAAAATCGACCAATTGTGATTGGTGGACGTTATGGGTTAGGCTCTAAAGACGTAGCGCCTAATCAAATTAAAGCGATCTATGATCATTTGTTATTGCCATTTAAAGAATTAAAACAACGTTTTACGGTAGGGATCGTTGATGATGTAACCTATCAATCATTGCCAGAAGAACCTACTTTAGATTTAACGCCAGATACTACCTTCCAAGCAAAATTTTGGGGCTTTGGTTCTGACGGAACTGTGGGAGCAAACAAGCAAGCGATTAAAATTATCGGAGATCATACCGACCTTTATGCACAAGCTTACTTTAGTTATGATTCTAAAAAATCAGGCGGTTTAACCGTTTCGCATCTGCGTTTTGGTAAAGATCCAATTACTTCCACGTATTTAATTGAACAAGCAGATTTCATCGCTTGTCATAATGCTTCCTATTTGCATAAATACGACCTGTTAAAAGGTTTAAAAGATGGCGGAACGTTTTTACTGAATACTATTTGGGATCAAGAAAAGGTTCACCGTTTATTACCGGCTAAGTTAAAAAAATATATTGGGGAGCACCAAATCAAATTTTATATTATCAATGCGGTTGAGTTAGCTCGCAAAGTAGGCTTAGGCCGTCGGATCAATACAGTGATGTCTACTGCCTTTTTTGAAGTAACAGATATTTTAACGAAAGAGCAATATTTACCGTTACTTAAAGAAGAAGTGAAAAAGACTTATGGAAAAAAATCAATGGAAATTGTTGAAAAAAATTACCAAGCGATTGATGCTACCTTTGAATCGCTGCAAGAAATCGTAGTTCCAGAAGATTGGGCAACCATTGTTTTAGAACCAGAAAATCAAGAGTCGGAAGCTCCAGCTTTTGTGACAAATATTTTAGAACCAATCAATCGTCAAGAAGGGGATCAGCTGACCGTTTCAGATTTGATTGAAAACGGAATGAAGGGCGGTGCCATTCCTATGGGCACTGCGGCTTATGAAAAACGTGGCATTGCGTTAGAAGTGCCTGAGTGGCAAATGGATAAGTGTACGATGTGTAATGAATGTGCCTTTGTTTGTCCACATGCGGCTATTCGACCGTTTTTAGCGGATGAAGAAGAACTGAAAGAAGCACCTGCAGGTTTTGCCATGCGCGAAATGCGTGGCACAGATGGGTTGATGTATCGTATCCAAGTTTCTTTAGAAGACTGTACAGGTTGTGGTCTTTGTGTTCAGGCATGTCCCGTGAAAGACAAGGCGATTTTAATGAAACCTTATGAAACTCAGAAAGAGCAAGCGATGAATTGGGCCTTTGCGATGACTCTTAAACAAAAAGCCAACCCAGTCAAAAAACTTTCAGTTAAAGGTTCCCAATTTAACCAGCCATTGATGGAATTTTCAGGTGCTTGTGAAGGCTGTGGCGAAACACCTTATATTAAGTTGTTGACGCAATTATTTGGTGATCGAATGATGATTGCTAACGCAACAGGCTGTTCATCAATTTGGGGTGGTTCGTCACCAGTGACACCTTATACAACGAACGAATGTGGCCAAGGACCAGCTTGGAGTAATTCGCTGTTTGAAGATAATGCGGAATATGGTTATGGTATGTATATTGCCAATCGAACGAAACGGCAACATTTAGCTAGTCTGGTTGAAGAAAGTCTTGCTAAAAACGTCGGATCAGATTCACTTCAAGCCTTGTTAAATGATTGGTTGGAACACATGGCTGAAGGGGAAGGAACACAACAGCGAGCAACCAAACTAGCGGCGGCATTAAGTGAAGAAGCCGATGAAGATCCACTTTTAACAAAAATTTACGAACAAAAAGATTTACTAGTGAAAACGAGTCAATGGATTGTCGGCGGCGATGGTTGGGCCTATGATATCGGGTTTAGCGGCATTGATCATGTTCTTGCCAGTGGGGAAGATGTTAATATTTTTGTTATGGATAATGAAGTATATGCCAATACAGGTGGGCAAACATCTAAAGCTACACCAGCTTCAGCCATTGCCAAATTCTCAGCGGGTGGGAAACATACCTCTAAAAAAGATTTAGGGATGATGGCAATCACTTATGGGAATGTCTACGTTGCACAAGTAGCTTTAGGCGCAAACTCAATGCAAACGATTAAAGCAATTGACGAAGCGGAGCGGTACCCAGGCCCATCAATTATCATCGGTTATACCCCATGTATTAATCACGGGGTCAAAGGCGGAATGGTTCGGACGTTAGATCAAGCTAAAGAAGCCGTTGAATCTGGCTATTGGCCTCTTTATCGCTATAATCCAGAGTTAGTTAAGAAAGGCAAAGATCCGATGGTCATTGACTACAAGAAAACAGATTTTGATAAAATGCGTGATTTTCTTGAAAAACAAACACGTTACTCTGCGCTGCATACAATTAAAGAGAATCAAGAAGTAGTCGAACATTTACTTGATAAAACTAAAGAAGATGCAATTGAACGCTCTGAAAGTTATAACAAACTAGTCACACACATGAAAAAATAAAAAAACAAAGCCTCTTACTTGAGAGGCTTTGTTTTTTATCCAATAATAATTTTTTCTGAAGGGTATTCGTAGCCTAAGTCACGTGTTTCTTTTGGTACAAAAATCATTAAGGTATAAAGCATACCAATACGTCCAATAAACATTAATAAGGCAATCATTAATTTACCTACTGTTGTTAAATCGTCTGTAATGCCCAAAGAAAGACCGGTTGTTCCAAAGGCAGAAGCGACTTCCACAATGATTGAAATCAAGGGCAGATTTTCAGTGGCTGACAAAAAGACGACAGCGAAAAAGCACATAATCAAAGATAACATGAAGACGACAATCGATTTTTTGACATCATCGTCATCTATTTTACGGCTAAAGACGCTAATATCATCTTCACTTTTTAAAAAGGCTAACAAATACAAGCCAATAATCGCAACAGTCGTTGTTCGAACACCACCACCAACAGAGCTAGGACTACAACCAATAAACATTAACACAGAGAAAATAATCAACGTTGTAATTTGGAAGTCCCCTAAATCATTAATTTGGAGGCCAGCGTTTCGTGTAGTCATCGAATAAAACATCGAACTTACCCAACGGCCACTTTCATTCATTGTCAAAAATAGGTGATCTTTTTCTAATAAGTAAATCAAAATAGTCCCACCAATAAACAGAACAATAAACGCTAGCAAAGCAATTTTACTAAACAATGAGAAGCGGAAAGGCAAGCCTCGTTTCTTCTTACGAAAGTTCTTTTTCTTAAAATGTAACCACTCATGAATTTCCAGTAAAACGGGAAATCCAATTCCGCCGATAAAAATTAAGAACATAATTGCCAGTAAAAAGAGATAATCATGAGCAAAAGGAATAATTGAATCACCTGAAATATCAAAGCCTGAATTAGTCACTGCAGAAATAGCTTGATAAAATCCATAGAATATCGCATCTCGCCAGTTTGTATAATAACCACTTATATAAAAATAAAGCGAAAAGAGCGAGCCGAAGATTACTTGGAACCAAATTAAAATCAAAAAAGTGGTGCGGATCAGTCGAACAATTCCGCTCAGACGCGGCTGATTCATGTCAGTCATAATTAACTGACGTTGCTTTAATGTGATTCGCCGTTTTGATAAAATAAAAAAGACCGTTGAAATCATCATAATCCCTAAGCCACCAACTTGGAAAAGAACCTCCAATAAGACGATCCCACGATCATTAAAAACCGAATTAATATCGACTGTGGTGAGTCCAGTAACACTGACTGTACTGATTGCTAAGAAAAATAAATCAATAAAAGGAACATGCGAGTCAGGTTCTCTGAAAATAGGGAGGCAAAACAATAAATAAGAAATAACCGTCATTAATATGTAATAAGCGACGATGATTTGAATAGATGAAAAATTTTTGCGAATAAATCGATCGCTTTTTCGCTGTGCCAGCCACAGCAAACGTGTATGGTTCACTAGATAACCTCCCAATTCTAATTAAACTAAGTATACCAAAACTTTTCGCCTCAAACGAATAATTCTGCCAGAAAATCCTTGAAATGACAAATAAAAATAAGAAATTCGTTAGAAATAATTGGAAAACATCCACAAACAAGCGAGAACATGATATTTTATGAAAGAATAGAAAAATAGGTTGTTCCCCAAACAACTTATTGCTAATTGGTCAGTTTGTCTAACGATACAACTTTAAAAAGTAGTGGTAGCTTTTTTATTTCGGTTGATATGTGAATGTGTTCACTTTATGTAACAAACTGTTATTTTTATTCAAATGAAAAATAAGAAATTGTGTTGGTAGAAATCAATAGTTTATAAGGTGGGAAAACAATGAAAAAAGTGTTAATGGGAGTTCTTTCCCTAGGGTTATTATTAGGTGCAGCAACAGGTTGTACAAGCGATCAAGAAAAAGCCGCTGGTAAAACAAAAGCGTCTTCTGAAAAAACAGAAGCAACATCTGGTGCCTCTGCTAATGGTTATACAGATCCAAGTGAACTAAAAGACAGTTATGATGTTGTTATTGTTGGTTCAGGTGGTGCGGGGATGACCGCTGCATTACAAGCCAAAGAAGCTGGCATGAATCCAGTTATTTTAGAAAAAATGCCTGTTGCAGGTGGGAATACAATTAAATCGTCTTCAGGAATGAATGCTTCACAAACAAAATTCCAAGAAAAAGAAGGCATTAAAGATAGCAACGATAAATTCTTTGAAGAAACACTAAAAGGCGGTAAAGGAACCAACGATCAAGAATTACTACGTTATTTTGTTGATCATTCAGCTGAAGCAATTGATTGGTTAGATACAAAAGGAATTACATTGAGCAATTTAACGATTACAGGTGGAATGAGCGAAAAACGCACACACCGACCTGCTGACGGATCAGCAATTGGGGGCTATCTAGTTGACGGTTTAGTACGTAACGTTCGCGAAGAAAAAATTCCATTGTTTGTTGATGCTGACGTCACAGACTTAGTTGAAGAAAACGGTCAAATCGATGGCGTAAAAGTGAAAATGAAAGATGATAAAGAAAAAACAGTTAAAGCAAAAGCAGTCGTTGTCACAACAGGTGGTTTCGGTGCCAACGAAAAATTAATTACACAATACAAACCAGAATTGAAAAACTATGTTACAACGAACCAAGAAGGAACAACAGGTGACGGTATCCAAATGATTCAAAAAGTTGGCGGTGCGTTAGTGGATATGAAAGAAATTCAAATTCACCCAACTGTTCAACAAAGCGATGCTTTCTTAATTGGTGAAGCAGTTCGTGGAGAAGGCGCAATCTTGGCTTCTCAAAAAGGAGAACGTTTTGTTAATGAGTTAGATACACGCGACAAAGTTTCCGCAGCAATCAATGCCTTACCAGAAAAATCAGCTTATTTAGTCTTTGACCAAGGCGTACGCGACCGTGCAAAAGCCATTGATTTCTATGATCAAAAAGGCTTCGTGGAAAAAGGTGAAACGATTGAAGAATTAGCTGAAAAAATTGGCATGCCTGCCGATACATTGAAAGTAACGATTGATACTTGGAACCAAGATGTTAATGCCAAAGATGACAAACAATTTGGCCGGACAACTGGAATGGAAGCTGACTTAAGCACAGCGCCTTACTACGCAATTAAAATTGCACCAGGGATTCACCACACAATGGGTGGCGTGAAAATCAACACGAAAACAGAAGTTTTACGTGAAGATGGCACACCAATTAAAGGTCTATATGCTGCTGGTGAATTAACAGGTGGCTTACATGGTCAAAACCGTATCGGAGGCAATGCCATCGCCGATATTATCATTTATGGTCGTCAAGCAGGTACGCAATCAGCAGAATTTGCCTCTGCTCAAAAATAACTAGCATTAAAAAGTCTGAAATTGTAGTCAAATAACTACAATTTCGGGCTTTTTTATTGCATACTAGCAGGATCATTAGTTGGAGTATAAACAGCCCTGCTAAAATGACTTTGGCGTAGATTCTGTTTTTTTCAGAAAAATGCACGACCATTTTAGCTAAAAATACTGCTTTTTTGCTGAAAATATAGTAAAATACGTAAGGAACTAACGGAAAGGTGTAGTGAACATGGCTCAATTATTTTTCAAGTATGGCGCAATGAACAGTGGTAAAACCATTGAAATCTTAAAAGTAGCACACAATTACGAAGAACAAGACAAACCAGTTGTTTTGATGACCAGTGGACTAGATACACGTGATGGTGTTGGGAAAGTATCCAGTCGCATCGGATTACGCAGAGATGCTATTCCAATTTTTGAAGAAACCAATGTCTTTGACTTGATTAATGATTTGTCTTACAAACCTTTTTGCGTATTAGTCGATGAATGTCAATTTTTAAACAAGCATCATGTCATTGAATTTGCACGAATTGTTGACGAATTAGATATTCCAGTAATGGCATTTGGGCTAAAGAATGATTTTAGAAATGAATTATTTGAAGGCTCAAAGTATTTACTTTTATATGCAGACAAATTAGAAGAATTAAAAACGATTTGCTGGTTCTGTCATAAAAAAGCAACTATGAACTTGCACTATATTGATGGCAAACCCGTTTATGAAGGGGATCAAGTCCAAATTGGTGGGAATGAAGCCTACTATCCTGTTTGTCGCAAACATTATTTTCATCCAAAAACAGTGAATGAAGAACAGTAAGGAGAGACACTATGTACGATCAATTACAATCTATTGAAGATCGCTATGAGGAATTGGGCGAATTATTAAGTGACCCAGCAGTCATTAGCGATACAAAACGTTTCATGGAATTATCGAAGGAAGAAGCTAATACACGTGAGACGGTTGAAGTTTATCGCCGATATAAACAAGTTGTTGAAGGGATTAGCGATGCCGAAGAACTTTTAAGTGAAAACTTAGATGCGGAAATGGCCGAAATGGCGAAAGAAGAACTTTCTGATTTGAAAAAAGAAAAAGAAGTGTTAGAAGACCGCATTAAAATTTTATTATTACCAAAAGACCCAAATGATGATAAAAATATCATCATGGAAATCCGTGGTGCAGCCGGTGGCGATGAAGCCGCACTTTTTGCTGGCGACTTATTTAATATGTACCAAAAATATGCAGAAGCACAAGGGTGGAAAGCGGAAGTTTTAGAAGCAAACGTCACTGGAATCGGTGGATATAAAGAAGTAATTATGATGATTTCAGGAGATAACGTCTTTTCAAAATTAAAATACGAAAGTGGTGCTCACCGCGTGCAACGAGTTCCTTCAACAGAATCACAAGGACGGATTCATACATCGACAGCAACCGTTGTAGTTATGCCGGAAGCGGAAGAAGTCGAAATCGAATTAGCTGATAAAGATATCCGTGTCGATATTTATCATGCAAGTGGCGCTGGTGGACAGCACGTCAATAAAACCGCTTCGGCTGTTCGTTTAACCCATTTACCAACAGGAATCGTAGTCGCAATGCAAGATGAACGTTCACAGCTAAAAAACCGTGAAAAAGCAATGAAAGTTTTGCGTGCTCGTGTGTATGACCAAATTCAACAAGAAGCACAAAGTGAATATGATGCTAACCGTAAATCGGCGGTGGGGACCGGAGATCGTTCAGAACGAATCAGAACGTATAACTTCCCACAAAATCGAGTAACGGATCATCGTATCGGTTTAACCATCCAAAAACTAGACCAGATTCTTGCTGGCAAATTAGATGAAATCATTGATGCATTAGTCTTATATGATCAAACATCGAAATTAGAAGAGATGCAAAATGGCTAAACGTTACTTTGAAGTCCTTAACTGGGCTTCTTCTTTTTTAGAGGCGCAAGGCAAAGAAGGCTATGCTATTCACTATGTTTTTTTAGAACGTAAAGGTTGGGATAAAACGCAGTGGCTCCTGCATATGCAAGAAGAAATGCCCCAAGAAGAAGAGGAACAATTAAAAACGGATTTAGCCCAATTATTGACAGATTACCCAGCACAATATTTACTAGGACAAGCTGAATTTTATGGACATTCCTTTATTGTTAATGAACATACTTTGATTCCTAGGCCAGAAACAGAAGAATTAGTCGAGCGTTGCTTAAAAGCCAATCCAGATACTCCTTTGACGGTCGTGGATGTCGGAACAGGGACAGGTGCCATTGCGATTAGCTTGAAACTGGCACGGCCCAACTGGCGAGTTATTGCCATTGATCTTTCAGAGGAAGCGTTGACTGTCGCTAAACAAAACGCGCAAGCATTAGGTGCTGGCATCGAATTTTATCATGGGAATGGCTTACAGCCAGTTACTTCTGAAAAAATTGATCTGCTTATTTCTAATCCGCCCTATATTAGTGAACAAGAATGGCATTTAATGGATGCAAGTGTCCGAACGTATGAACCTAAAACCGCTTTATTCGCTGAAAATAACGGTTTGGCCTTATACCAACAATTAATTCATGAAAGTCAAACGATGCTTAAAGCAGACGGTAAAATTTATTTTGAAATAGGGTTTCAACAAGGCGCAGCCCTCCAAGAATTATTGAGCGCCGCCTATCCACAAAAAACAATTAAAATTGAAAAAGATTTATCTGGCAACGATCGCCTCGCGATAGCCGAGTAACTAAGGTTCTTCGTCGCCACTTTTCTAGAAGGAGCGATTTGCAATGGAAACAAAAAAATTAACCAAACAAGAAATAGCCCAAGCAGCAGCAGCCATTCAAGCAGGCGAGCTAGTGGCTTTTCCAACAGAAACTGTTTATGGCTTAGGTGCCGATGCCTTAAATGAAGCGGCAGTAAAAAAAGTTTACCAAGTAAAAGGCCGCCCCAGTGATAATCCATTGATTGTTCATGTGAACAACGTTGAGATGGTCAAAAAATACGTGGCGACCTTACCAGAAGTCGCTACAAAATTGGTGTCTGCCTTTTGGCCGGGACCATTAACTTTAATTTTTAATGTGCCTAGCGATACATTTTCTAAAACAGTAACAGGTGGTTTAGAGACAGTCGCTTTTCGTATGCCAGATAACCAAGCGACCTTAGCTTTGATTGAACAAGCCAATGTTCCATTGGTCGGACCAAGTGCGAACACTTCTGGCAAGCCTAGTCCAACATCTGCAGAGCATGTTTATCATGATTTGCAGGGGAAAATTGCTGCCATATTAGATGATGGTCCAACTCAGATTGGGGTGGAGTCAACGGTCTTAGATTTAACGGCGGAAGATGGTGTGCCAGTTATTTTACGACCAGGAGCAATTACCAAAGAGCAGTTGGAAAGCATTATTCCTCAAGTGAAAATCGATACACATTTGATTAGTGAAACTGCAGCACCCAAAGCGCCAGGGATGAAATACAAACACTATTCTCCTGATGCGGAAGTTTGGATTATAAGCGGTCAAACAGCAGAATGGCAAGCGGCGATTCAGCAAGCAAAAGAACAACAGGAAAAAATCGGCTTATTTTTAAGTGATGAACAGGCAGCACAACTAGATACAGAAAATGCGTTTGTTTATTCTTATGGTGCAGAAACGGTTGAAAATGCCACAAAAGAACTATTTGCAGGGTTAAGAGCGTTAGATGAGCAAGGAGCTACCACGATTTTTGCACAAGGATTTGCAGAAACTGGTTTAGGCACTGCTTACATGAATCGCTTGAAAAAATCAGCCAATCAAAAATTTTTTGAAAAATAAGAGGTATTTGTAACGAAGCTGACACAGAAGTATGATACAATCAGACAAAAGAAAACAAAATGGAGTGTTGTTTGAATGGATTACAAAACGTATGACCCAGATTTATGGAATGCAATTGCAAGAGAAGAAGAGCGCCAAGAAAATAACTTGGAACTAATCGCATCTGAGAATGTCGTGTCAAAAGCGGTGATGGCTGCCCAAGGAAGTATTTTAACGAATAAATATGCAGAAGGTTACCCTGGTAAACGGTACTATGGTGGTTGTGAATTTATCGATATCGTAGAAAATTTAGCTATTGATCGTGCCAAAGAATTATTTGGTGCAAAATTCGCGAATGTACAAGCCCATTCAGGTTCTCAAGCCAATACAGCGGCATACCTTTCATTGGTTGAACCAGGTGATACCATTTTGGGGATGGATTTATCAGCTGGTGGTCACTTAACACATGGTTCGCCCGTTAACTTTAGTGGAAAAACCTATAATTTTGTCAGTTATGGAGTGGATCCTTCAACAGAAGTAATCGATTACGATGTCGTGCGAATTTTAGCAAGAGAACATCGTCCAAAATTAATTGTTGCTGGCGCAAGTGCGTATTCACGAACGATTGATTTCAAACGTTTCCGTGAAATCGCTGATGAAGTAGATGCCAAGTTAATGGTTGATATGGCGCATATTGCAGGCTTGGTAGCTTCAGGGTTGCACCCAAATCCAGTTCCGTATGCTGATATCGTAACAAGTACGACCCATAAAACATTGCGTGGTCCTCGTGGCGGTTTAATTTTGACAAATAGCGAAGAATTGGCGAAAAAAGTAAATAGTAGTATTTTCCCAGGCATTCAAGGTGGCCCATTGGAACATGTGATTGCCGGAAAAGCCGCAGCTTTTAAAGAAGCATTGGATCCAAGTTTTGCTGAATATAGTCAGCAAGTGATTGCAAATGCGCAAGCGATGACAAAAGTTTTCAATCAAGCGCCAGAAGCTCGTTTAATTAGTGGGGCAACAGACAACCACTTATTACTGATTGAAGTGACAGGTTTTGGTTTAAATGGAAAAGAAGCAGAAGCTATTTTAGATAGTGTAAATATTACTGTCAATAAAAATTCAATTCCGTTTGAACAATTAAGTCCATTTAAAACAAGTGGTATCCGTATTGGAACGCCTGCGATTACTTCACGTGGTTTTAAAGAAGAAGATGCGGTAGAAGTTGCCAAATTAATCGTTCAAGTCTTAAAAGATCCAGAAAATACAGCAGTTCATGATGAAGTCAAAGCAGCTGTAGCAGCGCTAACTAAAAAATATCCATTATATAACTAACATCAGGGATAGCTGAAGCGCGATTCTCTGTACAAATAAGAGTCGGAGCTTAGGATTTAAGGAATTCAACTTGTGTCCTAGGCTCTTTTGTTTTACAATAAGAAAGAATAAAATAATGAAGGAGAATAGATATGGGAAAATTTCAAGTAATTGATCATCCGCTAATTCAACACAAACTAACAATGATTCGCGAAAAGAACTGTGGGACAAAGGTTTTCCGCGAAGTTGTCAACGAAATTGCTATGTTAATGGCTTATGAAGTATCACGGGATATGCCTTTAGAGGATGTTGTCATCGAAACACCGATGGGTAAATCAACACAAAAAACACTTTCAGGGAAAAAAGTAGCAATCATTCCTATTTTACGTGCCGGCATTGGCATGGTTGATGGGATTTTAGAATTAATTCCAGCAGCGAAAGTTGGACACGTTGGACTTTACCGTGATGAAGAAACATTGCAACCACATGAATACTTCGTGAAATTACCTGAAGACATTGCAAGTCGTCAATTATTTGTTGTTGACCCAATGCTAGCAACAGGTGGTTCCGCAATTATGGCCATCGATTCATTAAAAGAACGTGGTGCTAGCAACATTAAATTTGTATGTCTAGTGGCCGTTCCAGAAGGTGTGAAAGCTTTACAAGAAGCGCACCCAGATGTAGATATTTATACAGCAGCTTTAGATGAGCGCTTAAACGAAGACGGCTATATCGTTCCTGGTTTAGGGGATGCTGGTGACCGTTTATTTGGAACAAAATAATAACAAAAAACCGTTAGATAACCGATTATGGTTACTAACGGTTTTCTTTTGCTTAAAGAACTTTTCTAGGTGTATAATAAAAAATAAAAAAACAAAGGAGTAGCTATGAAAAAGAATAAAAAAGCCTTACACGCTATCGCTGTGATTGATAGTGTGATGTCAGTTTTGATGTATGTTTCATATATTCCACAAATTTATGGAAATTTACATGGGGAAAAAGGCAATCCGACGCAACCATTAGTGGCAATGATTAATTGTATTTTTTGGACGATTCATGGGTTATATGGAGACGATGGAGAAACACGAGATAAGTCCATTATTTTTGCTAATGTGCCCGGAATTATTTTTGGTTTTTTTGCGTTTATTACAGCATTATAGTTTCCGACGAATTGGAAAGTATTCCAATTCTGTACATAAAAAAGAGCGGGGGAAATTTCCCACGCTTGAAGAATTAAATCTTTTTCAATTGTTTGTAATTAATAACAATCACACCATTGCTGTGCACCATTAAGTGATTGTTTTTTTGCGTTTCGTCAATTTCGACGACAGCGGCATTTTTTAATTGTTTCGTAACAACGCCTGTTTGTGGCTGTCCGTGAACAAGAAAAGTAACATGGGTGTCAACGGCGAAATCCTTACCAGCATCCGATGGAACAACAGGAGTAACCATACCATTAAAATTTGACATACAAAAAACCATCCTTTCTTGATATCTCTATTATACCACATTTTCAGAAAAAAGTTTGTAAAGTCGCTATTTGGCTTATTTTAAAGAGATTTTGCATAAATAAATAACAAACAGACTTTACAAATAAAGTAGAAAGTCCTATAATAGATTTGTTTCAGGCCAGCTTAGCTCAGTTGGTAGAGCAACGCACTCGTAACGCGTAGGTCACAGGTTCGATCCCTGCAGCTGGCATAGATTGAAAGACAGATACACCAAGCCGTAAAGGTAATAGGTATATCTGTCTTTTTTGTGTTTTGAAAGTTTCCGATGCCTAAAATTGCCTACTTATTAAAAGTTAGTATTTAAAACATGTTATTTTATAGCTCGAAAATATCATAATTATCAAATTTGTCGCTCATTGATTTTTGAGAATTAGGGTATAAATGACCATAAGTATCAATTGTTGTAGTAATGGAAGAATGACCTAATCGTTCTTTTATAGTAGTATTTTTTTCGTTATTGTGAATAAGAAGAGCTACGTGTGAATGTCTAAAGTCGTGTAATCTTATAGTTTTAAGGTTCAAGTCGTTTTTTGCAATTATTTTTTTTATTTGTTTAGAATAATAATCACTTGAAGGGTGTTTTTCATTGTATTGAAAAACAAGTAATTTGTCACTATCAATATTTTGAAAATTATCTATTAGTAATTTTGGTTGTATTTCTTGCCATTTTTTTAACATGGAGGTGATTTTTGTGTTGATAGTAATATATCTGTTACTGCTTTCCGTTTTTGGTGTTGTGGTTACGTAATTACCATTAATTAGTTTAGCACTTTTATTTATACGGACTGTTTGATTATAAAAATCAATGTCACTCCACGTTAAAGCAATCATTTCTCCTGCACGCATTCCTGTAAAAAACGCAAACTGGTAAAATACTTTTAAAAATGGTTTATTTTTATCTATATGAGAAATAAAGGTTGTAAATTCGTCTAATGTCCAAAAATTAATTTCTTTTTTTTGCACTTTTAACTTGTCTATTTGGTTACAAGGATTTTCGTAGAATAATCCTTCTTTCATAGCTACGTTAAATAATTTCTGTAGATGAATAATAATCATATTGATAGTCTTATTTGATAAAGTCTCTTTTCTCTTAGGTTTACTGGTTAATAGAAACTGTTGAAAATCATAGATTTGTTGTTTTTTTATTAGCTTGATTTGAGTATCTTTAAAATAAGGTTCTATATAGTTTTTAAAAATTCTTTCTTGTGTTTGTTTGTAAGATGGCTTAAGGTTTTGCGTGTATTTTTCTTCGTAAATTTCATAAATATCTTTTAAAGTTAAGTCTGAATTAGTTGTTAATTTATTTTCGTGGTATAACCTTAAATACTTTGATTCAATTTGTTGGGCTTCTTTTTTAGTTGAAACTGTAAGTCTCTTTCTACGTTGTTTGCCTGATATTGGATCAATCCCCAAGCTAACGTCAACAAAGTAACCATTTTCTTTTTTTGTAATCATATGCAGGTCTCCTTTTTATTAATAATATATATTATCTTTTGCGAACGTATGTTCTTTTTGGTTTAAAAAAAATAAATCATATTTCATTTTTACAATATCGAAGTCTAAATTAAAGTAAGAAGATAGTTCGTAAATATTCATATTTTGGATAAAGGGTAATTCTTCTTTCAGCATTGAATCATTTAATAATAATTCAGTTGCGAATATATTTGCTTCATTTTCTAAAGTAGCTTCAAAAGCTAGGGTGTGCATATCTACACAGAATACATTTAAATGTTTGTGTAAGAAATAATGTCCTAGCTCATGAGCTATTATTTTATCCTGTCTTATTTCATCGGTAATATTGCTATTAACGTGAATGATGTAAGTATGATTATAGTATTGTAGAAAACCTTCTACATTGCCTAAGTTAGATTTTAAAACATGAATTCCTAAGAATTCTGAAATTCTTTTTGGATCATTAGATGAATAAAAATTAATTATACCTTCAACTTCGCTTTTTATTTTTGAATAGATGCTACGTATCGTACTCACTCCTTAGTCATTTTTCGTCATATCGTCAACAGTTTTTATACCATTTTTTATAGCAGCTTTTAATAATCTAGCTGTATTTTCGTCAAACTCCCCGTTTTTCATAAATAATAATGTATCTTCATTTTTTAATTCGTCAATAGTTGAATCAATAATTTGTTCAAGTTGGTTTTTGTTTTTTTCGGGTTGACCTAATAGATAGTTAGTTGATACATCGAAATAATCAGCAAGTTCTATAATAACTTTAGCTGTAGGTTGAATTTTTCCATTTTCATAGCCACTAATGGTTGTTTGCTCAACAAAGATAATATCAGCAAGTTCTTTTTGGGTTAATTTTTTTTGTTTTCTAAGTTGTCTTAAAATTTGTCCGAACTCCATTAAGAACGCCTCCTTTTAAATTATATTAGCAGTTTAAATCATAATTAGGAATGAAATATAAAAAATATTCATATTACTATTGACAATAGGATTATAATCCTATAATCTATGTGTATAGAGAATAAAAAGAGATAAAAAATCATTTAAAATCATTTGGAGGGATAGGAATGAAAATTAAGTTTTTGACAGCAAATGACGTTAGTGAATTAATGAATTGTTCAAAAGCTAAAGCCTATGGAATTATCAAAGAATTAAATAGCGAATTAAAAGAACAGGGAATGAAAACTTCGGCAGGAAGAGTGAATGAACAATTTTTTGCTAAAAAATTTGGTTTTGAGCATGAGTAATAAAGTTGGATATTTTGTTTTATTAGAGTATCTGATTATATGTCGGATATTCTCATAAGGCAAAAAGCCTTAATAAAATTGAATAAACAAAAAAGCGTTCACGAGAAGAAAATGAATTTCTGTTTCGCAAACACTTAAAGTAATACCTAGACAATATTATTTTAAGCGATTTGATGAAATAATACAAGAATGAAATTTTTGTTCGAGGTTATAAGTCTGTTTGTGGTGGGGCAAGTCAGCCAATGAATGACTTGTAAGGTGGTAACGAGTATCTTTAATTAGAGCCACGTAGAGTGATTTTTTGTAGACAGAAGTTTTCTTGTTTATTGCTAAGGACTAGATTTCTTGTTCGTATTGAACGGTGGAAATATTGGAAGTAATTCCGCTTAGCGTAAATCGGTATCTGTTTATGATAATCAGTTCATTTCTAATAGCCATGTCGAGATGACACGCTAGAAATGGATATGGAAGCATACTAGAAAACAAGTATGTGGAAATCGTTACAAAGGAGGATAGGGACACCGTATGAAACAATTCTATTAATGAGCCGTGATGTATAATTACTAGCCGTTGAAGATCGATTCTAAGAATTGTTTTGAATGTAAGAATCAAAAATGTATTCTCACTAAGATGATTGTTTAAAAAAAGTGGAAAAGATTTTTTCTAAAAGAATAATCAATCTTAGTTTAAGTATGCACAACTGGATTACTCTGGTTGTGCTTTTTTTATTCCAAATGAAAAACAGAATTTGTTATTAAGTGAATAAGGAGGATAAGAATGATAGAAGAGTTGTTACTTTTCGTTGAAAAGTTTGTTGAACGTATGAAACGACAGAAAAAAGCTTTTTCTATTTCGGATATAGAAAAGAGCTATAACTTAAAACGTAAAAAGTTAGGTAAGAGTGTAGTTAAGTTAACAAACATGGAACGTTTGACAATTGAAAGTCGATTGTTAAAAAATCAGGTTTTACAACGAACATATAAAATGACAGGTTATCATAAACCTTGTCAAGTTGTGTTTTTTAGTTAATAAGAAGAATGGCATAAAGAGAGAAAGGCAGTCAATGGTTGACTGTTTATTTTTGTATAAAAATTAGTGAAAGAAGGAAATTATTTTGGCAAATAGAATTCAAGAAATCGCATTAAGTGATAAAAATTTAGGAAGTAAAATTAAAGCTGTTTATAAAACAGAACGTGATATTTATGTAAATGGAGCACCTGTTCGTGGTCGTGTGTTCACCGCTTCAAGCGAAAAGCAACGTGATTTTGAGATTTTTGTTCCTCATTTGCGAAACTCACAAATGTTGAATGGCCGTGAAGAAGTAAAATTAATTGATCCAGTAGCACGAATCAATGTAAAACGGAATAACATTGGAAATAGTCGCTCAATTGACATGGTAGTTTATGCAAAACGTTTAGAAGTAGTTGGAGGTAATAAATAATGGGATTAACATTTGAAAATAATACAATTGAAAATTTTGACGTACAAGGCACATTTGGTACGATGAATTTCTTAGAAGTAGTGGCAATTAATGAGCGTGATGGTGAAGGAAATGTCACTGACGAAGTTCGTGAACAACGAGTGACGGTTTATTCTAGCAAATTAAATGACCAAGTAGAGATTGCGATTGATCCAGACTATGATGTTAGTGGTATTAATTATGATGATGAGATTGAATTGACTGGAAATGTAACTGCTCGTGGTTGGCTTAATACTTTCAAAGGCTTTAATGACAATGTACAAACTGAACAAGCCTTTAAAGTACGTGCAGCTGGTATTAAAAAAGTAGGGAGTATTAAACCAACGCAGGTATCTCAACCAAAAGAAAAACAAGAAAATAAATAATAAAAGTAAATATTGTATTCGGACGAACGGTGGCACCGTTTAACAGCTGTGAAGGGCATTCTAACGAGTGCCCTTTTTATTATTAATTTGTGTCAACAAGGCTTGTTAACAGACATTAATAATAAAGAATAGGAGTGGTTAAATGAAACAAGGGAAACGCCCAGTTAGGAAAGAAAAAGAATTGCTGAAAAGTCGCAGATTGAATGCAATGAATTGGTTAGTGGAAAGACGGTTGAAGAGTAGTGTTATTTTTCTGCATAAAGAAAGTGGTAATTTGAAAGAAATACATTATTAAGAAAGGAGCGCTGTTTTGGATAACAAAAAAATAATTAAAAAGATAAAAGGTTTGCTAGCTATTTCTAGGGATCAAAAAAATGACGAAGAAAGCCAATCAGCTTTTGTTTTGGCACAAAAATTGATGATTCAATACAATATTGATAAAAATGAAGTAGAAGAATTATCTATTGATTCTGAAAATGATGTAATTGGAGAGGAAAGTGTCACGATATATAAAAGGCTTTATTGGTGGGAACGTCAATTAGCATTTATTATTTCTAAAAATTTTAGAGTTAAAAATTTTTTGAATAATAAATATTCAGGTAGACAAAAAAAGCGAAGAATCGTTTTTTATGGTTTTGGTCGTGATTTAGAGTTAGCTAAAGAAATGTATATTTTAGCCTACGAAGTTATTTTGTTTCATAGTAAAAAATTTATTGATAACTATTATTTAGAAAATCCTAAAGTTAGTCGAAGTAGATATATGACCAATAGTTTAAAAGCTAGTTATATTAATGGCTTTTTGGAAGGGTTGGAACAAAGGTTTGACGAACAAGTTTCAGCGCTAAGAGAAGTTTATGAAGTTCTTGTATTAGTACCAGAAGAAGTAGAGAGTTCTTATAAAGATTATTCGGAAAACTTTGGTAAATCAACATTTTCTAAACCTAATTCTAATATTCATGAAGCATATTGGGATGGATATGTTACAGGGAAAGAGATAGATTTTACTAAAAGTACAATTGACGGATAATGTGATGTTAAAGCTAGATGATGTATGAGCTGAAAGGGGGTGTCTTGTAAGTTAATGAGTAGTCTGTCGGAAAAAATGGAGCATAAACAAGTAAGATATCGAGCGTTTTTAGAAAGAAGATTTTATTCATACAGGGGGTGGCAAAGTTTTAATTATTACCGTGACTTGTACTTAAAATTATTTGATGAAACGAGTAATGGTCTTATTCAATTCTTATTACTAGATGATTCTTTTTTTGAAAGTGAACAAGCTGTTTTGAAATTATTAGATAGTTTTTTGGATCAATTAGTTCGTGCGTACGATTTAAAGTTCCATGAAGATTTTGAAAAGAAAGTGTATTTTGAAGAATATCCATTAGGAATAAGTGAGGTAAATTGATTGTGATGGTTTGATGGCTTATAATGGCTTTAGAATAGACGTTAGAAGAGGTGAGACAAATGGTAATGACAATGAATGAAATTAAAGAGCGTGTGAAGCCAATAGCTGAAAGATACGAAATTCCTGTGATATATGTGTTTGGTTCTTATGCTAGAGATGAAGCGAAGGAATCAAGCGATATTGATTTTTTGGTTGGCACTACTGGTTTGCCAGAAAAATATCGGTGGTCTGTGTATAGTGATTTTTTCGATGAATTGAAGGAAGCCGTTGAACATGAGATCGATTTAGTAGAGCTTGAAGCATTTGAACAACCAATTGATTCAGAATACCAGAAAGAGTTTTACGATACTATGATGAAGGAGAAAGTTAAAGTATTTGAAAGAGAAAAATAGAGATATTCGTGTTCTCAAGGGAACATTGATTTATTGTGAAGATGTAAAATCGGCACTCAATCGTTGTAGCAGAAGCTTTGAAGTTTTCTCTCACGATAGAGTGTTTTTTCATGCAATCAGTATGTCTTGCATGCAGGTAGGAGAACTTGCTAACTCTTTTTCTGAAGGGTTTAAGGAAAGAAATAGTGGTGCGGTTGATTGGCGACAATTAAGGTCAATTAGAAATATTTTTGCACATGCGTATAGTAATATTAATAAACGGACTGTTTGGGAACTTGCAACAGTCTTTTTTCCTGTTTACGAAGAATTTTGTAGACAAGAATTAGCACGATTACAAAAAGAAGGTAGGTAAATGTTTAAAAAATTATTTAGATATAGAGGAAGGCGTATCCGTTATTCTTCAAGAAATTTGTTGGCACTCTATCGAGTGTTATTTTTTATGCCAATTTTTGTTTGTTTAGGCTATTTTGTGGGCTATAAATGGCTTTATCCATTGTATCTCTCAAATCCACCTGATTGGAAAATTTATATTGTGCCAGCGTTAATCATTGTAGGTGTTTCGATAGGTGCAATTGTGCTAATTACATTGCTTGTTAAGGCTTCAATTATCAATTCAGGCTATTTTTCTAAAGTAGAACAACGTCAAGTGTTAGCTCGTATGATTATTGACAATGGCTATTATACGAAGAAACAAGTGAAAAGTTCTGATGGTAAAACAAGAGAAAAAATCAAGTTTCCAAAAATTTATTATAAGTCTGAAAAAAATAGTATTTTCGTTTCATTTGAAACAGCAGGTAATAAGTTTCAAGAAAAATTTGAAACCATTGGTGGTTTTTTGGAAACAGCGTTTCATGCGGATAATTTAAGTCAGACTAGTGAAAAGGGATTTGTAATTTATGAGTTAGCAACTGATGTGTATAGTAAACGTATTTCCATTAGAGATATGCAAGCAGATAAAGGCAAAGTCCAGTTGATGAAAGGGTTATATTGGCATTTCGATAAAGACCCGCATATGTTGATTGGAGGAGGTACAGGTGGTGGTAAAACTTTTACCATTCTTTCTTTAATCTATGCTTTGTGTCGTGTGGGTGAAATAGAAATATGTGACCCAAAAAATTCAGATTTAATGGCACTAGGTAGATTGCCTTTATTTGAAGGAAAAGTTTATACAGGGAAAACGGATATTGTCAATTGTATTAAAAATGCAGTTCAGGAAATGGAAGATCGATTTAAAACTATCAATGAGAGTCCAAAATTTAAAATGGGTAAAAATTATGCCTATTACGGATTAAAACCAAAATTCATTGTCGTAGATGAATTTGCTGCATTTAAAGCAGAATTAGCGAATGACTATGCGACTGATGGTGATGTAGATGAATATTTAACTCAACTTATTTTGAAAGCTCGTCAAGCAGGGATTTTCTTTATTGTTGCAATGCAAAGACCAGATGGAGAGTTTATCAAAACGGCATTAAGAGATCAATTTATGTTTCGTATGTCTGTTGGCCGTTTATCAGAAACTGGTATTTTGATGATTTTCGGTGATGAAAATAAAAATAAAAAGTTTAAATATGTTGAAAAAGTCGATGGATTGAAAGTTTATGGACGTGGTTATGTTGCTTTAGGTGGTTCTGTCGCAAGGGAATTTTATAGCCCACAAGTACCACAAGATTTTGATTTCATTCAGGAATTTATCAAGATTTCTAAAGAGCTAGGATATGAAGATGTTTCAAAAGAAGTGCAAGAAGAAGTATCTCAAAAAATAGCTAAGCATGTAGATAAAGAAGCCCTTGCGGAAATTGATGAAGAGTTAGAAAAAGGTCAAGCAAAGTTAGCTAAGTTAAGTGAAAAATTTGAGTAATGAGGAAGGAGATTTTTATTGGATTCTAGCGAAATAATCAAACGTGTTAGAGAACGAGTGTATGTTGAAGTCAAGAAACGATATAAAAAGTCTGATTTAGATATACGTATTCGTGACATTCTGTATGAACAATCAGAAAGCTATGCAAAATTAGTGAGGTTTTCTAACGGAAAGCGAATAAAGAAATTAGCTGACCCTGTAGAGTTTGAAAAATTTATGGAAAATAGGGGGGCTAAAATTGTTGATGAAGTGATTGTTGGTTTAAATGAAAAAGGAGAAGTATAAATGGAATTTAAAAATAGTAATCAACTTATGGAATATTGGGAAACAAAAGTAAAGGAATTTGAAAAAGAACTTAATAGTGGAATTTCCCAATTGTCAAAAGAAGAGAGACAAGAATCATGTGTTGTTGAAGCAAAAAAATATTTAGAAGAAAAAAGAAAATATGCGAATAATCTTCATGCGTTATTTTATGTTGAAGGTAGTTATCAGAATTCTAATGAAGTAGATAGGAAATTTGATAGAGAATTCTATCCAGCGTTTTATTCGTTTTTAAGTGAAATTGATATTTTGGCTCATTAATAGAAAGGAATAGTGATTGGTATGAATGGTAAATTGACTCTTGAAGAGTTTTATAAAAAAATGTCTTCGGAAATTTATAGAAAAGTGAAATTAAAATACAAGAAAAAAGATTTAGATGATAGGTTTAGTCAGGTATTGCATAATTCGTCTTTTCGTTTTATTTATAGAAAATATCAGAATCGTCCTGATAGTTTACTTACTTATCAGGAAAGTGAAATGGAATTGGATAAAAATTTAGATGGTCTTGTCGATGAAGTATTAAAAGGATTAACAAATGTTCGTCAAATTGATTTTTCGGAATATCTGGAAACTGTCAAACGTGCAACATTTAAACGCTGTTCTGAAAAAACAACAAAGTATTTTTCTAGTCAAGATTTTAATTCTATTTTTAGAGAAGAATGTTTTGACTTTGTGAAGAGTGCTTTTAAAAGAGATTCAGACGGAGAAAGTGTTATTTGCTGTGATGATTTAGATATTTTAATGGAAATAGTAGTGAAGGATTGTGTTGAAAAAGTTATGCGTGTAATTAATAAGTAATGCAGGGGGAGCAGGTGAGTGAATATGTTCTCATTTGAAGAAGTGCTTTTTGAATTAGATAATGCTATTTCTTTGAAAACGTTGAAAAATTGGGCAAATAAAATTGAAAAATTAACAGATGTTCGATTTGTTCGCCAATACGCTAAAAATAAACAGGGTAGAAACTACTCGTATAAAGTTTTTAGTGTAGAACAGGTTGAACAGTTAAAGCAATTGGTTCAATTAAGGAAGCAAAATGTCCCGCTAGATCAGGCAATGATTGAAGTGTTTATGTCTGCAGAAGAAAAAGAAAGGCAGCAAGTAATTACTATTGCAAAAATAGATTTTGAAGAAAATAAAGCAACGGTGAAAGAATTAATTGACTTAGTAAAAGATGTCTTGTCGGATAATGCAGAGATAAAAAAGCGACTGAAAGTTCTAGAAATGAAGCAAGGAATGACAAGAGAGTAGACTAGTAGTTGCTAGGGATTGTTGCGTGATTTGTAGGTGGTGTAGGGGTGGCGCCCTAAGGCGCCCGCCCCTACACCACCGTACACAAAATTAGCAACGTATATCCCAAATACTTCTAGTCGTGAGGTGGGCTTGTCCCACCTCAAAAGTTTCTACCCCCGTTTTATAACATGGGGGTAGAATTTAACATACCATATAAAAAAGTTGCTTAAACGCTATGTCCCACAAGGGATTGAGCGATTTTGTTTTTGTCACATTTTTTGACTAAAGTTGTCACATTTTTTTGGAAGTAGGTTTAAAGCAGTGAGAGGTGTTGATTTAAAGCGATATAGAAAAGAGCTAAAATTAAAACAGCAAGAATTGGCAAGTAAATTAGGAATTGAGCGTTCGTTAATTTCAAAAATAGAATCTGGAAAACGTGTTATTTCTAAAGAGTTAGAACAAAAGATTATTGATGTGTTGAACTTAGATGGTGGGTATGCTTCGGTAGAAGCAAAAATTGACTTTTTGAGAATACGATTTAAGACATTAGATGTTCGGACAGTTGTTGAAAAGTTGTTGCATATGGATATGAACTGGTTTACTCATGAACCTAGAGGGTTTTATCATTATACTGAAACATTTTCGTATAGCTCTATTCGGATTTTTCGGAATCCAGAAAACGTGAATATGGGAATTATGTTGGACTTGTCTGGCGAAGGTTGTCGTCAATTAGAAGAAATTTTTGAAGAAGACAACAAGCGATCGTGGACAGAATTTTTTCGCTCACTCTATGATGATGATATTTTCGGGCAAGGTGTTTTAGTTGATACAAAAATAACTCGAATTGATATTGCTCTTGATGAATTGATTGTGAAAGAACAAGAAAATTTTGATTTATATGTTTTGAAAGAAAAAATGGAACAAGGGCTTGTGGATACCACTTTTAAGAATTTTGATTTTAGCGGGGGCTTTGCTTATGAAAATAAAAAAATGGTAAATAAAGGTTTGTCTCTTTATTTTGGTAGTCGTCAATCGCCATTATATTTTAACTTTTACCAAAAAGATTACGAGTTAGCAAGAAAAGAAAGTATAAGTGTTGAGGAAGCAAGAGAAAAATATGAAATTAAAAATCGATATGAAATTCGCCTTTCAGATGAAAAGGCGTTTTTGTTTGTAGAATATTTTCTATCAAGCGGTGAGTCGTTAGATTGGTTAGTGAAAGAAATTATTAATCAATCTTTGACTGTATATGACATTGAAGATGGTACGAAAGTTTATTGCAAAGCTTGGTATGATGTCGTTGACAAATTGGAAGGCTTAAAATTATCTATTCAAGGTGAAAAACCGTCTATTGAAAAAACACTTCGGTGGTTATCAAATTATTTAGCCCCTTCATTAAAGATGATTAAAGAGATTGATAATCTGTTAGGAACAAATGAGTTGATGGAACGTATCGATTTAGCAGAACTAAAGGAGAAACACGAGGAAATTATTGAAATGGTGTGTGTTGATGCGAAAGATTTATTGTTTACCAGTAACTTGAATGCAAGTGTTCGGAATTATATGGAACAAGAATTTGATTTAGAGGAAGAGTATCCGTTTTAATATTTGATATAGAAAATATTGAATCATGTTATAATGATTATATAAATTATGACATGAGGTGATTATGTGGGACGAAATGATAAGTGTTTTTGTGGAAGTGGCAAGAAAACAAAAAAATGCCATTATACGGTTAAAGAGACTAGTAAGTTAGCGGAGATTTACAAAGCAAATGTAACCTTTGATTTGAAAGTAAAAGATAGTAATATTCATGCTAATTGTCCAGTGAATTGTTCTAGTTGCTGTAATGATTTTTTCTTTGTTTCAGAAAATGAGTTTTTGTTAATTTTGGATAGTATTCAAAGAAAAGGTGGAAAAACGTTGATAGAAACGTATCAACAAAAAGCAGAAGAGTATCAAAGTTATCTAGAAGTTTATTATCCTGATATAATGAATATGTTAGATTCATTTATGCCACAAGGTAATAGAGAAGATACAAGAATTTATTTTAATGATCAGTTTCAATGGGATAGGTCAAAAAGTTGTATTTTTTTAGAAAATGGGAAATGTACAATTTATGAAGATAGACCACATATTTGTCGTATGTATGGAGTGTGTCAGTGCTGTCCTATTATTAATAATGAGCCTTATCATTTTCAGGAAGAAGTTGATTTGGCTTTAACAGATTTAATAAAAGGTGAACGTGCTATTTTGAAGAGACCATATCCATTGTTTTATTATTTTAGCTTTTTTTAAAACAGCCATATTATGACAGTATTATGCAAAAACTTACAATGATTCGAACTAAAACTGAAAAAGAATATGCTGAATTTTGTGAACAAATACAAATGTAGGAAAGAACGGTACAGGTAACTTAATACTTGTACTGTTTTTTTGTAATTAATTTATAGCTTATTAGATGAAAAGGAGAGTAATAGAATGACACAATGGGAAATTGTAAGGTTAATTGAAAAAAATAATAATATTTCTATAGTAGTAATGGATAGTAAAGCTAAAAGGAGTGTATGAATTATGAGTAAAGAAGTTATTGAACGAAACACGAAAGTAGCAATTGCTATTACTGAAAAAATGAAAAAAGGTAGAAATGATTTAAAAAAAGCCAAAGAAAAAATTATTCAATTAGATAAACAAGGAGAGTTGACTATTCCTTTTTTAAAGACTACTTTTGAAAAGCTTTCAGAATCAAATGAAGAGCTTTTAAAAGAAATTTCAAGATATGAATATACTTATGTGGTTCATGAAGCAGAAATGACGGTTAAAGAGAAAGCAATTTGGGAAGAATTTTTCAGTATAAAAAAATTGTATGATAAAGAGCTTTCAGAATTTGCCAGTTTTAAAGAGAAGTATAAATATTTTGAGTCTAAAAATAGTGAAGAATTAAAAAAACAAGCTCGAGTGTTGCTAGAAAAGAAAGGGTATATTGTTGATAGTCCATTTGAAGGAGATTTTGAAAGATGGATTGGCGTTTATGCTAGACCTAAAGATAAACCAACTTATTTAGATCCAACTGATGGAGAAGAAGCTGGATTACAAGAATTGTACAGTGTAGATGGATTTAAGCAAGACTTTGCAGAATGGTTTGAGTTTGAAGTTGTGGAAGGGAAATTAAAGGAGGACATTTTGTAGTGAAAAAGATTTGGCAATTGGCATGTTTAGAAAATAATTATGATTCACACAGCTCTTATTTTCGGGATATGGTAAGATATTTTTCCTATACACTGTTAGCACTACTTTTATTCTTTTTAGGTTTGTATTTTAACATAGATTGGCTAGGTGGTTTTTGTTTAGTAGGTTTGATACTTTTACCATATATGGGTTTTTTATCTCATGATAATTATAGAGAATTCGCGCCGAAAGTATGGAAAATAAGAGATGTTCGAGAGTTAGAAGAATTGTATCCTGTAGTTGTTGATAGAGTATGGGATAGATTACTTTTTTATGAAAAGAAACTCTATTTAAAGGGAGATAGTTTGAAGCATGCGGATTCAATGAAAGAAGGTTTTGTTCTTTCAGAAATTTCTTTAGAAAATGAGTTGATTTTTAATGCTAGTATAGCAAAGAAAAGTTGTATAGTTGTTGAGGAGTATGTATATGAAAATGTAAATTTTGAAGAAGAATTCCAGAATAAAAAGAATCAAGAAGCTCCTGTATTACGCTATATAGTTTATACAAATAACTTTTTAAGTGAATAACTATGGAAAGGTGAACCAATGAAGAGGATTCGTGGCTCTCCTATTTTTTTATGCAAAATCTAGGAGAAATGAAATAGAAATACAAAAAAATAATGATGAAAAGAGGAACTATTTTGAAGAAAACAACGATTATTCAAGGATTAGCAACGACAATTATTTTAGCAGGTATGGCAATGCCAATGATGGTTCAAGCGCAAGAAGGCGGACAAGTTCCACAAACAGTTAGAGCCGACTTTTTTCAACGTGCAAATGCAAGCTCTAACTCAATCATTAATGCGCCGAACGCTTCTGTAGTCACACCAGATGATGAAGCTGGTTCAAAGTATAGTTTTATTGCAAAGTTTATTAAAGGTGTCACTACGGTTGAAACAGGTGGTGATGGGTGGACGAATGATGTTTACGTTAATATGCCTCCACAAAAATGGGATGGGAAAATCGGTCTTGATGTAACGAAAACAAAGAAAGGGCAATCGTGGATTCGTTACAATAACGTTGGTACAGCTGATGATGGGACACCGATTGATTTAAAAATTACCATTCAAGACTGGGAACAATATAAAAATGCACAAAATATGGTGTCAAATAATATTGTTGCCTTTAACAATGTATCCGCAATTGCAACCTACCAAGGTGGTTTCTCATGGGTGAAACAAACATGGACGTACCTAGAACATGGCACAGACAAAGAAAAACCAGTCAGTGGTTACTATTCATGGATTGATATTGATAATTTACAAGGAATGACGATTGACAAAGATTCGTACAAAGCAATAGATAAATTGTACGTACCAACGAAAGATACAATTGTTAAATACAAAGAAGAAAAAGACGGTGGAAAAACTTTTTACGATTCTGACGATATTCCATTAGATGATGGTGACAATCGTGGTGATTTTACGTTCTTGTATTCTAATCGTTCTCGATTTGATTTCACGTACAGTGAAGATTTCGCGACACGTGAAAAGAATTTAGGGTATCCTTTACCGCCAAAAAATAATAACCAGTACAGCTATTTTGGCTATAGTGCCAAAAAAACAGTTCGGACAGCGCCAATGATTCCTACTAAAACGGTGACAGATAGTGATGAAACAAATGTTGATAAAAATACGTTAGAAGGATTAGGCGAAGTATATAGCTATACGATCACACATAAAGTTCCTGATGAAATGAAAGAATTTTATTATAGCAACTATGAAATGCAAGACGAACTAATCCTTGAATTGGAACGTGTGTCTGATGTGAAAGTCACTGATGAAGCAGGAAAGGACGTTACCAATAAATTTGAAGCGAAGCATGAAGGCAATTTAGTACGTATGGTTGCAAAGGCTGACGTATTAAAAACAGCGGATTTCTATAATCACGAATACAAATTCAATTTCCAAACAAAAATTCGTGAAGGTGCCAGCTTAGATAAGTACCTTATTGATGGCAAGTTACAAATTCCAAATAAAGCAAAAATTATCCAAAACAACAAAGAAGTCCCAACTGATGAAACAACCACCACTGTCACACCAAAAGACCCGTCTATCGCTAAGAAAATCCTTGAAGGCGATAAAGAAGTGGATTTGACCAGTGCCAAAGTGGGCGATGAAGTGACATTCAAATTAGATGTGCAAGTGCCAAACACCAAAGATATGACGTCTTTAGTGATTCAAGATGATTTAGAAGATGTATTGGAAGCGAATAAAGAAGTGAAAGTTACTCTTTCAGATGGGACAGATATTACGGATCAGGGGAAAATTAGTGTTGATGAAAAAACACAAAAAGTTTCTTGGACTGCCAATGAACCAAACAAATTAAAAGAAAAACAATTGTTTGTGTACATTAAAGGGAAATTGAAAGACGCAGACTTTTCGCAATATGTCGATGATAAAGGGAAAATTATGATTCCAAACGTGGCACAATTGGTGATTAATGATGAACCGACAGATTCTAACAAAGTGAATGTTACAACTCCACAAGAAAAACCAAAAGTATTGCCAAATACGAATATGGATTTTGGAACAAGTGCAGGTGTAGCTACAGTGATTGCAATTTCATTAATTGGTGTGGTCGTAGCAGTGAAACGACAAAAAGATAGCAAAGAGGGCTAATTAATGAAAAAATGGATTGAAAAAAACAAATATTTTGTTGGAGCAATTTGAGTTATTCTCATTGCTCTTTTTTCATTCCTTCTTTTTCAAAACCAACAAAAAGAAGAAGTGAAAGAAGCTATAAATACAATGGTATCAAGTGGCTTAGAGGAAGCAGAAAAGCCGAAAAAACATGTAGAGACAAAATCTAGTGAAACTGTTCAAAGTAATCAAGTAGATGTTATTACTGGTACGGAAGTACAAGAAGAAACACCTATTCCAACAGTGATTTCTTTAACCGAAGGCGAACGTCCGTCTGTTAAAACGATTCAAAGTGCCCAAGTAAATTTTAATGAAGTGTCGGATTCTGTTTTGGGGTCTATTGAAATTGATTCTATTCAATTAAAATTGCCTATTTTAATGGGTGATAGTTTTGACAATATGCTTTATGGAGCGTGTACTGTTTTATCAAAACAAACGATGGGAAAAGGAAATTATGCTTTAGCTTCTCACAATGCTGGATATGAAGGATTACTTTTTACCTCGTTAAATAAAGTTTCTGTAGGAGATTTGGTCAAACTTAATGATCGTGAAGGACATTCGTTCACATATAAGGTAAAAGAGCAAAAGCATGTTGATATGACTGATACAACTATGTTGAATCTAACAAGAAAGCCAACATTAACTTTAATAACTTGTGACCAAGCCACAAAAACAACAGGAAGAATTATTGTGATTGCGGAATTAGTTTAGAGGAGGGAAAAAGTTGGTTGAAAAAATAAGGGAATTATCAAAAGAAGAATTTGTCAATAAGTACATGTTTGATTTTAAGTCATTAATTTTCAAATCCAATAATCCTGAAAAAATAACAGCTAAACAAGAAAAACTCTTGGAATGTGAAAAGAAAATCGCTGTATTATTTTATGAAACATATAAACGAATGAAGGGGTATCCGCCTGATGAAAAAGAACTGGGTAGGATTGTTCAAAGAAATTTCCTTGACCGTTTAAAGTTATTTCGAGTGGAATATGATGTGATTAGTGAAGAAAAATTTTGTGGTCTACACGTACAAATGGTCAAACAGCAAATGCCATTAGAAAAGTATCGATCCGATGATTTATCTTATATTTTAGGACGAGAAAAGAAGATCGCTATTAATTATTTTATCGCACATGATGATTTTCCTATGGGTTATGAAGAACTAATGATAAGTCGTTCTAAAAAAGCAGTTACCCAAGGCTTGGAAGAGTTAAGAGGAGAATTTATGGAAAGATACCATAAATATTACAGAAAAATGGAAAGGAGTTGTATTTTATGAATCAACATATTATGCCAATTTTTAGAGAGCATAGTAAATTTTACCAAAGGTATTCAAATGTACCAGTTCCTGAAATGCTTCGCTTGCATGGATTCATAGTTGATGAAATGCCAATTGATGAAGCAGATATTGTTTATATGGAAGAATATAAAAATTCTTTACTTAAAATGGGGATTATTATTGATGAAGTACCTTTTAAGAAGGAATTTGTTGCGCAATACGTTTTTCATGGCGGTATAACTAGTTTGATTGCAGAAGGTCAATACTTGAGAAAGCCTAACGGGGATAAAATGTACAATTCGTATTATTTTTATTTGTATAAAGAAGGTTTTCAAACACATAAGGGGCATGTTAGAGAGAGAGTTTATGTTGAAAAGGCGATTAAATCTACTTTTTTAAAAACGTTTGAAAGTTGTTTGGGCTTATTAAGAGTAGGAGGGGAATATGAATTTAAAGAAAATTAAAAAGAAAGAGAAGAAAGAAAAAACACCAAAGGTTAAAACTTTTTCTCAAAAGAAAGCGAATCGGGTTGTGTTAATTGGCGCTAGTGTTTTACTGGTGATGTCTGGAGTTGGTGCGCTTCGAGCCAATGTGATGGCAAGTAATGTAGATAATTTGTATTCAAAAGTGGATACATTAAGTGAACAATCAAAAAAGAATAAAGTTGATAGAGAGGAGCTTGATTATTCAGCCCTCTCTTTTTATGTCGAAAATTTTGCGAAAGAGTATTTGAATTATAACTCGAAAGCTAGTGATGAAGCGAAAAAGGCTCGTATTGATCGATTATCTAAATATTTATCACTAGATGTAAAAGATGTTGATGAAACAGAAAATCTACAAGGGAATGTCTTACGTACGTTTAAAAATACGTCTTTATCACGTATAGAGAAAATGGAAGATTGTTATTTGGTTTATCTAAATGTGAATTATGAATTGGAGAAAGATAAAAAGACTGAAAATGTGACACAGAATATGGTTTTACCAATTCAAGTAAAAGACAATTTGTTTTCAATTGTAGGGCGTCCTTATTTTGTAGCAAGTAGTTTACCACAAGGGAAAACAGTACCTCTAAAACATACAGAAAATTCAATAGATGTTGATGGGAAAGAAAAACAATCTGTAGAGAAATTTTTAAAGATGTTTTTTACAAAATATTCAGTTGGGAACAAACAAGAATTAATGTTGTTAATGAAAAATCCAACAACGACAGCTGGTCAAGACTCGTTTGTTTCAATAGATTCTGGTGATATGAAATTTTTTGATACAAAGCAGAAAGACGTAACAGGGGTTCAAGTATCGGTTACTTTTTCAGATAAAACAACAAAATTAACGCATACAGAGGATTTTTCGCTTTGGTTATCTAAAACGGAGAATTCTTATTTTATTAATACGATGAAACATTACTTTACAGAGAAAGAAGGAAATGACTAATGAATACAGGAAATTTGAGTAATTTTTTAAGTACAAGTTTTATTACAATTATGGCGGCTGGTGTAATTATTTTGATTCTAAAACACTGGAAAGGTGCTGAATGGGCAAAAATTGGTTCAGTAATTGTCATTGCCTTAATCTTACAGGATTTTGCGACGAATCAAGGAAAAAATATTTTTGCAGTTGTTAAATGGTTCCTAAGTTTAGTTGGAATTAAGATGTAGGTGAGTATATGAAATATTACGATTATTCGAGGGGCTTAAAAGCCCCTTATTCAATGCAAGTTATTAAGTCGCCTAAGGGTCAAGTGGTCTGGGTATTTGCACAACCTGTTAGCCTATCCTATCTCCTAATTCTATTTTTAGGGATTGTGTTAACTGGTTTGTTTTGGAAAGAAGTACCATTACCACAAATTTTAGGAATTAACTTAAATTTGTTAATCATGGTGTTGGTGCCGAATAAAGTTGCTCGTTGGTATTCCGAAAAGGAATTCGAAGGAAAAACAGGCTTTGGTTTTTTAAAAGATGGTTTTGTCTATGTGAAAAATTATGTGTTAGATAGTAGACCAATTGTAGCTTTCGAACGAGTAAAAGAAATAGAAGAGTTTTCATTTAAACGTTAGTACAAAAAGCGCACTATATCTATGAATAAAAAAACAAGGAGCGCATAGCATTAGCTCCTTATTTTTTATGTCTAAATTATGAATTTTTATATTTTAAATAAAGCATGACTGCACAGACTATTATTCCAATGACTAAAAGTAGCACAGTAACAATACTTTCATTTTTATTTATTTTTCTTTCAGGTCTATAGCTAGGATTAATTTGTTTTGCGTTAAAATCAGTAATTCCAAAGTCTAAAGTAGGAAGTAAAAACAGTAATAAAATAATATATATAATTCCTGCTATAAGGAAAATAGGAGCGTTGGTGAAAAGTGAAATAATGGTACCTATGATTATAGGAGTTAAAATGTATAAAAAGGATTTGATAACATTTTCTTTTCTCATTTTAATTACCAAATTTTGTTATTCATGTTTCCCATATTTCCTAAAGGAACACAATAACCACCGCTCATATTTTTTCCACCTGTAGACCAACCACCTTTTTTAAAATAAAAACCACCAGGGCAAGAGCTACCAAATTCAGCTTCTCTGGCACTAGCTTCTGAACTAAAAATAAAAGGTGTTACCATTGCGAAAATAGTTAAAGCTAAAAAAACTTTTTTCTTCATACACTTTCCTTCTTTCCAATTATTATTTAAAAGCTATATTAAATATAGCTTTATTTTATAATAACTGAATGAAAAAAAGTTGTCCAATAATATATAGAAATTTCTGAAAAATCATTTTTAATGTTAATTACTAAAATAAAATCAACAAGAAAGGAAAAAATATGCAATTAGAATATCCATTAACGAATCATATGAAAGGAAATATTGTTTTAACACAAGAAAAAACAGCGATAGCTTACTATCGTGTTCGCTCTGAAACTGTAATGTTGACTGATGTTGAAAAGAAATTAAAAACGAAAAGGAAAGTTTCTCGTGCGTTAAATCGTTTAAAAGCTAATGATGGATTTGAAATTAACCTTTTGCCAGTTAATGCCGACATTCGAGGAAAAATGGGTGCTATGCGTTCTTTAATTGATTCTAATAATTATGAAGTAGGCGTAGATAAATTGATGAAAACGGCAATGGTTTTAGAACAAGAAATGGGCATGGTTTACGAATATACATGGGTAATTGGTGTACCTTTAATCAAGAAAGACTTGGCTGTTGATTTAAAAGAAACCGTTACTAACTCAATTAGTAACGTATCGGAAAAGTTTGTCAAAGGCTTAGGTTTTGATGTAGAACTAGCAGAAGATTGGGAAAAAGATTATCGAGAGCAAGAATTAGAAGTTTACCAAAATCTATCTGAATTGTTAATTGAACGATTAACAGAAGATGAATTGTATTATTACCAAGCGTACCAATTCTTGAAAAATATTCCTCATGAGCGACAAGATGTTCTTTCTAGTCAAAATTTAGATAATTTAATGGCAACAAAAATTAAACCATTATTTGGCGGGGGATTGCATTTGAATTGTGATTATGGCGAAAGCTATATATCCTATCTTCCAATGGGAGATGTAGGTGTTTTTCTTGATGGTAATCATTTTTTAGAGGTCGTTCAAAAAATGCCTTTCCCAGTCGAAGTGAAGATTCAAGCGACTTTTGCAGAAAGTAAAGGGCAATTAGCACTGTCTGGGCGTTCGTCACGTGCAAGAACCCGCACTAAGAATATCATGCAGGAAGCACACTTAGCTGGTTCTAAACAAAAACGAAAGATTGTTGAAGGTCAATTATCACTAGACGATTTAGACCAAAAAATTGATGATGGTGTGGATATTATTGACTGGAAAGCAGTGATTGTTGTTAGTGGTAGCACGAAAAAACAAATGCGTGCAAGAAAAAAATATTTAATCAATCGTTTTGATAGTTTAGATATTCCACTTATTAAAGCAACGTTTGATAATCCTTATTTATTTCAATCCACTTTGTTTGGTAATTTTATCCGCATGCAGACTTCTCGTTGGCAACACACGTCAACGATTGAATCGTTTGCCGAGTTGAATTTCTTTACTTCACTTCATGCAGGTACGAAGTTAGGCTTTTACCTTGGACGAGTGGATACAACTTTGGAAGAAAAAGAAGATAGAAAATCTATTATTTCTAGTTCAAAAAATCTAATTTTTATGAACATGTTACTAGCGAATAAACAAAATGTTGATGGTAAGAAAACCAATAATCCACACTGGGCTTTAACTGGAGATACTGGAAACGGAAAATCGGTTACAGCTAAAACATTGTTTATGCAAATGGCACTTTTAAAAGACAGAGTGTTATACATTGATCCAAAAAAAGAAATGCGAAAGCAATTTATGTATACAATCAATGATCCTGAATATCAAAAGAAATATCCTTTAGATGTTGATTTTGTGAAGTCCTTTAATTTCGTCACTTTAGATGTTCGTGACACGAAAAATCATGGGGTACTGGATCCGATTGTTTTGTTTGATGAAACAGAAGCGATTGCAACAACTAAAGCAATGTTAACCAATATATACGAAGGAACATGGAATTTAAAGCAAAAAACAGAAATTAATGAAGCGATTGCGAAAGTTGTTTTGGAACGGAAAGAAGGCAAAAAGGTTGGGTTTTGGCATGTAATTGAGCGATTAGTGGAAAGTGAAATTTCTGACGTGATAGATATGGGTAGATTTATTTTGTCGACTGTTAAAGGTTCAGTTTTAGAATTAGCTTTTTCTCATGGTGATGTTGAGGGTCTATCATTCGATAAGAAAGTAACAATTTTAGAAATTGAGGACTTAGACTTACCAACTGATAAAAATGAAAATTTAGATGAAAATAAACGTCTTTCTGTTACATTGATGTTTGCTTTAGGAACGTTTTGTTCGAAGTTTGGTTCAAGAAATCCAAAAGAAGAAACAGTGACGTTCTTTGATGAATCTTGGATTTTTCAATCTTCGCCAGAAGGTAAAGCGATTTTAAAATCAATGAAACGTATTGGTCGTTCGTTTAATAATTTCTTAGTATTGATTACACAATCAACAAATGATTTGGATGATAGTGAAGATGGTACTGGTTTTGGTACAGTGATTTGTTTTGATGAAGTTCAAAATCGAGAAGGTGTTTTGAAATATCTCAATTTACCAGTGAACGAAATTAACATGAAATGGGTCTCAAATATGGTTCAAGGTCAGTGTTTAATGAAAGATATGTTTGGTCAGACTAATCGAATTGTTGTTCATGTTATTTTTGAAGAATGGTTGGAACTGTTCAAAACCGTTGATGATACAGAAGCTTCTAAAATGGAGAACCGCTTTGTTGCATAGGAAGGAAGTGAGAATATGCAGTATCTAATTGACAGTTATAGTGCGTATACGGTTGATGGTGGTTTGTTGGATAAAGGATGGCAAGTAGTGAATTGGTTCTTTGTAGATATACCATTCTTTATCTTACGAATGTTTGTTTCTTTTTTCCTTTTTTGTGAGAACGTCTTAAACCAATCTAGTTTCTTTGAAGGAAAACAAGAAACAGTATTGAATATGTCAAAAAATGTTCTAAGTGGCATTGGTGGCAAGGGATTTAGAGGTGGTTCTTTACTAGCATTAGCGATTCTTATTAGTGCATATTATCTGCTTTATCATTTCTTTTCCAGTCGTAGAAGCTTTTCAAAAGTATTCCTTCATTATTTAGCAGTTGTTGTTTTGTTTGGTTTTTGGTTTGGCTCTGTATCAACGTCAACGGGCACAACAAGTGGCTCAATGTTCTTGATTCAATCAACTAACGCAATTGCTAAAGGAGTACAAAGTACATTTACTTCAAGTGCTAATTTAGGAACAGAAGGATTTAAAGATGGAGAAGTATATCAAAGTCCAATTTTTGATGCCACAGTAAAACAAACATTTAATTTTGTGAATAGTGGTTCGCTAGATGGAAAAATGGAGAATGGTAAGAAATTAGATGAAGGTAAACTACTAGAAAAGCCTAAATTGTCTAAAAAAGAAAAAGCAAAGTTTGAGGATGAAAGAAGTACCTATATAAAAAATAATGAGAAAGATAATCCATACTTCTCACAGGACGGAGCAAAAACAATGGAAAAAGCTTTTGGCGTTGGTGTGGGTGTAGTCAATTTAGCAGTCTTAGCAGTGCCTGTCACGTATATTAATATTATGCTCAATGTAATTCAAATCATTGTTGATTTACTCATTCTTGTTTTTCCGATTATTGCGTTGGTGTCTTTCTTCCCTCGGTGTCAAATGATGATGTTTAAATTTTTTAAATCATTAATTGGCATTTTATTTTTACCTGTAGTTTTCGGTATATTTTTGTCTGTGTTATTTTGGATCAATAAGTTAATTGACCAAGCGTTTTTAGGATTGATGGATAAAGTAAGTAGTAGTTTATTAATGGTGATGTCTGGTGGTGTTTTTCTTTTAGGCACATTAATTGTTACTGCATTGGTGAAAATTATTTTGTATCGGAAAATTTGGAAAAGCAGATATAAAATATTATCATTCTTTTCTGATGGTCAAGTTCAACAACCTTCTTTTGAATCAAAAATGAATGAAAAAACAAAAGAAACGGTTGCACGTACAGGTGAAATTGGTGTTGGAGCAGTAAAAGCAGGAATAGGTGCTTCCACTGGAAATTTAGCGTTGGCTGCTGATGGTGCTAGTCATTTAATGCCAAAACATGACAAGGCATTGAACTTAGCCAAAGACCATTTTATTGACGATAATGGGCAATTTGCTGGTGTTAAAACAGGATTGAATTCATTATTGAATCGTTCTACTCAAGAAGAACAACAACCATTAAAAGACGATATGTTGCCCGAAAAAGAAATTGCGGAAGTAGAAGAGCCAACCAATGTTGATAATGAGGAATTAGAAGAAATAGAAGATAAAGCTTTAACTGATGAAGTGGAGAATTTTGAAGATTTAACAGATGATGAAGCGGATAATTCTTTAGAAGAAATTGATGTTCCTGTATTAGATGAAACTGTATCTGATTCTGATACTTCTTTAGCTGATGAAAGTAATATTGAGTTAGAGCCAATTATTGAAAATGAACTTGATAGTTTAGATTCAAGTGTAGAATCAAGTGAAAATGATAGAGAAGAGCCAATTCATGAAGTTGATGAGCAAGAAATAGCGGACAATTTGAATGTTACGGTCGATAATTTTGATGAGTTGGCATTTGCTCGTGAAGAACGTGCATTTTTTGATGGTGGAGAGGATAGCGAGTTAATCACAAACAATAATGATTCATTAAATAACGTTTATTCATTTTACCAAACAGAAGAAAACTTTAATAATTTAGAACAAACAGAGGAACAATTTTTTGGTAGTGTGAATACGGAAGAATATAATTTTGATGTTGTAGAGGGCTGATGAAATGATTATCAGCCTTCTTTTTTATTGAAAGGAGAGATCATGAAGAAATTAGGCAAGGTTTTAATTGTTAGTTGTTTTATTTTTATTCTTCCTTTTTTATTATTTTTAGGTGTATTTTCTTCTAGTGAAAGCGGAGATTCTTCCCAGTTTCAGCCTGCTACACCACAGGAAAAAGTAGCATTAGAAGTTTCTAACTACGTGACGTCACACGGTGGAACGTTGCAGTTTGCTTCCGCTTGGATTGGCAATATGGAACATGAAAGTGGATTAAATCCTGCTAGAATTCAAAGTGATTTGGCTTTTAATCCTTCTATTGCTTATAACGCTAGTTTAGGCGGTTATGGAATTGGGTTAGGACAATGGGATTCAGGACGAAGAGTTAATTTATTAAATTTTGCAAAAAGTCAAAAAAAGGAATGGAAATCAGTAGCTTTACAAATGGATTTTGCGTGGAATAAGGATGGTTCTGATAGTGACTTACTTAAAAGAATGTCTAAATCAAAAGATGTGAATACACTTGCGGTAGATATTTTGAAGTTGTGGGAACGAGCTGGAACAAAAGATGATCCTGTAGAACAAGTAAAAAGAAAGACTAGTGCTAACAATTGGTATAAACGACTTTCTACAGGTTCCATGGGCGGAGGTTCAGCCAATATTGGTGGTGGAAAAATTGATGTTTTGGAAAAAGTAATGGGACAAACTATTAATGGTGGTCAATGTTATGGCTTATCTGCTTTTTTTGTTGAAAAACAAGGAGGTTTTCAAATGATGGGTACAGGGCATATGTTCGCAAGTGAGATTGGTAATGATTACAATTGGCCGTCAATAGGTTGGAAAGTGATAAAGAATCCAAACTACTCGGATATTAAAGCAGGAGATGTCATTAATTTTGGTCAAGGTGGTGTGGCTACTAGTATTTATGGGCATACTGGTGTTGTTGCAGGCGTAGAAGGCAAAGGAAAATTTACAACATACGAGCAAAATGCGGAACAAGGTCAAATTATTGCTAAGTATTCTCGAACTTGGGGATTAGATTTTCCACATGTAACGAGTTTAGTAAGAAAATAGGAGGGCTATGAATGGTAAGTTGTAAATCAGAAGTTGTTTCATTAAATATTATCAATAGCTATTTTTTAGGAATAAGGGAGATAAATTTTCCTGTCTATCAAAAGCAATTTAAACAAATAGATTTAGAATTATTTATAAGTTTAGCTGATTTTATGGGAAATTTAACAGAGCTAGAAAAAAATAATTATATACAATTGGTCTTAGAGGATTTAAAAAAATTTTTGATGTCTATTGAAAGTAAAAATTATTCTCGAACGGTTCAGAGAATGCTTTTAGATATGAAAACAGAGATAGCCAAGATAATTTAAGCTAAGGAGGAAGTTAAAAATGTTTTTAAATAAGAGAAGTGGATTAACCAATCGTCAGATAAAAGAAGTTTGTTCGAGATTTAACTGTAAAAAAAATGAATTTGCAGTTCAAAAGTATCAAGATGGTTTTTTAGTAGCTGTGAATAATAAAGAGTATCGTGTTAAATTTTCTGAGGGGATTTTTTCAAAGATTGTGTATGTTAAAGAAGTACAACGCATTTCAAAGAAAGTAGGTAGAAAATGAAAAAGTTAAGTTTAGTAGTTTTATTATTAGGTGCTGGATTAGTATTTACTGCATGTGGCGGGAATACTAAAGGTCATGAAACGGTGGTTTCGTTAGCAACTGACTCTGTGGATATGAAACCAGTTGATGATATGACTTCTACGAAAGGAAGTGAAGTAACTGAAAAAAGTAGTACTAAACCTATGCAGATTAAAGATAAACTAGCAGAAGAAAAAGTATCTGATACTTACCAGTTGGTAGAGGACTTTGGAAATGCTTATGCTAATTTTTCTAGTATTAATGATCGTAACGAAAAATTGAAGAAATTAATGACTACTGAATGTGTAAAGAAAAATGGTATTGATGTGAAAACTGGTGCAAAATTGGAAAGTAAAGGTGAAGTAAGTTCAGTATATCAAAATGATAAAAAGGAATATGCAGTCTTACTTGATTGTGAACAAAACGGAACAAAAACGAGAGTACTTTTATTGGCAAAAGTGAAAGGGAATAAGATAGCAGAAATGACCTATAATTCTGTTAAACAAGAGTATTAACCTTGATATATATGGATTTGTACTTTAGTTAATGGTATAATGTATGTATAAGTAAGGAGATGGAAAAATGAAAAAGGTAGTTTCAATTGTGTTGATGGTTGTTGCAGTTTTCACATTAACTGCATGTAATGGTTCTAAATTAGATAAAACAGGTGAAGAATTTAAAGATTCTATAATGAAAGATTCTGCATATGGGGATGAGTATTCGGAAGATGGGTTTAGTTTTTTAATGTATAAAGATAAAGATACTAATCGTTATTTGGCTGATGTTTGGGTTCCTGTTAAAAATGAAACTAGTGCACTGGAGTATTTTTATTATTATGATGAAGATAAGCGATTAGATAGTACTAAAAGTAAAGTAACCTTTGATGATATGAAAGCTAGTGGTAACTATGAATTGGTGTACAAATCAGGAAAATTTAAATAAGTCTTTGAACTATGTTTAAGGTTTTTATATGAATCTTTGAATGAGAGTAATATATTATTGTTAATAAAAAGTAAAACCATTACACCAATAAATGGATTATTTGGTGTGATGGTTTTACTTTTTTTAGTTAGCTAATGTGTATAGAATATTTTAATATAATAAAATACATATTGCACTTCTTAATTTTATTGATTTAACGTATTTTAAATTAGCACAGTGTACAATAAAATGTGATTTTTTATTGAGCAGTTATGGTTATAACTGGTCCTGAGACTGTAGGGCTTAAACGTGCCAAACTTTTATTGTAGGTCGGAAAACTCTCCGCTACTATTTTATAGTCTATTCCTTTTTGATGACAAAAGTTTATAGCAGCTTGATAAACTTCTTTATCCGAATGACATTTTTTATAAGGAACTCTTGGATTTTTATATGGCGTATCTTTCTTATGCTCTTGAACAAAGAGTCTGAGCCATTTTTGTAAGTCATTTTCTTCGTTTTCTTTTTTTAGATTTTTCCGTATATTGCTTGTCGGATTATTTTCAAGAGTAGTAGAATTATTGTTAAATATGATTGTTGGAAGATTTAATTTTTTTTTGTTGTAGTGACTAGTCGATATGTTAATTATTTTTTTTTGATTATTTATTATAAATTTTTCTACTTCCAAAATATTTGATGTGATTTTATATCCTAATTTTTCTATAAAAAATTTTATATTTTTATTGGAATAGACTCTAGAATCAAAAAGAGTTATTATTCCAAAATCTGAATTACTTCGAATAAGTCGTCCTAATCCTTGTTCAAGTTTTTTTAACATTATAGGGAGATAAAAATTGTCATATAATTCGTGCCTTTCATAACCTTGAGAAATTAATTCTATATAGGGATCTGTTGGAACTGGATAAGGAAGTTTAGTTATAAGTAACTTATTTAAAGATTTTCCTTCAATAGAAAAACCAGTAAAAAAACTTCCAGATCCGACCAATATGCTATTAATATCTTTCCTGAATTTATTACTTAGATGTTGAGTACCTTGGTCACCTTGAACATAAATAGTTTCATGAATCTTTTTATTTTCTTTTAAGTATTTTGATAGATATGTTAAATATTTGTTTGATGTACATAAAATTAATGTTCCGCCTGAAATTAATTTTATTATTCTAGGCAGATCTTCTTGAATATGCTGAAGGTGATGTTGGGAATTTGGGTTAGGATAATTTTTTGGAATGTACATAATAGATTGTTTATCTAAAGAAAAAACAGTAGGGTAGTTTTTATAGATATATTTATCTGATGTCAAATTCCAGTCTACGTTTATATCTTTTTCATAATCGGTAACAGTTAAAGTTCCAGACATGAGAATAATTTTTGAATATGACGATAGATTAAAAAGATATTCTTGGAACTGCCTGTTAAAATTTAAATCTACATAATGTAAAGACAAGTCTTTATTATCAAATTGTATCCATGATTTATGTTTTTGGCTTTTTAAAAAAATTGATAAAAATTCACTTGCATCATTAATCTCTTCAACAATATTTTCTGGATAGTTTTGACGTGCAGTTAGAGAAATTAAATTTTCATTTAGAATGTTCATTAATTCGATAAGTAAATATTTATCTTTATATTGTATTTTATATCGCATTGATGTGTTTTCAGAATCGCAGTCTATATAATTTAAGAAAGATTTTGATAATTTGTTTAAGTAACTAAAATATTTTTTTCTATTTTTAGTTAGCTTTAGTTTTCTTAAATTTTTTGTATTGTAAGACTTTTCGATACTTGCAAGAAAATTTTCTTTGAGAGAATGTGCTTCATCGATAATGAGTATATTATTTCTAAAATTTACGATAGGTGCTCTTCTTTTTTTTTCATTAACATATGATTGATTTAATTGGTTATGGTTAGTAATTGTAAGTTGATGTCTTTTTTTATATGTGCTTCTATGTCTGTGTCCAGGACATTTAAAATCCTCGCAACGATGTGTAACGTACTCCATTGATAGGTATTTATACTTATTTTTATTTATACTAGGTAGTAATATTTCTAATTCAGAAAATAAACCAAACTTACATGTTTCAAAAAATTGAAAAAGTAATTTCTTTTCTTTAGCAGTAAATTTATCAATATTTTCTTTAAAACTGGTTTTGCAAGTGTAATTTGATTTTCCTTGTGCTAATATTTTATTTGAAGTCTTGAGTAGTTTTAATTTCTCTAGCATAATTGAGTCGACATCGTATATTTGATGTTGAAGGTTGATTGTGGAAGTAGCATATAATATACTATTTTTGTTTTCTTTGGTGTATAAAAGACTGGGAATTAATACACCTAGTGACTTACCTGTTCCAACTGGGGCTTCTAAAAACATAATTTGTTTTTTTGAATTAAATAGAAAATCAGCAACGTCAAGAGCCATTTGAACCTGATGCTGTCGAATACTAGTTTTATTGTTAAAAATAGCTGGAATTTCATTTTCAAAGTAATTAAGAATTTCTGCTGTTATATTTTTCAATAATGTATCCTCCTAAGAAAATCAATTATTTTAGTTCTATTGTATCATGAATTTACCTTGTATATTAAAGATAGTGGAAAAGAAACAAGTTATTATTTAGTTAAATTGTGAACTTCTTATGATGAAAGAAGATTAAATGACATTAAAAAATGCTATTAAATTAATAATAAGATTATATGTATAAAAAGCCTATACTTCAATTAGTACAGACTTTTTCATTTGTGAATAGGATTATAATCGGGTCAAGTTTATATCACCAATGGTTTTTCTATCAGTCCAGTACATTCCATTAAGAGTATTATTTCCAATTTCTAATATAACACTGCCATAATGAATAGGGCTATTTCCACGATGACTAGATTTTGGAGTATTACGATAAATATATATTAATTTATTCTGTTGACTATTTTCATCGATGATGTAATCGAAAGAAATACTTTCACTTTTACTTTCATCTGTAATCATTGTACAGCTAGTTTTAAATAAAGATTGTCTGATTTCTAATGTTATATTTATTGGTTTAGATTGGTTATTCCAAGAAGAAGTTAAGCTTCCTTTCCATGTACCATTTAAAACTGGAATTAACACAAACCACCCGTTAAATAATTTGAATTTCCAAAGATATGAACAAAATAAAATAGAAGCTGTTGTACATACTGTAGTAGATGCCGAAAAGCAACTGATGAAAAAATTAAGGTTCACTTCTTCAGAAGACAATAACATATATTTAATTCCGGTTGTGAGAATAACTAAGCCAACTATAACGCTAAAGGCAATTGAACTTTTAATATTTTTCATATTAGTACTCCATAAATGACCATAGAGAGTTTACAAAACTTGACACATCGTCACTTGTCCATTTTCTATTATTATGGAATAAATAAAACATTCCACTAACTTCTGTCCAGTTTTTATATGAATTATCGTTAATTGATGATTCGAGAAAAATTAGAGTTTGTTTAATAGTTTCATCCCATGTGTCATAGTCATTAATGTAATTATTAGGAACATTCCAGATTAAGCATTCGATTAAAAAAGAGGTAATGTTTTCGTTAGTAAAATGGTTTTCTGCAGTCATTTTATTTCTTAAACGTTTTATTACTCGGACAAGTCTTTTGTAATTTTTATGGGTTTGGTTATTTTTTTCAATACCATTATTAATGTGAACTTTTGGATAATTAACTACTGAAGTATTATCTGATGCAAAATATTTTATACCTTCAATATAGTTGTTTGGAGAAGAACTATTTTTATATTCATAATTTCTATATAGAAGACTTGGTATGCAGTCAGCTTCAACTCTATAGGAGTTTGAAGTAATTTTTATGGATTTATTACCTACAGTTACATTCCCAGTTCCAAATTTATTGGTAAGCGCTGTAAGAATCAAATCCTTATACTCATTATAGGTAATAGTTCCATCAGTAAAGCCATAGTCGGAATCTGTTTTACCTTCGGGATATTTCGAATAAAATGTACTGGTGAGCATGATATTTACATCAATATCACTGTTGGTTCTAACGTTAGTATTATTTCCATAAGAACCTTGCACAAAAACTTCATAGACTAAATTATCAAAATTATTATCATTTTTTATGGCGGATTTAATCATTTTAATGGTATTTTCAATTCTATCTTCTTCTGTAACGCTTGCGGGTTTTGTCCAACCACTTAATGTAGATTCACTAAATTTACTCAAGATAAAGACTCCTAACTTATTTTTTTGATAATATTGTATCATATAAATTTATAAGTGTTACTATGAATTGGAAAAAATAATTTCAGAAGTTCAGATAGCTAAAATTTGTTATATTTTTATGTCTAAAAATGACTAGAGTATTCTTTATTATGTCTAGTTTTTGTATTATTTGTAATAGCAATGTTGATTTAAAAGTATTTATAAATAAAAAGCAATATTTTATTTACTCGTAACGCGTAGGTCACAGGTTCGATCCCTGCAGCTGGCATCTAAAAAAACAGACAGGCACTACCAGATGGTAGTGCCTGTCTGTTTTTTTTAGATAAAATTTTGGATTAGTGCAAATGAAGCAATGCCTACCAGTACAATAAGCAATAAGTTTTTAGTAAGTATTGCGGCTAAAATGGTAGGGAATGAAGCGAATAAATAAGGAAGATTGAGGCTTGGTAAATGCCCAATTCTTTGTTCAAATAAGCTACTAAACCATAAGGCGGACATAATCACAATGGGAACAAAACTTAGATATTCTAATAATTTCTGTGGCAGACTGATTTTTTTTAAAAGTAAAAATGGCAGTATTCTTGAAAGCCAGGTTGCAACGGTACAGCCTAAAATTGTTAAAAAGAGATACTCAGAAGAAGGCATGTTTTATCATCACTCCTATTCCACACCCGATTAACGTGACAACTAAGACAATTAAATTACTGGGAATAAAAATTAGACCAATAGACATCAACCCAAAAGTAATCAGGACCATGATGAGTTGTAAAGCGATTTTCATGGAACGATCACTAATTATCTGCAGATAGAGTAAACCAATGAACATAGCCACGACCGCAAACTCAAGACCTAATGCTTGAGGGTTTGCAATAAAGCGCCCTAGATAGGCACCGATGATCGTCGAAAAAACCCAAGTCGCATAGGAAATCAAATTGGCAGCATTAAACCACTCAAAACTTAAACGTCCTTTGGTATGGTTTAATTTATTCATTCCTAGTGCAAAACTTTCATCCGTCAGTAAGGTTCCCAACCAGAGATTTTTACCGAGAGATTCGGCTTTAAAGTAAGGCGCAATGGTCATTCCCATAAGAATCATACGCGCATTTACTAAGAAAGTCGCTAACACAATAGATAAGATAGGGCTGCCGCCAGTCAACATACTAACTGTTACAAACTGAGCAGATCCTGCAAAAATAAAAAACGACATCGCACTAACAATCAGAGGGGAAAAACCTGCTGCTTGTCCTACGATACCAAAAGCAATGCCAATACCAATATAGCCAAAAACCGTTGGCAAGGCTTCACGAATGCCAGTGCGTGCATCTAATTGGTGGTTCATTCTCTTTTTTTCCTTCTTTCTGTATAAAATTTAAACACGTGTGTCTGAAAATCTAGACCTTCGATAATAAGACACAACGAGCGAATGAGCGTTTTCATTATTAACCACTCCTTTTGAACAACTAAGATATATATTGTATAATACAATAAAGAATACTTTTGTTCAATATATTAAACTTTTGGATGATAAAAAGAAGCAGAAGGAGCAACTATTTTGGAGATTAATACAATTATTGGCAATAATTTAAAAAAAATTAGACAAGAAAAAAAACTTACGTTAGATGAACTAGCTGGGATAACCGGAGTGAGTAAAGGGATGCTTTCGCAGATTGAAAAAGGAACCACCAACCCTACCATAAATACAATTTGGAAAATAAGTAATGGACTCAATGTTCCATATACGTATTTATTAGAAGATGACTATGTTAAAGAAAATCCCGTGGTTAAAAAAACTGAGACGGTAACACAACATTCTGAAGATCACTCCTATCGAGTCTTTAATTACTACTCAGACAACCAGGAAAGAAACTTTGAACTCTTTCAGTTTGAATTAGATCCAGGGAAAAAGTATCAAGCTGTTGGGCATTCAAAACGTTCGACAGAATATGTCATGGTTATTCAAGGATCATTAGCTATTGAAGTGGGCGGTCAGAGATACCTTCTTCCAAAAGACGCCGCTATGTATTTTGATGCTAATCAAGTACACACGTATATAAATGATGGAACAGAGAAAGTCCAAGCTGTTGTCATTAACTATTATACGTAACAGTGGAAAATAAACATTAGGAAATTGCTACATCTGTTATTTTATGGACAAAAAAAGTAAACAATGCTACCCTAAAAATAATAGAAAATGAAAGATAAAAGAAGAGGTCAAAATGAATAAAAAAATTGAAAGTCTTGGTAATACAGCATTAAGTTTACTAAGTAATACGATTATAGTTGTGCCTTATTTACTTTACATTCAATTGAGTGATGGACACAACCTTCTAACAATTTTACCATTTGTCTTATTTTATACATTGCGTATGACAGGCATTTTTCTAGTTCGAGGAATTAATTTGTCTTTGACTAGTCTAGGTCTACTAAAGATTTCTCTATTGTTAGGTTTGGCAGGATCCTTAATTGGGATCGCCGGCGCTTTTTCTTTCCCGCTTTATAGTATTTCAGGAATGTTGTTAGGACTTAGTGGGGCGTTGTTGCCACCAAGTAATCAATCAATTCGCTTTTTCTTGAAAGAAGAAGGTCAAAAAATTAGTCACAGCAATCTTTTAACGACAGTCTTATTGACCGCTGTTTTATTTGGCGCTTTATTTTTTAAAGCGACTGAGATTGGACTGGCGTTATTGGTGTACGCGCTCTATTTTCTGGTTGCTTTAGTAGCAATCAAGAGCTATCCTGTTTCATTAAACGAGCTAGAAGAAGAATCAGCAGAAGTTTCACGAAAAGAATTAATTCTGTTTGTTATCTTTTTTGTGTTATTACTTTTATTAAGAAGTGGTCGCTTATTAACGAATGCGGTGGAATTTGATTATGCGATTGTTGGCGCCTGCTGTTTCTTTGTGGTGGCTGTCCTTTTCGTTAGTCATTATGGCAAACGCGGCGCATATAAAGTATCATTAGAAATGAATCTTGCGACCTTGATTAACGGGATTGTGGGGAACTATTTATTTTTATTTGGTTCCATTTATGTTGCAGGGGTTTATGGCAGAGCTCATATGGGCATCTATCTCTATTTACCTTATGTTTTAGGGATGATTTTTGCAATGATTGCAGCTAGTAAAACGAAACAATGGTCAAACAACATACCAATGGTTGGTCTGGCGGGAAGTTTGGGAATATTACTTCTTACCTCGTGGACTATTTTAGGCCTGTTTCTCTTGAGTTTTTTCAAAAGCACATTGAACAGCTTTTTAGCTAGGCGATATTATCAAGAGACAGATTTGCCAAAAGATAGCCGCATCCTTATCAAATATACAACACAAACAAAAGGGAGTTTATTCCATCAATTTATTTTGATGGCGCTTATGTTAGTCACTGTAGTAGGCAAAGGTGGTACGACACAATTTTTATTAGAATTGACTGGCGGCAAAGGCATTTCAATGCAAACAAGTCAATTTTTAACTTTTATTAAAAATAGTAACTCGCTCTTAGTGTTATTGTTTATTGCAGTTTATTTCGTGGTCGTTTTTCGTCAAAAGAAACGATAATTTACAAATATTAATAAAAAAATACTTGGAAAAACAGTGATTGTGGCTGATTTTCCAAGTATTTTTTTATGAAAAGATGTTTTTTTTTTTTGAAGATTCAAAAAAAATTAATCAATTGTTTCATTTTTAACAAGCTATTATTAGGTTATATGAATTTTATTGAAAGGGGATTAGTATGAAGAAAAAAACTTTTTCTTTTGTGATGTTGAGTATACTTCTCGCACAAAATTTCGGGTTTGCCGTAAATGCCTATGCTGTAACAACGACAGAAGCACAAACAGAGACCATTGATACAGCAAAAAAAGAGGCAGAGTTATCGAACTCAACACCATCTTTACCTTTAGCAACAACGACTACTTCAGAAATGAATCAACCAACTGCAACAACTGAATCGCAAACCACAGAGGCGAGCACAACAGCTTCCAGTGATGCTGCTACACCATCTGAACAACAAACAACGGAGGGCAAGGACACCTCACTTAATGAAAAAGCCCTACCAGATGTTCAAGCGCCAATTACAGATGAACTACTTGACAGTATGAGTCTTGCGCCGATTGGTGGAACAGAATACAGCCAAACAGAGGTTCACCGCGAATTAAATACAACACCGGTAACCGCTACGTTCCAATTTGCTGTTGGAAACACGGGTTATGCACCTGGATCAGTTTATACAGTTCAATTACCAGAACATTTAGGTTATTCAACTGTCAGCGGAGAAGTGACAGGCATTGGCGCAACTTGGGCAGTCGATGCGGCAACCAAAACATTAAGTATTACGTTTAATCAGCGAGTTTCGGATACCTCCTTTAAAGTAGAACTAAAAAGTTATCTAACAACAGAGGCGGAACCATTAATCAAAATTGAAACTCCAGGAAAAAATAAAAAAACCTACTCGTTTGATTTATATGAACAAGTAGAACCAATTCAATATAACGAACGAACCAGAACGACAGGGTTAGATGGCGAAATTTTTTATAATTTAGACCGGACGTTAACTGGCAATCAAACATTAGAATTATTAACAACAGAGACGCCAGGCGCTGTCTTTGGAAAACAAGATAACTTGGAACCTCAAGTTTTCAGTTACGATGTCGACATTAATGGTCAAATTTTACCAGAAACGCAAACCCTGTTAACACCTGGCAAAGATTATACATTAAGCGATAATTCACTAGGGCGGATTGCTGTAACTGTTCCAAACATGAATCAACAAAAAGCCTATTCCTTATCGATTAATCGGACAATTTATTTAGAGAGTGCTTCGGACTATAACTACTTATATTCGCAGCAGTATCCAACAACAAAAATTGGGTCAATTTCTTTGAAAAGTACGACAGGAACTAAACAAACAACCGATTTTACTGCTAAGACGAGTCAAACAAGTAAAGTAATTGCTGATCGTGAAATGCGTAGTATGTCCTATATCAGTTTTCAAAGCAAAGGGAAATATTATGTAACAATTTATGGCACGTTAACAGAAACAAAAGTGGGTCAACAAATCGTATTAGAGAGTACAAACGGTCAAGAAATTAAGAATCCTAAATTTACGGCGTATGGACCTTTATATGAAAATGTAAAATTGGAAGACTATTTTGATATTAAAACTGAAGGTGGCAGGCTCATCTTAACGGCCACAAAAGATAGCTATTTAAGAATAAATATTTCTGATTTAACAATGGATTTTGACAAGAAGGACATTAATCTATCATTAAGTACACCTGTAATTGGTCCCAATAAAGCCATTCAATTAGTATCCGATCAATATATTGAACCCATTAGTGTTGTTAATCCTTTGAATGCTGAAACTGCTTGGGGTAATTATGATCAAAATGGTGCCTATTCATCAAGAACAACTGTCTCAGTTATGGGAAGCAAAGAGACACCGATTCAAAATTTAGAAATTAAAGTAAAGCATCCTAATTATCTTTCATTGCGAGCTACAAAAGAAATTTATTTTTATTACAAGTTAGGAACGGATTATACAGTAACGCCAACGTCAGATGGTTCAGTTATTAAGTTCACTACGCCAATAACCAACGAAATCCAAATTCCAATTGGTTTTAATTATGTGCCAGATAGTTTGCCAAAAGATAAAAGTATCCCAGTCGATACGATACCGATAACAATGAGTGCTGAAGGTTTAACTCCAGTTGATACGACAGTAACTACTAATAGTAAGCGTGGTTCTGAACGAACACTTCAAAGTAGTAAAAATCAATTCCTTGTCAATGCACGAAATGATTCTTTTGACTCACTAAGCGTCCGTACAAAAATTCCAGCTGGCGCCGATGTTCTTTTTGACATTTATGATGTTTCAAACGATCAGGTAGATTCAATTTATCCACAATACTGGGATCGTGGCTATTATTTTGATAAACCAATGTCACCAGACAGTCCTGGATACCCAACGATTACTTTTGACGAAAATACCAATAGTTACACGTTTGATTTTGGAAAAACCAACAAACGTTACATTATTGAGTATAAAAATGCCAATGGCTGGATCGACGTGCCAACTCTTTATATAACAGGGACAGCGAAAGAACCACAATCGAATAATAATGAAGGGTCTGCTACGGTTTCTGTTCAAAATGAAGCGTTAGACATTTTGAGTGCAACACAAGCGGCGAATCCAACATTAAAAAATGTAACAAAAACGACAGTAACAACAAAAAATATTGATAATAAAACACATCGCGTGAAAAATCCAACGATTGAATTAACACCAAAAGGCACAACCAATGCTCAAATCGATTTGAATTCTATTACCGTGAAAGGCGTGCCAGAAGATGCTTATTCATTAGAGAAGACTACAAACGGTGCGAAAGTCATTTTTAAAGACTATACATTGACAGAAAACATTACGATTGAATACAATACTGTCTCTGCAAACGCTGGCCAAATCTATACAGAAATAACAATCGACTCTGAAACATTGAACCAGATGTCTGCTAGCAAGAAAAAAGTCACCACTGCACCAATCACATTGAAATTCTCAGAAGGCGATGCGGAAGGCATTGTTTATTTAGCAACTGCCACATTCTATACGCATAACATAGAGGATGAAAACCAAGCAATTGCGAAGGTTTCTTTTGAACTAATTGATAATGTCACGCATACAGCAACCGAATTTACAACAGATGAAAAAGGTCAATACTCCTTTGATGCCATCATGACAGGTGATTATACTTTGCGAGTAACGAATGTACCGCAGGAATATTCCGTGGATGAAGAGTATTTGACAGGAAAAGCCATTAAGCTGGTCAAAGGAGACAATCAACTAAAAATTCCATTAACTAAAACAATTGATCACAGTCGTTTACAAGTCAAAGATACAACGATTTATGTCGGCGATTCATGGAAACCAGAAGAGAACTTTGTTTCAGCAACAGATAAAACAGGTCAAGATGTTCCCTTCGAAAAAATCACTGTTTCAGGTCAAGTTGATACTAGCAAAGCAGGCGTTTATCCAATCGTATACAGTTACGAAGGTAAAGAAGAAACAGCTAATGTGACCGTCAAAGCCGACCAGTCTAAGTTAGAGGTCAAAGATTCAACGATTTATGTTGGTGATTCGTGGAAACCAGAAGATAATTTCGTTTCAGCGACAGACAAAACAGGTCAAGACGTTCCGTTTGAAAAAATTGATGTTCAGGGAACAGTGAATGTTGATAAAATAGGCGATTATGAAATTGTCTATAAAAATGGCACAAAAGAAGCGAAAGCAATCGTTCATGTCCGTGATGACAGTCAGTTAGAGGTCAAAGATACAACAATTTATGTGGGTGATAAATGGGAAGCAGAAGATAACTTCGTTTCCGCGACAGACAAAACAGGTCAAGACGTTCCCTTCGAAAAAATCACTGTTTCAGGTCAAGTTGATAACACCAAAGCAGGCGTTTACCCAATCGTATACAGTTACGAAGGTAAAGAAGAAACAGCCCATGTGACCGTCAAACCCGACCAATCTAAGTTAGAGGTCAAAGATACAACGATTTATGTTGGTGATTCGTGGAAACCAGAAGATAATTTCGTTTCAGCGACAGATCGTGACGGTCATGCTATATCCTTTGATAAAGTTCAAGTAAAAGGGGAAGTTGATACAAAGAAAACAGGAGAGTACCAGATTTCCTATACCACTGAGCCAGTTAATGAAACCAAACCAGCTGTGCAGTCACGACTTTTCTCAATGTTTTCAAACGAAACACCTCGTCAATTGACGACAGTAGCAACTGTTCATGTGATTGATCGTAATCCTACACCACTACCAGATAAAAATGAGAACAACCAGACTAGTTCCTCAACGAATCAAACCACGATAAAACGTAGTCAGTATGTCACACATATTGTGAAACCTGACAAGCAGGGCCGTTATCCAAAAACGGGAGAACAAACTAATGGTCTATATCGTGTGCTAGGACTTGTTGTGTTACTTATTGTGATTATTAGTGGTATAGTCATCAAGAAGAAACGAAAATAATTAAATGAGCGTGGGGCAAAAGTTTAAAGTAACTTTTGTTCCACGCTTAAAAGATGAATAAGTGCATGAATGAGGGTAGCTGTTTCCTTGGAAAATAGGAAGTTTTACAAGTGACTTTTATTTTAAGAACACCTATTAGCAGGTTTTTCTGTTAAGATAGTTATTTTTATGAAATAGTTTGGAGGAATAATAAACGAGATGAACCAGCGAACTATTTATTATGGTAGTATCGGCACAGCCTTATTTCTTTCTTCAGGAATGTTGATTGCTTCAGTGAATAGCTATGCAAACGAAGCGACAACACCAGGCAAATACACCGTGACTTATGAAGTGGATGGCAAAATTGAAACAGCAACCATTACGGTCAAAGAAAATCAAACGGAACTTAAATTAAAAGACACGTTTTTAGGAGTTAATCAAGCATGGTCACCCTTAGACAATGTCGTTTTTCTAAAAGATAAAGAGGGTCGCCCTTTAAATTTAGAAAATGTAATTATAGAAAATAATGTAAATACTCAAAAAGTAGGCCTTTATTTTGTAACCTTCCGTTACGAGTCATACCTTTCTATTGCGAAGGTGTATGTCAACCCTACTAATTTTGCTGCAGAGGGGAATATGCTTGCAGAGCTTCCTTATAGTCATGCAATGATTGGGCCAGAAAGACCAATTATTGCCTCGAGACAGGACAAGGAGCAACAAACAAAACAGGAGAAAAAGAAAAATAAAATTGAACAGGAACGAGTAAATAAAAAGGTGCTGTTAAATGATGAGTTGTTGAAAAAAATAGATACGATAGCCCCAGTGGAAATTACTGGAGGAGCGGCAAGTGGGGCCTCTCAATTTGGCACCACTTTAAGCTTCCTGTCAGGCTCACTTTTGTATGGAACAAGGAGAGTTTAAATGGAATTCTTGTTATTAGATGATCGGGAAAATTTAAAATTAGCGATTATTAGAAAGTTAGAGCAACAATATTCATTTTCTGAACGAAAAGATCGTTTATGTAAGCAATTAGCTATTTCTCCTTATTTGCTAGAACGGAACATAACAGAAATCAATGCAGATTTGCAACGCTTTGGTCTGATTAATGAGATGGAAATCAGTGAAAAAAATAATGAAATTTTGTTATCTCAAAGCCTTCGTATTTCTTCAAGTATTATTGAAGAATATTATTTAAAAGACTCGTTAGAATTTAATCTATTAAAAACTATTTTCTTTCATCAGTTTACCTCAATCAAAAAATATGGTGAAAAGCACGGGATGAGTCGAACGGTTGTATACAAAATTGTTGACCATATCCGGAAAGAATTAGGTCAATACGGTATTAAGTTATCCAAAAATTTACAACTTAGCGGCAATGAAATGGCGATTAGACAATATTTTACTATGCTTTATTACCGAATTTACAAAGATTCTGAAGAATTATATAATCAAACAGATCTTCGCGCAGTGAACCAATTATTGGCTCAATTGAAAGGCTCTTATGAAAATATCACTAATTTTCATTTATTTAAACATTATGTATTGGTGGCGTTAGAACGAACGCAAAGAAAAGCTAATTATTTTTTATCCCAAGAAGAAAATCCATTCGCTTTTGATGAAGAAAGTTCGATTTATCAAGAAATTCAAAGTTGGATCAACGAAGTGATGAAGGCGACTCATGCAGAGAAAAACGCAGAAATTCAAGGAATTATCGGCAATTTATCGGTCTATCAAAGTGAACTTATTTCGGAACATTTGCTAAGTTCTCACAATGAGGCAATTACGGCTACGAAAACATTATTCTTTTCTTATATGCCGTTTACAATTTCGGACGAAGAATTTTATCAAGAAATTGTTCCGATTATTTATCAACATCGTTTTATTACGCCGTTCATCGATATCACCTTACGAATTATGGATTTAGAATTTTTTCAGGAACGCTACCCAATTGTTTTTAATAGCTGTCGTCAGTTTTTATTTGCGTTGGATTGCTCGGCGTTTGAGTTTAGTAAGCTTTCTTTATTTTTTGATTTGCTATTAGTGTTATCCCGTCTTTATGACCAAAGGAATGAAAAAAGCACGATCAATCTTTATGTGAATTTTACGCAAGGAGAAAAATATACTCAGTTTATCAAAGAACAAATCAAAATATTCGAATCTTTCAGCATTCACTTTCATTCAGCGATTCGACCAGATACTGATTTAGTAGTTTCGGATTATTTACCAAAAACGTTATTTTCAGTAAAATGTTTAATTTGGTTAGCGCCTCCGCGAGCCAGTGACTGGCAAAATTTTGGCAACGAAATTGTCCGAATTAATAAAGAGCTACAACAAACGAAACAAAGAAAAAGCGAATAAAAACAGTCGCAACGTGTTTTAGTTGCGACTGTTTTTTGTTACTGAATGTTTATAGTAAACTTTCTCATTATCACTGATGTAAAAAATTTTAAATAAAAGCCAAATAGGATTGAAGAAAAAGAAAAAATTGCTAGTGAAGGACCAATTCTCTAAAGTTTTTCTCAAATATAGTAGAATTCCTTTCTTTTCTTCTGTGAGAAAGATATAATAAAAAACGTATGAACAAAGGAAAAGGGATGACGAATGAATAGAAAAGAGAAAACAAATTTAGATAGTCGAATTGATTACGGCGTGATATTACCAGTTTTTCTTTTATCACTAATTGGTATGCTATCGCTTTACGTAGCGCTTTACAATGATCCAAGCAAACCTAAAATTGGTAGCTTGTTAATGAAACAAGGACTGTGGTATTTAGTCGGAGGATTAAGTATTGTCATTATTATGCATTTTAGCTCAAAATTACTCTGGCGGTTAACGCCCGTTTTTTATGCACTTGGATTAGTATTAATGGGATTACTACTGAAATTCTATGACCCCGTGCTAGCAGAGCAAACAGGTTCTAAAAACTGGATTCGCTTTGGTGGCACCACATTCCAACCATCGGAATTGATGAAGATTGCGTTTATTTTGATGTTGGCCTATATAGTGACCATGCATAATGTTAAATATGTGGACCGAACACTCAAAAGCGACTTTTGGCTAATCGCTAAAATGCTATTAGTCGCGATTCCGGTAATTGTTTTAGTACTTTTACAAAAAGACTTCGGGACGATGTTAGTTTTCTTAGCCATTTTTGGGGGAGTTTTCTTAATGTCTGGCATTACTTGGAAAATTATTGTGCCCGCCTTTATCATAGCTGCTCTAGTCGGAGCTGGAACCATCTACTTGGTAACAACAGAAACAGGAAGAGACTTATTGTCTAAAATTGGCATTAAAGCTTATCAATTTGATCGGATTGATTTATGGCTAAATCCTTTCCATACAGATCCAGATCGCTCATTCCAACCAGCGCTAGCATTAACAGCAATTGGTTCTGGGGGCCTTTTCGGAAAAGGCTTTAATGTGAGTGATGTGTATGTCCCTGTTCGTGAGTCAGATATGATTTTTACAGTTGTTGGTGAAAACTTTGGCTTTATTGGTGGCTGTTTCATTATTTTGTTGTATTTTATTTTAATCTACCGCATGATTCGCGTTTGTTTTGATACAAATAATGAATTCTATGCCTACATTGCCACAGGAATTATCATGATGATTTTGTTCCATGTTTTTGAAAACATTGGAGCGAATATTGGTTTACTACCATTAACTGGGATTCCATTACCGTTTATTAGTCAAGGTGGTTCTTCCATTTTAGGTAACATGATTGGGGTGGGCTTAATTATGTCCATGCGTTACCAACAAGAAACGGTTCGTACCAGAAGTGGTCGTTAAAGAAAGAAGAAAGAAGGGGTAGAAATGTACACACTTTATGAATATCCTAAATGCTCAACTTGTAAAAAAGCGAAAGCGTGGTTAGACCAACAAGGCGTTAAATACCAAGCAATTGATATTAAAACAACACCGCCTAGTAGTGAACAACTAGCAAAATGGATGAAAGAAACCGGCTTGCCTGTTCGTCGTTTTTTTAACACAAGTGGGGTTTTATATAGAGAACAAGGCTTAAAAGATCTTGTTGACAGTTTTTCTATTGAAGAAGCAAGTCAGCGCTTAGCTGCGGATGGCATGTTGATTAAGCGTCCAATTCTCTTAAAAGACAATACATTTCTAACGAATGGTTTTAAAGAAGCAGATTACGAAGGAGTGCTTGGAAAATGAGTGAAATGAAACAAATTGATCAATTATGGATCTTACCAACAGAAGCAGGTTATAAAATTGGTTTAACCGCCGAAGCCCAAGAGGATTTAGGAAAGATTACTTTTGCAACGTTTCCAAAAGTCGGACAAACATTAGCTAAAGGTGACTCTTTAATTGAATTAGAAGCAGAAAAAGCAGTCAGTGAATTCAGTAGTCCATTATCTGGTAAGGTAGTTGCGATTAATGAAGCGGCTGATCAAGAGCCAAGTGCATTAGATGAAGAAAATGCCTGGATTGCTGTTTTAGCAGATGTTGAACCAACAGAATTTGAAAATCTTTAGTCTTACGTTGACAAGGCCAATGTTTATTGCTATAATTTTCTCAATCTAATCAAAAGAAAGCTTTGAAAAGAAGAGTACATGTTAAGGACGTTTGAAGAGAGCCCTGTTTGCTGAGAATGGGTAACAGATTTAAGATGGAAGATGGTCTTTGAGCAGAGTAAGTGAGCGAAGCAGTGAACTTACTACGGGGCGCCCGTTACAGCCAACGGTATGCGAAGAATCAAGTACCGTATGAGGTTATTATTGAGAAATAATAGCGAATTAAGGTGGTATCACGAAATGACAAACTTTCGTCCTTTTTGCTGTAATAGCAAAAGGATGGAAGTTTTTTTGTTTTTATTAAGCAAATTCGTTTCATAAAAAGTGCGAAACCTTCAAAATAAGAAAGTAGAACAGAAAGAAGAGGAGAACAAAATGGCATTAATTGAATTACGTCATGTAAAAAAAGAGTTTTCCGGTAAAGCGGGTAAAGTCACGGCTTTAAAAGATATTGATTTAACAGTTGAATCAGGTGATATTTATGGCATTATTGGCTATTCAGGTGCAGGAAAAAGTACGTTGGTTCGCCTATTGAATGGACTTGAAACACCTACAGAAGGTGAAGTAGAAATTCAAGGACAAGATATTGCATTGTTGCCAAATAAAGAACTACGAAACTTCCGTAAAAAAATTGGGATGATCTTTCAACATTTTAATTTATTATGGTCACGGACGGTCCTAGAAAATATCATGCTCCCATTGGAAATTGCTGGCGTTCCAAAACAAAATCGGAAAAGCCGCGCAGAAGAGTTAATCAAGTTGGTTGGTTTAGAAGGACGGGAAACCGCCTACCCAAGTCAACTCTCTGGTGGGCAAAAGCAACGAGTGGGGATTGCCCGTGCCTTAGCTAACAATCCTGATATTTTGCTTTGTGATGAAGCAACGAGTGCTTTGGATCCGCAGACAACCGATGAAGTGCTAGAATTACTACTAAAAATCAACCAAGAATTAAATTTAACGGTTGTATTAATTACCCATGAAATGCACGTGATTCGTAAAATTTGTAATCGCGTAGCCGTGATGGAATATGGTGAAATTGTTGAAGAAGGTAAAGTGATCGATATTTTCAAAAAGCCTCAAACGGAAATTGCGAAACGCTTTATCCAACAAGAAGCGGATAAAAACATTGAAGAAACGGAACTGGTTGTTGAAGAAATGTTGGAACAATATCCGAATGGAAAAATTGTTCGCCTACTTTTCCACGGCGAACAAGCAAAATTGCCAATTATCTCGCATATTGTCCAAGAATATCAAGTAGAAGTCAGTATTATTCAAGGGAACATTCAGCAAACAAAGCAAGGTGCAGTGGGTTCTCTTTATATTCAATTATTAGGCGAAGAGCAAAATATTCTAGCAGCCATTGAAGGATTACGTAAACTTCGTGTAGAAACAGAGGTGATTGGAAATGAATAATCGTGGCTTAGCAAGTTTCTTTGATTTTTCCCAAATTGATATAAGTAAACTACAAGAAAAAACGATTGAAACACTCTATATGACAGGGATTTCAATCATAGTGGTCGCCATTTTAGGGCTGATTTTAGGACTACTACTTTTTGAAACGTCAGGCAGAAAAGGGATTTTGAGCCGATTACTGTATTGGCTAGTGGCCATTTTTGTAAATATTTTCCGTTCGATTCCGTTTATTATCTTAATCGTTCTGTTAATTCCTTTTACAAAAATTATTTTAGGGAGTATGTCTGGTGTCAAAGGCTCCTTACCAGCATTGATTATTTCCGCAGCACCTTTTTATGCTCGCATGGTCGAAATTGCTTTTCGTGAAGTCGATAAAGGCGTGATTGAAGCAGCCAAAGCAATGGGGGCCAATCGTTTCCAAATAATTTGGAAAGTTCTATTACCAGAAAGTCTGCCAGCACTTGTTTCTGGCTTAACCGTTACAACCATTTCTTTAGTGGGCTACACTGCAATGGCAGCTGCTATTGGAGCGGGTGGTTTAGGAAGTTTGGCGTATCAAGATGGCTTCCAACGTGGTCAAAATACAGTTACCTTAGTAGCAACGATTTGTATCTTAATTATTGTCTTTGCGATTCAATGGCTTGGGGATACAGTCGCTAAAAAAATAGATAAACGATAAATGGAGGGAATAAGATGAAAAAACGTACATTATGGTCAGTAATTACTGTAGCAGTAGCTGTCTTAATTTTAGGGGCTTGCGGCAATAAAAAGAGTGATGACTCGGTCTTGAAAGTTGGGGCTTCACCGGTTCCACATGCAGAGATTTTAGAACATGTAAAACCTTTATTAGAAAAAGAAGGCGTAAAACTAGAAGTGACGACTTATACAGATTACGTGCTACCTAACAAGGCGTTGGAAAGTGGTGATATCGATGCCAACTATTTCCAACATGTGCCGTTCTTTAATGAAGCGGTTAAAGAAAATGATTATGACTTTGTGAATGCAGGTGCGATTCATTTAGAACCAGTTGGGCTTTACTCGAAAAAATACAAATCGTTACAAGAAATTCCTGATGGTTCAACGATTTACGTTAGCTCTTCCGTTTCAGATTGGCCACGTGTTTTAACGATTTTAGAAGATGCTGGTTTAATCACGCTGAAAGAAGGGGTAGACCGGACAACTGCTACTTTCGATGATATTGATAAAAATACTAAAAAGTTGAAATTCAATCATGAAAGTGATCCAGCAATCATGACCACTCTTTATGACAATGAAGAAGGGGCTGCGGTTTTAATTAACTCAAACTTTGCCGTGGATCAAGGATTAAATCCGAAAAAAGATGCGATTGCCTTAGAAAAAGAAAGTTCACCTTATGCCAATATTATTGCGGTTCGTAAAGAAGACGAAAACAACGAAAATGTAAAAAAATTAGTCAAAGTGTTACGTAGCAAAGAAGTCCAAGATTGGATTACGAAAAAATGGAACGGTGCCATTGTTCCAGTCAATGAATAAAGAGAAAAAGACAATAGAATAAAAACTTGAGGTCGGGACAGGCGTGTTAAGCTTCAAGAAATAAGAAGAAAGTTCTGAAAGATGCTTTTTGTCTCTCAAGGACGTTCAGCTTATTTCCGAAGAAGCTGCTCCTGTCCCGTTGTTTATTTAAAATTTTAAAGCTAGGCAGATACATCATGTTGATTTACTTGCCAAGTCTAAGTTTTTTTCTTTTAAAAAAGGACTATAAATGATAAAGTTACAAGGAATTTCTTAATTATCAGGAAAATTCAGGGACTATGCATAGGCATTTGCATTAGTTATTGTTATAATAATTAAGATAGATTTTTTGGAATGGAGGGAAAAAGATGTTACGTTTTTTTCCGCAAAAAAATAAATATGTAGAAGAAGCAAGCCAGTACGCCTTTGATAAAGAAGGCCAAATTCCGCAGCACATTGCCATTATTATGGACGGAAATGGCCGGTGGGCACAGAATCGAAGACTGCCGAGAATTGCTGGACATAAAGAAGGCATGGATACGGTTAAAAAAATAACGAAGCATGCTAGTCATTTAGGCGTTAAAGTTTTAACACTTTATGCATTTTCAACGGAAAATTGGAAGAGACCAACAGATGAAGTCAATTTCTTAATGCAATTGCCTGTTGATTTTTTTGATACATTCGTGCCTGAATTAATTAAGGAAAATGTTAAAGTCAATGTAATGGGCTACCAAGAGTTTCTACCAAGCCATACGCAAGATGCTGTTAAGCGGGCCATTGAGCAAACCAAGGACAATACGGGCATGGTTTTGAACTTTGCTTTAAATTATGGGGCGCGTGCGGAGCTACTAACTGCCATGAAACAGATTGCTGCAGAGGTTTCAGAAAAAACATATACGGCAGATGAGATTACAGAAGAAACGATCGCAGATCACTTAATGACTGGCTTTTTACCCACGGAACTTCGTGATCCAGAATTGTTGATTCGAACAAGTGGGGAAGAGAGAATTAGTAATTTCTTGCTATGGCAAATTGCTTATAGCGAGTTGTTTTTTACAAAAGCATTATGGCCTGATTTTTCAGGGGACACTTTAGAAACCGCGATTGCTTCTTTCCAAAATCGTAATCGTCGTTTTGGAGGTCTAAAAGAAACTACAGAAACAGAAGGGAGCGATCCGCAGTGAGACAACGTGTCATCACAGCTATCGTCGCATTAATCATCTTTATTCCAATTATCTGGTATGGTGGTTTTGCAATTGAGATTGCCGCTGTTGCTTTGGCAGTAGTCGGCGTGTACGAGTTATTCCGTATGAAAGGATTAACGTTATTAAGTTTTGAAGGTATTTTATCAGCATTAGGGGCCGTTTTTTTAGTTATCCCAACAATTAAATGGTTAAACTTTTTGCCGGAAATGCAAACAAATTTCATTTTATTTTATGTCACTATAATGTTGTTGTTAGGTGCTTCGGTAATTTCTAAAAATACATATACGATTGAAGAAGCTGGCTTTCCAGTTATTGTCAGTTTATATGTAGGGATGGGGTTCCAGAACTTTATTAGTGCCCGTTCCGCAGGTTTTGAAGTCTTGTTATTTGCTTTATTCATTGTCTGGGCAACGGATATTGGTGCATATCTATTTGGACGCCGATTTGGTCGTCATAAATTGATGCCAGATGTTTCACCCAACAAGACAATAGAAGGTGCACTTGGTGGTATTTTATCAGCCGTCGTTGTAGCAGCGTTGTTTTTAGTTTTCACAGCTAATAAAGGGCTATTTCCTTATCAAATGCCGGTGATGCTCGTATTGACGGTTCTATTTTCTATAGTAGGGCAATTCGGTGATTTGGTTGAATCTTCTATCAAACGTCATTATGGCGTGAAAGACTCTGGTAACATCTTGCCAGGACATGGTGGTATTTTAGATCGTTTTGATAGTTTATTATTTGTTTTCCCAATTATGCACTTATGTGGATTATTTTAAATTGATTAACAAAATTTAAAAAAGTATCGTCAAATAAGCAAAAATCCAGAAGAGAGACTCTTCTGGATTTTTGCTGTTTATTGAGATAATGCGTGAAACACTGACAGGGTATGTTTGAGATAAGTTTAATTTTAAACATTCGGTGGTTTTACTCTTTAATTGACAATAGCCTTCTCTTTAAAGAGAAGGCTATCTAACGAATCAATATTATTATTTTAAAGTTGGATCAGACTATTTCTAGTATTCAAGTATTTTTCATTTAAGCGATGTATTCCCTACCTCTAATACATCCTTGTGTCTCTCTAGACACGCCAGTTTTGAATAAAATCATCAAAACAATTGAATGGTTCGTTTAAAAATATTTTTCGTGTTCTAATTATTATAACATAAAACTCGTCAACTGACCACTAGCTGACGAGTTCATAATTTTTCCAGATAAATAGACAGCCGTTTTCCGCCGACTGTCTAAGATTAAGATAGATTTGTAAAGAAGTGAATAAATGCTTCCTACCCTCTCTTTATAACATGAGGAAAAGAAAACTGCAAAAGATAGCTGTGTTTTTTGAAAAAAAGATCAGCTGGTTTCCGCCAGCTGATCATCCGTTGAAAAGAGATATAAAGAAGTGAATAAAGCTTGCTTTACCTCTATTTTATACCATGTTTTGATTCAAATAACTATTCAGTATTAGTTATACTTAAATAATAAATATGTATACGGATGTATTATTTTGAGGTATAGTCATAGAGAAAAGAGGGAACGTTTATGAAAAAATTTTGTTTAAGTTATAGCTCTGGTAAAGATTGTTTATTGGCGATGGATCGATTGGTACAAGCAGGAAATCAGCCAGTTGCGTTAGTGACAACATTAAGTGATGAAATTAATCGTTCTTGGTTTCACGGCATACCAATCTCCGTCTTAGAATCAGCAGCCGAAGCGTTAGATTTACCACTTGTTATATCACATAACAACGAAACAAATTACACAGAAAAAGTGGTTGAGGCACTGCATGAAACTAAAAAATTGGGTGCAGAAACGGTTTGTTTTGGCGATATAGATATTGAACAAAATGGTGCTTGGGATCGCCAAGTTGCATTAAGTGCTGGGCTTGAGCCACAATTACCTCTTTGGCAGGAGAATCGCGAAGCACTTGTCAAAGAATTCTTGGCAAAAGGGTACACAGCAATTATCAAAACGGTCAGCAAAGAGGCAGGTATTCCAATAAAATTTTTAGGAGAACCGTTAAATGAAACATTTATCACGTACCTTAAAGAGCATCAATTAGATATTTGCGGAGAAAACGGGGAGTACCATACGTTGGTAATTGACGGCCCGCTATTTAAAAAGAGGCTCAATTATTATACTTCAGGAATTTATGAAAGTCCTTATGCTTATTCCTTGATTATTGATGCTTAAATGAAAGTAAAAGGATACAAGCTGCCACTTTTTCTAGGGATATGCTATAATTAACTTAAGAAAAGTAGAGAAAGTGAGTGGTTAATTATGGAAGAAACTGTCTTTTTTAATTTAGGAAATGCCCTTGCTTCAAAAAGAGATCAAAAAGAATTAATTAAAGAAGCCCAAATTGCGAAAGATACTCGAAAGATTCCAGGAAAACTGATTATCGTTGAAGATGAAGAAAATGGTACCCATATTTTATTTGAATTAGCTGATCAAACAGAACCGTCTGCTGAAACAAAAGAATTCAAAGTGAAAAAAGTAATCGATTAATATAAAAGCAACGAATTTTTCTAAATTCGTTGCTTTTTTATATTTTTTTACACAAATGATACAAAAAGAATATCAAAATCAAATAAATGATTAGTATACTTGAAGAAACAAATAGGAAGCAAAGCAAACGTTTTGAGGTGTTCTTTCATGGAAAATCGAGGAATTTTATTTGATAAAGATGGTACGTGTATTCGTTTTGACACTCTTTGGCAAGCAGGTTTGAAAGCTTGTTTTGAAACACTAAGTATGTTAGCCCCTCATCATTCAGCAGAAATAAAAAAGATATTAGCTATTCAGGAGCAACGTTTTTTGCAAAAACATTTACTTGATGAAGTCCTTTATCAGGAACTTTATCAGGAATTGGCGCAATTTGAGGAATTAGTCGAACAGGGAATCAGCAGTCGATGGCTGGAGCAATTTTTTTATGATTATTTACGAAAAAATCTGAAAAAGATTGAAGCAATTGGTGATTTAAAACAGTTATTTCTTGAGCTGAAACGGAAGAACTATAAAATTGGATTAGCAACTTCAGATACTTTGCCAGCGACTATGTTAATTATGGAATATCTTGGTTTAACAGAAATGTTTGATTTTATTGCGACAGGAGATCGTTACTTACCGAAACCAGATGTGGACATGCTCCAAGCCTTTTGTCAGTCATGTCAATTGAAGGCGACAGAAGTAATTATGGTAGGTGATTCGCTCGTGGATGTTTTCATGGGAACGTGTCATGGTAAAGCAGGAATTGGCGTTTTAACCGGCAACTGCCAGTCAACTGATTTTGAAAAGTTTGAAGTAGCTTATTTTCGTGATATCCATGAAATACCTTATCAAGAATTATGGGAAAATACCAAGAATAAAAAAATCCTGAAAAGATGACGAGTCTTTTCAGGATTTTTTTATTAATCTAATTGAAGCAATTGCCGTTTCTTTTGTTGAAATTCTTCTTCTGTTAGAATTCCTTCATCAACTAACAGTTTTAAATTTCTTAACTCAGCCATTACGTCTTCAATAGCGCTAGGTGAGTTTTTTTGTGAATCAAATAGCTTTGCTTCAATCGGTTGGTTTTTATCACTCTTTATAGGAGTTGGTATTTCTTTTTCTTTTATTCGACGAACAATAGTGTCTAATGATGAAAGGGCTCGTTCGGCGTTGAAACGGGCTCTATCGATCGCTAATTGACGATCAAATTCAGTAGTTTGCTCACTAAGTGTCTTTAAAAAGGAAATAGTGATGGTTGGACGTTGCAAATCATCTAGATTAATCAAAATATAGACACTACTAACGCGATCATAAGGTACGTTTTCTTCTGTGAAATGGGTATTTTTTTTCTCTAAAATTTTGTAATCAGCGATAATGCTTACGGGCAAAATTTTTGATGAACCAACCAGTCGGAATTTTTTTTCAGGTTCATCGAATTCAATCGAGCCAGCAATAGTTGTTGTAGGATTGAATAGCCGGTTGTCTTCTTGGACATTTCTTAAATCCGTCAATGTCCAAGTTTGGGTATATCCTTGTCCTTGGACACCGAGTTGACCTGCACATTTCTTACAGATTTGGTAATTATCTGAAGTTAAATATTTTCCTTTATTATCCTGACAAAGAGCACATAGATTTCCATAAACTTCAGCATTTTTTTCATTTGCTTTTGCGATTTCAGACTGCTTGTTTATTAACTTTTGCATTTGTTGTAAATCAGCTAAACTTTTTTTATCAACGGACCAAGTGGATACTTTAAGTTTTTTTAAACAGCTTTTTCCTACGCGATAAAAATCACTCGTAAAGTACTTGCCAGTTTCCTCTTCGCAAAGATAACATAAATTTCCCTTTGCTTGCATTGCTTGATCCTTTTTTATAATTTCTTCTTGACGTTTTATAATACTTTCCATTGTTCGATCTTTAATTTCTTTTGGTTTTAACTCTAAATGTTCTGCACAATGTTTACAGATACCGTGATTATCAAAGGTGATGATTTTACCAGGATTTAGATCACACAGTTCGCACATATTTTTCATGGGATGACTCCTTTTGGTTAAGATAAATTAATTTTACCATTCAACTCTATGAAGAACAAACCAAAAAAGCAAGTAGAACTAAGTGCCTACTTGCTTACAGACTATTTAATTGTAATTTCTTCAACAGCGATAGGATCTCCCATGCTGAACATACTGTCTCTGAAAGTAAAAGTTACAGGTTTTGTTTCATCAGCAAATTCATAAGGGTATGCTGCTTGGACAGTTGCGCCAGGATTAACTTTTTTATTTAACATGTCAATTCTATCTTTAATCGGAGAATCATTAACAATTCCATAAGTTAAATCTTCTGTTGTATCGCCGGTATTTTGTGATACGCTAACAAAGCTAGAGTATAACATTTGTACATCTTGTGCTTCCTTAGTGTTATTAGTCAAATCAAATAGTACATAAAAGATTGGTTTACCATCGAAACTTGTACCTTTTTGGAATTCGGTGATTTTTAATACACCATCAGGAACAGTCAATGTTCGATCTTTATAAGTCCCTTTATCTTCTTTAGCTTTTGTTTCAGTTGTTGCGGTAGCAGTACTTGAAGTTTTTTTAGTTTTATTAGTGTTGTTTGTTCCAGAACCACATGCACCTAAAATCAGAGTACTAATTAAAACTAATCCTAACATAGAAAATTTTTTCATTTTCACTTTACCTCCCATAGTTTAGTTAATGATTTGTAGCGCTTACTAAATAGTTGAAAACAATCCCCAATTAAATAACTTTGGACTACAAATCACTTAGTTTAAATGAAAATAAGTATACCGTCCTGTGTAAAAATAACACACCACAGTATACTTATTTTATCATTATTCCATAAAAATAACACCATTATTTTTATGAAATAATTAAAAAAGATAAAAAATCTAAAAACTTCGACCGCCGCCACCGAATGTACCGCCGCCAGTTGAGTGGGTGGTGCTACCACCACCGCCCATTCCGCCACTGCCACCATTGTTTTTAGGAATACGACGAGTAGTGATGAAAGAGTTGGTTAACTGATCTGTGCGGGAGGTTAAGTTTAACGTTGTTTTTTCCCTAAAAGGATATTGATAACTTGAAAATTTTAATTGATATTTAGAAATATTGATGCCTAAGAAGACCAAGCTGAGTATCAGCGCAGCAGCAAAAGCAATTACCATTTCCAGCGGGGTAATGACTTTATAACGAGTGATTTTACCTGTTTCGCTGTCCACACGATAGTGACCCCCAGGAACCCCTTTATCAACAAATGCTTGAGTTTCCTGAACAAAGGTTTGAGCAGCCGCAAAATAATTTCCTTGACTCATTCCATCCATTACTTTATCTAAGGTATCATCAATTCGTGCATCCGTCATATAATCAATCATGTTTCCAGAAGTAGAGATGTAGACTTTCCGTAAGTCCATATCAATGAGAAAAAGAATCGCATTTTGATCCTTACCAACTTTATTTAAAAGATAATGATCTGCATAGTCTTGTTCATCACCATAAGTATTATTATTTGTGGTCACAATAAAGACAGAGGCTTTGGTCTTTTCTTCTAAAGGTTGTATCTCTTGTTTTAGTTGGTTGATTTGATCAGGTGTCAGTAATTGTGCACCATCATCAATTGAATTTTCAGCCGCCGAAACAGGTAGGGCAAGGCCAAAGGAAAGAAGTATTAGGAAAAAAATAGGTAAAAGTCGTTTTTTCATAGGAAATAACCTCCTAATAAAAAGAGTGCTAAGAGTCCAGCGAAAATGCCTAACGTTGCTAGTCCTAAACGAGTGTAACTAATTGGAAGCACACCGCTTACTTTACCTGTTTGTCCATTCATGGCATAATAATAAACTTTTTTTGATTGTTCCTGACTGCGATAGGTGACTAACCAAATTGGCAAAAGCATATAGTGATTATTTTCTTGGTCTAGAGAAATATCCGTGCGAACATTTGTCAACGTAGTATAACCAGAAGCAGAGTCCCGTAACAATGATTCCGAATAATCTTGTAATTCTTGTTGGACGTGTTTTTTGATTGCTTCATATTCAATATCGCGTTTTTCTGCTTGAAAACCTGCTAGGTATTGGCTTTTGAAAGGCACTGCTTGATCAATTAAAAATGGTTGAACGCCTTCCACCATTTTTTGTTGGACGTTTTTTGACAAGGCATTTTTAACTAATTCTTTAAACGATAATTTTCCTGAACGTCCCACATTGAAACGTTTTGTTTCGGTGTATTCAATATCACCTACGCGCCAAATGCGAATACTTGTGCCAGTAGCTTGGAGTTGTCCATCGACTTCTGCATCAACGACCCAATAGGGGAAGTAAACCCCAGTTAATTTATCGATTTGATTTTTGCTGAAAAAATCTCGGGGAATGAACCATTTTTTCTTGGTCCAAGCGAGAAATTTTTCAATCGCTTCGTCTTTTTCAATTGTAAAGGGTAAGACGTTTTCTGGTAAAAATTCGCCACTTAATCGACCAGCCAAGACAACAGGATTATGGCAATAATAACAGTATGTGGCAGCCGTTGTTGCATCGGTGACAATTTGAGCGCCACAGCTTGGACAATTAAAAATTTCCATTGTGCCTGCATCTGCAGCTGCTTCATTCTCAGTGGTCTCTGTTTGTTGCGTAGCGGAGGATTCTTCTTCCGCCGTGAAAGTCAAATTTTCCTCGGCAGTCGTTGTTGAGGGATTCTCTAAATGCGCCTCATGTTGCTGTTGCTCATAACGAGTCACTTCTTCTTCCGTGTAAATATTTAAACAATATTCACAATGAAATTTTTGATCTTTGGGATTAAATAAGAGCGGGCCGCCACAGTTGGGGCATTTATGGGTAAATGTTGTTTCCATTGCAACCGTCCTTTCTAATAGAGTGAGTAAATAACAGGAATCTGATTCAAAGAAAAAGGGTAGACTTGTGCCTGACCCTTTTCTTTAATTGTTCACTACTTGCTTATAAAGGAACCCCTTGGAATGGTTTACCACAATGTGGACAGAACTTAGGAATACCATTACTTAAGTCAACAATTTCGCTACATTCACTACATTTCATTTCTAATTTTGGTTTCTCGTTTGTTGGTTTTGGTGTACCACAGTTTGAACAAAACTTCCCAGTGTTTTCAGTCCCACATTGTGGGCAAGTCCAAGTGTCTGTAGACCCTTGTGCGTTTTGCTGGTTTTGTTTTTCTTGCATTTGTTGTTGGTTTGTTTGAGACGCTTGCGCAAAGTAGTTGCCATTCGCATTCATGCCCATACCAACGCCCATAAAGCCGCTCATAGCGCCACCTTCATTTTTACCAGCAGCCTCCATACCACGAGCCAAGGAACCTTGAACATAGCCTTCGCGAACACCTGGATCGCTGAGCATAGCTCCTTCATTTCGCATGTTGATTAATTTTGTTGAATCATCTGTATAAGAAATGCTCGCAACTGCTACAGAAACAATTTCCATGCCGCGATTGGTGCGCCAATCCTCATCAAGTGCAGTTTGCATATATTTGCTTAATTCAACACTTTTTGAGGGAACATAAGAAATACGTTGCCCATCAGCAGACATTTGATTGATTGCTGCTTGCAATGCTGTAATGAACTCTGCCAAATATTGTTCATTAATATCATTAATATCTACTTGCGTTTGGTTTTTAGGAATCGCATTAGTATAAAATAGTAAAGGATCTGTAATTTTAATTGAGTAATTTCCGTGTGCACGTAAGAAAAGTTCGGCATTATAAAAATTATCAAAATAGTTTAATGGCGCAGGTGTTCCAAATTTAATGCCTTTAATTTCTTGCAAGTTAATATAAAAAACTTGTTGTTTTTGTGGAGTTACGCCACCAAATTTGAAACGACTGAAGGTTTCTGCAATCGCATCTTTTAAAGAACCGTTAAACATTGAAGGCGCAGAATCATTTTTGACTGTATAATAGCCTTCTTCAGCAGTGTAATCGATGATTTTGCCCCCATCGACAAGAAGCATCATCATGTTGGGATAGACATGTACAACAGAACCATCTGTTAAAACATCGTCCGTTCCTTTACGATTAGAACCACGTTTATCATCTTTACGTACAAAAACACCTTTTGTCATGACGGTTGTGTCCCCCATATTATCAGGTTCAATAACCTCTAGCCATTGATCGGCCAAGCCACCGCCAACTGAACTTGTTGCTGCTTTAATAAGTCCCATGTTCATTCCTCCTAATAAAAAACTAATTGTTACAGCTAGTATACCACACAATGAATGCAGAGAAATCCAACGAAAGCCTGATGAAATGGAAAAAATTGATCAAACTTTATTAAGAAATTAAAAAAAGTATAGGTGAAACACAAGCATTTTAAAAAAAGTTACGTATAATAGAAGAAAAGGCATATTATATAGTTAGGGGATTATTGAATGGAACGAAGCAATCGTAATAAAAAATCTTCAAAAAAACCACTTATTCTTGGTGTTTCTGCCTTGGTTCTAATCGCTGCTGCCGGTGGCGGGTATTATGCTTATAGTCAATGGCAAGCCAAACAAGAATTAGCCGAAGCGAAGAAAACAGCTACTACATTTTTAAACGTATTGTCAAAACAGGAATTTGATAAGTTACCGTCCGTTATTCAAGAAGCTAGCTTAAAGAAAAATGGCTATGATACTAAATCTGTTGTTGAAAAATACCAAGCAATTTATTCAGGGATTCAAGCAGAAGGAGTCAAAGCTAGTGATGTTCAAGTCAAAAAGGCGAAAGACAATCAATACACATTTACCTATAAATTATCGATGAGTACCCCTTTAGGCGAAATGAAAGATTTGTCTTATCAATCAAGTATCGCCAAAAAAGGCGATACCTACCAAATCGCTTGGAAGCCGTCTTTAATTTTTCCAGATATGTCAGGAAATGATAAAATTTCGATTCAAGTAGATAATGCCAAACGTGGAGAAATTGTCGATCGTAATGGTAGTGGGCTAGCAATTAACAAAGTGTTTGACGAAGTGGGCGTAGTGCCTGGCAAACTCGGTTCTGGCGCAGAAAAAACAGCAAATATCAAAGCTTTTAGTGATAAATTCGGCGTTTCTGTTGATGAAATCAATCAAAAGTTAAGCCAAGGATGGGTCCAAGCAGACTCCTTTGTACCAATCACAGTCGCTTCTGAACCAGTGACAGAATTACCAACAGGGGCTGCGACAAAAGATACAGAGTCACGTTATTATCCGCTGGGGGAAGCAGCTGCGCAATTAATCGGGTATACGGGCACCATTACTGCAGAAGATATTGAAAAAAATCCAGAGTTAAGTAGTACGGGCGTAATTGGTAAAACTGGCTTAGAACGAGCGTTTGATAAAGAATTAAGAGGGCAAGATGGTGGCTCACTAGTTATTTTAGATGACAAAGAGAATGTCAAAAAAGCTTTACAAACCAAAGAGAAAAAAGATGGTCAAACGATTAAATTAACGATTGACAGTGGCGTACAACAACAAGCCTTCGCTATATTTGACAAACGCCCTGGTAGTGCGGTCATTACCGATCCTCAAAAAGGCGATTTATTAGCAACGGTTAGTTCACCTTCGTATGATCCTAATAAAATGGCCAATGGCATTTCTCAAAAAGAATATGATGCTTACAATAACAACAAAGATTTACCATTCACAGCACGTTTTGCGACAGGCTATGCACCAGGCTCTACCTTTAAAACAATTACCGGTGCCATTGGTTTAGATGCAGGGACATTGAAGCCAGATGAAGAGCTAGAAATTAATGGTTTGAAATGGCAAAAAGATAAATCTTGGGGCGGCTATTTTGCGACACGTGTAAAAGAAGCAAGTCCAGTCAATCTGCGTACCGCTTTAGTTAATTCAGATAATATTTATTTTGCCCAACAAACATTACGGATGGGGGAAGACAAATTTAGAGCGGGTCTTAATAAATTCATTTTCGGTGAGGAACTAGATTTACCAATTGCCATGACGCCTGCTCAAATTTCAAATGAAGATAAATTTAATTCTGAAATTCTTTTAGCAGATACGGGCTACGGTCAAGGCCAATTGTTAATTTCGCCAATCCAGCAAGCTACCATGTATAGTGTTTTCCAAAATAATGGAACATTGGTCTATCCAAAATTAGTTTTAGACAAAGAAACGAAGAAAAAAGACAATGTAATCAGCGCCAACGCAGCGAATACAATTGCCACAGATCTTTTAGGTAGTGTGGAAGATCCTTCAGGTTATGTTTATAATATGTACAATCCGAACTTCTCATTGGCTGCTAAAACAGGAACAGCTGAAATAAAAGATAAACAAGATACAGATGGCAAAGAAAACAGTTTCCTTCTAACGTTAGATCGTAGTAACAATAAATTCTTAACAATGATTATGGTTGAAAATTCAGGAGAAAATGGTTCTGCAACAGATATCAGTAAACCATTAATTGATTACTTAGAAGCAACCATTAAATAAAAAGAGAAAATGAACGAAACGAGGTTTCTGTAAAAAGAAACCTCGTTTTCCCTTTTTAGAAAAAGGAAAGTGTGCTACAATGAAGCGACTAAATTGTAGAAGGAAAGGGATTCGTGTGCGAATTTTAGCAATAGATACATCTAACCAAACATTGAGTATTGCTGTGTGTGAAAATCAAAAAATTCTGGGAAGTTATACAGCAACGGTTAAAAGAAATCATAGCTTAACATTAATGCCGGCAATTGACTATTTGATGAGCCAATTGAACTTGGCGCCAACGGCAATTGATCGTTTTGTCGTAGCAGAAGGACCTGGATCATACACTGGCTTACGTTTAGGCGTGACGACTGCCAAAACATTGGCCTATACTTTAAAGAAAGAGCTAGTAGGCATTTCCAGTCTACAAACGTTAGCTGCCAATTGTGTTGGACAAACCGGTTTAATTGTGCCTCTTTTTGATGCGCGTCGTAAAAACGTCTATGCTGGTGCTTATCGGTTTGTCGATGGCGTGTGGCAAAATGAGTTACCGGACCAACATATTTCCCTGCGGGAGTTATTAGAACAACTAAAAAATGAACCAAATCTTTTTTTTGTTGGTGAAGATGTTGAAAAATTCACTGAAGAAATAGCTCAAATCATTCCTCATGGGGAAATTTGTGATGTCCCGCAATGGCAAATTCCTAATGCCGCAGTTTTGGCTGCGTTAGGTAGTGTGGCTGAACCTGTTGAAAATGTTCATGGGTTCTTACCTGCGTATTTGAAAAAAGTAGAAGCGGAAGAAAATTGGTTGAAGACACACACGCCTAATGGAGAAAGCTATGTGGAAAAACTTTAATTTTGTGACAAAATACTTTACAAAAAGACGGCAACGGTATATAACTAAAACCATTGCAATGAACCAGCAAGAATTTCAATTGCGTGAAATCACCTACCAAGATATTAAGGATTTACTAGCAATTGAACGTGAAGTTTACGCTGGGGAACTTCCTTGGACGATGTCTGCTTTCATGGCAGAACTTGGCTCAAAAGCGCCGCATCTCTATTTGTTAGCGGCAATTAACGGAAAAACAGTTGGCTTTATTGGTTGTCGGATTCAAGGAACGGATGCACACATTACGAATGTCGCTGTCCATACAGCATACCAAGGCTTAGGTTTAGGTCGTTCTTTAATAGAAGAAACGCGAATTTTTGCCAAGAAAAATCGTTGTGAAACCTTATCGCTAGAAGTACGAATGAGTAATGTTAAAGCCCAACGTTTATATCGAAAAATTGGCTTTGTCTCACAGACGGTGAAAAAAGGCTATTATGACGAAAATAATGAAGACGCACTAGAAATGATAATTGATTTAAAAGAAGAGTGAAGAAAAAATGTTAGTAACAAAAAAAGAAATATCTGTAGCAAATATTGGTGAAGAATTATGGCGTTTTAGTAATTCTTCTTATACAACTGGCTCCCCTTGGACAGAAACACAATTCGCGGAAGATTTTGCTCAGGAAAATAGCGAATATCTTTTTTTAGTTGAAAATGGCCAGTGGTTAGGTTATATTGCCTATCATTTTATTTTAGATGAAGCAGAAATTAGTCACGTTGTTGTGAATGGTCAGAAACAACACCAAGGAATTGGTTGTCAGTTAATGAAAGCTTTTAAAGAATATGTTAAAAGTCGTGACATTACACAAATTTTCTTAGAGGTCAGAGAATCGAATACATTAGCTCAAAAACTTTATGAGAAAACAGGTTTTCGGAAAGTAGCTGTTCGAAAAAATTATTATAAAGAACCTCAAGAAAATGCCTTTGTAATGTGTGCGAAATTAAGGAAGGAAGCCCAATGACAATTTTTACAAAAGAACGTAAATTATTATTAGCTGTGGAAAGTAGCTGTGATGAAACAAGTGTGGCTGTCATTGAAGATGGCGACAAAATTCTTTCCAATATCGTAGCTTCGCAAATTAAGAGCCATCAACGTTTTGGCGGAGTCGTTCCGGAAGTTGCGAGTCGTCATCATGTTGAACAAGTGACGATCTGTATTGAAGAAGCATTAACAGAAGCAAAAGTCACACCAGAAGAACTCAGTGGCGTTGCTGTGACCTATGGGCCTGGGTTAGTCGGTGCTTTATTAATAGGACTTTCTGCAGCAAAAGCATTTGCTTGGGCGCACCAATTACCACTTATTCCAGTCAATCATATGGCTGGGCACATTTATGCTGCCCGTTTTGTGGCACCGCTCGAATTTCCATTGATGGCCTTACTCGTTAGTGGAGGACATACGGAATTGGTCTACATGAAAGAAGATGGCTCTTTCAAAATTGTTGGTGAAACACGTGATGATGCAGCTGGTGAAGCGTATGATAAAGTCGGACGTGTGTTAGGGTTGCCTTATCCTAGTGGCAAAGAGATTGATGCTTTGGCCCATGAAGGCACAGATACCTACCAATTTCCACGGGCGATGCTAAAAGAGGATAACTATGACTTTAGCTTTAGTGGTTTGAAAAGTGCGTTTATTAACACGGTTCATAATGCAGAGCAACGTGGTGAAGTACTGTCTACAAAGGATTTAGCCGCAAGTTTTCAGGCGAGTGTGGTAGAAGTATTAGTGACTAAAACCATTCGTGCTTGTCAAGAATATCCTGTTAAGCAATTGCTAATTGCTGGGGGAGTTGCTGCGAATCAAGGATTACGAGAAGCAATGAGACATGCAATCAGTGAACAATTGCCAACAGTAACATTACTTATTCCGCCATTAAAACTTTGTGGGGATAACGCGGCGATGATTGGCGCTGCCGCTTTTATCGAAGCTGAAAAGAATCATTTTGCTTCGTATAACTTAAATGCAGAACCTGGCGTTAGTTTTATGACAATTAGTGAAGAAGGCTAGCCAGCTAGACAAAAATTTGCTATAATGAAGCCAGTTTAACAATGACATTCGATGATAAAGAGAGTACTTATTTCAACGTCAGCTTAGCGATCTTGGGAAGGTGGGAGCCAAGAGTGATCGGAATGAGGAAGCGCACTTTTAGAATTCTGCTGAAAGCAGACGGCAATCACCGTTATCGATGAAGCAGGTCTATCCAGTAGTATAGACAATTAGAGTGGTACCGCGGGTAAATTCTCGTCTCTGACAAAACAAATCATTTTGTTTTGTCAGAGACGTTTTTGTTTTTTTAATACTTACAAATTAATCAGGAGGGTTCTTATGAACAACAAAGAAATCGTAGCAAAAGCGTTACATGATGTTTTAAATGAAGAATTAACGATGGATCAAATCGAACAATTATTGGAAAATCCTAAATCTGTCGATCATGGAGATGTGGCTTTTCCAGCCTTTTCATTAGCTAAAATTTATCGTAAAGCACCTCAACAAATTGCAGCAGAATTAGCAGAAAAAATTGATGGCACGAATTTTGAAAAAATTGAAGTGGTGGGACCTTATTTAAACTTCTTCATGAATAAAGAAGCAGTCAGTCAAGCTGTTATTGGCGAAGTAGTCAAAGAAAAAAACAACTACGGAAACAGTACCTTTGGTAATAATGGCAATGTTCCTATTGATATGTCTTCACCAAACATTGCTAAACCAATTTCTATGGGGCACTTACGTTCTACGGTAATCGGGAATTCAATTGCCTTTATTTTAGAAAAAATTGGGTATCAGCCAATTCGGATTAACCACTTAGGTGACTGGGGTACACAGTTTGGTAAGTTAATTGTAGCTTATAAAAAATGGGGTTCTGAAGAAGCAGTTCGCCAACAACCAATTAATGAATTATTGCGCTTATATGTGCAATTTCATGAAGAAGCAGAAGAAAAACCAGAATTAGAAGACGAAGCACGTGCTTGGTTTAAAAAATTAGAAGAAGGAGACCAAGAAGCCAATGAATTATGGAAATGGTTCCGTAGCGAGTCTCTAAAAGAATTTGATAAAATCTATTCCATGTTAGAAGTTGAATTTGATTCATACAATGGCGAAGCCTTTTATAATGATAAAATGGATGAAATTGTTACTTTATTAGAAGAAAAACATTTATTAACAGAAAATCAAGGTGCAGAAATTGTTGATTTGACAGAATATAATTTAAATCCAGCACTTATTCGTAAATCAGATGGTGCGACGTTATATATCACACGGGATTTAGCGGCTGCGCTTTACCGTAAACGGACGTATGATTTTGCCAAATCACTTTATGTAGTCGGCAACGAACAAAGCAATCACTTCAAACAATTAAAAGCAGTCTTGAAAGAACTAGGGTTTGACTGGTCAGATGATATGGAACACATTCCGTTTGGTTTAATTACTCAAGGCGGTAAAAAATTATCCACACGTAAAGGGAAAATCGTTTTATTAGAAGAAGTATTGAATGAAGCTGTTATTTTAGCAGGAAATCAAATTAACGAGAAAAATCCAGACTTAGCAAATCGTGAAGAAGTGGCGAAACAAGTAGGTGTAGGTGCAGTTATTTTCCATGACCTTAAAAATGATCGTCTAAATAATTTCGATTTTGTATTAGATGAAGTTGTTCGTTTTGAAGGTGAAACTGGCCCATATGTTCAATATACGCATGCTCGTGCGATGAGTATTTTACGTAAAGCAAACTTTACACCAGACGCTACACAACGTTATGCACTAAATGACAAGGACAGCTGGGAAGTCGTGAAGTTGTTACAAAAATTCCCTGAAACTGTGATGCAAGCTGCTGAAAAATATGAACCATCTGTTATTGCGAAACATAGCATTCATTTAGCACAAGCGTTCAATAAATATTATGCCCATGTTCGGATTTTGGATGAAGATGCTCAAAAAGAGGCACGCTTAGCGTTAGTTTATGCAGTAGCTACTGTTTTAAAAGAAGATTTACGTTTACTAGGGTTACATGCACCAGAAGAAATGTAGAAGTTTTTGTGAAAATTTTACTGCGTTGAACGCTAAACTTATTAAGCAAATATTAAAGTTAAGTTACAGATTGAGAAATTCATAGTAATTAAATAGCTGGGGTGCTATACTCGAGTCAAGTTATAAAAGGATTAGAAAAGGTGGCACCCAATTATATGACAGAAAAATGGCGTGAAGACGAAGAATATCTTTCTTATGTAGAAGATTTATTAGCAACCGAAGAAGTCCAAAAATTAGCAGAATACACACAACATATGCATTCAACTCGTTTAGAACATTCAATTAGTGTTTCCTATCATAGCTATAAATTAGCAAAGCGTTGGAACGGCAATGCTCGTGCAACAGCTCGTGCTGGTTTATTACATGATTTGTTTTACTATGATTGGCGCACAACAAAGTTTGACGAAGGCTCTCATGCCTATGTTCATCCACGAATTGCAGCCAAAAATGCTGAAAAAATTACAGAGTTGTCTGATTTAGAACGAGACATTATTATTAAACATATGTGGGGTGCAACTATTGCACCACCAAAATACAAAGAAAGTTACATTGTAACCTTTGTTGACAAATATTGTGCTGTGAAAGAAGCGGCGTTGCCGATGACGACAGCCATGAAAACCAAATGGCGTCAGTATTTTGGCCAACAGTCAATCTAATAAAAAGCTTATCCGTAAGGATAAGCTTTTTTTGTTTGACGTTGACTAAAAAGTCTAGCATTCATCTATTTAAAATAAATATTAAAAGTAATTTTGTTCTGTTAATTTCTTTTGAGCATATCGATAGACTGCTTCTTGATTTTCAGTTGTCAATTGTTTGTAAACATTCATAATATTGGTCGGGACAACAAATGGCGTTTCTTCCGTTTCAGGAATACCTAAGATTTCAAGAGGTGATACATCTAAAACTTTAGATAAGGCGACAATTTTATCCCTCCCCATATTTTCAATCATTCCAGTTTCCCATTTCCTGACGGTACTTTTTCCAACACCAACAAAATTTCCAACTTGTTCTAATGTAAGATTTTTCTCCATCCGTTTTTGCTTCAAAAAATTCTCTTTCAAAAAACCACCTCCGTAAAAACATTCTAGCACAAAAAGTGTCGCAAAAGAAACATGTTTTACTCTATACATAGAGTGATAAATAACTATTGAATAGGCATATATTGACGGTTTTTTCACAAAATGATATACTTCCAGTGTCTAATAAGACACTAAAAGGGGTGAAAAGGGGGAGTAAAATGGAATCAAATTTAATTCATTCAAAATTGAAATTAAAAGGGAAAAATGTTGAATGGTTAGCAAGTGAAATGACCGCTGCAGGTCAACCAATCTCAGCTTCAACAATTTATAAGAAATTAAAAGGAGAGGTTGTATTTAAAGCTTCAGATATTAAATTGATTTCTAAGTTGTTAGATTTGGAAAGCGAAGAAATCATGGTTATTTTTTTTAATGAACTAGTGTCTAAAAAGACACGTGAAGGTTGTTAAAGGTAATGAGTTATTCTTCTATTGCACTTTCCAGAGTTGCGTGGTATTATTTTTAATAGTTTAATAGCAACATGGTGATGGTGTTCACCACGAACTATTTATTGGACGAATAAATTAATGACGCCTACCAAACGGGAGAAGTGTACCCTTTGGTAGGCTTTTTCTGTACGCTAGGATTGGCGATAAGAAAATTGTAAAGGAGCATGTAAAGTGAAAAAAGAAACAAAGCAACTACTATCAATTGGCGGGTATATGGCAAAATGGTTGCTCATTACCGCAATTATTGGTTTATTTATGGGGGCGTTATCCGCCTTTTTCTTAAAGAGTCTCACCTATGTAACAGATGTTCGTTTAGCAAATCCTTGGTTACTCTTTATCCTCCCCATTAGCGGTGTCGTTTTTACGTATTTCTATACGCGTTTTGGGAAAAATGCTAGCCGAGGAAATAACTTAGTGATTGAACAAGGCAATGGTGGGGAAGAAGATATTCCCTTGCGCTTAATTCCTTTAACATTGTTTGGCACGATTACTACGCACTTATTTGGTGGTTCCGTTGGTCGTGAAGGAACGGCGGTGCAAATGGGGGGCACAATCGCAAATGCTGTAGGAAAAGTCTTTAAACTGTCCGCTTTGGAACGACAAGTAATTATTATTAGCGGAATTAGTGCAGGTTTTAGTTCTGTTTTTGGCACACCATTAGCGGGAACGGTTTTCGGATTAGAAGTTTTGGCGATTGGAAAAGTTCGTGCAGAGGCACTTTTCCCAAGTTTTTTTGCAGGCTTATTTGCTAATTTTGTGACTGAAAGTTTTGGTGTAACACATACGCATTATCCGATGGGCAAAATTCCGACTTGGTCGGTTGAACTATTTGTAAAATTATTTTTGGCATCGATTTGTTTTGGTTTGGCAGGTTGGGTTTTTAGTCGTTCCATTGTCTTTTTAAAAAAGACCTATGCAAATTGGTTTGCTAATGTCTACCTTCGTGCGTTTCTTGGCGCTGCCATTGTCGTTCTGTTTGTGCTCGTCTTAAACAACCAACGTTATTTAGGCTTGAGTTTACCTTTACTAGAAGATGCTTTTGCAGGCAATGCGCAGCCTTTTGATTTTGTTGGGAAATTATTCTTTACGGTGTTATCCTTGGGTGCCGGATTCCAAGGAGGAGAAGTGACGCCATTGTTTGAAATTGGGGCTACGTTAGGTAGTTCTTTGGCCCCTTTGTTACATCTATCAATTCCTTTTTTAGCAGGTTTAGGATTTATTGGTGTTTTTTCTGGCGCCACGAATACGCCGATTGCTTGCTTCATTATGGGCATTGAACTATTTGGTAGTGAAGCGGCGGTCTATTTTTTCATGGTCTGCTTAATCAGTTTTATGTGTTCAGGAAATAGCGGTATTTATGCTTCGCAACAAAGTTTGTATCGTAAAGGAACAGCAGAATATCCTCTCTTTAACGCATTAAAAAATCGACGTAAATAAGATGTTTTTTTATGAAAATATGCTAAACTAGAGAAGATGAGGTGAAGACATGAAAGACTATCAATATCCATTAGATTTAGATTGGACGACAGAGGAAATGGTGATTGTCACTAATATGTGGACAGCAGTTGAGCAAGCCAATGAAACAGGCTTACCTGTTGACAAATTTTTAACAACTTATCAACAATTTAAAACGGTCGTTAAAAGTATCGGCGAAGAAAAACGCTTAGGTCGTGAATTTGAAAATGCTTCAGGATATTCGTTATATCGTACGCTTCAACAAGCTAAAAAACAGGGAAGCGGTAAATTAAAGCTGGGGGATGATTAGATGACTGAAACGCAAAAATTTATTCAAACAATTCAAAGTTGGCTTTTTGAAGCAGCCGATGTGATTCGAATGAACTTGGAATCAGAGTTAACCGTTCAACAGAAAAATGGCCGCACTGATTTAGTGACAAATATGGATGAACAAACCCAAGAATTTTTAATGAATAAAATTCAAACAAATTTTCCCGAAGATCAAATTTTAGGGGAAGAAAAAGGCTACAATACTTTAAAAAGTTTTGCTGGTCGCGTGTGGATCATCGATCCGATTGATGGCACAATGAATTTCGTGATGGAAAGAGAAAATTTTTGTATTATGTTAGCTGTTTATGAAGACGGCATTGGTAAATTAGGTTTTATCTATGATGTGATGCGAGAAGAACTTTATTGGGGCGGCAAAGGACTTGGCGTTTATCGGAATAATCAATTATTAAAAGCGCCTACTATGAAAGCCTTGGCAGATGGATTATGGGGCATGAATGCTTACATGCATGGAAAAAATATTCATCACGCAACGGAAATCGGACAAGCAAGCATGGGCGTGCGTATTAGCGGTTGTGCAGGTTTGGAAATTATTGCTATGTTAAAAGGCAACCATCATGGCTATTTATCTAATATAAGTCCTTGGGATTATGCAGCAGGCTTAGTACTTTTGGAAGAATTTAGGTTTAAATACTCTGGTATTACAGGAAAACCATTAACTTTTACGGGTCGTGAATACTTTATTGCAGCAACGCCTGAAACCTATGATGAAGTATTTACCCAGTATTTAAATGAATCGGAATAATCAAAGAAGAGCGTTGCTGAAAGGTAAGGCTCTTCCTCTTTTAAAAGAGAAAAATTTGTAAAAAAATGTCCTTGTTTTCAGAAAAAGCCGAATAATTTCTAAAACTTTCATTATTTTTGCAGGCGAAAGCCTTTTTTTAATGAAAAAAGTTTGCTATAATAAGCAGTCGGCTTTTATGGACTTAAGTAACATAAGCGTATATAGATAAGGAGCAATTAAATTGAAATACAGAGATGATATTCGTAACGTGGCAATTATCGCCCACGTTGACCATGGTAAAACAACCTTAGTAGATGAACTTTTAAAACAATCTGACACTTTAGATGGGCATACACAATTACAAGAACGTGCAATGGATTCCAATGCACTTGAAAGTGAACGTGGAATTACTATCTTAGCAAAAAATACAGCCGTAGATTATAACGGTACACGTATCAACATTCTAGATACACCAGGACACGCGGACTTCGGTGGTGAAGTAGAACGTATCATGAAAATGGTAGACGGTGTTGTTTTAGTTGTCGATGCGTATGAAGGAACAATGCCTCAAACACGTTTCGTATTGAAAAAAGCATTAGAACAAAAAGTAACACCAATCGTGGTTGTTAACAAAATTGACAAACCTTCTGCTCGTCCTGAACACGTAGTAGATGAAGTTTTAGAGTTATTCATCGAATTAGGTGCAGACGACGATCAATTAGATTTCCCAGTTGTTTATGCTTCTGCTTTAAACGGAACTTCAAGTGAATCAGATGATCCAGCAGATCAAGAGCCAACAATGGCCCCAATTTTTGATAAAATTATTGAACATGTGCCAGCTCCAGTTGATAATTCAGACGAGCCACTTCAATTCCAAGTCTCATTACTAGACTACAACGATTACGTTGGACGTATTGGGATTGGCCGTGTGTTCCGTGGCACAATGAAAGTCGGCGACCAAGTTGCGTTGATGAAATTAGATGGCAGCGTGAAAAATTTCCGTGTAACGAAAATTTTAGGTTTCTTTGGCTTACAACGTGTGGAAATTGATGAAGCAAAAGCGGGCGATTTAATTGCCGTTTCCGGAATGGAAGACATTTTCGTTGGGGAAACAGTTGTAGATGTTCACAATCAAGAAGCATTACCAATTCTACACATTGATGAGCCAACCTTACAAATGACTTTCTTAGTTAACAATTCTCCATTTGCGGGACGTGAAGGAAAATACATTACCGCTCGTAAAATCGAAGAACGTTTAATGGCTGAATTACAAACAGACGTATCTTTACGTGTTGATCCAATTGGCCCAGATTCTTGGACTGTATCAGGCCGTGGCGAATTGCATTTATCAATTTTAATTGAAAACATGCGTCGTGAAGGCTATGAATTACAAGTTTCTCGTCCAGAAGTTATTGAGCGTGAAATTGACGGGGTTAAATGTGAACCATTTGAACGTGTTCAAATTGACACACCTGAAGAATACATGGGTAGCGTGATTGAATCACTAAGTTTACGTAAAGGCGAAATGCAAGATATGATTAATGCCGGTAACGGACAAATGCGTTTAATCTTCTTAGCACCAGCTCGTGGCTTAATTGGTTATTCAACAGAATTCTTATCAATGACTCGTGGGTATGGTATTATGAACCACACCTTCGATCAATACTTACCAATGATTCAAGGAACGATTGGCGGCCGTCATCAAGGTGCATTAGTTTCAATCGATACTGGTAAGGCAACGACTTACTCAATTATGAGTATTGAAGAACGTGGTACAGTTTTCGTTGAACCAACGACAGAAGTTTACGAAGGAATGATTGTTGGGGAAAACAACCGTGACAACGATTTAACTGTGAACATCACAAAAGCTAAACAAATGACTAACGTTCGTTCGGCAACGAAAGACCAAACATCAGTCATCAAAAAACCGAAAAAATTAACGTTAGAAGAATCATTAGAATTCTTGAATGAAGATGAATACTGTGAAGTAACACCAGAAAGCATCCGTTTAAGAAAACAAATTCTTAACAAAAACGAACGCGAAAAAGCAAGCAAGAAAAAGAAAAAAGCTGAATAATTTTTCGACAAATAAACATTTAAACCAACTATGCTCGTTTTACTACGAAAATAGTTGGTTTTTTTGATGGTAAAAACGAATTAATGCGTATTTTAAGATAAGTATATTTTTTATGTGTGGATAACTACTCGTTATCCACAACAAGCAAATGTCGCTATTTTTGAAAGCTTTTGATAGCAAGCTTTCACAATTTTTCATTCTTTTTGATGTTTCACGTTAACTGGTGTTTCACGATTGTGTCTTGTTTTAACACACCTTGTTCCTGTTAGATTAGCGTGTTAAAATGACTTGTAGAACAAAGATTGGAGCGCAATAAATGAGTGCATTACAAGAATTATTAAAAGATACATTTGGCTATGATGATTTTCGGCCAGGACAAGAAACGATTATTCGTCATGTATTGCGACAAGAAAATGTCTTAGGCATTATGCCAACAGGTGGAGGCAAATCAATTTGTTATCAGTTGCCAGCCTTACTTCTGGATAATTTAACATTGGTGATTTCACCATTAATTTCTTTAATGAAAGATCAAGTAGATGCCCTGAATTTAATGGGGATTCCAGCTACATATATCAATAGTACCATTTCCTATCAAGAAATGAATCAACGTATTCAATTAGCGGTTAACAAAGAAGTCAAGCTATTGTATGTTGCGCCAGAGCGATTAGAATCTTATGATTTTCAACAGATGCTGACACATGTACCAATTGATTTATTGGCAGTAGATGAGGCACACTGTATTTCACAATGGGGGCATGATTTTCGTCCAAGCTATTTGCGTTTAGCAGAGATTATTGATCAATTTCAACAGCAACCAACTGTGATTGCACTAACAGCTACAGCAACGCCACAAGTAGCGGAGGATATTGTTAAACAATTAAGAATTCCATCAGAAAATGAAATCAAAACAGGGTTCGCTCGAGAAAACTTATCTTTTCAAGTCGTGAAAGATCAAAACAGAGACGTTTTTCTTTTGGAATATTTAAAGATGAATACTGGGCAATCAGGTATTATCTATGCAAGCACGCGGAAGGAAGTTGAACGAATTTATCATTTATTAGAAAGTAAAAAAATTGCAGCTGGGATGTATCATGGGGGCATGAGTGAACAGTTACGTAGTGAAAATCAAGAAGCGTTCTTGTATGATCAAGTGCAAGTGATGGTAGCAACAAATGCCTTTGGTATGGGGATTAATAAGAGTAATGTTCGTTTTGTCATTCACGCACAAGTACCAGGAAATATTGAATCTTATTACCAAGAAGCGGGCCGAGCTGGTCGTGACGGTCTACCTAGTGATGCTGTGTTAATGTTTGCTCCACAAGACTTGCAAATTCAACAATACTTTATTGAACAATCTGAAATGACCATTGATTATAAGCAGAAAGAGTACTTGAAATTACGGGAAATGTCACAATATGCGAATGCACAAATGTGTTTACAAAAATATATTTTACGCTATTTTGGTGAAGAAGGGACGGACTGCGGTCGCTGCTCGAATTGTCTGGATAATCGAGAATTAGTCGATATTACGGTCGATGCCCAAAAAGTCTTGTCTTGTGTAAAACGTATGGGAGAACGTTTCGGTAAGGGCTTAGTTGGTAAAGTCTTGACTGGTTCAAAAGATCAAAAAATTGATCAATGGCATTTTGATCGTTTGCCAACATACGGACTAATGAAAGGTCGCACCCAAAAAGAAGTCACACAGCTGATTGATTATTTAACAGCAGAACGTTATTTAATTCCTTCTGATGGGCAATTTCCGTTGTTATCAGTCTCGACAGAAGGTGTTCAGGTGCTTTTAGGAGAACGGAAAGTCTTCCGAAAAGAAGACCAAAAAGTTCGAAAAGTAGCAGTGGATGATGCCTTGTTTGAACGATTGCGCGAATTACGTATGGACATGGCTCAAGAGGCAGGCGTGCCGCCATATGTAGTCTTTTCCGACAGTACACTTAAAGAAATGTGTGAAAAATTACCGCAAACAACGATTCAATTATTGCAAATAAAAGGGGTCGGCCAAAATAAATTAGATAAATATGGCACCGCCTTTTTAGAAGTAATTAAAGAATATCAAGAGATAAAAAAATGATATAGTTTGTTATTTTATTTAAAATTAAAAGCAGAAAATAAGAAAAAAGTCTTTTAATGTATTTGTTGTTGTATTGATAAAATAAGCTTGTTATATAAAGATATTTCTTACTTAATATATCGCTTGGTTTTAGAAAATTTCTTAAAGGAAATTTTCTGAAATCATCATGTATCTAACTGAGAATTATGTTATAATTATTTAATTAAGATAGGGAGGTTCTGTACAAATGGACGAAGGAATTTCAAAGAAATTTGCCATTCAATTATTAGAAGACGATGCAGAACGCATTAAAATGCTTATTCGTAATCAAAAAAACAGTTTGTGTATTTCTCAATGTAAAGCATTTGAAGAAGTAGTGGATACACAAATGTATGGTTTTTCAAGACAAGTGACCTATGCGACCCGTTTGGGGATTTTAACTAATGATGAAGGACATCGCTTACTAAGTGATTTAGAACGAGAATTGAATCAATTATATACAGATGTTTATGAAGAAACACAAGAAAAAAACGAGATTGGCAAGGAGGGTTAAGCTTTGCCAAACAAAGTAAAGAAACGGCATTTGCTAGACTATAGTATTTTTATTCCATATTTAATTTTAAGCATCGTGGGATTGATTATGGTATATAGTTCCACATCCGCATTACAAGTAATGAAAGGTTTTTCACCTACGTCATTCGTTATTAACCAGGTTGCCTTTTGGGTGGTAGGGTTAGTTGCAATGTTTTTTATTTATAAGATGAAAACATCCGTTTTCCAGAATCGAAGTTTTATCATGTTTGCCATTGCAGTAATTACGGTTATGGTTTTAGCCGTTCGGATTCCTGGTATCGGGAAAGAAATTAACGGCGCACGTGGTTGGATTGAGATTGGTGGATTTTCGATGCAACCAGCTGAGTATTTAAAAATTATGGTTGTCTGGTACTTGTCTTATATTTTAGCACGGCGACAAAAGACAATTAATGGAGGCATGGATCAATTTAAACAAGCTGCCGGGCGACCGTTGATGCTCGTTTTTGTATTAATTGCTCTAGTTGCAATCCAGCCTGACTTCGGGAATGCGGCCATTCTAACATTGATTACCGTCGTGATGGTTTTAGCAAGTGGGATTAATTATATGTATACCTACTTGGTCGGTGGCTTGGGCATTTTAGGTAGTATCACGGCTATTCAGTTATTAATTATGTCGAAAGGAAAAATTTTCCCAGCGCGTTACCAATATATTTATAATCGTTTTGCTGTTTTTAAAAATCCATTTTTAGATGAACGGAACTTAGGCCATCAGTTAGCTAATTCTTATTATGCAATCAGTAATGGCGGCTGGTTTGGTAAAGGTCTAGGAAATAGTGTTCAGAAAAAAGGCTTTTTACCTGAAGCACATACGGATTTTATCTTTGCGATTACTTTAGAAGAGTTAGGCATTATCGGCGGTCTAGCGATTTTAGGATTGTTGATGTTTATGATTGCGCGAATTATTTTAGTCGGTGTACGCTCGAAGAAACCTTTTAATTCACTAATGTGTATTGGAATTGGTACAATGTTATTAATTCAAGTCTTTATTAATGTTGGTGGGATTACTGGGATTATTCCATTAACAGGAATTACTTTCCCGTTCTTGAGTCAAGGTGGGAATAGTTTGCTGATTATTTCGATTGCTGTGGCCTTTGTCCTGAATATCAGTGCAGATGAAACACGTCAGAAATTAGAAAATGAGTACTATTTATCTTTAGAACAGAACCAATAAATTTGAAGGAAATTGATGGTAGGAGTGACGTTATGAAAAAGGTATTAGTTGCCAATCGTGGCGAAATTGCGATTCGAATTTTTAGAGCTTGTACAGAATTAGATATCCGTACAGTAGCGATTTATGCTGCAGAAGATGAGTATTCTGTTCATCGTTTCAAAGCAGATGAAGCGTATTTAGTTGGTAAAGGGAAAAAACCAATTGAAGCCTATTTAGACATTGAAAACATTATCCAAATTGCCAAAAAATCGGGAGCAGATGCCATTCATCCTGGTTATGGCTTTTTATCTGAGAACTTACGCTTCGCCGAACGTTGTGAAGAAGAAGGAATCATTTTTGTTGGACCTAAAACACATCATTTAGATATTTTTGGCGATAAAATTAAAGCGAAAGAAGCAGCTGTAGCTGCGGGGATTGCTTCGATTCCAGGCTCAGATGGGCCAGTAGCAACGGTGGAAGAGGTCGTAGCTTTTGGTGAGACGCATGGCTTTCCTATCATGATTAAAGCTGCTTTAGGTGGCGGCGGTCGCGGGATGCGCGTTGCCCACGATGCCAAGGAAGCACGAGAAGGTTACGAAAGAGCAAAAAGCGAAGCGAAAGCAGCCTTTGGTTCTGACGAGGTTTATGTTGAAAAGTATATTTCTAATCCTAAACATATCGAAGTACAAATTTTAGGCGATCATCATGGGAATGTCTTGCATTTATTTGAACGTGATTGTTCCGTTCAACGGCGCCACCAAAAAGTGGTAGAAGTCGCACCATGTGTATCAATGAATGAAGAACAACGAGCAGCCATTTGTTCGGCTGCTGTGCAGTTAATGGCGCATGTCGGCTACGTGAATGCGGGAACGGTTGAGTTTTTAGTAGAAGGGGATCAGTTTTATTTTATTGAAGTGAATCCTCGTGTTCAGGTAGAACATACTATCACAGAAATGATTACAGATATTGATATTGTGATCTCTCAATTACAAATTGCGCAAGGGCTTGATTTGCATAAAGATATGCATTTGCCAGAACAAAACGAATTGACATTAAAAGGCGCGGCTATTCAATGTCGGATTACGACTGAAGATCCACTGAACCAGTTTATGCCAGATACAGGGAAAATCGATACGTATCGTTCACCAGGTGGTTTTGGTGTGCGTTTAGATGTAGGGAATGCTTATTCTGGCTACGCTGTGACGCCCTACTTTGATTCTTTATTGGTTAAAGTCTGTACGCATGGTTTCTCTTTTGAACAGGCAATCAGTAAAATGCAACGCTGCTTAAAAGAATTTCGGATTCGTGGCGTGAAAACAAATATTCCGTTTTTACAAAATGTTGTGAGCTATCCAGCGTTTCAATCTGGCGAAGCCAAAACAACCTTTATTGATAATACACCTGAATTATTTGAATTTCCTCGTATGCGCGATCGTGGCAATAAAACGATGAAATACATTGGAGAAGTAACGGTCAATGGGTTCCCTGGCATTGAACGAACGGAGAAAAAATATTTTGAAGCTCCGCGCGTGCCGACAGATATTGAAGTTCCAGAAAAAGTGATCACAGCTAAAAATATTCTAGACGCTCAAGGAGCAACCGCCGTCATCGATTGGGTTAAGAATCAAGAAAGTGTGTTAATGACAGATACCACGTTCCGTGATGCGCACCAAAGTTTATTAGCTACTCGTGTGAGAACACAAGATTTTAAAGCAATTGCTGGTCTAACTGATGCAGCCCTGCCTGAGCTGTTTTCTAGTGAAATGTGGGGTGGCGCTACGTTCGATGTTGCCTATCGCTTCTTAACCGAAGACCCATGGCAACGTTTAAGAAAAATTCGTCAGTTGATGCCAAACACACTTTTACAAATGCTGTTCAGAGGTTCTAATGCGGTAGGCTATCAAAATTATCCTGATAATGTTATTGAAGAATTTATTAAAGAATCCGCTCGCCAAGGAGTCGATGTTTTCCGAATTTTTGATAGCTTAAACTGGATTCCTCAAATGGAAAAAAGTATTCAAGTCGTTCGGGATACCGGAAAAATTGCGGAAGCAGCAATTTGTTATACTGGGGACATCAATGATCCAGCCCGAGCAAAATATAATGTTCAATATTACCTTGATATGGCTAAAGAATTGGAAAATTTAGGTGCACAAATCATTGCGATTAAAGATATGGCTGGCTTATTGAAACCACAAGCTGCTTATCGTTTAATTAGTGAATTAAAGGCAGCCACGGATTTACCAATTCATCTCCACACTCACGACACTAGTGGCAATGGGATCATCACTTATTCAGCAGCTACTAAAGCGGGCGTTGATATTGTTGACGTCGCAATGAGTGCGATGAGTGGCGCAACTAGCCAGCCAAGTATGAACAGTCTATATTATGCTTTAGTCAATGGTGAACGGACGCCAACTATTAACATTGATAATGCACAGAAAATCAATCATTATTGGGAAGATGTGCGCATGTATTATCAACCATTTGAAAATGGGTTAAATGCCCCGCAAACAGAAGTCTATATGCATGAAATGCCTGGTGGTCAATACTCTAATCTACAGCAGCAAGCAAAAGCGGTAGGCTTAGGGCACCGTTGGGATGAAATCAAAAAAATGTATCACACAGTAAATTTGATGTTTGGCGATATTGTAAAAGTGACGCCATCTTCAAAAGTCGTGGGAGACATGGCACTCTTCATGGTTCAAAATAATCTGACAGAACAAGATGTTTATGCGCGTGGTGAAGAACTAAGTTTTCCTGAATCAGTTGTGACTTTTTTCCAAGGTGATTTAGGTCAACCAGTTGGTGGGTTCCCGAAAGAGCTCCAACGAATTATTCTAAAAGGTCGACCAGCCTTCACAGAGCGGCCAGGTGACTTAGCAGCACCAGTTGATTTTGCGAAAGTACAAGAAGAATTAGCCGAAAAAATTGGGTATCAACCTAAATTGGAAGAAGTTTTAAGTTATTTAATGTATCCACAAGTATTTTTAGAGTATCGTCAAAAATACGAAACCTTTGGAGATATAACCTTATTAGATACGCCAACATTCTTTAATGGTATTCGTCAAGGAGAGACATTGGAAGTTCAAATTGAACGAGGAAAAACGTTAATTATTCGTTTAGATGAAATTGGCGAACCTGATATTGACGGAAACCGTGTCTTGTTCTTCAATTTGAATGGGCAACGTCGTGAGGTTTTAGTTAAAGATGCCTCTATTAAGTCAGCTGTTCAAGTAAAACAAAAGGCGGAACCAACTAATAAAGAACAAATCGGCGCAACGATGTCTGGTTCTGTTCTACAAGTATTGGTCAAACGTGGCGATAAAGTAGAAAAAGGTCAGCCGTTGCTGATTACAGAAGCCATGAAAATGGAAACGACTATCGAAGCACGTTTTGCGGGCACGGTAGATCACATTTATGTTGAAGAAGGCGAAGCAATCAGCTCAGGTGATTTGTTATTAGAAGTAAAAGAAAAATAAGATGAGAGGGGAAAAAATGAAGCGATTTTGGGCCTTTACTGCTGTTTTTTTAACAGTTCTACTCATCGGATATTTAGAGCCAGTTTTTTTCCCTGCTGAAAAACCAACCGAAACAGCTCAAAGTGGGCGCTTATCCAGCGCTCACACCGCTGTTCCTCATGAAGAATTGCCAGCTTCTGGCTACGCAGTATACATAGGGAAAGATGTGGAAACCTTTATCCGCCAGTTTGGCAATCCTAAAGAAAAAATTAAAACAGGTCGTACGTATGAATTATGGACGTTCGGTTTGACGATGAATGATTACTTAGAAGTCAACGTTCGAGAAAATAAAGTCATCGCAATTAAGGCCTTTAACAATGACAAAATGATAGAACCGTTTAAGATAGATATGAAGCTTGCTGACTTGTCTGATTTAATGACGATTTATTCGAATTTTGCATTTAATTTTCATCATGAAGCTTACGATGTCGAGCTGATGGAAGAAGATATGAACTATCGACCACTGGTTGCTTTTGATAATGGCAGTTTTGCAGTGTTATTTTTTAATCAGCGGACAGGTGGTTTGATGGCAGTTAATTATGTCAATAAAGAAACGTTGCTTACGGAAATGCCGTATCAATTAAATGAAGGTTCTCCTTTGCCAGTTGATATAACGCAGTCAATGACCTTCGATCCTGTTCAAAGTAACCAAGCGATTTATGTCATGAATCTGGTTAAACAGCAAGAAAAGCAAGCTGCTTTTTCAGTTTCCACACAAAGTCAAAAAGATGCCCAAACATTGTATCAAACGCTGGCTAATCATACACCAACAATTTTGTCGGCAAATCGACAAGCAGAATTGTTACAAACGAGAGAGGAACATACAGCCATTCGTCCCTTTCAGTTGACTAAGGACGAATTTTCTTTATTAGTTAAAACGAGCAAACTTTCGTTGAGAGAACCAGCAGGTATTTTCCAAGAACCTGTTTATGATAGTACCTTTACTATTTTGTCATGGTTTTCGGACCCGCAATATGATAGCTATTTTGCTGAGTCAGAAACGACAGAATTGGGCGTTGCCTTTTCCAATGAAGGTGTGTTAGTCTTATTAGAGAAACGACCAGAAAATAGGCAAATCACGGAGAGTAGTGAAAAGTTATGATTGTGACAGAACATTTATTTGCAATTGAAGATCAAACAGAATGCTTAATTTCAGCACTTTTAGAAAGTGATGCTGTTCAAAACTATAAAGAAACAAAAAAAGCTATGTATGCTTCGACGGAAGTTGCTCAGTTACAAAAAGCATTTTTAGAAGCTAAGTCAGCTTTTGAGCGAGTAGAGGCTTATGGAATTCATGCACCCGATTTTCGGGAGAAACAACGAGCCCTACGTAAAGCAAAGCGGGCGCTTGATTTAAATGAAATCGTTGCAAACTATCGTTTTGCTGAGACAAACGTTCAAACGTTGCTAGATACAATTGGTTTAAAGATTGCGCAACTAATTTCTGAAGATATTAAAGTAGATGCTGGAAATCCTTTCTTTGAACGAGGAAAGAAACATTCAGGTTGTGGAGGAAGCTGCCATGCAAGCTAAAGAAGAAAAAGAATTTACGCTTCAAGAGCGTCGTTGCCTAATTGTTTGGGTATACACATTAAAACCGTTAAAACAGTTACGCCGATATGGACTGATTCACTATGTTTCACGAAAAATGAAATATGTGGTGATTTACATGAATGAAGAAAATATTGAAAGTAACATGGAAAAAATTAATCAGTTACATTTTGTTCGTAGTGTCGATAAATCGTATCGACCAGATGTCGAAATGAATTTTGCTGAAAAAATTGGTACCAAAGCGGCTTATCAAGAACAAGAAGACGACGGCTATGTAGTAGAGGAATTATCTACAGAGATTCGCTTAGCAGAGAATGTCTAATGCAAAAGAGTGAGAAATGTTATGAGAAATTTCAAACATTTTTCACTCTTTTTGTTATAATGAATTATAAAAGAATGATTGATAAAGGAGTCGAAACAATGCGTGTTATTTCTGGAGAATATGGTGGACGGCGCCTGAAAGCGTTAGATGGCGACAATACTAGGCCTACAACAGATAAAGTAAAAGAATCTATTTTTAATATGATTGGTCCATATTTCGATGGTGGAATGGCGCTGGATTTATATTCAGGAAGTGGCGGGTTAGCGATTGAAGCCGTTTCTCGTGGAATGGACAAAAGTATTTGTATTGAAAAGAATTTTGCTGCACTAAAAGTAATTAAAGAAAATATTGCGATTACAAAAGAACCAGAAAAATTTGAAGTTAGAAAAATGGATGCTAATCGTGCCTTAGAACAGTTTTATGAAGAGAAGCTACAATTTGATTTGGTCTTATTGGATCCGCCCTATGCCAAACAAGAAATTGTTTCACAATTAGAAAAGATGTTAGAACGGCAGTTATTAACAAACGAAGCCGTTATCGTTTGTGAAACAGATAAAACTGTCAAATTACCGGAAACGATTGGTACACTAGAAAAAACAAGAGAAACCGTTTACGGAATCACTCAAGTAACGATTTATCGTCAGGAGGCGTAAGATGCGTAAAATTGCTCTATTTCCCGGAAGTTTTGATCCGATGACAAATGGTCATTTAAATTTGATTGAACGCAGTGCGAAGTTATTTGACGAAGTCATCATTGGCGTTTTTATAAATACAAGTAAGCAAACATTATTTACGCCAGAAGAGAAAAAATATTTAATTGAAGAAGCAACTAAAGAAATGCCAAATGTGCGTGTTATCATGCAAGAAACCCAGTTAACTGTGGAAAGTGCAAAATCATTAGGGGCTAATTTTTTGATTCGTGGCATTAGAAACGTCAAAGACTACGAGTACGAGAAAGACATTGCTAAAATGAATCAACATCTGGCGCCAGAAATTGAAACGGTTTTTCTATTAGCAGAAGAAACATATGCACATGTAAGCTCCAGTTTACTAAAAGAAGTTTTACGTTTTGGAGGCGATGTGTCTGACTATCTTCCTCCCAATATTTATCATGCGTTAAAACAAAAGAAGAATGACTGGAGCTAAAATAATGAATAAAAAAACAGAAAAATTTTCGTTTAAATCACTCATTCCAATGGTATTGGCATTGCTGCTAATTGGTTTGTTTATCGTCCCAATTCCTTATTATATTGAAGGACCAGGAACGACAGAAAATTTAAAAGAGTTTGTAACTGTTGATGGAAAAAAAGATACGCAGTCAGGTGCTTTTTATTTAACAACGGTGGGCATTCGTTCGGCCACTATTTTTTCTGCCATAAAAGCAAACTTTTCGGATTTTCAAGAAGTCATGTCCAAAAAAGAATTAATGGGAGATAGTAGTAATAGCGAATATAATCGAATTCAACAATATTATATGGATTCCTCAAAAAACGCCGCAATTGAGCAAGCCTTAAAATTAGCGAAGGTTCCATATGAGATGAAATTTAAAGGTGTCTATGTGTTAGCGATGGAAGACAACTCAAGTTTTAAAGGAAAAATTGAAGTTGGCGATACCGTGACAGGCGTGGATGGTAAATCTTTTAAAAGCAGTGAAGAATTAATGAATTACATTAAAGCACAAAAAGTGAATCAAAAAGTCACTGTTCAATTTATTCAAGATGGCAAAGCAAAAGAAGCGACCGGCAAATTAATTGAATTGCCAACAGATAAAAAAGCGGGGATTGGTATTGGTTTGACTGATCATACTGAAATTGATTCTTCTATCCCAGTATCTATTGAAGCGGGTGATATTGGTGGGCCATCGGCTGGGTTAATGTTTACTTTGCAGACCTATGAACAATTAAGTCATAAAGATTTACGTAAAGGTCATGAAATTGCTGGAACAGGTACGATGAACAGTCAAGGAATCGTTGGTAGAATCGGAGGCATTGACAAAAAAGTTGTAACTGCCAGTGAGAACGGCGCAGAAATTTTCTTTGCACCTGATGATGAAATAACTTCAGAAATGAAAAAAGTTGAGCCAAAAATCAAATCGAATTATCAAGAAGCACAAGAAGCTGCGAAAAAAATTGGGACAAAAATGAAAATTGTCCCAGTAAAAACGGTTCAAGATGCCTTGAACTATCTAGAGAAATTAAAATAAAAGTACGCCTGGACCAAAAATTACTAGTGATTTTTGGTCCAGGTGCATTTTTTTGTTAAAAAATGCGTAATTATATTTTGAAGGGAGGACAAACGATGGATTGGTTGAAACAGTTACCTAAAAAGTGGCTATTGCTAGGTAGTGGCGCGTCTATAGTTATTTTGATAACTCTATTAGTGGGCATTTATTTGATGGTTAATAAGGAGCCACGAGTAGACACCACAATGTGGGAGGAGACAAGTCTGACCACTATGGCAGAGGTCGCCACAGATACCACAAAAGAAAGGGCAGAAACAATGATCTATGTTGATATTAAAGGCGCAGTGAAAGTACCAGGAATCTATCAACTAAAAAATCAGCAGCGGATTTGGGATGCTTTAGCTTTAGCTGGAGGCGTGAGCGAGGAAGCTGATACTGCCCAGGTCAATTACGCTCAAAAAGTAAAAGATCAAATGATTATTTACGTGCCCAAAAAAGGAGAAGCAGTGGCACAGTCATTAGAAACGCTGCAGGAATCGGCACCTGCTCAGCAAAATCAGGAGGAAAAAATCAACCTTAATACGGCAACAGAAGCAGAGCTACAAACGATTTCAGGAATCGGTGCGAAAAAAGCACAAGAGATTATTCGTTTTCGTGACGAACAAGGACCGTTTAAAACCGTCGAGGAACTGAAAAATGTTCCAGGTATTGGAGAGAAAACAGTAGAACGTTTAAAAGACATGTTGACAGTGACTGGCTAACTTTTAACAGAAAATTCCTGAGAATTCTTGACTATGGGATGCGGATAACATACTATTTGTAATAAGATTAAATGATTTGGCAAATCGAACACAGGAGTCATTAAAAATAAAGGAGGTTTATTATGGAACGAATTCCATGGGACCAATATTTTATGGGACAAAGCGTCTTATTATCATTAAGAAGTACTTGCACACGGTTAACTGTCGGAGCAACCATTGTTCGCGACAAACGAATTATTGCAGGAGGTTACAATGGTTCAGTCAGTGGCGGAACGCATTGTATTGATGAAGGATGCTATGTTGTTGATAATCATTGCGTTCGAACAATCCACGCAGAAATGAATGCAATTTTACAATGTGCGAAGTTTGGCGTCCCTACAGAAGGGGCAGAAATTTATGTGACACATTTCCCTTGCCTGCAATGTACAAAGATGATTTTACAAGCAGGGATTAAAAAGATTTATTATTTAAAGGATTACCGTAATGATGCGTACGCCCTAAATTTAATTGAACAAGTAGGAGCCACGGTTGAAAAAGTGACTTTAGTACCAAAATATTTTGCCGAATTACAATGGGGAGAAGAATTTGCCACGCTTGAGGACAATCCTTCCTCAGCTGAGGAATAATTGGTTCTTCATAGCTCTGCTGATTAGTTGTGGGCTGTGGTGTCTTTTCGCACCTAGTTTATTAGGAGCTCTTCTTCTTTCTATCACTGTTATCCGTATTGTCTGTACAAAAAGTTTTCCTGTTATATTGGGAGGTTTTTTGTGCAGTTTTTTAATAGTAGGAGGCGTATTGATTTTCCAGTGGTTAAAGCCAGTCTCTTTGTTGCCTAAAGAAGTCCGCTTGTCAGGACAGCTAATGATATTACCAGATGAAATACAAGTAGATGGCGATCAAGTGAAATTTCCTGCCAATTGGATCGTAAAAGGCAAAAGGCAGAAAGTACTGGCATTTTACCAATTAAAAAGTGTGAAAGAAAAACAGCAATGGCAACAACTAACCACAACCATTCAGGCAACCGCTGTAGGTATTTTAGACTCGCCCCAAGGTCAAACCAACAAAAATGGCTTCAATTATCAACTATTTTTAAAGAATCAAGGAATCGAAGCTATTTTATTCATTGAGGAGATAGGACAACCGCGTCCTTTTTTTTCTTGGCGGTTTAAAGAAATCATTAGCGGCTGGCGGAAGTGGGCGATGGTACATATTCAGAAAAATTTTGCTGAGACTAGTGCAATGTATATGAATGCGTTGCTCTTAGGTTTTCGTAATGAAGAATTTGCTGAAATAAGCGATAAATTTTCAGCATTAGGCATTTTGCATCTTTTTAGTTTGTCAGGGATGCATGTTTCTTTTTTCCTTCGTTTATTTCGCTTGCTAATGCTAAGAATTGCTCGCCGAACGCAAGAAAGTTATTTTTTGTGGCAATGCGGTTTTTCACTGATATATGCTGGTTTAACAGGATTCTCAGTCAGTGTCATGCGGGCGCTTTTACAAACAAACCTCAATACGTTCAATCGACGGTTTAATTGGCAGGTACCGGCCCTCGATTGTTGGAGTTTAACTCTCTTAGTGCACTTGATTGTTCAGCCAACCCTCTTTTTTTCAGTCGGCGGTCAATTTAGCTACTTACTTTCCTTTGTTCTGCTGTTTTTAGAGCAAACATTGGTTGGTTATTCTTCGCCTTTCATTAAAAATTGTTTAGGCTCTTTCCTATTGGCTGTGGCTTCCTTACCTATTTTAGTCCAATCATTTTATGAATGGCCCTTGTTAGGAAGTTTCTTAACATTTCTCTTGTTACCAATTTTTGAACGGTTCTTGTTACCGCTTTTGACGTTGAGCTTTTTTCTAGTGATTATTATGCCAGCACGCTATTTAGCAGCCTTGCTCGAACCACTATTTTTAACAATGAATGGCTTATTTGAGTGGGTGCTAGTTCACTTAAACCCGAAGCTGACCATCGGCTATTTAAATGCTTGGATACAAATTAGTTTGTTATTACTAATCGGTCTTTCGATGATTTATTTAGCAGACAAGTCTAAAAAAATTTTTTTCTCAATCGGACTACTAATTGTTTTGATAAATAGTAAATACCTTTCGCCAATTGGCATTGTTGCAATGATCGATGTAGGCCAAGGGGATAGTTTGTTTATCCAAGCGCCTTTTCACAGAAAAAATACACTGATCGATACAGGTGGTCGGTTGTCTTTTGACAAAGAAGCTTGGCGGCAACGGAAAAATAGTCGATCAGGAGCGGAATATTCAGTGATTCCTTTTCTCAAAAGTCAAGGGGTCAAACGTTTAGATGAAGTGATCATTACACACGCACATGAAGACCATTTTGGCGATTTATTAGCTATTGCGCAGAAGGTTCCAATTTCTGTTCTTTATTTCCCTAAAGGAGCAGCTGAAGCCAATTTTTCGTTTCGCCAAGTCTTGAAACAACTCCAAAAAAGCGGAACAGACTGTCGGCCAATTTTAGCGCCCAAGCGAATTAATGGGCCCGTTTCTTTTCAAATTTTATCGCCAAATAAGAGCAGTATTGGGGGCAATAATGACTCGATAGTGTTTTCCACACAATTAGGCGGACGGCATTTTTTATTTACTGGTGACTTGGAAGCCGAAGGAGAAGAACAAGTGTTGGCTCGCTATCCCCAGTTGAAAATCGACATCTTGAAAGTCGGTCATCATGGTAGTAAAACGTCGTCTACTAAAAGATTTATCAAACAGCTTAATCCGCGAGAAGCATTGATTTCAGCTGGACTGAATAATCGTTTTAAACATCCTCATCAGGAGACATTAGCGACGCTGGAGGAGCAAAAAATAAATTATTATCGGACCGATCTTCAAGGAATGATTTATTATCAATGGTTACCTTGGCAAGGGCTTTCTAAAGCCAAATTTGTTAAAGAACAAGACTAGTATTTCCAGAAGTAACATGATAGGATAAACAAGAGAAACGAGAAAAGGAGCGAGCCAATGGAGTTACAAAAAGCTTTGAAAGAAGTGCGAGAGCAAAAAATCGCTCCAGTGTATTTATTAATAGGAACAGAACTTTATTTAACTGAATTATTTAAAACAACATTGATGAAAGAATTGTTGACGGAAGAGGATGATCAATTTAACTTTTTCTCATTTGATATGGAGGAAACACCTTTAAGTGCAGCGATTGCTGAAGCGGAAACAATTCCGTTTTTTGGTGATTATCGCCTTGTCTTTGTGGAAAATCCTTACTTTTTAACTGCCGAAAGAAAAACAAACGGTGTGGAACATGATGTCAATCTTTTATTGAATTATTTGGAAAGTCCATCACCAACAACTGTTCTTGTTTTTATGGCCTCTTATGAAAAATTAGATGAACGCAAAAAAGTTACCAAAGCATTGAAAAAAAATGCCACAGTAGTTGACGTCAATCCAATGGATGAAAAGGCTATTCGTCAGTACATTTCTCAAACGATTGAGAGCGAAGGGTACACTATTCGCTCCGATGCTTTTGATTTATTACTTCAATTGACAGACTTGAACTTATCAAAAATTATGGGAGAATTACAGAAGCTGTATTTATATGCCCTTGAAACGAAGACAATTACACGAGGTGCGGTTCAAGAATTAGTCCCTAAGTCTTTGGAACATAATGTTTTTGATTTAACCAACGAAGTACTTTCTGGAAACAGTGAAAAAGCTGTTCAATTGTATGAAGATTTACTTTTACAAGGAGAAGAAACCATTAAGTTAAATGCAATCTTATTGAATCAGATTCGCCTTTTTCTGCAAACAAAAATTTTGGCTAAGATGGGCTATCAACAAGCGAATATCGCTGATACATTAAAGGTTCACCCTTATCGAGTCAAGTTAGCGTTACAACAAGTCCGACGATTTGAATTGTCTCGATTAGAAAGACTTTATGATGAATTAGTTGAAAATGATTACCGCATGAAAACGGGCCAAATGGATAAAGAATTACTATTCCAATTATTTATTTTAAAATTGACTGCGCAAGCAAAATAAGAAAATGCCAGAGGCAATCGTCATACAACGATTGCCTCTGGCACTTTCTTATTAATGACTTTAGTCAGTCGAAATCTCTAAAGAGATTTCGACAAAAAAACCACGCGTACTGCGCGTGGAGGCCAGAGCTTTAGCGATAAAAACTCCTTTCGATATAATAGATAAAGGCTACCAACCGTTATCAAATCGAAAGGAGTTTTTGAATGTCGAACGACGATAAAAGTTTAGCACATACTCGTTGGAATTGTAAGTATCATCTTGTGTTTACACCAAAATATAGAAGAAAAGTAATCTATGGTCAATTGAGGCGAGATATAGGGAAAATACTAAGGAAATTGTGTGAGATGAAAGAAGTCGAAATCATTGAAGCGCATGCAATGCCCGACCATATCCATATGTTGGTAAGAATTCCGCCGAAGTTGAGTGTATCAGGTTTTATGGGTTTCTTAAAAGGAAGAAGTGCAGTAATCATTCATGAACGTCATGCGAATTTAAAATACAATTATGGAAATCGATCCTTTTGGTCAAAAGGCTATTATGTGAGCACTGTAGGATTGAACCAAAAAACGATAGCTAAGTATATACGAGAACAAGAAGCAGAAGATCGAGTAAGGGATAGTATAAACAAAAGAGAGTATAAAGATCCATTTAGGAAGTAACAACTAGATAAGAATAGAATGGTAGCGGTTGGCAGTCTCTAAAAAAAGCTCCCTTAAAGGGAGCAGCAGGTAGCGAGCCCTTCTAGGGCTATTAAAAAGCCACCCGCTATGCGGGTGGATATTTACTATTTAGCTCCTAATAGTTCTTCTTTTCCGTGAACAAGCTGTGTCAACATGGCACAGAAAGGTGTTGCTACGTTGTATTTTTGTCCTTTGCGCCAAACAGCACCATTAATGTAATCAATTTCTGTGAGACGATGATTTTTAATTAAATCTTGATACATAGATGGATAGTGCAAGCCAATACCGTTTGGATCATAAGTTTGAGCAATATGTGTATAGACTTCTGCTTGATCTAAATGAATGGCTTCTTTTTCTGCGACTGCTGCAAATTCACTGATTAATGTTTTAACAAGGGATTCACTAACAGGTAGTGCGCCAAATTCGGCAATATTACAATCAAGGATTGTACACAAACCGTTTAGCGTGCCATTGACACAGGCTTTCCGCCAAATAGAGTAGCGAACATTGCTACTATAGCTTGGATTTAAACCAGCTTTTTGGAAGACATCAACGACTTCTAAAGCAAATTCTTTACCAGAAAGATCAATATTTTCTAATTCAATTTCGCCATCACCTAAAAGTTTAACACGTCCCGGTCCTTCTAAACCAGCTGTCCACATGGTAATGCCAACCAAGATGTTTTCTTTTGGTACATATTTTTCTAGTACATCTTCATGACCTAAGCCATTTAATAAACATAGTACATACGTTTTTTCAGTAATCATTGGTTGAATCGCTTTAAACATTGCATCTAATTGTTGTGCTTTAGTTAAAGCGATAATTAAATCTACTTGTTCATTTTGATGGTCAATTTCTTCTGGTGAGAAGATTGGTAGGTTCGCGACAACTTCTTCTCCATTAAAATCAGCGATTAAACCATTTTTACGAATAGCTTCAATGTGCGCGGGCCATTGATCGATTAAAGTTACATCATTTCCGCCTTGATGCAACATAATTCCTAAACGGCTGCCCATAGCGCCAGCACCAGCAATTGCAATTTTCATGTGTATCCATCTCCTTAAAAGTTCTTTAACCGTTATTATTATACAGCAACTTTCCTAAAAATGAATAAATGGGACTTGCAAATTTGTTATTTTTTAAATGTTTCCTAAAAAGTAAGGATTGCATCAAATGGTAAAGTAAGCTAAAGTAAAGCGTGGAAAAGTTTATAAATGAAAGTAGAGGAATCGTTAATGACGAAAGAAAAATTTTGTCGAGAATCACGAGTGATTCAAACACATCGTGTATTTCCCTTTGATTTAAATCCCTTTGGTGCACTATTTGGTGGGAAATTAATGTCTTTAATTGATGACGCCGCATCCATTTCCGTTTCACGACATTGTCGGAGAGGGGCAGTTACAGCATCTTTAGATAACTTGAATTTTTTAAAACCTTTAAAAGAAAATCACTCAGTGTGTGTTGAAACGTTTGTTTCTGGCGTGCATCATAAATCGATGGAAGTATTTGTTAAAGTTGTAGGAGAAGATTTAACAACTGGAGAGCGTTATTTAGCGGCGACTTGTTTTACAACTTTTGTAGCCATTCCGTCTCATATGAATCCCGAAAGTGACTTCCAATTAGCGGCAGTCGTCCCAGAAACTGCAGAAGAAAAGTTGATTTGTTCCAATTATGAAACGAGACGACAACAACGTTTAGCTTTGCGAGAAGAGACCAAATTATTTAGTCAACATCTCACAACGGATTTACCGTGGATTGATTCACCTTTATAAAAAAATGTCCGAGTCTTTGTGAAAACAGACTTGGACATTTTTTGATGAAAAAAGAAGCTAACATGAATGCTAACTTCTATCTCACATTATTTAGCTAATTTGCTTAAACGAATTTTATCGCGGTTAGCTTTGTTTTTATGGATTAAACCTTTAGTTGCAGCCATATCAACAGCTTTAACAGCTTCGTTGTATAAAGCATCGACGTTATCAGCTCCAGCAGCTACAGCTTCTTCAAATTTCTTGATTGCTGTACGCATTGCGTTTGTTTGAGATGAATTTTTCGCATTCGCGTTAGCACTTGTACGTACGCGTTTGATTGCAGATTCGATATTTGGCATTTGTTTCACCTCCGATGATTTAGGTTTTACACTGGTCAGCCAATGTAATTCAACAGTAATCATTATACCTAATCCATTGTTCCATTGCAATAAAAGACGACAAGTTTTTTTCCTTAACAGACAATTTCAAGAAAAAAATAAGAAAATTTGCCAGAGCCTTAAGAAAAAAGCATACATTTTTTTTAAAACATGCTATGATAAAATAGATAAATGAAAAATGGTGGTGTCTTTGTGAGTATTGCATTATTGGTAACGATTACTTTGGTAATGGGTGTAATTTTTGTTAACGGTTGGACGGATGCGCCGAACGCAATTGCAACCGCTGTCTCGACTCGGGTGTTAAAACCGAATGTCGCAATTTGGATGGCTGTTGTGATGAACTTTTTAGGTGCATTAGTTATGACCTTTTTTAATGCCCAAGTAGCTGAAACGATTAGCAACATTGTTAGTTTTGACGCAAATGGAAACGCTTCACAGGTGGCTTTGGCTGCTTCGCTTTTTTCAATTGTGGTTTGGGCAGTTGCTGCGTGGTATTTTGGTATTCCCACAAGTGAAAGCCATGCGTTAATTGCCGGCTTGACTGGTTCGGCAATGGCATTAGGTGGTTTGGGTGCAGTCAATGGCTCGGAATGGATCAAAGTGCTTGTTGGTCTAGTTGTTTCTACCGTTATGGGCTTTGGCGGCGGTTATTTGATTGCCAAACTTGTTGTGAAAGCTTTCTCGGCTGTGCCTAGAAGAAAAGCCAACAAATTTTTTACAGTTGGACAAGCCTTTGGTGCAGGAGCTAATGCTTTTTTACATGGTGCGCAAGATGGGCAAAAATTTATGGGCGTGTTCATGTTAGTGCTTTTTTATAATAATTTAGTCGAAAAAACAGGTGGCGGTTTTGTGATTCCGTTATGGGTTATGGTTCTGTGTTCCATTACAATGGGCATTGGAACTTCTGTGGGCGGCATGAGAATCATTAAATCAGTCGGGATGGATATGGTAAAACTCGAACGTTATCAAGGCTTCACTGCAGATTTAAGCACGGCTATTTGTTTATTTTTAGCATCGGCTTTTGGGATTCCAGTTTCAACTACTCATACAAAAACAACAGCGATTATGGGAGTAGGTGCTTCTAAGCGAATCTCAAGTGTTGACTGGCGTATCGTGAAAGAAATGCTGATAGCATGGATTTTAACTTTCCCAGGATGTGGGCTGATCGCTTATGTGATGTCAAAATTATTTATTGCAATTTTTTAAGGAGAGAAAAACATGGCACGTAAAAAACAATTTGATTATTTTGGAGAATTAAACCAGTTAGCAACAAATGCTTATGAAGCAGCAAAGGTTTTGCAAGAAATTGTAGACAATTATTCATTAGAAAACTTAGTAAAAAAATCAGAAGCGATTCATCAATTGGAAAAAGAGAATGATGAAATTGTTCGCAAAATTTTAAATGAACTCTATATTTCCTTTATTACGCCGATTGATCGAGAAGATATTGTCGATATTACGGATCACTTAGATAACATTATCGATAGCATTAATAGTTTGTCTTATTTACTTGATCATTTAGTTGTCGAAGAAATGATTGCGCCCGCGCTAGAATTAACTGCTTATATTGTTAAAGCGACAGAAGGCGTTAAATCAGCAACGAAGGAATTTGCAAAATTTAAGAATTCTAAAACGTTAGTTTCATTGATTGATGAAGTGAATACGATTGAATCTCAAGGCGATAAATTATACAGTAGCGCCATGAAAGATTTGATGACTAACGAAAAAGATTTATTAAAAGTTATCAAGTGGAAAGATGTTTATGATCAGCTTGAGCGCACGATTAATGATTGTGAATCAGCTGTTAATATTATTGTCGGAATTGTCATCAAAAATACGTAAAGAAAAGAGGGGGAGCTGTTGGTTAAAGTAATTGTTGATGCTGATGATTTTGGGATGTCAGAAGCGATTAATCATGGCATTATCAAAAGTTATGTCGATGGTTTAACAACGTCGACACTTTTGATGCCCAATTTACCAACAGCAGAACATGCCGTTGCGTTAGCAAAAAATTATCCAGGCTTATTTGTAGGTCAGCATACGAATTTTTTATTAGGGAAACCTTGTGCGGACCCATGTATGATTCCTTCACTGGTAGATGAACAAGGCAATTTTCATCGCTCTTCTTATTATCGTCAACAAAAGCAAGTAGCCTTCGTATATGAAGAAGTACGACTTGAAACGATTGCGCAATTGACGCGTTTTAAGGAACTAACTGGACATTATCCTGAACATTTTGATTGCCATTCGATTGGTGATGAAGTGGTTGATCAAGTATTTTTAGAATTAGCAGAAGAGTACGGACTTCATACAACCCTGAAATATAGTGGGGAAAAAGAATATCCACCGCAACAAGGTTATTTCCAGGTGACACATTTGTTAGAGTCTGGCGCGTTATCTTATATTCACGAAGGCGTATCAGTGGAGAATTTTTTAGAAGACGACTTTGGTTTATTACGGATGCCGGAATCGGCAATTGCTGAGATGCATTTTGATGTTGGGTATTTGGATCAATTTGTGTTAGACAATTCTTCTTATACCACTTTACGCTGCAAAGAATTAGCAACGATTTGTGATCCTCGTGTTCGTCAGTGGTTTGAAGAACAGGGGATTGAGCGAATAACGTTTGGCGATTTAAAAAAATAAAACCGTTGCTTTCGACAGTGAAAGCAACGGTTTTATTTTTATGAGAATAACCAGTAGCCAATTAAAATCGCACCTAAAATTACACGATACCAACCGAAAACTGTAAAATCGTTTTTCTTCAAGTAATTCAATAAGAATTTAATCGCAATGATGGAAACAACGAAGGCAACAATAGAGCCAGTTAATAAAATAATGATTTCTTCTGACCCAAACGTATTTCCTTTGGCCAAGAATTTAAAGATTTTTAAAAAACTTGCTCCAAACATTACTGGAATTCCTAAGAAAAATGAAAACTCTGTTGCAACAAAACGTGAGGCCCCAATTAAGATTGCCCCTAAAATGGTCGCTCCTGAACGTGAAGTTCCTGGAATTAATGCCAGTACTTGGAAAGCACCAACGATTAAAGCGGCTTTATAAGTGAAGTCTTTTAGATTAGTACACTTCGGTGCAACATTTTTATTTCGTTTTTCAATGATAATAAAAGCAATCCCATAAACAATTAACATAATCGATACTGTTAAAAAGTTATAAAAATGTGCATCTAAATAATCATCAAATTTTAGACCAATAACTGCCGCTGGTAAACAAGCGACTAAGACTTTAGACCAAAGAATCCAAGTATCTTTTTTCTCTTCGCCATTTTTCTTTGGTGAGAAAGGATTCAATTTGTGGAAGTATAAAATAACAACCGCCATAATCGCTCCCAATTGGATAACGACGTTGAACATTTCCATAAAATCTTTACTTAGATTGAGTTTAATAAACTCATCCACTAAAATTAAATGTCCGGTACTACTAATTGGAAGCCACTCGGTAATTCCTTCGATAATACCAAGAATAATTGCTTTCCATAGGTTAGCAAAAAGCATGTCACCATTCCTTTCTGAAATAAATGCAAAACACATCAAGTATAAGTATACCCGCTGACAAAGTAAATGCCAATGCAAATTCTTATTTTAAAATAAATTTTAGAATTATACAAAGGTGCCACTTGTAATTCATGAAACTTTTTTCTATACTAGTGATACTTTAAAAAATGGGGGAAGAGAAATGTTTGGATTTTTGAAGAAAAAGAATGAAGTTGTCGAAAATAATACAATGCATGCCGTTGCCAATGGAACCATTATCCCAATCAGTGAAGTGAATGATCCTGTTTTTTCACAAAAAATGATGGGAGATGGCTATGCAGTAGTTCCAGAAAATGGTGAAATTTATGCACCTATTGAAGGAGAAGTTTTAAGCGTTTTCCAAACAAAACATGCCATTGGTTTAAAAATGACAAACGGTCTTGAAATTTTATTACACATGGGTATCGATACGGTAGAGTTAAACGGGGCACCGTTCACTATTAAAGTGAAAGAAGGCGACCAAGTGACTGCAGATACGGTGGTCGCAATTGCTGATTTAGAAGCAATTAAAGCAGCTGGTAAAGGAACTGAAATGGTTGTTATTATTACCAACATGGATAAAGTAGCACAATTTTCGTTAGAGAAAACTGGCGTGGTTACAGCTGGTACACCAGTTGGCTCTGCCACAGCCAATTAATGCATTAGACAGATATTTCTATAAAGGAATATCTGTTTTTTTTTGAACAGAAATAAAATTTTATTTTGGAATTAAAAAATATTTAGAAAAATAGTTGAAATTTTATTTCAAACAAGTTATAATGAAAGCGTATTAGAGAGGAGCTAAAAAGATGTATGGTATTTCAGTTTTTCTTGGTGAAGAGATTACAAACGATACAATTATTTATATCAAAAAGATGAAAGCGCTTGGATTTGATGGTATTTTCACTTCTTTACACATTCCAGAAGATGATACTTCCCTTTACCGCCAACGCTTGACTGATTTAGGGGCAATTGCTAAGGCAGAAAAAATGAAAATTATGGTAGATATTTCAGGTGAAGCGTTAAAAAGAGCGGGTTTTTCTTTCGATGAATTAGAGCCTTTAATCGAGTTGGGCGTAACTGGCCTTCGGATGGATTATGGCATTACGATAGAACAAATGGCTCATGCTTCACATAAGATTGATATAGGATTGAATGCTAGTACCATTACACTGGAAGAAGTGGCTGAGTTAAAGGCTCACCAAGCGGACTTTTCTCGCTTAGAAGCTTGGCATAATTATTATCCAAGACCTGAAACAGGCATTGGAACAACATTTTTTAATGAAAAGAACCGCTGGCTTAAAGAATTAGGCTTACAAGTTTTTACTTTTGTGCCAGGAGATGGGCAAACAAGAGGCCCAATTTTTGCTGGTTTACCAACATTAGAAAAACATCGGGGGCAAAATCCTTTCGCCGCTGCCGTTGGTTTGATGGCTGATCCTTATGTCGATGCTGTTTATATTGGTGACCCCACAATTAGTGAGCGAACCATGGCTCAATTTGGTTATTATCACCAAACCAATCAATTTCTGTTAGAAGTAGCACCTAGCGAGAGCCGCTATTTGAAGCGAATACTTGGGACTCATACCAATCGTTTAGATGCTGCAAGAGATGTTTTGCGAAGTGAATTATCAAGAACGAGTGAAATGTTCAGAAAAGATGAAATTGCAACGATTGAGTCAGAGCAGACTGAAGCACGTCCAGTGGGAACCGTAACGATTGATAATGAAAAATATGGTCGCTATATGGGAGAAATTCAAGTCACACTGGTGGACTTGCCGAAAGATGAAAAAGTCAATACGATTACACGAATTATTGAAAAAGATCAAACGATATTGCCGTTAATCAAGGCAGGCAATCAATTTACGCTAGTCACGGAAGGAACGATAGAAAATGAATTTAGAAAACTTAACAACTGAACGTAGAAATGAAAATACAATGGGCTTAGATGAGATGAGTGTCAAAGAAGCTTTACAAAAAATGAATCAAGAAGACCAAAAAGTTGCAATTGCAGTGGGTCAAGAATTAGCAGCCATTGAACCAGTGGTAGAAGCCATCATCAAAAGCTTCAATCAAGGCGGCCGCTTGATCTACATGGGCGCTGGTACGAGTGGTCGGTTAGGTGTCTTAGATGCAGCCGAATGTGTACCAACTTTTGGCGTCGAGCCAGAGATGGTTCAAGGCCTCATCGCTGGTGGTCAAAAAGCAATGACTGTCGCAGTAGAAGGTGCTGAAGATTCAAAAGAACTAGGTCGTCAAGATTTAGTTGATCTAAAATTATCAGCAAATGACATTGTTGTTGGGATTGCAGCCAGTGGTCGGACGCCTTATGTAATTGGCGGTTTAGAATATGCAACAACGGTGGGAGCAGCTACCGCAACTGTGGCATGTAATAAAAATGCCGAAATTAGTAAATATGCGCAAATGCCGATTGAAGTAGATGCAGGACCTGAATTTTTAACAGGTTCGACTCGCTTGAAATCTGGGACAGCTCAAAAATTAATTTTAAATATGTTATCAACTATTTCTATGATTGGTATTGGGAAAGTCTACAATAACTTAATGGTTGATGTAAAACCAACCAATGAAAAATTAGTGGAGCGTTCCAAACGGATTATTATGGAAGCAACGGGTTGTAGTTATGAAGTTGCCGAACTAAAATTTGTAGAAGCAGAAGAAAATGTGAAGTTAGCAATTGTAATGATTTTAACTGATAGTACTAAAGAAGAAGCAACACAAAAATTAATTGACGGGAATCAATTTATCAAGAATACATTAAATTAAGGAATTAGGAGGGTGTTTTAACATGGCAGAAGAAAGAATTAAACGCATTGCTGATGGGATTTATAAAGAAGTTGGTGGTCAAGAAAACGTGGACAAAGTCATTCATTGTATGACTCGTGTTCGTATGGATATCCGAGATTATGACAAAGTGGATATTGAGGGATTGAAAAAAATTGATGGCGTTATGGGCGTCGTAGAAGATGATACGTTACAAGTAGTTGTTGGTCCAGGGACTGTTAACAAGGTTGCACAAGAAATGGTAGATCAAGCAGGTGTCAAATTGGGAGAACCATTTAATCATGACACCGCAACTGATGCTTCAGCAGGCAAATCTGGAAAAGATTTAGTAGAAGAAAAAGCCGCTCAAATGAAAGCACAACAAAAAGCGAAACAAAATAACACTTCACCATTTAAAAAAGTGTTAAAAGCCATTTCTAGTATCTTTGTTCCGATGATTCCTGCCTTTGTTGGGGCTGGTATTATTGGCGGGATTGCAGCTGTTATGTCTAACTTAGTTGTTGCTGGTGATATTTCAGCTTCATGGCAACAATATATTGATGTCTTAAATATTATTAAAAATGGGATTTTTGCTTATTTAGCTCTTTACACTGGGATTAACAGTGCCAGCGTTTTTGGTGCAACGCCAGCGTTGGGTGGTGTTATTGGGGCAGTCACAATGTTGACAGGAATGAATCCAGATGCACCAATCAGTAATATTTTCACTGGGGGAACATTATCTGCAGGACAAGGCGGAATTATCGGTGTTATTTTTGCCGTATGGTTATTATCATTGTTAGAAAAACAATTGCATAAAATTGTCCCAGAATCAATTGATATTATCGTAACGCCAACCATTTCACTTTTAGTGATTGGCTTAGCAACTATTTTCTTAATCATGCCTGTAGCCGGAGCTATTTCTAATGGCTTAGTTGGTATTATCAATGTTGTCTTAGAAAAAGGTGGTATGGTTGCTGGCTTTACTCTTGGTTTAACCTTCTTGCCAATGGTAATGTTTGGTTTACATCAAATTTTGACGCCAATCCACATTGAAATGATTAATCAAACAGGGATGACTTTGTTATTACCAATTCTGGCCATGGCTGGTGCGGGACAAGTCGGTGCAGCTTTAGCATTATGGATTCGTTGTAAATCTGATAAAAAATTAGTTGAAATGATTAAAGGTGCCTTGCCAGTTGGGATTTTAGGTATTGGTGAACCATTAATCTACGGAGTTACTTTACCATTAGGACGTCCATTCATTACTGCTTGTATCGGCGGTGGTATTGGTGGTGCGGTGATTGGGGCCTTCGGTAATGTTGGTGCGATTGCTATTGGACCAAGTGGGGTGGCTTTAATTCCATTAATTGCCAACAACCAATGGCTTGCATATGTATTAGGTTTATTGGCTGCTTACGCAGGTGGTTTTGTAGCAACGTTATTCTTTGGGATTCCTAAAGATATGCAAACAACTAAATAATAAATAGAAAAAAGGAGAACTTGGCTTCTCCCTTTTTCTTTGTTAAAATTTAATTGCGTAGGAAATGGTGTATCAGGAGGGGTGTTTATGCAACAAAATATTGTCTTATCTATCCAAGATCGTCTACAACAATTACCAAAATCAGAACGAAAAATCGCAGAATATATTTTAAAAAATACAGAAACAGTTATTTCAATGAATGCGCAAGAGCTAGCGAAACAAGCAGGATCAAGTCCAGCGGCAATTATTCGCTTTTGTCATTCTATGGATGTGAATGGCTTCACAGAGTTGAAACTTTTATTATCTGCAAATCTTGGCCAAATGAAGCAGCAAATGTACACTGAAGTTACTAAAGGGGAATCAACAGCTGATATTAAACAAAAGTTACAAGCGCGCTTTGTTCATGTGGTTGAGCGAAGCGGTCAGACATTAGAGGATGTCGCAGTGAATGAAGCCGTTGATTTGTTGGAAAAAACAGAAGTAATTTTTGTCTATGGGTTGGGTGCCTCTTCGTTGGTTGCTCAAGATATTTATCAAAAATTTACGCGATTAGGCCGAACGGTATTTACAACATTGGATCATCATTTATTTGCTTCTATGTTAGGCTCAACAGAAAAGCCTAGTGTTTTTATTGTTATTTCTAATTCTGGAACGAATAAAGAAGCAAGTACTTTAGCTGATTTAGCGAAGCAGCAAGGGATTCCTATTATTAGTATCACACAAGATGAAAAATCAGTGATTGGTGAAAAAAGTGATATCGTCCTCCAAACCTCTAGTGGGGAAGACGTGCCATTGAGAAGTGCGGCTACTGTTTCCTTGGTGGCACAATTGTATGTAGTCGATGTTTTATTTTTTGCTTATGCAGCAAAAAACTATAAGGAAACCTTAGAAAAAATTCAAATCTCAAGAAAAAATGTAGAACGTTTAAAAGAATAAATAAAAAGAGAAGGTTATCTGTCATTTTGACAGATAACCTTCTCTTTTTTTACAACAAACGGCACTTTTCAGCGATCTTTTTTCCCTTTTCAATATAAGAACTATCATTAATTCCTTGAATGGTAAATGTTCCTTTTTCGTAAGTTAAGGTCGTCACGCTACCATTCTCCAGTGCCATCTGCATAGGCAAACTTGCATCAATTAAGGAAAGTAAAAAGGAAATTGTTAGTCCATGGGAAACCACCATGACTTTGCCGCCACCATTTTTTTCTCGATGATGAGCGATATCTTCGAAACCAGACCAAACACGATCACGAATAACTTCATAAGGCTCCGCCCAGTCAGCCGTATCGGCTTCAATAATAGCATTTGCTAGCTCACGATAGGTAATCTTCGTGGTCATCATGTCCTCATAACTTTTAAAAGCTAAAATGCGTGGCACCACACCCCAAAGTTCACCATCATAGCCACCATCTAAAGAACCAAAACACCACTCACGAATCCGTTTATCGGTTAGGTAAGGAATATTTTGGTGGTTTTGATGTTCTTGTAAAATAATCTGAGCGGTTTGCATGGCACGACCACTATCACTACTATAAGCTTCCCTAAAGTCTATGTCTCTAAGACCTAAGCCTAAATGATAAATGCCTTCTTCTCCTTGTTTGGTTAAGGGGGTATCTGACCAGCCTTGGGTTCGGCCAATCGTATTAAACATCGTTTTTCCGTGACGAATAATATAAAGTGTCGTTGCTTCAGTCATTGCTACTCCTCCTAAGTTTCTTTAAATAGTGAATAAATCTCTAATTAAAAAATGGGTTTGTGGCTTTTTCATGTTGAATGGTCGTGGCATCACCATGGCCTGGATAAACAGGAAATTCTTCTGGTAAAGTGAATAGATAGGTCGTAATGCTGTGTAATAATTGTTGCATATCACCAGTGTGTAAATCAGTACGACCAATACTACCTTTAAACAATGCATCCCCAACAACAACAAAATTATCAAAGACAAAGCTGACGCTACCAATTGAATGACCAGGTGTTGGGACTACGGAAAATTTCATGCCGCCAATTTCATAATCGGTTAGTTTAAATTCATGTTCGGCGGGTTGAACAATAATATTTGCTATATCGTCATGTCTGCCTAATCCTGAAAGATTCAAAATAGGATTGGAAAGCCACGCTTGTTCTAATGGACTAACATAAACAGGGATTTGATAATGATGGCGCAATTCTTCTACCGCACCAATATGATCATAGTGAGTATGTGTTAATAAAATAGCGGCTGGTTTCTTCCCTAAACGGGTAATTTCTTGAATTAGTTTTGCTCCTTCTGCACCTGGATCAATAATTAATAATGCTTCTTCATTATAAACAAGATAACAGTTTTCTTGAATAACACCTGTTCTAATTTGTTCGATCTGTATCATCTCAGGACCTCCTAAAGTTCTAACGATTCTCTTCAAGTATACCGAAGAATCTTAAGAATAGAAAGTTTTCTTGTTTATCCAAAGAAAAAATAAATCATTCTTAGAATGTTCGGTTTTTGCTTGTTTTAACACGTATTTTTTTTAAAAAACTCACATTTTTATAGTTATTAAACGAAAGTTTATGTATAATCTTCATGTGATAGTAAGGAGGAGTATTAAATGTTTCATTTTGTAATAAAAGGAACAGGTTTTTCTAGTAAAAATTTGCAAGAGATTAAAGTTTATGAAGAGACACTTTTTTGTATAGATGAGGCCGGAGTAATTCAGGAAATAATTGAACCAGATGCTGAAGCGTATGAAACTGTGCTAGCAGAACAAAAAGAGGCACAACGTTTTCAAGAATTGCCCCAAGATTCTTATCTTTTACCCGGCTTTGTTGATTTACATGTCCATGCACCTCAGTGGGCACAATCAGGGACCGCCTTGGATATTCCATTGTATGAATGGCTGAATACGTACACGTTTCCTTTGGAGTCCAAGTTTGCAGATTTAGCATTTGCCCAACAAGTCTATGATGAATTGGTAACCCAATTGTTAGCTAATGGGACAACAACAGCCCTTTATTTTGCAACCATTCATTATGAAGCTAGCCGTCGTTTGGCAGAGATTTGTGCGGAAAAAGGGCAGCGTGGCTTAATTGGTAAAGTTGTAATGGATGATCTTAATGAGAATCCTGAATACTATCGTGATCAAACAACGCAACAAGCATTAGAAGAAACGGAACGGTTTATTCAAGAAATTCAAACATTAGCGCAGCAAACAAAACAAGGCGTGTATCCCGTTGTAACTCCGCGTTTCATTCCTAGTTGTACAGAGGAAGCACTTAAAGGATTAGGAGAATTAGCAGCGAAATATCAAGTCCATGTTCAAAGTCATTGTAGTGAGAGTGATTGGGAACATCAATTTGTTCAAGAACGTTTTGGAAAAAATGATGCTCAAGCATTGAATGATTTTGGTTTATTAACAGAAAAAGCAGTGATGGCACATGCAGGCTTTTTAGAAGAAGCAGATATGAATTTATTCCATGAAACAGGGACGGCTGTGGCGCACTGCCCAATCTCTAATGCTTATTTTGGCAATGCAGTAACACCGATTGCAAAATTAGTACATCAACATCAAGTAGAAGTTGGTTTAGGTAGTGATCTTTCAGGTGGTTTTTCACCAAGTCTTTTTGACAATTTAAAGCAAGCGGTTATTTCTTCTAGAATGTTAGAAGATGGTGTCGATGCTACAAAAAAAACAGAAATACGAGGTGTTAAAACAGCACGGATTACCGTAAATGAAGCGTTTTATTTAGCTACTGCTGGTGGTGGTCAAGCGCTAAGTTTACCAATTGGAAAATTAGAAAAAGGGTATGCTTGGGATGTTCAAATTATTAATACAAGCTTGTCACAAGCACGAATCCCTAAAAATCCAGGGGAATCATTGCTTGATATTTTCCAAAAAATCTTATATTTAGCACGACCAGAAAATATTCGAGAAGTCTGGGTACAAGGTGAAAAAGTACATGATAAAAATTTAATGTCAGCAACTAAAGGAGTATAAAAAATGAGTGAAAAGAAACAAAATAATCTTCATTTAACAGTGGGGCCAGAAGATTCAGTATCTTTTGGGCAGGCCACTATGTTAGGGATTCAGCATGTCTTAGCAATGGACGTGTACGTCGTACCTGTGATCATTGCTTCAATTATTGGGATTAGCACAGCACAAACGTCTTCTTTAATCCAAGCAACATTCATAGCAGCAGGACTTGCCACGATTATTCAATCTCATTTTTGTATGAGATTACCAGTTGCGCAAGGCCCTTCATTTATTCCAATCGGGGCAATTGCAGGAATTTATTTTGCCAATAACCAACAAGGAAATGGCTGGGGCGCAGTTTTAGGTGCTAGTTTAGTGGGGGCAATTGTTGTTATTATATTAGGATTTACTGGTATCTTTAATCGTTTAATCACTAAATTTGTTCCACCAATTGTGGGAGGAACAATTATTTTTGTGGTGGGGCTTTCGTTAATGCCAGTCGCTTTATCGGATAATATTTACCACGCAAAAGGGGAATTAGGACAAAATATTTTATTAGCATTTATAGCAGCGGGTACGTTGATCTTCTTTGCGCTCTTAGGTTCTGCTTTGAAAAAAGGGCGGATTTTCCGCGTTTCTTCTGTTATTTTGGCATTATTATTTGGGAGCATCGCGGCACAATTATTAGGGGTACTTGATTTATCAGCCGTTAGTGAAGCGGCTTGGTTTAGTTTGCCTCAGTTACCATTAGTTAACTTTTCTTTCCAATTTGACTGGTCAGCCATTGCCACGATGTTAGTTATTTATCTGGTTTTAATGGCGGAAACAACAGGCACTTGGTTTGCTGTGAGTCATGTTGTCGCTGAACCTTTGACCGAAGAAAAAATTAATCGCGGCGTAATTGGTGAAGGCTTAGGTTGCTTAGTTTCTTCATTCATTGGCGGCACGCCAGTAACTAGTTACTCTACAAATGCTGGGATTATTTCAATCACTGGGGTTGCTAGTCGCAAGGTTTTTGTGGCTGCAGGTGCGTGGTTTGTCTTATTTGGCTTATCTGGAAAACTTTCCACCTTGATTTCGGCCATTCCGGCACCAGTTATCGGCGGTGTTTTTGTGGTTGTTTGTGGCATCATTTCTGTAAGTGGAATGAAAGTCATGAGTGATGTAACAATTCATGAAAAAGAGATGTATGTAATTGCCGTTCCGATTATTATGACATTAGCGTTGACATTGTTACCAAAAGAGTTTTTGGAAACTCTACCACAATTTTTACAATATTTATTTAGTTCACCCGTGGCAACTGCCTCAATTGTTGCTATTTTATTGCAGGCCATTTTACCAAACGTTCAAGAAGGGTAAAAAGATTAATTTTCGTTAAAACGCCTTTGACAAGTGGCGGTAAATAGTGTAAATTAACAATGGTGTTTGTAAACACGAACGTTAAATGACCGAATGTTCGGTTTTTACGTTATTTTTGTAAATAACTAGGAGGCAGTAAGTATGAAAGTTTTTGATTATGAAGATGTCCAATTAATTCCCAATAAATGTATCGTGAATAGTCGTTCTGAATGTGATACTACAGTAACTTTAGGAAAACATTCGTTTAAAATGCCTGTCGTTCCAGCGAACATGCAAACAATTATTGATGAAACGATTGCGGAAACCCTTGCTGAAAATGGTTATTTTTATATCATGCATCGGTTTGATGAAGAGGCGCGAGTGCCATTTATTAAAAAAATGCAACAAAAGGGCTTAATCACGTCAATTAGTGTGGGTGTGAAAGAAGGGGAATACGCTTTTGTTGAAACGTTAGCCCGAGAAGGTTTAGTTCCTGACTACGTGACAATTGATATCGCCCATGGTCATTCAAATGCGGTGATTAATATGATTCAACACTTGAAAAAATCTTTACCAGAGACGTTCGTTATTGCGGGCAATGTTGGAACACCAGAAGCCGTTCGCGAATTAGAAAACGCTGGAGCCGATGCCACCAAAGTGGGGATTGGACCAGGAAAAGTTTGTATTACTAAAATTAAGACTGGCTTTGGGACAGGTGGCTGGCAGTTAGCGGCTTTACGTTGGTGTGCCAAAGCTGCTCGGAAACCAATTATTGCAGATGGTGGGATTCGGACCCATGGAGATATTGCAAAATCTGTGCGTTTTGGGGCAACTATGGTCATGATTGGTTCATTATTTGCTGGACATGAAGAATCACCAGGTGAAACAAAAGTGGAAGATGGCGTTGTTTACAAAGAATACTTTGGTAGCGCCTCTGAATTCCAAAAAGGCGAAAAGAAAAACGTTGAAGGCAAAAAAATCTGGTTACGCCATAAAGGGAAGTTGGCAGATACTTTAGTCGAAATGCAACAAGATTTACAATCTTCCATTTCATACGCGGGAGGTCGTGATTTAGAAGCGATTCGTAAAGTTGATTATGTGATTGTAAAAAATTCTATTTTTAATGGTGATACCATTTAACATTCAACTATAGACTGAAAAGAAGACAGCACGTAGTGCAGAAATTAAATTGATTTCTGCATTACGTGCTTTTTTTACTTTACCTATCGTAGTAATCGTGTTAAGATAATTACAACGACAGACGTAGTACGATAGTTGAAGTACTTGAGGGAGGAATTTATGTGATTGGTAGTGATGCAATTCGAGGATACAACGATACCTTTATTCTCTCAATCTTACAATCCGGCGCTTCATATGGTTATGCGATTTCTAAACGCATTCGTGAAATTTCTAAAGAACAATATTCGATTAAAGAAACGACACTTTATTCTGCTTTTACACGTTTAGAGAAAAATGGCTACATTGAATCATTTCCAGGAGAAGTAACGCATGGCAAAAAGCGGACCTATTATCAAATAACCCATGCAGGAGAGCGTTATTTAGAGGAAAAGTTACTAGAATGGGAAGTAACAAAAGACGTCGTCGAAGCATTTGTAAAGGAGATGGGAAAATGAAAATTATAGAAGAATTTATTGATAGCTTATTTTCAGGCGTTGTTGAAACATCTGAAACAAAACAATTAAAGGCGGACTTATTAGCAAATGCTGAGGATCGTTATGAAGACTTGCTCAGCCAAGGAAAATCGGAAAATGAAGCAATTGGTACAATTATTTCTGAATTTGGTACTATTGATGAATTAATGGAAGAATTGAATTTAGAAAATAAACAAGTGGATGAAACAAACGATTCAATGAACGGTTTGCCAGAAATTTCAGTGGAGGAAGGACTTGACTATTTAGCTGTCCAACGTAAAGGTGCTATTCAAATTGGCCTTGGTGTTGTTGCAATCATGGTGGGTGTTGGCTTGCTGGTTGGTATGCGTGGTGTTCTTTCTAACGGTCTTGGTTTAGTTTGTCTTTTCATAGGTGTGGCAATCGGCGTTCCATTATTTATTGTTGCTGGTAATCGGTTTGTTGCAATGGACAAACAACTGGGGCAACGATTGATTCCGATTAAGTTAAAAAAAGAAGTTGCACAAAGAGAACAAAGTTTTCAACGATCATTTATTTTTTGTATGGCAGCGGGCGTCGTTTTTTGTATTTTGGGTTTAATCCCAGTTGTTGTCTTTAGTAGTGGCCTTCATCTGATGATGCGCCGTTCCATGCATCAAATGATGGGCGGACAATATTATAATGGAACGATGGGGATTAGTTGGCTCTTCTTTTTAGTATCGGTTGGCGTCTTCTTGTTTATATTTGGTGGAGTAATTAAAGGAAGTTTTAATAAATTGTTGAATGAAACTTATTTTTATTCAGAACATGTTGGTCATTCTGATTTTGCCCCTCAACAAACAAAAACAGAGGAAGGACCTGTGGGAAATCCTGTCGGTGCAATTATTGCATCCGTTTATTGGCCCTTAGTTGTTGCACTCTATCTATTTATTAGTTTTGTTTTAGGGGATTGGCGGTTTAGTTGGTTAATCTTTATGTTCGCAGGAATCTTTTATAACACCATCCAAGCATTTTTACACAAACATTGAGACAAACCTGTTAATAGTAAAACAGAAAAGTGGGACATTCGTCAAAACGGCTGTCTCACTTTTCTTGTATTTTCGATTGACAAAAGCATTAAACTGGATTACTTTTAACTCATCCAATTATTGAGGTGATTGCTATGTGGCAACTTAAAAAAGAACAAAATGTTCCCATTTATCGCAGTATTATGGAAATGATTGTTCAAAAGATTCAAACAGGCGAATTATTACCAGGCGAAAAAATCCCTTCGGAACGTAAACTGGCAGAATACTTGTCTGTCAATCGTTCAACCGTTGTTCATGCATTAGATGAACTGGTGGACTTAGGCTGGATTGTGCGAAAAAGAGGGAGTGGAACGATTGTCAACGAAGGGAAATGGGGGGTAATGATGACACCACGAACGGATTGGCATCGTTATTTAGAACAAAATGTGTTCAAACAAGTTCATCCCTTGGTGACAGAGATTGAGTTACGAGCTAAACAAAATTTGCCGACTGACTTAGATATGTATACAGGCGAGTTGCCGTTAGACTTAATTCCCAGTTTCGATTTTCCAGCATTAAATTGGAAACAATTTTTAAAAGAGGAAGCACAAGATGAATTAGGTTATTTGCCGTTAAGAAAAGAAATCCAAGCCATTACAGCAACGGAATATCAGCTTCATTTACCAAGTGAAAGTTTATTGCTTACTTCAGGTGCGCAACAAGCACTTTTTTTAGTTTTGCAAGTTTTATTGAGACAAGGAGATAGTGTTGCTGTAGAAGATCCATCTTTCTTCTATGCCTTACCAATTTTCCAAGCTGCTGGTGTGCGCTTATTTGGTGTGCCCATGACAGATGAAGGGATTGATCTTGAAGCGCTAGAACAAACAATCCGACAACATCGCATCAAAATGGTTATGGTTAATCCTTCCTTTCAAAATCCGACTGGGACAGTGATGCCTTTAAGAAAAAGAGAACAGCTTGTGAAAGTCTGTCAAACGTATCAAGTTCCTATTTTAGAAGATGATGTTTTTGGGCAGTTAAGTTTTATCCCGAAAACAGAAATTCCTCCTTTAAAAAAATTAGATCCAGATAATGTCTTGTATATCGGTTCGTTGTCAAAAATTTTAGGTTCGACCACGAAAATTGGTTGGTTAAGTGCGCCCGCCTCCGTGACGAAACAAATTGCAGAAGCCAGAAAAATGATGGATGTTTCGTTGAGTATTTTTCCGCAGATGCTCGCTAAAATGGCGATTGAAGATCCTTCTTTTTCTGAAAAAATTACGTTATTAAATAAACAAGTGGAACAACGAGCAACAGCTGTATATCAAGTATTTAAATCGTTGCCAGAATGGGAAGTTTCGCCAGTAAAAGGCGGCTTTTATTTATGGGCACATTGGCGTCAAGGGGCACTTAAGCCAGAAGATTGGCAAGTATTTTTACGAGAAGGTGTTTTGGTAGCACCAAGTGTAGCTTTTAGTGAAAAACGTGGAAGTATTCGCTTGAACTGTTCCCGAATTTCACCAGAAGAAATGCCTCTTTTTTGTGAGCGAATGGTACGGATTACACGACAGCTTTCTGAAAATAGACAAACAAAAATAGAACACTAAGTAAGATTTTTCTTATAAAAATCATTTGCTGAGAGAAAACGCTACAACTTCCCTTTTCTAAACGAATATCCAATGCTATACTTAAAAAGTAAAAACAAAAAAACAAATGAGGTGTTTTCCATGTCTTGGGAACAAGTTTACCAACAATGGTTAAATGAAGAAAATATTCCAGAAAATTTAAAAAATGAATTAAAGGACTTAAATACAGACCCTGAAAAATGTGAAGATGCATTTTACGCACCATTAGAATTTGGGACTGCCGGGATGCGCGGGATTTTAGGCGCCGGTATTAATCGGATGAATATCTTTACAGTTCGTCAAGCGACAGAAGGGCTTGCACGTTTTATGGATACGCAAGATCCTGAAACAAAACGTCGCGGTGTAGCCATTGCCTATGATTCACGTCATATGTCTCCAGAATTTGCAATGGAAGCAGCTAAAACATTAGCTAAACATGATATTCCTTCTTTTGTGTTTGAAAGCTTACGACCAACACCAGAATTATCTTTTGCGGTCCGTTACTTTAAAGCTTTTGCGGGAATCATGATTACGGCTTCTCACAATCCAGCTGCCTATAATGGCTACAAAGTCTATGGTGAAGACGGTGGTCAAATGCCGCCAGCTGATGCAGATGCATTAACTAAATATGTTCGTAGTATCGAAAATCCTTTGAAAATTGATGTCTTACCAGATGAAGAAGTTGCCCACAGCGGTTTAATTAACATTGTTGGTGAAGAAGTCGATAACGCGTATTTGAAAGAAATTAAAACAGTTACGATTAATCAAGAATTAATTAACGAAATGGGTAAAGAATTAAAATTAGTTTACACTCCCTTACATGGAACTGGGAAAATGTTAGGAGAAAAGGCATTAAAACAAGCCGGTTTTGAAAAATTTGTTTTAGTACCTGAGCAAGCCGTTGCTGATCCTGACTTTACTACAGTTAAGTCACCAAACCCTGAAGAACATTCAGCTTTTGAATACGCGATTCGTTTAGGGGAAAAAGAAGGCGCTGATTTATTGATTGCAACAGATCCAGATGCTGATCGTTTAGGTGCTGCTGTGCGGATGCCAAACGGAGACTACCAAGTATTAACAGGAAATCAATTAGGTTCAATTATGATTCATTATATTTTAGAAGCCCATCAACAAGCAGGCACGTTGCCTCAAAATGCTGCGGTTCTAAAATCAATCGTTTCTAGTGAACTTGCTACAGCGATTGCTGAGAAATATAATACGAAGATGTTTAATGTTTTAACAGGTTTCAAATTTATTGCTGAAAAAATTCAACAATACGAAGAAGACCACAGTCAAACGTTTATGTTTGGTTTTGAAGAAAGTTATGGTTACTTAGTGAAACCTTTTGTTCGTGATAAAGATGCAATTCAAGCGTTAGTTTTATTAGCAGAAGTAGCGGCTTTCTATAAAAAACAAGGAAAAACATTATACGATGGTTTACAAGATATCTTTGAAGAATTTGGTTACTTTGAAGAAAAAACTATTTCCGTAACAATGAGCGGAATTGAAGGCAGCGGTAAAATCAAAGCTTTAATGGCAAAATGTCGTGAACAAGCGCCAACTGAGTTTGCCGGGATTCAAGTTGCTCAAACGGAAGATTTTAAAGAATTAACACGCACTTTTGCAGATGGTCAAACAGAACAATTACAAACGCCTCCTTCTGATGTGCTGAAATATCATTTAGAAGATGGCAGTTGGATTGCTATCCGACCATCAGGAACAGAACCAAAAATTAAATTCTATCTAGCGACAAAAGCAACAAGTAGTTCAGAAGCTTCTGAAAAAATTGCTGCGTTTGAAGCAGTCGTTAATGAATTAACAAAATAAAATAAACGAAACAGGCTGTACGGAAAAAAGTACGAATGTTAGTGTTTGTGTCAAAAGCTAATTGACTTTTGACACAAACACTTTATTTAACTAAGGAGGGAATGCTATGAAAATTGGCTTTATCGGTGCTGGCAGTATGGGCGGTGCCATGATTAAAGGGTTACTAAAAGCTGAGGCAGTCAAGAAGGAACATTTATATGTGAAAGGTGGCTCAAGTGGAACAGCAGAAGCACTTCAAAAAGAGTGGGGCTTTCAACTTGTCACAGATTATGCACTTTTCCAAGAATGTAAGGTTATTTTTATTGCGACAGGAGCAAAGGTCGTGTTACCTGTTCTTCAGGAATTAGCTCCTCATTTTTCCAACGAAAGTCTATTGATTTCTGTTGCAACAGGTCATACCATACAAGAAGCACAAATGGCCCTTGGCAATAAAGAAGCCAAAGTTGTTCATGCCATTCCTAATACACCAGTTAGCGTGAATCAAGGCGTGATTGGCGTAGCCTTGGCACCAACAATTGAAGGCCAAACGAAGGAACTGGTAATGGAACTTCTTGCTACTTTAGGGTTAGTCAAAGAAATTCGTGAAGCGCAACTGGAAACTTTTGGTACTGTGGCTGGTTGCAGTCCAGCTTTTGTTGATATCTTTATGGAAGCATTGGGAGATGCAGCAGTCTTAGAAGGGTTACCAAGGGACTTATCTTATGAAATTGTCGCTCAAATGATAAAAGGAACGGCGACCTTAGCCTTAGACACGAAAAAACATCCAGGAGCATTGAAAGATGAAGTGACTTCTCCAGGAGGAAGTACGATTCGCGGTGTCGTAGCTTTAGAAAAAAATGGCTTCCGTTATGCCGTGATGGATGCAGTTCAGCAAGCCAACCACGAATAGATGAAGAAAGTTGGAAAATCGACAAGTTTGTCATTTTTCCAACTTTCTTTGTGCCATATTTTTCGTAGGAAAGAACAATCGCAGTTCTTATTTTAAAAAACTCTGTGTTATAATGAGTGCAAAGTGAGGCGACTATAATGAAACAAATGGAAGAAATCAAACAAGTAAGTCAATTATATAAAGTATTAAGTGATCCAACACGTTTAAGAATTTTGCTACTTTTAAAAGAAGGCGAGCATAATGTAACGGCGATTAGTGAACAATTGGAAATGGAACAGTCCGCCGTTTCTCATCAACTAAAATTATTAAGAGATAGCCGGGTTGTCAAGGCACGTCGCGAAGGAAAAACGATTTTTTATACATTGGATGATCATCATGTAATAGATATTTTAAATCAGACCTTTGAGCATATTGAACATCGATAAAAAGTAGGAAAAAATAGCGTAACTAGAATAGCGCTGTTGATGGAGGTAAAAATGAAGGATACCTTAAAGATCGGGTTACTAGGATTAGGGACTGTAGGCACTGGCGTTTTAACTCTCTTGAAAGAACATCAAGAGAAAATTTCACAAGTGACAGGAATGAATGTAGTCATTGAAAAAGCATTTGTCCGAAATCTTGAAACGAAACAAGCGCAAGCGGAAGAATACGGTCTGTCTTTAACAACTTCAATTGATGATATTTTAGAAGATAAAGAGATTCAAATCGTTGTGGAATTAATGGGAACCATTGAACCAGCCAAAACCTATATCATGAAAGCTTTAGAAAAGGGCAAACATATTGTGACTGCCAATAAAGATTTACTGGCGCAACATGGGAGTGAATTAGTAGCGTTAGCCCAAAAACATCATTGTGATTTATATTACGAAGCAAGTGTTGCTGGCGGGATTCCTATTTTAAGAACAATTGCTAATAGCTTAGCGGCAGACAATATTCAACAAGTTTTAGGAATTGTGAACGGTACGACGAATTATATGCTTACGCAAATGGTTTCTGCTGATAAAAGTTATGAAGAAGCTTTAGCAGAAGCGCAAGCGTTGGGATTTGCTGAAGCGGATCCGACAAATGATGTCGATGGAATCGATGCAGCCTATAAAATGGTTATTTTAAGTCAATTTGCTTTTGGGATGAATGTTTCATTACCACAAGTTGATATTCGCGGAATTCGCGGATTGTCTTTAGATGATGTCGCCATGGCTAAACAACTGGGGTATGAAATCAAATTGATTGGCTCTGCTGAACAAAATGAGAATAGTATCTCGGTGGAAGTGGCGCCTATGCTAGTCAATCAAAAGCATCCTATTGCATCTGTTCGGAATGAGTACAATGCAGTATTTATAAAAAGTGCAGGCGTGGGCGAATCAATGTATTACGGTCCAGGAGCTGGCGCTAAACCGACAGCAACCAGTGTGGTCAGTGATTTAATTACGATTGCTAAAAACATTCGCTTGGCAACGACTGGCCATATGTTCAATTCGTATCAACATAAAACCCAATTGACGAGTTCCGAAAATGTATTTGGGCAGTACTATTTTTCATTAGATGTTCCAGATACACCAGGACAATTTTTGCAGTTGACGCAATTAATGACTAAAGCAGAAGTCAGCTTTGATCAATTAGTTCAACAGAAATCAGATGGACAGCGAGCAAGAATTGTTGCCATTACACACCAGATATCAAAAGCACAAATGCAACAAGTTGTGACAGCTATTCAAAATACGGAAGCCTTTCAGTTATTGAATGTAATGAAGGTTATAGGAGATGAGTAAACATGTATGAAGGTTTGTTAAAACAGTATCAAGCGTATTTGCCCGTAACAGAAAAAACACCAATGATTTCTTTAGCCGAAGGAAATACGCCACTGATTCCTTTACCTAATTTATCCAAAGAATTAGGTATTCAATTATATGGAAAATACGAAGGCTTAAATCCCACTGGCTCATTCAAAGATCGCGGGATGGTGATGGCTGTAGCAAAAGCGGTAGAAGAAGGTGCCAAAGCGATTGTTTGTGCTTCTACAGGAAATACTAGTGCCGCCGCTGCTGCGTATGCCACAAGAGCAGGCATTAAAGCGTATGTAGTGATTCCAGAAGGAAAAATCGCACTGGGAAAATTGGCGCAAGCTATTATGTATGGGGCAGACATTATTTCGATTCCAGGTAACTTTGATGAAGCATTAAAAGCGGTGCGAGAGATTGCGAAAACTGAGGCAGTTGCGCTAGTTAATTCAGTGAATCCTTATCGCTTAGAAGGGCAAAAGACAGCAGCTTTTGAAGTTTGTGAACAATTAGGTCAAGCGCCCGATGTCTTAGCGATTCCAGTTGGAAATGCCGGCAATATTTCCGCTTACTGGAAAGGCTTTAAAGAATGGCATGAAAAACAAGGAACAACTTTACCAAGAATGCATGGTTTTGAAGCAGAAGGTGCCGCAGCGATCGTGAAAGGCCAAGTGATTGAGCAACCTGAAACCGTGGCAACAGCGATCCGGATTGGAAATCCTGCTAGTTGGCAACTAGCAGAACAGGCACGGGATGAATCCGGTGGTTTCATTGATGCCGTGACAGATCAAGAAATTTTAACGGCTTACCGAAAAATTGCTGCTCAAGATGGGGTTTTCATTGAACCTGGTTCGGCTGCTTCATTAGCTGGAGTTATTCAACATGTTAAAAGCGGTAAAATCAAAGCAGGTGAAACCGTCGTGGCAGTCTTTACTGGTAACGGATTGAAAGATCCGGATACAGCAATGGAGACAGAAGTAGCTATTTCAAAAATGAGTGACGTGGAAGAAATGCGTCTGCACTTACGAAAAGGAGTCGCAACACTATGAAAATAAGAGTACCTGCCACTAGTGCCAACTTAGGACCTGGCTTTGATTCATGTGGCATTGCATTATCCGCTTATTTAACAATCAACGTTTTAGGTGAAAGTGAATTTTGGGAAATTCAACATACTTTGGGAGAAGAGATTCCTACTAATGAAGAGAATTTATTAATTCAAACGGCATTGAAAATTGCACCAGAATTAACACCAAAAGTTATTCGGATGGTTTCTGACATTCCCCTTGCAAGAGGACTAGGCAGTAGCTCAAGTGTGATTGTAGCAGGCATTGAATTAGCTAACCGACTAGCACATTTAAATTTGTCCCCTAAAGAAAAAGTTCGTTTGGCCACAGAGATGGAAGGACATCCGGATAATGTTGCCCCAGCTATTTTAGGAGATTTCGTGGTGGCTAGCCATGTAGAAAACCAAGTCTACCATGTCAAACATCACTTTCCAATGTGTGATGTCATTGCATTTATTCCAGAGGAACCATTATTTACCGAAAAAAGTCGCGCTGTTTTGCCCGAAAAATTGACTTATAAAGAAGCGGTCGCGGCCAGCTCAATTGCCAATGTTATGATTGCCGCAATTTTAAACGGGGATTTACCTTTAGCAGGCAAAATGATGGAACAAGATAAATGGCATGAAACGTATCGTCGTTCATTGGTTCCTCACTTAAAAGAAATTCGTCGTTTAACTCAGCAAAAAGGTGCTTATGGCTCTTTCTTAAGCGGTGCTGGTCCAACTGTGCTAATCTTGTCGCCAGAAGAACGAACCAACGAAATTGTTCAAAGTTTGGAGAAATTATCTACCAAAGCGAGCATCCAAATTTTCAATATTGATCAAGAAGGCGTTCAAGTCTTTTAAAAAAAACGAGAAAAAATCACTAGTGATTTTTTCTCGTTTTTTTTAATCCTCGGCTGTTTCCGTGGAATAATAACTATGATCTTCTAAGTTCAAAGCATTAAGAATCATTGAGGCAGTTTCTTCAATTGAAAGAGAAGCGACATCAATAACGATACAACCTAATTTTTGATAAAGATCATTAGCAAAAGCCAGTTCTCGCCGAATTTTTTCAATATCTGAATAAGAAGTATTTTCAGGCAATCCATATGCGCGCATTCGTTCTTTACGAATCCCGTTTAAAACATTGGGATCATTGGTTAAGCCAACAATTTTTTTAGGGTCCATTTCGAATAATTGTTTCGGTAAATGTGCTTCAGGAATTAGTGGCAAATTAGCAACTTTTAAGTTCTTGTTGGCTAAAAAGAGACTTAGCGGTGTTTTAGAAGTTCGGGAAACGCCAAGAAGTAACACATCCGCTTCTAAAAAGCCTCGTGGGTCCTTGCCATCGTCATATTTGACAGCAAATTCCATTGCTTCAATTCGTTTAAAATAATTTTCATTCAGATGATGTAAGGCACCTGGTTCCCGCATGGGTGCGACACCTGTTAATCGTTCGATTTCCGCAACTGGTGGTGTCAAAATGTCAAAATGGAACAATTGATGCTCATTGAAAAATTGATTAGCAATCGCCACGAGATGATCATTAATGATAGTATGCAGTACCATGGCCTCTGCTTTTTTGGCATCTTCTAACGCTTGCACCAGTTTATCTTCGTCTTTAACGAATGTTCGTCTAATCAAAGTAAAATCAACAGTGGGGTACTGGGCCATTGAAGCAGCCGCCAATTTTGAAGCGGTCTCGCCAGCAGAATCTGAGATGACAAAAATCGTCACACATTTTTTTTCTTCAGAAATAGTCATAGAGGGTAAGTCCTTTCTTGCATTTTTAATAATTTTATTATACCATAAGTCCAGAATCTATTTCGTAATGATTCTGATTTAGGTTGGTGAGGGAGGAAATGGCGATGGCACCAGTAAAAACCAATATTGAACAAGCCTTAGAAACCATGAAAGCCAGTGGATTAAAATATACTAAAAAACGAGAATTACTGATGAGCTATTTGATTAAGCGAAATCGGTATGTTTCTGCACGTGAAGTGTATGAATTTATGAATGAAACCTTTAAAGGAGTCAGTTATGATACGGTTTATCGTAACTTGCATGACTTTGAGCGCTTAGAATTACTGGAAAAAACAGAATTAAATGGCGAGCAAAAGTTTCGTTTCCGTTGTTGCCAAGAGGTGGAACATCATCATCACTTTATTTGTACGGTTTGTGGCAAAACGGAAGAAATTCACATGTGTCCGATGAATTTTTTTGAAGAACAGTTAAAAGGTTGTTCAATTGAAGGACATCGCTTTGAAATACTTGGTCGTTGTGCCGATTGTTGCGAAAAATAGCGAATAAGACGAAAAATCAAACAAAAATTTCGTATTTTATCAGTAGAGTGGTTGACGGTTATTTATGCTTTAGCTATAATATAACAAGGACAGTATTTTAATTTGTGGGTTTTTCCCACAAATAAGAAAAACGGTTACTTTTTAAGCTCGGAGGGAGGGAATAACATGTCAAAAACAGTCGTTCGTAAAAACGAATCTCTTGATGATGCTCTTCGTCGCTTCAAACGTTCCGTTTCAAAAGCGGGTACTTTACAAGAATCACGTAAACGTGAATTCTACGAAAAACCAAGTGTAAAGCGTAAGAAAAAATCTGAAGCAGCTAGAAAACGTAAAAAATTCTAGTTTTGAATGAATTGGAGTTGGTGGTATGTCATTGCTAACCACATTGAATGACGACATTAAAACAGCGATGAAAGCTAAAGACAAAGAAACTTTAGCCGTACTTCGTATGTTAAAGACTGCCATTCAAAATGATCAGATTAAAGCGGGCCGTGAATTGAACGGAGAAGAAGAACTCACTGTATTGTCTCGTGAGATGAAACAGAGAAAAGATTCTTTATCAGAGTTTGAAAAGGCGGGACGCGACGATCTTGTTGAAAAAGTAAAAGTTGAAATAGCAATTGTTGAAAAATATATGCCTCAACAACTAACAGAGGAAGAAATTCGTCAACTAGTTCAAGAGGTAATGACGCAAACTGGCGCCACTTCACCAAAAGATTTTGGTAAAGTGATGGGCGCTATGATGCCGAAAGTCAAAGGCAAAGCCGATGGCAACCAAGTTAACGCAATTGTGAAAGAATTATTACAAGAAAACTAAGAGCGTTATCGAAACTAGGACAGGATACTGTCCTAGTTTTTTTATGCCAAGAGAAAACCGGTAGCTTTTTACGGTTTTCTCTTTTTTGACTTTCAAAGTCAAATCAGGTACGACTTCTTTTTAAACAGATAAGAATGTGGTATCATTGTAAAGGACTATATAATAAAGGAGATGGACGTTTTTTGACAGATAATCAGTCAAAATCTTTAGAATTAATACTTACTGATTCTGATGATGCACACATGCTTTTAGGAACACATGATAAACATATCAAATTTTTAGAAGAGAATACCCACGTAACGATTAATAGTCGTGGCGAAGTTATTCAGTTAATTGGCGAATCATCAGAGGTAGAGTTAGTCGCTTCCGTGTTAAGAGCGCTACAAACATTAATTCAACGAGGCATCAAAGTGCATACGCCAGATGTCGTTTCTGCTTTAAAAATGGCCAAAGCTGGAAATTTAGAGGCGTTTATTGCCATGTATGAAGAAGAAATTATGAAGGACCATCATGGTCGGGCCATCCGAATTAAGAATGTTGGTCAAAAAAAATATATCGATGCAGTTAAAACTCATGACGTCATTTTCGGGGTGGGACCTGCGGGAACAGGAAAAACCTTTTTAGCCGTGGTGATGGCGGTAGCAGCTTTGAAAAAAGGAGAAGTACAAAAAATTATTTTAACTCGTCCAGCGGTGGAAGCTGGCGAAAGCTTGGGCTTTTTACCAGGTGACTTAAAAGAAAAAGTCGATCCTTATTTACGTCCAGTTTACGATGCCTTGTATCAAATTTTTGGTATGGATCATACAAATCGTTTAATGGAACGCGGCGTTATTGAAATAGCCCCGCTTGCTTATATGCGTGGTCGTACATTGGATGATGCTTTTGTCATTCTAGATGAAGCACAAAATACCACGGTTGCCCAAATGAAAATGTTTTTAACTCGTTTAGGGTTTAGTTCAAAAATGATTGTTAATGGAGATACTAGTCAGATTGACTTGCCACGTGGTGTAACAAGTGGTTTAGTTAACGCCGAGCGTACGTTAAAAGACATTGAAAAAATTGCCTTTGTAAATTTTGAAGCCAGTGACGTTGTGCGTCATCCGGTTGTAGCACAAATTATTCAAGCCTATGAAAAAGAACAACAAAAGCATTCCTAAGCAGTTAGGGAAGGAGTGAAAGTACCTTTTGAAAAAAGTACTTACAAAGTTAGGGGATCGTTTAGGTAAAGCCTATTTACCTATTTTATTAGCCGTTTTTTCTCTTCTTTTATTTATGATTATGTTTGGCAGTGTCCATCAGAAAAGAGTAGAAATTAAAGAAGGTCAACTGGCCGAGAAAACCATTCGTGCAAATAAAAATATCGAGAATACCTACGAAACAGAACAAAGAAAAAAATTGGCAGCAGAAGCTGTCACCCCCGAATATATTTATCAAGAAGATACGGCATCTGTCCAACATAATCGTATTGATAAATTATTTAAATTGATTGATTCTGCGAATGAAAAAGTAGACAAAGAGTACAGCAATAAGCAAGCGAAGGCCAAAAAGGAAGAAACGATTCCTGCGCCGACCGTGGAAGAACGAGTAGCTAGCTTAAAGTCATTGTTTGAATCTTTACCGCAAGATGAAGTTACGTTTTATCAAAGTTTTCCTAATGTTTTTTATCAAACAATCTTTACATTAACCTCTGAGCAATTAGATAAGGTTCGTTCAGAAAGTTTGATGTTGGTGGATGACGCAATGCAAAATCACGTTCGAGAATCTGATTTGGATAAAATTCGCCAAGAAGCTAACGGTAAAATTCAATACTTAGACATTACGAGTACCATGCAACAAGTCATTCGTTACATTGTTAACCAAGGGATTGTGGTAAACGATATTGCCAATGAAAAACGAACAGAAGAGCTACGCCAAAAAGCGATGAATGCTGTTCAACCCGCAATGATTTATCAAGGCGAAATTATTGTTCGTGAAGGTACTCAAATTGATGCAAAAGCGGTCGAAAAACTTGAGTTACTAGGAATGACTAGTCAAAATACGTCTATTTTTCCGATGGTGGCATTAGCATTAGCTATTTTACTTCAAGTTGAAGTGTTGATTTTCTTTACAAAACAAGTGACTGAGCCTTCGCGACAACGCTCGTTTATTATCTTTTACACGGGTGCTATGCTAATCAGTGTTATTTTAATGAAATTCTTCCAGATTTTCCAAACAGAGCAGTTGATGTATATTCCCTTGTTCTATCCAGCAGCCTTTGCGCCGCTGATTCTAAATCATTTTGTGAATCGTCGTTCAGGGATAATCGCTGCCATTTTCCAAGTCGTTTTTGCGTTATTTATCTTTTATAATTCTATTGGCACAAACTCGTTGACGGTTATTCTGATTATGTACTTATTCTCAGGATTTCTAGCAACAGTTGTTAAACGAAAACGGATGAGTGAGCAAGTTTTCCCAGCTTTAATGTGGGTAGTGGTCTTTCCTGTTTTCATGGCGGTTGTCTTAATGATTTATCAAGGGATGAGTTTAACAGATGGTAAAACGTGGACAGCTTTAATTTGTGCAAGTGCAGGAACGGTACTTTCATTTTTAGCAACAATGGGCTTGCATCCATATATCGAATTATTAGTGACCGATGATAGTATGATTGTCTTGAATGAATTAAGTAATCCGAACCATCCGTTGTTAAAACAATTGTTAGAAGAAGCGCCAGGTACCTATCATCATAGCATGATGGTGGCTAGTTTGAGTGCTAACGCTGTTGCTGAGATTGGCGGGCGGTCGCTATTAACACGAGTTGCTTGTTATTACCATGACATTGGCAAAATTAAACACGCCAATTTCTTTGTGGAAAACTTACCTGCTGGTGCAGAAAATCCACATAACTTTTTATTACCAGAAGATAGTAAACAAATTATTTTTGGCCACGTAATTGATGGCGCCAAAATTTTAGAAGAGTACAATATGCCGCAAATGGTGATTGACATTTGTCGTCAACATCATGGCACAACATTGATGAAGTTTTTCTATGTGAAAGCAAAAGAACGCAATCCTGAAATTAAAGAATCAGACTTCCGTTATCCTGGACCACGTCCACAAACACGAGAAGCAGGGATTGTGAGTATTGCTGATACTTGTGAGGCTGCTGTGCGGGCGATGGATCATCCGACCAACGAAAAAATTCAAGCCTTTGTGCATAATGTGATTCAAGACAGAATTTCAGATGGCCAATTAGATGAATGTGGGTTAACGATGAAAGAGATTCGCATCATTGAAAAATCATTAATTAATGGATTATGCAGTACCTTCCATTCACGGATTAAGTATCCAAAAATGAAAGCTGAAGCAGAAGAAATGAAAGATGAACAAGAAAAGAGAGATGACTAATGGATATTACTTTCATTGATGAAACCGAAAAAGTGCCAACAGAAGAAATCAAAGAAATCGAAAACTTGCTGCAATTTGCAGCGGGTTTTCTAGAAATTGCCGAAGATACGGAGATGTCGGTGACTTTTACAGATAACGCAGGTATCCAAGTGATTAATCGTGACTATCGGGGCAAAGATATGCCTACAGATGTCATCAGTTTTGCTTTAGAGGATGAAGGGGAAGACGAATTGCCAATTATTTTTGATGATGAAGAGTTGGCAGAGCTACCACGTAATCTAGGTGATTTAATTATTTCAACAGAGCGAGCAGCAGAACAAGCAGTTGAATATGGGCACACATTGGAACGAGAAATGGGCTTTTTGGCAGTACATGGCTTTTTACATTTGAATGGGTACGATCATATGGAACCTGAAGATGAAAAAGAAATGTTTGGTTTACAGAAAGAGATTTTAGATGCGTATGGCCTTAAAAGATGAGCAAACAGGAAAAAATAAACATTTTATTAATTCATTAGAATTTGCCTGGCAAGGAATCAAAACAGTTTTTCGAGAAGAACGTAATATGCGCAAACATGTGGCGTTTGGCGTCACGGCCATTGTGTTTGGTTTCTTGTTTTCCTTAACACTTGCTGAATGGCTGTGGTTGTTATTGGCCGTTTTTCTTGTCTGGTTGGCAGAAATTATCAACACAATTTTTGAAAATGTCGTAGATATGTTTACGGATTTTCACTTTCATCCAATCGGAAAAAAAGTTAAAGACATGGCCGCAGGAGCTGTTTTATTAACAGCCGGTTTCGCAGTGCTAGTAGGACTAATTCTATTTGTACCAAAAATTTTACAAATCATTCAAATGTGGAAATAAGAGGAGAAATACAATGACAACTGAACATAAATCTGGTTTCGTAGCCATTGTCGGCAGACCAAATGTTGGAAAATCAACATTGTTAAATCGAATTGTCGGCCAAAAAATTGCAATTATGAGTGACAAAGCACAAACAACTCGTAATAAGATTCAAGGAATTTATACAATTCCTGAAGCACAAATTGTTTTTATCGATACTCCAGGGATTCACAAACCTAAACACCGCTTAGGCGATTTCATGGTGGAAAGTGCCTACAATGCGATGCGTGAAGTAGATGCTACTTTATTTATGGTAAGTGCTGATCAAAAACGCGGGAAAGGTGACGACTTTATTATTGAACGATTGAAAAATAATAATAGTCCAGTCTACTTGATTATTAATAAAATTGACAAAGTCCATCCAGATGATTTATTGAGTATTATTGAAGACTATTCGAAACAAATGGACTTTAAAGAAATTATTCCCATTTCTGCCACTGAAGGAAATAATTTTGAGCATTTGATGGATGTTCTCGTTGAGCAAATGCCAGAAGGACCACAATATTTCCCTGATGACCAAATTACGGATCATCCAGAATATTTTATCGTTTCCGAATTAATTCGTGAAAAAGTGTTACTTTTAACAAGAGATGAGATTCCTCATTCTGTCGCTGTCGTTGTGGACTCAATGAAACGGGATGAAAACGATAAAGTCCATGTCCAAGCAACCATTATTGTGGAACGGGACAGTCAAAAAGGTATCATTATTGGCAAAGGCGGAAAAATGCTGAAACAAATTGGTACCAAGGCGCGTCAAGATATTGAATATTTATTAGATGACAAAGTGTATTTGGAGCTTTGGGTAAAAGTCCAAAAAGACTGGCGTGACAAAAAAATCTATTTACAAGATTTTGGTTATCGCAAAGAAGAATATTAAGAAAGTAGTGTTTGGGAAGCGAGTGTATAAACGAACTTTCCAAACACTACACTAATTTACATAAGAAATGGAAGTGAATTGAATGGCATTAGGGGAGACCAAAGGCATTATTTTATTTACGAAGGATTTTAAAGAGAAGGATAAACTCGTCAAAATTTTTACAGAATCCTATGGGAAATTGATGTTTTTTGTGAAAGGCGCGCATCGAAAAAATAATCCTCTTTTGCCAGCGATTCTGCCATTTACAGAAGCCGTCTACATCGGAAATTTTAGAGAAGAAGGCTTATCTTTTCTCAATAGCAGCAAAGAAGTTCAACCTTTTCGAAACATTCAACAAGACATATTTATTAACGCATATGGAACATATATTTTAAACTTAGTCGATGCAGCAATTGAAGATCAGCACTATGACCCTAATTTATTTCAATTTACCCACATGGCATTATCCGCTTTAAATGAGCAAAAAGATCCGGAAATCATTACAAATATTTTTGAAATTCAATTGTTAGAACGGTTTGGTGTACGACCAGAATGGCATCATTGTGTGGCTTGTGGCGAAACACAAGGGAAATTTGATTATTCCTCAAGATATAGCGGTGTGCTTTGTGAAAAACATTGGCATTTAGATGAACAGCGATACCATGCAGATCCTAGAGCAATTCATTTTATTCGCTTATTTTCGCAAGTCTCCTATGAAAAAGTCCAAAACATTCAAGTAAAAGAAGAAACTAAGAAAAGTATTCGAGAAACGATTGATATGTTATACGATGAATATGTCGGGTTGCACTTAAAAAGCAAAAAATTTATTGATCAAATGAAAACGTGGGAAAATACGTTAAAAATTCCACCACGAAAGAAGGAAGAAAAAGAAACATAAACAAGCAGTCGTTTTTCTAAAAAAAATTTGACAACTTCCCTCAGACACCGTATTATGATAGAGAAGTTAAATACGTACGAAGAAAAAGAGAAGTAAAAAGAACCCTCTGTTAAGCGAATCTGGGAGAGTGGGAGCCAGAAACACGGAACTTTTGAAAGGCACTTTGGAGTACGACAAACGAAGCTGCCGATGAACACATCGGAAGTAGGGTGGAACCGCGATAATTATTCGTCCCTATGTCTATTAATAGGCATGGGGACTTTTTGCTGTGAATCACTACGATTGGCGCAAATGCGACAGAGTAGATGATGAACAGTACAAGGTGACCAAAGGGAACGTTGTAACCGAATAAAAAAAGCAAACAGTTAACACCAAAAGAAAAATAGTAACGTTTATTCAAAAAAGCTCAATTGGCGCAAAAGTGTCAGAGCAGATGTGGAACAGCACAAGGTGACCAAAGGGAACGTTGTCTCCTCTATGTTAAAACAAACTGCTTAGCCAAAAACATGGAGTAGATGATGAACAGTACAAGGTGACCAAAGGGAACGTTGTAACCGAATAAAAAAAGCAAACAGTTAACACCAAAAGAAAAAATAGTAACGTTTATTCAAAAAAGCTCAATTGGCGCAAAGGCGACAGAGTAGATGATGAACAGAATAAAAATTATCCCATTCTACAAAATTGTTTCTCTGTAGCCCTTTTTAAATTTACATTCCCGAAGCAAAGCCAATCCCTATGTCTATAAAAAATATTCCAAGGAGGAAAACAATGAAAAACAAGTTAACCGTACAAGAAATGATTTTAACCTTGCAAAAATTTTGGTCATCTAATGGCTGTATGTTAATGCAAGCCTATGATACAGAAAAGGGAGCCGGTACCATGAGTCCTTACACGTTTTTACGTGCCATTGGACCTGAACCATGGAATGCTGCCTACGTAGAACCTTCTCGTCGTCCAGCTGATGGACGCTATGGTGAAAATCCGAATCGTCTATACCAACATCATCAATTCCAAGTTGTAATGAAGCCTTCTCCTGAAAATATCCAAGAACTTTATCTAGAAAGTTTGAAATTATTAGGAATTGATCCATTAGAACATGACATTCGTTTTGTAGAAGATAACTGGGAAAATCCTTCAATGGGCTGTGCTGGTTTAGGTTGGGAAGTTTGGTTAGATGGCATGGAAATTACCCAATTTACGTATTTCCAACAAGTTGGCGGCTTACAATGTCATCCTGTCACTTCTGAAATTACTTACGGGTTAGAACGCTTGGCATCATATATCCAAGAAGTCGAAAGTGTCTATGATCTAGAATGGACACAAGGCGTTAAATATGGTGAAATTTTTGTGCAACCTGAATATGAACATTCAAAATATTCCTTTGAAATTAGTAACCAAGAAATGCTTTTAGAAAACTTTGACAAATTTGAAAAAGAAGCTAAACGCTGTATTGAAGAAAGCTTAGTTCACCCAGCCTATGATTATATTTTAAAATGTAGCCATACATTCAATTTATTGGATGCTCGCGGCGCTGTCTCTGTAACGGAACGTGCAGGATATTTAGCCCGCATTCGGAATATGGCTCGTTCCGTAGCGAAAATTTTTGTGGCTGAACGTGAAAAATTAGGGTTTCCATTATTAAATAAAGACCAAAGTGTATCCAAGGAGGCAGAATAACATGGCAAAAGATTTATTATTAGAAATTGGCTTAGAAGAAATGCCCGCACATGTTGTCACACCAAGCCGTATCCAACTTGAAGAAAAAGTAATCAAATTTTTAGATGAACATCATTTAGACTATGAAACAGTGCAATCCTTTGCCACACCTCGTCGTTTAGCCGTGAAAGTAACTGCGATTCCTGAAAAACAAGCGGATGTTGAAGAAGAAGTAAAAGGTCCAGCGAAAAAAATTGCTTTAGATGCTGAAGGAAATTGGTCAAAAGCTGCACAAGGTTTTGTACGCGGCCAAGGAGTCACAACTGAGGACATTGTTTTCAAAGAATTAAATGGTGTCGAATATGTCTATGTGACGAAGTTTACCAAAGGCCAAAGTGCCAAAGAAGTATTAACAAAATTAAATGACGTGATTACAAGTCTAACTTTCCCGGTAACAATGCACTGGGCAAACTATGATTTCGAATATATTCGTCCAATTCACTGGATTGTGGCACTACTTGATGATGAAGTAATTCCTTTCAACGTGTTAGACGTGACGACAGGGCAAACTTCTCGTGGCCACCGTTTCTTGGGAGACGATGTGACGTTCCAACATGCTAATGAATATGAAGCAAAATTAAAAGAACAATTTGTAGTGGTTCAACCGAATGAACGGAAACAAATGATTGTTGATCAAGCGAACGCACTCGCTGCAGAAAAAAATTGGCAGTTAGCTTTAGATGAAGAGTTATTGGAAGAAGTTACGAATTTAGTGGAATATCCAACTGCATTTGTAGGCAGTTTTGATGAAAAATATTTATCTGTTCCAGATGAAGTATTAGTGACTTCTATGAAAGAACACCAACGTTACTTTGAAGTTCGTAACGACCAAGGCTTATTAATGCCGCATTTTATCGCTGTTCGCAATGGGGATAATGTTCACCTTGAAAACGTGATTAAAGGAAATGAAAAAGTGTTAATTGCTCGTTTAGAAGATGCAGAATTCTTTTACAATGAAGATAAAAAATTAACGATTGAAGCATGTGTTGAAAAACTAAAAAATGTGACTTTCCATGAAAAGATTGGCTCAATTTATGAAAAAATGCAACGGGTTGCTTTGATTGCACAAATCATTGGTCGAAAAGTTGGCTTATCTGAGGAGGAATTGGAAGATTTAAAACGTGCCTCTGAAATTTATAAATTTGACTTAGTAACAAATATGGTTGGTGAATTCCCAGAATTACAAGGAATTATGGGAGAAAAATATGCCTTATTACAAGGCGAAAAACCAGCCGTAGCAACGGCGATTCGAGAACATTATCTACCAACTTCCAGTGAAGGTGAATTGCCAGAAACAGCAATCGGGGCTGTTTTAGCCTTAGCCGATAAGCTTGACAGCGTCTTTTCATTCTTCTCAGTTGGTATGATTCCAACAGGTTCTAACGATCCTTATGCACTTCGTCGTCAAACCTATGGCGTTATCCGAATTATTGAAGATAAAGGCTGGACCTTCCCATTAGTCCAATTACAAACAGAAGTTGATGAAGCAGTGAATCAAGATGTTGAGAAATATGGCGTTTTACTAAACGAAGGACAAGCAGAAGTCGTTGAATTTGTGAAAGCTCGCTTACGTCAATTATTAATGACGAAAAATGTTCGCCATGACATTATCGATGCAGTGGTGTCTGCTGAGCAAGCCGATTTATCGAAAATATTTGCTTCAGCAAATATTTTAAAAAGCCGTTTTGAAGATCAAGATTTTAAACCATCAATGGAAGCCTTAACGCGTGTTATTAATTTAGCGAAAAAAGGTCAAGAACTTTTAGGTGATACTGAAGAAGGGATTGATCCAAGTCTGTTTGAAAATAAGGCAGAAAAAGAACTGTATCAAGCAGTTAACGATTTATCTGAAGCTTTTGCGACACGCACGATTGCAGAAAACTATGAAGCACTAGTAAATCTACGTCCGTTAATTGATGCGTACTTCAATGAAACGATGGTTATGGTTGAGGATGAAAAAGTCAAACAAAACCGATTAAAACAATTAATGCAAATTGCTAAAATGGCGTTATCAATTGCTAGCTTAGATTTATTAATTGTAAAATAAAAAGCGCTGCTTTTCGACCGCTAAGGAGGAACCGACAGCATGTCTGAAACAACGTTTGAACAAATTTTAACACAATTATCAAAGCCAGCTGTTCGTGCACTAACGAATGAAAAAATCGACAGTGTGGATGAACTCTACGCACGAGGCCGAAAAGCGTTACTTTCGTTGCATGGCTTTGGTCCAAAGTCTATTCGAACTATTGAAGAGATGACTGGGAAAGAATTGAAGTAAAAAAAGGATCGCCGTTTAGAGGCGATCCTTTTTTTATTTACGTTTTTGTTTTCCAGCATTGCGACCTTTATTGCCGTTTGCTTTTGGTTGGTTCGTTTTTTGCGTTACTTTGTTTGTTTCTTTTGGTGTCACATCCTTAATAGGAGTAACCACTTGTTTTGGTGGGTTATTTTTCAATTCTTCTTGTACTTGTTTTTTAATTCTTGGACGTAAGAGGATATTTGTGATGGCAGATTGAATACATGTGAAAATACCACCAACTACCCAGTAAAGCGCTACGCCTGCAGGTGAGCTAAAGGACATGAAAACAATCATTAATGGTGAAACAATCAGCATTGATTTCATTGTTTTCTTTTGTTCTTCAGGAATACCAATCATTGAAATATAACCTTGAGCTAAATAGGCTAAACCAGCTAATGCCACTAAAATCATATTTGGTTGCCCTAAATTCATTCCTAAGAAGCTTGCCGTGGCAATACCTTTTGTATAACGAGCAGCAAAGAACAGAGAAGAGAAAATAGGCATTTGAATTAATAAAGGCAAACAACCAATTCCGCCAACCATACTCACATTGTTTTCTTTATAAATCCTTTGTAGTTCTGCTTGTGCGGCCATTTGTTCTTCACGCGTACTTGCTTGTTTCATTTTTGCTTGTGCAACATCCACTTGAGGTTTGATTGCTTGCATTTTTTCCGTTTGGATAAAGCTTTTTTTCGATTGATGTAAGCCTAACGGTAAAATAATGATTCGTACAATAATGGTGATAAAAATAATCGCCCAACCATAGTTCCAATTAAAGTTATCGACAAGATAAGTAATTGCATTACTCATCGGTAAAACAAGGAAGTTATAGACAAAACCTTCACCAGTTGGTTGTCCATCTGCTCCTGTTTTCACACAGCCTGATAAAAACATTACTAAAAATAGTAAGCCAGAGCCGTAAAGCCATCGGTTTAATTTACGCATGTAATTCGGTCCTTTTCTAAAAAATTTTTACATGGTTAACTATACTTGAAACAGCGCTCTTTTTCAATCAAAATCGAAAAGAAGCTCTTACAAAAATCAATAAAAAGCAGGAACTACTTGCTGTTCAAGGCTTCTTCCCAAAGAAATCAATCGTTAGAAAGTAAGTTTATTGAATCACTTTAAATTGTTCCGTTTCTTCTAACAAAGGGTCTTCTTGAATATCAACATACGTTACACGTCCCGCTGGACTGGGGGAATCTTTGATTTTTTTGATAAATGTTTCCATTATGTCTTCAGGTGCCATTGCTGTGATTGAAACGGACCCGTCGTCTTCGTTTTTCACCGAACCAGTGACACCTAATTGATCTGCCACCATTTTGGTCATGTAGCGGAAGCCAACACCTTGGACACGCCCTTGTACATTCATTCTTAGTTTTTCCATGAGAGACACTTCCTTTGCTTTTTTCTTTATGATAGCGATTTTTCTTGGTTCTAGCAAGTATCCAAGCAAGCTAGAAGCATGCTATAATACAAAGGCGAGGTGACTTATGAAAGAAATTACATCAACGAAAAATAACCAATTAAAAGAATGGAAAAAATTACACAAAAAGAAGTACCGAGAAGAACTGAACCAATATATAATAGAAGGATTTCATTTAGTTGAAGAAGCCGTGAAGGCCAACGCCGATGTTCAGTGGATTTTGTTTAACCAAAGAGGTCAACAAGAATGGGGAACTTGGTTAGCTGAACAAGAAACAGAAAAATTAATTTTTGTTAGTGATGAGGTTTTAAATAGCTTGTCGGAGCTGCCAACTTCACAAGGAATTTTGGCAATTGTCACCTTGGAAACGCAACAAGAGCAGTCGCTTTCTTTTAAAGGTGGTTGGTTACTTTTAGATAATATCCAAGACCCTGGTAATGTTGGTACGATGATTCGCACAGCTGATGCAGCAGGTTTAGCAGGTGTGATTTTAGGTAAGGGCACAGCAGATATTTACAATACAAAAGTGTTGCGCTCAATGCAGGGAAGTCACTATCATTTGCCGGTTCTCCAACGAGAATTGACCGAAGTGGTTCAGGCATTCAAGAAGCAAGGTCTACCAGTTTTCGGTACAGAACTAAATGAAGCTGCGATTGCTTATTATGAACAAGAGGCAGTGGAAAATTATGCGTTGATTTTAGGCAATGAAGGTAGCGGGGTTTCGCCAGAATTGTTAGCAGAAACCACGAAAAATCTTTATATTCCAATGAAAGGTCAAGCAGAATCATTGAATGTCGCTATCGCAGCGGGCGTGTTAATGTTTTATTTTGAAAATAATCAATAACAGAAATGAGTGTCAAAAAATGCTGACTATCAAAAAGACAACCCAGTTAACAGAAAAAGAATTAGAAACCATTATGGCTATTTGGCTGCAAACGAATCTAGAAGCTCATCCATTTGTCGCGCCAACTTATTGGCAAGAAAATAAAGCATTTGTCCGCGCTGCGTTACCAAAAGCAACACTGATCTTAGCAGAAGAAGAGGATCAGATAATTGGGTTTTTAGGATTAATGGATAACTATATCGCAGGAATTTTTATAAAAAAAGCGTTTCAAGGGAAGGGCATCGGTCAGAAATTACTGCAAGTAGCAAAAGAAGAACAGGATGTCTTATCTTTGGCTGTTTACAGGGAAAATCAAGCAGCTTATGCCTTTTATCAAAAACAAGGCTTTGTCCAACAAAAGCGAACCATCGATGAAACGGGAAACGAAGAATGTCATCTTGTTTGGCAAGCGCAGTAGGAGCGACATTTCTAGTTTTAAGGCTTGCTATTTTTCTGAAAATATCTTATACTGTTAAAGGTGTGATTTTCACACACGAAATCCACATTCTTTTCCATCTGCGAAGTGGTGCTACTACGGTAGTTCTTCAAGGAGTTGACGAAAAGAAGAGGAAAATAAAAACCAAACTGGAGGAAACACAACATGGCAGTAATTTCTATGAAACAATTACTAGAAGCCGGCGTACACTTTGGTCACCAAACTCGTCGCTGGAACCCAAAAATGAAGAAATATATCTTCACAGAAAGAAACGGTATCTACATCATTGACTTACAAAAAACAGTGAAATTAGTAGATGCAGCTTACGATTACATGAAAAACGTTGCAGAAGAAGGCGGCGTTGCTTTATTCGTAGGAACTAAAAAACAAGCACAAGAAGCAATCAAAGATGAAGCAATCCGCGCTGGTCAATACTATGTAAACCATCGTTGGTTAGGTGGTACGTTAACTAACTGGGATACAATCCAAAAACGTATTGCTCGCTTGAAAAAAATCAATGCAATGGAAGAAGACGGCACTTTCGAAGTTTTACCTAAGAAAGAAGTTGCTGGCTTAAACAAAGAACGTGAACGTTTAGAAAAATTCTTAGGTGGTATCGCTGATATGCCAAGAATTCCAGATGTAATGTACATCGTTGACCCACGTAAAGAACGCATTGCTGTTCAAGAAGCACACAAATTAAACATTCCAATCGTTGCAATGGTTGATACAAACTGTGATCCTGATGAGATCGATGTTGTAATCCCTTCAAATGATGATGCAATCCGCGCCGTGAAATTAATCACTGCTAAAATGGCTGATGCTTTCATCGAAGGTAACCAAGGGGAAGACCAAGCAACTGAAGAGTTATTCGTTGAAGAAACACCAGAAGCAACTTCAATCGAAGAAATCGTTGATGTTGTTGAAGGAAACAACGAATCAGCTGAATAATAATGATTACGGAGCTGTCTCAAAGGCTAGGCGACAAAAAGCCTGATTCTCCTTTGAGATAGCTTTTTTAAAAAGAATTGATAATATCCGAGGAGGACACAAATAATGGCAGACGTTACAGCTAAAATGGTAAAAGAATTACGCGATATGACTGGCGTTGGAATGATGGACGCTAAAAAAGCATTAGTAAAAGTAGAAGGCGACATGGAAAAAGCCGTAGACTTTTTACGTGAAAATGGTATGGCTAAAGCAGCGAAGAAAAATGACCGCATTGCGGCTGAAGGTTTAGCAAACGTAGCAACTGTAGGTAACGTTGCAGCAATCGTTGAAGTAAACTCAGAAACTGACTTCGTTTCTAAAAACGAAATGTTCCAAGATTTAGTTAAAGATATTGCGACTAAAGTTGCTGAAAACAAACCAGCTACGATGGAAGAAGCAATGGCTATTAAAACTGAAAAAGGCACAATCGAATCTGATTTAATCGAAGCAACAACTGTTATCGGTGAAAAAATCAGCTTCCGTCGTTTTGAAGTTGTCGAAAAAGCTGACAATGCTGCATTTGGCGCTTACTTACACATGGGTGGCCGTATTGCTGTATTAACAGTTATCGATGGCACAACTGACGAAGAAGTAGCGAAAGATGTTGCTATGCACATCGCGGCAATCAACCCTCGCTATGTCAATGAATCTCAAATTCCTCAAGAAGAATTAGAACACGAAAAAGCTGTGTTAACTGAACAAGCATTAAACGAAGGTAAACCAGCAAATATCGTTGAAAAAATGGTTGTTGGTCGTCTACAAAAATTCAAAGCAGAAATCGCTTTGGTTGACCAACCATTTGTTAAAGATCCAGATATGACTGTCGAAAAATTTGTTGCTTCTAAAGGCGGCGAAGTGAAATCATTCGTACGTTTTGAAGTTGGCGAAGGTATCGAAAAACGTGAAGATAACTTTGCGGATGAAGTAATGAGCCAAATGAAAAACTAAGAGCATCAAACGCTCGGTTGAAAAGCCGTGAATCATAAGTATCTAAACAGACAGCGATCCCCAAAGGAAGCTGCATAAATTGATTACTGCTTGATTCAAGGCAGTCTTTCAGCCATTTGGGAACGCATAACTTTGATATGCGCTCCCTTTTTTTAGGCAAAACCAGTGGATCGCACTGCTTGGTCTAAAAAATCATTTTGGTGAAAAGTCATCTAAATGAGGAATTGAATGATTTTTAGAGAATCTTGGAGGGAATTATGATGGTTAAACCTAAGTATCAACGTGTCGTATTAAAGTTAAGTGGAGAAGCGCTAGCCGGAGAAGACGGTTTTGGCATTAAACCACCAGTCATTAAAGAAATCGTCCAAGAAATTAAAGAGGTCCATGAATTAGGTATCGAAATGGCCATCGTGGTTGGCGGCGGAAACATCTGGCGTGGACAAATTGGTGCTCAAATGGGCATGGAACGTGCACAAGCAGATTATATGGGCATGTTAGCTACTGTGATGAATGCCTTAGCATTGCAAGATACATTAGAAAATCTTGGTGTGCCTACACGTGTTCAAACATCAATTGAAATGCGTCAAATTGCAGAACCATACATTCGTCGTCGTGCAGAACGTCATTTAGAAAAAGGCCGCGTTGTTATTTTTGCCGGAGGAACAGGAAATCCTTACTTCTCGACAGATACAACGGCTGCGTTACGAGCTGCAGAAGTAGATGCAGACGTCATCTTAATGGCGAAGAACAATGTTGATGGTGTTTATTCTGCAGATCCACGTGTGGATGAAACAGCGACAAAATTTGAAGAACTAACACATTTAGATGTTATTTCTAAAGGGCTGCAAGTAATGGATTCAACAGCAAGCTCATTAAGTATGGATAACGATATTCCTTTAGTTGTCTTTAACCTAAATGAAGCAGGAAATATCCGTCGTGCCATCCTTGGTGAAAATATCGGAACAACTGTAAGGGGGAAATAAAGAATGTCTAAAGAAGTTTTAGCAACAGCCAAAGAAAAAATGACAAAAGCGGAAGAAAGCTTACGCCGTGAATTAGGTCAAATTCGTGCTGGTCGTGCGAACGCAAGTCTATTAGACCGTATTCAAGTAGAATATTATGGTGCACCAACACCAGTTAACCAATTAGCAAGTATCAATATCCCAGAAGCACGTGTATTAATGATTACACCGTTTGACAAAAATTCTATCGCTGATATTGAAAAAGCTATTCAAATGAGTGATATCGGCATTAGTCCAACCAATGATGGAAATGTCATCCGTTTAGTGATTCCACAATTAACGGAAGAACGTCGGAAAGAATTAGCCAAAGACGTGAAAAAAGAAGCGGAAAACTCAAAAGTTGCTGTCCGTAACGTTCGTCGTGATGCAATGGATGAGTTGAAAAAAGCTCAAAAAAATGGCGACATCACTGAAGATGAATTACGTTCATTTGAAAAAGATGTTCAAAAATTAACAGACGATAGCATCAAAAATATCGATGCGATTACTGCTGAAAAAGAACAAGAACTTTTAGAAGTATAAAACCAATCACTAATAAAAATTATTGAATCCAGAGAAGCAATTGCTCTGGATTTTTTGTATAGATGAGGAAGGCGTATCTCAACGCTCTCTTTGCGAAAGTCATTCTAAAGTAATTATTCAAGAAAACGCTTTCTTTAATAAATTTTTTTATTCTACCAGAATTTTTTTCTTTGTGTAGGGAGGATCACTTAAAAATATAGAGAAACTTTGAAATATCAGCCTTTTAAAATTTTCCTTCACAAATTGAATCCTAAAATTTGATGATAAGAGTTGTTATTTTTAGCAATTGTAATTTGCGATTCATTCTCAATTAGGCTAAAATGAGTGAGAACGGAAAAACGATTAAAACAAGTTGGAGGGAATTGTACATGTCTGTGTTAGAAATCAAAAATTTACACGTATCAATTGAAGATAAAAAGATTCTAAAAGGAGTCGATTTAACAATTAATACTGGAGAAATCCATGCAATTATGGGGCCTAATGGAACTGGTAAATCTACTTTATCAGCAGCAATTATGGGAAATCCTAACTATGAAGTCACAGAAGGAGAAATTCTATTTGATGGCGTCAACGTTTTAGATTTAGAAGTAGACGAACGCGCTCGCCTAGGCTTATTCTTAGCAATGCAATACCCAAGTGAAATTCCAGGGATTACCAATGCTGAATTCATGCGTGCAGCAATCAATGCAAAACGTGACGAAGACAACAAAATGTCAGTCATGCAGTTCTTAAAAAAATTAGATAGCAAAATGGAATTATTAAATATGCCTGAAGAAATGGCTGAGCGTTACTTAAACGAAGGGTTTTCTGGCGGCGAGAAAAAACGAAATGAAATTTTACAATTATTGATGTTAGAGCCTACGTTTGCCATTTTAGATGAAATTGATTCAGGCTTAGATATCGATGCGTTAAAAGTAGTTTCTAAAGGGGTTAATGAAATGCGCGGCGAGAACTTTGGTGCGTTAATTATTACCCATTATCAACGCTTATTGAACTATATCACGCCAGATGTTGTTCATATCATGATGGAAGGCCGCGTTGTGAAAACTGGTGGGGCTGATTTGGCAAAACGTTTAGAAACAGAAGGCTATGCTGGTATCAGCCAAGAATTAGGTATTGATTACAAAGAAGAAGCGTAAGGAGGACAAGATAAATGAAAAAAGTAAATCTAATGGATTATCTTGACGAAGTCACCGCTTTTTCACTAGAACATGAAGAACCAGCTTGGATGACTGAATTGCGAACAACGGCTTTAAAAAACGCTGACGAAAGTGAGTTACCACATATTGATCGTGTGAAATTTCATCGTTGGCCTTTATTAAATGTTCACATGGAAAGTTATGTGCCTTCTGAAGGAAATGTCGCAAGTTTTGATCAAATGAAAGACAATCCTTTAATTGTTCAACAAGGATCTTTTCATGCTTTTGAGCAATTGCCAGCCTCATTAGCGGAACAAGGGGTAATTTTTACAGACATTTTTACTGCTTTACAAGAGCACCCAGAATTAGTTAAAGAATACTATATGACTAAAGCCGTATTATCAGAAGAAGATAAGCTGACAGCAGCTCATGCAGCTTTCATGAATAGTGGCGTTTTCTTATACGTTCCTAAAAACGTAGTGATTGAAGAGCCCATTGAATCTTTGTTTATTCAGGATTCAGATAGCAACCAACCTTTCTTTAAACATGTTTTAATCGTTGCAGATAATCATAGTGAATTCAGTTATTTAGAACGTTTTCAATCAACCGGTCATCACGCAGAGAAAGCTTCTGGAAATATTGTTGTGGAAGTGATTGCGAAAGATGGCGCAAAAGTTAAATACTCAGCTGTGGATCAATTGGGGCAAACTGTAACGACTTATATGAATCGTCGTGGCTATATTATGCGGGATGCCTCTGTTGATTGGGCTCTAGGCGTCATGAATGATGGCGATGTTGTTGCTGATTTTGATTCTGATTTAGTTGGCGAAGGCGCTCATTCAGAAGTTAAAGTCGTTGCAATTAGTGCAGGTAAACAAACACAAGGCATCGACACACGAGTGACAAACAAAGCGCCACATTCGATTGGTCATATTTTACAACATGGAGTCATTCGTGAACGTGGTACTTTAACGTTTAACGGAATTGGCCACATTTTAAAAGGCGCAAAAGGAGCCGACGCACAGCAAGAAAGTCGTGTTTTAATGCTGTCTGATAAAGCTCGTGGTGATGCCAATCCAATTCTTTTAATTGATGAAAATGAAGTGACTGCCGGACACGCAGCCAGCGTTGGTCGAGTAGATCCAGAAGAAATGTATTATTTAATGAGCCGCGGCTTGCGTAAAGAAGAAGCGGAACGTTTGGTGATTCGTGGCTTCCTAGGTTCTGTCATTACAGCAATTCCAGTTAAAGAAGTACAAAATGAATTTGTAGAAGTAATTGAAGGGAAGTTAAACGCATGATGGATGCAGCAACCATTCGTCAATCGTTTCCTATTTTATTTCAAGAAGTTAATGATGAACCGCTAGTTTATTTAGACAATGCTGCAACAACCCAAAAACCAACGGCAGTGTTAGATGTTTTACGACATTATTATGAAACCGATAATGCCAATGTTCATCGTGGGGTGCACACGTTAGCCGAACGAGCAACGAAGGACTATGAAGCCTCCCGCGAAAAGGTTCGCCAATTTATCCATGCCAAAGAAACAGCGGAAGTTTTATTTACACGAGGAACAACAACCAGTTTGAATTGGATTGCCAAAAGTTATGGTGACTTGGCAGTTACAGCCGGGGATGAAATCGTCATATCTTACATGGAACATCATTCAAACATTATTCCCTGGCAACAATTAGCCCAACGTACAGGGGCTATTTTGAAGTATATAGACGTCACTGAAGACGGCTTTTTAGACATGTCAAGTGCACGTCAACAAATTACAGAAAAAACGAAAATTGTTTCGATTGCTCATGTTTCAAATGTGTTAGGGGTCATTAATCCAATCGAAGAATTAACACAATTAGCTCATCAAAATGGCGCTGTGATGGTGGTAGACGGCGCGCAAGCAGTTCCTCATATGCCTGTGGACGTTCAAGCCATCGATGCTGATTTTTATGCATTTAGTGGTCACAAAATGTGTGGACCAACTGGAATTGGTGTCCTTTATGGCAAACGTCATTTATTGGAACAAATGGAACCTGTGGAATTTGGTGGCGAAATGATTGACTTTGTTCATCTTCAAGAAAGTACTTGGAAAGAGCTTCCTTGGAAATTTGAAGCTGGCACACCTAATATTGCTGGGGCAATTGCCTTAGGTGCCGCCATTGATTATTTAACTGAAATTGGTTTAGAGGCCATTCATCAACATGAAGCAGCCCTTATTCACTATGTTTTGCCAAAGTTGCAAGCTATCGAGGGCTTGACGATTTATGGTCCACAGAATCCAAAAGACCACACAGGTGTGATTGCTTTTAATATTGAAGGTTTACATCCACATGATGTGGCTACAGCGTTAGATATGGAAGGGGTCGCTGTCAGAGCGGGTCACCATTGCGCGCAACCGCTATTAAACTATTTGAGCGTGCCAGCAACCGCACGGGCAAGTTTTTATTTATACAATACCAAAGAAGACGCAGATCGCTTAGTTGAAGCGATTAAAGCGACAAAGGAGTTTTTCCAGCATGGCACTTTCTAAATTAGATAACTTATATCGCCAAGTCATTTTGGACCATTCTAGCCACCCACATCACCACGGAACGCTAGATGCGTCTAGCCAAACAATTGAACTGAATAATCCTACTTGTGGAGATGTGATTGAACTGGATGTGGCCATTGAAGACGGTGTGATTAAAGATATCGCCTTTCAAGGAAGTGGCTGTTCCATCAGTACCGCAAGTGCTAGTATGATGACTGATGCGGTCTTAGGAAAAACAATCGCCGAAGCAACGGCCTTAGCAGAGGATTTCTCTCAACTTGTTCAAGGAAATGAAGTGGCCGAAGATGAAAAATTAGGCGATGCAGCAATGTTAAGCGGCGTAGCTAAATTTCCAGCTCGGATTAAATGTGCAACCTTGGCTTGGAAAGCCTTAGAGCAGGCTGTTGCTAATAACGGCCAAGGCGAAGCCGGTCATTTACATTGTGAAAAATAAAGAAAGGGTGACGACGAATTGAGTACAGTACCTGAATTAGAAGAATATAAATTTGGCTTTCACGACGATGTGGAACCAATCTTTAGTACCGGAGACGGCCTAACCGAAGACGTTGTTCGCGAAATTTCTCGCGTGAAAGGCGAACCAGAATGGATGCTTGACTTCCGTTTAAAATCGTTAGAACAATTCAATAAAATGCCCATGCAAGAATGGGGTCCAGACCTGTCAGATATTGACTTTAGTAAAATTAAATATTACCAAAAACCGAGTGACAAACCCGCACGCGATTGGGATGATGTACCTGATAAAATCAAAGAAACCTTTGAAAAAATTGGGATTCCCGAAGCTGAGCGTGCTTATCTAGCTGGGGCTTCTGCTCAATATGAATCAGAAGTTGTTTATCATAACATGAAAGAAGAATTTGAAAAATTAGGCATCATTTTTACAGATACTGACTCTGCTTTAAAAGAATATCCTGACTTATTCAAAGAGTATTTTTCAAAACTTGTGCCACCAACAGATAATAAACTGGCCGCTTTAAACTCAGCTGTTTGGTCAGGTGGAACCTTTATTTATGTACCAAAAGGTGTTCGAGTTGATGTACCATTACAAACATATTTCCGAATCAACGCTGAAAATACCGGCCAATTTGAACGGACCTTGATTATTGTCGATGAAGGGGCCAGCGTTCACTATGTTGAAGGTTGTACGGCACCCACGTATTCAAGTAACAGCTTGCATGCGGCCATCGTAGAAATTTTCACTAGAAAAGATGCTTATTGTCGTTATACGACCATTCAAAACTGGTCAGATAACGTCTACAACCTAGTAACCAAACGTGCTAAAGCTTACGAAGGTGCCACTGTCGAATGGATTGATGGTAACCTAGGAGCTAAAACAACCATGAAATACCCAAGCGTTTACTTAGATGGCAAAGGTGCCCGTGGCACGATGTTATCGATTGCCTTTGCTGGCGCTAACCAAATCCAAGATACTGGGGCCAAAATGATTCACAATGCGCCGAATACCTCTAGCTCAATTGTTTCAAAATCAATTGCTAAAGACGGCGGCGAAGTTAACTACCGTGGCCAAGTGACTTTTGGCAAAGACAGCGCAGGCTCGATTTCCCACATCGAATGCGACACGATTATCATGGACGAAAAATCAAAATCAGATACGATTCCGTTTAACGAAATCCATAACAGCCAAGTGTCCTTAGAACACGAAGCCAAAGTTTCAAAAATTTCTGAAGAACAATTATATTATCTAATGAGTCGCGGCTTGTCTGAAGCCGAAGCGACAGAAATGATTGTTATGGGCTTTGTTGAACCATTTACGAAAGAATTACCGATGGAATATGCGGTTGAGTTGAATCGATTGATTAGTTATGAGATGGAAGGTAGTGTGGGTTAAACCTTTTTTGTCAAATAATGTTGGTAAAGAGAAATTGTAGAATTATGTCGAGTCCAGAGGAGAAAATCCTCTGGATTTTTTTATTTGGTCTGTAGGGCTTGTCCTTGTTGGACGAGAATCCGCAACTTGAAATTATAAAAGTTACGAAAACCATAGGCATTCCGCTTTAACACTTTGATATGATTATTTAGACACTCTAATTGTCCATTGGAATAAGAATAATTCAAGGCATGATGAATTTGTTTTTGGTACTTTTTAAAGGTTCGTAAAGTGGTTTGATAAGTAGCTGGCAAGTGAGAAATAAAATATTTTGCGTAAGCAAGACATCAAAATACGTTTGGTCGCGTTTATGAACGGCATACAAGAAGTCTTGGTACAACGTGTAGCCTTGCGTTAATTCAACGCTATAGGAAAGCAGTCTGTCCACAAGCTCTGTTTCAGTTAAATACGTTTTAAACGAAGGGCGCCAACGGCGGTTTAAACTATCCAACTCTTCTTGATTTTTTTGTAATAACTTCCAATATTTTTTGTGCTGTTTTCCTTGTCGTTTTTCAGCTAAACTTGAACTTTTTAATAGGCGATTTGTCCAAGTGATTCGATGATTTCGAAAGGTCCGACCGATGTGTTGAACGATATGGAAGCGATCAATGATGATCTTTGCGTTAGGAAAACATTTTTTCACTAGAGAAACGTAAGGTGTGTACATATAAATGACAATAAATTGGACGTTTTCTCGCACAGACAGCGGAAAACAAGTAAAATAACGTTCTATAAGGCAGTTGTCGGTTTTCAACAATATCAAATAATTTTCTTGTTTGACCATTTAAATGATAAAACTCATGGCGCCTGAAACCTGACGAACGGTTGGTAAGGTTGTGTTAAAGGGATTCATCGGTTGGTAAAAGCGTTTCAGCACACAATAAACAGAAGTAATAGACACATTTTTTTGGCGAGCGATGCCTGTCATGGAAGTATTTTCTTTCAACCGTGTAGTAATGGCCCATTTAACGGATTGGCTAATGAAGCAGTGTTTTTATGCAATACTTGTGTCCGCAACAAAGGTCCGTTGACACGCATTACATTTAAATCGTTGTTTTCTCAATTCCAGATACGTTTTGAACTCTACGACTTCATTCAGTAACAACCGAACGGTTGTCATTCCCCAGCGAATAATCGTAGAATGACTTTTACAATGTTCACAGGAATTTGGCAAGTAGGTTAATTTCCCTGTATAAACTTTACAAATTTGTCCGTTTATTTTTTCTTTTCGCAAACAATTTTCTTCAAAAGTAACATTTAGGTCTAGAATATTTAGAGTTTCTTTGATAAGCTCAGTATAGGACATCTTGATTCCTCCTTAGAATGGGTTCAACGACTTTAATTTTACAGGATTTCGAGGTGTCTTTTCTTGTGAAACAAAAAAGATGTTGGTAAAAATACCAACATCAGAAGGCATAGAGCCAAAATTCAAAGATTACAATTGTGTAGTCTATTTATTTTTTCTAAAACTAAGTAATCATCACTTTCATATTTGCTGAAATAGAGGATTTTTGACGTCAAAAAAACCTTAGCTAAACCAGCTAAGGCTAGAATACAACATTATTTTTGATTTGTGAATAGCTCGCATGCTTTTGTTAATCTTGATGTAAATACACTATCAGATTCACTGGGGTGGGATCACCAGAGGGATGATTATGAGCAACAATAATTTGAGCGGAATTATCTCTTATTGCTTCTCGAAAAATGTCTCGAGGATGCACAATACTTTGATTTAGAGTTCCAATAAATAATGTTTTTTTTCTAATAATTTGGTTCTTAGTGTTTAATGTTAGGAGAATAAAATGTTCTTGTTCTAAATTATGTGTTTCTTGAATTAAGTGTTGGGAAAGCCCATACGAGCTAGTTACTTTCTCCTTTTTTATATCAAATTGTAAAATACGTTTTGATATAAAAAAGCTTGCCTTGAATTGGAATTCCATAGTTGGTGGAAATTCGGTAAGTCCATTTCTCAAATCTGCTAGAGTATCTATACTTTCTAATATTTCAGCTGCTTTTGAAGGTTTTAGATTGAATGAGAGTTCAATTAATTCTTGAGTGCTAAGATTATTGAATTTGTCGTTCTTATTCGATCGTTAAACATATAAGATGTCATTAACTGCTTTTTTAGAGTGTTTTCTGTTGCTACTGCCATTTTTAATCATTCCTATTCTATTTATTCATCACTCTTTTTCGCAAGCATGGCTTGCATTGATTTATAAAAGAAAGGTTTGAGGATGAAAGTAAGAACAGAGTAGCGTAGATAGCTTCTTCTTGATTCTCGTGCAACTTAGAATAAGGGACAGGAGTGTATTTTTGTAATAAATATTAACTTTCACTGTAATTATTAAAAGGTTGGTATGGTAGTGTTTTTAATGGGTTTTATGTTGGAATTACAAAATTACATATTTTGGGAGTTCTTATTTTATTTCGATATACACTCATAGACACAATTTTATATATTTTATTATAAAAAAGTGTAATAAGTGTAATTTTATTTGAAAAGATAGTGTTTATGAGGAGGAACAGAGCTTCGAAATGTAACAGTGAATTAATTCTGTGTAATTTTAAGTAATCTTGTTGACTTGATGAGCGAGATAAAGAATAAAGAAGCTAAAAAGTAATAGCTTTCCTGTCTTAAGTGTGAGCGATGATGCGTCCCGAGAAAATATGATTATCATTATCTGTTCAAAGTAGTAGTATTTTAATCACTCATCATTCATTTTTCCTTATCATAATAAGAGAAACACAAAAATATTGCAATCGAAAAATTACTACTCAATGTGCTATAATAAAAAGGATTGTATAGAAAATTAGAGTGGTGAAAATTCATCATTTTTTAAACTGAAAAATAACTATAAGGAATAGGTGGACAGCATGAATAAGAAACAATTAGCTGCTAAAATATGGGAATCAGCAAACAATTTACGTGGTAAAATGGAAGCAAATGAGTATAAAGACTATATTCTTGGGTTTATTTTTTATAAATTTCTTTCTGATAATGAAACGACATTTTTAAAGAATGAACATTATACTGATGAAGATATACAAAATTTGACAGAAGAAGATCAGGATCAAGTGAACTATATTAAGGAGAATCTTGGATACTTTATTTCTTATGAAAACCTATTTCAACACTGGATTGAACTAGGAAATGATTTTAGTGTGGATAATGTTGTCACAGGACTTTCTGATTTTAACAAAAACATTGGGGAAACCCATAAAAAAGTTTTTAAAGGTATTTTAAAAACTTTAGATCAAGGAATTACAAAACTAGGTGACACTGCACAATCTCGTACGAAGTCTATTCGTGAATTAATCCGAATTATTAAAGATATTCCGACTGATAATAAGTCTTATGATGTACTAGGATTTGTTTATGAATATTTAATTAGTCAGTTTGCATCTAATGCAGGTAAAAAAGCTGGGGAGTTTTATACGCCACATGAAGTATCCGTTGTGATGGCAGAATTGATTGCTAACCATGTTCAAGGCTTGGATAAAATGCATATCGATATCTATGATCCAGCTAGTGGTTCGGGTTCTTTACTTATAAATATTGGTTCGTCAGTGGCAAAATATATGAAAAATAAAGATTCTATCAAGTTTTATGCGCAAGAGTTGAAAGAAAATACCTACAATTTAACACGGATGAATTTAATTATGCGTGGTATTATTCCAGATAATATTGTTGCTCGAAATGGTGATACACTTGATGATGATTGGCCTTACTTTGACGAGAATGAGAATGGAGCTATTGAGGGAACTTATACTACTTTAAGGGCTGATGCAGTAGTAGCCAATCCACCCTATTCTCAAAAGTGGGATATAGAGGGAAAGGAAAATGATCCCAGATTTAGTGGCTATGGATTAGCTCCTAAGTCAAAAGCAGATTATGCATTCTTATTACACAACCTTTACCATCTAGATACGAATGGAATAATGACAATTGTTCTTCCACATGGAGTTTTGTTTAGAGGGAATGAAGAAGGAAATATTCGAAAACAATTAATAGAAAATGGCTATATTGATGCAATAATTGGGTTGCCAGCAAATATCTTTTTTGGAACGTCAATTCCTACCGTTATTTTAGTACTAAAGAAAACGCGAAAAAACAACGATGTTTTATTTATTGATGCATCAAGCGGATTTGAAAAACAAAAGAATCAAAATGTGTTAAGAGCACGTGATATAAAAAAAATTGTAGATACAGTTATTTCTCGTAAAGAAGAAGCAGGTTATTCTTATGTGGCAAATTATGAAGAAATTAAAAATAATGATTACAATTTAAACATACCAAGATATGTATCTTCTTTTGGTGGTGGGGATTTCGTAGATTTATATGCATCTGTTTATGGAGGAATACCTAAAAAGGAACTTGAGATTTTTAATGATGTATGGGAAACATTCCCCACATTGTTTAATACACTATTTACAGAAGTTAATACTGATTATGTTTCCCTTAGAGAGAAAGATCTTAAATCATTAATGAATTCCAACAAAGAAGTTGAGTCATACAAGAGTAGATTTTCTCATGATTTTGAAGATTATCCTAACTACTTAAGGAGTAATTTAATTGACAAGGTTGAGACAATTAATGAAGCAGGTATTGTAGATAAATTAACCGTGGATCTTTTTCAGCGCTTAGAAAATTATGAATTAATAGACAAATATTATGCTTATCAACTACTATCAAATTCTTTTCTCAAGATTTTAGAAGACCTTGAAATCATCCAAAGTGAGGGAATTGAATCAATTATAAAAGTTGATCCAAATGAAGTTGAAAAAACAAAAAAAGGGAAAAAAGTAATTGTCCAAGATGGCTGGATAGGTCGCATTCTGCCGTTTGGTCTAGTCCAAAAAGAATTGTTAAAATCAGAGTTGATCGAAATTGACAATAAAAAACAAAGGCTATCTGAAATAGAGAATAGCTTAATTGAAATCAAAGAGATGTTATCAGAAGAAGATGGGGAATTTGATGTCTTAAATAATGATAATTCAAAATTTGTGAAGACTGAAGTGAATAAAAAATTAGTCGAATATCGCTCAGATATCGAATTACCAGAAAAAATTCTTTTTGAAAAATATCTAACTTTAAATCGAAATGAAAAATTAGATTTTGTACAAGAACATGATGAGATTAATTGGGATCAGATGACACTTGGTAAAAATGGCTACACTAAAGGAGAACTTAATAAGTATCTGAATCATTTGCTAAACAGTTTTGATTTTCCAGAAGGAACTTTTGCAGCTAAACTTGCTGAAGTATCCAGATTAATGGAAGAACAAGCTGAATTGACTAAACAAATTAAGTCTGATGAAGAAACCCTTCATAATCAAACGAAAGAGACAATTGAGTCGCTTTCTGTTGATGAGTCTCTCAATTTGTTAGATATTAAATGGAACCAACCAATAGTAGAAAGTATAAATGGACTGCTTCCTAATGCAATAAGTGATATTATTTCTGAAATTGATACTTTAAACAATAAGTATATAGATACACTGATTTCTATTGAAACAGATCTAAAGGCAGCTAATAATAAAATGAAGCCTTTATTGGATGGATTTAAAGGAAATAAAGATGCTCTTCAAGCATTGGAAGAACTAAAAGGGGTGCTTGATTAAATGTCTAAAAGCAAAGAACCATCTTTAAGATATCAAAAATTTACTGACGCTTGGGAACAGCGTAAGTTAGGAGAAGTAGCAGATATCGTTGGTGGAGGAACACCAAATACAAGTATTCTAGATTACTGGGGTGGTGATATAAGCTGGTATTCTCCTGTTGAAATTGGTGATCAAGTTTATATGGGAGACAGTCGAAAAAAAATCACAGAGCTTGGATTACAAAAAAGTTCTGCTCGTATGTTGCCAGTTGGAACAGTATTATTCACGTCTCGTGCTGGTATCGGAAATACTGCTATTTTAATTAAAGAAGGTTGCACGAACCAAGGTTTTCAATCTATTGTTCCGCATGAAACTGAACTTGATTCTTATTTCATATTCTCTCGTACCCACGAATTAAAATGCTACGGTGAGACAAATGGCGCCGGTTCAACATTCGTGGAAGTGTCAGGTAAGCAGATGGCTAAGATGCCAATTTTACTACCTAGCATTAAAGAACAACAAAAAATCGGCTCCTTCTTCCAACAACTCGACAACACTATTGCTCTTCATCAACATAAGTCGAATAAACTAAAGCAAATAAAGAAATCTTTGATGAGTCAAATGTTTCCAAAAGACGGAGTAGATACTCCTGAGTTAAGAATCGGTGAGTATTCAGATAATTGGAAAGAAGAACAATTAGGTCAGTTAGTTGAACAAGTAAAATCTTATTCGCTATCCAGAGATGTAGAAACAAAAAATAATACAGGTTTTAGATATATTCATTATGGTGATATCCATACTAAAGTTGCGGACATGATAGATAGTAAAAGTAAGTTACCTAACATAAAAGAGGGCCAATATGAGTTGTTGAAAAAAGGGGATGTAGTTGTGGCGGATGCTTCAGAAGATTATCAAGGCATTGCTACTCCTGCCGTTATCACAACAGAGTTACCTTATAAATTAGTAGCAGGGTTGCATACAATTGCTTTAAGACCTAAAAAAATTGATTCTGTATTTTTATATTACTTAATTCATTCTCCTGCTTTTAGAGAATATGGGTACAGAATTGGAACTGGAATGAAAGTATTTGGAATCAGTGCTAAAAATCTTTTGAACTTTGAAGGTAAGTTACCTTCTATTGAAGAGCAAACCGCTATAGGGAACTTTTTTAAGCACTTAGACGAAACTATTGCTATTCATCAAGAAAAATATGAAAAATTGAAGCAAATAAAAACAGCTTTATTAAATGATATGTTTGTTTAAGGAGAGGAGGTAGAATGATGCAATTTACAAGAGAGATTGATTTCGAAAATGCTTTAGTAGAATTATTAAAGAATAAAGGATGGGATGGCGGAGTTATTGAAAACCCTACTGAACAGGAATTAATTCAAAACTTGGCCGACATTCTTTTTAACAACAATAAAAGTGAAAATCGTTTAAATAGAGTCCCTTTATCTAAAGGTGAAATTGATCAAATTATCGAACAATTAAATGGTATAAAGACGCCAAATCAAGCAAACAAATGGATAAATGGCGGATCTATTCAAATTATTAGAGATAAAGATTCTGAAGATTTATTGCATCAAGGAAAAGTAGTGAGTTTGAAGCTCTATGACAGACGCGAGATAGCAGCAGGGAAAAGTCATTATCAACTGGTTCGTCAACCAAAGTATAAGAAGAAAATTGATGTTTCTAAAGATAGAAGAGGAGATGTTTGGTTATTAATTAATGGTTTACCAGTTATTAATATTGAATTGAAGCGTTCAGGTGAAACAGTTTACAGAGCAACAGGACAGATAGAGAAATACTACTATGAAGGTGCTTTTTCCGGATTATTCAGTCTAGTTCAGATTTTCATAGCAATGACGCCAGAGGAAACAGTTTATTTTGCCAATCCTGGTAGTGTAGAGGCTTTTGATGAAAAATATTTTTTCAAGTGGGCTGATATTAATAATGAACCTATAAATTATTGGAAAGATATAGCTGAAAGATTGCTTTCTATACCAATGGCACATACATTAATAGGGTATTATACGGTTGCTGATGATAGTGATGGTATTTTAAAAGTAATGAGAAGCTATCAATTTTATGCGGCTAGTACAATTTTTAATCAAATGAAGAAGACAGATTGGTCAGCACCAGAAAAATTAGGCGGATTTATTTGGCATACTACTGGTTCGGGAAAGACATTGACTAGTTTTAAGTCGGCTCAACTAATCGCAGACTGGGGAAATGCTGACAAGGTTGTTTTTCTATTGGATCGAGTTGAACTTAGTACACAATCTTTTGAAAATTTCCAAGGATTTTCTGATGATGAAAATGATATACAAGATACGAATTCAACTTTTGAATTAAGAAAGAAACTGATTGATACTGATCAGAGTTCGACGTTAATTGTTACATCTTTACAGAAAATGAGTATTGTTAGCAATGATGATAAGAATTTATCAGATTTGGAAAAAATAACGGACAAAAGAATTGTTTTTATCGTTGATGAGGCACATAGAACTACTTTTGGAGATATGCTTACTGATATCAAAAAAAGGTTTTCACGCGCAGTGTTTTTTGGGTTTACTGGCACACCAATAATGAAAGAAAATGAAAAAAATGGGAATACAACATCTGATATTTTTGGTTCTGAACTTCATCGTTATTCATTAGCGGATGGCATTCGAGATAAAAATGTATTAGGATTTCAGATTGATCAGGTTCCGACATTTTCTGATGAAGATATCCGACTTGCGGTGGCACTTGATAAGGCAAAAGCAGTTGATTTTATAGAAGTTAGTAGTGATGAACAAAAAAAGAAAGTTTTTGATTATTATATGAATCCTGCTAAAGTAAAAATGGCTGGTGAAAAACTAGATGGTAAATATAAAAAAGGAATTGAAGACTATCTTAATTCTTCTCAGTACAAAGATAAAGATGAACATTATGATGCAGTATTAACAGATATTGCTAAACAGTTTCCTGTATTGTCACAAGCCAATAAATATCACGCAATATTGGCAACTACTTCAATTGAAACAGCTATAAAATATTATAAAAAAGCTAAGAAAAAATATCCAAACATAAAATGGGCAGCTGTTTTTGATGCAGATGATTCGAACAGTTTTACTTCACTCTCTAAAATAAAGGGATTACATGAAGTTTTAGAGGATTACAATAAACAATATAACCAATCTTTTTCAGTAGAGAGTGGCTCATTTAAAAAGTATAAAAAAGATGTTGCCAATAGATTAGCTCATAAAAAACCTTATCAACATATAGAGTTGGGTCAACAGATTGATGTCATAATAGTTGTACGTCAACTTTTAACTGGATTTGATTCTAAATGGATTAATACAATCTATCTGGATAAAGTACTTGAATATGCTGATGTAATTCAAACTTTTTCTCGGACGAATCGCTTGAATGGATTTGATAAACCCTTTGGAAATATTCGCTATTATCAGAGAATTCATACAATGAATAAAAATATTGAGGAAGCGATAGATTTATATTCAGGCAATCGACCAGAGTTACTTTACGTAGCTAAGCTAGGATTGAATGTTCAATTGATGAATCAAAAGTATGAAGAGATAAAATTGCTATTTCTTAAAAATAAAATTACTAATTTTGAAAAGCTGCCTTCTGAAGTAGTTGAAATTAATCAATTTGCTAAATTGTTTAACGAATTGGACGGTATATTAACAGCGGCAAAATTACAAGGCTTTGTATGGGAAAAAAATGAATATCTGTTTGAAGGTGAAGTTATTGAACTACAGTTTTCTGAAGAAGACTATTTAGTCTTAGTTCTTCGGTATAATGAAATTGAACGTGGTAATGGTGGTGGAGAAGGTGTGGGGAAGGTTCCTTTAGATGTGCCTTATCACCCAATACCATTGAACAAAACAATTGTAGATAGTAATTTTTTCAATAAGCTTTTTGTTAAGTTTGTTAAACTGAGTCAAGAAGATTCTTCAGAGGAAGTAATAAGTGAGGCATTGAATGAATTACACTCGAAATTCTCATCTCTAACTCGTGAACAACAAGATTATGCTGAAATTGTTATTCAAGATATTCAAAATGGAAAACTTTCAATTAATGAAAATGCGAACTTTTTAGAATTAATCAGTGAGTATCAATTCCATCAGGAAATGAAAGAATTGAATGAAATTGCAAATTCTCTAGGTCTTGATGCAGAAAAATTGAAAAAAGTAAAGAATGTAGTTACAAGTGAATCTAATTTGAATCAATATGGTCAATTTGATAACTTGAAAAAAATGGTTGATTTTGAAAAAGCGAAAATTCTTTTTGAAAAAGAGTATGGTAAAAAAATACCAGCGTTTAAGATAAATCAAGAAATTGATAAACGTCTGAGAAAATTTATACTTGAAAAATAGGAAGAACTTATTCCTTACAGGAGGTGTTATGTTGGCTCTTTATCATATCAATAAACATAAGATGGTAAAAATTCAAGAAGTACCATTTGCTAAAGAAAAGGAATTACAATTTTTAGTAGAATCAAATTTAGAAAAGTTGTTCAATTTGAAATTTGTGGCTACTGAATTTTCTGTAGATGATTTTCGGCTGGATACGGTAGCTTATGATGAAGAAACCAAGAGTTTTGTAATCATTGAGTACAAAAAAGGGAAGCGATTCAGTGTAATTGATCAAGGCTATGCTTATCTAAACTCATTATTAGCTCATAAAGGGGAATTCGTTTTGAATTATAATGAGCAGTATCCAGATCAACTAAAGCGTATTAGTGAAATCGAATGGTCACAAACGAGAGTCATTTTTATAGCGAATGATTACACTAATTATCAACAGGGAGCAGTTAATAATCCCGATTTACCTATTGATTTGGTGACAGTTAAAAAATATGAAAACGGCTTGATAGATGTTGAAACGTTAAACAAAACTAATTTAAAGCAGGCTAAAGTTAATAAGCAGAGTAATCAGGGAGAAGCAAACAAGAAAGGTTTATCTAAAGAAATTATAGTTTATACAGAAGACGAACATCTTGAGAAAGGTTCTACAGAGGTTCAAGAACTTTATGAAGAATTAAAAGAAATTATTTTGAGCTGGGATAGTAATATTCGAATCAAGCCTGTCAAATTATATAATTCTTTTAAATTAAAACGTAACATAGTAGATATTCAAATTCAGAAAAGAGCTCTAAAAATTTGGATTAACCTAAAATATGGAGAACTAAATGATCCTGAAAATATAACTCGAAATGTAAGTGAGACAGGTCATTGGGGAAATGGTGATTATGAAATTATTATGAAAAACAATCAAAATATTGAGTATATTGCTAGTTTAATTAAGGAATCTTGGCGATATCACAAGCAGCAATTAAGTTAATTACTAACACCTAAACTAGCGCCAATCCCGAAAAATCATCAGAATTTCATGGTACCGCCCAAAACAACGGATGTTGAGCTAACAGCATTTAGAAGCTGTTGAAACTTGTAGAAACCACTAACCCTTTGCTGAAAGGTTCAGTCGCCTGAAAACTCAAACCAACAACATACTTCAAGAAACCAGCGTCTAACGCTGGTTTCTTTCTTTAACAACTACCGTTATGCCTTGCAAAAAACAAATAAGAAATTCCCTTATCTACTCAAAGTTATTTCTATTAGAACCAATCAACTATAGCTTATATTTTTTTCTATAACGAGCTAAACAAACCACATTCTTATTGAATTTTTAAAGCAACGTTCTCAAATTAACGGATTTTCTAAAAAAACACAAAATATCCAGACGAACTGGTCAAGTCCAATGGTTATTTATGAGTGAATATGCTAAAATAAAACTTGTCTTACATAAGGAAAGATTTGTTCACTAACAGTGGCGACTGTTCTCAGTAAACAGTTGCACTGGTTTATCGGGAAGGGAACAGAGCAAGTTTTACGAGACTTTCCCATGTAATAATAAAAAGCACTGAACGTCAGTGAATGAAGGAAGAAGGACATCTATGAAAACAATTATCACATTCATTATTGTCTTCGGTATTCTTGTCCTCGTACATGAATTTGGCCACTTTTATTTTGCAAAACGAGCGGGTATTTTAGTTCGTGAGTTTGCAATCGGAATGGGACCAAAGATTTTTGCGCATCGTGGAAAAGATGGCACCACTTATACGATTCGCTTATTGCCAATTGGTGGCTATGTGCGAATGGCTGGGATGGGCGAAGACATGACAGAAATCACACCAGGTATGCCTCTATCTGTTGAGTTAAATGCCGTGGGTAATGTGGTTAAAATTAATACAAGTAAAAAAGTACAATTACCTCATAGTATTCCGATGGAAGTCGTTGATTTTGATCTTGAAAAAGAATTATTCATCAAGGGCTATGTCAATGGAAACGAGGAAGAAGAAACCGTTTATAAAGTTGACCATGATGCAACGATTATTGAAAGTGATGGAACCGAGGTGCGGATTGCGCCACTTGACGTTCAATTTCAATCAGCGAAATTATCGCAACGCATTTTAACGAACTTTGCGGGGCCCATGAATAACTTTATCTTAGGGTTTATTCTGTTTACGTTAGCGGTTTTTCTACAAGGAGGCGTTACTGATTTAAACACGAATCAAATTGGACAAGTGATTCCTAATGGCCCAGCCGCAGAAGCTGGGTTGAAAGAAAATGATAAAGTCTTATCGATTAATAATCAAAAAATCAAAAAATACGAAGATTTTACAACCATTGTGCAGAAGAACCCCGAAAAGCCGTTAACGTTCGTAGTTGAGCGTAACGGCAAAGAAGAGCAACTAACAGTGACACCAGAAAAACAAAAAGTGGAAAAACAAACGATTGGTAAAGTCGGCGTTTATCCTTATATGAAAACCGATTTACCGTCAAAATTGATGGGCGGTATTCAGGATACTTTAAATAGTACGACACAGATTTTTAAAGCACTTGGCTCACTATTCACAGGCTTTAGTTTAAACAAACTAGGTGGGCCAGTCATGATGTTTAAATTATCGGAAGAAGCATCCAATGCTGGAGTAAGTACAGTTGTATTCTTAATGGCCATGCTGTCAATGAACTTAGGGATTATTAATTTGTTGCCGATCCCAGCTTTAGATGGCGGGAAAATTGTTTTAAACATTATTGAAGGTGTGCGTGGAAAACCAATTAGTCCTGAAAAAGAAGGCATCATTACGTTAATTGGCTTTGGGTTTGTCATGGTGTTAATGGTGTTAGTTACTTGGAACGATATTCAACGCTTTTTCTTTTAAGGAGAAAGCTTAAGTAAAAAAGTGTGTAAAGAAATCAAAAATAGTTGATTTTAAAATAGAGGAGAGTTTTAATGAAACAGTCAAAAATGTTAATTCCAACGTTAAGAGAAGTACCAAATGATGCAGAAGTCTTAAGTCATCAAATTCTGTTGCGCGCAGGCTATATTCGTCAAGTCGCTGCAGGGATCTATTCTTATTTACCTTTAGCCAATCGTGTTTTAGAAAAATTAAAAACGATTATGCGAGAAGAATTTGAGAAAATTGATGCAGTTGAAATGTTAATGCCTGCGTTATTACCCGCAGAACTTTGGAAAGAATCAGGCCGTTATGAAACTTATGGACCTAACTTGTATCGCTTAAAAGATCGCAATGACCGTGACTATATCTTAGGTCCAACGCATGAAGAAACCTTCACAGAATTAATTCGTGATGAAATCAATTCTTACAAACGATTACCTTTGAATTTATACCAAATTCAAACAAAATATCGTGATGAAAAACGCCCACGTTCTGGCTTATTAAGAGGCCGTGAATTTATCATGAAAGATGGCTATTCTTTCCATGCCGATGAAGCTAGTTTAGATCAATCATACCGTGATTACGAAAAAGCTTACTCACGCATTTTTGAACGCTGTGGACTAGAATTCCGTGCCATTATTGGGGACGGTGGTGCCATGGGTGGTAAAGATTCTAAAGAATTTATGGCGATTTCTGAAATTGGGGAAGATACTATTTGTTATTCAACAGAAAGTGATTATGCTGCCAATTTAGAAATGGCAACAAGTCTTTATACGCCGAAAAAATCACATGAAACACAATTAGATTTAGAAAAAATTGCAACACCAGAAGTGGGTACAATTGCCGAAGTGGCAAACTTCTTTGAAGTTGAGCCACAACGTATTATTAAATCAGTACTATTTATTGCCGATGAAGAGCCAGTAATGGTCTTGGTTCGTGGCGATCATGATGTCAATGATGTCAAATTGAAAAACTTCTTAGGCGCTGATTTCCTAGATGAAGCAACAGAAGAAGATGCTCGCCGTGTCTTAGGAGCTGGCTTTGGTTCAATTGGTCCAGTCAATGTTTCCGAAGATGTTAAAATTTATGCAGATTTAGCTGTTCAAGATTTAGCCAACGCCATTGTTGGGGCTAACGAAGATGGCTATCATTTGACAAATGTAAATCCAGATCGTGACTTCCAACCAATTAGTTACGAAGATTTACGCTTTGTTCAAGAAGGCGATCCTTCTCCTGATGGCAATGGTGTCTTAGCCTTTACTAAAGGAATCGAAATTGGCCATATCTTTAAATTAGGAACGCGTTATAGTGATGCTATGGGCGCAACAGTTTTAGATGAAAACGGTCGTGAAAAATCAGTGATCATGGGTTGCTATGGCATCGGCGTTAGTCGTTTACTTTCAGCAATCGTTGAACAAAATGCAGACGAGCGCGGTATTAATTGGCCAACAGGAATTGCGCCATTTGATTTACACGTGGTCCAAATGAATGTGAAAGATGAGTATCAAACAAAACTATCACAAGAAGTTGAAGCAATGATGACCGAAGCGGGCTACGAAGTATTAGTTGATGACCGCAATGAGCGCGCAGGTGTAAAATTTGCTGATGCTGATTTAATTGGTTGTCCAATCCGTATCACAGTCGGTAAAAAAGCAGTCGATGGTGTGGTAGAAGTCAAAATCAAACGTACTGGTGAAATGTTGGAAGTACGCAAAGAAGAATTAGAAAGCACACTTTCTATTTTGATGAACACAACATCAGAAGTAGAATAAATAAACAAACTTAATAACAGTATAAAGCTTAAAACGAAATCAAAGTTTCTCTGATTTTGTTTTAAGCTTTTTTAATGTAATAAAAAACTTAAATGTCTCAAGCTATAAACAATATTCGATTTTAAAGATTAATCTATATAAAATTATTTCCTTTATTGTTTTTAATAATAAAAGAAATAAATAAGTGGTTTAAGCTGATTAAATGATATTTTTTTGTTTTTAAACAAATTTTTCATATATAGATAAAATTTAAAATTATATTTACACTAATTATATGTTGGTGATATTATAAAATAGTGGCTAATTCATTAGATTAAATGGAAGAGATTATAACTAATAAAAAATAGGTTAGAAAATTAAAGAAAATACTCTTTCAGAAGAGAAACGATTGAATGAAGTTAGGCTAGTAAAGGGAACCCAGTAGCATTGGTGCTGTACTAGTGAAAGGAATTTATGGGACGAATCCAATAAGTGTTAAAACATGATTGTACATAAAAAAGAAAGGAGGGAAGCCAGTGAAAAAAGGAAAACTAAGTACCTTAGCTGCTGTAGTACTAATCATAATAGGAATTGGAGGGAAACAATACATGGATAAAAAAGCAATAGAAAAAGATTACCAACAAGGCATCGGTTTAATTCAAAAATATGTATCAAACTATTTGGTAGAAAACTATGAAGGTATTGAGAAGATTGAGTGGCAAGGCGTTGGCGTGGAATGGCGGAATGCAAAAGGATATGGGCCTTCGTTGTTGGGGAATTATGTGAATACTAGAGTGAATATATTTGTATCAGAAGATAAATATTTTTCTGTAAGATTTACTTTGACAGATGAAACAGATTATGACAATAATTTGAAAAAATATGTTAAAGCAAGTTCTTTGAATTCTGAAAATATTGATTTTTCAATCAAATCGGATTTGGAAAATGCTACCTATGATTTAAAACAGAGTGAAAAAGAATCATTCACGAAGCTAGAGAAGTCAATTTTTGGTAGTGATAATGCAAAAATCATTTATAACTTAGAAATTTATGAGTTGAACTATTAGGGGGGAGAATCTATGAGTAGAGAAATCACAACGGAAATATTAGCTAACGCTATTGATGAGACGAAAGATACTGTTCAAACAAAGAATACAAATGTACGATTGAAAATTCAAGGAAAAAAAACAGACTTCAAAATCATCCACAAAGCCGCCAGCACCCAATCCAACCAACTAAATGCCATGGCCATCGCCCCTTTAGATGACCAAGGCAAACCTGACTATAACAATGTCACTGTCGTGTACGCTGGTACCAATTCCTTTGGTGATGAAGGCAAAAAAGGCTTTGAAACAGCTGGGACGGCTTTTGTAGGTGGCTTTTCTTCTGAATATCAGGAAGCCTGAATATCTTAACATAGAGTTTTAAAACATGATTGTACATAAAAAGAAAGGAGGGAAGCTAGTGAAAAAAGGAAGATGGTGGCTAATTGGTTTAGCTACTGCATTACTAATCATAATAGGAATCGGAGGAAAACAATACATGGATAAAAAAGCAATAGAAAAGGATTACCAACAAGGAATCGATTTAATTCAAAAATATGTGTCGAACTATTTAGTGGAAAACTACGAAGGCATTGAGAAGATTGAGTGGCAAGGCGTTGGCGTAGAATGGCGGAATGCAAAAGGATATGGGACTTCGCTGTTGGGGAATTATGTTAATAGTGAAATTAGAGTATATGTATCTAAAGATGATTATTTCATGATGTATTTTCGTCTAACCGATAAAACAGAATATGATGATGAATTGAAAAAATATGTTGTGCTAGACTCATTAAACGATAAAAATACAGATGTTGCAGTTAGAGTAGGATTAAGGAATGCGACATACGATTTGAACCAAGCTGAAAAAAAAGTTTTTGAGAGATTTAGAAAGTCTGATAAAGGAAGTCCAAATGCAAAAGTAGTTTATAACTTAGAAATTCATGAATTAATATATTAGGAGGGAAAGGAATTTGAGTAATGATGAAATTACAACAGAGACCTTAGCAAAAGCAATTGATTCTACAAAAGAGACAGTTCAATTGAATAGTGATACAGTAGTTTTAGAAATTCAAGACAAAACACAAGACTTCAAAATAATCCACAAAGCCGCCAGCACCCAATCCAGCCAACTAAATGCCATGGCCATCGCCCCTTTAGATGACCAAGGTAAACCTGACTATAACAACGTCGCTGTCGTGTACGCTGGTACCAATTCCTTTGGGGATGAAGGTAAAAAAGGCTTTGAGACAGCTGGGACAGCTTTTGTAGGTGGACTTTCTGAAGAATATCAGGAAGCTGAAAATTTTTTAAAACAAACGCAGCAAAAAATCGCCTCGCAAAACGGCACAATTACCGATGTTGCAGGCTTTAGTCAATCAGGTGGCTACATGATGAAAATGGCAGGGAAATACGGGCAAGAAATGGGCTTTCGTACCACCAGTTTTGATGATTGGGGCCGCAATCAATTTGAACGTTTAACGACGAGTGAAAAACAGTGGTTACAAGAAAATCCAGAATTTTTGATTCGCTACCAAAATGATTCATGGGCAGCACTGTCAGGACGTGATAGTAAATATGGCACGCTTTCTTCGATTTCAGGGGTTGGTGAACATAATACTTTAGCTAACTATTTTGACGGGGACGACTTGGATTTGGATCGTTTAGCCAAAGATGGCATTTTCGCACCGAATATGACTTTGGAGCAAGTCAAGTTAGCAGCGAAAGTCTGGGCAAAGAAAAATGGCGACTGGGATCCCACCACAAATAATGAAGCCGAAGCGAAAAAACGAGTGCAGGAGTACTTAGAACTCTATGGCGAATTTGCGCAAACGAATGCGAATTTGGAAAAATTAAAATCTGGTACTGATAAAGCTATTCGTTCCTTACATACAAAAATTGCCAGTGCTTCTGGCGGTCAAAAAATCAAGTTACGAGCAGACTTGGCATTACAGGTAGCTAATCAGGCTAGAACAATCGGTGAAGAAGCGGAGAAATTGCTGAAACAAAGCCAGCAAGACACAGAACAAGCGTTAGCAGAAATTTCCAAGGAAATTTTAACAAGTGCCAATGAAATAAGACAATATTTGTCTTATTCTGAGGTCCAAGCAATGATTGCACCCTATGAAAAAAGTCGTTTGTGGGACGAGGCACAGGCCAGTCACAATCGGAAACAAGTTCAACAATATAATCAAAAACTGATGACATTTAGTGAAAAGTTAACAACTGCGGCTAAAAATATTCAAGAATACGATCGCCAAGCAGGGAATCAGTTATTTACACAGAAATGAAAGGATGTCGCACATGGATGAACTGGAAAGAGAACTTCAATTAGAATTAGAACGCATACAAAAGATGCAAGAACGCCAAGCCATTCAAGCTGTGATTACAGCAAAACAAACCAGAATCGCAACCATCAAACAAACCTCCACACAGACAATCAAGGAACTTTCAAAATTAATGAGCAAGCAATCAAAAACTGCGTTGCCATCTTCCTTAAAAGGTGCGTTTCAAGGGCAAGTGGCGGACGCAGCGAGCCATTATTTGAAAGCGATTCCTGACGCAAATTTAAAAACACCAGCAAAAGGAGGTTAGGAGATGACACCGGAAGAAAAACGCCGCAGTTACCAGATGATTGAAGACAGCTATTATCAAGAAAAGCGCAGAATCAATCAACAACAGCAACATGTTTCCGCTGAAATCCAGCGATTTAGACAACAAACGAACCAACTAGTAGACAAGGTGGCTTATTTTACTAGAAATGATACTTGGGACAAACGAATGTTTCATCATCAAATAGCCACCAGTTTAGATGAAGTGAAACGAACAGAAAATCGGTTTGTTTCAATCCTAGAAGAAACAGAACAAACCATGCGGAAAAATTATCGAAAAGAGATTGAGAAATTGGAAGAAATGGCAAGAATGGATTTGTAAGGGATTGGTAAATACGGATTGACAGGATGTTTTTTGTTCAATATGTTCAAACAAATAATGGAATTCTTCACGAGTACATTACTCTTGTTCTCTAATTTTTAGCAAGCCATTGACGGAACAAGATTGTTTTTTTACAAAAAACGAGTATACTTAATAGAGAAGCGAATGCAGAGAAACCGAAAAAAGGCACTTGACAGATTTGTCTGAGGGCCTTTTTTCAATGATAGAAGGAGGTTCATTTTGTGACAGAAAAAGCACGCGATTTATTTGATAAACTGATGACGCAAATTCAGTTAGATGACACAGCGAAAGAACATCCCTTAATTCAAAATGGCCGGATTGACAAGGTCATTGTTCACCAACAAAGTCGCTTATGGGAATTTCATTTAAGTTTTGATGAATTGATGCCAGTGATGCTATATCAAACATTTATGCAACAATTGGAACTAGCTTTTCAACAAATTGCACAGGTTTCCGTTCAAATAACCACAAATCAGACAACATTTACTGAGGAACAATTAACGGATTATTGGCAGTTGGCCTTGTTAAATAGTCAATGCAATACGCCGTTAGTTCAGAAAGTCTTAAAAACACAGACACCACAATTTGAAGATCGGAAAATTATTTTACCTGTTGATAATGAAGCAGTTATTCCTTATTTGAAGCAACAATATTTACCAATTATTGAGGAACTTTATTTCTCTTACGGGTTTCCTAAATTTCATATTGAACCAAAAATGGATCAACAGCAAGCTGCAGAAGTGCTGAAAAAGTTTGAAGAGCAAAAATTAGAACAAGCCGCAGCCTTTCAACAACAAGCTGCTGAATCGCTTGTTAAACATGAACAAATGAAAAAAGAAAAACAACAACAAGCGCCTGCGTTTGATGGTCCAATTCGTTTAGGGCGGAATATTCCCAATGATGAACCCATTATGCCAATGGGAAACATACTGGAAGAAGAACGTCGGATAACGATTGAAGGCTTTATTTTTGATAAAGAAGTGCGTGAATTGCGTTCTAAACGAAAAATTTTAATTTTGAAAATAACTGATTATACTTCCTCTTTCGTGGTGAAGAAATTTTCGAATGGGGAAAAAGATGAACAAGTTTTTGATGCGATTCAACCACAAAGTTGGATTCGTGTTCGTGGTAGTGTACAAGAAGATACCTTCATGCGTGATTTAGTCATGAATGCTCAAGATTTGATGGAAGTCGCCCATGCGCCAAGAAAAGACTACGCGCCAGAAGGTGAAAAACGTGTAGAATTACACATGCATAGTAACATGAGTACAATGGATGCGACCAATAAAGTCGGTGACTTAGTGGCGCAAGCGGGGAAATGGGGTCACAAGGCCATCGCAATTACGGATCATGGCGGCGCCCAAGCGTTTCCTGATGCCCATGCTGCAGGTAAAAAAGCAGGCGTTAAAATTTTATACGGCGTGGAAGCCAATATTGTTGATGATGGTGTACCTATTGCTTACAACGAAGAACATATTGAATTAACAGATGCTACCTATGTGGTCTTTGACGTGGAAACAACGGGGCTTTCCGCTGTTTATGATACAATTATTGAATTGGCCGCTGTCAAAATGCACAAAGGAAATGTCATTGAGACTTTTGAGCAATTTATTGATCCTGGCCATCCATTATCTCAAACAACGATCAATTTAACTGGGATTACAGATGAAATGGTGCGCGGTTCAAAATCCGAAGAAGAAGTTTTACGCATGTTTAAAGAATTTTCAGAAGGAACTATTTTAGTGGCCCACAACGCTTCTTTTGATATGGGGTTCTTAAATACAAGTTATGGCAAACATGGAATACCTGAAGCGGCTAATCCCGTCATCGATACATTAGAATTATCCAGATTCTTGTATCCACATTTCAAAAGCCATCGTCTAAATACCTTATCGAAAAAATTTGGCGTCAACTTAGAACAACATCACCGCGCCATCTATGACTCGGAATCAACAGGTCATTTGTGCTGGATTTTCTTAAAAGAAGCGAAAGAGAATCATGATATGCATTTCCATGATGATTTGAATCGTCATATTGGCGAAGGAGACTCATACAAACGAGCTCGACCTTTCCATGCAACGATTTTAGCAACAACTCAAGCAGGATTAAAAAATCTTTTTAAATTGATTTCCATGTCCAATGTAGATTATTTTTTCCGAGTACCACGGATTCCTCGTTCGCAATTATCGAAATTAAGAGAAGGGCTTTTAATCGGTTCCGCATGTTCAAACGGCGAAATTTTTGAAGCAATGATGCAAAAAGGTGTCGAAGAAGCAAAAAATCGTGCCAAATTCTACGATTATATTGAAGTTATGCCCAAACCAGTATACGCGCCATTAATTGAACAAGAATTGGTGAAAAATGAAGCAGATTTGGAAGAAATTATTAGTAATCTAGTGAAAATCGGTGACGAACTTGGCAAGCTGGTTGTCGCCACTGGAAATGTTCATTATTTAAATGAAGAAGATGCCATCTATCGGAAAATTTTAGTCGGGTCTATGGGTGGCGCTAATCCGTTAAATCGCCATAGTTTACCAAAGGTTCATTTCAGAACCACCGATGAAATGTTAACGGAATTCCAATTTTTAGGACAAGACGTCGCTAAGCGAATTGTGGTAGAAAATCCCAACAAAGTCGCTGATTTATGTGAAGAAGTTATTCCAGTAAAAGACGATTTGTATACGCCAAAAATTCCTGGGTCTGAACAAGAAATCACTGATTTAAGCTACAATCGTGCGCGCGAATTGTATGGCGATCCTTTACCAGAAATTGTCGAAAAACGTTTAGAAAAGGAACTGAATTCGATTAACGGGAATGGTTTCTCGGTTATTTATTTAATTTCTCAAAAACTGGTGCATAAAAGTAATGAAGACGGCTATTTAGTCGGTTCACGGGGCTCTGTCGGTTCGAGTTTTGTTGCGACAATGACAGGGATTACTGAAGTAAATCCTTTAGCGCCACATTATTATTGTCCTGAGTGTCAATATTCTGAGTTCTATGAAGATGGTTCCTATGGTTCAGGTTTTGATATGCCTGAAAAAGCCTGTCCAAAATGTGGCGCTCGATTGTTTAAAGATGGTCACGATATTCCTTTTGAAACGTTCTTAGGATTCCATGGCGACAAAGTTCCTGATATCGATTTGAACTTTTCTGGCGATTATCAAGCCGAAGCCCATAACTACACGAAAGTTCTTTTTGGTGAAGAATATGTCTACCGGGCAGGAACCATTGGTACAGTAGCCGACAAAACAGCGTATGGCTTTGTTAAAGGATATGAAAGAGATCATAATTTACATTTGCGTGGTGCTGAAATTGATCGCTTAGCCAAAGGTTCAACAGGGGTTAAACGGACGACTGGGCAGCATCCCGGCGGTATTATTGTAATTCCTGATTACATGGATGTTTATGACTTTACGCCAATCCAATACCCTGCAGATGATCAAGAGGCAGAATGGAAAACGACGCACTTTGATTTCCATTCTATTCACGATAATATTTTAAAACTTGATATTCTAGGACATGATGATCCGACCGTGATTCGGATGTTACAAGATTTATCTGGGATTGAGCCAAAAACCATCCCAACAGACGATCCAGAAGTGATGCGTATTTTTGAAGGACCTGATGTTCTAGGTGTGGATGCAGAGCAAATTTATTCTAAAACAGGAACTTTAGGAATTCCTGAATTTGGGACACGTTTCGTTCGAGGTATGTTAGAACAGACCCATCCATCAACTTTTGCAGAATTACTTCAAATTTCTGGACTGTCTCACGGAACCGATGTGTGGCTAGGGAATGCAGAAGAATTGATTCGCCGTGGCGAAGCCAATCTTGCTGAAGTAATTGGTTGTCGGGATGATATCATGGTTTATTTAATTCATGCTGGTTTGGACAGTGGGATGGCCTTTAAGATTATGGAAACGGTACGTAAAGGACAATGGAATAAGATTCCTGATGAACTACGGGATACGTATTTAAATGCGATGAAGGAAAACAACGTCCCTGACTGGTATATTGATTCTTGTTCTAAAATTAAATATATGTTCCCGAAAGCCCATGCGGCAGCATACGTATTAATGGCATTGCGGGTCGCTTACTTTAAAGTTTATTTCCCAATCTTATATTACTGTGCATTTTTCTCCGTTCGGGCGGATGACTTTGACTTAGTGGCAATGTCACAAGGGAAAGAAGCTGTGAAAGCACGAATGAAAGAAATTACGGACAAAGGGATGGACGCCTCCACCAAAGAGAAAAACTTATTAACGGTTTTAGAATTATGTAATGAAATGCTGGAACGGGGCTATAAATTTGGCATGATTGATTTGTACAAATCAGATGCTGAAAATTTTGTGATTGAAGGGGATACCTTGATTGCACCTTTCCGAGCAGTGCCAAGTTTAGGACTCAACGTAGCGAAAGCCATTGTCGCTGCGCGAGAAGAGCAACCGTTCTTGTCGAAAGAAGATTTGGCAACACGAGGCAAAGTTTCTAAAACGTTAATTGAATACATGAATGAAAATGGTGTCTTAAAAGACTTGCCAGATGAAAACCAATTATCATTATTTGATATGTTATAAAAGAAAAATCTCTTAGAAAAGGGGCGGTGAAGCGACTTATTCACCGCCCCTTTTTTAGTAAACAAATAAATTAGAAAACCATTGCTAGAAGCGTTTTAATTACTTATTAAAAAGCCATCTTTATTTAATTATGTTAAGCTTGTGCATAAAAAGTAAAATGCTTATGATAAATGAAGAGCTTTATTTTTTTATTAAGAAAGGAATTGGTTATATGGACAAAAAGCAATTACGATGGTTTACCGTCGGGTTAATTGCCTTTAACATGGTCTGGGGTCTTGGAAATGTTGTGAATAATTATGCACAACAAGGGATTTCAGTGGTCACTTCATGGCTTTTGATTTTAGTTTTATATTTTATTCCCTATGCCTTAATCGTAGGACAGTTAGGTTCAACATTTAAAGACAGTAATGGTGGGGTTAGTTCGTGGGTGCAAAACACCAGTACTAAACGTCTAGCCTATTATGCAGCATGGACTTATTGGGTAGTGCACATTCCTTACTTGGCACAAAAACCACAAGCAATTTTAATTGCCTTAGGTTGGGCAGTTCAAGGGAATGGAAACTTAGTCAATACGATGCCAATCGTAACGGTATCATTTATTTCATTAATAATTTTCTTGGTTTTCTTGTTATTATCAACGAAAGGGTTAACCACCTTAAAAGTTATTGGTGGTTTAGCTGGAACCGCCATGTTTGTGATGTCTATTTTATTCATTTTATTAGCGGTAGGCGCACCATTTATTAATTCAACGGTTGAATTTGCGACGCCAAACATGTCACAAGTCAGCACTTACATTCCTAAATTTGACTTTAGTTATTTTACAACCGTATCAATGTTAGTTTTTGCGGTAGGTGGCGCTGAAAAAATTTCTCCTTACGTAAATGCAACTAAAAATCCAGCCAAAGAGTTCCCTAAAGGAATGATTTTCCTAGCAGCAATGGTTGGTTTATCGGCTGTTTTAGGTTCATTTGCAATGGGAATGTTATTCTCAAGTGACAATATTCCTAAAGATTTAATGGCAAATGGTGCCTACAGTGCCTTCCAAAAATTAGGCGCATATTATGGTGTCGGTAATCTCTTAATGATTGTTTATGCTTTGACGAATACAGTGGGTCAAGTGGCTGCGTTAGCCTTTTCAATTGATGCTCCACTGAAAATTCTTTTAGCTGAAGCAGATCCAGAATTTGTTCCAAGTTGGTTACGTAAACGTACGAAAAAAGGTACGTTAATTAATGGTTACTTATTAACAGGTATTTTAGTAAGTATTATTATTGCTTTACCGATGTTTGGGTTGAAGGACATGAACGAAGTGGTTAAATGGCTAACTAACTTAAATTCTGTAGTTATGCCAATGCGTTACTTGTGGGTCTTCTTTGCCTATATGCTTCTAAACAAAGCATACAAACAATTTAATTCAGAATATAAATTTGTTAAAAATCCTAAAATTGGTTTTGTGTTTGGTCTTTGGTGTTTCCTATTTACAGCCTTTGCTTGTATCCTAGGAATGGTGCCTAAATTTGAGTATGCCTCAGACCCTCAAGGCTGGTTGTTCCAATTAGCTTCTAACATTGTGACACCAATCGTCTTAATTCTATTAGGAATGATTTTACCAGCAATTGCACGTCGCGAGAAAAAAGACACAATTTTGCCAATTGATTCAGCAGAATAATTGGTTGCATGTTTCAAGGATAAAATAGTCAGTTTAAGTATTTTGCGTGAGATAAATGGTCAATAGGACTGTTTGTCTCACGTTTTTTTCTATCGATTTTTCTCTAAAATTTCTGTTGTCTCTTAAAAACATGAGAAAATCAGAAGAATTTCTCCTGTATACTAAAGGTATCTATCATTAAAAATGGTTATTAACGGAGAAAAAGGAAGTGAACCTCATGACTAAAACACTTGAAACACAACCAGAAGAGAAAACGGTCTTTCTTTGTAAAGAAACGAATCCAGATTTTTTAGGACGAGAAATTTATGCGGATAATGTTGAAACACCGTATAATTTTTACTTAATTCGCAAGCTTTATTTAGCGAAAGAGTATCAAAATTTAGCAGAAGGGGAACAATTTTTTGAGGCTTTATGTGAAAGTTGGGATGAATCAGAACAGTTTGAAGAGTTAATTGTTAAAAAGATTTATGTCTATGTTGAAACGGAGTTAATGTACTACACTGTTTATTTTGGAAGCTTTGAGCCGACCACTCGTGACTTACGATTCGCACTAAAACAATGGATGTATGAAATACCGACAACTAAAAATAAAAAAACAGTCCGTACGAATGAAACCAATGTGCAAGTAGTGCCGCAAGAAAATCAATTAACGGAATTAGCTGGTGAAATTGCTGTCTTACGTGAAATGTTGACACTTTTAAAAGAAAATTTAGCCTCCTTGAATGAAGCCGTTAATCAAACGAGAAATCCCGTCATTTCTAGACAAATAAAAACGATCCATTTGAAAAGAGCTTCTCCTGTGATAGCCGCAGAACAGGCATCTCTGAAAATATCAGAGGATACTAATCCGGAACAACCAGACGTCAATCTCTCGCCTGATAATCTGGAAAAGCAAGAAGTTGAAACTACTGTAGCACCAAGTGAAGCAGTGCTTCCTGTTAACAAACCAGCGCTTGAAGAACGAGCGAAAGAACCAGTGTTATCTGAACCAGCGCCATTTGAAGAAGCGCTGCCAGAAGAACCTCAAGAAAACCAGCAGAGCACCGCGGTAAAACCTTTATTTACTTTTCTACAAGAAACAGAAAAAAGCTCGCTAAATTCAGTGAATGAATCTGCCGAAAAAGAAGAGGAGCAGAAGCCAGAAAAAGAAGCTGTCTCTATGGAAAGTGAGGAAGAAAATTCATCAAGTCGGACAATTCCTGCAGACTTTCAACGACAATTGGACGAATTAGAAGAGGAAATTTATCGTCGCTTTATGAGTCGCCAGTTAGAGGATACTGATGGAAATCAAGCAGTTCCGAAAATAACGATTGAAAAAAGACAGTTAGAAGTACAAATGCTTGAAGCAAAAGCATTCTCACAATCATTTAAACAAGTTCAAAAGAAAAAGGCAGGAGACGTGCGAATTTGCAATCAGTTAAGTTGTATAAAATTAGAAAAAGGATTAGATAAATTTTTAGACGAAGTTACAGAATATGTTGAAAAGCGGACCCTATTTAATAAAAAGGTTCGTTGTCCGCTCCCAGTAATCAGAGAATTGGAAGGCTATGGGCAATTAAACCAGTATATGCAGAAAATCCTTGACTGTTATTAATAAATTGACTAGAAAGGGATGGGCTACATAAACCAAAACGACTATCTAATATATCTTAATGCTTAAACTAATGGTGAGGTTCAAAAAAAGCCTGAGACAAGAATCATTTTGAATTTTTGTCTCAGGCTTAAAAATTGATAAAAACTGAAACATTTTTGTTCAGATTTCTAAAGTATCGCTAAAAATAAGTCGATATAGATTGTAATTATCGAAGAATTTAATGATTTTGATTCGATATTAGACTACACATTTTTGGTTTTAGAACTTAGCTCGTGTTAATCAGAAGTTTCGTCTTCAGTTAAATGAAGATAAACTTTTTCCAATTTTGGCATGACTTCTTCGGGTTTTAGTTCTGGCATTTTTTGAAAGAAATCTTGCCACCATTGATCCATAATCTGTTGCAGGCGTTGTGCTAATTGAACGCCTTGTTCAGTTAAAACAATTCGTTTGGCACGTCCGTCTGTTTGGTCGGAAATTCGTAGCAATAAGCCTTTTTTTTCTAAAGTCCGCAAATCTCGTGTTAGTAGACTAGGATCAATTGCCATTTGTTCTGCAATTTGTTTTTGTAAAAAATTAGGATGCTCATAGATAAATAATAAAATATCACTCTGTGTTGCACGAACGTCTAAATGAGTGATTTGTTGATTAAAATCATTTTTTGATTTGCGGTAAATGGTTGCAATATATTTACTAATTAAGTGAAATTGAGACATTTTTTCCTCCTAACGAAAATAGTTGACAAGTCCATTAAATAGAATATAATAAAAATTGTCAAGGGTTTAACGTGTACTTTTGATGAAAAAGGAAAAAATAAGGGAAAAGGAAGTGGTAATATGAAAAAAGTCAGTACGATTTTAGAATTACAACAAGCATTGAAAAACGCAGAAGAATCTGTGATTGAATTACAAAATTCAATGACTTCGCCTACTGTTTTGCATGTGCCAAAAGGAGTTAAATTAGTAGGAGCGAAGGATCAACTTGTTTTGTTAGCCTTTAGTAGTGACGATGGAATTGCTTTAAATGGAAATAATGAAATTACTAATATTGCTATCCAAACAAATCCGAGCAATCGAGCAATCTTCATTGAATCTGTTGAAGAAGATTTAGGTATAATTACTTTACAAAATTTAACGATTACTGGACAAATTCAATTATTGACTAGAGAAGCCACAATGAAAACCACAATTATCGCAAAAGACATTGACGTTGTTATGGCTGATAGCCGTCGCTACTCTGAACAGCCACAAAAATATGGCGTGAATGTCTATCAAGGAGCGTTCACAATTTATAACTATAATAGTAATCCTGATAGTCTAATTAAAGCAACTTTAGAAAACATAACCATTGGTCGTGAAAATGCACCGAGCGTTGGTTCCGGTATTTTTATTAGTGGTTTCAATGACAATGGTGGGCAAGTTCGTGTGGATCAACTAACAACAGGTGATATTTATACAAACGGGATGATTCCAGCAGGACAACCTAATTTAATTACTGGCGGTATCTTTATTGTAAACAGTGTTAAAGCAGAAAAGATTCATAGCTTAGGAACTGTCGTAACTTATGGAACCAATGATATGGTTCTCGATGTTTGGGGGGAAGTGGTTAATTGGACATTAGAAAAACCGGTAATTTCTTATGGTGCTAGTGGGATTGGTTTTGTGAACTTTGGAATTGTTCATAATTTTATTGCAAAAGAAGAAATTTCTACATATGGTTTAGGAGCTCGAGGTTTTAATCAATACGATGGAACCGTTGATAACGCAGAATTTGATTCCATTACAACTTATGGACAAGGTGCGATTGGCATTCAAATTAGTAAGCCAGTAGGTTCTATCAAAGTCAATAACTCTGTTGAAACACATGGATCTATTGGGAATACCTTAGTAAAAGGTGTAATTATGTCGCTAGCTGCAGATGGAATTAGTGTTAAACCTGGCGGTGAAGTCCAACAGTTAGAAATCGGTAAAAATATTGTAACTCATGGCGATAATGTAACATGTTATCATATTGATGGTGGTGTGGTAGAAAACTTCCATTTAGGTGGCGAGTTGATTGCTAAAGGACAAAACTCTGCTAAAGAACAGATTTAATAGCAATACAAAAGAGGAATTAAGTAATAAAAGATTTGTATAAATATTTGAACAAAGAGGATGCTGCGGTATTATTAGTAAATCATCAAAGTGGATTGATTTCAGGATTATGCTTCAGAAACTTTTCAACAAAATATTTAAGTGCCAGGTTGATACAGCTGCGTACTTCGACTTATCGACTATTGCGACAATAAGTTTTCAAGATGATATAAAATGAAGACCGCAAATCATAATAAGGATTTGCGGTCTTCATTTTATGGTTTTGAGGGATTGATTGTAAACTTTTTTATCTCTGGAAAAGATTTCAAGAGAATTTTTGAAATACTAGTGAAAATCCTATAAATTGTAGTATAATTTTCAAAGATGAATGAAAGGCGTGAAGTCATTGAAAGACAAACAAGTGTATGCAGTAGTTGACCTTGAGACGACTGGAACAGATCCTACAAGTGATCGGATCATTCAGTTTGGATGCGTTCTCGTTCAAGATGGAAAGATTATTGCGAACTTTGCGACAGATGTGAATCCCAATCAAGTAGTACCAAAACAAATTCAAAGTTTAACGGGGATTAGTAATACGCAAGTTCAAAAAGCGCCTTATTTTGAAGATGTAGCACATACAATTTATCATTATCTGGAAGATACTATTTTTGTGGCGCATAACGTCCACTTTGATTATAATTTTTTAGCTCGTGAACTGGTACGGTGTGGCACGCCGCCACTTACCATTCCAGCCATTGATACAGTGGAATTGGCACAGATTTTTTTACCGACAGAAAAAAGTTTCCGTTTAAGTGATTTGTCGGAAAGTTTAGGTTTGTCTCATGAGAATCCCCATCAAGCAGATAGTGATGCGCAGGTTACAGCCGAACTTTTGTTATTAATTCAAGAAAAAATGAAATCTTTACCATTAGTCACTATGGAAAAAATTGCGGAATTAAGTCAACAGACAGCGCGGGAAACCAGTGCCTTTATTCAACAAACGTATGAACAAATGAAAAAACAAGTCACACCATTAAATCCAGCTTATCAAGTGGTCAGTGGCATTGCTTTACGCAAAAAAGAAGTTCCTCTTTTTGAAGAAACGTTCTATCAGACTAGTACGTATCCCAAAACTAAAAAAGCCAAAGAAAAACTGTTTGGCGAACGTTTCGCTTATCGTGCGGAACAGAGTCGGATGATGAATTTAGTCTATGATCATTTTACAGAAGGAACGACAAAAGATTTATTTATTGAAGCAGCGACTGGAACGGGAAAAACATTAGGCTATCTGTTGCCGATGAGCTATTTAGCAACGCCAGAAAAACCAGTCATCATTTCAACAGTTTCGATTGTTTTACAAAATCAATTAGTGGAAAAAGATTTACCATTAGCCAATCAAATCTGCCAAGGGAAATTACGAGGCATTGTTATTAAAAGCCATCGACACTATCTTGATTTACAACGCTTTAAGGCAACGTTGAATCAGCCAACTCCGCAAAAACAATACGCTCTTTATCAAATGGGCGTTCTCGTCTGGTTGCTAGAAACAGAAACGGGCGATTTAGATGAACTACAATTGACGAATTTAAATCATTTATTCTGGAAAGAAGTTACACATCGCGGATTGGATTTTCTTTCAAAAAAAGATGAACTTTATGAAGTTGACTTTTTAAGACATCTGTATAAAAAAGTCGCTCAAAGTAACGTGTTGATTGTTAATCATGCATTTTTGGCGCAAGAGTCGCTAAGGAAACAACCGTTATTACCTGAAAGTCCGTGGCTAATTATTGATGAAGCACATCATTTACCAGACATCGCTAGTCGGATGGCGAGCGAACGAGTGAACAGTGTGATACTAAAAAAACAAGTCACACATTTTATTGAAAAAGAACAACTTTTTGTTGCTTTACAGCAAATTTTTCAACAGTTTTCTGAAGAGCAGCGGTTTGTAAAAATTTATCAGCAAGGTTTACTGGATTTTGTGGATGAATGGCAAGATTTTCTTTTTGAATTGCATCGTTTATTTAGTAAAACGCAGAAGCGGATAGACCATCAGGAGTTGCTTTTAACCAAAGAACGTATTGATTATTTATCTGCTGCGGGAGAAAAACATAGTCAAACGCTCCAGCTTTTACTGCAGGAGTTGTTAACTATTCAAAGTAAGTTACAGCAAACAATTATGAGTCAGTTGGAAACCTTTAGTTTGGCTGATCGCATCGTTTTTGTTCGCTTGTTTCAATTTTTTGATGAAATTGAACGTATTCATCACTGTTTTACCATTTATCTTGATGATTGGCGTCCACGTTGGGTAAAAGAATATTTACCGCAAAATGAAGACCATGGCTTGATTGAAATTCATGACTTAGAAGCTAGTTTGCTTCCTGAAACAAAGTGGTATCCGCGGTATGAACGAATTATTTATACAAGCGGCACATTGAAGTTTGGCAACAATAAAAAGTATTTACCGCAACGATTAGGTTTAACAGAGGTGATGTTCAAAACCCTGCCAACGCCATATAACTATGCAGAAAATGCGCGAGTCTATGTACCGGAAGAAGCAGTAGCCATTCAAAATGCCTCTTCCTATGAAATGGGTCAATACATTTCAGATACCATTGAAAAATTGATGGCGCAAGAGGAACGTTCGCTGTTGGTTCTTTTTACTTCGCATGAATTATTGTCCACCGTGTATCATCAAGTCCAGCCGAGATTATTGGAAAAAGGACAAGAGGTCCTCGCCCAAGGGATTAGCGGCAGTCGTGAAAAAATTCTTAAACGGTTCTCTAATGGAAAACCGAATGTCTTGCTAGGAGCCGATAGCTTTTGGGAAGGTGTGGACTTACCAGGAACAGCTTTACAGTTATTGATAGTCACGCGTTTACCTTTTGAAAACCCGAAACGACCACTTGTGCAAGCAAAATATGCGTATTTAGAAGCAGAAGGGATACAACCATTTGCTCAAGAAGCGGTACCGAAAGCAGCCTTACGTTTGCGACAAGCACTGGGCCGTTTAATCCGTTCTGAAGAAGATAGAGGGGCATTGCTGATTCTGGATCGTCGTTTAGTCACTGCAAAATATGGCAAACGATTAATCAAAGCGTTTCCCAAGGGACTCTCAGTAAAAGAAGCGCCCATGCCTGAAATTTTAGAAGAATTAAAGGAATTTTTAAACAAATAATCGATTATTTTTAGGTCATATTTGTGAAAGGCCGCTATTTTTCTGCTATAATAAGACCCAGTAAGTTTAGAGAGGATGGAAGGATTTTTGGAGGAATTAGAAGAAAAGAAAGAGAAGAAACGGATTACTGTCCTTTTAACCCTATTGGCAATCCTTTTAGCAATTCTTGTAACAATAATTATCTTTTTTGTACGAACCAATCAACCAATGGCTCAAGCCAAAAAAGAAGCAACCGCAATTGCCAAAACTTCTGCTAATTTAGAAACAGTTGATAAATTTTACTGGTTTACACGCAAAAATACGTATTTTACTTTAACCGGCAAAAATGATAAAGGCACAGAGATTGTCGTGATTGTCCCTAAATCGGGAGAAAAAGTCACGGTCTTAAATCAAAAAGATGGTCAAACTGAACAACAAATAACAGACATTGTTGCTAAAGCCCATCCCGATGAATCGGTGATGAAAGCTACGTTAGGGCTTTATGATAAGCGCCCTGCATGGGAAGTGGTCACCGAAAATGATCAAGGAGTACTAACATATTATCTTATGAGCTTTGATAAAGGCGAAGAGATCAACGTTGTCAAAGATATTTAATTTAGATAGGTTTTGATGAAAGTGGGAGTGAAAGGTGTATGAACGTATCAAATCGAGCACAGCAATTGACTCCTTCTGTTACATTAGCAGCTGCCGCCAAAGCGAAAGCATTAAAAGCAAAAGGTGTAGATGTTTTAAGCTTAACGGTTGGGGAACCAGATTTTGTAACCCCGAAAAATATTCAAAAAGCAGCAATTGCTTCAATTGAGGATGGAAGAGCAAGTTATTACACACCTTCTGGCGGCATTCCTGAATTAAAGCAAGCAATTGTCTCTTATGTGGAACGAGAATATCAACTTCGTTATCAACCCAAGCAAGTTATTGTGACAGATGGTGCCAAATATGCGCTGTATCTATTATTTCAAGCCATTTTGAACGTTGGGGACGAAGTGATTATCCCTGTCCCTTATTGGGTAAGTTATGGTGAACAAGTCAAGTTAGCAGAAGGCAAGCCAGTATTTGTATCAAGCACGCAAGAGCAATCATTTAAAGTGTCAGTCGCACAATTAGAAGCTGTACGAACGGACAAAACAAAAGCAATCATTCTAAATTCACCATCTAACCCAACTGGTGTTATTTATACGGAAGAAGAATTACGCCAAATTGGTGAATGGGCAGTTGCTCATAATATCCTCATTATTGCAGATGATATTTATGGTCGTTTGGTGTACAATGGACATCGGTTCACACCAATTGCAACCATCTCAGAAGCAATTCGTCAACAGACAATCATTATTAATGGTGTTTCCAAAACATATGCAATGACAGGCTGGCGCATTGGTTTTGCAGTCGGGGATGAAAAAATTATTCAAGCAATGACACAACTCGCTTCACAATCCACCAGTAATCCAGTCGCAGTTAGCCAATATGCGGCAATTGAGGCTTTAACAGGTGAACAGTCGACAGTTGAAGACATGCGTCAGGCCTTTGAAAAACGCCTGAATCATATCTATCCAAAAGTAGCAGCTTTGCCAGGTGTTTCGCTAATAAAACCTGAAGGCGCCTTTTATCTATTCCCGAATGTCAAAAAAACATTAGAAATTTGTGGGTATGATAACGTGACTAATTGGGTGGAAGATTTATTACAAGAAGCGCATGTTGCTCTGGTAACGGGAGAGGGCTTTGGTGCACCAGAACATGTGCGGATGAGCTATGCGACAGATTTAATGACGTTAGAAAAAGCGATTGAGCGAATGAATGACTTTATAGAAAAGAAACGAATTCAGCACAACGCCTAAAAGAATAAACTAAGAAATGAACGGAGAGACAAACGTGGAACAAATTCAAATTATTGATTCAAACAAACATGTTGGAGAAACAGTAAAAATTGGCGCTTGGATTGCTAACAAACGTTCAAGCGGAAAAATTGCCTTTTTACAATTACGTGACGGGACAGCCTTTTTCCAAGGTGTCGTGTTCAAACCAAACTTCATTGAAGCCTTTGGTGAAGAAACTGGTACAGAAAAATTCCAAGAAATTAAACATTTATCACAAGAAACAGCAGTCATGGTTACTGGTGTTATCAAAGAAGATAGCCGTTCTAAATTCGGCTATGAAATGGATATCACTGATTTAGAAGTTGTTGGCGCTTCAGAAGATTACCCAATTACGCCGAAAGAACACGGCACAGATTTCTTAATGGATCATCGTCATTTATGGTTACGTTCAAGCAAACAACATGCAATCATGTTAGTTCGTAACGAAATTATTCGTGCTACTTACGAGTTCTTTAACGAACAAGGATTCATTAAAATTGACAGCCCAATTTTAACAGGCTCAGCACCAGAAGGCACAACAGAATTATTTGAAACAGATTACTTCGGACAACCAGCATTCTTATCACAAACAGGTCAATTATATGCAGAAGCTGGTGCGATGGCATTTGGAAAAGTCTTTACTTTTGGACCAACTTTCCGCGCGGAAAAATCCAAAACTCGTCGTCACTTAACGGAATTCTGGATGATTGAACCAGAAATGGCATACACAACTCATGAAGAATCACTAGATATTCAAGAAGCCTACGTAAAACATTTAATTAAATCAGTATTGAAAAATCAACAATATCCATTGGATGTTTTAGAACGTGATACAGCGTTACTAGAGAAATATGTTTCGGAACCATTCAAACGTATTACTTACGATGATGCGATTGAGTTATTACAAAAAGAAGAAGCAAACAATGATTATGATCACATTGAATGGGGCGAAGACTTTGGTAGCCCACATGAAACCTTTATTTCAAATTACTATGGCGTTCCAACATTCATTTTAAATTATCCAAAAGCAATTAAAGCCTTCTATATGAAACCACATCCAACACGTGAAGATGTTGTAATTTGTGCCGATTTAATTGCGCCAGAAGGTTATGGTGAAATTATCGGTGGTTCAGAGCGTGCAACTGATTATGATTATTTGAAAGAAAAAGTAGCTGAGTTTGGCTTATCTGAAGAAGAATATAGCTGGTATTTAGATTTACGTAAATACGGTTCTGTACCACATTCTGGCTTCGGATTAGGTTTAGAACGTGCTGTTACGTTCATTACTGGTAATGAACACATTCGTGAAGCGATTCCATTCCCACGTATGTTAAACCGTATTTATCCATAGAGAACAAATAAAAAAGAGAACTTCAGCAAAAGCCGAAGTTCTTTTTTTAATTCTGCCATAATTTTTGCATCTGGTCCAAAATATCAATGACTTCTGTCGTGAAAAATAAGGAGCGGTTGGGTTGTGTACCTTTGATTGCTTCAACCATATTGTAGATTTCATAATTCATGGCTTCAGCTGAGTACCCAGAAACGATGGTCTCAACCGTACCGTCATTGTAGTGAACGATTGCTTCATCTGCACGTGGATAATCTGTAATGGTAATATAGGCATCTTCAAAAGCAACAATTCCTTGCTTTGGCATTTTTGCTTGGAATGTTAATGAAATAGTAGCCAACTCATTTTCTTTATTCCGAAGCAATGTCACCGATTGTTCATCAACGCCAGTAGAGAAGGGAACCATGCTAGAAGCTAAAACGTCTGGCTGTGAGCTGAGAAACCAACGAGCAAACGAAACCGCATAAGTACCAATATCTAACAATGCGCCGCCTGCTAAGTCAGGATTAAAAAAGCGATTTTTAGGATCGGGTTCTTTGTAACTTCCAAATGGTGCTTGAATCATTTTTAACTGACCAAATTTGCCAGCATCCATCAAGCGACGTAATTCGTCGTATAGTGGCATGTTAAAAATAGTCATGGCTTCTGCTAAAATAAGGTCATTTTTTTCTGCAACTGCCAAGGCTTGTTTTAATTCTGCCGCGTTCATCGTAATAGCTTTTTCACACAACACATGTTTTCCGGCCTGGAGCGCTTTTAAAATGTGTTCAGCATGTTGTTTATTTGGCACTGCTATATAAACAACATCGATTGTTTCATCTGCTAGCAATTCTTCATAAGAACCATAGGCTTTAGGGATTGAATAATCAGCGGCAAATTGTTCTGCTTTAGACAATGTCCGTGAAGCAACAGCTGCAAGTTGGCTAGTTTCTTGTTTAAACGTTGAAGCAAATTCGTGGGCAATCCCACCTAATCCGACGATGCCCCATTGATATAATTTTTTTGTCAAAAGAAGTCCTCCTAATCTATGCAATTTCTTCAAATCTTCTTCATTATTTATTATACTGTAAACAAGAGAAATTAGAAAACAAGGACAATTTTGTAAATATGATAAAATCCAGAGATAAAAAGATGCTTTTTTTAGAGAATTTCAGTAAAATAGAAAATGGAGGCGAATGATTATGCATCAAGTTTATGTAGATATTATTGTTGACGCAATTATTGAACAGTACCAAACAGAAGAAAATTTTTACTCCGCTTATCAAATTCAAGCAGCCGATTGGCAAGCTTGGAAAGAAGGCCAATTTGGTTTGGACAATGAAGTCATGCAAAAAATTAAGAATTTGTTTACGGATTATGAGTGGATGCTGACTCAAAAAATACTCCGCCAAACCATCTTATTTCCGGAAAAACGTAACCTAGCTGTTTCGGAATATAAACGGTTAAAAACAACAATTGCCAAAAAATGGTTACAATCTGATTTGGGCGTTGTAGAATTGATTCCTAACAATAAACAGGAACAAGAAATTGCTGCTGGTTATATTGATTTGAAAGTGACGCTGGCCTATGGCGAATGGGGTTTTGATGATATTATTACATTCCGGTTACCAGCTACGATTCAACGACAATTGGAAGGTTCAAAAGTTGAATTATTAGATTGGGTCAATGAAAATCTGATGGATACTTACGTAGGTGAATAACGAATAGGAAGGATGGTCTTTTGAAATACACAATTGCTGGGATTTTATCTGTGATTATTATGTTTGGTGCGGTAATTTTTGTCTTTTTTGGCAAAAAGCCAGTTGAAGAATCTGTTCACACATCAACTGAAACAACAGTGAAATCATCCACTAAAATTTCTGAAAGTAGTACAGTTTCTTCAACTGCTACCACTGAATCAAGTACTGAAATCACGAGCGTAAGCAGTGATGAAAGTTGATAATTTTCTGTGAAAATGATACAATTATTCGGTTATAGTAACAAATGAAATCAATCACGAAAGTGAAAGATAGTGAAACATTTTATCGGAAAATAAAAGATGAAGTGGGGAATTAATGAAGTGAGCAACTATCAGAAAAAAAGAAAAAAGCAGCTGAATTTGCCAAAGTTATTCTTAGGCGTAGTTGTCGTCGGTTTGGCCTTTGTCTTTTCGTTATCTGTCCTTTCTGATTCAGATAAGGGACAAAGCGAGTCAGTCAATCGCCAAAATGAAAACATCTCAAAAGAAGAATTTGTTGCTGAAATCACACCGTATGCACGTGAATTACAAGAATCTTACGGGGTATTACCAAGTATTATTATGGGGCAAGCAGTTTTAGAATCAAATTTTGGACAAAGTCAATTAGCATCGAAATATAACAATCTTTTTGGGATTAAAGCATATGGCAATCAACCAAAAGTCAATTTAGAAACAAAAGAGTATGTCAATGAGGTCTGGATTACGATTCAGGGCGATTTTCGAGTTTATGACAATTGGGAAGAATCCATGCGAGATCATACCAAGTTATTTGTTGATGGGGTCGATTGGGATCCAAATTTATATGAAAAAGTCTTGTTAGCCAAAAATTATAAAGAGGCTGCACAAGCGCTTCAAGATGCTGGATACGCAACGGATCCTACATACGCTGATAAGATCATTCATGTAATTGAAGAATACAATTTAAATAAATACGACCGTTAAGCATGGAGGAACGATGACAATGAGCGAAAAGTGGATTCCAGAAATTATGACGCCGCTGAAACAAGATATTGTAAAAATGCCAGAGATTATTCGGCAAGCCAGTGGCATTAAAATTTTTGGCCGTAAAATAAAATCAATTATTTTTACGACAGATATTGCGATTATCCGCAATACGGATGCACAGGCAGTGATTGCTGTATATCCTTTTACACCGCATCCAGCGATTACAAAAGGCATTATTGAAGCAGCGGATATTCCTGTCTTTTCAGGAGTCGGCGGCGGTTTAACGCAAGGTATGCGTTCTGCTTATATGAGTTTATTTGCAGAAGCACAAGGCTCAATGGGTGTCGTTTTGAATGGTCCTACACCAATTGAAACAATTAAAATGGTGGATGAAGCAATCGATATTCCTATTATCAGCACAGTAACTTCTATTCATACGCCAATTGATGAAAAACTTGCGGCTGGCGTGGATATGATTAATATCAGTGCGGGAAAAGACACTGCAGCCACCGTACGCTATTTCCGTGGCAAGTATCCAGAATTACCGATTATTGCAACAGGAGGACCAACTGAATCGAGTATTCATGAAACCATTATCGCCGGAGCGAATGCTATTACATATACGCCCCCTAGTAACGGTGAATTATTCAGCAAAAAAATGAAAAAATATCGTGAACAAGAAAAAGCAACCGATGAAGAATAAAAAACGCTTTGGCAGTCTATCCTGCCAAAGCGTTTTTAGCTATTTAATGTTCGCTTTTACGGAACAATGGAAGAATGAACCAATTATTTGAAAATTCTAATGAAAAAAAGTTGTTAAACCATTGAAAGTTAGAGATTTTTGTACTATCCTAGAGAAACATAGAAGCTTGTATAAGGTTAAAATACGGTTGACCGTCTCTACCCAGCACCGTAAATGCTGGTCTATAAGTGAAGAAGAGCGGATAGCCCTTTTTTGCTTTGGCAAAATGGGCTTTTTTCTTTTGTTAGAACACGAATATAAATAGCACTTTGTTTTATTTCGTTCGTTTTTAACGAACCGTCCTTTCCTCAGGATGAGAACAAAGCATCTATCGAAAAATAAGTAAAGGAGTTCATATTGTGAAGGAATTAGTCGAACGTATTAAAAATGATGGCCGTGTATTAGGTGAAGGTGTTTTAAAAGTAGATAGTTTTATTACGCACCAAGTGGATCCAGAATTGATGGAGGCTATGGGTAATCGTTTTGCTGAGGTTTTCGCAGAAGCAGGCATTACCAAAGTAATTACAATTGAAGCATCAGGAATCGCTCCTGCCTTATACGCAGCGCAAAAATTAGGCGTGCCAATGATCTTCGCTCGTAAGGCAAAAAGTTTAACCATGGATGAAGAGCTCTTAACGGCTTCAGTTTATTCATTTACAAAACAAGTGACAAGTCAAATTTCCATTTCAAGAAAATTTTTATCTGATGCTGATAAAGTGTTGATTATTGATGACTTTTTAGCTAACGGACAAGCTGCCAAAGGGTTGGTAGAATTATGCCAACAGGCTGGTACAAAGGTTGAAGGAATTGGTATCGTAATTGAAAAATCATTCCAAGATGGTCGTCAGTTATTAGAAGACATGGGCTTAAATGTAGTCTCTTTAGCACGTATTGCTTCATTAAGTGAAGGAACGGTGACGTTTTTAGAGGAGGATGCATAATCTTGGAAACAAAACAATTGAATACACCACAACAGACGGAAACACCAAATGGGAAAGCCGCCGTTTTAGGATTGCAACATTTATTAGCGATGTATGCTGGAGCAGTTGCCGTACCTTTATTAATCGGAACCGGCTTGAATTTTGATTCGCAACAAATGACGTATTTGATTTCAATCGATATTTTTATGTGCGGCGTTGCGACACTTTTACAATTAACGGTGAATAAGTTTTTTGGGATTGGCTTGCCAGTCGTTTTAGGTTGTGCCATTCAAGCAGTTGCGCCTTTAATCATGATTGGTACGAACAAAGGGGTTGGGGCAATTTACGGTTCAATTATTGCTTCGGGCATTTTTGTCGTTCTTATTGCAGGATTTTTCTCAAAAATTAAACGTCTATTTCCGCCTTTAGTCACCGGCACAGTCATTACAGTTATTGGTTTGACCTTAATTCCTGTTGCTGTTGAAAAAATGGGTGGCGGCTTAGCAACGGACAAAAGTTTTGGTGATCCTAAAAACTTGCTACTCGCATTTGTAACAATTGCCTTAATCACTGTTGTGCAAGTTTGGGGACGTGGCTTTATCAAGTCAATTGCCGTGTTAATCGGCCTAGTCGGTGGCACAATTTTAGCTGCGTTTCTGGGATTAGTGGATTTGTCTCCTGTTGGTCAAGCTACGTGGTTTCATTTTCCACAGCCATTTTATTTTGGCAAACCAACGTTTGATCTTTCTTCTATTGTGTTGATGATTATTATTTCAATTGTTAGTATGGTTGAATCAACAGGTGTTTATTTTGCCTTAGGAGACATTACAGGGAAGAAAATTGGCGAAGATGATTTACGTCGTGGGTATCATGCAGAAGGTTTAGCCGTCATTTTAGGGGGGATTTTTAATACGTTTCCTTATACAGGTTTCTCTCAAAATGTCGGGTTAGTTCAATTATCTGGGATCAAAACACGTCGACCAATCTATTTTTCTGCTTTTTTCTTAATTATTTTAGGCTTATTACCAAAAATTGGTGCGATGGCCCAAATTATCCCAGAGCCAGTTTTAGGCGGCGGAATGCTAGTTATGTTTGGAATGGTGGCTGTCCAAGGAATGCGCATGTTGTCAAAAGTTGACTACTCAAATGACAAAAATTTATTAATTATTGCCATCTCGATTGGCTTTGGTTTAGGCTTTAATATTATGCCGACGCTCTTTAATAAAGTACCAGAAACTGTTAGCATGTTTACTGGTAATGGAATTGTCATGAGCAGCATTACCGCAATTATTTTAAATCTTTTATTCAATGGTTTAAAAGAAACCTCAGAAAGTAACGAATAGTTTCAAAAAAGTATGATAGATAAGGTCAGGTGGCTTTTCTTTCATACTTTTTTGACCTCATCATCGTTTAGAAAAATTTAATGTTTTCATCCATTTGAAGAGAAAAAGAGAAAAAAGCTTGGTTACAAAGAGACAAGTAGTAAGTTACCGCTGTTTTATCCTAAAGTATGTTAATAAATTCTGATGAGAAAACCTAATGGAAACACTGCTGGCACTTGAAGTTGAGCCTTTTTCCTTGTATCATGTAAAAAGAGCACTCTTAAAGGCTAGACTGCGACGAGAAACCGCAGAAGGATTTTAAGGATAAAACTGTGATGGAAAGTTGTGATGAACTTGGATAAACCACTATTACCTGGTCAAGTGATTGGTATCATTGGTGGCGGACATTTAGCAAAAATGATGGCCCTTAGTGCAAGAGAAATGGGGTTTCGAGTGGGTGTGCTAGATCCACAAATTGATTGTCCTGCTGCACAAGTTGCCGATTGGCAATTATTAGGAGCATATAATGATCCTGAAGCGTTAGAGAAATTGGCAAAACGTGCCCAAGTGATTACGTATGAATTTGAACATGCAGATGTTGATGCGTTAACAGCGATTCAACATTTAGCGAATATACCACAAGGAACAGACATTTTAGCGATTACGCAAGATCGCTTAATGGAAAAAAGTTTCTTGGAAGATAATAATATTGTGATTGCCCCTTATGCAACGATTGTTAGTCCGACTGATATTCAAGAAGCAATTGATGGCATTGGTTATCCGTGTATCTTGAAGAATACGCGAGGGGAAGGTCGTTATGTACTACATAGTACTTCAGACTTAGCGCCATCCATGAATCTTCTAAGAGAAGGAACCTGTGTTTTGGAAGCTTGGATTCCTTACGAAAAAGAATTATCTGTTCTGATTTCTGGTAATGGTCGTGGCGAATTTGCGACATTTCCAGTTGTGGAAACAATTAAAAAAGAGCGTAAGCTACATGAAACGATTGCACCAGCCCGAATTGATGACGAAGTCAGTGGTGAGTTGCAACGAATTGCTAAGGTGATTGCTAAAGCAGTTGGTTTAGTCGGCACCCTTTCAATTGAAATGTTTTATACAGAAACAGGCGGGATTTATGTAAATAAAATTTTACCTCGTCCAGAAGATGCTGGGAATTTTTCAATAGATGCTTGTTCTTTTAGCCAATATGATACGCATATTCGTGGTTTATGTAATTGGCCAATGCCAACGATTCAACTGTTGTCTGAAGCAGTCACGGTCAATGTGCTTGGAAATGAAGCCTATGAAACGATGGACATTATTAATGAACATCCAGATTGGCATTTCCACTATTATGGCCACAGTGAAGCAAAAGCGCAACGAGCGATGGGGCATATTACTATATTAACCAAAGAAATCGATGAAACACTGGAAGAAATTAAAGAAAAAAAGATTTGGTCGTAATTATTTTTCAAAAATTGAGGAGTAAAGAGGGGATAAGGCACAATGATTGATCGTTATACAAGACCCGAAATGGGCGCAATTTGGACAGATGAGAACCGCTACAAGGCATGGCTAGAAGTTGAAATTTTGGCGGATGAAGCTTGGGCAGAACTTGGCGAAATTCCTAAAGAAGATGTACAAAAAATCCGAGAAAATGCATCATTTGATGTTGCACGTATTTTAGAAATTGAAGCAGAAACACGTCATGATGTTGTCGCTTTTACCCGTGCCGTTTCAGAAACGCTTGGTGAAGAGCGAAAATGGGTGCACTATGGGTTAACCAGCACAGATGTTGTGGATACTGCCTATGGTTATCTATTGAAACAGGCGAATGATATTTTACGGAAAGATTTACAAACATTTACGGAGATTGTCGGAGCCAAAGCCAAAGAGTATAAACATACGGTCATGATGGGAAGAACGCATGGTGTTCATGCAGAACCGACTACATTTGGTTTGAAATTAGCGTTGTGGTATTCTGAAATGAAACGCAACATTGAACGTTTTGAACATGCAGCCAAAGGTGTCGAAGCGGGTAAAATCAGTGGAGCCGTAGGTACCTTTGCCAATATTTCACCATTTGTTGAAGAATATGTTTGCGAACATTTGGGGATCCGTGCTCAAGAGATTTCGACACAAGTTTTACCACGTGATTTACATGCAGAATATGTTTCTACCATGGCATTAATTGCGACAAGTATTGAAAAATTTGCGACAGAAATTCGTGGTCTACAAAAATCAGAAACACGTGAAGTAGAAGAATTTTTTGCAAAAGGACAAAAAGGATCTTCGGCAATGCCGCATAAACGGAATCCAATTGGTTCTGAAAATATGACTGGTTTGGCACGTGTGATTCGTGGTCATGTTATTACTGCCTTTGAAAATGTGAGTTTATGGCATGAACGAGATATTTCTCACTCGTCTGCTGAACGGATTATTATTCCCGATACGACGATTTTACTAAATTACATGTTGAATCGTTTTGGTAATATTGTCAAAAACTTAACGGTCTTCCCAGAAAATATGAAACGTAACATGGATGCGACCTATGGACTAATTTACAGCCAACGTGTCTTATTAAAATTGATTGACCATGGCATGACACGTGAAGAAGCGTATGATCTGGTCCAACCAAAAACAGCTTACGCATGGGATCATCAAACGGCGTTCCGTCCGTTGCTAGATGCGGATGAAAAAATTACTTCTGTTTTATCAAAAGAAGAGCTAGATGATGCCTTTGATTACCATTATCATTTAAAAAACGTTGACACGATTTTTGAACGTGTTGGTTTAGGATAAAAAGAGAGCAGCTAGGATAAAAACACTTTGTTTTTTGTCCTGGCTGCCCTTTTTTATTTTCAGAAAAAAAGTTGAAAAGTTATTTAGTAGAAATTAGAGAAAAAAGTATTAAATTTTAGCGAGCAAACGTCAATAGGTGAAAGAACGACACTTATCTTATGATGTTTGTTCGTTGTTTATTTGTTTGCACTTTAGATTTTAAAGGAGATATTTTTCAAAACAAGAGGGAATTTAGACGTTTTCATAGGGAGAAAGGGTCGCTAAACCCTTGTGGTATAAGAAGATACTGTTTTTTTTATTATAGGTTTAAAAATTCAAAATTATTTTTTGTGTGTCTTCAGATATAATGAGTCTATTAACGGTAATTCTTAAAAGAAAGGGGGAAAGTTGGTTGAAATGAAATTGTCACAAGTCATAAATAAGACTACAGGGGATGGAATGAAAGTATTTAGCTATCTCTGTTTTATAATTATTTATTATCTAATCTTCTTACATTTCGAAGTTGCTTTAGCGCAACAACCTGAGTCAAAGCCGCTAGCAGGTTTTACAGTTGAAAGTGTGATACCAGATAATCAGCTAGATAAGAACCAAACTTATTTTTATTTAGGCGTTCAGCCAAGTAGTCAGCAGATTATTCAAGTGAAAATCAGAAGTTTGCAGAAAGAACCAGTCACTGTCGCTTTAGGTATTCATGATGCGGTTAACGGAACGGAAGGACAGATTGACTATACGCAGACGAATCCTAAATTAGATTCTAGTTTAACGAATTCCATCAAGCAAATTGTACATTTACAAAATAAGGAAGCTACGGTCACTGTAAAAAACTTTGAAGAAAAAATAGTAAATTATGAAATTAAAACGCCTAAAGAGCCGTTTTCGGGAGTTAAATTAGGTGCATTACGATTTGTCAAACAACTAGAGGATGAATCATTAACAACTAATCAATTTACATCAACCTATGCTTATACTATTTCAATCATGCTGACAGAAGATAAACAGCCATTTGATGAAGGAGCAGAATTGAAACTAAAAAAAGTTGATACAACGATCAGCGGTGGCCTACCTGTTGTTCAAGCAACATTCCAAAATCGACAACCAAAAGTTATGAAAGGAGCAACAATTACCAACTGGTTAACCAAAAAAGGTCAGTCAAAAGAGTTACTAAAAAAAGTACAAGCGGATGTGTCAGTGGCACCTAATTCTCTATTAGCTATGGATTTATCATTGAATGAAGTCGCCCTTTCACCGGGAACGTATACTTTTCATAGTCAAGCCAGCGCTGGTAATCAAGAATGGCACTGGCGAAAAGATTTTACAATCACACAATTGCATGTAAAACAATGGTCGGCTAGTACATCTTCAGCAAAAAGCCAACCGCTTTTGTTAATAGTTCTTAGCACATTGTGTCTTGTTACAATTAGCGTTTATTTTTATCTTAAAAAGAGTAGAACAAAATAAAGGAATAAAAAGGAAAAGAAGGTGTTGGTTATGAATAAGAAACCGAGTTGTCTTATTTGTGTCATAGTCATATTATTAGGAATGATGATTTTACCAATTAATGGCTTAGCTGAGGGGTCTAAGTCGACAACAGTAACGAGTGAAATGCAACAAATTATTGAAGATTCATTACCTAAGTTATCAGATCCATCACAACAAGCGACAGAAACAACAGATTCTTCAACAAGAACAACGGAAACAACAGATTCTTCAAGTGAAACAACTCAAGAAACGAAAGAAGTAGAAACTGTTTCTTTTACTTGGTCTCAACAGGAACCAGAACATCAAGTGCCTGCAGGAACAGATTTTTATCTAAAAATAACTAGCAATGTAACCTGGGCGGAAATACAATTGCCTCAGGAAATTCAATATAATCCCAAAAAAAATCAACAATTGAAGGAGCATAGTTCCTATAATCAAGAACAACATAGCTTGGTTTTAAGAGACTTAGCGCAGTTGGGGGAGAGTTACCTGCTGTTAACTACAACAAAAGCAGGAACCTTCACCTTGTCAGTCAAAGATAAAAATCAAGAAATTTTGGCTAAAAATTTAGAAGTGACGATTGCTAAAGAGCCAATACCTGAGCCTCAAAAGACACAGGAGAGCAGTGAGAAGAAACAAACGAAGGAAAACAAAAAAAGCAAATCCGTCGGTAAAACTAAAAAGATTGCCTCAAAAGCAAATGGGATTACGGTCGGTTTGACTGCTCCTGCCACTTATCGCACGTATACTGACCCTGTGACAGGAACAGCACCAGATTACTTAACGATTTCTATACCAGTTTCCATCAGCCAAGCGGGCCTCACTGGTACTTCAATTGAACTTCCTTATGGCTTTTATCCAAGTAAAAGCGACCCCGTTTTTAAAGACTTTGATAATACAGCACCCATTTTTTCGTTAGTCACACCTAGTACGCCTAGTGCTAATTCAATTGTAGCATCGTATGTAAATGATACGACTAATAAAAAGTTGATTATTCGTTTGAAACAAACCAAGACAACATTAGAGACGATTAATTTACGGTTTAAATTTAATAACGTCTATAATGCCAAAATCCCATCTGGACAAATCGTGTGGAATAATCTCCAAGCGAAGGTATTTGACAATACCGGTAAACAAATCGCAAATTCAGGGACGAATAAAACCGTAAAAACTGATGTAGGTTCTCTTGCTGCATATATAGGCTCTAGTTACGCAGTTCCTAGTGACAACAATTATTTTGATGGTGATATTGTTTTGACACATTCTTATCAGTTTTATTATTTAGCTAGAGCAAATTTAGACCCTAGCTATAATCATCAAGTGTATGTGGAAATTCCAACAGGAGCTACATTAAAGGGAAATTTAGCCAATAGATTATTAAAAACAGGGATCACGAACGCACAAGATCCTAGTGTTCCTGTAGGTTTAACTCGGTACTATCAGAAATTAGTAACTCTCACACCAACCATTTTAGACAATCCAGCAACTCTTGTTGATTTACGCTATAGCGATACAAGGGTCACTTTGAATAAAGCTTATGCAGAAGGTCGTTCTTTTTCTATAAATTTTGGAATGAAGGTAAAATTCCAGAATGGGAAAATAGATACGCTCACAAGTACGAAAAGTTATATAAAACGTTCTAGACCAGATTTTCAATTATCAGGAATAGGTTATCATTATGATGGTACAGGAGCTACTACAGCAGTTAATAATTTAGACAATTTAGCGACAGCTGGATCTTTTTACGCTTTTGGACATTCTACGTTTAGTACCTCTAGTACTATTAAGAATACTGGAACTAAAGCGATTCAAGGTGTGAAATATTCATTACAAGAATTAACGGCAGGATCAGCTAAAGGCAACTTTGCTAATTTATATATTTATGGTGTTACTGATGGAGTAAGTGCACCAGCCTATTATCGCCCTTGGTATTATATTAGAAATGCTGTAACCGGAGTGGGTCGTTCTGTTTGGAGTAGTACACCAGCTATAGTTGGCAACTTTAGTCCTGCTTTACCGACTTTAAAAGCTAATGAATATATTTCAACAATTTATGTCATTCCTATGGGAACCGATGGCACAACAGCCAATTCGTTACCTCCAGGTAATGGGATGTTTCTTGGATATCGCATTAAAAGTTGGCTTAATGGGAGGTGGCCAGATGGAACCACACTTTCTAAGAAGTCTAATCCAATTACCTTTGGAGCCACCATGCAGTACCAAGATGCAACTGGTACTCCTACAACGCTTAAATTAAGAGATCACGTCGTGTATTATAATAAAGGCGTAGCCTTGAATGTTAATGCTAACTTGACCAGTGTTAATAGTCAAAATAAATTACCTGGAGAAACGATTAACTATGAAATAATTGGGAGAAATCATAGCTACTATACAGACACTTCTTCGGGGGATTGGGTGAATCCCATTATTACAATTAAAGTTCCCAAACAGTTACGGTTAAAAGCTACTACGAAAAAAGATTTTATTGATGGCAGTAATCAAGTTACCTACCCAGCTTCGGTGACAGTTGAAACGTTACCTATCAAAGACACGGCTTACAATTATTATCGTTTTAAGACGTCTAGCACGGCTTATAAATCCAAAGTACTGAGAGAGTCTAGTATTTTTCGGATTCCATTAGAGTTTGTAGTTGATAGTTTAACCGCTTCGGGAAGCTATCAGATTCCTTATGTCGCCTATAGTAGTTCTAAGACAACTGATTTCTTTAGAGGTGTACCTGCTCAGTTAGATGCTGCAGAGGCTAAAAAAATCGGTTTAGATAACGCAAATGAAAATAGCTATGCGATGAACGCATCTACTGCTAGTAATATCGGTTTTTCCGTTGTTGATGCTTCAAAACTGGATAGCGCAACGAATGCTCGGGGATCAGCGACGCAAACTTGGTCTAGCAGTAATATCTTTGCGGTAGAGAGTAAAGGAACACCGCAAATGCAAACAGTGATTAGAAACTCAGGGAATACCAGCTTTACGAGCGTTCGGTTATATGACATATTACCTTCTGCTAGTGATGGTCGTGGTTCAACAGGAAGTATCGGTTTTACAAACTTGACTAATAATAGTGGGACAGCCAAAATTTACTATACAACTAAGCCTGTTTCACAATTACCTAGTTATACTAACAATGATTTACAAGCTTGGAATGCCACTAAATTAACTAGTTTAGGGTTCACTACAACTAAACCCGCTAACTCAGCTTTAATCACAGCAATCTATGTCGATTTTGGCGCAACGACAATCAAACCAAGTGAGACATTAGATGCGATTATGAACTTTTTAGTGCCGGATGCGGAGAATCAAAAAGCGATTAATCAATTTCAATATTCTGCCAAAGAAGCCAAAGCAGGAGCAGCTTTAACGGCAGTCAGTGACAAAATTACCTTTAGTACGGAGTTTGCTCAAGTAGCATATGAACAAAATTTACCAAGTGTTATCGTGCCAGGAAGTGGCGTTAAAGGTCTACCTTCTCCGCAAACGATTCAGTTAGATGTGAATGGTGCTGGAAAAGTTGTTATTCCCACAACAAAACCAACACTTAGTGGTTATACTTTTGTGGAATGGCAAGATGTTGCAATGGCAACCAAAAAGTATCAACCGGGTGCAACGATTAACTTTACGTCTACTTCAACTACTACAAAAATAACACTGAAAGCTATTTGGAAACCCATCTCAGTGAATGTGACTTTTAATGCCAATGGGGGCTCAGGTGATACAGCTGCTAAAGCATATACTTTTGGGACGGCAGTTAATTTAAGCACCGTTGCGAAACCAACAAGAACAGGTTACACTTTCCAAGGTTGGGCTACAACAGCCAACGCCGCAACCCCAAATATTACAACAAATCCTCTCGTTAATTATACTTCAGCTAGGACCTATTATGCTGTTTGGAAAGGAAATAGCTATACTGTGAAGTTTGATGCTAATGGAGGAACTGGTACGATGCCTAGTACGAGTTTTGTTTATGGAATAGGTAAGCCATTACCAGCCAATACTTTTACAAAAGAGAGTAATACATTTCTTGGTTGGGCAAGGACGCGAGCAAGTGAAGTTGTGTATACAGATAAACAAATAGTTTCAATATTAACTGCTACTAATAATGGAACTGTAACGTTATATGCGAAATGGAGTGGACAACGGCCTGTATTGATGGGGACACCAAGTACTTTTGATTTTGGGAAACAAGCTATTTCGCCGATGACAAAAAATTACGGATTAAATTCAGCAAACTATGTAGGAAGTCCCGAATTACAACAAGCTGGTTTTAAGTTACGTCTAGAAGATAATCGACCAATCAGCACAGGTTGGAAATTAAACGTTAGTTTATCTGAATTTAAAGATAGTACTGGTAAATCTTTACCACAAGGAGAAGGGATTACCTTGAACTTTGCGAACACTCAACTTCAAAAAGTTCAATATGCTAATACAACCGTGGAATCAGTAACTAATAGTTTTACCAATGGACCGACGTTAGGTTCTCAAGCTTTTCGATCAGGTGCAACAGCCCAATCAATAATCACAGCAACTGGAACACAAGGAAGTGGAACTTGGCAACTATATTTTCCTTTTGAAGAGATAAAATTAACTGTGCCTGCAAATGTAGGAGAAATATCAAAAGTATATCAATCTACAGTAATCTGGTCCTTGGACGATGTAGTCTAATCTTAGTATGTTTTACTTAGAAGGAAAGTTAATTGTATTAGGGGAAATGCTTCTGAAGAAAAATATAAGTTTTACAGTAACATTAAAAAACAAACGTATTGTTAAATACGTTTGTTTTTTTCTATACTTTTTTCTATTTATCCTTTATAATGTAACTTAAGTAGTTACATTAACTATTAAATGCAAACAAAGGAGGAGAAGTATGGATAAACAACAACGAGGCATTCAAGTGATTAGAATTTGGCTAGGGGTGACGATGCTAATTCATGGAGTGATGAAAGTAACGTCATTGGAAGATACTTTAGCGTTTTTTGGTAGTATTGGTTTGCCAAGTCTTTTTGTTTATGGTGTAGCAGCAATTGAATTAATTGGTGGATTATTTATGATTATTGGCTTTTTAATTCCTTTGGTATCAGTAGGATTCATAGCAGTTTTAGTCGGAGCTATTTTTTCTTTTGGTTTGGCAAGTGGTTTTAGTGGTTATGAGTACGAATTATTTTTAGCGATAACCAGTTTGGCTATTTTGGTTAGCTATGCCGATAAAAAGTATCTTACGTTAAAACTTTATTTTTAATAAATCAAAGCAATAAAGAGTTGGTCAAACTAGTTGTGATTGCGAAAAAGCCCTAAAACAGTGATATTTAGTTGTTTTAGGTTTTTTTTATCAAAAAGGTCAAAAAAGGTCAATTTATTTATTGATCTTTACTGACCAATGGGGTATAATAAATTTATAAGGTTTACGAATACCTTAACTTTTGAAGAAATCCATCAAAAGTCGGATAATAATAATTGTAAAGAATGTTAAAATAAAAAAGACAAAATAATAAACGGGAGGGATCGTTTATGAATATTGAAAAAATGACAACCACGCTTCAAGAGGCGATTGCTGAAGCTCAAAAAGTTGCGGTGACACGGCAACATCAAGAAATTGATATCGCACATTTATGGAAAATTTTTCTTCAACCAAACCATTTTGGACGTAATTTTTACACAGATGCTGGTTTAGATGTTGACGCATTTGAACGAGAAGTAGATAACGCGTTAGATGAATATCCAAGTGTGGCGGGCGGTAATGTGCAATATGGTCAAAATTTAAGTCAAAATTTGTTCCATTTATTGCAAGAAGCTGATTCACTTCGAGAAGAATTCCAAGATGAATTTTTATCAACCGAAATTGTACTTTTAGCTTTAATGAAATTGAAAAATTATCGTTTAACAAAATATTTAATGCAACAAGGCATTACGGAAAAAGAGTTAAGAAAAAATATTGAAGAGATGAGAGGAGGAGATCGTGTGACTTCTCAAAACCAGGAAGAACAATATAAAGCACTAGAAAAATACGGTGTTGACTTAGTACAACAAGTAAAAGCAGGAAAACAAGATCCAATCATTGGTCGTGACGAAGAAATTCGTGACGTTATTCGGATTTTATCAAGAAAAACTAAAAATAATCCAGTCTTAATTGGTGAACCAGGTGTTGGTAAAACAGCGATTGTTGAAGGATTAGCACAACGAATCGTTCGTAAAGATGTCCCCGAAAACTTAAAAGATAAAACCATTTTTTCTTTAGATATGGGCGCCTTAATTGCGGGAGCAAAATTCCGTGGCGAATTTGAAGAACGGTTAAAAGCTGTTTTAAAAGAAGTGAAAAAAAGTGATGGCAAAATCATTTTATTCATTGATGAAATTCATAATATCGTCGGAGCTGGTAAAACAGAAGGCAGTATGGACGCCGGGAATTTATTAAAACCGATGCTAGCACGTGGTGAATTGCATTTAATCGGTGCCACAACGCTTGATGAATATCGCCAATATATGGAAAAAGATAAAGCCTTAGAACGTCGTTTCCAAAAAGTATTAGTCAAAGAACCAACAGTAGAAGATACAATTTCTATTTTGCGTGGCTTAAAAGAACGATTTGAAATTCACCACGGCGTGAATATTCATGACAATGCTTTAGTTGCTGCCGCTACTTTATCCGATCGCTATATTACTGATCGTTTCTTACCAGATAAAGCGATCGACTTAGTCGATGAAGCAAGCGCAACGATTCGAGTGGAAATGAATTCGATGCCAACAGAGCTCGACCAAGTAACACGTCGGTTAATGCAACTAGAAATTGAAGAAGCGGCCTTGAAAAAAGAATCGGATGATGCAAGTAAAAAACGGTTAGCCAACTTGCAAGAAGAATTAGCAGATTTGCGTGAAGAAGCCAACTCAATGAAAATGCAATGGGAAACGGAAAAAGAAGAAGTTAATGCGGTTTCCAATAAACGTGCAGAGATTGATAAAGCAAAACACGAATTAGAAGATGCTGAAAATAATTATGATTTAGAACGAGCTGCTGTTTTGCGTCATGGAACAATTCCGCAATTAGAACATGAATTGAAAGAATTGGAAGAAAAGAACGCTAAAGATAACGTCAAAATGGTACAAGAATCGGTTACTGAAAACGAAATTGCGCAAGTGGTCGGTCGTTTAACCGGCATTCCTGTGACAAAATTAGTTGAAGGCGAACGAGAAAAATTAATGAAACTGAATGAAACATTACACAAACGTGTGATTGGTCAAGATGAAGCCGTCGATGCTGTTAGTGATGCGGTAATTCGTTCAAGAGCAGGCTTACAAGATCCAAATCGCCCACTCGGTTCGTTCCTTTTCTTAGGACCAACTGGTGTTGGTAAAACAGAACTTGCTAAAGCCTTAGCTGAAGATTTGTTTGATTCTGAAGATCATATGGTACGGATTGACATGAGTGAATACATGGAAAAACATGCCGTGTCTCGTTTGGTTGGTGCTCCTCCAGGCTATGTTGGTTATGAAGAAGGTGGCCAGTTAACAGAAGCTGTTCGTCGAAACCCTTATACAATTGTCTTATTAGACGAAATTGAAAAAGCGCACCCAGATGTCTTTAATATCTTATTACAAGTTTTAGATGATGGTCGTTTGACAGATTCTAAAGGTCGGGTCGTTGATTTTAAAAATACAGTTTTAATTATGACAAGCAACATCGGTTCTCAGCTTTTATTGGAAGGTGTGACACCTGAAGGAACAATTCCAGAAGAAGTTGAAAATCAAGTCATGAATATTCTAAAAGGACACTTTAAACCAGAGTTCTTAAACAGAATTGATGATACTATTTTATTTACACCATTAAGCTTGGATAATGTGAAAGGAATCATTGGTAAAATGACCGCACAACTTGCTCATCGTTTAGAGCAACAAGAAATTGTGTTGGAAATCACTGATGAAGCTAAAACATGGATTGCTGAAAATGGGTATGAGCCAGCTTATGGAGCTCGTCCGTTAAAACGTTTCATTACTCGCGAAGTTGAAACACCATTAGCAAAAGAAATTGTTTCTGGACGAGTAATGCCAAAAACAAAAGTCACGATTAGTCTATTAGACAATCAATTAGTTTTTGAAAATGAACCGATAGAAGAAGTATAAAAAAGAACGAGCGAATTCGCTCGTTCTTTTTTTATTATGACAATCGTTGCTTAATTTCTTCCAACAAGTCTTCTTCTGAAGAAACAACCCGACCATTCAATTTAATCAAACCAACTGTGTAAAGGTTTAAATAATGGAATTGATTTTCAGCGACTTCGTTCAAAGCATCAAGCTTTTGGTGATTATCAGCACCTTGTTGGCGGCTGTCTGTGTAAAGGGCAACCACCGGGATTCCTTTGGCATAAGCAACACCAATTTCGGAAGCTACGCCCGCATCAATGGTTGGACCGTCTAATAAAGCAACCAATAAGTCGCTAGCAAGGACATTTTCTGTATCTGCTAAGGCAATCATTTTACTATCGGCATAAGCAGATTTGTCGTTAATCGCCGCATTTTCTTGTGGTAAATAAAGATCGATTGTTTTATCCAATTGTCGAATTTGTTCGACTAAATAGGCATTATAACGTAAGTCAGCTTGCGAAAATAAAGGTCCTGCAAAATAAATTTTTGTCATTTGTCTGTCTCCAATCCAAGGGTTTAGAAATAATCACTGAAATAAGCTTCTTGGTCAGGAAAAATCCGTTCCAAAGAATTTAAAGTTTCTTTATCTGTATCAATGCGCTCAATTCGATGTAAGTACGAAGGGCGTCGGTAATTCATGACTAAACAAGTTAGTGTTTGAATATCTAAGTGAACGGCGGTGCCTAGAGGTTCATCCGTAATGGTTACTTGATCATTTTCATCCCAAATTAAGCCAAAAATACCATTATTCCACTCAGCCACAGGATCTTTAACGACAAAATGGAAGGGCTTAGCCGTACTTTCAAAAGGAAAATTTTCTAAAAAGGCTTTGACATCAACAATTCGCGCCATATAATAGGGCTCAATGCTTTCTTTAATTTGGCTGTCTTCTAAAAGAAAGGCTAAAGGTTCGTTTTTATAGATATCGCCCTTGACCCAATAAACCATCGAAAAATGCGCAGTAATAAAATTCCACAAGCCATTTCGGGCTTCTTGGTTCAAGTAAAACATTTCCTTAATATGAAATACCTCATCCGCCACCCAATAGAAAAGTACTCCTAAAGGTTCTTGATTGGCACCATAATAGACAGCAGCAGTCCGTTCTTCCTCGTTTTCGAAACGCCAATATTCTTCCCAGTTGAAGGCACTACGAATGAGTGCGCCGTGATTTTGACGAGCGAATCGCGCATAGACATCAAAGACATCTGGGTGATCGACAGCTAACCGTTCAATCATTCCTGGAACGGGAACGGTTTTTGGTAATTGCGTATCCCGAATTTTAAAAGATAACTTGTCGGACATGATTTCCCAACCTTTACGTCGGTAATAAGGAATGTTGTAAGGGAAAAGATAAGAAATCCACTGTTTATCTTGGCGCATTTCTTCTAATGCCGTTTGAATCAAGTCTTTCATTAAACCGTGGTTGGCATATTCAGGATAGGTACCGACACCAGTAACACCACCCATTTTATATAAAGCGCCATGGATATTGACTTCGCATGGATAGATAGCAATTTGTGAAATTAATTGATTTTCGTGAAACCAGCCAAATACTTTTGAAAGTTCTAAAATCGGTTGTTTTGATTTGATAAATGCGCGTTTGTTTTCAAAACCACTTTCTTCAATATCTGCTTCAGTCACTTGAAAAACATAGGAAAGAAGTTCATTAAATTGATCAATGTGTTCTTCCTCAACAGGCTTTAAGGTCAGTTGCTTTCGAAATTCTTGTTCATCCATTTTTCCATCTCCAATAAATTTACTGTTTTTAGTATACCAAATTTTTCGAAACTCTGTTAGCCTTTCGAAACCAAAAGAATAAAAGGGAAGTGCTTTAAATCTTCTTCAAAAATTGGTATAATGAAAAGTGCTGATTATCCTAGACCTTTAAACATGATAATTTGATAAAAAAGGCAACTAAAATATAACAATTGATTGATGAAGCTAGCAGGGAGTTAGCTTTTCTTAAAAGAAATGAGGCAAAAAATGAACAATAAAGAAATGAAAGCAAGACAAGAGAAAATTCGTAATTTCTCGATCATTGCCCACATTGACCATGGGAAGTCAACTTTAGCCGACCGGATTTTGGAAAAAACAAATACAGTTAGCAGTCGAGAAATGCAAGATCAATTACTTGATTCAATGGATTTAGAGAGAGAACGCGGCATTACCATCAAATTAAACGCAATTGAATTAAACTATACAGCCAAAGATGGTGAAACCTATACTTTCCATTTGATTGACACACCAGGGCACGTCGATTTCACCTACGAAGTTTCTCGTAGTTTGGCAGCTTGTGAAGGGGCTGTTCTAGTTGTTGATGCGGCGCAAGGAATTGAAGCGCAAACGCTAGCAAATGTCTATTTGGCATTGGATAATGACTTAGAAATTTTACCTGTTATTAATAAAATTGATTTACCCGCCGCTGATCCAGAGCGTGTTCGGACAGAGATTGAAGACGTAATTGGAATTGATGCATCGGAAGCTGTTTTAGCAAGTGCAAAAGCAGGGATTGGGATTGAAGATATTTTAGAACAAGTGGTGGAGTATGTACCAGCTCCATCAGGCGATATTGAGGCTCCTTTAAAGGCTTTGATTTTTGACTCTATTTACGATAGCTATCGAGGGGTCGTTTTAAACATCCGTGTAATTGACGGTGTCGTTCGTCCTGGGGATAAAATCCAAATGATGAGTAACGGTAAAACGTTTGATGTAACAGAAGTCGGCGTTTTTTCACCGAAACCAATCGCTCGTGATTATTTAATGGTTGGTGATGTGGGCTATATCACCGCTAGCATTAAAACGGTTCAAGATACACGTGTCGGGGATACAGTGACTTTGGCCGACAATCCAGCAGCAGAAGCACTACCAGGCTATCGCAAAATGAATCCAATGGTTTATTGTGGCTTATATCCAATTGATACGTCGCGCTACAACGATTTACGGGAAGCATTAGAAAAATTACAATTAAATGATGCGGCGTTACAATTTGAACCGGAAACATCGCAAGCTTTAGGGTTTGGTTTCCGTTGTGGTTTCTTAGGTTTGCTGCACATGGATGTTGTTCAGGAACGTTTGGAACGAGAATTTAATTTAGAGTTAATTACAACAGCACCGTCTGTAATCTATCATGTTAATAAAACTGACGGAACAACCGTTGTTGTTGATAACCCAGCTGAATTTCCAGAACCAGTAACGATTGAATCTGTGGAAGAACCTTATGTTAAAGCGCAAATCATGGTGCCAAACGATTATGTAGGAGCAGTAATGGAATTATCACAACGTAAACGTGGCGAATTCATTACAATGGATTACTTAGACGATTATCGTGTAAACGTAGTTTATGAAATTCCGTTATCTGAAATCGTGTTTGACTTTTTCGATAAATTGAAATCAAGTACAAAAGGCTATGCATCCTTAGATTACGAAATGGCTGGCTATCGTACCAGCCGCCTAGTGAAAATGGATATTCTATTAAATGCTGAAAAAGTGGATGCGTTAAGCTTTATTGTTCACCGAGATTTCGCATTTGAGCGTGGAAAAGCGATTGTTGAGAAACTGAAAAAACTAATTCCACGTCAACAGTTTGAAGTCCCAGTTCAAGCGGCGATTGGTCAAAAAATTGTGGCTCGTTCAGATATTAAAGCCTTACGCAAAAACGTACTGGCTAAATGCTATGGTGGCGATGTTTCTCGTAAACGTAAATTGTTAGAGAAACAAAAAGAAGGGAAGAAACGGATGAAACAAATTGGATCCGTGGAAGTTCCTCAAGAAGCCTTTATGGCGGTTCTGAAAATGGATGAAGATGATCAGAAAAAATAAACAGAAAAACAAGACAACCTTTTTCGTTGTCTTGTTTTTCTAAACTACTTAAAAACGATAAAGGTGTGTAGACAATGAATACTATCTTAACAGGTGATCGTCCAACTGGTAAATTGCACCTAGGACATTACGTAGGTTCTTTAAAAAAACGAGTAGAAATGCAAGCAGACCCTACAAATCAATTATTTGTCATGATTGCAGATTTACAAGCATTGACAGATAATGCAAAAAATCCCGAAAAAGTTTCAGTCAATGTTTTAGAAGTTGCTTTGGACTATTTAGCAGTTGGTTTAGACCCTACGAAAACAACAATTTTTATCCAATCGCAAATTCCACAGTTAGCTGAATTAACAATGTACTATCTAAATTTAGTGACCACGTCACGTGTTCGTCGGAATCCAACGGTCAAAGCAGAAATTGAGCAAAAAAAATTTGGGGAGGGTGTTCCGACAGGATTCTTTATTTATCCCGTTTCACAAGCTGCTGATATTACTGCCTTTCAAGCGAACTTAGTCCCAGTTGGGGAAGACCAAAAACCAATGTTGGAACAAGCGCAAGAAATTGTGCATAGTTTTAATCAGACGTACGGTGAAGTTTTAGTTAGACCGGAAGCTGTGTTACCACCAAAAGGCATGGGACGCTTGCCAGGAATTGATGGCAACGGAAAAATGAGTAAGTCTTTAGGCAATGGTATTTATCTTTCAGATCCAGCTGAAGTGGTACAGAAAAAAGTAATGAGTATGTATACCGATCCAAATCATATTCGTATAGAGGACCCAGGACAAGTTGAAGGAAATATGGTCTTTACTTACTTGGATGTCTTTGGGAAAGAGAAAGAATATATTGAAGAATTAAAAGAGCACTATCGTCATGGCGGTTTAGGAGATGTGAAAATTAAACGTTACTTAATTGATGTCCTAGAAGAAGAACTCGCACCGATTCGTCGACGTCGTGAAGAGCTGGCTAAAAATCCAGAAGCGATTATGGAAATGTTGCATAAAGGAAGTCTTGCTGCTGAAAAAGTGGCAGCACAAACCTTAACAGAAGTCAAAAAAGCAATGGGAATTCAATACTTCTAAGCAATAAAAGAACTGGAACAAGTCAAAAGAAGAATGACTTGTTCCAGTTCTTTTTAAGTGGTTTGAAATTGACTATTATATAAGCTGGCGTAAAGAGTCGGAGCTTGTAATAGTTCCTGATGCGTTCCTTTTTCAATAATATCGCCATTTTTCATCACTAAAATTAAATCAGCATTTTCAATCGTGGATAATCGATGAGCGATAACGAAGCTTGTTCGATTTTCTGTGACAGTTTCCATCGCTTTTTGAATATGGGCTTCTGTTCGTGTGTCCACACTCGAAGTTGCTTCATCGAGAATAACAACGGGCGGATTTGCTAAAATGATTCGGGCGATGGTTAATAACTGTTGTTGCCCTTGTGATAATGCACCATTTTCGCTAGAAATAATTGTGTCATATCCTTGAGGAAGGGTCCGAATAAAATGATCACATTGAGCAATTTTAGCTGCTTCAATTATTTCTTCACGAGAAGCATCTTTTTTTCCATAGGCAATATTATCTGCTACGGTTCCTTCAAATAGCCAAGTGTTTTGTAAAACCATGCCAAATAAATTTCTTAGATTTTGTCGAGAAAGTTTCGTAATATCAATCCCATCAAAAGTAATGGCACCTTGATTTATTTCATAGAAACGCATTAATAAGTTGACTAATGTTGTTTTACCAGCGCCGGTGGGTCCTACAATGGCCACTGTTTTTTTCGGTTGAACAGAAAAATCAACATTCTTCATTAAAATTTTTTCTGGTGTGTAGCCAAATTGAACATTTTTAAATTCAATGGCTCCTTTAGGAGAAGAAATAGTTTCTAAATGAGTTGCTTCTGGCTGTTCATCAGCTTCATCTAAGATAACAAAAATCCGATCAATGGAAGCCATCGCTGCTTGAATTGAGTTAATGACATAAGAAGCAGTAGAAATCGGCTCAGAAATTTGGTTGATATATTGCAAATACGCTTGCAAGAAACCAATCGTAATACCACCAGATAAAACGAGCATTGCGCCTAAGATAGCACTGATAATAAAAGCCAACTGATTGATAAAACGAATAGCTGGATAAATCGCAAAATTTAGAAACTGTGCTTTTTTAAAGGCGCGATAATGTTGTTGATTAACAGCATCAATTGTTTTTTCAGCATTTTGCTGTTGATTAAAGGTTTTTGTGACCAAATTTCCTGCTAAATATTCTTCCATCTTATTATTTAATTGACCTAATTCAGCTTGACTTTGATCAGCAAACACCTTGTTTTTATTCGCGATTTTTGTCGTCATGAAAGTACTGCCGCCAATTAGCAGCAACACTAAAATGGTTAATTTTGCATCAATATAGAACAACATGATTCCTGCAAATAGGATAGTCACGACGGAAGTGAAAAATTGGTTGATGCCTGTTAAAAGAACTTGTGACAATTGGTTTAAGCCAGTTGTTGAACGACTAATGATATCGCCCACTTGGTGATTGTCAAAGAAGGCCATTGGTAAAGTTTTAAACTTTTTTGTCACTTCTTTTCTAATTCTTAAAGTAACCCGTTCGCTTAAAGAAGCCATTGCTCGTTCCTGAATAAAAGAAGTGATACTACTAATGATTGAAAAGAGAATTAAAAGTAAGACGGGACCTAAGAGCGCTTCTTCAACTAAAGTAAGTGTCATGCCTTTGAGCCCGACACGCTTGATAGCTTCTAAGAGGTTATCAATCCCGATTGCCATAATATAGGTCATGGCAACAATTAATAAGTTTCCAATTAAACTGCAGATCATTAGACCATAAAAGATTGGATGCTCAGGTTTAATCATTTTCCAGAAACGTTTAAAGCTTTGAAGATTCATTGTTTTTTTCATTGTATGGCTTGAAAAGAAAACTTTCTTTCAAGCAGTCACATCCTTTCTTTAGTTATTTGGGTAAGATACCTTGTGATTTAGCAAAGTCTTGGTAATAGCTATTAGTGGCAAGTAAATCAGCGTGGTTGCCTTGACCAACAATCCTTCCTTCATCTAGGACGATAATATTGTCAGCGTTCATGATTGTACTTAACCGTTGAGCAACAATGAGTAAAGTTTTGTCCGCCATTTGTGCATATAAAGCGGCACGTAGAGCGGCATCAGTTTTGTAATCTAATGCGGAAAAGCTGTCATCGAAAATATAAACGTCTGCCGGTTTGATTAAGGCTCGTGCAATACACATTCTTTGTTTTTGACCACCAGAATAGTTGGACCCGCCTTGTGCTACGAAACTTTCAATCCCTTGTGGTAAGGAATCGATAAATTCAGAAGATTGTGAAATTTCTAGTGCCGTTCTTATTTCTTCTGTAGTTGCTTTGGCATTTCCCATTAATAAGTTTGATAAGATTGTCCCACTGAAAAGAAAGGCTTTTTGTGGCACATAACTGATGACTTGGCGAATCGTTTGCTGAGATAATGAGCGGATATCTGTGCCAGAATAGCTAATCGTGCCGGCTGTGACCTCATTTATTCGTAAAAGTAACTTAACTAAAGTACTTTTACCAGCGCCAGTTGCTCCAACAATCGCCGTTGTTTTTCCTTTAGGAATGACAAAACTAACATTTTCTAAAACAGGATCAGCTGTTTCTGTGTATTGAAACGTGACGTGATCGAAGCAAATCAAGGCTTTCTCAGGATGATAAGCAATGGTTGCTTCAGTATGAGGATCGCTAATTTCAATTTCTTCTGACAAAACTTCTTGCAAGCGATTCAAGGAAGCAACGGACCGTGGAATGACAACTAATACCATAGCCGCGATCATTAAGTAGGCCAAAGTTAGAAGCGTATATTCAATCACAGCTGTAACGGTGCCAATTTGTAGGGTGCCTACTGCAACTAAATTACCGCCAAACCACAAAATAGAGGCGTACACAACGCCCATTAATAAAAAGGCAACGGGAGTAATCCAAGCAAAGATTCGATTCACTTTACTCATGCGTTCAGCATAATTTTTAAATGTTTGATTGGTTCGCTGCTCTTCAAAGTCTTGATTATTGAACGCACGAATCATATTAATTCCAGTAAAGAACTCTCGTAAAGTCGTAGTAATTCGATCCATTTTTGGTTGAATTTTTAAAGATAAAGGGGTACCTTTTTTCATTAAAAAATAAACAACGACTAAGTAAAATACGATGGAAGCCAATGTTACCCAAGCGAGTGAAACTGAATAAGAAAATGTCATCACTAAGGCAAATAAACTAATAATAGGCGCTGGAAAGATTAATTGGCAAAATAGCACAATCATTGTTTGAACATTATCTACATCGTTGGTCATTCTAGTTAGCAAAGAATTTGAACCAAATTTATCAACATTTTTCATCGAGAATTGTTGAAATTTTTTAAAGAACAATCCTCTAACTTGAAAACCAAATTTAGCAGCTACTAAAGCAGACAAATAGCTAGAAATAATTGCGGCAATTGTTCCAATGAATGCCACAAGAAACATTTGTATGCCAATCGTTTTAATTACTTGTTGGTCACCGCTAACGATGCCCACATCAATCAACTTGCCAACTAATTTAGGGACGCCAAGGGTTCCTGCGATTTGCAAACAGATGGTTAAAGTTGTCGCAAGAACAATCCATTTATTTTCTTTAATAAACTCTTTCATTAATTTCATGAAATTTCCTCCTTAAACAATACCGTTTTAGCTGTTACAAGGAGTCATTGTACACGTTCAAGTAACTTGAATGTCAACAGTAGAAATGCTAAACTTTTTGATGGAGGGAACAGGATGGAAAAAAATTACACAATAAAAGATGTTTCTGAGTTGTTAAATATCCCTAAGTCCACGATTCGTTATTGGGACGAGCAAGGGTTGATTAGTACCACACGCAATGAAGAAAACGGATATCGAACCTTTGATTTAGAAGATTTGTTCAAAATATATGATATTGATTTTTATCGAAAAATGGGGATTCCTATCAAAGATATGTTGAATTTATATAAAAAGACACCTACCGATCTCTATGCCACCATGGAAGCAACAGAAGAACAACTGGGTCAAGAAATAAAAAGGCTTCAACATAAATACAAAGAAATCAAAAAAAGAAAGTTACATTTACATGCGTTAATTGATTTAGAAACATTGGTTTTTTCAGATGAACCAATTCCTTTTGATAAAATTGTTGTTGTCGATATTGAAGATCCAGAAGAGATGAAGGTTTACATGGAACACATTTCAACTTTAGGCATCTATGGGGATTTAAGTGAATCCAATGAACTGACGTATGGGATTTGTTTGGCAAATCATGTGAATAAAAAAAGTTTAGACAAAGTGATTTGGCTCAAAGAACCAAGTAGCCAATACAAAGGCTTTATTTTAAAAGTCAATACACAAGATACCCGTTTGAATAATATCGAAGAAGTAAAAAAGCGTTTAGCAAAACAAGGATTTGAAACAGGCATCGTTGTCGGGGAACATATCTTGACACAACTAGAAGAGGAAAATCAATATATTGAATATTATTATGGTTGGATTGAAATTTTAGGGGAAAAGTAAAACAATTAAAAAAAGGAACTAGCAATAGCAAATGTAGCTAAGCTAGTTTCTTTTTTTGGTAAATATAATGAAAATTACATGAAAAAAGTTTTAGTTTTTAAAACAATTTAGAACGAATGTTATTAAAGGGAAAACAATAAAAAAATTACTCTTAAAGCTAGAACTTGCCTATACTTGTATTTTTTAGGAAAAGTCAATATATTTGCTTCATATAAAACGTGTTATTTAATTCGTGGTTTTTCGTTGAAATATCGGGCTTTTTTCTTTTTTTAGCTAATAGAATATGTTACTTTTTTGTTATAAGGAGAAACGGAAAATCGTACGTTAAAAAAGTTGTTGTGGCTGAATAAATAAAAAATTGAAGGTTGAAAAAGTATTTTATGGAGGTGGATATTGAGAAATAATTAGTAATTGTAAAAGTTGTTTGAAGATGATTTGTTTCATTAAATGAAAAGAACGAAGGAGAATGTAAATGAATAAAGCAGTTAAAAATTTTGTCAGCTATCTCATGATCACAATGCTGTTTATTTTAAATTTGTTACCAATGATGAACGCATTTGCTCAAGAAGTAACAAGTGATGCTGAGAATACTGTTGAAAAAGACGGGCTCAAAGTAATAGGGAAAATAGAAGATACATCGTCTCAAGAAGATATTAAAACGGTCACTTACGAAGTAACAAATACACGAGATGTACCAATCAAAGATCTCATTTTAAAACAAAAAAATAACAATGATAGTCCAATCAAATTTGTATTAGATACTTTAAGCGAAGAGCGAGGACCTACGTCTTTAGAAGAACAAGCAAAGGTTGAAACAAATGAGAAAGATCAAACAACCGATATTAAACTGCTTAACCTTCAACCAAATTCGACAAGAAAGATTACCATAAATGGGCAAATAACTACAAAAGCGTCGAGCAAGTTATTGGTCAGCGTACTAATAGAAGATAATGAAAAAGGAACACTAGTAATTGATTTACCTAGTAAAGATATGCTAGCAGATAAAGAGTTTGTTTCGAAGGAAAAACAGGAAACTTCAGAAACAAAAGTAGAAAATCAGGCAAGCGAAACAGCCTCTTCTACAAATGAAATGACCGCAACTACTAGTAACGAAACAAAGCCTGAAGCAGGAAAGGCGACAGAAAGTATTCAAGATACAGCACTAACGCAGGCTACCGAAAGTCCTGAGCAACCTCCATTAAAGGCGCAACCTACTGGTCCGTTAGTGCCACCAACACCTGGTCGGGGGTTTAATACACCGATTTATCAAAGCGTTCATAAAGGAGAACTTTTTTCAACGGGAAATACCAACTTAAAAATTGCGAATGAAAATACGGCGGCTGCGCAAACATTTTTAAATACACGAGGAGCAAGTAGTGGTTATGCAATTAACAATTTTCCTTTAGAATTTGCAGATGTTGACAATGATCCAAATACGTATAACTCTAGTCGGGCTTATATTGATTTAAATGGTGCAAAAGAGATTGCTTGGGCGGGCTTATTTTGGAGTGCGTCTAGATATAAAGGCCCTGCTTACGGAACAAATCTTTCTGATGAAGAAATTAGTGCACCAGTTCAATTTACAACACCAAATGGAACCGTACAGCGCGTTTCGCCCCAAAGGTACCATCGTATCGATCAAGATGCAACAAACCCAGGACAACGTTTCGGGTACAATAACACTGGATTTTCTAATTATGCAGATGTAACTTCAATTTTACAAGGGGATAAAAGTGCGACAGGAAGTTATACGTTAGCAGATATTCCTATGACAAGTAGTTTAAATGGTCAATATCAATATTATAACTTTAGCGGTTGGAGTTTGTTTGTTGTTACAAAGGATCAGGCAAGTAAGTCAAGAGCTTTTAGTATTTACTATGGAGCACGTGGCAATGCTGCTGGAACTAATAATGAATTCACTATGAGCAACTTTTTAACAGCAAAACAAGGAAAGCTTGATCCAATTGTGACCTGGTTTACTGTTCAAGGAGATAAATACTGGACTGGAGACAACGCACAAATTAAAAATAGCGCAGGAACTTGGGTAAATATTTCGAACACGCTCAACCCAGTTAATAATGCTATGAACGCAACTGTGACAGATAACGATGAACATATGGTAGACAAGTATCCAGGTAAATTTGCGCCGGATCATCCTAATTTTTTAGATATTGATATCGATCGTATGGCAATTCCCGAAGGTGTTTTAAATGCTGGACAAAACCAAATTAATTTTAGAACAACAAGTAGTGGTGACGATTATTCTACGAATGCGATTGGTTTTGCTGTAAACGCAGAAACACCTGAATTTGAAATTAAGAAAGAAATTGTGGAACCAAAAGAAACTTACAAAGTTGGTGAAACAATCACGTATCGTGTCTCACTAAAAAATACAAAAGCTGATTCAGAAGCGATAAATTCAGTTTCGAAGGATGCACTAGATGGTCGCTTAAATTATTTGCCAGGCTCTTTAAAAATTATTAGTGGACTAAATTCTGGTGAAAAAACGGATGCTTCAGGCGATGATCAAGCAGAATATGATGCAACCAATAAACAAATTATAGTCCGTGTTGGCAATGGTGCAACTGCTACACAAGGAGGTAGCTACAAAGCTGATACAGCTGAAACAATTTACGAATTTAAAGCGCAGATAAATGAACGAGCAAAAGCAAATGAATTAGTGCCTAATAGCGCAACCGTTGAGGCAGTAGATATTTTAACATCTGCAAAAGTCAACGAAACCTCTAATATAGTAGAAGCAAAAATTGCGGACGAACAAGTAACTGGCAAATTAACCGCTACAAAAACCGTTAATAACGCCAAACCAAAACTAGGGGAAGCAATCGAATACACCATCAGCTTCCGCAACACCATCGAAAATGGCATCCTAAACAAAGTAGTTATCACAGACCAACTACCAAAAGGATTGACGTATGTCAAAGATAGCCTAACAAGTGTCGGTGATGAACCCAAGCCAACCAGCTTGAAAGAAGCCAACGGCACAATCACAGCGGAATACCCAAGTATCACCGATACAAAAGAGCGGAGTATTCGTTTTAAAGTGATTGTTAATGAAGAAGCCAAGGCAGGCGAAACAATTCTCAACAAAGCCAAAGTAGATGACACAGTTAATCCGCCCGAAGAACCAGAGGTACCCATTACACCCGAAGAACCAATCACACCTCGAATAAAAGAAGGCAAACTAACCGCAACAAAAACCGTTAATAACGCCAAACCAAAACTAGGGGAAGCAATCGAATACACCATTAGCTTCCGCAACACTGTCGAAAATGGCGTCTTAAACAAAGTGGTTATCACAGACCAACTACCAAAAGGACTAACGTATGTCAAAGATAGCCTAACAAGTGTCGGTGATGAACCCAAGCCAACCAGCTTGAAAGAAGCCAACGGCACAATCACAGCGGAATACCCAAGTATCACCGATACGAAAGAGCGGAGTATTCGTTTCAAAGTGATCGTTAACGAAGAAGCCAAAGCAGGCGAAACAATTCTCAACAAAGCCAAAGTAGATGACACAGTTAATCCACCAGAAGAACCAGAGGTGCCTGTGGTACCAGAAACGAACGCAGGCAAACTAGCCGCTACAAAAACCGTTAATAACGCCAAACCAAAACTAGGGGAAGCAATCGAATACACCATTAGTTTCCGCAACACCATCGAAAATGGCGTCCTAAACAAAGTAGTTATCACAGACCAACTACCCAAAGGATTGACGTATGTCAAAGATAGCCTAACAAGTGTCGGTGATGAACCCAAGCCAACCAATTTGAAAGAAACCAACGGCACAATCACAGCGGAATACCCAAGTATCACCGATACGAAAGAGCGGAATATTCGTTTCAAAGTGATCATTAACGAAGAAGCCAAGGCAGGCGAAACAATTCTCAACAAAGCCAAAGTAGATGACACAGTTAATCCGCCCGAAGAACCAGAGGTACCCATTACACCCGAAGAACCAATCACACCTCGAATAAAAGAAGGCAAACTAACCGCAACAAAAACCGTTAATAACGCTAAACCAAAACTAGGCGAAACTATCGAGTACACAATCAGCTTCCGCAACACCATCGAAAACGGCGTTTTAAACAAAGTAGTTATCACAGACCAACTACCAAAAGGGCTGACGTATGTCAAAGATAGCCTAACAAGTGTCGGCGATGAACCAAAACCGATCAGCTTGAAAGAAGCCAACGGTACAATCACAGCGGAATACCCAAGTATCACCGATACAAAAGAGCGGAGTATTCGTTTCAAAGTGATCGTTAACGAAGAAGCGAAGGCAGGCGAAACAATTCTCAACAAAGCCAAAGTAGATGACACAGTTAATCCACCCGAAGAACCAGAGGTGCCTATTACACCCGAAGAACCAGCGAAAAATAAAAAGGAAACAAAAAAAGTTGTTACAGACCAGAACAAACCTACAAAAAATAGTAAAAATGAAATTGCCATAAACAAGAAAGAAACGTCTAAATCATCCTATTTACCAAAAACAGGAGAAAAAGTCCAAAAAATATTTGCATATCTGGGTGTAGGACTGATCTTAATTGTATTAATTCTCTATGTTATAAAGAGAAACAAAGAAAAAGAGGAGTAAACAAAATCGATTGTTTTAGAACGACTAATTAGCTGAAAATTTAAGAGTTGGCAACATAAGTCAAAATGACCTATGTCGCCAACTCTTTTTGATTTATAACAAGAAACCCAACATATTATTAACAATATGAATAGCCATAACAAATACAAGCGAACGATTTGATTTTAAGTAAGCTGCAGATAATAAAATAGCTCCTGGCAGATAAATGAGAAAATCAAGGGGCTGTTGTGTGTGCATAAAGGTGAATAAAAAAATTGAAATTATAGTCGCACTGGCTATACCAATTGTTTCCGATAAACAATTCATTAATACTTGCCGAAAAACTAGTTCTTCAGCAATTGGCCCCACGATTGCTAAGAAAAATAGAGTAACAAGCAATGGAACTTGTGCACCAAATGAGAGAACATCTTGTTGATTAGCAATTGGATTATTACTCATGATTTTTTGAATAATAACATCGACTAAAAAAATCAGCCCCACCCATAAGAAAATGCTAAAAATACGCCAAAGAGTCTCTTCTTTAAAATAGTCGAACCCAGCAACGATTTCTTTCCAAAATAAAACTATTCCCACAATAGCAGTAATAGTTAAACCTGTTACGAGATTCGCAAAAGATGATTCTACTAAATTATTATTAAATAGTAGTGAGATAGCTAATAATAATAAAGAACCAGCTTGCATTAAAACTGCAAAAAAATATACCACAATTAAACTAATTGCTCTGGCGTTTTTACGGATAAAATTCAAAAATAGTCCTCCTCAAAAATAATTAGATAATATCCTTTGTGAAAATAACAAGTTCTCAGCTTTTATACAACAAATACGCACTAGTGAAATCGCTTTATGAGTGAGATTTATTCAATTATTTTTAAGGTTCTTAAGCAGTTGTTAAAAAAATATCAGATAAACGTTTTCACAAAGAACAGTCAATTCGGTAAATTTTTAGCTTAAAATGATACAAAATCTATAATTTGTTTCTCAAATCCTATAATTTGTTCCTTAAAAAGATATTATGAAAACGCTATTATATTTATGAAAGGAGCGAAACGAATGAAGAAGAAAAACGGGTTTTTTCAAAATGTATGGCGTTATAAGGCCTTAATCCTTATGGCGTTACCAGGATTTATCTGGTTTATATTTTTCTTCTATATACCAGTCTTAGCCAATGTGGTCGCATTTAAAGATTTTCATATTTCACCAGATGGTTTCTTAGCTAGTCTAAGAGAAAGTCCTTGGGTTGGTTTTGAAAACTTTAAATTTTTATTTGCGTCAAAAGATGCTTGGTTAATTACTAGAAATACCATTTTGTACAATGTCGTCTTTTTAGCCTTTAACTTATTCTTCGCGATTGCTTTTGCTATTATTATGAGTGAATTAAGAAATCGTCGCTTGGTTAAAGTTTATCACACGATGTCATTGCTACCATATTTCTTATCTTGGATGGTTATTAACTATTTTGTTTATGCCTTTTTAAGTCCAGATAAAGGGATTTTGAATCAATGGATTACTGGTAATGGCGGCACAATGATTAACTGGTATGCAGATCCACGTTGGTGGCCAGTAATTTTTGTCTTCCTAAATGTTTGGAAGAGTCTAGGCTACAACAGTATTATCTACTATGCTTCTGTGATGGGGATTGATCCGACATACTATGAAGCAGCGATGGTAGATGGTGCCAACAAATGGCAACAAATAAAAAATGTTACGATTCCACAAATTTTACCAATGATGTCTGTTTTATTAATTTTAAACATCGGCGGTATCTTCAGAGCAGACTTTGGTTTGTTCTACATCGTACCAAGAAATTCAGGTGCGCTTTACAACGTGACAAGTGTGTTAGATACCTATATTTACAATGGCTTAACGGCTACTGGTGATGTAGGCATGACGGCAGCTGCAGCGTTATATCAATCTGTCGTTGGGGCATGTTTATTATTAATTGCGAATTTAGTTGTTCGTCGAATTGAACCAGATTCAGCACTATTTTAGGAGGAAGGATTATGAAAAAGAAAAAAGTCACTAGCGTTAACGTTCGATCCTTCAACCCGACAGCGAATTTGATTTTCAATATTGTCATTGCTATTTTTGCTATTTCCTGTGTGGTTCCGTTTTTCTTTGTTATTATGATTTCATTGACAAGTGAAGGATCATTAGCAGCAAACGGCTACCGGTTTTGGCCAAAAGAATTTTCATTGGAGGCCTATCGTTACATTTTCCAAGGGGCAATGAGTCAACGCATTATTCATGCCTTAGGGGTAACGGTCTTCATTACGGTGACAGGGACGATTGTCAATGCAACAATGACGTCATTATATGCCTATGTCATTTCTCGTTCCAACTTTCCATTTAAAAAATTCTTTACATTGTTTGCGTTAATTACAATGTTATTTTCACCAGGGATGGTTGCGAACTATTTAGTAATGACAAACTTATTGCAATTGAAAGATACAATTTGGGCGTTAATTTTGCCTTTAGCTTTAGGACCATTTAATATTTTAGTGATGCGAACGTTTTTCAAGAAAACCGTGCCTGACAGTATTATTGAATCGGCACGTATTGATGGCGCAAGTGAAATGCGCATTTTTGTCAGCATTGTGTTACCACTAGCCGTTCCAGGGATTGCCACAATTAGTTTGTTTGCGGCTTTGGGTTATTGGAACGATTGGTTCAATGCGTTACTTTACATTCAAAAAGATACCTTGGTACCATTACAGTATTTATTGATGAAAATTCAAAACAACTTAGAGTTCTTATCAAGAAGTACGGATATGGGTGCAGCAGCACAAGAAGGGTTAGGCGTTCTACCAAGTGAATCGGCTCGAATGGCGATTGTTGTCTTATCTACGTTACCAATTGCGTTAACTTACCCATTTTTCCAAAAATATTTCGTGGGTGGTTTAACAATCGGCGGCGTGAAAGAATAAAATTGTACAGGAGGAAATAAGGAATGAAAAAATGGCAAAAAGGATTAGCCGTAGCTGGCGCAGCAGCTTTAGCTGTAGGATTAAGCGCGTGCGGTAAATCTTCAAAAGATGCAGCGTCAAAAGGTGATGATAGTACACCAACGTTATTAATGTATCGTGTTGGGGACAAACCAGATAATTATGACCAATTAATCGATAATGCGAATAAAATTATCGAGAAAAAAATTGGGGCAAAATTAAAAATGGAATTTGTTGGTTGGGGCGATTGGGACCAAAAAATGTCAACAATCGTTGCTTCTGGTGAAAGCTATGATATTTCATTAGCACAAAATTATGCAACGAATGCACAAAAAGGCGCCTATGCTGATTTAACTGATTTAGCACCTAAATATGCAAAAGAAGCCTATGATCAATTACCAGATAACTATATTAAAGGAAATACGATCAATGGAAAACTGTATGCGTTCCCAATTTTAGGTAACTCTTACGGTCAACAAGTTTTAACTTTTAATAAAGAATATGTCGATAAATACAATTTAGATATTAGTAAAGTCGATGGTAGTTATGAAAGTGCAACGGAAGTTCTAAAAGAATTCCATAAAAAAGAACCAAATATTGCTGCTTTTGCTATCGGCCAAACATTCTTTGCAACAGGTAATTATGACTTCCCTATTGGTAACCAATATCCATTTGCAGTAAAAACAACTGATACTGGCTCACCAAAAATTATTAACCAATATGCCGACAAAGACATGATTAATAACTTAAAAGTCTTACATCAATGGTATAAAGATGGCTTGATTCCAACAGATGCTGCTACAAGTACAACACCATATGACTTAAATACCAATACTTGGTTCATGCGTCAAGAAACACAAGGACCTATGGATTATGGTGATACAATCTTAACACAAGCTGCTGGCAAACCACTTGTTTCTCGTCCACTAACAGAACCATTAAAAACAACATCACAAGCGCAAATGGCTAACTATGTTGTTGCAAACACGTCTAAAAACAAAGAAAAATCTGTTGAATTGTTAGGTTTATTAAACAGCAATCCAGAATTGTTAAACGGACTTGTTTATGGTGAAGAAGGCAAACAATATGAAAAAGTTGGCGATGATCGTGTGAAATTATTGAAAGATTACACACCAACAACTCACTTGAGTGCTTGGAACACAGGAAATAACTTAATCATTTGGCCAGAAGAATCTGTCACTGAAGACATGGTTAAAGAACGTGATAAGAGCATCGAAGAAGCAAAAGATTCACCAATTCTTGGTTTTACTTTTGTAAATGATAAAGTGAAAACTGAAATCACTAACGTTGCTACAGTTATGAACCGCTACGCAGCAAGCTTAAATACAGGAACTGTTGATCCAGAAGAAACACTTCCAAAATTAATGGATGACCTAAAAACAGCTGGCTGGGATAAAGTTCAAAAAGAAATGCAAACACAATTAGACGAATATATCCAATCTCAAAAATAATCACAGGAGGCTGAGGCATTAGCTGAGCGCTTTTGGCTCAGCCTTTTACATAATAGAAAGGAAGAGGAAGATGGAAAGTACAGGGATTCAACGGTTGTTTTACCTTTCCTGGACAGTAATCAAACTAAATTTACTGTTTGTTTTATTTAGTTTAGCTGGAGGGATTATTTTTGGTGTTGGTCCAGCACTCCAAATGATGACTGATTTCATTTTGGAAGAGGGCATGAATTATCAAGCAATCACCGTTAAACGAGCATTTGAATCATGGAAAGCACATTTTAAAAGAAGTAACTGTTATTTTTTACTTTTTCTCTTCACTTTAGGATTTGTTTTTTATAATATTTATTTAGCCGTTCAATTTACCGGAATAATGTGGTTAATTATTACATTTATTTTATTTTTTGTTTCCCTAATACTCGTTATTTTTTACATTTATATGCTACTATATGAAGGAAGCTATTTTATCTCAACTATTGATTTAATGAAGCTTTCATTTATCAGTATCTTTTTAAACCTCGGTGTATTTTTTAAAGTCTTATTCGGTGTAATTAGTATCATTGCTTTAACTTGGAAAATGAAAGGACTGCTACTATTTGCTTCGTTTGCCTTAATTATGATGTGGTGTGCCTATGTCACGCGTAAAAATCGCCAGTTTATTGATGGAAAGTTGGAACAAAATGAAGCGAATCTTCAAAAAACTGTTTAAAAAAAAATATTTATTAAATCGATTAGTACAAAAATACAGTCTACTGTTAACAAGTATTATTTTGTTAACGGTGGCTGCTTTGTGCGCTTATGTTACTTATACAATTAACTTATCAATTGATTCACAAAAAAATAATGCCATTTCCCAAATTGACAGCTATGTAACGAATAAAAATAATGCGGCGACAAATATGATTAATGAATTAGCTGGCTCTGCAAGTAAAATTGAAAACATGCGAAAATATATGGAACTTTCTCCTCCTGAGTATTTTGACTATACTTACAGTCAATGGTCGGAAGATCGGGTCAGTACCCACTTTGGAAATAATTTAAGTACATTATTTAGCACCTTTCCTGACTTAGAAGAAGTGATTATTCGCTTAGATGAATTTGATCAGGTTTTGTTCGCCAATCGCACAGCTACAAATGGGAAAAAAATGGATATGTCATCAATTAAAAAACATGGCTTTCAACTAATGCGAATTATTTCCGATCCTTATACAGGACAACCGTTGGGAGAATTATACACTGTGTTTTCAAGTCAAGAGTTGCTAGGCAACCAAGCAGACTTATTGAAAAAATCAGGTATTAATGCGTTTATCTATGATAGTGCTGGAAATCAAATTTTTTCTGAAAAAGCACAATTTACCAAAGAAGAAGAGCGGCAACTAGATAAAAGAATGCACACCGATAGTGACATTCAACAGGTTTTTCATAATCGCTACGATATTACGGAAATAGAAAGCAGTGGCCGGAGTACCATTCTCTTATTAACAAGCCGCCGAGTCTTATTTCAGCAATTGTTTATGAATTATGCGGCCATTTTAGGGATTGGGTTACTTTTGATTGTTATTTTATTAGTGGGCTTAAACCGCCTGTTTAAACGCTATTCTCAACAAGTCCAATTAATTTTAGAAGCGACACGAGCCATTGGCGATGGCAATTTAAAAGAACGAATTGACACGAATCAAGTTCAGGAAGAGTTGAATGATATTGCTTCCGCGATTAATTTTATGGTAGACAGTTTAGATCAATACATTCACGATATTTATACTTTAGAAATTAAGCAACGCGATGCTCACATGAGAGCGTTACAGTCGCAAATTAATCCTCATTTTCTTTATAATACGTTGGAATATATTCGTATGTATGCCTTGAGTCGGCAACAAGAAGAACTAGCTGATGTTGTCTATGCTTTTTCAACGTTACTTAGGAATAATATTAACCAAGAAAAAACCACGACCTTGGCAGAGGAAATCTCATTTTGCGAAAAGTATGTGTATTTGTATCAAATGCGTTATCCCGACCAATTTGCCTATAAGTTCGAAATAGAAGAAACAATTGCTGATGTCGAAATTCCTAAGTTCATTATTCAGCCGCTTGTCGAAAATTATTTTGTGCATGGTATTGACTATCAACGACAAGACAATGCTATTAAGGTCCACGCCTACCGAGAAGGCGAAAAAATTATTGTGGCTGTTGTGGATAATGGAAAAGGAATCACCGCCAATCGGTTAGAGGAAATTCGCGCACGTTTAAATCAAACAGAAATAGAAACGGAACAATCCATTGGATTAAGAAATGTTCATGAACGTTTACAACGCTTTTTTGGGGAGAGTTATGGTTTAACCATTGAAGGGAAAGAAGGAGAAGGGACGACAATTCGTCTTTCGTTTGTAGCATAAGGGGTGAAAAGATGTATCGAGTGATGTTTGTTGATGATGAATATATGATTTTAGAAGGCTTAAAATGGATTATTCCTTGGCAAGAGTTAGGCTTTGAAATTGTTAAAACAGCGCGTAGTGCGCAAGAAGCATTGGCTTTTTTAGAAACAGAATCCATTGATGTTTTATTAACAGATATTACGATGCCGGAAATGAGTGGGATCGAATTAATTGAGCAAGCAAAGAAAAAAGGACATCAATTTATTAGTTTAATTTTATCAGGTTATCAAGAGTTTGATTACGTCAAAAAAGGCATGGCTTTGCAGGTCCAAGATTATCTTTTGAAACCAGTCAATAAGCAAGAACTATTAGCCAATATCCAGAGAATCAAAACAGAATTAGACCAACAAAAAAAATCCCATGCCCGCGTGCGTCTATATCTAGAAAATGGCTTGATGCGTTGGCTTAATGATGAAATCAGCGAAGGGGAATACGAAGAGTTAATGCAGCAATTTGCGACTATAAAACCAGGTGATTTTACCGTTTTATTGGTTGAAGCTGAGATGCCATTTTTAGAAACAATCAAGGAACTATTTATGAAAAAAGGTCAACTGTTATTCATTGAAAGTTGGATGAGTACGTACCACCAATTGTTACTTATCTATAAAGGAGCCAGACAAGAAGCGTTCTTATTTATTCGTGAAATTGAAGCGATTCTAGCTGGTCAAGGTCAGATTTTTGTAGGGGAATCTGTCAATGAATGGGAAACGGTTTATGAAAGTTATGAGAAAGTAAAACAGTTGCAAGCAATTGAAACGTTTTATCAAGAATTTCTGCCAAATAATCAAAAAGAACAAATGAATCGTTCGGCAGAAGATTTTACTTTTCTAGCGTTTAACCAAGCCTTGATGATTGGGGATATGCAGACCATTCAACGGGAATTAGATGCTATTTTCAATCAGTTAAGTCAACAACACGCTACGCCAGAATATGTACGCTATGTAGTCTTCTTACTTTTTTCAGATATTTCCCGTCAGTATCCAACTGTGTTAGAAGAAAACTATGAAAAAATCGTGGAAGAAATTCGAGCCAGCAACAATCTTAATACACTGTATGCGTTAATGCAGCAAGTCTTGGCAGAAGTGAAAAATAAACCTAAAATAAAAAAATATTCAGAAAGTGTTAGCCAAGCTGTAGAAAGAATTGAACAAGGCTATTTAGAAGAATTAAACTTAAAAACGGTGGCGGATGAGCTTCATTTGAACCCTAGTTATTTAGGCCAAATTTTTAAAAAAGAAACCAAGCGGAGTTTTTCTCAATATTTGAATCAAGTGCGTACCAAGCATGCCCAGAAATTATTATTGTACACGGATGATACAATCAACGAAATTTCAGAAAAAGTAGGATTTAACAATACCAACTATTTTTCAAAAATGTTTAAAAAATTAAATGGAATTACGCCAAAAGAATTTCGAGAGCAATACCAATCAAATTACGCAGGTGTCGAAGAATAAAAAGAAAGATGTTCAATTTTTATGAACATCTTTCTTTTTATTATTTTTCCGTACTTAATGAAAACGGTCGTTCTGCTGTGTTTTGTGGATTCGGGACGATCCCTAATTGATAATCTAAAGTCCCGCCGTTTAATAGTTCTTGATGAGTAAAGTAAGGCGCAGTATGTTTTTCTTGGTTTAACTGAATTTCATGAATAAATTGTTGTTGGACTTTGTTTGGTGATGTCTGAATGGTTAATTGTTTACCATTTGACAGTTTTACTTCCGCCGTCTGGACTAAAGGCATCCCGATTACATATTCACCAGTTCCTGGTGTGACGGGATAAAAGCCTAAGCTATTAAAAATATACCAAGCAGACATGCTGCCATTGTCTTCATCACCTGGATAGCCAGTTGGTGAAGCATCAAATGTTTGCATTAGTTGTTTTAAAAGTGGTTGAGCCATCTCTGGTTTGCCGATGTAGCTGAATAGAAACGGATAATGGAAACTTGGTTGATTTGAGATGGCTAATTGACCAAAATCAATTGCCGCCATTTCACTCATTTCATGAATTTCAAAACCATAGCCTTCAACGTTAAAGTTAGGCGCTTGATTGCAGAGCTGAATTAATTTTTTTTCGAAAGCTAACTCGCTACCATATAGCTTAATCAAACCTGCAAAATCTTGATAAACCGCAAAACTTGATTGCCAAGCACTTCCTTCGGCGTAATCTTTGCCCCAACGAATATCTAAAAAGTCAGGACGGAAATGGCCTTCAGTATCCTTTGCTTGCATAAAGCCAGTTTCAGGATTAAAAAGTTGTTGATAATTCAAGGCTTGTTGACGATAAAACGTTGCGGTCTCTGAATCATTCAATGTTTTTGCAACTTGCGAAATACAGAAATCACTGTACGCATAGTCTAAGGTATGATTGACAGATTCATGATAGGTTGAAGGAACATAGCCATATTTTAGATAATCCAGAGTTCCTTGACGTCCATAATTTTCTCGTTCGCTTTGTTGTGTGGCGCCTTTTTTCATCGCTTCTAGGAACTGAGGCATCAAGTCAGGACGAATCTTTTTCACGGCGGCATCAGCAATGACAGCGTCAATCAAGGTGCCGGGCATTAAACCACGCTCATCTGGAGATAACCATTTTGGCAAGAAACCTGTTTCGTTGTAACTATTTAAAAAGCCTTCTAGCATCTCTTCGTATTTTTCTTGAGCAATTAGTGAGAACAATGGGTAAACCGTTTTATAAGTATCCCAAAAGCCATTATTGGTATATAGTACACCAGGACGAACCGTTTGCGAGAACGTATCATAATGAATCGGCTGCTGATTTTCGTCCAATTCATAAAAGGTTTGCGGAAATAGGAATGTTCGATACAGTGTATGATAAAACGTTTTAGTATGTTCAGGATTTTCATGCGTTACTTTAAGGCGATCGAAATAATTATGCCAATCTGCGATTCCTTGTTGCAGCATCTCAGTAGAACGCAAAGAGATTTCTCGCGCTAAATTTAACTGCGCTTGTTTTTCAGAAATAAATGAACTACTAAAATGAACAACTTGTTGAGCAATATTTCCAAAAGAAAGAAGGATTTTGCCATCTTCACCTGAAGAAGGGGCAAACCATTTGGTTAAAGGCTGTTCAAAATGAAGCACAAAATAAAAACTAAAATCTGGATCTTCACAACCAGAATAGTTGATGACTTTTACAGCCACTTGATGGTCATCTAATTGTTTTACTTGATAACGTCCAGGCAGAGTTAGTAGTAAGTGATTATCTTTTTGGTGATAATCAATGGTTAAGATACCACCATACATGCTTGGGATTAATTGAGAAGTTATTTGATAGCGTAATTGAGTTAAGTTAATTTCGACAGGAGAAAAAAGGCTTTCTTCTGGACGATAAGAACTTTGGGCATGGAATAAAGAAAGTTCCGACAATGAACCACTGACAGGGGTCATTAATAAATGGCTAAAATCACCCATCCAAGGACTTGGTTGATGCGTTACTCGATAGCCTTGAAATGTTCGATCTTCTGGATGAAACCACCAGCTGCCTTTTTGGTCAGTTGTTTGCGGGGCGTAAAAATTCATCCCAAATGGCACGCCAGTATAGGGTAGACAATTTCCATTTGAAAAACTATGTTGGTTGGCAGTTCCGTGTCGCGTATCAATCGCTTGAATATTCATGAAAGTAGCTCCTTTGTTTTAAATGATATATCATATAGGCTGATTATAGCACAAAAAACGAGAAATGAAAGCGTATTTATTTGCTTTTTTATTTATTTTTAACGAATTGGTATATTCAATTTGGAGAGGGAATTGACAAGCATGTTACAATGGATAAGGAATCGATATTGGAGTGATTGTTATTTATTTTTTTAGTACAAAAAGTCAGCAATTTTTTGCGTATGTTTGGGCCATTTTCCCAGTCATCGCCTTTTTTTTGGTTAGTTTTTATACATTGGATTTTTTATTTTCCCCAAGCTATTTAATTATGGTGCCTGTATTTACTATTATGTTTAAAATTAACTATAAAAAAGATTATTCGCTTGTAGCGCTGCTCAAAATGAGTATCAGGCAATTTGTGATCAGTTTTTTAGCATTTATAGCTAGTAGTTCCTTTAGCTGGTCTATTATTTTAAATAGTAGTGTGACATTTTTAATTGTTTATTTATTTTATTCATCTGCGACACCGATGCGGTATCATAGTTATTTGATGATGTTTACGTTTTGTCAGTTAATCCAGGTTAAAGGAAATACATTTTTGATGCAATCTCAAGTTGTGGCCTTTTTAATTGGTCTTTTTTTATTGGCTTTAACATTAAATGCTTGGTGGCAAACAGGATTAAGTCAGCTAACCAGCTTAAAGAGTAGGGGCCATAAAAGTATTCAATTAAATATGAAGCAACAGAAATTGGCGGTTATTAATTTCTGGCACGACTTACAACAGACTTTTTTTGGGATTACAAGTTTCAAACAATTTTTAGAAAGTCCTGACGAAAGGGTGCAACGATTTCGTTTAGCTGTTCGTATGAGTTTCACCATTACGCTGAGTTTTATTTTAATGTGGAGTGTAGGAGGCATTAAAATAATTTGGATTCCGATGAATGTTTTTCTACTCTTGCATCCAGTGAAAGCAGAAATGAACACGCGTATTAAGACACGTTTTTGGGGGACTCTTTTAGGATGTTTCCTTAGTCTGTTTGTTGTCAATTGGCTTCAATTGCCACTGACACACCTCGTTGTTTCTAGTATTATTGGCATTTTTGTTTATGCCCTAAAACCAGGAACCGTGTTACAAGTGACAATGGCAACGATTTTTGGGTTATGTTTGGCAACAATTAGTTTACGAGGGATGTACGCCGCAGAGTTGCGGGTCTCTTTTGTATTATTGGCAATTTTTGTTGTTTGCTTAATTGATTTAGGTTTATTTGTTTATCAGCGTATCTTGCGTTTTTAAAAAGTGTGGCACAGAGGGTTATTTACCCGTTGTGCCACACTTTTTAATTTTCTAAATTCGTTAATTTTTCCAAGTAATGATTTTCTATTTGCGGAAAATCTATTTTTTCTGGTGCTGCATCAGGAGTTTCAACTACTTGCTTCAAGCGATTGAGAACAATTGACCAACCAGCGATATCTTTATGGCGAGGTGTTGTAAAATTTTCTGGGAGAGATTCTGAAAAGACTAACAGGGTCTGATGAGGTGCTTGTTCTTTTAAGTCAAAATAGATGATACCAGTATCCCAAGTCACGCCCAGATATTTTTCCTCTGCATAATCAGTGAAAGGCATTGTTTCTTCAAAATCGGGCAGAATAAACCGCCAAAACCCGTTAACACCTAATTCACCAATCTCTAATTCTGGAAACCATTGTTTTAGCTTGTCTGTCTCAGTTAAGTAGCGCCAAATCGTTTGAGGGCTGGCTGAAATTGCTCGTTCTGTACCAAAATAAATCGTCTGGTTTTCTAAGCGAAAGGTATCTTTCATTTTGTTTCTCTCCTTTATTTATTATTCATGAAGTTCTAAAGGTAGTCCATCTGGATCAAAAAAGAAGGTCATTTTTTCACCCGTAAAATCATCTACTCGTAGCGGTTCTGTTTCAATTCCTTGCTCATTTAAAAAAGCAATCACTTCTTCAATATGTTCAACTTTAAAAGCTAAATGACGTAATCCTAAAGCTTCAGGATAAGAGGGGCGAGCTGGAAATTGATCAGAAATGAAAATTTCCAATTCTTGGCTGCCTAATTTTAAATCTAATTTAATATCGTTTTTTTCGGGACGATGATTTTCGCGAAGAACTTCAAAGCCCAACTTTTCGACATAAAAATTTTTAGTTGCTTGATAATTTGAGGCATTGATTGCCACATGATGAATTTCTTTAAAAAACATTTTTCATACTCCTTTTCGTTTTTTCCCTCTGTAGTATAGCAATAAAGAAGCAGCTAAAAAAGCGTTCTGTTTGACTCTTTAAGTAAAGACAAGGGATTTGTAAAAAAATAAAATTCTTTTTTTTGAAAGAAAGCGCTTGCCAAAAAAAGAATAATCAAGTATGATGTATATACAACTTAATTGTATATACAAGTTTGAGAGGAGAATGTAAAATGGGTAAGTTTCAAAGCGATGCACAACAGTTGTTGAAAGCAGTAGGAGGCAAAGAAAATATTTCAGCTGTTTCTCATTGTGCAACTCGAATGCGTTTTGTATTAAAAGATCCAAAAAAAGCGGATGTACCTGTGATTGAAGATATTCCTTCTGTAAAAGGAACCTTTACAAATGCTGGACAGTTTCAAGTAATTATTGGGAATGAAGTCCCACAATTTTATAATGATTTTTCTGCAATTTCCGGTTTAGAAGGGGTTTCAAAAGAAGAAGGGAAAGCAGCTGCCAAAAGTAATTTGAGTCCTGTTCAACGAGTTGTTTCTGTTTTAGCTGAGATTTTTACACCATTAATTCCTGCACTTGTTATCGGGGGATTGATTTTAGGGTTCCGCAATATTTTGGAAGGGGTTCCATTTGGCTTTCTTGATGGTCAAACAATCGTGGAAGTTTCTCAATTTTGGAATGGAGTCAATTCATTCTTATGGTTAATCGGCGAAGCAATTTTCCACTTCTTGCCAGTTGGGATTACGTGGAGTATTACGAAGAAAATGGGAACCACACAAATCTTGGGGATTGTCCTAGGGATTACATTAGTCTCACCACAACTTCTGAATGCTTATTCAGTTGCGACGACTAAAGCAGCAGAAATTCCTTTCTGGGATTTTGGGTTTGCTCAAGTTAACATGATTGGTTATCAAGCGCAAGTTATCCCAGCTATGTTAGCCGGCTTCTTGCTTGCCTATCTTGAAATTTTCTTTAGAAAAGTGATTCCTCAAGCAATTTCAATGATTTTTGTCCCATTGTTTGCTTTAGTACCAACAGTATTGGCTGCACATGTCATTTTAGGACCAATCGGTTGGACGATTGGTAGTTGGGTTTCTGATATTGTAAATGCTGGATTAACGTCAACATTTAATTGGTTATTTGGCGCCGTCTTTGGCTTTATGTACGCACCATTAGTCATCACTGGGTTACATCATATGAGTAATGCTATTGATTTACAGTTGATTGCTGACTTTCAGTCAACCAACTTATGGCCAATGATTGCTCTATCAAATATTGCACAAGGTTCAGCGGTTTTAGCAGTTATCTTTATGCATCGTGGAAACAAAAAAGAAGAACAAGTTTCGATTCCAGCGATGATTTCTTGTTACCTAGGTGTGACTGAACCAGCGATGTTTGGGATCAACTTAAAATATGTTTATCCATTTGTTGCGGGCATGATTGGTTCAGCAATGGCAGGAATGTTTGCCACTTTAATGGGCGTTCGTGCGACAAGTATCGGCGTCGGTGGCTTGCCAGGAATTTTATCTATTGTGCCACAATATTACTTGCCGTTTTTAGTCGCAATGGTGATTGCCATTATCGTACCAATGGGCTTAACTTATATTTTCAGAAAGAAAGGCATCTTTAATAAAGTCGATCCAGTTGATGAAGCAACAGGGATGTTATACAGCGAAGAAGGGTAATCGCTTTTTGAAGTTAAGAAGAATTCGTAGACATTTGTCTACGAATTCTTCTTCTTTTTATAGAAACTATTGGCTTTTTTCTCTCTTTCAGTTAGACTAAAAAGGTTGAGAAAAGGAGAGCGTAAAAATGGATATTTATTTAAAAAAAGCAATTTTACACATTATTGATCGAGAAACTGGGACGCCGGTTTTTTCTGAAAAGGAACTAGATTTAACCACTGAGTATATTCGAACGTATTTAACTGCAAAAATTTCAAAACTTTCGACTGCACAAACAAAGACTGGAACATTGGCGGAAAATAGTTCCTTTGTTGACACGTTACGTGGGATTCCTAGTGATTTTGTGAAGAAAAGCCAAGAAGTTACCCAACATTGGTATGATGTTTATTCAGGAAGCGAAGATGCGCCTAGTGCTGATATTTTGTTCATTTTATATGAATTAGATACGGTGTTACATGTCGCAATGATTAAATTAAACTATAAAGAAAGTTACACGCATTACGTCGACTATGAAGAAGAATCCGTTTATAACAAACTGATTATCAATCGAGCAATTTTGTCTTCAAAATCACAAAAACCAGATGAAGGGATTACGGTTGACTTAGATACATTAGCGTTTGAATTACTAGAGAAAAGATATGAATTTTCAGGAGAAAAAATCTGGTATTTCTCTGAAAAAGTGATTGAGACGCAAGCGGCACCTTCCATGGAAGAAAATATCAAAGAAATTAAAAAGGCAGTCAAACGCATTGGAAAGAAATTTAACGAAGATGAGTTTGAACTAATGGCTTCTGTAAAAGAAGCGGTATATGATAGTATTGAGGAAACGGGAACGATTGACAATGAGCAAATTGCTGAGCAAGTGTTTAAAGAAAATGTATCAGCTAAATTAGCTTACCAAGAAGAAGTGAATGAATCGAAGTTTGTCGACAAAACACCGCCAGTCAGAGAATCTCGCGAAATTTCTGAAAAGAAATTTGGCAAACAGAAGTTAAAAATGGATAACGGTATTGAATTAATTGTTCCGTTAGATGTTTACCGCAATGGCGATTTAATTGAATTTGTTAATAATCCAGATGGCACAGTGTCCATTATGCTAAAAAATATCGAAAAAATTAGTAATCAATTATAAAGAAAAAACCGTTGGTCGCTTGCCAACGGTTTTTTCTTTATTTTAATTTTTCTAAAGCTTTTTCAGGGACTTCTTTTTCTGTCACTTCATTCCAGCTGATCACGCCTTTACGGGAATTAACTTTCAATTTTAGATAGGCTTTCATACGCAATGGTTGATCACGGGATTCGTTTAATTCCACGGTTTTTTCTTCACCGTTTTTATTAAACGCAGGTTGTTGATAGTAATAAATGGTCATTGCTTCACCAGAATTTGTTTTTTCATCTTTCTTTTCACCAGATGTTGTGATTTGTGTATAATAGGCTTCTCCACCGTAATAGTAATTATAAACGCCCCAGCTACCACCGGCTAAAATGACTATGGGAATTAATATTTTTAGTAATGTTTTCATTTTCCTCACCTCAAGGAATAGTATGCCTTTTTTTTAGGAAATTTGCCATATTTTTTACCGTTAATTGAGTGACAATTTTGTTAGTTTCGGCACTTTCTTGAAAAATTCATCATTTTTTTAAACAAAAGACAACGTTTGTCGCTCCCTTTTTTTCACTATCATGCTACAATAAAGAAAAAAAGATGGAGGTAGAGGACAATGATGCCCTTTTATTTTGGAATCGATCCAACCTATATATTGGTAATTATCGGAATTGCGATTTCTGGTGCGGCCTCCGCATATGTTAACAGTACCTTTCGTAAATATGATCAAGTACGAAGCAGTAAACATGTTACAGGCACGCAGGCAGCACAATATATTTTACAAAAAGAACAAATTAATGATGTTGGAGTTCAGCAAATTGCTGGTGATTTAACTGACAATTATAATTCTGGAAACAAAATGTTGAGCTTATCCGAAGCCACTGCTCAATCGACATCGGTTGCGGCTATTGGCGTGGCGGCTCATGAATGCGGACATGCGGTACAAGATCATACGAACTATGTGCCTTTACGTCTTCGTGCAGCTATTGTTCCAGTTGCCAACATCGGTTCAACCATTTCCTTTCCACTAATTTTGATTGGTGTTTTATTTAGTTGGAATCAAACATTAATCAACATTGGAATTTTGGCTTTTTCATTAGCCTTGATTTTTCAATTGGTGACTTTACCGGTGGAGTTTAATGCGTCTAGACGTGCATTAAGTATTCTTTCTGAAGGTGGGTTATTAACAGAAGAAGAAGTCCCAATGGCCAGAAAAGTTCTTTTTGCAGCTGCACTTACCTACGTAGCAGCGGCGCTTTCGACCTTTTTACAACTTTTACGTTTGGTTATTTTATTTGGTGGCAATAACCGACGGGACTAAGTGCTAGTAAAGGTCTTTCTATTACGCATAAAAGTAATAATATGTTATGATTAAAGTAGAAAATAACAGAGGAGCTGAAGGAAATGAAAGCATCAACAAAAATTGGTATCGGTTTAAGCATTGCTGCAGTTGCAAGTGTCTCTGTTGCAGTCATCGCTTCTGAAAAAATTATTAAGAAGGTATCTCATGTTTCCAATCGTTATAAAGTTAAAAAGTTTGTAGACGATAAATTTGATGGAAACCAAAAATTATTATCGATTGTCGATGATTTATCCGATGATGAATTAGATTCTGTTTTAAATGTTGTTGATCGTGTGAAAGATGGCGGTTCAAAATTAGCTGAATATGGCGAAAAAGTTAAAGACAATACAGATTCTTTAAAAGAACGCTTTTTCACATTTATTGAAGATGCAATGAAGTAAAAAAGATGGCCTAGGCCATCTTTTTTTTTATAAAAATAATTCTTTTGTTTCAACATAATAGCCTCTGCCACCAACTAGAACTTGATTAATTGTCTTTTGAGGTGTAGTGTTCAAACACACTAAGACTTCTGAAGGAGCGTTTAAGGTATAACCTTGGACGAAAGTGTAATTGGTTTTTTGTAAAATTTGGTGATGGTGCAGATAACAAGCTAACGCACCGTTTGATGTACCAGTAGCGGCTTCTTCATCGATGTCATAAAGGGGTGCAAAATTCCTACAAATGATATTTTCTTCAGACAAAGCAAAAAGATGCATCCCGATAACTCTATACTTTTGACTAAGTAACTTAATTTTTTCAAAGTTTGGTTGTAAATCCTGTAATAATTGCGCATTTTTAATGGGAACCAAAATATCTTTTAGGCCCGTTGACACAATCTGGATAGGAAAAGCAGTTGCCACTGCGTTTAAATCAAAGCAGCCGCTCAATTCTTCTAAAGTGAGCGTATCATAAAAAGTTGGGACAGTTTGTTCCATAAATAGTTGTTCACCGTTAGCCGTGATTGCGAGCAAACCGCTGTTCGTTTCGATTGTATATTCTGTTTGCAATAATTTATTTAAGTGCTTCATAATGGTGAAAGCGCCAATTGTCGCGTGGCCACATAAGTCGACTTCTTCTTTTGGTGTAAAATATTCAAGGCGGAAATCAGCAATCTTTGAGTCTGAAATAAAAGCAGTTTCTGCAAATCCTAGTTCTTTGGCGATGGCCATTTTTTGGGTTCTCGTTAAGGGCTGTGTCATAAAAACAACGCCTGCTTTGTTGCCACCTTCGTGGTTTTTACTAAATGCACTAGCGACATATGCGGTAATTTTCATTGGAACGCCTACTTTCTAATTGGGAATAAAAAACATACGAGTAAAAAATGGACGTACTACTTTCTTAATAACAAATAACAAAAGATTAAATCATCCATTTTTTTTAAAGATAAGCCAGTTTGTTCAAAAAACTTTTCCAACCGATAGTGTAAAGTATTTCGATGCATAAATAAATCTTTTGCAGTGGAGCTGATATTGCCTTGATTTTTCCACAAAGCGCTGATGATTGGCTGAATATCGGTGTCTTTATTTAATAAACGACGATAATACTCAACAAGTACATTTTGGCTCATGGCTTCCTTGGTAAAATAGTGGAGGGCAACATCGGTTAAACTAAAAACAGTCGTCCGACTAGAGGAATTAAGTTCTTCTGAAAAAATACGTTGTTCTTCATGGAAACAACGCCGGAGAATGTCTTCAGAGGAATAAAAATTGCCAACAAATACAGCACTAGTGCAATCAAAGTCTGTATCTAATGTTAAAAAGATTCCTTGAATTTCTTCTTGTTGAAAGGTATTTTTTGACTGTTCTTCAACTAAAATATACATATTATTACTTGGACTGAAACAATCAACTGTATCTGGAAACATCTTTGTTAAATTAAATTGCCATTCAGCTTGTAATTCTTTTGTGACATTCGTTTGAATTTGCAACATACGAAAGGTCCCTTCGGCAGGTAATTTTGCCTGTTGAAATAAGTAACTGAACCAAGGATGGTTACCAGTAATTGTTGGGTTTTCAGAAATTGGGAAAAGCGCTTCCAACAAATGCTGTTCTTTAATACTTAAGAAAGCTTTATTCACAATGAAAAATTGGTCGTCAACAGGAATTGAATAGGTGGCTTCGGAACCAATTGTTTTTGATAAATAGCCTTTGGGATAAAGCTGAGATAAATTTTCAATAATCATAGACACACCTCACTGATTTATTGTACCATGAAGCAAGACAGAAGTTTAGTGGGAAAAAGCCGAAAGGTGGAAATTAATTGGGAAAAAAAGAAACAACGTTAACACAAGAAGAAAAAGAATTTTTTATGCGAGAAGCCATTGCAGAAGCGAAAAAAGCAGAAGGTTTGGCTGAGGTGCCTATTGGAGCTGTAATTGTTCGGCAAGGGGAAATTATTGGCCGCGGGCATAATCTGAGAGAAGCACGGCAAGAAGCAACGGCGCATGCAGAAATGTATGCAATCCAAGAAGCGTGTCGCGGGATAGAAAATTGGCGTCTAGAAGAAACCCAATTATTTGTAACTTTAGAGCCTTGTCCAATGTGTAGTGGGGCGATGCTTTTAGCACGAATTCCAGAAGTTTATTATGGCGCAACCGATCCTAAAGCAGGCACTGCTGGCACATTGATGAATTTATTAGAAGATGAACGCTTCAATCATGTGGCCTATGTCGAAGCAGGCGTTTTAGAAGAAGAGTGTCGCTTATTGCTAGTTCAGTTCTTTAAAAAGTTACGGGCAAAGAGAAAAGAAGAGAAACTTTTAAAAAATCAAAAGAAAGACTAGTCAAAAGAATAAAAATACGTTATACTAGGTTTTGCCGAAAGGCTAGGACAATGGCGGGCTAGTGAATTGTGTCAGATCCGGAAGGAAGCAGCACTAAGCAAGTGCCGCCATGTGTCTGATTGAATAAGGAACGTATCAAGGCTGAGAAGCCTTTTTTATTTTATCTAAAATTAAAAAGACAGGAAATGAGCCGACCCCCAAAAGTTAGACCTAGAAATCTAACTTTTGGAGGTTTTTTTGTATGGCAAAATACAGTTTTGAATTTAAACTTAAACTTGTTCATGACTACTTATCTGGTCAAGGAGGTCTAAGGTTTCTCGCAAAGAAGTATGGGTTTAAAGATAGTTCTCAAATAAGCAAATGGATAAATGCCTATAAAGAACTTGGTGAAGAAGGCCTACTTCGCAGTCGAAAAAATAAGAATTACTCTGTTCAATTTAAGCTAGATGCGATAGAGTTATATTTAACAACAGAGTTGTCCTATCAAGAAGTAGCTAATCTTCTAAAAATGAACAATCCATCATTGATTGCGAATTGGCTTAGAACGTATCAGAAGTTTGGTATAGAGGGACTCTCTAAACAGAAAGGACGTCCACCTACCATGTCTAAAAAGAAACGAAATGAACCTCAACCACTACCAAGTGAACGATCTCAAGTAGAGAAACTAGAAAAAGAAAATAGAATGTTAAAAATTGAGAATGCCTATTTAAAAGAACTGAGGAGACTGCGTTTAGAGGACGAACAAAAAATGAACGAATCGCACGAATCATTCACAGTCTCCGAAGACACTTTCGATTAAAAGATATTTTGGAAACCCTAAGGTTTCCAAAATCTACTTACATGTACTGGCAAAAACGCCTCGACAGAACAGCTTCAACACAAATCATTGAAGAAGAAATTCAAGCGATTCGTAAAAAACATCAGCATTATGGCTATAGAAGGATAACCCAAGAATTGAAACGACGTGGATTTCAAGTGAATAAAAAGAAAGTTCAGCGATTAATACAAAAGTTAAAGTTACAAGTCAAAGCTTTTACTAAGAAATCCAGAAAATATAATTCCTATAAAGGAACCGTTGGTAAAATCGCTAAAAATTTGATTCGTCGCCGATTTAAAACCTCTGTTCCTCATCAAAAAATTACAACTGATACAACTGAATTTAAGTACTTTGAAGCAGATAACGCAGGCATCTTTCGTCAGAAAAAACTATACTTAGATCCATTTATGGATATGTATAATAGTGAAATTCTAAGCTATAGCCTTTCTACTCAACCAAATGGTAAAACAGTTATGGAAGGTCTGAAAGAAGCAATTTCTCAAACAAATGATTGTCCCTATCGGCGCACCTTTCACTCTGATCAAGGCTGGGCTTATCAAATGAATGTCTATATACAAACATTAAAGGACAATAATATCTTTCAAAGTATGTCTCGAAAAGGAACCTGTTTAGATAATTCTCCTATGGAGAATTTCTTCAGTATCCTAAAACAAGAAGTGTACTATGGAAAAATCTATCAAAGTCAAAATGAATTGAGAGAAGCAATTGAGAACTACATTTATTATTACAATCATCACCGAATCAAAGAAAAACTTAACTGGAAAAGCCCAGTAGAATTTCGACAATTCAATCAAAAAACTGCATAAAAATAGAGTGGAAAAATCCACTCTATAAAAAGTCTAACTTTTTGGGGTCACTACAAAAGTTGGTCGCTTTCCTGTCTTTTTTTGTGGATTCAAGATAATACAGCAGCTGCTAAAGCTTGTTGAATAGCAACAATATCTTTATCTTTTCTAAATTGAAGACTTACTGAAGGTAACTCAGCACTTGAAATCCATATCTTTAGTTCTGCATCTAGGTCGAAATGTCCACTAGTTTCAACAGAAAAGCGTGAAATAGATTTGTAGGGAATCGATTTATAATCAACTTTTTTACCTGTAATTCCTTGTTTATCGACTAAAATTAAGCGTTTATCTGTAAAGACAATTAAATCTCTTACTAAAGTGAAGGCCATATCTACTTTTTCGTTAGGGATTAAAACATCCCGTAATTCTTTTTCAGCTGTTTCATTGTTATTTTGTGTTGCATTCCCTAATAATCCATCAAATAATCCCATGTTAATTCTCCAATTCTCCTTTTTTGAAAAAAATTCTTTTATTTAAAAGTAAACTTATATCGTGTAAAAGAATCCGATTTCAATTTGATTATAACGTTAAAGGTCCTTCGAATGCAATTGATTTTTTAGCATAAGAAAGTGAGGCCTAAATCGCTGCAACTTAGGCCTCACTTTCTAAATTTTAAAAGAACCTACTGAATAAAAGCAGTTTCTTCTTATTTCTTGGAGCTAAAAACTTTGGTTTCAACATTTGGTAGGACTATGCCCAATCGCCATTTCTAAAAACTGGAACAATCGTCCCGTCTTCCTTAATGCCGTCAATATTCATTTTGTCAGATCCTACCATAAAGTCCACATGTGTTTGGCTACGATTTAAACCAGCTTCAGCTAATTCTTCTTCGCTCATCTCCGTGCCGCCTTGTAAGTTGAAGGCATAGGCCGAACCAAAGGCTAAATGATTAGAGGCGTTTTCATCGAACAATGTATTATAAAAAATCAAACCGGATTGTGAAATTGGTGAAGGGTCAGGTACTAAAGCAACTTCCCCTAGGTGTTTGGCACCTTCATCAATAGCTAAGAGATTTTTCAATGCTTCTTCGCCTTGTTCAGCTGAGAAGTCAACAACTTTTCCATCTTTAAATGTAAATTTCATTCCCGAAATGATTGTGCCAGCATAACTTAGTGGTTTTGTACTAGAAACATAACCATCAACGCGGCGACTATCTGGGGCGGTGAAAACTTCTTCTGTTGGCATATTAGCCATGAATTCTTCCCCACGCGCGTTATAACTACCAGCGCCTTCCCATAAATGGTTTTTAGGCAAACCAATCGTTAAATCTGTCCCAGGAGCTGTGTAGTGTAAAGCAGTAAATTGTTGTTCGTTTAATTCAGCCGCTTTTTCTTGTAATTTTTTATCATGGATATCCCAAGCAATGACTGGGTTTTCTTCATAAATTCGTGTTGTTTTGAAAATTTCATTCCAAAGTGCATCAACTTGTTCTTCACTTGTTGCTAATTCTGGAAAGACTTTAGCTGCCCAGCCTTCACTAGCAGCAGCTACAACAGTCCAACTTACTTTGTTGGCTTGCGTTGCTTTTCGTAGGTTGACCAATGCTTTCCCATTAGCCGCTTGGAAAGCTGCTACACGTTGTGCATCCACGCCAGCTAATGCATCAGGATTAGAAGAAACCACGCTAATTCGGCTTGCGCCTTTGGCAATCCAATCATCGGTTTGATCAATTTTATATTGAGGAACATTTTCAATACGATCAGTTGCAGCATGAGCTAAAAATTCACGTTGAATGGTTTCGTCGCTCCATTGAACAATTACTTCGGCCGCGCCTAAGCGATAAGCTTCTTCCGTAATTAAGCGGGCAAGGGGCGCTTGATTGACACTGATTTGTAAAACAACCGTATGATTGTCCTGAACATTGACACCCGTTTCAGCAATTAAACGTGCATATTTCTTTAGATTTTCATTAAAATTCTCTAAGGTCATTCGTGATTCCTCCTTCAATTTGATGGGTAATGACTGCTCATATCATAACACGGAAGAGCGGGGAACTCAACGAAATAAAGCCTTTATCAACTGTTATTTTAAGTTGGGGTAAAAGTTGTCGTGCTCCCGCTCAGTGAACTTTTGTACAAAGAGTTGTTCTAATTTTGCATAATAGAAAAATCGTGTTACAATAACCATAAGCATTTATTTGGAAGCGTTGTATATGAATGAATAAAGGGGATAGGGAATTATGGCAAGAAAAAAAACCATTACGAAAGAGAAGATTTTAACAGCTGCCTATGAAGTAGTCGCCACTGAAGGATTTTCGAAGTTCACTGCACGTAATATTGCTAATAAAATGAAATGTTCCACCCAACCGATTTATTTGGAATTTAAAAACATGGATGATTTACGCGATGCTTTATTCCAAAAAATTCATAAATACTTAGCGAAAGAAGTCTTTCCAGTAAAACATACTGGGAATACAATTGTTGATTTGGCTTTAAACTATATTCATTTTGCGACAAGTGAAAGTAAGCTATACCGTGCGCTTTATTTAGAAGAATATGGTGGCGGCAAAAAAATGCAAGAATTCTCTTATCACTATTTTACTGAAGCGGTAAAAGCTGATCCTGAGTATGCTAATTTAAACGATGTTCAAATTGACTCTTTACACATGGGAACATGGGTGGTCGCTACTGGTGTGGCTGCGTTGATGACTTCTGGAATTATCCATCCTTCAGAAGAACAAATCATTCATTTAATGAAAGATAGTATTGAAGCAATTCTTGAACGAGATGAACCAATTGATATTGACCTATAAAAATTAAAAAAAGTGTAACCTCATGCTGATAACTTCTGTGAGGTTACAGCAAAAGACTGTTTCTTAAAAGAACGGTCTTTTTTTGTTAAGTGTATTAATGGTAGATTATTCGCAACCATGCTACAGTAAAGAAGAGAAATAGAAAGGGGCAAAAAACATGAACCGAGTGAAAGATAAGCGTTTATGGCTAAGTATTGTAGGAATTACCGGACTAGGGCTCTTGTCGGGCTTATTTTCAGTAAATGCGAGAGAATATTATCAAGCGTTGAGATTACCAAGTTTTGCTCCGCCAGGCTGGTTATTTGGACCAGTGTGGTTGGTGTTGTATATTTTTATGGGCATTACTTTTTATTTCATCTTAGTTCATCCAAATAAACAACAGAAAAAACGGATGATTACGCTATTTATTTTACAATTTATTGCGAACTTTTTCTGGACATTTTTCTTTTTTTCTTTACAAAATAATTTATTATCTGTGATTGATATCTCATTGTTATGGCTATTATTAATAGTTCAACAGTGGGACTACTTGCGTTATAAATTAATAACGCGTGGCTGGTTGATGATTCCTTATATTCTTTGGGTTACTTTTGCGGCAGCATTAAATTACAGTATTTTATTTTTAAATTAGGAATATCAAAACACCAGAGAAAAATGGGAACTAGCCATTTTTTTCTGGTGTTTTTTTTATTTATTTCAAAGTAGTTATTCTGCGGCAGTTGCTAATTTTTTCGCAAATTCTTCTAAACGTTGGATGTCGTCTTCTTCAGCGGCTAAATCAACTTTAACGCTGTCGGCGCCTTTTTTTGCCCCAATTTGAGTAAAGACTGCTTCGAAGTCGTCCACCGATTTACAAAAATCATCATAAAACGTGTCTCCTGAACCACAAACGCCGAAGATTTTTCCTGATAAATCAATCTCTTGTAAGTCTTCATAAAAGTCGACAATTTCATCAGGTAAATCGCCATCGCCATACGTATATGTAGCTACTACACAGATATCGGCCTCTTCAAAATCAGCGGCATCGACTTGCGTACACTCATCAATTTCGACCTCTAATTCTAAATCTTCAAATGCTTCTGCAACAATGTCGGCAATTTCTTCTGTATTCCCAGTCATGCTTGCATACACAATTTTAGCTAACGTCATAAACTTTCTTCCCCCTCATACAATTCTGTCACTTATTATAGCAGATGCGCATTTCTTATAAAAGACTAGCGAGTGCTTTTATTAAGGGACTTTTTGAAAATTGGTGTTTGAACAATCTTTTTTGCAAAAAATGTGATAAAATAATTTGAATGAAACAAGTTTAGGAGAGATAGTATGATTACATTAAAATCACCACGAGAAATTGAAATGATGGATGAATCAGGGGAATTATTAGCGGATGTTCACCGTCATTTACGGACGTTTATTAAACCTGGCATTACAAGCTGGGATATTGAAGTATTTGTGAGAGACTTTATTGAAAGTCATGGTGGCGTGGCGGCTCAAATTGGCTATGAAGGTTACAAATATGCTACTTGTTGTAGTATCAACGACGAAATCTGCCACGGATTTCCTCGTAAAAAAGTATTAAAAGATGGCGACCTAATCAAAGTAGATATGTGTGTCGACTTAAAAGGCGCAATCTCTGATTCATGCTGGTCTTATGTCGTGGGTGAATCAACACCTGAAATTGACCGCTTGATGGAAGTAACCAAAAAAGCGCTATATCTTGGGATTGACCAAGCACAAGTAGGAAATAGAATTGGCGACATTGGTCATGCAATTCAAACGTATGTAGAAGGGGAAGGCTATGGCGTAGTTCGCGACTTTGTAGGTCATGGCATTGGCCCAACTATTCATGAAAGTCCAATGATTCCTCACTATGGTGAAGCAGGTAAAGGACTACGTTTAAAAGAGGGAATGGTTATTACCATTGAGCCAATGGTTAACACAGGAACTTGGCGCATGAAAATGGACCCAAATGGTTGGACTGCTTATACTGAAGATGGCGGTCTAAGTTGTCAATATGAACATTCATTAGCGATTACGAAAGAAGGTCCAAGAATCTTAACGTCACAAGGCGAAGAATTGACTTATTAATAAGGAGAGTGTGTGATGAAGTTTCTCGACAACATCAAAAAGAATCAATCTTTGATGCGTTTTATTGAGACAACGCAAAGTCACATGGTCACAGCCGAAATAGGCAACAGCTCAGTGGTTGTTGCCTATTATTTATTACTCTCGCTGTTTCCATTACTGATTGCGGTGGGCAATGTCTTACCTTATTTAAGAATCGACCCTAATTCTGTGTTGCCTTATATTGCAGAGGCCATTCCGAAAGATGTTTATAAGAACTTAGAACCAGCGATTCGTTCACTATTGACTCAACGTTCAGGGGGGTTGCTTTCTGTTTCCGCTTTAGCAGCATTTTGGAGTGCCAGTCAAAGTATTAATGCACTACAAAACGCGATGAATAAAGCTTTTGGTGTCGAACAAAGGAAAAATTTTATTCTCGTAAGAGTGGTCTCATTTTTAGTTATTTTGTTATTTATGGTAGCGATTGTTGGTGTAGTAGTAATTTTAGGTTTGGGTCAGTACATTATTGAATTACTGCAACCAATTTTCCACTACTCAACATCTGTGATCGATACTTTCCAAGCGTTAAAATGGCCGTTAACGACCGTTGTTTTATTAGTGATTATGTGTTTGATTTATGCGGTCGTTCCTAATCGGAAATTATCGTTACGTTCCATTTTGCCAGGGGCTATTTTTTCGACAGTCGGTTGGATGTTATTATCACAAATTTTTGGTTTGTACGTAAAATATTTTAGTTCTAGAATCGCAAGTTATCAAATCATCGGGAGTTTTATCATCTTAATGTTATGGCTGAATTTTGCTGCCACGATTATTATTTTAGGAGCAATTGTCAACGCTGTTGTCGATGAATACTTATCTGGAGATAAAGAAAAAAAACAACCAAGTTTTGAACAACGCTTGTTTAGATGGTTTAAAAAGAAAAAATAAATGGATTTCTTTAAAAAAGTCTAAACCGTTGCCAGAACACATGTTTCAGCTTGTAAATGCTTCAGTTTACGGTATAATATACCCTGAACGAGAAGAAAGTGGGTTCGACTATGTCACTATTTATTTATGAAGTTTTGATACGTTTATTTATGACATTTATCTTATCTTTGCTATTAACACCACTTGTTAAGCTTCTAGCGTTTCGGATTGGCGCCTATGATGCACCAGGAGAGCGACGAATCAATACCAAAAATATGCCTACAGCAGGAGGACTTGCAATCTACATTGCTTTTGCTAGTTCATGTTTATTGATTTTTCGTTCGATTATCCCACAAGATTATATTTGGCCGATTATTTTGGCTGGTGGAATGGTTGTTTTGACAGGCCTCATTGATGATATTAAAGAGATTACTCCAATGAAAAAAACAATCGGTATTTTGTTAGCAGCATTAGTTATTTATTTTGTTGCTGGAATTCGGATAGATTTTGTGACGTTGCCAGTTGTTGGAATGATTGATTTGCGCTGGTTTAGTTTACCACTAACTTTATTGTGGATTTTAGCGATTACGAATGCAGTAAATTTAATTGATGGTTTGGATGGTTTAGCATCAGGCGTATCCATTATTGGATTAACCACGATTGGTATTACAGGGTATTTTTTCCTACATGCTAAAACGGTCTATATCCCAATTGTTATTTTTATTTTAGTTGCGAGCATTGCGGGATTTTTCCCATACAATTTTTATCCGGCTAAAATATTTCTAGGAGATACCGGGGCGTTATTCCTCGGGTTTATGATTGCAGTAATGTCGTTACAGGGCTTGAAAAATGCTACGTTTATTACGGTAATTACGCCAATGGTGATTTTAGGTGTGCCAATTACGGATACGGTTTATGCAATTATTCGACGGCTATTGAACAAGAAGCCCATTTCCTCAGCAGATAAAATGCATTTACATCACCGCTTGTTATCTTTAGGTTTTACCCATAAAGGGGCGGTCATGACTATTTATGCATTAGCGTTAGTTTTTTCCTTTGTCTCTTTATTGTTCAGCTATTCAAGTACAGTAGCATCAATTTTATTAATTGTCTTTTGTTTAATTGGCTTAGAACTATTCATTGAACTAATCGGTCTAGTTGGCGAAGGGCATCAACCGTTGATGTATTTGTTACGGATTTTAGGGAATCGTGAATATCGTCAGGAGCAAATGAAAAAGCGACTTGGCAAGCATTCTAAGAGAAAGTAAAGAAATCTTTAGGTTGCTTTGCGAGAGCGTAAACCTATGATATAATTCCATTAAACTTAAAAAAGTATATGTGTGAAACATATGCTTTTTTTTTAAGACGATGTTTCAGTAGTAAGGAGAAATGAGCATGCAAGAAATGGTAACAATCTCGATTGTCACTTATAATAGTCGTTACATTTTTAATGTACTAGACCAATTAAAAGCCGAACTAGGTACTGATAGTATCTATGATATTCATATCTATGACAATCATTCTGAAACAGCGTATCTTGAAAAATTAACAACATATGAACCATTTATTACTATCCATCGCGCTGAAGAAAATCAAGGGTTTGGTCATGGTCATAATCAAGTGTTATTCAATGCTTCGACAAAGTATGCAATTATTTTTAATCCCGATGTGTTGGTTACTAAAGACGTGCTTGATCGTTTATTAGACCGTATCAAAATAGATAAGAACATTGCAGTCGTTAGCCCTAAAGTGTTAAATGAAGATGGCACGACGCAATATTTAGTTCGTCAAAAATTAGATGTCTTCGATTATATGTTACGTTTTATTCCCTTTCAATTTGTAAAGAAAATTTTTGATAAACGTTTGAGTATTTATGAATGTCGCGATTTGTCGGATACAGAAACAACGGATATTAAAATGGGCTCAGGCTGTTTTATGTTGATTGATCGTGAAAAATTCGTTGAAATTGGTGGGTTCGATGAACGTTTCTTCATGTACTTTGAAGACAACGATTTATGTTTACGCTTTGGCAAAGCAGGCTATCGGATTCTCTATACGCCTTTTGAAACGGTTGTTCACATGTATGAAAAGGGCGCCCATAAAAGTCGAAAATTGTTTAAAATCTTTATGCAATCAATGGGGAAATTTTTTAACAAATGGGGCTGGAGGTTCTTTTAATGAGTCAAAGATTAGCGGTAGTCATCGTCTTATATCAAATGAAAATGGCTGATACGCCGAATTATTTGTTATTAAAAGAAGTGGTAGACCACCCCCAATTGCACTTATTTATTTATGACAACAGTCCACTTCCTCAAGAAGATGCATTATTTTTACAACCAAATGTTACTTATCGACATAATCCTGATAATCCAGGACTAGCGACCGCTTATAATGAAGCGATTGCTTTTAGTCAAGCGAATCAATGTGAATTATTGTTGCTCCTTGACCAAGACACAGAAGTGCCAGCCTCTTATTTTGATACGTTGATCATCATGCCATTAGATCCGACTGTGGCAGTCTATGTTCCAATTGTAGAAGCAAATGGACAACAAATTTCGCCAGTATATAGTGATCAATACGTTGGGCTTAAAGGAGCAAAGCCAACAGCAGGGATAGCCAACCAACCGTTGATGGCTATCAATTCTGGTACAGTTATTACGGCAGAAACGCTACGCTGGTTGGAAGGATTTTCGGAAGAATTTCCTTTGGACTATTTAGACCATTGGTTCTTTTATCAATTAAATCAAGCCAATAAAAAGATTGAAGTCTTACCAATCCACCTAAAACAAGAATTGTCTGTTTTAGATTATCGTACAATGAGTCCTCAACGTTATCGCTCTATTATTGAAGCAGAAACGTTATTTTATCGTCGATATGATCAAGAAAAGTTTTCCCATCATCGACGCCATTTATTTTTACGCAGTAGTAAGCAATTTTTAACTGTCAAAAATCGCCAAATTTGGCGGCAAACATTGGCAGAATTTCTCAAGTTAATGAAAGGATAATCTATGATCTCAGTTTGTATTGCGACATATAATGGAGAAAAATATCTCGCGGAACAATTAGATAGTATTCTTTTACAAGTCAGTGAAGAAGATGAACTAATTATTTCAGATGATGGTTCTACTGATCATACGTTGGAAATTTTGAGGACGTATGCAGCGAATTATCCCCAAATTCAATTGTTACAAGGTCCAGGGCAAGGAGTGATTGCTAATTTTGCATTTGCGCTTACGCATACGAAAGGCGAAGTAATATTTTTAGCAGATCAAGATGATGTTTGGTTGCCAAATAAAGTAACGACGGTGACAGAATATTTTGAAGCGCACCCTGACATCCAAGTGGTTATTAGTGACTTGAAAATTGTTGATGCGGATTTACAAGTTACCAATCCCTCTTATTTTAAGTTTCGAAAAGTCAAACCAGGGTTTTGGCGAAATGCGATAAAAAGTGGCTATATTGGGGCAGGTATGGCCTTTCGTCAAGAAATGAAAAACGTCATTTTACCCATTCCGCCAGAAGTTCCTATGCATGATATGTGGATTGGCTTATTAGCTGCACGGAAGAAGCAAACGGGTCTCATTAAAGAACCATTAGTGCTTTACCGAAGACATGGAGCGAATGTCAGCCCCATTATTACCAAAACAAGTTTCCAACAAAAATTAAATTGGCGTGTGAATTTATTAAAAGCTTTACATCAGCGTTTAAAGGAACAGCGCTAAACTTTTACAGATTTGTAAAATTTACGTAAAAAACATGACAAACCCTATGCTTAATGCGATAATAGGGAAGGATATTTGGTTTTATAGAAACTAAAAATAGAAGTTATTTAAGGAGATTGTTCATGAAAGGAATTATTTTAGCAGGCGGAAGCGGGACACGCTTATATCCGTTAACAAAAGCAACATCAAAACAATTAATGCCAATTTACGACAAACCAATGATTTATTACCCAATGTCAACGTTAATGTTGGCGGGAATTAATGAAATTTTGATTATCTCTACACCAGAAGATACACCACGTTTTGAAAGCTTATTCGGCGATGGCCATGATTTAGGCATTCATATCGAATACGCGGTGCAAGAAAGCCCAGATGGTTTGGCGCAAGCATTTATTATTGGTGAAGAATTTATTGGTGATGATAGTGTCTGCTTAGTTTTAGGGGACAATATTTATTATGGTGGTGGCTTATCAAAAATGTTGCAACGAGCGGCTTCTAAAGAGTCAGGGGCAACAGTCTTTGGTTACCATGTAAATGATCCAGAGCGTTTCGGCGTGGTAGAATTTGATGAAGAGATGCGGGCGCTTTCTATTGAAGAAAAACCAGCACAACCGAAGTCAAATTACGCAGTGACAGGTTTGTATTTTTACGACAATGAAGTGGTTGAAATTGCGAAGGGGATCAAACCTTCAGAACGTGGGGAATTAGAAATAACAGACGTTAATAAAGTCTACCTTGAAAAAAATAAACTTTCTGTTGAGGTAATGGGCCGTGGCTTTGCTTGGTTAGATACAGGCACACACGAATCCTTATTAGAAGCGTCAACATTTATTGAAACAATTGAAAAACGTCAAAATTTAAAAGTCGCTTGTTTGGAAGAAATTGCTTATCGAATGGGCTATATTACAAAAGAACAATTGGTAGAATTGGCACAACCATTGAAGAAAAATGGCTACGGCCAATACTTGCTACGTTTAGCAGCAGAATAGGAGCGAAGAAACGTGAAAGTTATTGATACAAAATTACAAGATGTCAAAATTATCGAAATGGATGTTTTCGGTGATCATCGTGGCTTTTTTACAGAAAGTTATTCCAAAGCTAAATTTGCAGAACATGGATTAGACTTTGACTTTGTCCAAGATAATCATTCATTATCAACAGAAGCAGGTGTCTTGCGTGGATTGCATTTTCAAAAAGGCGAAGCTGCGCAAACAAAACTAATTCGTGTTGTAACAGGTGCGGTATTAGATGTGATTGTTGATATTCGTAAAGGGAGTCCAACCTATGGCCAATGGGAAGGCTACATTTTATCAGAACATAATCACCGTCAACTTTTAGTACCAAAAGGTTTTGCCCATGGTTTTGTCACTTTGACACCGAACGTGAACTTTATGTACAAGTGTGATAATTACTACAATGCGGCAGCAGACGGCGGTATTGCTTTTAACGATCCAGCGTTAGCTATTGATTGGCCAATTGCGCCAGAAAAAGCGATTACGTCAGAAAAGGATCAAAAACATCCAACCTTAAAAGAATTTGAAGCGGAAAATCCGTTTATCTATGGCGAAATTTAAGAAAAAAGTAGGAGAGTTTCAATTATGAAAAAAATCATCGTAACAGGTGGAGCTGGTTTTATCGGCTCAAATTTTGTTCATTATGTTGTAAAGAATCATCCAGAAGTTCATGTAACTGTATTAGATAAATTAACGTATGCAGGAAATGAAAAAAATCTTGAAGGTCTACCAAGTGATCGCGTGGAATTAGTCGTAGGAGATATCGCTGATGCTGAATTAGTTAATCGTTTAGTCGCTGAAACAGATGCGGTTGTTCACTATGCTGCTGAATCGCATAACGACAACTCATTAAACGACCCATTCCCATTTGTACAAACCAATCTGATTGGGACGTACACATTGATCGAAGCTTGCCGTAAAAACAATGTTCGTTACCACCATGTATCGACTGATGAAGTTTATGGCGATTTACCTTTAAGAGAAGATTTACCAGGACATGGAGAAGGCGAAGGGGAAAAATTCACTGCCGAAACGCCTTACAATCCTTCAAGTCCTTATTCTTCAACAAAAGCAGGATCTGACTTGTTAGTCAAAGCATGGGTTCGTTCTTTTAACTTACAAGCAACAATTTCAAATTGTTCAAATAACTATGGTCCATATCAACATATTGAAAAATTTATTCCCCGTCAAATTACCAATGTCTTAAGTGGCATTACACCAAAACTTTATGGTGCTGGTAAAAATGTTCGTGACTGGATTCATACAAACGACCATTCTTCGGCTGTTTGGGCAATTTTAACAAAAGGTCAAATTGGCGAAACATATTTAATCGGAGCCGATGGTGAAGAAGACAATAAAACAGTGATGGAATTAATTTTAGAATTAATGGGACAACCTGTTGATGCCTATGAGCATGTCAACGATCGTGCAGGACATGACTTACGTTATGCGATTGATTCAACCAGATTACGCGAAGAATTAGGTTGGGAACCAGAATTCACGAATTTCCGTGAAGGCTTGGCAGAAACCATCAAGTGGTATACAGAAAATGAAGACTGGTGGCGTGCAGATAAAGAAGCTGTTGAAGCAAAATATGCACAAAATGGTCAGTAATTTTTTCTGACATGTGAGATAACAGTCGAAAGGCGATGGCAAAGTACAAAAGCTACTTTGCCCTGCCTTTTTTTCAAGAAGGAGCGAAAAAAATGATTTTAATTACTGGTGGAAATGGCCAATTGGGCACAGAATTACGTCACCTATTAGACGAACAAGGAATTGAGTATGTTTCAACGGATTCCACAGAATTAGATATTACTGATGCGGATAGTACGTTGGCAAAAGTGAAAGAAATTCAACCAAGCGTCATTTATCATTGTGCTGCTTATACAGCTGTTGATAAAGCAGAAGACGAAGGCAAGGAATTAGATGAAAAAGTGAATGTAGATGGCACACGTCATGTTGCAGAAGCTGCTAAAGCAGTGGGGGCGACACTTGTTTATGTAAGTACAGATTATATTTTTGATGGAACTAAAAAAGAAGGCGTCTATGCGATTGATGATCAACCGAATCCTTTAAATGAGTATGGTCGGACGAAGTTATTAGGTGAACAAGCGGTACAAGAAATCCTGGACGACTATTATATTATTCGAACATCATGGGTATTTGGTCAATACGGTCATAACTTTGTCTTTACCATGCAAAAATTAGCGGAAACAAGAGACCAACTAACGGTAGTGGACGATCAGTTTGGCCGCCCAACTTGGACAAGAACGTTAGCCGAATTTATGGCATTTGTTATTGCAGAAAAAGCGCCATTTGGTGTTTATCATTTGTCTAATGAAAACAGCTGTAGCTGGTATCAGTTTGCTAAAGAAATTTTAAAAGATACTGAAGTGGAAGTACTGCCAGTGGATTCAACTCAATTTCCACAAAAGGCGCAAAGACCACAATATTCTGTCATGGATTTAAGTAAAACAGAAGCGTTAGGCTTTAAAATTCCTACTTGGCAAGAAGCCTTAGCACAAATGTTAGAAAATGTTCAACAATAAATTGTTTTGTGTAAGTGAGGGGTTTTGTTAGAGAAAAAGTGGAAAGGTGTTTCTCTTTATGAAGGTACTTTTAATCATTCCTGCTTACAATGAGGAAGAAAACATTTTGCGGACGATTGCTTCCATTGAAACATTTAAACAGGAAGTTACGCATTTTCAACATGAATTGGATTATGTGGTAATTAATGATGGCTCGACAGATGGAACCAAACAAATTTTAGAAGTCAACCAAATTAATGCCATTCATTTAGTGTTGAATTTAGGTATTGGCGGGGCGGTACAGACCGGCTATAAATATGCCTTAGAAAATGAGTATGATGTGGCGGTTCAGTTTGATGGTGATGGTCAACATGATATCAATAGTTTACCTATTTTACTGGAACCATTAGCAGAGGGTAAATGTGATTTTTCGATTGGCTCTCGTTTCATTCCTGGAAACGAAGCGGCTTTTCAAAGTACGAAAATGCGCCGTTTTGGTATTCGTTTGTTATCTTTTTGCATTCGAATGGCTTCTGGTAAAACAATTTATGATGTGACTTCTGGTTATCGAGCGGGAAATCGGAAAGTGATTGCTTTTTTTGCAAAGCGTTATCCGACAAATTATCCCGAGCCAGAATCGATTGTTCACTTAATTAAAAAACGCTTTGTGATTGTTGAAAGACCTGTCAATATGATGGAACGGCTTGGTGGTGTTTCTTCGATTCGTGCCTTGGCTTCTGTGAAGTATATGCTGGAAGTCGGCTCAGCAATTCTGATTGCTGCCTTTATGAAGGAGGGAGATTAATGCTACCAACCGTGTTATGGCTAGCTTTATTTTTATTTGCAATTGGCTTTTTCTTATACATTATTCGAGGGATTAATAAAAATATTTTTCTCCTAAAAAATGCTTTGATTTGGTTATTAATCTCAATTGTCTTAATTATTTTTGCTATTTTCCCGCATGTGGCAGAATGGTTAGCAATGGCCTTTGGGTTTGAAACAACATCAAACTTCTTATTATCAGCTGCGGTGATTGTCCTTTTAATCATGGAAATTAAAAATTCTGTGTTGATTTCAAAACACGAAAATCGCATTAAAACATTATTGCAAGAATTATCTATCATGAAATCTGAAGAAAATAAAAAAGATCGCTAATGTGTAGTGACCCTTAAAAGTTGGACCTGAAAGTCTAATTTTTAAGGGTCAGCTCAATGAATAGCGATCTTTTTTATTTAAGATTCATAATCACAATGCCGACAATAATAACCACAGCACCAATAAGGGCATTCGTTGTGATTGTCTCTTTTAGAATCAGATTTGAAGCAATTAAAATAGCGATGTTTGTACAGGCAACGCCTAAAGGAACAATGTAAGAAACATCGGAACGACTAATAATTAACATCCATAAAATAAAACTAATTAAATAACAAAATAAACCTAATAAAGATATAAGTGAGATATTCATTGAAAAAATTGTTTGTTGGAGTTGGATGTTCAAACTGCTAGAACCTAGTTTAAATAAGACCAGACCAGCAGAAGACAGAAATACGTAAATAATAAAAAGAACCATAATTTCCCTTCTCTCAAAAATAGTTTCCGTGCAAAAAAATGCAAGACCTCCATTATTGTAGCATAATCTCCTAAAAATTGGACAAGATTTTTTAATATAGCTAAATCAGTTAAATTTTTCTTTATAAAAAGGGGTCTACTATTGAAAAGCTAGGCGTTTATCGATAAAATAGAAATGTTGTTTAAAATGGCATTTTTGTATCCAAAAATTTTAGATAAAAATAGTTTATTACGGAAGGAATAAGTATATGTTTAAAGAAACATTTTCAATTTTCAAGAATATTTTTCAGAACAAAAAATTGTTATTACAATTTTCATTTAATGATTTTAAGGCCAAGTATGCTGGTTCAGCACTAGGAATTGTCTGGGCGTTTTTAACGCCATTAGTAACTGTTTTGACGTATTGGTTTGTCTTTTCTGTAGGCCTTCGTTCTAGAGCTGGCGACAATATGCCATTCATTGTCTATTTAGTAACAGGGATGGTACCTTGGTTCTTCTTTTCAGATTCGTTATTATCAGCCACGAATGTGTTTCGTGAATATAGTTATTTAGTTAAAAAAGTCGTGTTTAATGTACAAATTTTACCAACATCTAAAATTTTATCGAACTTGTACACCCACTTGTTTTTCATTCTAATTGGTTTTGTAATTACTACAGCTAACGGTTATTACCCAAGTCTGTACAGTTTGCAATTAATTTACTACTTAGCTTGTTTATTAGTCTTTTTAACAGCAATTACGTGGATTACTGCTTCAACACAACCATTTTTACCTGATATTATGCAATTTATCAATATCATTATGCAAACAGTTATGTGGACATTACCAATTTTATGGCAACCAACTGGAATGATTGCGACAATCTTAAAAATCAATCCATTATATTATATTGTTCAAGGATACCGCGAATCTTATTTAGGCGGTGCATGGTTCTGGGAACATTGGCAATATAGCTTATATTTCTGGGGAGTTACTATTGTTTTACTATTAATTGGCTCAACCGTGTTTAGACGCTTAAAACCACATTTTTCAGATGTACTATAAGGAGAGAACGACATGTCAGAATATGCAATCGATATCCAACATATTACCAAAACATACAACATGTATAAAAAGCCGTCCGATCGGTTTAAAGAAGCGCTTAGTCCAACCAAAAAATCCTACCACGATTTGTTTTATGCGTTAGACGATGTCACGATGCAAATTAAAAAAGGCGAGATGATTGGCTTTGTCGGCGAAAATGGTTCTGGAAAATCAACCATGTTAAAAATTATTACAGGAGTATTAACGCCAACCTCCGGGTCCATGGTGATTAATGGGAAAATTTCAGCGTTGCTTGAATTAGGTTCAGGTTTTAACCCTGAATATTCAGGATATGAAAATATTTTCTTAAATGGAATGGTCTTGGGTTTTTCCCGAGAAGAGATGGAAGAGCGTGTCCAAGATGTCATTGATTTTGCTGACATCGGCGATCATTTGTATCAACCAGTTAAGACATACTCTAGTGGTATGTTTGTCCGCTTGGCTTTTGCGGTAGCTATTAACGTGGATCCCGATATTTTAATTGTCGATGAAGCGTTGGCTGTCGGGGATTTAGAGTTTCAATTAAAATGTATGGAAAAATTTACGGAAATTAAAAATTCTGGTAAAACAATTTTATTTGTTTCTCACGATGTAAACTCCATTCGTCGTTTTTGTGACAGAACTTTTTGGTTGCAACACGGGAAAGTCGTTGAATATGGAGATACGATGGACGTGACGACCAACTACGAAAACTTTTTGAAAAAGAAATCAATTAAAACGGTTGACCGCGAAGCGACCATGAAAGATGAAACCCCAACACCAGATATTATTGAAGTGGATCATGCGGAACTTTTAAATGCGGATTATGAACCATTAGAAATGGTAACGCAAGATGAAAAAGTGATTGTAAAAATTGAATATACTGTCAAAAATGACCAAATTAAGAAGCCTGTTTGTGGGGTCGCTATTCGAACAGTGGACAATCATTATGTCTGTGGCTTAAATACGTTGTTAGATGGCGTGCAAATTCCTTGGAAAAAAGGACGGAATGTTTTTTATTTAGAATATGAAAAAATGTCATTATTAACAGGTGAATATTATTTTGATATTGCTTTCTTTGAGGAACATGCAACAGTCCCATTAGTCTACAAAACAAAATACGTGACGATGTTTATTACCGGTCGTTATGCCGGAGAAGGAATTGTCATCTTAGATCATAAATGGAAGGATACGACAAAAGATGAAGTATGATTTTGAAATGGAAACAGACGAGAGTACCAGTGTTGGGAAAATCGTAGCACAAATCAAAGAAAATAGTGATGTCTTGGAATTTGGTCCAGGTAATGGGCGAATGACTAGCTATTTGATGGAAGAAAAAAAGTGCCAGGTCTCAATTGTTGAATTAGACAAAGAACTTTATGATCATGTCAGTCAATTTTCAACAGATGCCTTTTATGGCAATATTGATGAAAATGATTGGGTCGAATACTTTGCTGGTAAGACGTTTGATTATATCGTTTTTGCAGATGTGTTGGAACATTTAATGAATCCTCAAAGCGCCTTAGCAAAAGTCAAACCATTTTTAAAACCAGGTGGTCAAATCTTAATCACTTTCCCTAATTTGGCGCATAATTCGGTCTTAATTGATTTATTTAATAATCGTTTAACATGGAATGAAACTGGGCTGTTGGATGCTACGCATAAATCATTCTATTTACAAGAAGGATTTGAAAAAGTTTTTGCAGAAGTTGGTTTATACATTGCCAAAGAAGATTTTACATTTAATCAAGTTGGCTACAACGAAATTCCTACGACGTATGAAGCGTTACCTGTAGAAGTACAAGCAGCTTTTAAAGCGCGTCCCTTTGGCGAAGTGTATCAGTACTTTTTTGCCTTGACTGCTGAACCAGTAGAACAGCCAGAGCGAGTGACACCAGTAAATTCATACAATGAAAAAAACGTTCATATTTTAATTAATTGCGGCGAAGAAAAAGAGACTGAGTTGGATCAACCAGTTGATTTACAAAAACCTGAAACAAAACGGTTCCAACTAAAGATACCAGAAGACGTCCAACTGATAAAATTATTCCCAAGTTTAACAGGGGCAATTGTCAAATTATCCATGACGATAGACGGGGAGACAGTCCCAGTCGCAGCCACGAATGCTTTTCTGGTACAAGAGGATATCTATTATTTCTTAGATACACAAGTACCTGTAATCGAAGTAACCGAGGCACAAATGGCAGGCAAATACCTGACAGTAGCCATTGATTATTTCTTTGAAGGCAACTATTCAGAACGTGAAAATACCTTTATTCATGCACTGTTAGATGAAAGAAATCAATTTTTAGAAGAAATGAATAAACAGACGGAGACTGCCCCTATGCCTACTGGAAAATATAAACGAATCACATTAACTAAATTTGATAAAATGATTAACTTAACCATCGATGATATTGCTCGCGATGTAGAAAATAACGTTTCTGTTATCAGAGGGTGGGCGTATGACAAACAAACAAATTATCCGCTAAGATTCAGTATTGCAGAAGCTAGTGAATCAGTCACTTATACGGTGGAAACAGAATATCGTCGGGATGTTATTGATATGTTTGAATTAGAAGGCGATCAAGATTATGGTTTTGTCATTACGATTAAAGATCCAGAAGATTTACCAGCCTACACGTTAAACATTGATACCAAATCAGGCCAGAAGGTTCAATACGTGGTGGAGCGTCCAAACATGGTTCAACCGGGCACGAAATTTGATCGAGCATGGCGTTCGATTCAGACACGTGGTTTGATGGGCTCAGTGAAGTGGTACTTTAAACGACAAGAAAAAGCAGAATCCCCTGTTGACGTGGAGACAGTTTTAGCGGAAATTAAAACGTTCCAATTTCAGCCTAAAATTTCTGTCGCTGTGCCTGTTTATAATGTCGAAGAAAAATGGCTTGCAGCGTGCGTTTCTTCTTTACAAAATCAGTACTATGAAAATTGGGAGTTATGTTTAGCAGATGATGCATCGCCAAGCGAACATATTAAGCCCATGCTAGAAAAATATAAAGAACTAGATCAACGAATCAAAGTTATTTATCGCGAAGAAAACGGACATATTTCAGAAGCAACTAACTCAGCTTTGTCGATTGCTACTGGCGATTTTGTTGGTTTCATGGATAACGATGATGAATTAGCGCCACAAGCATTATATGAAGTGGTCAAAGCTTTAAATACAGACCCAACGATTGATTTTCTTTATACTGATGAAGATAAAATTACAGAAAATGGTCGTCGCTTCAACGCGTTTTACAAATCGGACTGGAATCCAGAACTGATTTTAAACCATAATTACATTACACACTTTGTTGTTGTGAAACGTGATTTATTAGAAAAAGTAGGCGGATTGAACTCAGCATATAACGGCGCTCAAGACTATGATTTCGTATTACGAGCAACGGAACAAGCAACGAAAATCAAGCATATTCCTGGTATGATGTATCATTGGCGTGCCATTGAATCATCGACTGCTCTAAACCCTGAAAGCAAAGGTTACGCCTATGTAGCTGGTCAAAAAGCGGTCCAAGCGGCAACGGAACGCCGTGGCTTAAAAGCACAAGTAGAGATTGCCGAATTTTATGGTTCCTATAAAATTAACTATCTTTATGATCATGTGCCGATGGTATCATTGATTATTACGAATGATACAGAGAATATGAGTAGCTACTTACGTCAATTATTAGAAAAAACTGCCTATACAAATTATGAAATTCTATTGCCTGCACGCTTCGAGAATCAAATAAATATCCAAAATGACCGTCTTCGTTATGTTTCAACAGAAACACGTCATGGCATGATTCAAGCTGCTAAGGGAGAATATGTGGCTTTATTAAATGCTGGATTGGTACCAACGAAAAATGATTGGTTAAAAGAGTTAATGAACATTGGTCAACAAGAGACCTCTGGTTTAGTGACTGGCCGCGTAGTTGACGCACGCTATCGTGTGGAAACAGTAGGAGTATCAGTTGATACAGACAAAGGTCGATTACTTTATCCCGAAAAAGGCACCCCTGGTAAAAGCTTAGGTTACTATTACAGAATTGCTTTACCAAGAAATATTCAAGCAGCAACTGAAGACTGCTTACTATTCAACAAACAACTTTACCTAAATTTAGAAGGAATTAACGAAAACTTAGGAAAAGAATGGATGGGTGTCGATTTATCGTTACAATTTGCTAGCGCTGGTAAACGAAATGTATATGTGTCCTATGCAATTTTGAAAGCAGACGAAAAAATGCAAAACCATGATAAAAAAGGATCTTATAAAGAACTTGCGGAAAAATGGACCGCGGAAGCTTTAGTTGATCCCTACCGAAATCCGAAACATCTATAAGGAGAATGCACATGAATGAAGACATTAAGGTGATCTTTGATAGTATCTATCGCGACAAAACAACAAATAATTTAACCATTACAGGTTGGGCGTTGGATACAATCACTAAAGAAAGCCCAACTTTCACAATTAATAATGAAAACCAAGTGTCCGCTTATAACATTCAGCGCGTTTTACGTGAAGATGTTAATCAAATTTATCAAACAGAGCCTGCGATTGAAGCTGGCTTTGTTGTTACACTTGAAGGAATTAAACAAAAAAAAGTACTCCCTTTTCATTTTCAATCATCAGCACATGTTGTAACGGTGGATTTCCCCTTGAATAAAAAATATCCAGTGATTCCAGGGACAGAAGATAAAATGACTCGTCTCTGGATAAAAGCCAAAAAAGGATTTAAGTATATGGCTAAAAATGGTATTTCTCATACCATTCAACGAGCGAAAATTGAGAAACTGAGAAATCAAGCTTCGTATCCTAACTGGTTAGCTAGAAATGAAGTACTTGACATAGAAGCGATGACACAAGAAATCGCAACATTTCATTACCAACCTAAAATTTCCATTGCGATGCCAGTGTATAATGTTGAAGAAAAATGGCTTCGGTTGTGCATTGATTCTATTTTGAATCAAGTCTATACTAACTGGGAATTATGTATGGCCGATGACGCCTCAACAGATCCCAATGTCAAAAAGATTTTAACAGAGTACCAGCAATTGGATGAGCGAATTCGGGTCGTCTTTCGTGAACAAAATGGTCATATTTCCGAAGCAACCAACTCTGCTTTAGCGATTGCTACCGGAGAATTTGTCGCCTTACTAGACAACGATGATGAATTAGCGATCAATGCTTTTTATGAAGTGGTTAAAGTGCTTAATGAAAACCCAGAACTGGATTTAATTTATAGTGATGAAGATAAGATTGACATGGATGGAAATCGTTCTGATCCAGCCTTTAAACCAGATTGGTCACCTGATTTACTTTTAGGAACCAATTACATTTCGCATTTAGGCGTGTATCGTCGGAGTATTCTAGAAGAAATTGGTGGCTTTCGAAAAGGTTACGAAGGTTCTCAAGACTACGATTTAGTCTTAAGATTTACTGAAAAAACGACAAAAGAACGCATCAAACATATTCCAAAAGTTCTTTACTATTGGCGGATGCTACCGACCTCAACAGCAGTGGACCAGGGTTCCAAAGGTTATGCTTTTGAAGCGGGACTAAGAGCCGTGCAAGATGCGCTTGTTCGTCGAGAAATTAATGGTCGTGCAACGCATGGGGCGGCGAATGGCTTATACGATGTTTATTATGACATTAAATCCGACAAGTTAGTCTCAATTATTATTCCAACTAAAAATGGCTATAAAGACGTACAACGTTGTGTTTCATCGATTATTGAAAAAACAACCTACCAAAATTACGAGATTATTATGGCTGATAATGGAAGTACAGATCCAAAAATGCACGAATTGTATGCAGAATTTGAACAACAATTACCTGGCCGCTTTTTCGTTGAATCAATCGATATTCCATTCAATTTCTCAACTATTAACAATCGTGCAGCGAAAAAAGCGCACGGAGAGTATTTATTATTTTTAAATAATGATACCGAAGTGATTACAGAGAATTGGTTAACTTTGATGGTTTCATTTGCTCAGCAAGAACGGATTGGCTGTGTAGGTGCGAAATTATTGTATCCAAATAATACGGTCCAACACGCAGGCGTTATTTTAGGATTAGGTGGTGTTGCTGGACATGGTCATTATGGTTATCCCCATGGTGACTTAGGCTATTTTGGTCGGTTAGCTATTAATGTTAATTATTCAGCAGTAACTGCCGCGTGCTTACTTATGAAAAAAGCAGATTTTGATGCAGTTGGTGGTTTTGAAGAAGCGTTTACCGTAGCTTTCAATGATGTTGATTTATGCCTGAAAGTCCAAGCTTTAGGACGTGACAATGTTTGGCTTCATGAAGCAGAGCTTTATCATTTTGAATCTCAAACTCGTGGATATGATGATAAAGGCAAAAAGAAAAAACGTTTTGAACAAGAAAAAGTGATGATGGAAGAAAAATGGGGACCTTTAATTGAAAATGATCCATTTTATAATCCTAATCTGACAAGGGATATTCCCAACTTTTCATTACGAATTGACTAGATGCAATTGCGGATGACGAAATGGAGCGAAAAGATGGAACAACAACTAACTACAAGAAAAGAAAAACAACCATTACGCAACCAAGCTGAGCAGAGCGCTCGCTTGGTTGATCATTTGTTACGCTGGCGCTATCTGCTAGCGGCAGTCATTTTTATTTTACTGGTCGCCTTTAAAGTCCATGGTAGTTCATTAAACATGTGGGATGCGTATGTTTCTGAATATGCGGATGGCCAAAAAAGTTCATTAATTGCTGGTGAACCAAGAGGTGTTCGTTCGGATGAATGGCTCGTTCAAACCCCATTTAGTCTGTCGCAAACACAAACGGGTTTGAAAACACATAATGATGTGATTACGTTAAATGGTCAAGACATGGTGGTAGGCTATAATTCGCCAGCGTGGAATTTGGCCACGTTAGCGAAACCTTTTACTTGGGGCTACGTGCTACTAGGTAAAGAATATGGCTTATCTTGGTATTGGAATCTTAAATTAATTGGTTTGATTTTATTCTCTTTTGAAATTGGTTTGATCGTCACACGGCGGAATAAATATTTAGCTTTGTTAGCAAGTGTTTGGATTCCGTTTTCTTCGGCCCTTCAATGGTGGTTTGTCTCGCCAGTTGGAGATTTAGTATTTTTTGGCTTAGGTTTTTTAGTGGGAATTTATAATTATTTCTATTATCATAGTAGTGTTCGACGTCGTGTCATTTGTGCGATAACGGCTGTTATTATGGCCTCAGGATTTGTTTTAGTTATTTATCCTGCGCTACAAGTACCACTTGGTTATTTGATTTTATTATTTTTAATTTTATTCTTTTTAGAATTTCGTAAAAAAATTAAGTTGGATAAGTGGGATGGGGTCCTGATAGGTGGGGCACTCTTGATGACGGCGATTATTGTTGGCGGATCGCTATATGGCTCATTGGATTCCTTAAAAGCAGTAATGGATACCGCTTATCCAGGAAAACGGGTAAGTTTAGGTGGCGATATGCCTAAACGCGATATTTTGTTATTTTTAACAAATTGGAAAATGCCGTTTCAAGATGTTCCATATTCAAATAATTCGGAAATCAGTAGTTTTTATCAATTATTTTTTGTTATTTTGCCGCTCTCACCATTTATTTTTTATAAAAAAATCAAAGAAAACATTTACGGTTTTGTCTTATTCGTGTATTGTTTATTTAACTTAGTTTGGATGAGCGTGCAATTTCCAACAATTTTTGCTAAGTTGACATTGTGGTCTTATGTGCCAGAACAACGGGCGATGTTATCCTTCGGGTTTGCCGCTGTGTTGTTGAGTTTATGGTTCATCGATTATTTATGGAATCGCCAAGCAAAAATTCCAATGATGGCCTGGTTAGGGGCGCTAGGATTAAATGTTGTTCTGTATTTCTTTGTTTTATATACGGGCAATTTACGGTTATACGTTACACGAATGGACATCATTGGTGTCTTAGTTGTCGCTACCGTTTTAATTGTTGCTTTATTTAAACGTTGGCGCACGTTATTTGTCCTTGTCTTATTAGGAATCATTATGGTTTCTGGTGCCTTTGTTAATCCAATTTCTCGAGGCGTTTCTGCTGTCTATGGAAAAAAATTAGCGGTAGAAGTGGAAGAAATTAACAAAAAAGACCCCAACCAATTGTGGGTGGGCGAACGCTTGATGTATGGCTATTTGCCAATGTTAGGTGTGCATACATTTAACGGTGTTGCTTTTACACCTGACTTAGAGGCTTGGAAACCATTAGATCCAAAAGGAAAAGACACATTTATTTATAATCGCTATGCGCACATCAATGTTGAAGTAGGAAATCAGACCCCTGTTTTAGAGTTGATGCAAAAAGATGCGATTATTGCTCGTTTATCTCCAGAAAAATTAAAAGAATATGGGATTAAATATGCGGTCGTTTATAAACCATTAGAACCGTTAGACACACCAACGATTCATTTTGAAAAATTATATGGACCTGATCAGAACGGGGCATATATTTATCGAATAAACGACTAGTGATTCATTCATGGAATGAGGTTTGAATATGGGAAAAGTATTGAATAGAATCGGTCGACTTATTTTATTAGTTACAATGATCGGCTCGTATACGATGTGGGTCGTAGGAATTGATGCGCCAGTCACAAAATATATGTATGCCAATAGTTCAATTTTATTATTAATAGCAGTAATACTTGTACTGCTATTAAATTGTACGAAATTAAAATTTATTGACTGGCTGACCGTAGCGTTGGCGCTAGCCACCTGGCTCTTGTTTCACTTTACGGAATCAATCCGTCATAGCACGATGCAAACAGATACAATGATTCCTTTAATTATTTTGTTGGTCCTTTGTTTTAAAGTTTGTGTCTTTGACCGTATGGATCAAACGCTTTTATTAATTGTCTCTTTAGTTGCTTTGAGTGCGACTTTGTATCGGATGTCCGTGGAGTTGCCACAGTTGATTCCAGCAGACGAAATTTTTAAAGAATCAAATAAACTAGAAAGTATTTGGATTAATACCAATACGATTGGTGCAACATTGATGTTTTCAACAATGATGGCCAGTAGTTTGATCAAAGCATATAGAAATAAGGTTTTTAACCTGCTGCTTTTACCTGTATACATTGGTGGTGTTTTAGGTACATGGGTCAGTCAATCAAAAACCTCTTTTGCCATTTTAGTTGGTTTTATTCTGGTGGATAATCTTTTACCAAAACGTTTCTTGCAACGTTCGAAAGTTTGGCTGTTTGGTTTTGTCGGAGTAGCTGCATTGGGACCATTGTTATTTTACTTATGTGCGGAATCGGATACTGTGGATTTATTTACAGGAAGAGAACGAATTTGGCATGAGTTTTTTGCTAAATGGTTATCTGATCCTCAACATATTAAAGTCGGTATGGAGCCTTTTGTGGCCTCATGGAAACCGCTGGGGACACATAATGCTTTTCTATTTACGTTAAGTAATTTTGGTGTCATTGGCTATCTGATTTTATTTGGTTTTTTAGTCAGTATGATTTTATTGATTGGTTTCCGCAAAAAAACATTGGATCGTATGCAAGTTAGTTTACTTTTAGGCTTCCTTTTAATCTGGATTCATTCATTTATGGAAGATATTTTATTAGCGCCTCATTGGATGCCGATTGTTTATAGTTTCCTTGGGCTAGCCTTCTACTTCCGGCCAGAGAAAAAACGAGGAAGACATGAAAGACCAACGACACCTAAAAGAAGAAAACGAGTGAAACAAACAAGTCCTGTTAGCAATGAAGAGCGCCCGATAGCACCTGTTGACGAAGAGGGCTGGGACCAACCTGAAGAATTAAGTCGTGTCCAAAGACATCGCAGATAATTTTCATCCTATAGAACTTTCTTGTCCGCTGACATTATGGTAATATAGGGGTTGCATGTTATTACAAATAATGTAATTACTGGAAGTGAAGAGAGGAAGTTTTTAATGACATCAAAAAGTGAATGGAGTAATGCAAGACGGATTGTAATTATTTTAGCAGACGTTTTGCTCTATAATTTATCAATCATCTTAGGATTTATAATGAAATTTGGCCGAGCAATACCATCATTTAACTTTGTGGCTTATGAAAAATCTGCAATTTATATTTCAATCTTTTTTATCTTTTTGAATTTGTTGTTAGGTGCGTATATTTTTTATAATCGCAAAATTAGTGACATCATTTTTGTCACGGTGATTGGTCAAATTTTAATGACTTTAACGATTATGATTGTGACATTTGCCGGACGTTGGTTTACGTTCCCGCGTTCTGTTTTAGGATATTCTTTTATAATCGGAATTATTGTTCTAAGTTTTTGGCGAATTCTTGTTTATTATCTTTACTTAAAGGTCAGCAATGAGCGAAAAGTTGTTTTACTAGGTAAAGAAAATCAAGTCATGCGGTCAATTCAAAACTTTATGTCTGATAAAAATAACAAGCATAAAGTAACGAGTGTTGTTGTCAGTAATTACTATGAAAACTTAAAAAAAATTATCGATGAAATCGATATTGTTTATATTTCAAGTAATGTTGATGAGAACGAAAAAGTAAAATTGTATCAATTAATTGTCAAACACAAGAAAAAAATCTTTTTAGATACAAGTTTTGAAAATCTAATTATGTTAAAACCAAACATGATGAACTTTGAAGATGAAAGTATTATCGAAGTCTCAAATTTTGAAATTCAACCAGAAGAGAATTTTATTAAACGTTTATTCGATATTTTAGTCTCTGTTTGCCTATTTGTGATTACCTCCCCCTTAATGCTTATTGCAGCAATTTTAGTCAAAGCAACCTCACCGGGACCAGTGATTTACAAACAAACTCGGATTACATTAGATCAACGTGAGTTCTCGATTTTAAAATTTAGAACGATGTCGGCAACAGCGGAAGCAAAATCAGGTCCAGTCTTATCTACAAGTAACGACAGTCGCGTCACTACAGTTGGTAAATACTTGCGCGCTTTACGTATTGATGAGTTGCCACAACTAATCAATGTTATTCGCGGGGATATGTCCATTGTCGGACCACGTCCTGAACGACCATTCTTTGTTGATCAATTTAATCAGGAAAACCCGAATTACTATTTACGTCACAATGTACGTGCGGGGATTACTGGCTATGCCCAAGTTTATGGGAAGTATGCTTCTGACTACAATAGTAAATTGAACTTTGATTTACTGTACATCAAGAATTATTCATTACTGTTGGATATGAAAATTCTGCTTCAAACCATCAAAATTCTCTTTGATAAAGTATCATCAAGAGGATTGGATGAGTCTGAAGAACGTGAAGAATTGACGATGGATTATTGTAAAGAGAATGCTATTAGAATTTACCGTTAAGAGGAGCAGTAGCTCCTCTTTTTTTGAAAAAAAAGAGAGACTTCTAACAAAGCTTGAAAAATTAGGTATTCTATGTAAAAATATACAAGCGTGGATGAAAAAAGAAATAGGGGTGAAGAAATGGAAAAGGTACCAGTAAGTGTCTTACTTTCCATTTATATAAAAGAGCGTCCTGAATATGTTATTGCATGTTTAGACAGTATTTTTAATCAAACTGTAAAAGTCGATGAAATAGTATTAGTAGAAGATGGTCCTGTAACTGAAGAAATGACAGTCATTGTAGATAAATATAAAGAAACGTATCCAGAAGTGCTTCATGTTTTACCTCTAGAAAAAAATGTTGGTTTAGGTAAAGCGTTGGCAGAAGGGGTTAAAGTTTGTCGTAATGAACTGATTGCACGAATGGATGCAGATGATATTATGAAGACGGATCGGATTGAAAAGCAGTGGCAATTATTTCAAAAAAATCCTAACTTGGTCATTGCTGGTTCTAACATTATCGAATTTGAAGGGAACATAGAAAATGTTTTGGGTTATCGTAACCTTCCCAGTTCTAATGAGGATATTCGTGAATTTTCCAAAAGAAGAAACCCGTTTAATCATATGACTGTCATGTATAAGAAGTCAGACATTTTAGAGGTCGGTAACTATCTGCCAATGTCAGGATTTGAAGATTATTATTTGTGGGTGCGGTTATTGAAAAAAGGAAAGGAAGCTCAGAACCTTTCTGAACATTTAGTCTATGCTCGAACAGGCAGTGATATGTACGCACGGCGTGGTGGTTGGCAGTATTTTAAGTCAGGACTAAAAGGACGCAAAGCAATCTATCAAGCAGGACTTGGTAGTTTTAAAGATTTTTTTGTGAGTTCCAGTGCACATGTTGTCGTAAGTTTGATGCCGAATAATTTACGAGGTAAATTTTATGAGAAGTTTTTAAGGAAAGATAATGATTAAGATTGAGGTAAAATTATGCAAGAGATGACCCAGACAGATTTAAAAGAAATACAAGCTGTAACATTAACTATGTCCAAATATTTTGTTCAATTTTGTCAAGAAAATAATTTATTATGTTATTTCTGTGGCGGTGGTTGTATTGGTGCTGTACGCAGTCAAGGATTTATTCCGTGGGATGATGATTTGGATTTTTTTATGCCACGACCAGACTATGAAAAATTAAAAAAGCTATGGCCGCAGAAAGCAGACATAAATAGATATCCATTATTAGTTGCTTCTAAAACATATAATGATCATAATTCATTTATAACTATTAGGGATACTGCCACTACTTTTATTAAACCCTATCAAGAGGATTTAGATATCCCTCATGGTTTACCAATTGATATTTTTCCATTAGATGGTGCGCCAGAAGGGAAATTGCGAAGAAAAATTCAAAAGTTTTGGGCACTGATTTATGCGTTATTTTGTTCGCAAGTTGTTCCAGAAAAACATGGTGGTCTGATGGCTACAGGAAGCAAGGTTTTATTAGGGATTTTTTCTTCAAGCAAAATTCGCTATCATATTTGGCGCTTCGCTGAAAAAAGAATGACCAAGTATTCCTTTGGTTCAACTCCTTATGTCACTGAATTATGTGTCGGACCACGCTACATGGGCAATATTTATCATTTAGAAGATTTTAAATCTGCTATTTTTGTTCCATTTGAAGATACAAAAATGCCAATACCAGTGGGATACAATCGCTATTTGACACAAGTTTTTGGAGATTATATGCAATTGCCACCAGAGGAAGATCGTCAACCTCATCATGAAGCGCTAATTGTTGATACTAAAAAATCGTATACAGAATATATTTAAAAACTTCAATTATTTATACTAATGCTGAACGTTATCTATAAATAGCGTTCAGCATTTTGTTGTAAAAAAATAAATAACACAATCAATGTAATAAAAAGATAAAGTTTAGAAATAAAATAGTAAAAAAAAGTTAGCAAGATTTTCTTGACGTAAGCTAAAATTTATTAGAAAATTATTTGAAACTAGTGCTCATTCTAATCAGTTTTGAGAAATTTCAATTTGAAAAGTAAAAAATTGTTGGTTTCAAGTAAAATTTACATACTATAATTAAATGAGGATTAATTGTAAAGAATACGTAAAAAGAAGGGTTAAATAAATAATGAAGAGAATAAATAAAATATCTGTTATTACAATGCTAATGCTGACAACATTGGTTCCTAGTTCATCAATAGTGTATGCAATCGATGCATCAAGTAGTGAAAGTGCAGAAGAAGTAATTTCTGCGGATACAGCAGAAACACTAAACTCTACGTCATCTAGTGAGGAAACTTCGACAGAAAGTTCTTCTAGCACCTTATCATCAGTTCCTTCGGAAACAAAAAATAGTTTGGACACGAGTGGTGCTACAGACACTAGGCAATCAACAGATGCTGAAGAAACTTCGGAAACGACTAGTTCTTCAGAAGCTAATAAGAAAGATGAAGACGAAATCGTAATAACAGAGGATATGAACAAACCTATGGGATCAGGAATGAAAGGAACGAGAAGAAAAAGAGCCGCATATGCCTACGGTGATCCTATTAGCATAACAGAGGCAAATCGTCCGCCTAAAAACTTTATCGATGTATCTTCTTGGAATGGTAGTTTAAGTGTAGCAAATTATCAAACTATGAAAAGTTATGGGATAGGCGGAGTGGTCGTTAAAATGACCGAAGCGACAACTTATCAAAATCCAGAAAGATTTGCACAAGTTCAAAATGCAAATGCAGTGGGAATAAAAGTATCCGCCTATCACTATAGTCACTTTACAACAAAAGATCAGGCAATAAAAGAAGCAAACTACTTTGCCGATACAGCAATTAATACTGGATTATCAAAAGACACTTTAATGATTAATGATGCAGAAGAAGGTAGCATGAATAATGGACAATTGACAGCTAATTCAATTGCTTTTGCCAATCAATTAAAAGCAAGAGGCTTTACGAATGTATTACATTATTCAATGGCAGCCTGGTTTACAGAAGGAGTTTTATCGCCTACACAACTAGGGACTGAAAATATTTGGATTGCTCAGTATCCTTTTGAACCGACTGCAGATCAGTTATGGCACAAAAATGAAGGTTATGCGGCATGGCAATGGTCTTCTTTATTAACGATTCCAGGTGTTGATATCGGCGTAGGTGTGTTTGATATTAATGCTGATTACACTGGACGATTTACATCTAGTGGTGGAAAACAGTATGATGTAATTTTAGATGAAAAACAATATGATTACACGGCAAGGGTAAAACCAGCAGCTGAATCAGGAAAACACGGCGTGTTTAATGGGATTATGAATACAGCTCCTGGAATCGTTAATATCGGTATGGGAGATAAATATGCGAACCAAAGCGTTCATATCATAGGATATGCCAAAACAAGCCGGACAGAGTTACTCCATTTTACAGTAGGTGGAAAAGATGCAGGCTGGATGGACAAACGAGCATTCACAGCTACACTAGATAAAGCCACGTATAGTAAAATGAGTCGTGGAGCCAAAATAGGCGATGTAGCAGTTTCATCGAAGCATGGATTATATACAAAACCAAATAATACAGCAGAAGATGGAGAAAAAATAGGTTTAGGCTCTCTATATGCGAATCAAAACGTGCAGATTATTCAATCCGCTAAACTATCAACAGGTGTTACGGCTTATCAATTTCAAATAAATGGACAAACAATTGGCTGGTTGGACAGCCGTGCCTTCAGCAATGTGTATGATGAGCTGCTAGATGAAAAAAGCTATGATTACATGGCAAAAGTAAAACCAACAGCTGAATCAGGAAAACATGGTGTGTTTAATGGAATTATGAATACAGCTCCTGGGATCGTTAATATCGGTATGGGAGATAAATATGCGAACCAAAGTGTTCATATCATAGGATATGCCAAAACAAGCCGGACAGAGTTACTCCATTTTACAGTAGGTGGAAAAGATGCAGGCTGGATGGACAAACGAGCATTTACAGCTACATTAGATAAAGCCACGTATAGTAAAACGAGTCGCAAAGCCAAAATAGGCGATGCAGTAGCTTCATCGAAGCATGGATTATATACAAAACCAAATAATACAGCAGAAGATGGAGAAAAAATAGGTTTAGGCTCTCTATATGCGAATCAAAACGTGCAGATTATTCAATCCGCTAAACTATCAACAGGTGTTACGGCTTATCAATTTCAAATAAATGGACAAACAATTGGCTGGTTGGACAGCCGTGCCTTCAGCAATGTGTATGATGAGCTGCTAGATGAAAAAAGCTATGATTACATGGCAAAAGTAAAACCAACAGCTGAATCAGGAAAACATGGTGTGTTTAATGGAATTATGAATACAGCTCCTGGGATCGTTAATATCGGTATGGGAGATAAATATGCGAACCAAAGTGTTCATATCATAGGATATGCCAAAACAAGCCGGACAGAGTTACTCCATTTTACAGTAGGTGGAAAAGATGCAGGCTGGATGGACAAACGAGCATTTACAGCTACATTAGATAAAGCCACGTATAGTAAAACGAGTCGCAAAGCCAAAATAGGCGATGCAGTAGCTTCATCGAAGCATGGATTATATACAAAACCAAATAATACAGCAGAAGATGGAGAAAAAATAGGTTTAGGCTCTCTATATGCGAATCAAAACGTGCAGATTATTCAATCCGCTAAACTATCAACAGGTGTTACGGCTTATCAATTTCAAATAAATGGACAAACAATTGGCTGGTTGGACAGCCGTGCCTTCAGCAATGTGTATGATGAGCTGCTAGATGAAAAAAGCTATGATTACATGGCAAAAGTAAAACCAGCAGCTGAATCAGGAAAACATGGCGTGTTTAATGGAATTATGAATACAGCTCCTGGGATCGTTAATATCGGTATGGGAGATAAATATGCGAACCAAAGTGTTCATATCATAGGATATGCCAAAACAAGCCGGACAGAGTTACTCCATTTTACAGTAGGTGGAAAAGATGCAGGCTGGATGGACAAACGAGCATTTACAGCTACATTAGATAAAGCCACGTATAGTAAAACGAGTCGCAAAGCCAAAATAGGCGATGCAGTAGCTTCATCGAAGCATGGATTATATACAAAACCAAATAATACAGCAGAAGATGGAGAAAAAATAGGTTTAGGCTCTCTATATGCGAATCAAAACGTGCAGATTATTCAATCCGCTAAACTATCAACAGGTGTTACGGCTTATCAATTTCAAATAAATGGACAAACAATTGGCTGGTTGGACAGCCGTGCCTTTAGCAATGTGTATGATGAGCTGCTAGATGAAAAAAGCTATGATTACATGGCAAAAGTAAAACCAGCAGCTGAATCAGGAAAACATGGCGTGTTTAATGGGATTATGAATACAGCTCCTGGAATCGTTAATATCGGTATGGGAGATAAATATGCGAACCAAAGCGTTCATATCATAGGATATGCCAAAACAAGCCGGACAGAGTTACTCCATTTTACAGTAGGTGGAAAAGATGCAGGCTGGATGGACAAACGAGCATTCACAGCTACACTAGATAAAGCCACGTATAGTAAAATGAGTCGTGGAGCCAAAATAGGCGATGTAGCAGTTTCATCGAAGCATGGATTATATACAAAACCAAATAATACAGCAGAAGATGGAGAAAAAATAGGTTTAGGCTCTCTATATGCAAATCAAAATGTGCAGATTATTCAATCCGCTAAACTATCAACAGGTGTTACGGCTTATCAATTTCAAATAAATGGACAAACAATCGGTTGGTTGGATAGCCGCGCCTTTAAAATATAGAATAAGTTTATAAAGGTAACGAACAAACAATCTATCGAGGTTCTTTGTCAAATAGTATTGGTAAATAAAAATAGTGAACATCGTAAAAGTCAGAGGAGAAAACCCTCTGGCTTCTTCATTTTTTATTAAGTGATTCTTATTATGAAATTATTTTTTTATCAAACATATGGTTATGGTCTATTTAACGTATTTGAATAAAAAATAGTATTTTCTGAAATACTTGTATCCGTGACAAATGGCATTTAAGCCTATTTTTACTCACTTCTAAATACGGCTTGAGTTCTACTATTTGAATTCTACAGAGTTTTGAGATGTTTTTTGTAAATCAAAAAGTATAGAGTTTTTATCGTTTGTCCGTAATTTTTGTATTAAAATAACGAACAAAAATATTTACAGTTCGATTAAGGTCTACGATAAATTATTGAAACTTACTGTTAGTTATGAGAAAATATAAAAGATTGAATGCAGTTTTGGCTGTGTTGATGAATATATAAGTTAAACAAAATTGAAATAAAACTAGTGGTTGACTAGTTAGAGAAAGGATTTTGTATCAAATGATTACAGCTTTAATTATTGCCGGTGGGGTCGGCAAACGAATGGGGCAGGAGATTCCTAAACAATTTATTATGGTAGAGGAAAAACCGATAATTATCTACACATTGGAATCTTTTCAAAAGCATCCACTCATTGATCGAATCTTAGTTGTGTGTAAAAAAGGTTGGGAACAAACACTAGATGCCTATGCAAAAGAGTACCATATTGACAAATTACAATGGATTATTCCAGGAGGAAATTCTGGTCAAGAATCAATTAATAATGGGGTTAATTTCTTAAAAGAACATTCAAACCCAGAAGATACTATTGTTATCCATGACGGAATTCGTCCATTAGTTGATGAATTAGTTTTATCTGATGTAATTGTTAAGTGTCAAGAATACGGTAATGCAGTGACTTCGTTGCCATATAATGAACAAATTTTTGTAAAAGAAACTGAGGAAACAACTCGACAATATATTAATCGTGAAACATTACGTCGCGTGTCAACACCACAAGCCTATAAATTTGAAAAATTAACTTGGGCTTACGAAAAAGCATTCCGTGAGAATATTGGTATTTCTGAATCGTCATACACGAATACTATGATGGTGGATTTAGGCGAAACATTGTATTTTGCTTTAGGCTCAGATAAAAACATTAAGTTAACTACACAAGATGACTTACAGTTATTTAAAGGATTCTTGAAAATGAAAGAAGAGTAGTGGAGGGATACCATGTTATTTACAGACGATAATTATTTATCAGACGTTGAACGAGTTTTAGAGAAGACACCAGATTGGACGAAAGTAACTAATAAATCTGTTTTTATAACTGGTGCTTCAGGCATGATTGGGACCTTTTTAATTGATGTGCTTATGTACCAAAATAAAACGAGAAATGCGAATATTTCGATCTGGGCGATGGGACGAACATTGTCGCGTTTAGAAGAGCGATTTACTAGTTATCTAGAAGATCCGTTATTCCATATAGTTATCGGAGATGTCATAGAAGAAATTCAGGTAGCAGAAGCTTGTGACTATGTGTTGCATTGTGCTAGTAATACACATCCTAAATCATATGCCAGTGATCCAATTGGAACGATTATGACCAATATTGCTGGTACGCAGCATATTTTAGATTATGCGGTCAAAGCGAATAGTGAAAAAGTGTTATTTTTATCAACTGTTGAAATCTATGGAGAAAATCGTGGAGATCTTGATAAATTTACGGAAGACTATTGCGGCTATATTGACTGTAACACGCTACGGGCCGGTTATCCAGAAGGAAAACGAGCAAGTGAATCATTATGTCAAGCCTATATTCAGAAATATGGTATTGATGTTGTTATTCCAAGAATTAGTCGTACTTTCGGGCCTACGATGTTACTTTCGGATAGTAAAGCTTCTTCTCAATTTATTATGAATGCAGTCCATAAAGAAAACATTGTGTTAAAAAGTGCAGGGACCCAACTATATTCTTATGCATATGTTGCAGATATTGTATCTGCTCTTCTGTTTTTATTAGTTAAAGGGCAAAAAGGGGAAGCTTACAATGTTTCAAACGAACATTGCGATATTACGTTACGTACTTTTGCGGAAACATTAGCCAATGTGGCTGGAACAAAAGTGATTCATGGAGAAGCCACCGCCCAAGAAAAACAAGGATTTTCTAAAGCAACAAAAGCACTACTAGACAATCAAAAAATCTACGCATTAGGTTGGCGTCCATTGTACGACAGTATGGAAGAACCATTAAAACATACAATTAAAATTTTAGAAAGTAGCGGAAATTGATATGCCCAAAATTAGTATTATTGTTCCTGTATACAATGTAGAAAAATATTTAGAAAAATGTGTACGCTCTATTTTAGCTCAAACATTTACTGACTTTGAATTGATTCTTGTAGACGATGGCTCTCCAGACAGTTCTGGAGCAATGTGTGATCAGTTTGCTAAACAAGATGAACGGGTAAAAGTTATCCATAAAGAAAATGGAGGACTGAGCGATGCTCGTAATGCTGGAATTGAAATAGCGACAGGTGAGTATTTAGGTTTCATAGACAGTGATGATTACATTGCAGATGATATGTATGAATTATTATATACAAATATCGTAAAAGAAGATGCCGATTTATCAATATGTGGTATTTATGATGTCTATGAGGGGAAAGAGCCTGTAGAAAAACAACAGCAATATATAGTACTAGATAAAGTAGCAGCAATGAAAATGATTTTAGAAGCTAAAGTTGTATCTGTTCATGCCGTGAATAAGTTATATAAAAAAGAAATTTTTGAAGATATCCGATACCCTGTAGGCATGATTACAGAAGACGGTGCAGTTATTTTATCTATTCTAGAGCATACAGAGAAAATTGTTATTGATACGCAACAAAAATATTATTATTTTCACCGTGCCAATAGTATTTCAACCAATCTTTTTTCTAAGAAAGATTTAGATACAATCAATGTTTGGAAAGAAAATGAAAAATATATCTTAGACCGGTATCCTGAATTATCTAATGTTGTTCATACACGTGTATGTTGGGCAAATTTTATTGTTTTAGATAAAATGGTTACTAGTCAGTTAACGGAAGAAGAAAAAATAATTCAAAAAGAGGTTATTTCTTTTTTGAGGAAGAATTTTCTGTTCATTATGAAAAATAAATATTTTACTAAGGCTAGAAAGATAGCCATGTGTGCTCTACAATTTAGTAAGTGTGCGTATTCTTGTTTCCCTAAATTACAAGAAGCAAATAATAAAAAGAATAGTTAAAATTTAAAAAGTTGTTAGGAGAATATTATGAAAAAAAAGCTTAAACTGGATATATATACAATTACTCAAACCATCTGTATAATTGTATCGATTATTCTTTTTTTCTATGGTAAAGCTAAGATGTTGTACAATTGGCAACTATTTGGTGTAATGTTTTTTTGGACAGGCAATTTGGTTTATTCATTTAAAAATTTCGGACAAAAATCAGTTTTTTTCTTTTTTAATATTACTATTTTTGTCTTCTTATTAAGTCGTCCATTTATTAGTTTCTTTCGTAATAGAATTTGGTGGCATTGGGGGTATTCAGGATCAAATTTTGCGATGAATGTTCTGTATCTAACTTTAATTGGCATCTTAATAGGTGCGATGTTATTTCAAAGGTTTGGACTTAAAGATTTTGATTCTAAGCTGGAAAAACAAAAGTATCCTACTTATCGAATATATTTAATGAAATTTAGTTTAGTCTTTTATTTCATAACATTGATTGTAAGTGTTTATGGTGATATGGAAAAACTAATATTTGTACGTAGTACGTCATATGAAGAGTTCTATGCATCTTTTTCTTCGAACTTGCCAACATATGTGCAAGTATTAGGTTTAATGATGCCTTATGTTGTGTGCATTTATTTAGCTTGTATGCCCAAAAAAGGCATTAGTTACGTGGTATTAGGAAGTTATGTGATAAGCTCTTTTCCAACTTTTTTAATGGGACAGCGAGGCCCGTTAATTTTAAAAATTATCTTTGCGTTACTTTATTTTATTATTAGAGACTATTTACAAGATTCTCAAAAATGGATAAGTAAATTTGAAAAAATTGTAATTATTCTAGCGACACCTTTAATGATTGTATTGATGGGGGCTTTTAACTATATTAGAGCAAATTCTTCAATTGAAACAAACGGATTTTTTTCATTAATTGTTGATTTTTTCTTCAAACAAGGAACCTCTTTTGATACAATTATATTTGGGCATGATTTTTTGGACAAACTACCATTTATTGATGTAAAAAATTATACATTTGGAAGTTTTATTGATTCTTTTAAGTATGGATTTATTGGTCAAAAGCTATTCAATGGTATCGGATTGCCTAGCACTAATAGTCCGGAAAAAGGCATGATTAGTAATAGTTTGGCACATAATTTGGCATATGTTTATCGTAAAGATGAGTATTTAGCTGGAAATGGAAATGGTTCTTCTTATCTGTTAGAAATATTTGCAGATTACGGATATATAGGGGTTTTTATAGCTAGTATTTTATTAGGAATTATTTTGATTTTTCTTGTAGTAAGTTTTAAAAGAAACAATTTACTTTTATCTACGATTGCATTGATTTGTATTTCTAATATTTTGTTTATTCCACGTAGTGATGCTACTAGCTGGTTACAATTTATTATGAAACCAACATTTATTGCACCAATGATTATATGTTTTGGCAGTTCATTTTTACTTGCTAAGTTGGAGAGGTTAAGGAAGGTAAGTCGTAAATGAAAAAAACAATTGGGACAATTCTAACAGTTATTACAGTAAGTATTTTATTGAGTGGATGTAGTAAAGCAAAATATCCAATTATTCATTTCACTCAAAAGGAATTTGTAGCAGATGGCAACGGTGTTGTAGAGATCAAAGGACAATTTTTGAATGGTGAACCAGGTACTTTAGAAGCTAACATAAACAGGAAAGCAGGCAAAGTTAAAGTCGATAAAGATCAGAATTTTCATATTCGATACCAAATGGATTCCATTAAAGATACAGATTTTTATTTAGGAATTAAGGATGAAAAGAATCGTATTGCTGTGGGGACAACTAAAATTGATTCTTCTGAAGTAGAAGCTGTCCAAAACGATTTTGAAGTTATAAGAACAAGTGATATCATTAGTTATTTTAATAAATATGATATAAAATTTTTAGACTATAATGAGAACAACGTTGCAGAGCTATCTGGTTTAACTAGTTCTGTAGTTTTTAATGTAGGAACAAGAATGGATGGGACTTCAATAAAAGAAGGAGTTTATTTATTTGAAGACCCAGAGTCTTGGAATAAGGCTAATTTATCGATTTTAGATTGGTGGAATAAAAAAGTATCCAATTCATTAAATAAAAATTATAATGATTTAGATAAAGATTCATCTGTAAATTTTTTATACGGACCTAATTTTATCGATTCAGCGGAAGAAAAAATGATTAAACAAATTGATTTTTTTGATAATAATCGTTTTTTATGGACGTATAGAGATAAAGAAAAATTTTTAATATTAGTTTCGGATCCAGAATTAACAAGTATTGAACGCGGCAAAAGTATGCTTGCCATTCAAAGCTTATTAATAGATAAAACTTTTAGTTTAGACAAGGATGAAGAAGATTCAGAAAGAGGATAATTTAGCAAAAATCTATTGAATTTTGTACACATTATTATCATGTTTAAAATCTAAGAAATTATTTAAAATAAAAAGACACTCCTGTAACACAAACGAATATAGGGGTGTTTTTTTGCTCTTTGTTAATAAGGGTTGATGAGTTGTAAAAATGAGCCTGGGACAAAAATCCAAAGTGATTTTTGTCCCAGGCTTAAAAATTGATAAAGAGCGGGAGCAGAAGCAACTCTTTCGGAAATAAGCCGAAATTCTCCAAAAATTAAAGAACAATTTTCGAAAATTCCTTCTTATTTCTCGCAGTTAAACACTTCTGTCCCGACCTCTTGATACGATTCTACAATATTTATTTACTAACATTTAATAAAAAGCTTTTTTTCATCATATAATAAATAAAACGTATTAATGCCTTTTTTTGAGCTTAGTGATAAGGCTGTTAAAAATACTTATTACAAATTTAAATTCAGCTGTGCGATAAAATAAAATAACGAAGACTATTGCTCCAATAACAATTCCAGCTAAAGATCTCAATATAATACTTAAAAGAGTTGTAGCAGATATCAAACTAAATAATGGATAAGTAGCTAGAATACCTAATCCTAAGGCTATGCAATACTTTAAAGTGACAAACAAATACTTGCCAAATCTATCATGAATACCATATTTTAAGACTACATAAGGTTCATACCAAGAAACTGAGGTTAGAGAAGATAAGATAGTGGCTAAAATAACTCCAGCGATACCCATATCGAAAATTAATAAGAAAATTAAAGAAAATACGATGTTTAAAATGGACTCCACAACAGATTTCCATCTTTGAATCCAAGCTAAACCATATGCAGCTATGAATACTTGCGCAGAATTTCTAAAAACGCCAATAACAAAGTTTAAGATGATTAAAGTGAAAATGAAATTATCTAGTTGGTAAGAAGAGCCTACCCACCAAGATATGAATGGTTGTATAGATAAGAACATAACAATCGTTGCAAAATAAATCAGAATAAAATTTATAAAATAGTGTCTAAAAAATATTTCACGACCATTTTCTCTGTCATCTGAGACGGCTACGCTTCCAATGCTGGCTGTTATAGAATTAGTAAACTGGTTGAAAATACCTTTAATACTATTTACAATTAACACATAGTTGGAGTAACGTCCTACTGCAGCTAAATTAACAAATATGGAAATTAAGATATTATCTGTACTCAAAACAACGACAGAACCAATTTTATTAGAAAGATTTCCAATGGTATTTTGTTTTAAAATCTTAATAGTTTCTCTATCCAATTTTTTTATTTCTTGATATTGAAATACGTGTTTGTATCTTTTTTTTACTCGCAGAGAAATATCAATGTTTGAAATTACTGTACAAATAATTTGAATAAGTAAATAAAGTGCGTAATTGCCCGTTGTGTATAATACGAACACCTGAATAACTGTAGCGACAACTAAATAAGCAAACGTGTTAATCACATTGAGGTATCCAAGCTGATCTGCATTAAGCAATGAGCGGTTATAAGTAAAGAAATAGCTGAAAACGGAGTTGGCTAAAAATAATAAATATAAAAGCTGAATATTCGGGATACCTACATCTTTACCGACTATCACAGGTAAAAAAGGAATGAGTAAACAACCTATGATACCTATTGCTATACCGATTATATTGTATATTTTTTTATATAGATGCATTAAAGCTTTAATTGTTGCAGTATCCTCTTGTTGCAATGGTTTGTATAATGAGAAAATGATTGAGGTTCCAACACCTAATTCGGCTAATGACAACATACTAAGTATATTTGTAAATAAGCCGTTTAGTCCTAAGTATTCAATTCCTAAAAAGCGAATGAATATCGTTCTAGAAATAAACTGAATTCCTATGGTCAAAATAAATATTATTGTTGAGATGCTAGAATTAATAATAGAATATTCTAAACGTGATTTTTTTTGCATAATGTTCTGTTCTCCTTATTAAAATGGTTCTACTAAGATAAATAAAAACTTTATTCAGTTGCAATCATAACTTAATGAAGAAAGAATATCAATTCTCTAAGAGATTTTTTCGTAATATATTAATAATTGTTATTCGTTAAGGAACGATGTTTTATGGTTAAAAATATGATAAAATACAATAAATTAATCATTTTAGAAAGTAGGGACAAAAGTGGAATCATTCCTAATCACAGGCGGTGCCGGCTTTATCGGCTCAACCTTAGCAAATTATTATAGTAAAGACAATCAAGTTGTGGTCATTGATGATTTATCAATGGGCCAAACTGAAAATTTAAACGCATCTGAAAACATCACGTTCATTGAAGGTAGCGTGACTGATCAACAATTAATGGAAAAAGTACTACAAGAGTATCAGTTCGATTACATTTTTCACTTAGCCGCGATTGCTAGTGTAGCAGACTCAGTAGCACGTCCAGTGGAAACACACCAAGTGAATTTTGAGAGTGTGTTACAATTACTGGAATTAATTCGGAAATACCAGAAAGATTTAAAACGTTTGGTGTTTGCTTCTTCTGCAGCAGTTTACGGCGATGAGCCAACTTTACCAAAACAGGAAGAATCAGTAATTCGTCCATTAACGCCTTATGCGGTGGATAAATTTGCTTCTGAAAAATATGTGTTAAACTATTGTCATTTATATGATGTTCCGACAAGCGCTGTTCGGTTCTTTAACGTTTATGGGCCAAACCAAAATCCTAATTCCCCTTATTCTGGCGTTATTTCGATTGTGATGGACTCTTACAAACGCTTATTAGCCAATCAAGAAGTGACATTCAATATCTTTGGTGATGGAAAACAATCTCGTGATTTTGTCTTTGTTGAGGACGTGGTTCAAGCGTTGAATCTTGTCGCTCATTCTGACCAATCACTTGGGGAAGTATATAATGTCGGAACAGGGAAAGCAACTGATTTAAATGAGTTAATTTCTTCTCTAAATGATATTATGAAAGTCACTTTGCCAGTTGAATACAAAGAAGCGCGAGCTGGGGACATCAAAGATTCTTTAGCGGATATATCTAAATTACGTGCCATTGGATATGAACCAAAATATAGTATCCAATCTGGTTTAGATAAATACGTTAATTATGAATTAAAAGATTAAGAGAATAAAAAGACGGATTTGAGACTAAATTGTTTATAAGACTTAAAGAGTAGGACATCAGTCGCTTTGATTGATGTCCTACTCTTTCTTTTAGTTTTTCCCATATTTGAACCCACCTCACTCCAATGGTACAATAAACAAGATTGGAGTGAGAGCATGACAGATATTATTGCACATCGAGGAAGTAAAGGCACCCATCCTGAAAATACGTGTATTGCTTTCAGAGAGGCTGTTCGTATTGGTGCTGAAGGAATTGAATTAGACGTTCACCTATCTAAAGATGGTTATTTAATCGTTATGCATGATGAAACGGTGGATCGTACGACAGATGGTCATGGTGAAATCCAACAGTTAACATTAAACGAATTAAAACAACTAGACGCTGGAAGCTGGTTTCAGAAAAATCCTTCTGTTCAATGTGTTCCAACATTGGAAGATGTTTTAAATTGTCTTGTAGAAGAACAATTCAATGGTTTTTTGAATATTGAACTTAAAACGGATATTATCCATTATGAAGGAATTGAGAAAAAAGTCGTCCAACAAATGAATCAAAAAAACTGGCCGTTTCGTTATTTATATTCCAGTTTTTATTTTCCAAGTTTAGTTAAATTAAAAAAAGCTGATCCTAAGACAGAAATTGCCTTTATTTATGAATCTGCAGAGGATTTAAGTCAAGCGGGACCGGCATTTGCGCTTGTCGATAGTTTACATCCAAAATTGTCATGGGTGTTGGCTCATAAAAAAGAACTTATCACAATTGGCAAACCGCTGCGGCCATGGACTGTTAATCGGATGGAAGAAATGGAAAATTGTTTTCAGCTAAAATTGGCGGGTGTTCATACGGATTTTCCTGAAGAAGCAAAATTTGCTCGTCAAAATTGGCAAGAAGAAGGAGAAACATAATTGGAGAAAGTATTAGTTATTGTAGGACCCACTGCGGTGGGGAAAACAGCATTAAGTATTGCTTTAGCAAAAAAATTTAATGGTGAAATTATTAGCGGTGACTCCATGCAAGTTTATCGCTCGTTAGACATTGGCACCGCTAAAGTCACAGAAACAGAAAAAGAAGAGATTCCTCACCATTTAATTGATTGCCGTGAAGTCAGCGAAACATATTCTGCTGCTGATTTTCAGAAAGAGGGTCGTCAAAAAATCAAAGAAATTACTGAAAAAGGGAAACTACCAATTATAGTTGGAGGAACAGGTTTGTATATTCAATCACTCCTTTATGATTTTCAACTAGGAAGTCGTGAGATAGATGACTCGCCTGAAATTAGAGAAACGTACAATTTATTTGCGGAAGAAAAAGGGAATCAAGCCTTATGGCAGTTATTACAACAAAAGGATCCTCTAGCGGCTGACAGTATCCATTTTAATAATCGCAAAAAAGTCATTCGTGCGTTAGAGGTCTTTGATAAAACCGGTTATAGTATTTTGACCCCGAAGGAAAAACCAGCTCGTCTCTATGATTATTATTTATTAGGTTTGGAAACAGATCGCGCTTTATTGTATGAGCGTATTAATCAGCGGGTGGATCAAATGATGACAGAAGGACTGTTGGAAGAAGCAAAACAGATGTTTCAGCAACCACATGCACAAGCAGCTCAAGGTATTGGCTATAAAGAATTTTTCCCGTATTTTTCCGGTGAACAATCATTAGAGATGGCGGTTGAAACAGTCAAACAGCAATCGCGGCGATATGCCAAACGTCAATTGACTTGGTTTAGAAATCGAATGGCTGCGCATTGGTGGGATTTGGTTCAGCAGCCAACAGATTTGCCCAAGTTGGAAAAAGAAGTAGCGGAATGGCTACAACAGAAGGAGAGTGAGTAGGCGATGACCACTCATGAAAAAGTGATTCTAGTAGGAGTTGAGACGGAAAAAAATTATCAGACATTTTCTGCATCAATGGAAGAACTGGCGAATTTAACGGAAACCGCTAATGGAGAAGTGGTGTTTGTTTTAACACAAAAACGACCACAAGTCGATCGACAAACCGTAATTGGTAAGGGGAAATTGGAAGAATTAATTCAATTAACAGATGCCTATGAAGCGGATCTTGTGATTTTTAATCATGAGCTCACACCGCGTCAAAATCAACTGTTATCTGAAGCGTTAGCTGTGCGAGTAATTGATCGTGTACAATTAATTTTGGATATCTTTGCTTTGCGTGCGCGCTCCAAAGAAGGAAAGTTACAAGTTGAATTAGCACAATTGGATTATTTATTGCCTCGCTTGGCTGGGCAAGGAAAACAGTTGTCCCGACTTGGAGGAGGTATTGGGACGCGCGGGCCTGGTGAAACGAAATTAGAGTCGGACCGCCGACACATTCGGAATAAAATCTTAGGCATCCGTCGTGAGTTAAAAGAAGTCACTGCTCATCGTGAACGAAGCCGGCAGAAAAGACAAAATTCAGAACTATTTCAAATTGGCTTGATTGGTTATACCAATGCTGGCAAATCAACCATTCTCAACATGTTGACAACAGCAGGAACTTATTCAGAGGATCAATTGTTTGCAACGTTAGATCCTTTAACTAAAAAATGGCAATTGCCTCAAGGCATGGAAGTTACTCTGACCGATACGGTTGGCTTCATTCAAGATTTACCAACACAACTGATTGAAGCCTTTCAGTCGACATTGGAAGAAAGTCGGACGATGGATTTACTGCTCCATGTGGTGGATGCAAGTGCGCCAGATCGTTTACAACATGAACGCACAGTTCAAACATTGATTAAAGAATTAGCGTTGGAAAATATTCCATGCTTGACGGTTTATAATAAAAGAGATCAAGTGGACAGCAAAGAATTTGTCCCAACCTTATTTCCCAATGTATTGATCTCAACTAAAATTTCTGAAGATAAAGAACGACTGGTTCAAGCTATCCGTGCCCAAATGATGGAATTACTCGAGCCTTATCAATTAGAAATTAGCCCAACTGACGGACAACTATTAAGTGAACTTCGCCGGATGACACTAATGGTTTCAGAAGAATATGCTGAAAATGAAAATCGGTATATCGTGAAAGGATTTGCGAAAAAAGAGTCTAAATGGTTGGCTGAATCCGAAAAAGAATAAAAAATGGTAAGTTGATTAGAAATGATTTGTAAAAACAAATCATTTCTATTTTTTTGATTAGTAGGAGAAAATCAGCCGTGAAAAGATGGGAAAGTCCATATTTATCAGGTTTTTTGTTTTATGTTAGAAAATCTAACATAAGTTCTTGACAATTTGTCATTCTATTGTTATTCTAAGAAATAACTAAGAGAGGAGGATGGAGATGAGAGAAAAAGAGTTACGCCGTTCCATGTCAGTTTTTCCAATTGGTACAGTTATGAAACTAACGGATTTGACCGCTCGACAAATTCGCTACTATGAAGAACAGGGATTGATTCATCCAGAACGTAGTGAGGGCAACCGACGCATGTATTCTTTAAATGATATTGATGTTTTGTTAGAAATTAAAGATTATTTATCTGATGGATTGAACATGGCAGGGATTAAGCGTGTGTATGAAATGAAATTAGAGGAACAAAAAAACACCGCCGAGGCAACTCGTCCATTAACCGATGCAGATGTTCGTCAGATTTTATACGACGAAATTCTTTCGCAAGGAGGACTTACTCAGCAAAATCCGTTCCAATCGAATGTACCAAGGCTTTAACGTTTCAGCAGCCAATAAAAATGAAGGATGGGGATCAGACCGATGACAAGAAAAGCCAAAACGGCAGAAGAGATTAAACATATTGCAGAAGAAGAAAACGTACGTTTTTTACGACTAATGTTTACCGACATTATGGGAACAATTAAAAATGTTGAAGTTCCTGTGAGTCAGCTAGATAAAGTATTAGATAATAAAATGATGTTTGATGGGTCATCCATTGAAGGATTCGTTCGTATCGAAGAAAGTGACATGTATTTATACCCTGATCTATCTACATGGATGATTTTTCCGTGGGAAAGCGACCATGGAAAAGTTGCGCGCTTAATTTGTGATATTTACAATCCTGATGGTACCCCTTTTGCCGGAGATCCCCGCGGTAATTTAAAACGTGCCTTAGCAGATATGAAAGAATTAGGCTTTACTTCGTTTAACTTAGGACCAGAACCAGAATTTTTCCTATTTAAATTAGATGAGAATGGTGAAATTACCACTGACTTGAATGATAAAGGTGGCTATTTTGATTTTGCGCCAACCGATTTAGGTGAAAATTGTCGCCGTGATATTGTTTTAGAGTTAGAAAGTTTAGGCTTTGAAGTGGAAGCTTCGCATCATGAAGTAGCACCTGGTCAACATGAAATTGACTTTAAATATGCTGATGTAGTTGATGCTTGTGACAATATTCAAACGTTTAAGTTAGTTGTGAAAACTATTGCACGCAAACATGGTTTGCATGCAACATTCATGCCAAAACCTTTATTTGGAATTAATGGTTCTGGCATGCACTGCAATATGTCATTATTTAATGAAGAAGGTAATGTTTTTTATGACGAGTCAGGAGAGATGGGCTTAAGCCAAACTGCGTATCATTTCTTAGGTGGTTTATTAAAACATGCCCGTGCCTATACTGCGGTATGTAACCCAACAGTGAACTCTTATAAACGCTTGGTACCAGGTTATGAAGCACCTGTTTATGTAGCTTGGAGCGGCAGAAATCGTTCACCACTCATTCGAGTTCCTGAATCTCGTGGTTTATCGACTCGTTTAGAATTACGTTCTGTCGATCCTTCAGCGAATCCGTATTTAACAATGGCAGTCTTATTACAAGCAGGTTTGGATGGTATTCGTAATGAACTTACGCCACCGCCAGCAGTTGATCGTAATATTTATGTGATGAATGAGGAAGAACGTCAACATGCACAAATTGAAGATTTGCCATCAACCTTACACAATGCCATCAAAGAATTACGTAAAGATCAAGTAATGATTGATGCATTAGGTCGTCATATTTTTGCCAATTTTGTAGAAGCGAAACGAATGGAATGGGCAGCCTTCCGTCAAACCGTTTCTGAATGGGAAAGAGAACAATATTTGGAGTTGTACTAAAAGCCGTTACTTTTAATAATCTTAATGTTTAGAAAGAGGAAGATAAGTCGAAACGCTTATCTTCCTCTTTCGTTCTTTAGTTTGTGAATGAATAGATAATTTTTATTTCACAAAATAAAGTAATTTTAATTCAGTGAAATAGTTTGTTTATAGGGGAGAAAGGGGGTTTTTCTCAATTTCTCTTTTATTTTTAAGCAAAAAAATTGACAAAATCTTTCATAATTTGTGAAATTCCGCTATAATAAACAAGAATATGCGTGCAACTATTCTATTTTTTAGATATAAAGGATGAGAAAAACATGCGGAAAATGAAAACAATGGATGGGAATGCTGCAGCAGCTTATATTTCCTATGCTTTTACAGAATTAGCAGCCATTTATCCAATAACACCAAGTTCAACGATGGCTGAACTTGTTGATCAGTGGTCGGCCGAAGGTAAGAAAAATATCTTTGGTCAACCTGTGAAAGTAGTCGAAATGCAATCGGAAGCTGGTGCTGCCGGCGTGGTCCATGGCTCTTTAAAAACAGGCGCGCTTACCACGACCTATACGGCTTCACAAGGGTTACTTTTAATGATTCCTAATATGTACAAAATAGCTGGAGAACTATTACCATCTGTTTTTCATGTGGCGAGCCGAGCTATAACCACGAATGCTTTAAATATTTTTGGTGATCAAGGAGACGTAATGGCCGCACGCCAAACAGGCTTTGCTATGTTGTCAGAAAGCAGTGTGCAAGAAGTGATGGATTTGGCACCAGTGGCTCACTTGGCTTCGATTGAAGCGAGTGTTCCATTTATGAACTTTTTTGATGGCTTTAGAACAAGTCATGAAATTCAAAAAGTGGCAGTTCTTGACTATGAAGAATTAGCACCCTTAGTAAACCAAGAGAAATTAGCCGAATTTCGTCGTCGGAGCATGAACCCGAATCACCCTTCCGTTAGTGGAATGAACCAAAATCCAGATATTCACTTTCAACAACGAGAAACAATAAATCCTTATTATGAAAAATTACCTGGTATTGTTCAAAAATATATGACAGAAATTAATCGGTTACGGGGAACCAATTATGATTTAGTGACGTATTATGGCGCAGAAGATGCAGAAGAAGTGATCGTCACGATGGGTTCAGTTGCACAAACAATTGAACAGACGGTTGATTATTTACAAGAACAAGGAAGAAAAGTTGGCTTCCTTAATGTCCATCTTTATCGACCATTTCCAGTTGAAACATTTCTCGAAAAAATACCACAATCAGTTAAAGCAATTGCTGTTTTGGATCGGACGAAAGAGCCCGGCGCTGGTGGCGAACCGTTATTATTGGATGTCCAAAGTGCGATGTATGAAACGGATATTCGCCCGACGATTATTGGTGGGCGCTATGGTTTAGGTTCTAAAGATGTATTGCCAAATCAAATTGTTGCGGTTTTTGATGAATTAATGAAAGAACGTTCTGCCATGAAGAAGCGCTTTACAATTGGGATTGATGATGATTTAACTTATACTTCATTAGAAGTTGGCAAACCACTTGATTTGACGAATCCGAAAACCTATCAAGCTAAATTTTGGGGCTTTGGTTCTGATGGCACAGTAGGGGCGAACAAGTCAGCAATTAAGATTATCGGTGATCATACAGACAAGTATGCGCAAGGCTTTTTCTATTATGATTCAAAAAAATCAGGCGGGTTGACCGTTTCTCATTTACGTTTTGGCGAGACACCCATTCGCTCAACGTACCTCATTGAACATTCTGATTTTGTGGCTTGTCATACAGCCGCTTATTTGCATACCTATGATTTAGTAAAAGGGTTAAAAAAAGGCGGTACTTTCCTCTTAAATACCATTTGGAATGATGAACAACTAGCACGATTTTTACCAAATCAATTAAAACGGTATCTAGCTGAAAATGAGATTCAGTTTTATACAATCAATGCAGTGAAATTAGCTAGTGAAGTCGGACTAGGCGGGCGAATTAATACCGCGATGGAAACAGCTTTCTTCAAATTAGCGGAAATTATGCCTTTTGAGCAAGTGTTGCCAATTTTAAAAGACGAAGCATTGAAAAGTTATGGTCATAAGTCCATGAAAGTTGTCGAAAAAAATATTCAAGCAATCGATAAGACCGTTGAATTGTTGCATCAGGTACCTGTTCCAGCAGAGTGGAAAACGCTTGAAGTTCAACCGCGAAAACGTTCAGAAAATGTTAGTGATTTTGTTCATGAAATTGTTGAACCGATTAATCGTCAAGAAGGCAATGCGTTATCTGTTGCGACACTAGCGAAAAATGGGATGACAGATGGGCGGATGCCTTTGGGAACTGCGGCAGTTGAAAAACGTGGAGTTGCATTAGAAGTACCTGAGTGGATTAGCGATCGATGTACTATGTGTAATGAGTGTGCCTTTGTATGTCCTCATGCGGCGATACGACCATTCTTAGCCGATGAAGAAGAAATGACTGAAGCGCCAGAAGGATTCATTGTGCGTGATCTACGTGGTGCCGACGGCTTGAAATATCGTATCCAAGTCTCAGTCAAAGATTGTACTGGCTGTGGACTTTGTGTTGAAGCCTGTCCAGCTAAAGGCAAAGCTTTAGTAATGAAACCTTATGAAAAAGAAAAAGAGCAGGCTATGAACTGGGCGTTTGCTATGACGTTACGTCAAAAGGAAAACCCAGCAAAACCGAATACTGTTTTAGGTTCGCAATTTAATAAACCTTTATTAGAGTTTTCTGGTGCTTGTTCTGGTTGCGGCGAAACGCCTTATGTTAAATTATTGACGCAAATGTTTGGTGACCGAATGCTGATTGCTAATGCAACAGGTTGTTCATCGATTTGGGGTGCTGCAGCGGGTGTGACACCTTACACTACTAATGAACAAGGACAAGGTCCAGCTTGGTCAAATTCTCTTTTAGAGGATAATGCCGAGTTTGGTTATGGCATGTTGTTAGCAACGCAAGCCCGTCGCGAACGTTTGGCTAGTAAAATGACCAAAGCTTTTTCTGTAGCCAGTGACTCGTTGCGTCTATTGATGGAAGATTGGATAGCACATCTGTCCGAAAGTGAAGGTACGCAACAACGTGCAGCTAAATTACGTGCAGCTTTGCTTGAAGAAAAAACGAATCAACCTTTATTGGAAGCAATTTATGACGATCAAGATCTTTTTGTTAAACCAAGTCAGTGGATGATTGGTGGAGACGGCTGGGCTTACGATATTGGCTACGGCGGTATTGACCACGTGTTAGCTAGTGGCGCTGATGTGAATATGTTAGTTCTAGATAATGAAGTCTATTCCAATACAGGTGGCCAAACTTCCAAAGCAACTCCGGCATCAGCGATTGCGAAATTTGCTGCCAGTGGGAAATATGCCTCTAAAAAGGATTTAGGGATGATGGCAATGACTTATGAAAATGTCTATGTCGCTCAAATTGCCTCAGGTGCAAACCAAATGCAGACGATTAAAGCTTTTGAAGAAGCAGAAAAATTCCCTGGACCATCGATTATTATTGCTTATACACCATGTATTACACATGGTTTAGCAGGTGGGATGAGTCAAACGTTGAAAGAAGCGAAAGACGCAGTTCATTCAGGTTACTGGTCTTTATATCGCTATAATCCATTATTGCGAGAAAAGGGCAAAGAACCAATGACATTGGATTTCAAAAAACCAGATTTTTCATTAATGAAAGAGTTTATGCGCCAACAAGTTCGCTTTGCATCCTTAGAATCTAGTCAACCAGATACAGCGGAATTGTTATTTAATAAAACAATTAATGATGCTAAGAGACGGTTCTATAATTATGCTCGTTTAGCTGGTCAAGAAGAAAAAATTCGAGCAAAACTAGAAAAACAAAGTGAACCAGAAATAAATACGCCAGAGAACGAGAAGCCACGAGTGAAAAAAGAACGCGTAGTTGATCCGGAAGCGGAAGCAAGAAGGGCTGCCCGTCGCGCTGAACGAGCAGCCAAGAGAAAACAACGTGGGCAAGATTAAATAGAAATCAAAAAAACGTGTCTGAGCTTTTTGCTTAGACACGTTTTTTAGTTAGAAATGCGATTTTTTGATGAAAAATTTCAAGTTATTTGAAAAAGTTCCTAAATTTTTTTGATGTTTCCGCTTGCGTTCTGTGATGAAAGAAAATAATGTGGTATACTTGTTAGGAAATCTTGAGAGAGAAGTGAGGGGTATGATGTCGTTTCAATTGAATCAATTATTAGATTTGAATTATTGGCAGCAAGTCATCTCAACGGATTTCTTATCTAAGGATTTTGTTATCAATATCATAGATATCCTAGTCGTATGGTACCTCGTTTACAAATTAATCATGCTTGTTCGTGGAACAAAAGCAGTCCAACTATTAAAAGGTGTCGCTGTTTTTATCATTATCCGCATTCTAAGTGAGATAATTGGTCTACATACATTATCTTGGTTAATGAATCAAGTCATCATGTATGGTGTAATCGCCGCGGTTGTTATTTTTCAACCAGAAGTGCGAAGAGGGCTGGAACATCTAGGGAGAAGTTCGTTTTTCCGCCCGAATAAAGGTGCGCAACAAGAAGATGAGCGTATTATTCAGGCCTTTGACAAAGCCATTCAGTACATGTCAAAACGGAAAATTGGTGCTTTGATAACCATTGAACGCAATACCGGTTTAGATGAATACATTGAGACAGGTATTGATTTGGATGCCGATATTACTGGTGAATTACTGATTAATATTTTCATTCCAAATACACCACTACATGATGGTGCAGTGATTATCAAAAATGAAAAAATTGCTGTTGCTAGTGCGTATTTACCGCTATCAGAGAGCAATTTAATTCCAAAAGAATTTGGAACGCGCCATAGAGCCGCAGTCGGTATCAGTGAAGTCAGTGACGCCATTACGATTGTTGTTTCTGAAGAAACTGGTGACGTTAGTTTGACGTTGAACAATGAATTAATTCCTGGACTAACGCAAGAAGAGTATTTAACAATTTTGCGTAAGGAGTTAATTTCGGAATCATCGGAAGATAAAAAAAGTGCTTTGCAGCATTTTATCGATGATGTAACAAAGGGGGTTAAACGCAAATGAGAAAAGCCTCCCAAAAAAGCTGGTTTAATGGTTTGCTTTCATTGCTGTTTGCATTGTTGTTATTTTTTAATGCCAATGCAACAGGCAATAATCCCTCCAATTCAGGTTCAAGCCAAACGTATAGTGAGACACTGAATAATATTCCTGTCCAAGTCCAATACGATAAAGACAAATATTATGTCTCTGGATTTGAAGAGAGTGTAAATGTTCATTTACGTAGTGCGAACCGCATTCAATTAAACATGGAATCAAATGCTGACACACGAAATTTCCAAGTGGTCGCAGACTTAACCAAATTGCCATTAGGGACTTCGGAAGTACCCTTGACAGTTCGGGGACTAAGTTCAGCTGTTACAGCTGAAATTGAACCGAAAACAGTGACTGTAACGATTGAAAAGAGAGTAACAAAAAAATTCGATGTAGAAGCACAACTTTCTGATAACATTGAAAAAGAAGGCTACAAAGTAAAAAATATTTCTGTAGATCCAAAAACTGTAGAAGTAACAACTGGAGAAGAAACAGCGAAAGCAATTGACAAAGTGATTGCGCCAGTCTCAAGTGCCAAACAAACAATTGATACGATTAAACAAACGGTAAATGTCCAAGCGCTAGATGCCAAAGGTCAAGTCCTAAGTATCGAAAATCCAGCACCACAAGTCAAAGTAACAGTAGGCTTAACTGCGCCAACAAAAGATGTACCACTGAATGTTAGTATGACAGGTACGCCACCTGCTGGGATCGCTCATTACAATTATAGTTTATCAACGTACCAAGTTAGGGTCAGTGGTCCGCAATCAATTTTAGATACGCTAGAATCAATTGAGGTACCGGTAGATATTTCTGATATTCGCAAAGAAACAAAACAATCAGTGACTATTCCCGTTAATGGAGAATACGTAGTTACACCAGATGAGGTTGACGTTTCTTTGAGCCCCGTGTACAATCAACAACAGTCATCAAATACAAATGAAACTTCAGGGGAACCTGCAAGTTCAACAACGGCTGGCTCAGGTAGCCAAGCAGTACAACCAAGTACATCCAGTCAAGTAGAATCAAATACTTCTGAAACAACAAGTGAGGGATCAACAGTAGAAAGTACAACTGCTGGTTCAACTGAAAATACAGAGAATCAAGTGACTAAGGAGAATCAAAATGGGTAAATATTTTGGAACAGATGGTGTAAGAGGAATTGCAAATAAGGAGTTAACACCTGAATTAGCCTTTAAATTAGGGCGTTACGGTGGTTATGTGTTGAGTCAACATGAAGATAGTTCAAGAAAACCTCGTGTTCTCGTAGGCCGCGATACACGTATTTCAGGTGAGATGTTGGAACAAGCATTGATTGCTGGATTATTATCAGTCGGGATTGAAGTTTTCCAATTAGGGGTGATTTCAACACCTGGTGTAGCATATCTTACTCGTTTACAAAAAGCATCCGCTGGCGTAATGATTTCAGCTTCACATAATCCTGCGGAAGACAATGGGATTAAGTTTTTTGGGGCAGATGGCTTCAAATTAGTAGACGATCAAGAAGCAGAAATTGAAGCATTGTTAGACGCAGAAGAAGACACCTTACCAAGACCTTCTGCAGAAGGCTTAGGCTCATTAGATGAATTTCCAGAAGGCTTACTAAAATATTCGCAATTTTTAGTTCAAAGTATTCCTGGCGATTTAGCAGATATGACTGTTTGTTTAGATGCTGCCAACGGAGCAACTGCAACAGCAGTCAATCGTGTCTTCGCGGATTTAGAGACAGATTTCTATACAATGGGAACAAGTCCTAATGGATTGAATATCAATGATGGTGTGGGTTCCACTCATCCTGAAGCTTTGGCAGAAATGGTTGTTGAAAAAGGCGCAGATGCTGGTTTGGCTTTCGATGGCGACGGTGATAGAATTATTGCAGTCGATGAATTAGGACGAATTATCGATGGTGATAAAATCATGTATATTTGTGCCAAATATTTAGCTGAGAAAAAACGTTTGAAAAAAGATACAATCGTTACAACGGTGATGAGTAATCTAGGTTTCCATAAAGCTGTAGAAGAAATTGGCTTAAAAGATGTGGTAACGCAAGTGGGTGATCGTTATGTTGTAGAAGAAATGCGTAAAAATGATTACAATTTTGGTGGCGAACAATCTGGTCACATGATCTTTTTAGATTACAACACAACAGGTGATGGCATGCTTTCAGGGATTCAATTGTTGAATGTTATGAAGCAAACGGGCAAAAAATTATCTGAATTAGCGGATGAAGTGACGATTTATCCACAAAAATTAGTCAATATTCGTGTCACAGATAAAAATGGTGCAATGGAAGTTCCGGCAATCAAAGCAGTTGTCGAACAAGCAGAAGCAGAAATGAATGGCGAAGGTCGTATTTTAGTTCGTCCTTCTGGAACAGAACCATTGTTACGTGTGATGGCCGAAGCGCCAACACAAGAAAAAGTTGATTATTACGTTGATAAAATTGCTGAAGTAGTACGTGCAGAAATCGGCGTTGAATAAGAACAAATTAGAAACCAGACACTTAATGCTAGCTTGCGTTAAGTGTCTGGTTTCTTTGTTGGAAATCAAAAAAAGAAAATAGCTAATAAGCTCCGTCTATCATTGACATAGAGCGGTTAAAAGGGTACTATTTTAGAAGTAAGATGCACCGCGTATCTTCTTTTTTTATTTGATAAAATCAAGAAGGGAGCGGCTGTAAATCAATGGAGTTATAGAATGGAGGAGCGAAATGAAAGAAAAAATGTCCGTCAAGACAATTGTAGCAATTGGAATTGGCTCTGCAGTTTTTGTTATTTTAGGTCGATTCGTTGTAATTCCAACTGGGATTCCTAATACGAACTTAGAAACGTCGTATCCATTTCTTGCTTTAATGTCAGTTGTTTTTGGACCAGTAGCTGGAGGGCTAATTGGTTTGATCGGTCACACGTTAAAAGATTTTACCACGTATGGTAGCGCTTGGTGGAGCTGGATTATTTGTTCAGGAATTATTGGTATTATTTTTGGCTTCGCTGGTCGTAAAATGGATCTTCAACATGGTGAATTTACAACAAATGACATGGTGCGTTTCAATATTTTCCAAGCGTTTGGTAATATCGTCGTTTGGGGCTTAATCGCGCCTAGCTTGGATATTTTGATTTATAGTGAACCCGCAAGTAAAGTATTTACACAAGGCGTATTCGCGACTGTTTCAAATATTGTCGCTGTGGGGATTATTGGAACATTGTTGATGAAAGCTTATGCATCAACAAGAACAAAGAAAGGCAGTTTATCGAAAGATTAAGAAACTGTCGAAATAATTTAAATGGTTAAGGGTCTGCCCTAGTAATTACTTTGCTAATGCTCAGACCCTTTCTTTTATGGAGAAACTGAGGTGAGGCCGAATGAAAAAACCAATCATTACTTTTAATAATTTTTCCTTTCAATATCATAGCCAATCTGAACCGACATTAAAGGGGATTCAATTAACCATCTATGAAGGAGAAAAGGTTTTAATCGTTGGGCCTAGTGGTAGTGGTAAATCAACATTGGCGCAATGTATCAACGGGTTAATTCCCAATATTTATGAAGGTGAGATTCAAGGAACAGCTACGGTTGCTGGTAAAAATATCCAAGAAACAAGTCTATTTGATTTGTCTTTTGATGTAGGAACTGTTTTGCAAGATACCGATGGGCAGTTTATCGGTTTAACGGTTGCTGAGGATATTGCTTTTGCTTTAGAAAACGATGCAGTTGTACAAGCAGAAATGAAAAAAGCGGTCCACAAATGGTCCGAGATTGTTGAGCTGAATCAGTTATTGCAACACCGTCCACAAGATTTGTCAGGTGGTCAAAAACAACGTGTATCTATGGCGGGCGTTCTAATTAACCAATCAAAAATTTTACTTTTTGATGAACCTTTGGCTAATCTTGACCCACGAGCGGGACAAGAAACAATGACTTTGATTGACACCATTCAACAAGAAACAAAAGCGACTGTTTTAATAATAGAACATCGCTTAGAGGACGTTCTTTGCGAATCAGTTGATCGAATTATTGTCATGAATGAGGGCGCAATTATTTCTGATACAACGCCAGATGAATTGTTACGTCAAGATACGTTGACCCAACAAGGGATTCGTGAACCTTTGTACGTTACAGCCATGAAATATGCTGGGATTGATTTAACACAAGTTAGTCATTTAGACAAATTAGCCGAAGTATCAGGCGAAACAGTTTTGTCCAAAATGACACAGTGGTCTGTCCAACCTAGTTCAGTTAGTGCAGTCAAAGGAGCTGAACTATTACGTTTGGAACAAGTGTCCTATCAATATGATCGTCACGGTGAAAAAGTGTTAGATGACTTCTCAGTAACTATTCATCATGGAGAAATGATCAGCATTGTAGGAAAAAATGGTGCCGGGAAGTCTACACTTTCTAAAATAATTTGCGGGTTCATCACGCCTCAATCGGGCAAAGTTTTATGGGAAGGCCAGGATTTTTCCAATTATTCAATCAAAGAACGTGCAGATAAAATTGGTTATGTGATGCAAAATCCCAATCAAATGATTTCTAAAAAAATGATTTTTGAAGAAGTAGCTTTAGGATTAGTTTTACGAGATGTGCCACAAGCAGAAATTGAGGAACGTGTGACGAATATTTTACATATTTGTGGGCTGTATCCCTTCCGGAACTGGCCGATTTCTGCATTGAGTTTTGGGCAGAAAAAACGGGTAACTATTGCATCAATCTTAGTTTTAGAACCTGAATTATTAATTTTAGATGAACCAACAGCTGGGCAAGATTTTAAACATTATACAGAAATGATGACATTTTTAGAAGAATTGAACCGCTTAGGTGTGACTATTTTAATGATCACTCACGATATGCACTTAATGTTGGAATATACAACACGTGCGTTAGTAGTTTGTGATGGACGTTTACTAGCAGATGCGACTCCAGTTGCTGTTTTAACAGATGAAAAATTAATTCAAGCGGCTTCTTTAAAAGAAACGAGCTTGTTTACCTTTGCTAAAGCGTTAGGCTTGGAAAATCCCTTGCTATTTACGGAAAAATTTGTTGCTTACGATCGTGAGGTGCGTTTTGGATGAGTGAACGACAAATGTTAGGCTATCATCCTGATTCAACCTGGATTCATCGCTTAAACGGCACAAGCAAATTAGTCTTTTTAATCGTTGTCTCTGTGGCTTGTATGACCACGTATGATACTCGTTATCTGTTAGGAATGTCTGTGATTTCGCTTGTTTTGTTAAAATTATCAAATATTAAATGGCATCAAATATCTTTTGTTATTAAATTTATTGCTATTTTTTCTTTGTTAAATATCTTAACGGTTTACCTTTTTGCACCTGAATATGGGGTTGATTTATATCAATCACGTACCGTGATTTGGGAAGGAATCGGACGGTTTACTTTGACACAAGAAGAATTATTTTATGAATTTAATTTAGTTTTAAAATATTTCTGTACGATTCCGTTGGCATTAATCTTTTTATTAACAACAAATCCTAGTGAATTTGCCTCCAGCTTGAATCGAATTGGTGTGAGTTATCGGATTAGTTATGCAGTAGCGCTGGCTATTCGTTATATTCCCGATATCCAAGAAGATTTTTTTAATATTTCTTTAGCACAACAAGCGCGAGGTTATGAGATGTCTAAAAAGGGACGGTTAGGCCAACGAATCAAAGGCGTAGCACAAATCGTTTTACCCTTAATCCTATCTAGTTTAGATCGAATTGAAACTGTGAGTACCGCTATGGAATTAAGGCGTTTTGGTCAAAAGAAAAATCGAACGTGGTATGCGCAACAACCTTTTCATCTGCGTGATTTTTCGGTAATGATACTTGCCTTGTGCTTATTAGGAATCAGTTTCTGGTTGTTCCATGTGAATGGTGGACGGTTTTATAATCCATTCCAATAAATAACAAATTGATAAGGTTCTATAAATAGAACGGATATTTTTTTATTATTAAGAATCTAGTACTTTCTCTTACTATGAGTGTACTAGATTCTTTTTTTACAACTTTAAAGAACTAGACCGATTTTCGTTTTTTAGATTTTTGTTGACAAGCACCTACTTTTAATTGTATTATTGTTTATGTTTCTACGGAATATATTTGCAAAGGAGGTATATAGACCAATATTGGATAGCGCCAGACCTGAACGTTCAGGTGACGAGGAGAGAGCTTATCGAAGATTCGGCGGGTGGCTCTAGGGACTGCACTCTACAGATAACAAAGAAAAACTAATTGTGAAGTTAGAACAAAGCGGTTATCACGCAGGTAGAAACATATAATGGGATTTGCTAGTTAAACAGGACCTAGTAAATACAGAATTTCAATTGGAAAGTAGGAATTAGCATTATGTGTGGAATTGTCGGAATGATTGGGAAAGAAAATGTCACGGAAAGTTTGATTCAAGGATTAACAAAATTGGAATATAGAGGTTATGATTCTGCTGGGATTTGTGTGAATGATCAAAGCCAACAGCCCCATGTAGTTAAGGCAGTTGGGGGCATTGCCGATTTAGCAGCAAAATTAACGCCAGAAATCGATGGAACAGTTGGTATTGGTCATACTCGTTGGGCCACTCATGGCGAACCAACTGTCGCCAATGCACATCCCCATGTTTCAAGCGATCAACGCTTTGCATTAGTGCATAATGGTGTCATTGAAAATTTTGAAGAATTAAAAGAACAATTTTTAAGTGGTGCTCACTTAATTGGTGATACAGATACTGAAATCGTCGTTCAATTAATTGCTCATTTTGCTGAAAATGGTTTTTCAACAAAAGATGCTTTTAAAGCGGCTTTAGCCGAAATTAAAGGTTCATACGCTTTTGCTTTAATGGATAAAATGGACCCCAATACTATCTACGTAGCGAAAAATAAAAGCCCGTTACTTATCGGTCTAGGTGAAGGCTTTAATGTTATTTGTAGTGACGCGATGGCGATGATTAAAGAAACCAATCAATTTGTTGAGATTGTTGATGGTGAAATTGTAACTGTTACAGCGGATAAAGTAGTAATCGAAACGCCAGAAGGACAAGTAATCAACCGAGAACCTTTTGAAGCGCAATTAGATTTAAATGACATTGAAAAAGGAACATATCCGTTTTATATGCTCAAAGAAATTGATGAACAACCTGCAGTGATGCGCAAAATTGTTCAAGCATATACTCAAGGTGAAAAAGTGACTTTAGATGAGGCGTTACTTGAAAAAATTAATCAATGTGACCGAATTTACATTATTGCTTGTGGGACAAGTTATAATGCAGGTTGGGTCGGAAAATCTTTAATTGAAACGATTGCCAGTATTCCTGTGGAAGTTCATTTATCAAGCGAGTTTGGCTACAACATGCCTATTTTATCTGAAAAACCGTTCTTCATTTTCTTAAGCCAAAGTGGTGAAACGGCAGATAGTCGCCAAGTACTGGTACAGGTTAATGAATTAGGTCATCCATCACTTACATTAACAAATGTTGCTGGCTCAACATTATCACGTGAAGCGGACGATACCTTGTTATTACACGCAGGACCAGAAATTGCTGTCGCTTCCACCAAAGCTTATACTGCTCAAATCGCTGTCTTAGCTATTTTAGCAAAAGCAATTGGCGAAGAACGTCAAACATTAGCAGCCGTCTCATTTGATGTGGCTCACGAATTGAGCGTGGTAGCGGCTGTCATGGAAACCTTGATTGATGAAAAACAACAAATGAAAGCCTTAGTGGAAGATTATCTGACGTATACTCGAAATGCCTTCTATATCGGGCGAGGAGTCGACTATTATGTGTCGATGGAAGCGGCCTTGAAGTTGAAAGAAATTTCCTACATTCAAGCAGAAGGCTTTGCGGCAGGTGAATTGAAGCATGGAACGATTGCCTTAATTGAAGAAGGAACACCTGTGATTGGGATTGTGACAGATGCCAAAGTCGCAGCCCATACAAGAGGCAATTTAAAGGAAGTCGAAAGTCGTGGAGCAAGAAATATTGTGATTGCCTTGGAATCCTTGGCAAAACCACAGGATCAACTGATTATTCCAGATGTTCATCCGTTACTTTCTGCCTTAGTTAGCATTGTTCCAGGTCAATTATTAGCGTACTATGCAACCTTACAAAGAGGCTACGATGTTGATAAACCAAGGAACTTAGCCAAAAGTGTAACTGTTGAGTAAATCAAGAACCTGAGAGAAAGATGTTTAACGGGTTCTCATAAGTTTTAATATCTGAGGTCGGGACAGAAGCGTTTAACTCCGAGAAATAAGAAGGAGTTGCTTCTGTTCCCGCCGTTTATAAGTTTTTGAGCGTGGAGCAAAAATCCAAAGTGATTTTTGTCCCACGCTCAGATATTTTTTATAAAAGAAAGATATTCAGTCAAAAATGAAAGATTCCAAAGAAATTCTTTTTTTCCGTTGAAAACTGTTTGCATTTTAGCAAAATTAGATATAATTAATAAGAACCGAAAAATAAGAATTAGCCAGTGAGGTAACTTTGTTTGAAAGAAAGCAAAAAGTAGGTTAAGCTGAAAAGTGCTAATTTATTTAACAAAAAAAGATTGTGAGTTGTTTGATATGGATCAGTTTAGTACATTAACTGAACAAGAATTTACTACCTTTGCAATGACACATCCTGCAGGTAACTTTTTAGAAACACCCGAAATGAAACATTTATTGGAACGACGTGGCTGGCATTGTGAATACGTTGGCGTCAAACGAGAAGGCCAACTAATTGCTGCGTGTATCCTAAGCAAGAAAAAAGTCAAAATTGGTTATGCTTTCGACATTGACGGCGGAATTTTGATGGATTATACAGATAAAAAATGTGTAGAAGCCTTTTTCACAGGCTTAAAAAAATATGTGAAAAAAAATGATGGCCTTTATTTAACCTTTACTCCCAATAAACAAATTTGTTTACGTGATTTTAATGGCGGTGAAGTTGAAAAGGTCAATCAAGAAACATTTGACTATTTCACATCAATTGGTTTTGAACACCAAGGGTTTGATGTGCACAATTTTGATGGCGCGCCACGTTGGCTGTTTGTCAAAGATATGGCTGGATTAACAGAAGAAGAGCTCTGGAAATCTTATGGAAAAGATGCTAAATATGACATCAAGAAAACATGGGAATATGGAGTAACAACCCGAGAACTTCGTTACGAAGAGCTACCTCTCTTTAAGAAATTAACGGAAGAAACAAGTGCACGACGTAATTTTGAAGATAAGGATTTAGCTTATTACCAAGCTGTTTATGAAGAGTTTGGCGAACGAGCAAAATTTATGGTGGCGGAACTAAACTTTGCTACTTATTTAGAAAATCTTCATGAGAAATTACGCAAATTACAAGAGACGCTCAACGAAGTCAATGAAGCGTTAATTGCCAATCCTAAAAGCCGTAAAAAAAATAACCAGAAACGTGAATTTGAAGATGAAGTTCGTACCGTGCGCAAACGGATTGACGAGGCTAAAGAAATGAAAACATCAGATGAACCTGAAATTTTAGCAGGCGCCTTATTCATTGTTCATCCACAAGAAGTTGTTTACTTGTTTAGTGGTACGTATGAAAAATATAAACAATACTATGCACCGTATTTAATTCAACATAAAATGTTAACTTACACAGTAGAAAATAACATTCCCAAATATAATTTTTATGGCGTTGACGGTGTTTTTGATGGAAGTGATGGGGTTCTTAAATTCAAACAATCCTTTGGCGGTCATGTCGAAGAATTAATGGGCAATTTCCAATGGAAAGCCAAACCAATGAAATATGCCTTATATCACGCATTAAAAACAATTAAAGAAAAAGTCTAAAATTAAAACCTAATCCTTAAAAAGGAATGGCAAAGTGAGGCGTTTAAATGGAAAATCAAGTCGAGGTTATGACGTATGCACAGTTAAAAGAAATTATGCAGGCGTTAGAAGCAAACGAAGCGATTACAGAAGATACAAAAGTCTTTATTGATACAGGCTGGGATAGCGTGCAAGAAGTAGCACCAGATGCAGTCAGTATTGAAAAAGTTGCTAAATTTACAGTAGCAGATGTTTTAACAAACGAAAGTTTTGCTGGGTATAGTTTAGAAGAAAAGGCGGAGAAGATGAACGCTGAGGGCGACCTAGAAACGGCAATTATTATTCGTAATCTTTACTAAAAAAGTCCGTTTGAATAGTTAAAATCGAGGTCGGGACAGAACTGTTTAGCTCCGAGCAACGCGTAGTGTTGGTTCTGTTCCCGCCGGTTATCAGGTTTTGAGCCTGGAGCAAAAATCCAAAGTGATTTTTGTCCCAGGCTCATCTGCTTTAAATAAGAAATAAAGGAGGTTAGATATGAGTACCATTCATGAATTTCCAAAAAACTATGAACGTTTTATTGCGAAAGGAGAAGAAGCACTTGTAGAACATAATCAGATCGCCGCTTTAGAAAATTTTCAACAAGCCTATCAGCTACAACAAACGCCGCCAGTAAACCAAAAAATTGTCCAATTATTGTTGGAAATGGATGAAGCTGACGAAGCACTAGCATTGGCAGAAGCGTTCCAAGATTCTTATTTTGAGAACCTCGAAACAGCGGCAATTTATATGCAAATTTATAGTCAGAGCCGTCGCTTTATTGAAGGATATATTTTATTGAAGCAACTACTTCAAACTAATAAAATAACGCTAGCACAACAAAAAACGTTAGAACAGCAATTAATGCAAGTGGAAGAGGCGTATCGACAATTAGAAACGCAGCAAATTCAAGCAATTAAAAGGAACTTGTTAGTAAGCGATCAATTGCCCGTTTATCAACAATTAGCGAACATTAAAACCAGTTTATATTTGCCTAAACCAGTATTTGTGGAAGTCGCAAAAGATTTAGTTATGAACCAAGCACTTAGTTATTTTGCTCGGGAATGGTTCATTGAAGAATTAGCACTGTTGCAATTTTCAGAGCCACTGACTTTTCTTTGGTATGACAATCAGCCTCAGACAGTCTTACTAGAAGGAAAAACTGGACCGTTAAATACGCCGATCTATTCCGAAATTTGTACTGAACTTAGGAATCGCTTAGAAAATGATGATCCAATTATGCTGCAGCATTTGGAAGAAGAAATTCGGTTGCATCTTGCCTATTTGTATCCATTAGCAGAGACGGTTATTTCAGATCCAACTATCTGGGTCTTGGGTTATTTGGCAACCTACTATCCTGAATATATTGAAAAAGAATTGACTGAAGCAAAAGGCCATCAAATCGCTGCTGTTCAAAAAGTTCAACAGCCGATACGAACGGCTTTTACACAAATAATGCTTTAAAAAATGGCACGTCCTAAAAACGAGGACGTGCCATTTTTTCGGTTAATGACTTTAGTCAGTCGAAATCTCTAAAGAGATTTCGACAAAAAAACCACGCGTACTGCGCGTGGAGGCCAGAGCTTTAGCGATAAAAACTCCTTTCGATATAATAGATAAAGGCTACCAACCGTTATCAAATCGAAAGGAGTTTTTGAATGTCGAACGACGATAAAAGTTTAGCACATACTCGTTGGAATTGTAAGTATCATCTTGTGTTTACACCAAAATATAGAAGAAAAGTAATCTATGGTCAATTGAGGCGAGATATAGGGAAAATACTAAGGAAATTGTGTGAGATGAAAGAAGTCGAAATCATTGAAGCGCATGCAATGCCCGACCATATCCATATGTTGGTAAGAATTCCGCCGAAGTTGAGTGTATCAGGTTTTATGGGTTTCTTAAAAGGAAGAAGTGCAGTAATCATTCATGAACGTCATGCGAATTTAAAATACAATTATGGAAATCGATCCTTTTGGTCAAAAGGCTATTATGTGAGCACTGTAGGATTGAACCAAAAAACGATAGCTAAGTATATACGAGAACAAGAAGCAGAAGATCGAATAAGGGATAGTATAAACAAAAGAGAGTATAAAGATCCATTTAGGAAGTAACAACTAGATAAGAATAGAATGGTAGCGGTTGGCAGTCTCTAAAAAAAGCTCCCTTAAAGGGAGCAGCAGGTAGCGAGCCCTTCTAGGGCTATTAAAAAGCCACCCGCTATGCGGGTGGATATTTACTTCAGAAATTTGCTGAATCTGCTCTAATTGCTTTTCTTGACTGATTATTGCGGATAATAGAAAAAAGCAAGACAGAAATAAGTAAAAAGAATTCCTTGAATCAAGCAAATCACAACGAACAATGGCGTTGCTCCTGGAAAAGAATCAGAAATCCGTGTAATTAAAAATTCAACTAACCATAAAATCATTGAAAATAAAAATAATTTTTTCTGACGAGTTCTCATAGTCCGCAACAACCTTTCTGGTGATTTTCACTTCTCTATCATAACATAGAAAACGAGCTGTTTTTTCTCAAAAATTTTGTTACTTCATAAGAAAAATGGGAAATAAACAAGTTTCAGGAAGTAATAAATGTACCCGAAAAGAATACTTAATCCATCTTAATCAAACCATACAGTCACGTTTATTGCAAAAGAAGTGTTTTTGGATGGAACAAATTATTTCATAAACACAAATATTTCTTTGTTGTTTGTATAAATGTCATAAAAGTGATTACTTACTACTTTTTGATTTTTAGACATATCCGTATCGGTCAGTGGTGCCATCTCTACTCCTAAATTCGATGAAGTATTGAACCAAACGTAATTAGGGAAGTATAGACCGTCATTTGGTGGCACAATTTTTGAAAGAATTGGGTAGTTTCGACTTGTATTAGCATAAACAGTTGAATTTTTGAAAAACGTATTTAAATAAACTTTTTTTCGTTCGTTTGTTACAACATTTTTTAAATCATCTGTTAAAACAGCTGCTTGGCGATTGAATGCTTCTTTTTGATAGTTTAATGTGGAAGAATACACCAAAACAAACGATAAAATATAATAAGATAACAAGCTGGCCACAAGTAACGAAGTTAGATAAATTGCTTTCACTTGTCGATTGTTAAATAAACTTAACATGCTGATTGTAACAAAAACAGCAAATCCGTAAATATAGCGAGGCGCATCACCAGCGATATTTCTTGAATAGACAATAAAAATACCAAAACTTAAGAGAGAAGCAAGTCCTAAATATAAGATACAATAAAGGAAACTTAAGCCCAAGTTGATTTTGCTATTTGATAGATGACTAATAAAAAATAAAACAAGCAGTAGGAGCAGTAATAAGAGCCATAAACGATTACTCTGGTTCAATAGCTCTGAAAAATAATGGTAACTATTTTGATAAGCCACACTTGGAATATCGTGCAAACTTGGTAAGGCCTGACTGCCCCCAATGTTGTTTGTTGCGGAAGGTACAAATTTTAACTCGATAAGGTAGCTGACTATAGAAAGTAGATAAGCGATAGCAGCAAGTGCGACTTTTTTACAAAGAGCAATGAAATTTTCTCCAGCAAGTAACTGCTTGAAAGTAAGGAATAAGACGATAACTATATAAATTCCTGACGAGGCTTGGTAAGTATTAAACATAACAAACAGTGAAAAGGCAGAAACCAAGAAAAACGTAAAAGAATTACGCTGCCACCAATAAAAAGGGAGAAACGAACAAAAAATACTCAATGCCATATAGGGACTATCAAACCTGAAACTAAGACATTGAAGGAACCAAGGATTGAGGCCAATTAAAGTAGCTACTAAAGAGGAACCCCAGCTAATTTTTTTGGTCATTGATGATATAAATAGCCAGTATGCTTGTGAGAGATAAGATAAGACCTGTTAGAATCGGTGTGGTCAAGCCCAGATCTGTCAAATGACGACTTCCTTGAACAAACCATGAGAGAAATTCACTGCCCCAACGTGCGTAAGTCGTACCAAAATCTGTCATTCCAGCGACTTGGCGAGCATTATCATCTAAGTAAGGGAAATTGATAATGCCGATGGATAAAACTGCCACTTGATAAATTAAAATGATCAATAGAAGATAGGCTTTATTTTCAATACACCAATTCTTTAAATCAAATTTTTTTGATTCTGTAGGTAATTGTTTCATCATTGTACTCCACTCCAATAATTATTTAACAATTAAAATATACCATAACGAGTGGAATGAAGAAATTGCTTTTGTTATTTTCTCATCTTGACAGAACACTAAGGGTAGGCAAAACAAAAAAATCCCAACTCTTTATTAAAGAGTTGGGATTTTACCAAAAAGCCACCTGCCGGGCTTGAACCGGCGACCCCCACCTTACCATGGTGGTGCTCTACCAACTGAGCTAAGGCGGCGTTTTCAAAGGCTAAACTAACTCGAGGATTGCAACGAAGTGAAACCCATAGAGTTCACTTTCAAAGGCTACACTGCGACGAGTAATCGTCAAAGTTCCTTTTGAAAAATCGTACAAATCTCGTGCACAAGAAATAGAATAACGTATAGACGAAAGTTTGTCAATTGCTCTTTCGTAAAAAAAGAAAAATGATTTTTTTCTAAGAAAAACTGTTGACAATCTCTTTTTTCTCTAGTAAAGTGTAAATCAACATCACAGATAACTATTCATTCGTTGAAGAGAAGAGTAAATTTTGATGACCTTCAAAAGAGAGTCCTGATTGGTGAAAAGGGACAAGGTTCAGAAAAGTTGAAGATGGCCTCTGAGAATAAATTGCTGATAAGTAAGCAATTTCGGCTAAGCACCCGTTACCATGTGCACCAAGTTAATAAAGACTTGGATAAGAGATGAGATATAAAGAATCAGTTATATTTCGAAAAAAGGTGGTACCGCGAATCATTCGCCCTTTACTAGCAAAACGCTAGTGAAGGGCTTTTTGCTGTGAATCACTACGACTGGCGCGAAGCGACAGAGTAGATGCTGAACAGTACAAGGTGACCGAAGGGCAAGTTGTGTCATTTGCACGAAAGTGTTCCTACGATTCTCGCCAAGGCTGTGATTCTCGTCACAGTCAAATCCTGTTGAGCACTACGACTGATGCAAAGAGAGAGAGTAGCTATTATCTGCGATTACTCTTGAAGGGATAGGAACTCTAGTCTGTTTAATTTTGAAAACAGATGAAAATCAGTTTAGAATGAATAGAAATAAAAAAGCAGTGATATAGTAAGTACAAGACTTGATTTGTCTAACAGAGAGCCTAGGTAGCTGAGAATAGGTGACAAAGACGTTTTGGAAAATGGCTATTGAGCAAGCGCTCCGAGTGTTAAACACAAGGCGGCGACGGGGGCTCCCGTTATCGAGCTAGGGTATCGAACATATTGTTCCGTACTTGAAAAGGGAATTTGTGTGAGCAAATTCTGAACATGAGGTGGTAACACGCAAAAAAGCGTCCTCAACGATACAACTTGAGTTGTGTCGTTGAGGATGCTTTTTTCTTTTTTATGAAAAAATGCAGGTTGGTAAGAATGAAGGGGGATAAAGAATGATTGAACTAAAAAATATCAGTGTGACATTTCAACAAAAAAAACAAGAAATTCAGGCTGTCCAAGATGTTTCTTTGACAATTGATAAAGGGGATATCTACGGAATCGTTGGTTATTCCGGTGCTGGAAAAAGTACGTTAGTACGGGTAATTAATTTATTGCAACGACCAACAGCGGGCACCGTTATTATTAACAAAGAAAATATTTTAACTTTTTCTAAAAAGGAATTACGACAACAACGAAAAAAGCTTGGAATGATTTTTCAACATTTTAATTTGATGAAAGAGCGGACTATATTTAGTAATATCGATTTTTCATTAAAATATTCTGGGCTAAGTAAAAGTGAACGGCGTCAAAAAATCAGCCATTTATTAGAGCTAGTTGGACTAAGTGAAAAACGGGACGCTTACCCCAGTCAACTATCAGGAGGGCAAAAACAGCGGGTTGCGATTGCCCGCGCTTTAGCAAATGATCCTGAAATTTTACTTTGTGATGAAGCGACGAGTGCGTTAGATCCAAAAACAACGGGACAGATTTTAGCTTTGTTAAAAAAGTTAAATCAAGAACTGAACTTGACGATTGTCTTAATCACCCATGAAATGCAAGTGGTTAAAGAAATTTGTAATAAAGTCGCGGTGATGGAAAATGGCTGCGTTGTCGAATCAAACGATATTGTTTCGATTTTTAGTCAACCCCAACAACCTTTAACCAAAGATTTTATTCGGACAGCAACTCATATTGACCAAGCATTAACCACGATTCTTGAACATCCTAAATTAGCTGATTTAGATAAAAATCAAGAATTAATTGAATTTTCTTATGTGGGAGATCAAACGAACGAGCCATTAATTGCACAATTGTATAGCCAATATCAGGTATATACAAATATCCTTTATGGCAATGTCGAAATTGTTCAAAACGTTCCTATTGGCCATTTAATTGTGGTGCTTTCTGGTGATGAGGCCCAGCGTCAACAAGCCCTTACTTATTTAGCGAAACAAGGCGTGCGAACCAATGTTTTGAAAACCTATCAGCAAACGAAGCAAAAGCAGAATTTACAGGTGATTTAAAAAAGGAGTGAACTGAGAATGTATCAATTATTTGAGAAATATTTTCCGAATGTCGTTCAATTAAAACAAGAGTTTCTTCAAAGTACATGGGAAACATTATACATGGTTTTTTGGACAGCCTTAATTGCTGGTGTGTTAGGAGTCTTGTTGGGTGTTGTGCTTGTCAGTACTGGCCCCAGTGGTGTTTTGAAAAATCCACCCCTGTATAGCGTCTTAGAAAAAATTATTAATGTTTGTCGTTCTATTCCTTTCATCATTATGCTCGCACTGATTCAACCATTAACACGAATTTTGGCAGGAACGACAATTGGTACAACCGCAGCGTTAGTCCCATTAGTTATTGGCGTAATTCCGTTCTTCGCGCGCCAAATTGAAAATGCGTTATTAGAAGTGGATCCTGGCGTTATTGAAGCGGCAGAAGCCATGGGGACGAGTCCCTTAGGGATTATTTTTCGGGTTTATTTAATTGAAGGGTTACCAAGTATTATTCGTGTTTCAGCAGTGACAATTATTAATTTGATTGGATTAACAGCCATGGCAGGAGCGATTGGAGCCGGTGGTCTGGGCAACTTAGCGATTACTCGAGGATACAATCGGTTTCAAACCGATGTGACATTTATGGCCACGTTAATTATTTTAATTATGGTATTTATCAGTCAAGCCATTAGTAATCAATTAATCAAAAAAACATCACATTAGAAAAAAGGAGAAATGACAAATGAAAAAATTTAGTAAATTAATTGGACTTATTGGGGTATTAGCTTTTACGATTGCAGGTTGTGCATCGGGGTCTGCGAAGGATACTAAGACAGAAACCGTTAAACTAGGGGTTGTAGGAACAAAAAATGATGAATGGGAATCGGTCAAAGACCGTTTGAAAAAGAAAAATATTGATTTACAATTGGTAGAATTTACAGACTATACGCAACCAAACGCAGCATTAGCAGAAAAAGAAATTGATTTAAATGCCTTTCAGCATCAAATCTTTTTAGACAATTACAATAAAGAGCATGGAACGAAATTAGTATCAATTGGCAATACAGTCAATGCACCATTGGGAATTTACGCTAATAAATTGAAAGATATCACGAAAATTAAAGACGGCGGAGAAATTGCTATTCCTAATGACCCAACGAATGGTGGGCGGGCGTTAATTTTATTACAAACTGCAGGACTGATAAAAGTTGATCCTGCGAAACAGCAACTACCGACTGTCAGTGATATTACTGAAAATAAACGCCAATTGAAAATAACTGAATTAGATGCTACGCAAACAGCGCGCGCTTTACAAGATGTCGATGCTTCAGTGATTAATAGCGGCATGGCTGTCGATGCTGGGTATACACCAGATAAAGATGCTATTTTCTTAGAACCTGTAAACGAAAAAGCGAAACCTTATGTGAACATTGTCGTGGCTCGAGAAGAAGATCAAGAGAATAAACTTTATCAAAAAGTTGTAGAAGAATATCAACAAGAAGAAACGAAAAAGGTCATTGCGGAAACATCAAAAGGCGCCAATGTTCCGGCCTGGGAAACATTTGGTAAAAAATAAAGGAGGCATTTATAATGAGTACAACAACGATTCAAACAATCCAAGAAGCTATTGCTACAGAAAAGGAATGGATAATCCATTTAAGACGTCATTTTCATCAATACCCTGAAGCAAGTTTAAAAGAATATGAAACGATTAAGCGAATTAAAGAAGAACTACTAGCCTTAGCTATTCCTTTTGTAGAAGTAGGGGAAACAGGTGTTTTAGCAACCATTGAAGGAAGTCTTGGCGCTGGCAAAACGATTTTGTTACGTGCAGATATTGATGCGTTGGAATTGCCAGATGCAACAGGTGCTGCCTATGCTTCTAAAAATCCAGGACTCAATCATGCTTGTGGACACGATGGTCATGCGGCAGCATTGCTAGGTGCAGCTAAAGTGCTCAAAAAACATCAGGATACCTTTTCAGGAACGATTAAACTGGCCTTCCAGCCAGCTGAAGAAATTGGTGCAGGCGCTCGACAATTTGTGGAAGGAAATTATTTAGAAGCAATCGACCAAGTGTTTGGGATTCATTTAGATTCCAGTGTGCCGGTTGGAAAATTAGTCGCTACCAAAGGCGCCACCAACGCCTCTTGTGATATTTTTAAAATTGAAGTCAGTGGTCAAAGTAGTCACGTCGCCCAACCACAGAATGGCCGGGATGCTGTTTTAGCAGCGGCCAGTATCGTTGTGGAATTACAAAAAATTGTAGCTCGCGAGATTGATCCTTTAGATTCTGTCGTAGTAGGAATTGGCGTTTTACAAGCAGGAACACGCTATAATATTGTAGCAAACCAGGCAACCATTGAAGGTACTGTTCGAACATTTAGTCAGGAAACGCGCCAATTTGTTTTACAACGAGTCGAAGAAATTGCCCATGAAATTGCCCAGTCTCATCGCACAGAAATTGCTGATTTTTCTGTTTATGCGGCAGCGAATCCATTAATTAATGAAGAACAAGCAACCAACCGTGCACAGCAGGTAGCCAGTGAAATTGTTGGTTTTGAAAATGTTGTGACCAATCATCCTAAAAGTTTAGGGGCGGATGATTTTGCTGATTACTTAGCGGTAATTCCTGGTATCTATGGACGGGTCGGTTCACGAAACCCTGAAAATCCTGCTACTCATTTTGGACACCATCATGAACAATTTGATATTGATGAACGTGCCTTACTTTTAGCAGCAGAGTACCACGTACGCTATGCATTAAACTATTTATCAGAATAACAGGGATAGGGAGCCGACAAAATGATGGTTTGTGGGCTCCTTTCGTTATAAACCAACGTGGCTTGCTTTCTTGTCATTCTATGGTAGAATACAAGCATAAGAAAGGTGATTCACATGTTTTTTGTTTTAACTGATAAATTAACAAGAAAAGTAGCTCCCGATAGTTTAAGAACAGATGAAGCACTGTTGTGGAGCCGAGCAATTAATTTCTTCATCGCTTGATAGGACATTTTTTGACTAGAAAAGCTAGTCTTATTTGAGTGTACGTACAAGCGGTTGTCGGGATTTCTGTCAGGATGGACGACGTGCAGACGTGGTTCTTTTTTTGTTGTCCCAAAATAATCAGTTAACAAGAAAGAAGTGACGAAAATGAGTATTTTAACTATTGAACATTTAACGCATCGATTTGGCGAAAAGGTCTTGTATGAAGAGGCTTCATTGCAAGTGAATAAAGGGGATCATTTAGGCTTAACTGGCCAAAATGGGGTCGGCAAATCCACCTTAATTAAAATTTTAACGGGGGAAGTATTGCCAGACGAAGGAACGATTCAGTGGCAAAAAAATTGCAAGATTGGGTACTTGGATCAGCACGTTTCTGTAGAACAATCACTAACGATGGTTGATTTTTTGAAACAAGCCTTTCAAGAACTTTTTGATAAAGAAGCGAAACTGACAAAGCTTTATGAAGAATACAGTCAAACGGCTTCGGAAAAACTTTTAGAACAAGCAGGCAAGTTACAAACAGATTTAGATGAAAGTAATTTTTACCAAATCGACACGATTATTCAGGATTTAGCCAATGGGTTAGGACTACAAGCAATTGGTTTGGATAAAAAGTTAGGGGAGCTAAGCGGTGGTCAACGTTCAAAAGTGATTTTAGCAAAATTATTGTTAGAGGCCCCTGATGTGTTACTTTTAGATGAACCCACCAACTATTTAGATGATACACATATTCAATGGCTTGTTCGCTATCTGAATAATTTTGAAGGAAGCTTTCTATTAGTCTCCCATGATTATCAATTTTTAAATGAAGTGACGAATTGCATCGCAGACATTGAGTTTGGCAAGTTAACCAAATATACTGGAAATGTAGAAAAATCTTTTGCACAAAAAGAGCAGAATAAACAAACCTATTTGAAACAGTATCAGGCCCAACAAGAAAAAATTGAAAAAATGGAAGCCTATATTCGTAAATACAAAGCTGGAAATCGAGCAACGATGGCTAAAAGTCGACAAAAACAATTGGACCGGTTGGAACGATTGACTCCGCCTGGTTCCTTGACTAAGCCAGCGATTGAATTTCCTTATCAAGGGTTAGTTGCAACGCAAGCACTAACGACCCAGAAGTTAGTTGTCGGCTATCGGGAACCTTTGTTAGAACCGTTAAATTTAATGGTTCATGTCGGTGAAAAAGTCGCATTGAAAGGCTTTAATGGGATTGGCAAATCAACATTAATTAAAACGTTGACGAAAGTGATTCCTTCATTAGATGGAGAATTTCATTATCCGCTGAATACAAAAATTGCTTATTTTACCCAAGACTTAGCGTGGCCTAATGAGCAGTTAACGCCGCTAGACTATTTATCAGATCGTTTTCCAGATACAACGATTAAAGAGCGAAGAAGTCATTTGGCTAGGGCAGGTTTACCAGATAAGCTAGCAATGCAGTCGTTAGCCCTGTTAAGTGGTGGTGAGCAAACAAAAGTAAAACTAGCGGAACTAATGATGCAAACAAGTAATTTGTTATTTTTAGATGAGCCAACCAATCATATTGATGAAGCGGCCAAAAAAAGTTTACAAGAAGCAATTCACGTTTACCCAGGAACGGTTTTTCTGGTTTCCCATGAAGCAGATTTTTATGAGGAAATTGTGGATCGAGTAATTGATATTGAGGAATTAGTTAAATAAAGAAGAAAGAACCAAGTTGAGGGGGAGTCAACTTGGTTCTTTCTTCTTTATTATTTATTTACTCATTAAGCCATCATGGATTTTTGTTAAATTCCAGTTCATCATGCTGTAGTACGTATCGCCTTCTGTTCCTTCTTTGGCAAGAGAGTCTGTGAAAAGTGTATCGTAAATTGGTCGTTTCACTTCTTTTGAGACCCGTTCCATACTACGTTTATCGACACTGGTTTCAACAAATAACACAGGTGCTTTTGATTTCTTAATGGTATCAATAATCGTGGTCATTTGTTCAGGTGTTCCTTGACTTTCTGTGTTAATTTCCCAAATATAAGCGGCATTTAAATCATAAGCTTTGGAGAAATATTTAAAGGCACCTTCACTTGTAACTAATAATTTTTTATCATCAGGAATATCAGCGAATTTAGCTTTGGCTTCCTCATGTAGTTTGCTAAGTTTTTCGGTATAATTTTTCGCGTTTTCTGTATAGAAATCTTTATTTTTTGGATCTTTTTCTACTAACACGTCACGAATGTTTTCTACATATTTAATGCCATTTTCAATGTCTAACCAAGCATGCGGATCTTCTGTTTGTTCTTGACCGGCACTTGTTAAATATTGTGGCGTAACATTTTTACTTGTAGAAAAGTAATCTTTATTCTCAACTTTTTTGGCCGTTTTCATTAATTTGTTAAACCAGCCATTTCCGCCTGTTTCTAAGTTCAAGCCGTTAAAGAATAAAATGTCCGCTTCAGAAGCTTTCGCAATGTCTTCTGGTAACGGTTCATATTCGTGAGGGTCTGTCCCAATTGGCACAATACTATGCAGCTCAATTTTGTCTTGCCCAACATTTTTCACTAAATCGGATAAGATCGAGTTCGTTGTCACAATTGCTAATTTTTCTTTCTTTTCAGCGGCTTGATTCCCGCAAGCAGCTAACGTTAACCCTGCTAAAAATGTTAAAAAAAATAAACTAAATTTTTTCATTCGTTGATTCCTCCATTTCTTTCTCACGGTTTACAAATACTAGGCCTTTCTTTGGTGAGAAAAAGAAAGCCAATAAAAAGAATAAGGCGGCGGTTAAAACAATCGTCGCACCAGAAGCTAAGTTATAAGAATAACTAAAGAATAGGCCAATCACTGAACTTAAAATCCCAAAAGTAGAGGCTAAGCCAATCATTGTCGGTAAGTGATTTGTTAATAGATAAGCTGTTGCCGCTGGCGTAATCAGCATGGCAATGACTAAAATAGTTCCGACGGTTTGCAAAGAAGAAACAGCGACTAATGTTAGTAAAAACATCAATGCATAGTGGAAAAATTGAATATTTAAACCATAGGCCTGAGCCATTGTGGGATCAAAAGAAGTGAGTTGCAACTCTTTATAAAACAATGCCACAAAAATCAAAACAATCACGCCGACGACACAAGTAATTAAAATATCGGTATCTGCGACCGCTAATACATTTCCAAACAGAATATGATATAAATCGGTGGAACTTTTTGCAAAAGAGATAAAAATAATCCCTAAAGCAAAAAAAGAGCTAAAGACAACACCAATGGCAGTATCATTTTTTAGTGGACTTTTTTGGGTAATAAAGCCGATTGATAATGCAGCTAATAAGCCAAAAATAGAAGCGCCAAAAATATAATTGAAACCAAACATATAAGAAACAGCGACCCCTGGTAAAACAGCATGTGAAATCGCATCACCCATCAAAGACATCCCACGTAAAATAATGAATGAACCAATTACCCCTGAAATGAGTCCGACAATTACAGACGTCAAAAGGGCATTTTGTAAAAATTGATAACGGAATAAACCATCAATAAATGCAGCAATCATTTTGCAACCCCCTGTATTAATAAATCACCTAACAAATCACCGTATGCTTCTTGGAGCGTTTCTGCAGTAAATGTTTGTTCAACAGGACCCGCAGCAATTAGCCGGTTTTTCAAAACGATTAATTCATCAAAATAGTGGGACACTTTGTGCAAATCATGGTGAACAATGATAATCATTTTACCTTGATTTTTTAATGATTTGAGAATATCCATAATCACTTTTTCACTAGACATATCAATGCCGACGAAAGGTTCATCTAAAAAAATCACCTCAGCACCTTGGGCCAAAACACGAGCGATAAACACACGTTGTAATTGGCCACCAGAAAGTTCGCCAATCTGGCGTTGCGCATAGTCTTCTAATTGCACCATTTTTAATGCAGCCATGGCTGCTTGCTTTTCTTTCTTTCCTGGGCGTTTTAATAGTCCCAAGTTTGGATAGGTTCCTAGCAAGACCGTTTCAAAAACGCTAATTGGGAAACTAAGATCCAAGGCGCTACGTTGTTCTACATAGGCAATGGTTGTTTTTTGTTGGTCAATCGCTTGATTATTTAACAAAACATCACGTTCCTTTGTTTTAATCAAGCCTAATAACCCTTTAATAAATGTTGACTTTCCAGCACCATTTGGTCCGATAATTCCAGTAATTTTACCGGAGGGAATAGTAACGTGGATATTATTTAAAGCGGTCCGTCCTTGATATTGAACGGTTAACGCTTGAACAGCTAAGTTAAAGCTTTTTCTCATGAAATTCCTCCTTTTTAGGTTTGCCTTAAAATCAGTATAAGGGATAGTTTAAGAAAATGCAAATAATTTTTAGGCGCACCTAAATACAAGCGCTTTTTTCACAAAGAAAACTGTTTCTTTCAATAAATTAAGGAGGATCCCATGATTTTTATGACAAAAAATGGTAGAATATGAATGAAAACGACTATTATTTTATATTGACGGAGGATATCATGACCGAAAACTATCAAGATGACACCTTACGCATCTTCAGTTTAAATGCAAATCGACCACTTGCTGAAAAAATCGCAGCATCAGTAGGAACAGAATTAGGAAAAAGCACCGTGCGCCAATTTAGTGATGGCGAAATTCAAATTAATATTGAAGAAAGTATTCGTGGCGATCATGTCTACATCATCCAAGCAACGAATGCCCCTGTAAATGATCATTTGATGGAACTGCTTATTTTAATTGATGCATTAAAACGTGCTAGCGCAAAAACAATTAATGTTATTTTGCCTTACTATGGTTATGCTCGCCAAGACCGCACAGCGAAACCAAGAGAACCCATTACTGCGAAATTAGTTGCTAATATGTTGGTAGAGGCAGGCGCAACACGTTTGTTGACATTAGACTTGCATACTGTTCAAGTCCAAGGATTTTTTGATATCCCAGTAGATAATTTATTTACAATGCCTTTGTTTGCTCATTATTATCGTCAACAAGCATTAGTAGGGGAAGAAATTGTGATTGTTTCGCCTAAAAACAGTGGTGTTCAACGCGCACGTAGTTTATCGGAGTACTTAGATGCGACCTTAGCAATTGTCGACCATGAAGAGATTGATGGGGTGCGTCAAGAAGGTTACGTTATTGGGAATGTCGCTGGGAAAAAATGTATTCTTGTTGATGACATTTTGAATACTGGTCAAACGTTAGCCACAGCGGCGGAAGTTTTAATGAAAAATGGTGCGCAAGAAGTGTATGCTTGCGCCTCGCATGGTTTGTTATCAGAAGGCGCAAAAGCAACCTTAGAAAATGCGCCAATTAAGGAAATTAGTATTACTGACTCTGTTTATACGACAGCAGACCGCCAACCAGCAACCTTGAATATTATTTCTTGCGCTGAGTTAATGGGGGAAGCGTTACTTCGTATTCATGAAAATAAACCAATGAGTCCATTATTCCGTTTAGAACCAAAAGGAGAATAAGTGATTCCTTAAACTAGAAATAGGTCTAACAACTTTAACAGTGTTGGACCTATTTTTCTTATCTCTTTTATAAATAGAAGAGAAAGTATTCTGATTTTGTGTTTTAAGCTTTTTATGCTAGAATAACGCCAGAACATAAGGAAAGGGACGAGTCATTTGGAACCCATTTATTTAGATCATGCGGCAACAACACCGCTTCATCCAACGGTCATTCAAGCGATGACTGAAAATATGCAAACGACTTTTGGCAATCCATCAAGTATTCATCAGTTTGGACGAAAGGCACACGGTCTTCTGGAAGAAGTGCGTCAAACGATTGCCGAGAGCTTACAAGCCAAACCCCACGAAATTATTTTTAATAGTGGTGGCACAGAAGGGGATAACACAGCCATCTTGGCAGTTGCTTTTTCTCGTCAAAAGGAAGGAAAACATATTATTACTACGGCAATTGAACATCCCGCTGTATTACGAACGATGGAATACTTAGAAACGTTAGGCTTTGAAGTGACTTACTTGCCTGTGAATGAAAATGGTCAGATTTCAATGGATCAATTCAAAAAGTCTTTACGCGAAGAAACGATCTTGGTTTCAATGATGTATGGCAATAATGAAATTGGAAATCGATTACCGATTGCTGAAGTTAGTGCAATTCTTAAAAATCATTCGGCGATTTTTCATACAGATGCCGTCCAAGCTTATGGAAGTGAAGTCATTTTACCTCATGAATTAGGGATCGACTTATTAAGTATTTCCGCTCATAAAATCAATGGTCCAAAAGGCGTAGGGTTTTTATTTAAAAGCGATGCAATCCAATTACCACCTCTTTTACATGGTGGGGAACAAGAAGAAAAACGACGTGCGGGCACGGAAAACTTAGCTGGAATTATTGGCATGGGTACTGCCGTTTCATTACTAACTTCTACAGAAAAGCAAGCAAGAAAAACAGCTTATCAAAGTTTTCAAACGATTATTTTAAAAGCGTTAGAAGAAGCCAATATTGATTTTTCAATTAATGGTGAACCAACCAATCGTTTAGCGCATGTCTTAAATCTTCATTTAAAAGGAATTCCCAGTGATTTGCTCTTAATGCATTTGGACTTAAGAGGTATTGCGATTTCAACAGGCTCGGCTTGTACAGCGGGAACTGTGGATCCTTCGCACGTGTTGACAGCGATGTATGGAGAAAATTCCTCAGCTATTAAAGAATCAATCCGGATTAGTTTTGGCTACGGGAACACACCAGAAGAAATTGCGACTTTTTCTGAAGTACTAGTTGCAGTGATTCAACAATTGAAAAAATAATCTGATTGCGGCAGCTACAGGTTTTCGCTATAATGAAGATAACAATGAAAATAACGAGGTGGAACCCATGGCATTTACAACAACGGCTGCTGTTGAAGGCTCAACAGTTTTTTACAAAGTACATCCTAGTGCAAAACGCTATACATTAAAAGATAACGGCTTTACTGAAACAAAATCAGGGAACTTTCAATTGATTCGTTCCTTAGATCCAACGCCTCAGAGAAATGAAGGCTTCAAATTGAAAATTACGATCACTGCTGATCTAAAAGAGTTGAAAATGTCCATTACAACGGCAAATGGTTTAAAACCAATGAATATTTTCAAGAATGAACAACATGAAATGAGTAAAGAAAAATACTTTTTCTTAATGGATGGCTTAATTAGTCGTGGTGTATTAGAGAAAGTAGAATAATTTAGAGAAACCTGAAGAAACAAGTGAAAGTAGCTTGTTCCTTCAGGTTTTCTGTTTATTTGAAAGCAATAGCTTGTTCGCTGTGCCTTTGTTCCAAGTATTTTCTCATTATACGCCCGGCTTGCTTTACTTATTTCAAAAAAATAGTATAATGAAAAGCACTGAAAAGTTACGACCTTCAAATCGTGGATGATTTCAGAATCTAATTGAAATGATGGTGATAAAATGGCAGATAACAGCAAAACGCGTGTCGTGGTAGGCATGAGTGGCGGTGTCGATTCATCTGTCACAGCGTTGCTTTTAAAAGAGCAAGGCTATGATGTAATTGGGATCTTTATGAAAAATTGGGATGATACAGACGAAAATGGTGTCTGTACCGCAACTGAGGATTATAAAGATGTCGCAAAAGTAGCGGATCAAATTGGGATTCCGTATTATTCGGTCAATTTTGAAAAAGAATATTGGGACCGTGTGTTTGAATATTTTTTAGCAGAATATCGGTTAGGACGGACACCAAATCCAGATGTCATGTGTAATAAAGAAATTAAATTTAAAGCATTCCTAGATTATGCTATGCAACTAGGCGCTGACTATGTTGCAACTGGCCACTATGCACAAGTAGAAACGGATGAAAATGGCGTAGTGCATATGTTACGTGGAATTGATAATAATAAAGATCAAACCTATTTTTTAAGCCAATTATCACAAGCCCAATTGGCAAAAACAATGTTTCCATTGGGTGGCATGGAAAAATCAGAAGTTCGTGCAATTGCTGAACGTGCTGGATTAGCCACAGCCAAGAAAAAAGACTCAACGGGCGTTTGTTTTATTGGTGAAAAGAATTTCAAAGAATTTTTGAGTAATTATTTACCAGCTAAAAAAGGCAACATGGTGACAGAAGATGGCGAAATCAAAGGACAACATGATGGTCTGATGTATTATACTATCGGTCAACGCCAAGGCTTAGGAATTGGTGGCGGCGGTAAAACACAAGAACCATGGTTTGTGATTGGGAAAGATTTAACTACCAATACATTATATGTGGGACAAGGATTTCACCATGAAAAACTATATGCAACACATTTAGAAGCTAGTGAGGTTCATTTTACTGTTGATACGCCAATGCCAAAAGAGTTTGACTGTACGGCTAAATTCCGTTATCGTCAAGCAGATATTCCAGTGCATGTTTCCTTATCTGAAGATGGCACAAAAGCAACCGTTACGTTTAAGGAACCAGCGCGCGCAGTCACTCCAGGTCAAGCTGTTGTTTTTTATGATGGGATGGAATGCTTAGGGGGCGGCTTAATTGATCGCGCCTACCAAGATGAAAAAGAACTACAATACGTCTAAAAAGTTTCACGAGTTGTGAAACAAAAAGGATGAAGTCAACCAAAAGAAAAGCGGATATGCTGGTCATAAAACCAGTAAATATCCGCTTTTCTTTTTTATTTTATATGCCTATTTTTTTTAAAATAAGAAAAAGAGAAAAATTAAAAATTAAAATTGTGGATAACTTTTCTGTGTATAACTCAGGCATCATTTTTCTCTTTTTTTAATTCGGCGGTGCTTCGACGAACCCATAGAAGGTTAAGGAGAACCAGACAAGAAGTGGAAATAAAGACCCCACGATAACCGAAAGCGGCAGATACGCTTGAACCAATCATAGGACCAATCACATTTCCTGTCGCTTGGAAAGATTGATTGTAACTGAAAATACGACCTGCAGCGTCACTTGGGGAATAACGAGTGATCAATGTTTGAACAGCTGGTAGTAAACAGGCATCGGAAATCCCAACTAAGAAACGAAGCATAGCAAGCTGCCAGACATTTTGAACAAAGGCCATTGGTAGATAAACGAAAATGGCTAAAATTAAGCCAATTGTCAAGATGCGTTCACTGCCAATACGATCGCCTAACCGGCCGAAACGAGGGGCGGCTATTAACGTTGCAATCCCTGGAATAGAAGCAATGACTCCGCTGATTAAGGTGACATTTCCGTGACCACCCAACAATTGTTGAATATATAAACTGATGATGGGACTAATTGAATTATTGGAAGCTTGAATAATTAATGTCGTAATAAACATTCCAAGAATCACGTGGGGATGTTCTAGTTTTTTTAAAATTTGTTTCCCAGATGCGGCTTGATTTTTTTCAATTGGCACAAACTCTTCATGGACAAAGACGAGACTCAAAACAAAAACGAGTAATAAAATCGTACCAGTAATAAAAAAGGTTGGCCGATAACCGAAAATAGACGCAGTGACACCGCCCAAAAGAGGACCAAGCAACGTGCCGGTAACAGAACCAGTGGCTAAAGTACCAAGCACTTGGCCGCTTTTTTCCTTAGGTGTGCCTGTAGCAACTAACGCAGTCGCATTACTGATATAACCAGAAAAAACACCTTGTAATAAGCGTAAGCCAATCAATTGATAAACACTTGTGACTGCGCCCATTAAACTAATGACGATAGCCATTCCTAATGAAGCGCGTAATAACATTAACTTGCGTCCTTTTCGGTCGGCTAAACGGCCCCACCAAGGTGAAACAATGGTTGTGACTAAAAAAGTGGAAGAGAACGTGATTCCGCTCCAAAAATTCAATTGTTGGTGGGTAAAAGTACCTAATGTGTTGATATAAAGAGGCATAAATGGCATCACTAAGCTAAAGCCAATACCAGCCATAAATGTGCCAAACCATAAAACAAGCAGATTTTTTTCCCAAGGTTGTCTTGGACGGAAAATTTTACTTTTAATTAATTCATACATTCTATTTCCTCACTTTCTAGTAAAGAAATTCAAATTTGGCTTTGGCGAGTCGTTGATCATTCAATGCTTGATGCAATTCATTCGCAAAAAAGCCTTCTTTTAAATTTAGTGGATTTTTTGTAGCGTATACATATAACGTATAGGTGTGCACACCAGAGCGAGGGCTTAACCCCAGATAACGTTCGGTTAACTCAGGTAACGTTTCAGTGGCAAGCGCAGGAATCATCTGTTTCCCCAAAGGAGAAGCAAGACTATTTTTTCCTTGAATGGTAGGCTTGAGTGCTGTTCGACTAAAGTCTTCAGGAATCTCATTGGTTACAGGAACATTGGCAGCTAACCAATGAATAAAAGGGAAACCGATTAGAGGAATCGTGTCATAATCAATTAATTCCCAAGATAAATAACGGGCTTCTTTAGGAATGGCCGCTAAAGAAATAGGAAAAGATAAAATAGGACGTTCGTGTAATAAAAATTCTGCACTGGTTCGTTTGCCATAACGATCGGCCAAATGAGAACGGTTGGTAATATGCATGCCAAACAGCCTTCTTTCAAAAATGATGTTTACAAATTATTATTATAAACTATAATTTATAGTTTAAAAAGAGTCAATAGATATGATAAACTAATAATTGTCCAAAATTTAAGAATTGGAGGCGTCAGAAAGATGGCAAAAAAACGGAATTTAACGAAAGCCAAAATCCTTGAAAGTGCCCGCAACCTAGCGGAAGAATTGGGCGTTCAACAATTAACCTTTCAAAATTTAGCCGTTGATTTAGGCATCAAGTATCCTTCACTCTATAATCACTTTAAAAATATTGCTGAAGTAAAAAATGCTCTAGTGGACTTGTTAATTCAAGAATTAAATGATGCATTGCGACGAGCCTTAGTGGGTAAGAGTGGCGCAGAAGCAATTCGGATATATGCTGAAACGTACCAACAATTTGCTTTTGAAAATTCTGCAGTCTATGAATTACTTATCAGTGTGCCGAAAACGCAAAACCAACAATTAATTGAAGGCATCCATGAAACCAATCAAATTATCTTACAACTTTTAGCTTTTTATCCATTTAATAATGAAGAACGACTGCATAAAAGTCGAGAATTACGTAGCTTAATCCATGGTTATATTACCTTACGTTTTTTAGGTTATTTTCAACGCGAAGAAGCCACGCCAGAAGAAAGTTATCGTCGCATGATTGAAGATTTTATTGCTTCTTTAGAAGTGGCAGGATAAAATAAATTTCAAAAATTTCTCAGTCCGAAACCAAATCCTTGCAACTTTTTCAGAAAGTGACTATGATACCTACAGTAGCAAAAAAAGGAGCGGTTCAATGTATCAAGTAATTACAATGTATGGCGACAATGAACCTTGGTGGTTTTTTGATGATTGGCAAGAGGACATTGTTCAAGAAAAAACCTTCGATAACTTGACCGATGCAGAGACATATTATGTGGAAGTTTGGCAAAAACTTTCTCAGAATTATACATACGTCAACACAAAGCCTAATTATTTAACGGCTTTCTGGAATGATGGGGAAGAACGCTGGTGTGAAGAATGCGATGAAGATTTACAACAATACTTCGGTTTAGCATTACTAGAAAATCATCATGCAGTTACTTTTGAAAATAAAGCTGAGTTTACCACAATATCCAATCATTTTGGCAAAACAAAATTCTGCAAACGGAAAGTTATTTGAAACGCATGAGTTTAAAGAAAAACCTCAGGGAATTTTCTTTAAACTCTTTTTCTATTCTCGGAATTTAGAGAAAATCGAGCTAATATTTGGTATAATACGAAAAGATAGCACTCAAAAAGGAGCGAAACTAGTGGTTGCAAAACAATTAATTATTGCCGAAAAACCTAGCGTAGCAAAAGATTTAAGCCGCGTTTTAGGAGCAAATCAAAAAAATAAGAATTATTATGAAGGACCCAACGTGATTGTCACCTGGGCTTTAGGCCATCTCTTAGGACTAAAAATGCCAGAAGATTTAAACAAAGAATGGCAAACGTGGCAAATGGAAACTTTACCGATGATTCCTAAGAATTTAGGGATTAAACCGTTACCGAAAACGGGACATCAATTAAAAGCGATTAAACAATTAGCCAATCGTAAAGATGTTTCTGAAGCCGTGATTGCCACCGATGCTGGTCGTGAAGGTGAATTAGTGGCCCGCTGGATTTTAGAATATGTCCGTTTTAACAAACCAGTCAAACGCTTATGGATTTCATCTCAAACAGACAAAGCCATTAAAGACGGGTTTAAGAAAATTCGCCCAGCGAAAGACTACGATAATTTGTATTACTCTGCCTTGGCGCGCGCAAAAGCTGACTGGTTAGTTGGGCTAAACGTCACACGGGCCTTGACAGTGAAATATCAAGATAACTTATCCGCAGGTCGTGTTCAAACACCAACTTTAGCAATGGTACGCCAACAAGAAAAAACGATTGAACAATTTAAGCCTCAAACTTATTTTACTATCTCGTTAACTGTTGAATCAGAAAAAGCAAAGATGACCCAAAAAAATCCATACGCTTTGAAAGAACGGCAGGAAGCAGAACAATTAGTCAAAGAACTCTCAAAACAAAAGGGCTTAGTTACCGATATCCAAGAAAAAGTTAAAACAGAAAATGCGCCGTTACCGTATGATCTAACCGAAATCCAGCGTGAAGCCAATCAGCGATTCCAATTTTCTGCAAAGAAAACGTTGTCTCTTGTACAAAGTTTATACGAAACACATAAAATTGTTTCCTATCCTCGAACTGACAGCAAATATCTAACAACGGATATGAAAGGAACGATGAAAGAACGACTTCAAGCCATTGCTGATTTTTCACCAGAAGTGAAAGGCTACCTTAAAAATGGGGCCGTTGTTAAACAACAAAAAGTTTTCCAAAATGCAAAAGTCACGGATCACCATGGATTGATTCCAACTGAACAACGTCCTCGTTATGAAAAGCTAAGCAATGATGAACAAAAAATCTATCAAATGATTGTTCAACGATTCTTAGGTTTGTTTGCTGAGCCAAATCAAACCAAACAAACAAAAGTTACAGTCGCTTTTGGAAAAGAAACATTTGTCTTTCATCAAAATAAAGTAGTTGTTGCTGGCTGGAAAACAACAGCCGAACAGCCGCTATCCACTGTCCAATGGCAAAAAGGCATGACCGTTGCGCCAAACTTTACCATTAACAAAGAATTAATGTCGCCGCCAAAACCATTAACCGAAGGAACGTTGTTAGGAAAAATGGAGAAACACAGTTTAGGCACACCGGCAACGCGAGCTGAAATCATTGAAAAACTGATTAAATCAGAATTGATGGAACGAACCAATAGCGGTTTAAGTGTCTCTGCCAAAGGAAAGCAACTATTAGACTTGGTGAATCCATCACTTGTGACACCTGAACTAACGGAAAAATGGGAAAAATCGCTCGAAGCAATCGCTTCGGGTCAACAAAAGAGTCAACTTTTCTTAAAGGATATTGAAGAGGATACGAAAAAATTAGTCCGTGAAATTAAACAAAGCGAGAAAAAATATCAAGATTTTTCCATTACGCAAAAAAAATGTCCAGATTGTGGCTCAAACTTACGGGAGAAAAATACAAAAGATGGGAAGATTTACGTTTGTACAAACCAAGAATGTTCTTATCGTCGGCGAAAAGATCCTAAAGTATCCAATCACCGTTGCCCACAATGTCATAAAAAAATGGTCATTATAGAAGGAAAAAATGGTCGTTCTTTCAAATGTAAATTCTGTTCGATTACTGAAAAAATTCCCGATAAAAAAGAACGAAAACAAAAAATGACTAAACATGAAGAACGTCGTTTGATGAAAAAATATTCACAACCAGACGAACCTGAAGAAAGTGCTTTAGCACAGGCTTTAAAAGCCGCTATGAACCAAGAGTAGCGACTTGACGAATGTTGGCTCTAAATAATCAAGTCATCTTTGTTGGTCTTTAGTAAACTTTCAAATAGAAAGAGAGGGACACGGATGCTCGCAAATTTAAATCAAGCAATGGATTATATTGAAGAACATTTAACGGAAGAAGTATCCTTCGATGAATTGGCGAAAAAGACAGGGATTTCTGTTTACCATTTTAAACGAACTTTTTCGTTTATTACGGGGATGAGTCTGGCTGAGTATATTAAAAAGAGACGTTTGGCGGAAGCAAATTTAGCATTACTTGCTGGTGAAAAAGTGACAGATGTAGCTTTTAAATATGGTTATCAAAGTATTGAAGGATTCTCAAGAGCTTTTCGCGATTGGTCAGGACAAGCCCCTTCTGAAGTAATGAAAACACAAATCCAAAAAACGTTTCCTAAATTCTCTTTCTATATTGATATTAAAGGAGGACAATCAATGGATGTTAAATTGATTGAAAAACCAGCGTTTCAAATAGTCGGAGTTAGTCAGAAGGTTCCCTTGCAGTATCAAGGGGAAAATCAAGCAATCATGGAATTAGCACAGCGCATTACACCACAACAACGAGCGGAAATGCATATATTTGATGATGTATATCCTCATCAAGTAGTAAATGCTTCTTTTGACTTTCAAGAGGGACGAACAACAGAGGGTGGAGAAATGACACACATGATTGGCTTTGCCACTTCGCAAGAAAATACCTATGAAGATTTGGAGCAACTAAGCGTACCTGCTCATACATGGGCGGTTTTTCCAAATGAAGGTCCTTTCCCACAAACTTTACAAGAAACCTGGGCAAGGATATTCTCTGAATGGTTGCCTTCATCTGGTTACCAAGTCGTTGCAGCACCAGAAATTTCGTTTACGCAATATCAAGGACCAGCAGAAGCTAAGTATAGTGAAATCTGGCTCGCTGTTACAGCTACTAAATAAAGAAAACCCACCATTGAAAAATGGTGGGTTTTTCCGCCAAGAAGGAGAAAGTTTGGTATAATAAACGTGAAGAAAAAATTCAGACCTTCTAAACTGAAATCTAGCTATGGATAAGTGATGCGAATACGGAATCATGGAGAAAAAATAATTCTCCGAGGTTTTAGAGTCATGTTGTTTGGAATGGTACCAAAACAACAAACCCTTGTTCAGCATAATGACTATAGTTTTAGAGTCATGTTGTTTGGAATGGTACCAAAACAAACTTTTTTGATTTGGCTTTTTCTCCCCTGTTTTATAGCCATGTTGTTAAAAAACAAACTATCACCACAAGCAATCCGTAATTTTCATCACAAGATTAGAATTTTTATCATCAAAGACGAGCTGCTTCGATTTTCGAAAACTAATCAAGTGATAAGTCAAAATGTTGATAGATTGAGATTAGTTCTTCCTTTTTTTAGGAAGGGCTTTTTTTATTGATAGAAGAAAGGGAAGAAATCTTGGTAGCACCTAAAAAAATTGTGAGAAATGCTTCTGTATTGTTTGGTTTCTGCCTCAGAAAGTTGTATACTTAGATTGGAATTATTCTATATTACATGCATTTTCACACTTTTTGGAAAAGTTCACTTGAATTTTCTTTTAGTTTCGTAGATAAAAGGAGTCATCGCTAATGGAAATGAACAATTCAGGTAAGCTTGTTTCTTTGTGTGGAGGCAAATCAGGGAGGAAATAATATGTTTGATATTGTAACATTGGCGAGAATCCAATTTGCGATGACAACAGTTTTCCACTTTTTCTTCGTACCGTTTTCAATAGGATTAGCACTTGTTGTAGCAATTATGGAAACAATGTACGTTGTGAAAAAAGAGGAACGTTATCGTAAAATGGCCAAGTTTTGGGGAAATATATTCCTATTAAGCTTCGCTGTTGGGGTTGTAACCGGGATTATTCAAGAATTTCAGTTTGGGATGAACTGGTCTGATTATTCTCGATTCGTCGGAGATATTTTTGGGGCACCGTTGGCGGTAGAAGCGCTCTTAGCTTTCTTCTTAGAGTCAACATTCTTAGGTTTATGGATCTTTACTTGGGATAAAATGAATCCAAAAGTTCACGTAACCTTTATCTGGTTAGTCGTATTCGGTTCAATGATGTCTGCTTTCTGGATTTTAGTTGCCAATAGTTTTATGCAACATCCAGTAGGTTATGTCATCAATAATGGCCGTGCTGAAATGGTGGACTTTGTAGCTGTCATCAGCAATCCAAAAGTTTGGTATGAATTTTCACACGTTATCATGGGCGCCTTTACATTGGGCGGCATGGCAGTAGCTGGTATGGCTGCTTTCCAATTGTTGAAAAAACGGGATATTTCATTCCACAAAGCATCTATGCGCATTGGTTTATGGGTTACTTTGTTCGGTTCAATCGGCGTTTTATTAGCTGGCGACTTGCAAATGAAAGCTCTAATTGAAGGACAACCAATGAAATTTGCGGCGATGGAGGGGGCCTATGAAGACTCTGATGATCCTGCTGCTTGGACATTGATTGCTTGGGCAGATGAACGGGAACATAAACAAGTTTTTGGTATCGATATTCCGTATATGCTAAGTATTTTATCGTATAACAAATTATCAGGTTCGGTTGATGGAATGGATACAGTCAACAAGCGCTTGGTAGAAAAATATGGGGATGATAAAAATTATTATCCACCAGTTAACACTTTATTCTGGAGCTTCCGTATCATGGCTGGTTTTGGTGCCTTAATGTTATTGGTTGCTGCCTTAGGACTATTCTTTACAAGGAAGAAAAAACCATCTCTGTACGAGAAGAAATGGATGCTGTGGATTGTTGCTTTATGTACGTTCGCACCATTCCTTGCGAATACAACAGGTTGGTTAGTCACTGAATTAGGTCGTTATCCCTGGACTGTCTATGGATTATTTACGATTGAACAAAGTGTTTCACCAAATGTATCGGTTGCTTCATTAATTACGTCAAATGTCATTTATTTCTTATTATTTGCTGGTTTAGGTAGTGTCATGGTTTACTTGGTCATTTTAGAATTACGTAAAGGACCAGACTATGAAGCGAAAAAATTAGCGAAAGAAAATGAACCAGCGTTGGATCCATTTGATAAGGGGGTATTTGGCGAATGAGTACACTACAATTATTATGGTTTGTCCTTATCGGCGTCTTGTTCTCAGGTTTCTTCTTCTTAGAAGGATTTGACTTTGGTGTTGGAATGGCCGTTCAAACGTTGGCACACAATGACGACGAAAAAGATCAAGTCGTTGCAACAATTGGACCTGTTTGGGACGGAAACGAAGTTTGGCTATTAACAGCGGGCGGCGCAATGTTTGCCTCTTTCCCATATTGGTATGCTTCATTATTTAGTGGCTACTATTTAATTCTATTTACGATTTTATTTGGCTTAATTATTCGCGGAGTTTCCTTTGAATTCCGCCACAACATGCCGGAAGGTAAACGTCGTCGGATGTGGAACTGGACGCTATCAATTGGTAGTTTCCTTGTACCGTTCTTCTTTGGTATTTTGTTTATCAGCTTAGTCCAAGGGATGCCTTTAGATGCAAACGGCAATATGCATGCGCAATTTACGGATTATTTTAATCTGTTTTCAATTGTTGGTGGTGTAGCCTTAACATTACTTTGCTACTTACACGGTATGAACTATATTGCTTTAAAAACAGAAGGCCCAATTCGCGAACGTGCTCGAAATTATGCAGAAATCTTATACGGCGTTTTATATGTCGGTTTAGTAGTTTTTGCAGTGTTGATGTACTTCAAAACGGACTTTTATGAAAAGAACTTTGCGGTCACTTTAATTTTAACGTTAGCAATTGTGGTCTTAACGGTCATTGCTAATGTTGGGGTGTTTAAACGCAAAGAGATGTTAGCTTTTCTAGCGAGTGGTTTAACATTAGTTGTACTAGTTGCTCTCTTGTTCAGTGGCTTGTTCCCACGTGTTATGATTGGTAGTGAAGGTTTTGATTTGTTGATTAAAGATGCAACAAGCACACCATATACACTAAAAATTATGACGTGGATTTCTTTAAGCATTTTACCATTCGTGTTAGCTTATACTGCTTGGTCCTATTATATTTTCAGAAAACGTATTTCACAGACAGCCGTACCAGAGGGGTATTAAATCTATGATTGATAAAGACATCTTACAGATGCCTAAAATCAAAAAAATTCTTGTCTTGCTTGCAGGTTTTTCTTTCCTGCAAGCAGTCTTTATAATTGGGCAAGCTTTTTTTCTTTCAAAAGCCATTGTCGGCCTTTGGAGTGGCGGGCATCTTAACCAACAACTACAGAGTATTTTACTCTTTTTTATTTTTTATCTTGGTCGACATGTTATTACGTATTTTCGTGAGAGAATGCTCGATACATTTAGTTATGAACGCTCGAAAGAATTACGCGAACAATTATTAACCAAAATTTTCCGTTTGGGGCCAAATGTTGTTCAAAAAAATGGAACTGGAAATATGGTTACCATGGCTTTAGAAGGCATCAGTCAAACCGAAAATTATTTACAATTGATTTTGACAAAAATGATGAATATGATGATTATTCCTTGGATTATTTTGGCCTTTGTTTTTACACAAGATATTCGTTCAGGCGTAACATTGCTGATTGTTTTTCCGATTATTATTATTTTTATGATTGTGTTAGGTTATGCAGCACAAAGTAAAGCGGACAAGCAATATGCGGCGTTTCAAATGCTTTCCAATCATTTTATTGATTCCTTGCGAGGAATTGACACGCTGAAACTGTTTGGGTTGAGCAAAAAATATGCTGGAAGTATTTACCATACAAGTGAACGATTCAGAAAAGCGACCATGAGTACATTGAAAATTGCTATTTTATCAACCTTTGCGTTAGACTTTTTTACGACATTATCGGTAGCTGTTGTGGCAGTTTTCCTTGGATTAAGTTTATTAAACGGCACGATTTTATTATTTCCTGCCTTGGTTACTTTAATTTTAGCACCTGAGTTCTTTTTACCGATTCGTGATTTTTCAAGTGATTATCACGCAACCTTAGATGGAAAAAACTCTTTTCAAGCGATCCAAGCGGTATTAGCATTGCCAGAAGCAGAACAGACCGATGTGCTCACGTTAGATGATTGGCATCAAGAAAGTCAGTTGTCAGTCACAGCGTTAAATTTTTCCTATGAAGATGCAACGCAAGAAGCGATTCAATCGTTGCAATTCTCTGTTGATGGTCGCAAAAAGATTGGAATTATCGGGGCGAGTGGTTCTGGTAAGTCAACGTTAATTAATTTATTAAGCGGCTTTTTATTACCAACAGAAGAAACGAGTCAATTGGCGATAAATGGCCAAACGATTCCACATTTTTTACAAAAAGACTGGCAAAAACAAATCCTTTATATTCCGCAAGCACCATATATTTTCCAAGATACTTTGGCAAACAATATTCGCTTTTATACACCTGAAGCAACAGATGAGGCGATTCAGCAAGCGATTCAGTTAGTTGGCTTAGACGAGCTGGTTAAAGATCTTCCCGAAGGAATTCATACCTTGATTGGGGAAAGTGGTCGAATGTTAAGTGGAGGACAAGCGCAACGAGTAGCGTTGGCCCGCGCCTTTGTCGATCAAAAACGCCACGTCTTGCTGTTTGATGAGCCGACAGCGCATTTGGATATTGAAACAGAAGTTGAAATGAAAGAGCGCATGTTGCCATTAATGAACAATCATCTTGTCTTTTTTGCGACACATCGTCTGCATTGGATGGAAGAAATGGATTACATTTTAGTGATGGAAAAAGGTCAATTAGTGGAACAAGGAACGCTAGCAGAGTTGATTGAAAAAGATGGCTACTATGTTCAATTAATGAAGCAAATGAGAGGAGGACGCCAATGATGGAAAAACAGCCGACAACGAAAGACGTTTGGAAAAACGATCAATGGGTTCGTCCTTTCTTAAAACGCTATAAAAAAACCTTGTATTTTGCCTTACTTTTAGGCTTCTTGACGTTCTTTAGCGCAGGGGCATTAATGTTTACGTCTGGTTACTTAATCAGTCGTGCGGCTTCCTTACCAGAGAATATTTTATTAATTTATATTCCCATTGTTTTAACAAGAGCATTCGGGATTGGCCGTCCTGTTTTTCGTTATGTGGAGCGTCTAACGAGTCATAACTGGGTGTTAAAAATGACCTCTGATCTGCGCTTGAAACTTTATAATGTACTAGAAAAAGATGCGATTTTCTTTAAGACAAAATATCGCACTGGGGATATCTTAGGTTTGCTTTCGGAGGATATTAATCATATCCAAAACTTGTATTTACGAACGATTTTCCCAACCGTTATTGCTTGGATTTTGTATATCTTTTTAGTGATTGCATTAGGTTTCTTTTCTTGGTGGTTTGCTTTATGCATGTTACTGATGTTAGGAGTGGTTGTTTTTCTATTACCACTTGTTTCAGTTCTAGTGAATGGTGCGCGTCAAGAAAAACATAAATATGCCAAAAATGAGTTATATCAAACACTAACCGACAATATTCTAGGTGTGTCTGATTGGGTATTTAGTCAACGAGGCTCTGAATTCGTTGCTCGTTATGAAACAGATGAAGCAAACGTTCGTGCATTAGATGAAAAAATGAAGCAATTTAACCGTGGCCGAGACTTTGTTTTACAACTTCTGTTTGGTGTGATTGCGATTGCTGTCTTAGCTTGGACAAGTGTGCGGTTTCCAGGTAATCATGGGGGCGCAGCCAATTGGATTGGTGCCTTTGTTTTAACCGTTTTTCCGTTAATTGATGCCTTTGCTCCGCTACCTGCTGCAGCACAGGAAACAACGATTTATAAGGATTCCATTCGTCGTTTTAATGAGCTTCCTGAAGGGGAAGATGACTCAACAGAAGCGCCTGTTCAGCCAAATGGCACCAGTTTATCGATAGAACATTTGTCTTTTGCATATGAAAATCAAGCGAAAAAGGTATTAAATGACTTATCGTTAACAATTCCTGAAAAACAAAAATTAGCGATTTTAGGGCGCAGTGGTTCCGGAAAGAGTACGTTGGCTTCGCTCATTCGTGGTGATTTACAGCCTACTTCGGGAGAAATCCTTTTAGGAAATATCCCAACTGAGGCATTTGGTGAGACGATGACTGAATATATTGGGGTTATGCATCAAGCACCGTACCTATTTCGAACAACCATTTTAAATAATATTCGGATTGGTAGAGAAGAAGCAAGCGAAGCAGAAGTTTGGGCGGTTTTAGAAAAAGTTGGCTTAAAAGAAATGGTTGCCCAATTACCAGAAGGTTTACAAACAATGGTGGATGAAGCAGGTTTGCGTTTTTCTGGTGGCGAACGACATCGCTTGGCGCTAGCGCGGATTCTTTTGCAAGATACACCGATTGTGTTATTAGACGAACCAACTACTGGTTTAGATCCAATTACAGAACAGCAATTGCTGGAAACCTTTTTTGAGGCATTAAAAGATAAAACCGTCATCTGGATTACCCACCATTTGCAAGGCGTAACTTTGATGGATCAAGTGATCTTTATTGAAGATGGCCAATTAGAGATGAGTGGTACGCCAGAAGAATTACTTGCAACCAATGCGCATTATCAAAAACTTTACCGAATTGATCGTGGCATTAGTTCTTTCGAGGAATAAAAAAACGACTGGTTGTTGATTAAAGCAAACAATCAGTCGTTTTTCTATTTCAATTAATGGCAATTCTTCCATAAAACGTTTAAAATGAACGATGTAATAAGAGCTCAGTTAAGGAAAGTAAGGTTTCTTTTGCTGTGCCATCAGGCAATTGTTGAATATCAGTGATTGCTTTGTTGGTTACTTTTTTAGCAAAAGCTTGTGCTTCTGTAACGCCATGATAGTCATTGACTAGCGCCGCAACTTCAGCTGCCTCTTCTAAGGTAATGGCGCGTCCTTTATCCAAATAAGGGCCGAATACGTCAGGTGCTGCTTGATAAGCGAAGAGAAGGGGTAACGTATAAACACCTTGTGACAAGTCTTCTAAAGCGGGCTTTTTCAAAGTTTCCGTGTCGGCAGTGTAATCTAAAATATCGTCATAGACTTGAAAAGCAATGCCAATATGACGGCCAATTCGTTTAGCTAAACGTTGGACTTCTTTTGAACTATGACCGAAATAGGCCCCTTCAAGACAGCTTAGTGAAAAAAGTTCGGCTGTTTTGCCGTTGACACTTCTTAAATAAGCAGGAATCGACATGCGGCGGTCAAATCGATGACTCATTTGATCGAGTTCACCAAGTAATAACCGTTTCATTCCTTGTGCATTGATTTTCATAAATTCAGAGCCATTCATGGCATCTGCAATCAAAGTAAAGAATTCAGTGAATAGTAAATCACCTGTGTAAACAGCCACGTCTTTACCATATTGTGATTGAATAGTCACAGCGCCTCGGCGCAATGGAGAATCGTCAATAATGTCATCGTGAATCAACGTAGCCATATGTAGGATTTCCAAAGATGCAGCTATTTTTAATAGTTGTTGTTTCTCTTGTTTTTCTTCATCACCCAGTTGAGCAAAAAGAAAGAAAAAAGCGGGGCGTAATAATTTGCCGCCAGAACGAGCCAAAGTTACTAAGGCTTCTTCAATGTCTTCGTTGCGTGTATGCAACGTTTGTTCAATTAATTCACATGTTTCCGTTAAAGAACGTTCAACGTCAGGAAACGACTTCCAAAATGTGTTCATAAATATACTACGATCCTTTCAGTGGTTCAATACTATTTGATTGTATACGAATTGGCGACAGAAATACAGTAATTAAGTTTTAAAAGTAACAAAGTTTGTAAAAAAGTAGCGGAGGGATAGTTTGAATCGAGAAATATTTTTTGAATTAGTAGAATTAAAAGCAAAAACAGCTAGTGTTTTGCCATTTTTGTTAGGAATTTGTTTTAGTTGGTACCAATATGGGCGGCTCCATGTTGGTTATGTTTTAATTTTTTTCATTGCGATGTTTATTTTCAATATGGCGGTCGATATTTTAGATAATTATAATGATTACCATCATGCCACAGAAGTCCATGATTATAAGGAAAAAACGAATATTATCGGTCGAGAAAATTTATCTTTGCCATTAATACGCAAAATGATTTTTTGGATGATTCTCGTTTCTGCTTTAATGGGGATTGGGTTGTCATTTATTGTCGGCTGGCCGTTATTAATTATGGGTCTTTATTGTTACTTAATTGGTATTTTTTATTCATCAGGACCGAAACCTTTGTCCAGTCTACCATTAGGGGAAGTTTTCTCAGGATTTACAATGGGGTTCATGATTACCCTTATTTGTGTCTACATTAATACGTTTGAAGTTTTCAATTGGTCAGCAGCTAATTTATGGGGGATTTTCTTAGTCGCCTTACCTAACACTTGTTACATTGCTAACTTAATGTTAGCAAATAATATCTGTGACTTAGAGGAAGATGAAAATAACAAGAGATATACATTAGTTCATTACCTTGGCAAAGCAAGTTCTTTGAAATTATTCGTCGGATTAAATACAATAGCAATGTTAGCCATTTTGTTAGCTGTCGGTTTAGGATTAACCCCGCCAACAATGTTACTCATGCTTTTAACTTTACCTTTTGTACGGAAACAAACCCAAGCCTTATTGAAGGAACAAGTGAAGAGTAAAACATTTGTTTGTGCTGTGAAGATCTTAGCTGTGGGAGCAACTGCACAAGTGCTATTTTTTGCCATAGGTTTGTGGTGGCTGTAAATTTTTTATAGAGTGGAAGGGAATCAAAATGAATAAGAAACATGTTGTTATTTTAGGTGCTGGTTACGCAGGCTTAAAAACATTACGCGAATTACAAAAAGGCGCCAAAGACGTCGAAATTACTTTAGTGGATCGTAATAACTATCACTACGAAGCAACGGACTTGCATGAAGTTGCTGCTGGAACACAACCAGCTGAAAAAATCACATACAATATTATGGATGTTGTCGATGAAAAAATGACCACCTTTATCCAAGGAACAGTTAAAACAATTGATGCCGCAACACAAACAGTTGCTTTAGAAGATGGCCAAACAATCAATTATGATTACTTAGTTGTTTCTCTTGGGTTTGAATCAGAATCATTTGGTATCCCTGGTGTGCAAGAACATGCTCTACAAATGGTAGATGTGAAAACGGCTTTAAACGTGTATGAACATATCCAAGAACAAATGCGTCAATACAAAGCAACTCAAAACGAAGAATTCTTAAAAATTGTTGTCTGCGGAGTAGGCTTTACAGGGATTGAATTATTAGGTTCTCTTGTTGAAAACAAACCAAAATTTGCTGAAATCGCAGGTGTCTCAGCAGATCAAATCCAAATTTATTGTGTCGAAGCAGTTACTCGCCTATTGCCGATGTTTAACGAAAAACTTGCGAACTATGGTGTGCAATTATTAAAAGATTCAGCTATTCATTTATTATTAGGTAAACCGATTAAAGAAATCAAACCAGGCGCAGTTGTTTATCAAGATAACGAAGCAGGCGACTTGGCAGAACTTTCTGCCAAAACAATTATTTGGACAACGGGTGTTAGTGGAAGCCACGTTGTAGGCGATTCTGGCTTTGAAGCTCGTCGTGGTCGTGTCATGGTTCAACCAGATTTAACAGATGCGAACCATAGCAACGTCTATATTATTGGTGACTGCTCAGCAGTGATGGATACAGAAACTAATCGACCTTACCCAACAACAGCACAAATCGCCTTGAAGATGGGCGCTCATGCTGCTAAAAATATTCAAGCACAATTGAAAGGGGAAGCAACTAAACCTTTCAGCTTTAAATCACAAGGTTCTGTTTGTTCTGTCGGAAATACACGTGCTTTAGGAATTGTTGGTAAAACAGACATTAAAGGATACCCAGCTTCATTCATGAAAAAAATTATCATGAACAAAGCGCTCTTTGAAACAGGTGGTACCAAAGAAATGATGGCTAAAGGTCGTTTCGACTTATACCATTAAGAATCAGCAAAATAAGAAATAATGAGGTCGGGACAGAACCGTTTAGCTCCGAGAAATAAGAAGAAATTTCCGAAAATTGCTCTTTAATTTTTGGAGAATTTCGGCTTATTTCCGAAGGAGTTGGTTCTGTTCCCGCCGTTTATCAGTTTTTGAGCGTGGAGCAAAAATCCAAAGTGATTTTTGTCCCACGCTCATTTTTCTTAAATGAAAGTTTTTAAAAAATTTCCATGATTTTTTAAGTAAAATGAGGTGGGCACTTTTGTTCGATTCCATTTTTATGTATAATGAGAAGTGATGGAAAGAGGGAAGTTAAATGGCACAAAAAAGAGCAACAAATAAGAAAAAAAGTACGACAAAGAAAAAGACCAAAAAACAACAGCAACAACAAGAACGTTTAAATTATATGTTTCTTGGCCTGATATTTATTTTATTCGGTGTCTTCGGACTCTTTCGCTTAGGGTTTTTAGGCACGTTATTAGCAAATTGTTTACGCTTAGTTGTAGGTAATACCTTTCCATTTGCAGCGATTTTACTAATCCTGTATGGCTTATTAGTCATGATTTATGGGAAAGATTTTCCGTTAAAAAGAGGGCGCCCTATTTTTGGGGCTGTTCTGATTTATATTAGTGTTTTGTTATTTTTCCATGCCTTTATGTTTCGAAATGTTAGTGGCAGTCAACCAGATATTTTAGGTAACACTTGGGAATTTTTGCAAAGTGATTTAAAAGCCAACCAAGTGACGCAAAACGTAGGGGGTGGTATGATTGGCGCGCTGCTTTATCAAGGAACGTACTTTTTGGTGGCACAATTTGGCAGCTATTTAATTGCCACATTGCTACTGTTAGCGGGTATTTTCTTGATGAGTATGTGGGATTTTCAGCAAATTGTTGATCATTTCCAAAGTATTCAAGATCGCCTAAGTCATGTTTCGGCAAAATCACAGGCGCGACAAGAAGAAAAAGAGGCAAAGCGAGCAGCGAAGAAAGAAGCTAGGGCTGCAGAACGCCAAGCAAAAATTGAAGCCGCTGCCCAACAAAAATTACAAGAACGGGAACGTATGGAACAAGCGGCAGCCGAGCGCTTAACAAAAACACCAGTTGAAACCCACCAACCAATGGTGGAAGAACCGGCCGCACCAACGCCTGTTCAAATTGATTCGTTTCAACAGCAAAATCAGGCGATGCCTGTACCACCAATTGCAGCAACAAAACCGCAACGAGAGCAGGAAGAAGAAGCGGCAGATGAAGCTGGTGTTCTCGAATTTGAAATTTCTGAAGAAGCGGAAGACCGTGATTATCAACTACCACCAACTGATTTGTTAGATACAATTCAAGCAACGGATCAAAGTGGTGAATATGAAAAAATCGAAAAAAACATTGGCGTCTTAGAACAAACCTTCAAGAGTTTTGGTGTTGATGCTAAAGTAGTCAAAGCTAGTTTAGGACCATCTGTCACAAAATTTGAAGTTCAACCCGCTGTTGGGGTAAAAGTTAGCAAAATTGTTAACTTGACGGATGACATTGCTTTAGCGCTTGCGGCCAAAGATGTTCGTATGGAGGCCCCGATTCCTGGGAAATCACTAATTGGGATTGAAGTTCCTAATAGTGCAATTAGTACAGTATCCTTTAGAGATATTGTTGAGGCACAACCAAGTCATCCAGATAAACTATTAGAAGTACCTTTAGGTCGAGATATTTCAGGGATGGTTCAAACTGCGGATCTATCAAAAATGCCGCATTTATTAATTGCGGGATCGACAGGGAGTGGGAAATCGGTTGCTATCAATGGCATCATAACAGGTATTTTGATGCAAGCAAAACCCCATGAAGTAAAATTAATGATGATTGACCCGAAAATGGTGGAATTGAATGTGTATAACGGGATTCCTCATTTATTAACGCCAGTGGTTACTAATCCGAGAAAAGCGGCACAAGCCCTGCAAAAAGTAGTTCAAGAAATGGAATTTCGTTATGAAAAATTTGCAGCAACAGGCGTCCGAAATATCACTGGTTACAATCAACTAATTCAACAGAAAAATGCGGAAGATGGCGAAAATCGTCCGATTCTGCCATTTATTGTTGTCATTGTTGATGAGTTAGCTGATTTAATGATGGTGGCAAGTAACGAAGTAGAAGATGCGATTATCCGCTTAGCCCAAATGGCACGGGCAGCGGGCATTCATATGATTTTAGCGACACAACGGCCAAGTGTGGATGTCATTACAGGAATCATCAAAGCAAATGTCCCTTCTCGAATGGCTTTTGCAGTCTCAAGTGGGACAGACTCGCGTACCATTATTGATACCAACGGGGCGGAGAAACTATTAGGTCGAGGCGATATGCTCTTCTTACCAATGGGAGAAAATAAACCAATTCGTATCCAAGGGGCCTTTATCTCTGATCAAGAAGTCGAACGAGTGGTTGCGTTTGTAACGGACCAACAAGAAGCTGAATATCAAGAAAGCATGATGCCAACAGATGAACCGACCACTTCAGGCGGTGGCGAAGCTCCTCGAGATGAGTTGTTTGAAGAAGCGAAAAACTTGGTGGTTGAAATGCAAACAGCTAGTATTTCATTGCTACAAAGACGTTTTAGAATTGGCTATAATCGTGCGGCTCGCTTAGTAGATGAATTGGAAGCACACGGAGTTATTGGACCATCAGAAGGTAGCAAACCAAGAAAAGTCTTTCTACAAGCGGAATCAGAAGAGGCAGCACCTGAAACACCAGAACAATAAACAAAAAGAACAAAAATAGATAAATTTATCTATTTTTGTTCTTTTTTTATAATTTCAGCAAAGCATCATGTTATAATCATCATTTTCTGGTAAAATAGAAAGGAATAGTGCGGTTGGGAGGGAGCGTATCATGAGAAGAAAGAGCGTGCTTTATTTAGAAGTAGCAGATCAGATTAAAGAAGATATTTTGAGTGGCAAGTATCCAGTAGGAACGTTTTTACCAACAGAAACAGAATTGGAAGAGCTGTTTAACGTTAGTAAAATTACGATTCGGCGGGCAATCGAAATGTTAGCAACGGAAGAATTTGTTGAGAAAAAAAGTGGCCGAGGCACAACTGTGTTAAGCAATCGTCCCTATAATAAACTATCAAAAGCAGGGACATTCACTGAATTTTTGAATGAATCAGGTCAGAAAGTAACCAAAAAAGTTTTACAAGTTGAAAACTTGACGTTGTCAAAAGAGATGCCGGCTTATCAATTTTTAGGAGAAGAAGTGGTTCACCTTTCACGGTTATATCTAATCGATGAACAACCCTATATTTATTTTAATTACTATTTGCCAGCTGCCATGAAAGACATATCATTGACTGAATACAAAGAAGAATCCTTGTATCGTTTGATGGATCGACATGCCATTGAAATTTATAAATTTGAAGACCGTTTTGAAGTTGCAACTTTGACAGAAGCAGAGCAAAAGATGTTGCAAACAACTGAAACAACGGGCTTAAAAAGAATTCGGCGTTCGTTAAGCCCAACAGGTCGTTGCGTAGAATATTCAGAAGCTATTTATAATACGAAGATTCATCCTTATGTGATTGAATATGAAGCATAACTTTTAAAAGAATAACAGTGCACTTACAGTAATGTAAGTTCATTGTTATTCTTTTCTATTGTCGTTTTTTTTCGTTTTCGATACACTAAATGAGTGAGAAGAATAGGAGTGGAAAATATGTTAGAAGTACAAAATTTGAAAAAAGTTTACGGAAACGAAATTAAATATGAAGCTTTAAAAGGGATTAATTTAACTGTCCAAGACGGTGAATTTATTGGTATTATGGGACCTTCTGGAAGTGGGAAAAGTACACTTTTAAATTTATTGGCAACAATCGATAGTCCAACAGACGGTGAAATACTTTTAAATGGAAAAAATCCAAACAATTTGAATCAAGAACAAATTGCTAAATTCCGTCGTACAGAATTAGGATTTGTTTTTCAAAGCTTTAATTTAATGCCAACATTAACTGTTGAAGAAAATATTATTTTACCATTGACACTTGATGGAGAAAAAGTCTCTGTAATGAAACGACAATTAGCAGAATTAAGTGAGCGTTTAGGTATCAATCATCTGTTGAAAAAACGAATTGCAGAAATTTCTGGTGGACAAGCACAACGGGTCGCCGTTGCTCGGGCAATGATTCATCATCCACAATTATTATTGGCTGATGAACCAACAGGAAACTTAGATACGAAATCATCTAAGGATGTGATGGGCTTGTTACAACAATTAAATGAAGAAGAAGCGGCGACTATTTTAATGGTGACCCATGATCCGCTAGCCGCAAGTTATTGCAAGCGCATCGTCTTTATTAAAGATGGTGAATTAATTGATGAAATTATCCAAAACGGCAACCAAAAAGAATTCTACGATTTAATCATGGTGAAACTGGCTGAGATTGAAGGTGTCGATAATGAATTTTAATCAGTTTGTTATAAGAAACACGATTCGAAATAAGCATTTATACTTGGCTTATTTCCTAAGTACAATGTTTTCTGTGATGATCTTTTTTACGTTCACTGGTTTTGTCTTTCACCCAGCCTTAGCTAATGGTTTAAATCCTAAAGCACAAATGGGAATGACGGCTGCGGCAATTATAATCTATGGTTTCTCTTTCTTATTTGTTTTATACTCGATGGATGTCTTTATCCAATCTCGAAAAAAAGAGTTTGGAACCTTGATGATTCAAGGGATGAGTCCAAAACAGTTAAAGAAAATGATTTTTATTGAAAACTTAGTGATTGGTTTCTTTGCTACAATTTTTGGTAGCATTTTAGGTGTTGGATTTTCACAGTTTATTTTATGGATTAGCAATTTATTGATGCATCTAGGTTTAGGTTTTTATTTGCCAGTGATGCCGTTTATCATTACTGTCATTTCATTTGCGGTCTTGTTCTTAGTAATTTCTTTCTTTATTCAATTCCGCTTGCCAAAAGCGACACTTCAAGAGCTATTAAAAGCAGGAGAAATGGGTAAAGGTGAAATCAAAAGCTCTAAAGTTAAATCTTTCTTAGCCGTGTTGCTTTTAGTTGTCGGTTACGGAATTGCTTTAGTTGCTAAGGGACAGTTAGTTTTAATGGTGATGTTCCCAGTAATTTTCTTAGTTATTTTAGGGACAAAATTCTTATTTGACCAATTGAGTGTTTCTGTCATTGAACGTTTAAAACGGAAACCAAAAATCTTTTGGAAAAAAACCAATATGGTCGTTTTATCAGATTTAGCATTCCGCATGAAAGATAATGCACGTTCGTTCTTCTTGGTTTCGGTGATATCAACGGTTGCTTTTGCTGCCATTGGAACGTTATACGGCGTGAATGAGATGATTTTTAAAGGAATAAGTTCTGTACCGTACGAACTGACATTGTCTGATTCGACCAACCCAGAAAATCAAGAAATGAAACAATTTGCGACAAAAACATTCCAAGAAAAAAATATTCAGTTTGATCAGATTGATTACACAATGTACAAAACAAGTGCCGGTATCCAATTAATCAAAACATCTGAATATAATAAACTCGCAAAATTTATAGATGAACCAACTTTAACAGGTGAGAAAGTAGTTAATTTATCACAAAAAGATGCTCCTTCTGCTGCATCAGTAGATGTCAAATCTGTTCAATTGGGAAATGATCAAGTTTTAAACATTGATAAAACAGAAGAAACCAATGTATTACCGACTTTTGGCGGTGTGGTTGTTATCCCAGATAGTACCTCAACAGATGGAATCAAAGCGGAAACAGAAACAATTTGGCAACCAAAAGAAGGCACAGATAAAGAAACCTTAATTGATGCTGAAAATATTATTGGTGACAAGTATCCCATGTTACTAGGAACCGCGGCTACAGTTGCAGGTATTACGCAATTTTATACGCCAGTTCTATTTGTCGGACTATTTATCGGTATCGTGTTCTTTGTTTCGGCGGGTAGTTTCTTATACTTCCGTTTATACAGTGATATGAATACGGACGTTGAAAAATTCAAGATGATTTACAAACTTGGTTTGACGAAAAAAGAATTGAAGAAAATGATTTACCAACAAGTAGGTATTTTATTCTTTACCCCAATTGTTGTTTCATTTATTCATGGAGCTGTTGCTTTGAAAGCAATGTATGCTGTCTTAGATCAGCCAATGCAATTAGCTGGCTGGCAAGTTTTAGGCGTTTTCTTATTGATTCAGGTCGTTTACTATTTAATTGCTAGAACGTTCTACTTCAAAAAAGTTTATCACTTAGTGAAAGATTAATTATAAAAAATCGTTAAGCATGCACGCTTAACGATTTTTTTTGATGTTCTTCGTGATATTGCATTCAAAGTGAGAATACGTTATAGTTATGAAGCGAATGTAATAGCAGAAATGAGGAAAAGAAATGCAGAAAGAATCCATTTATGGACTGACGAGAGAACAGCTTGTGGACTGGTTTTTAGCCCATGGCGAGAAGAAATTTCGCGCAACACAAGTGTGGGAATGGTTGTATACAAAACGTGTTGCTTCATTTAGTGAAATGTCGAACATTTCTAAATCGTTGATGACTTTATTAGAAGAAAATTTTTCATTAAATCCATTAAAACAAGTCATTGTGCAAGAAGCGCAAGATGGTACCGTGAAATATTTATTTGAATTACCAGATAAAAATATGATTGAAACAGTCTTGATGCGTCAAGAATATGGATTATCTGTTTGTGTGACCACTCAAGTTGGCTGCAATATTGGGTGTACATTTTGTGCTAGTGGGCTATTAAAAAAACAAAGAGATTTAACTGCTGGCGAGATTGTTGCCCAAATTATGTGGGTGCAACATTATTTCGATGAACGTGGGTTGGATGAACGTGTTAGCCATGTCGTTGTGATGGGAATTGGTGAACCATTTGATAATTACGCCAATGTCATGAACTTTTTACGAACGATTAATGATGATAAAGGCTTGGCTATTGGTGCCCGCCATATTACAGTTTCAACAAGTGGTTTAGTGCCAAAAATTCGTGAATTTGCAGACAGTGGACTACAAGTAAACTTAGCAATCTCATTACATGCTCCTAACAACGAAGTCCGTACATCAATTATGCGGATTAATCGTAGTTTTCCAATTGAAAAATTAATGGCAGCAATTGATGAATACATTGAAAAAACCAACCGACGTGTTACATTTGAATATATTATGTTGAGTCAAGTGAACGACCGACCAGAACATGCTCAACAATTAGCAGATTTACTACGGAATAAGAAAAAACTTTCTTATGTTAATCTGATTCCGTATAACCCAGTGAGTGAACACGATCAATATAGCCGAAGCTCTAAAGAAGCGGTATTAAAATTTTATGATGTACTCAAAAAGAATGGCATCAATTGTGTTATTCGTAAAGAGCACGGAACAGATATTGATGCGGCTTGCGGACAATTACGCAGCAAACAAATGAAAAAAGAAAAAGTCGAAAACCAATAACGTAGTTAAAATCGGATCAAAAAGGTTTCTTTTTGATCCGATTTTTTATTTATTTAATGAAAAATCGTAAATTTCTCAATTCTTGTTTATAAACAAAAGATGAATGCTCTAAAACTTTTATGACAAATTTTCTTTTTGTGGTTTTCAAACTTGAAATTCTAAAAGAAATAGCTATACTGAAAAGAGATCGTTACAGAATTTTTCATGAAAACAGCTATTATTTTCGTTATTTTTTCAAGAAAGTGGAAATTTTGTTACGCTTGTTTATTTTAGATGAAATGAGGGAGTCTATGGAGAAAAAGCAATTAAAAAGAGAGATAACAACGTTTGGTGCGTTATCCACGGTAATGGGTACGGTGATTGGCGCTGGTGTTTTCTTTAAAGCTGCGAGTGTCGTTGGACACGCACAGTCAGCTAGTTTAGCTATTTTTGCTTGGGTGTTAGGTGGTGCCTTAACCATTTGTGCAGGATTAACCAGCGCCGAACTTGCTACAGCAATCCCTGAAACAGGTGGCGCAGTGAAGTATATTGAATATACATATGGTAAATTAGCTGGTTTTCTTTTAGGGTGGGCACAAAGTATCATTTATTATCCTGCCAACATTTCGGCGTTATCCATTATTTTTAGTACACAACTAATCAATTTGTTTCATTTATCGGCAAATTTATTGATTCCAATTGCCATTCTTGCGGGAACCAGTATCACGATAATTAATTTATTAGGAACAAAAATTGCTTCTTTGGTCCAATCAACGACATTGGTAGTAAAACTGATTCCAATTGCCTTGATTTCTTTAGTAGGATTATTTACTCCCGGACAGGTAGCTGTTTCACTTTTTCCTGTTGAAACAACAGCGAATACTGGCTTTTTAGTTGCTTTTTGTGGCGCCTTAGTCGCCACCATGTTTGCTTATGATGGCTGGCTAGGTGTGGGTAACGTGGCTGGTGAAATGAAGCGACCAGAAAGAGACTTGCCTAAAGCCATTATTTTTGGTTTGTTATTGATTACTTTAATTTATGCTTTAATTAATTTTGTGTTTCTAAAAACATTACCAATTGAGCAAATCGCTGGGAATTTGAATGCAGCTTCTGATGCTTCTGTGGCTATTTTTGGACCAATTGGTGGCAAAATCGTAACTATTGGGATTTTAATCTCTGTATATGGTGCGTTAAACGGCTACACAATGACAGGGATTCGGATTCCTTATGCCTTAGCCTTAGATAATCTGATGCCTTTTAGTCGTCAGTTTCAAAAGTTGTCTAAACGCTTTGTTGTTCCTTACGTTGCTGGAATTTTCCAGTTAGCTGTAGCCATTATCATGATGTTTTTCGGGACCTTCGATTTATTGACGGATATGTTAGTTTTTGTTATGTGGCTGTTTAATCTATTAATTTTCTTAGCCGTTTTTATTTTAAGAAAACGAGAACCTGAATTAAAACGACCGTATAAAGTTCCTGGCTATCCAATTATTCCAATTATCGCAAGTCTAGGTGGTATCTTTATCTTGGTTACAACGAGTATTACACAGCCTATTCTAGCATTGATTGGTATAGGAATTACGCTTCTAGGAATTCCAGTTTATTTAGTTAATAAACAAAAAATGAAGCCAAAAATGTAAACGATCCGATCTGATTCTCATAGTTTTTCTCAAAAATTTTGTGATTCAGAGAAATTTTTGAAAACTAAACGCAAAATTTTTTTAGTATAATACTAAGTGTCTAGTAGTTCCACTATTTTGGGGAAGATAGATGGACAGCGCAAACTTCAAAAAAGAACCTTCATCTTATTGGTGAAGGTTCTTTTTTTTGCTGAAATCATAAAATAAATGCGTAGTTTATTAGTGAGAGGAGGAAATGAATGACTGAAAATGTAAAAAAATTGGCCCATCAATTAATTGAATGGGGCGTCCTTCATGGGGCACAAGACGTTTATTTTTTACCCAATGATACCGAAATAGCTATCTCTTTTCGGACAGGGATGCAACGGACAACTTACACACAAGTTTCCGCAGAAATAGGCGAAAAGTTAATTTTCCACTTTAAATTTATAGGCGGCATGGATGTCGGAGAAAGACGAAAAGCACAATTAGGCGCGACAACTTATCTAATTGGCGAGATGAAGCAACGCTTGCGTTTATCATCTGTGGGAGATTTTCAGAATCGAGAGAGCTTAGTGATTCGTTTTTTACACCGATTCGGTAAACAAGCTGAACATTTTTTCTTTCCCCACCAGCTAAATGAAATTGAAGCATCTTGTCAGAAACGAGGACTTTATTTATTCAGTGGGCCAGTTGGTTCCGGGAAAACAACAACCATGTATCGTGTGGCTAAACAAAGAAGTGGCGAACAACAAGTGATAGCGATTGAGGATCCTGTTGAAATTGAGGAAAAACAGTTTTTACAGTTGCAAACAAATGAAAAAATTCAGTTAACTTATGAAGCCTTAATCAAAGTTTGCTTGCGCCATCATCCTGATATTTTGATTATTGGTGAAATTCGTGATGGCGAGACGGCTCAAGCAGTTATTCGAGCCGCCTTAACGGGTCATACTATTTTTGCGACAATTCACGCCCGTAACTTATTGGGAGTGCAACGGCGTTTGATAGAATTAGGTGGCCCAGAGCATGAATTGGCTGAATACTTGCAAGGTATCATTTATCAACAGATTTTGACAACCACGATTAATAAGGAACAAGTAGCGGGAATTCTTTATGATTATTTCTTCTTTAAGGAAGCCGTTATAAAGAGTAGTTGGCAAAAGAATCTAAGAAAGGCGTGGGCGTATGGGTTTATTACAGAAAAAACGTATTTTCAAGCCATCGAATAAATTAACGAAAAAACAACAGCAGCTTTTTCTGAAACTATTAGCGGATTTGCTTGCAAATGGTTTTAATATACAAGAAAGTTTTTCCTTCATGAAAAAATCAAACGCATTACCCCAGCACAGTATAACTTTTTTAGTTGAAGGCTTTTCCTCAGGCATTGTCTTACAAGCTTTAGTCGAAGAATTAGGATTTTCAACAATGGTCTCGGCACAATTGTCGTTTGCTGCTGCACACGGGGATTTGGTAGGGACACTACAAGCGATTTCCGAACATTTTTTTCAAACGGAAAAATATCGGCAACAGTTCTATAAAATAATTAGTTATCCGCTGCTCCTGATTGCTTTTTTGATTCTCGTCATTGTTGGTATTCGGCAATTTTTATTGCCCCAATTAATGGAAAATGATGCCAATAGTTATTCTAAAAATATTGGGATTCTTCTGATTGTTTACAGTCCATACATTCTGGTTACCTTAGTTTTTGTCCTCTCATTTAGTTTCTTCATTTTAAACCGTTATTTGAAGCATCAGTCTGCTATTCAGCGGGCCTTCGTATATCTGAAACTACCAATTATCCGTGGACTTTATCGGGAATACGTCAGTGCTTTTTTTGCACTAGAATGGGGGAAGTTGCTTGCACAAGGATTAGAAATGAAAGAGGTCATCGATTTGATGCGCCATACAACCAATTACCCCTTAATGAAAGAATTAGCTGGAGCAATTAGTGAAGGACTGCTAGTTGGTGAAACCTTACATAGACAATTAGCTGCTTATCCTTTTTTTACGAAAGCATTGAGTTTAATGATTCAACAAGGAGAAGTAAAAGGAAAATTAGGCAAGGAGTTGATGGTTTATAGTAATGTCTGTTTCCAAGGTTTTTTCAAAAAAATTGAACGAGTCATTACTCTTGTTCAACCACTTATTTTTATCATAATTGCTTGTTTAATTATCGGTGTTTATGGGGCAATGTTGCTGCCTATTTATGGCAATATGGAAGGAGTTTTATAATGAAAAAGAAACAAAAATACGCAGGGTTTACATTATTAGAAATGTTGATTGTCTTATTGATTATTTCCGTATTGATTTTACTTTTTGTTCCTAACTTAGCGAAACATAAAGAAACAGTTGATAAAAAAGGCAATGAAGCAATCGTAAAAATTGTAGAATCACAAAGCGAGCTCTACACACTAGAAAAAAATAAGACGCCTTCCTTAAATGAATTAGTCAACGAAGGCTACATTACTAAAGAGCAGTTAGATAAATATACAGCAGAAAAGCAATGAACAAGTCAGCAGGATTCACATTAATGGAAACACTTGCTAGTTTAACGATTGTTTGCTTTATGACTATGCTCCCAACACTCGCTATTCACCGCTGGCAAGAAACATTAAAAATTGAACAGTTTCTTGCTACGGTAGAAAAACAACTTCGTTTTGCGCAACAGCAAGCAATTGTTTTAGAGGAAACACAAGAAGTTTGGTTTTTTGAAGAACAACAAAGCTTTTCATTTCCTGATAAATTGAACCAATCAGCTCGAAGGACTTCGCTAGCTGTACCTGAAAAAATGACAGTGAGTGGCCCAAGCAAACTTAGTTTTCTTCATTCGTCAGGAAACAATGGCCGTTTAGTGAAATATATTTTTACTTGGACTGAAAAGAAACAGCAACTTATTTTACAATTTCAGATGGGGAGTGGCAAATATACGAAGAAAATTAACTATTTATAGCGGTTTTATTTTATTAGAGAGTCTCGTTAGTTTTAGTATTGTATGTGTGGTAGCAGGGATATTCTCCCTGACTATTACACAATTAATTCAGCAAAATTATCAACGGGAGCAAGAATTAACGCGCACTCGTCTTGGATACGAAGCAATTTTATTTTTAGAGCAGACGGGTGATTTACGTTTCAAAGAGCGGATATATCAAGGAGAAACTTACCGATTTTTTTTGATGGAGAACGAGGGAAGAAGGATACTAAAAGTCACAGATTCAAGAGGAGCGATTTTGATTGGTGAATAAAAAATATGCGGGTTTTACGATGTTAGAGTGTTTAGTGGCACTAGTCGTTTTAAGTTGTATGTGTCAATTGTTTCAGTTGATGATTCAACAAAGTTTTATCGGAAATCAATATTTGAAAAACAATGATTCGAAATCCTGGCATATTTTTTTAATTCAATTAGAAAAAGAATGTCAAAAGCTCGTTTTCCAAACAGGCTCTGCTCAAGAGATTTCTTTCCTCGACTCAGAAACAAACAAGACTATTTCAATTCAAATCAAAGAAGATAAAATTATTAAGCGAGTCAATGGTAAAGGCTACCAACCGCTGTTAATTGGTATCAAAAATGGCCAGTTTAAAAATGAAGGACAATCGTTTACTTTGGAAGTTACTTTTACTTCTGGAAAAACATTTGATAGTTTTTTTCCAATAAAGGGAGAATTTTAATGAGGCAAAAATATTCAGGAAACTTATTGTTCACGGCCGTGGCATTTGTTTATTTGATGAGTTTTCTCGCCCTTCAGTTACTAGAAGAACGTCAGTTAACACAAAAATTTACGCAAGCTACCCAGGAATACTATGCAGGGAAAAGTATCCTTCATTTATTTCTTGCAGATGTTAAACAAAATAGACGAAAGTTAAAAACAGAAGAAAGGCTCTTATACGCGCAAGTGACCCTCGATTATACATACAAAAATGAACAATTAAGAATAACTGTTTTATTAAACAAATCTGGTCGAAAATACCAATATCAAGAGAGAGTTTCTCATCAAAAAAAAGCGGAAACAATACTGGAATAGCGTTGTTTTTCTACAAATTATTAGATTTTAGAAGAAAGACAGTAAAGGCATTGATTATTCTTTCTTTTTTCGTTAAAATAAAACAGGTATGGAAGTTGTTACATTTTGAATAGAATAGAGGTGCTAATTTGTTCCCAGAAAAAATTGAAGAGGCTTTCGAGCCAATGGAACAAGCAATCCAGTTATTGCAACAGTCATTGGATACTTCTTTTTTAGATGCGTATATTGAAAATGGTGAAAATATTTTAGATGATTTTCAAGTACGAGTACTTGACGGAGTACCTAATCCAGAGACAGTGAAACAATTAGAAACGCTGTATCATACGATTAAAAAAATTGATTTAGCTCCTGAAGATGTGCGACGCTTGTCCCAATTACTTTTGTTAAAAGGAACGAGAAAAGAGCAGCTTCAAGCAAATCATCAATTGACGCCAGACGGTATTGGCTTTTTGTTTGTTTATTTAGTAGAACAATTAACAAATAAATCAGAGCCATTAAAAATTTTAGATCCTGCTTCAGGAATGGGAAATTTACTGTTAACGGTTCTGCTGAACCTTGAAACAGCTGGTTACAAAGTTTCTGGTTATGGTGTGGATATCGACGAAACACTTCTGGCAGTATCTTCTGTGAACAATGCTTGGTCACAAGCCAATATTCAGTTGTTCCATCAAGACGGATTGCAAGATTTGTTATTGGATCCAGTTGATTTAGCATTAAGTGACTTGCCGATTGGCTATTATCCAAATGATGAGCGAGCAAAGGGATTTGCTGCTGCTGCGGAGGAAGGCCATAGTTATGCGCATCACTTATTAATGGAACAAGCCATGAAATACGTGAAGCCAGCAGGGTTTGGCTTATTCTTAATCCCGACCAATATTTTAGAGACTGAGCAAAGTGAATTCTTTAAAAATTGGTTGACAAAAAATGTCTATTTACAAGGAATGATACAGTTACCTGATGAATTGTTTAAGTCAGAACAATCACGTAAAAGTATCTTGCTTGTTCAAAACAAGGGTGCAGATGCTGAGCAAGTGAAGGAAGTTTTGTTAGCAAAACTTGCCTCTTTGAAAGATATCAATAAAGTAACGGAGTTCTTTAAACAATTTGAAGCTTGGAAAGCTTCAAATTTAAAATAAAATAGTAACGAAGAGGAGAAAATTATGTCTAAAACAATTGCAATTAATGCAGGTAGTTCAAGTTTAAAATGGCAATTATACCAAATGCCAAATGAAGAAGTGATCGCTAAAGGAATCGTTGAACGTATTGGCTTAAAAGATTCTATCTTCACAATTAAATATGGTGAAGGACAAAAATATGAAGTAATTGTTGATATTGATAACCATGAAGTGGCAGTAAAAATGTTACTAGACCAATTAATCGACTTAAACATTTTAGGTTCTTATGATGAAATTACTGGTGTTGGTCACCGTGTAGTTGCTGGTGGAGAAGAATTTAAAGATTCTGTTGTTATTACAGACGAAGTATTAGAAAAAATTGAAGCTTTATCTGAATTAGCACCTTTACACAACCCAGCGAATGCAATGGGGATTAAAGCATTTAAACATATCTTACCAGAAATCATTAGCGTGGCAGTCTTTGATACGTCGTTCCACACAACAATGCCAGAACACAACTATTTATATAGTGTACCGCGTGAATACTATGAAAAATTTGCTGCTCGTAAATATGGGGCACATGGAACAAGTCATCGTTATGTCTCTCAACGTGCTGCAGAAATGCTAGGTCGTCCAATTGAAGACTTAAAAATTATCACTTGTCACTTAGGAAATGGTGCTTCAATCACTGCAGTTGATGGTGGTAAATCAGTCGATACATCAATGGGCTTCACTCCTCTTGCTGGCGTTACAATGGGGACTCGTTCAGGGGATGTTGATGCGTCACTATTGCCTTATTTAATGACAAAACTTGGCTTGACTGATGTACAAGACATGGTTGATATTTTAAACAAAAAATCTGGTTTATTAGGTTTAACAAATGGTTTATCAAGCGACATGCGCGATATTCAATCAAATCTAGATAAACCTGAAGTTCAAACAGCATACAACATTTTTATCGATCGTATTCGTAAATACATTGGTAGCTATGTCACTGTTATGAATGGCGTTGATGCGATTGTCTTTACTGCTGGAATCGGTGAAAATGCTGTTGGTGTTCGTAAAGATATTATTGATGGCATGACTTGGTTTGGTTGTGAAATCGATGATGACAAAAATAATGTACACGGTGAAGAAGCAGTTATCTCAACTGATGATTCAAAAATCAAGCTTCTATTAGTACCAACTGACGAAGAGTTAATGATTGCCCGTGACGTAGAACGTCTAAAATAATTAAACGAACACACCTTGTGAGACGCTCTCACAAGGTGTGCTTAATAGGTAAATAAGAAAAAACTGAGCCAACTATCAAAAGTGATAGTTGGCTCAGTTTCTTTTTATTTTTTATTTTTCTTCATTTTTTGGTAATTTGTTGTCTAAATCCGTCCGTACAACGAGAACATCGCAACTAGCGTTACGGATAACTGATTCAGAGACAGAGCCAATAAATAAACGCTCAACGGCATTTAATCCAGTTGCTCCTAACATAATTAAATCAATGTTGTATTCTTTTGGTAATTCTTTGGCAATAATGTTCTTAGGAGAACCATAGGCTAGAACGCTAGAGACTTTTGTTTGTCCCATATCCATCGCTTGTTGTTGGTAGGTGTCTAAGGTTTCTTTTGCCATTGACATTGCTTCTTCTGCTAGCGCACCATCAAAAGAGGACACTGATTGGAAAGAGCGCGTATCAACAACATGTGCTAATAGTAATTCAGCATCGTTTCGTTTAGCGACGTTGACCGCTTTTTTAAAGGCTAAGTCTGCTTCGTCAGAACCATCGATTGCTATCATAATTTTTTGATATTGTTGTAACATAATAACCGCTCCTTTCAGCGTAAAAAAAATCATTAATTGTTTCTATAATAATTGTAAAACAAACAAAGAAAAAAAGAAACTGAAACCGCTTCTTTTTTTCTGAATATTAGCATTTTTTTGTAAAAAAAACTTCGTTCAAAAAAATCTTTTTGAACGAAGTTTTAAAATCATCGTCTTTTATGACATTTTTTTTGCAAAAGTTAAACTAAACAACGTTGAAAGTAATAAAACAAAAAAGATAAAACCAATTGACAATAACGGGCGATTAAAAATAGCCGCTAGAACACCTAGAATGGCGATAATCAAGTAATAACGCCCAAAACGTTCGATAAACTGTTGACTTTCTGTTGCAGTTTCTTTTTTTAAGAGTGGTAAAAAAGCTGCACTTTTCTTCATCAAATAATAACTGGCTACGCCTGTGACAACGGCGAGTAATAGTACGAGTATACGAATCATCTTGTCCTCCAAAAAAAAACAACTTGCCAGAGCAAATTGTTTAGAAATCTACATAAAAATGGTAAAATCCGTCGATGCCGGTAATCGTCCTAGAGTATTGAACCCGCAAGATAAGCAGGTGGGTTCCTCGATCGCAGTATTGAACTACCAAAAGAAAAGGCATGTTACCAACTTTGATACAAGCAGGATCCCTAGATATCAATAAAAATGTTCGGTCAACACAGTGAAAGGACAACGCGTACATCACAGATTTACCATCTTTATAATAGCATACTCTCTCAAAATCGGCAACGAGATTGTTTCTTTTTTTGAAAGCGTATTATTTTGTTATTTTTTCTGTTTCCATTCTTGGATACGCTTGAGTTGCTGATGTAAGGCTTGTTCATATTTACCAATATCAATCGGCTCGTAATAACGTGCCTCTTTTAATTTGTCAGGTAAGTATTGCTGATTGACCCAACCGTTTTCAAAATTATGTGGGTATTGATAACCAATACCACGGTTTAATTCTTTGGCTCCAGCATAGTGGGCATCACGCAAATGATCAGGAACGTCTCCCACAGAGCCTTGTCGAATATCTGCCAAAGCAGCATCAATCGCTGTGACTGCAGAATTTGATTTTGGGGATAAACATAAATCAATGACGACACTAGCTAGAGGAATCCTAGCTTCTGGAAACCCTAGCTTTTCGGCGGCTTGAACAGCGGTGACTGTCCGAGCGGCGGCCGCAGGATTCCCAAGACCGATATCCTCGTAAGCAATGACCATTAAACGACGACAAATAATCGGTAAATCACCTGCTTCAACTAAGCGACCCAAATAATGAAGTGCAGCATCTACATCGCTTCCTCGGATCGACTTTTGGAAAGCGGAAATTACATCATAATGGGCATCGCCATCTTTATCATGGGTTAAGGCTTTTCTTTGCACGCACTCTTCAATAATCGGTAAGGTGATCTTAATTTCGCCTTGTTCATTTTTTGGTGTTGATTTAACAGCTAATTCTAGTCCATTTAGCGCACTACGTAAGTCACCGTTCGTTGCGCGTGTCAAATGTTGTAATGCTTTTTCTTCTAAGTGGACGGGATAATCGCCTAAGCCACGTGTGCTATCGGTTAAGGCTTCTTGAATCGCTTGCTGAATGTCTGTTTCTGTTAAGGGCTTTACTTCAAAAATTTGCGTGCGACTACGAATCGCAGGATTAATTGTAATATATGGATTTTCGGTAGTGGCTCCAATCATAATAATTCGTCCGTTTTCTAAATGAGGGAGCAAAAAATCTTGTTTTGTTTTATCTAATCGGTGAATTTCATCAAGCAGTAAAATCACTGTGCCACTCATTTTGGCTTCTTCAGCAACGATTTGTAAATCTTTTTTGGTGTCTGTGGCCGCGTTCAACATGCGAAAGGCATAATTTGTTGAACCAGCGATTGCGCTGGCAATACTGGTTTTTCCAGTGCCAGGCGGCCCATAAAGAATCATCGATGAAAGCATTTTGGCTTCGACCATCCGACGAATAATTTTACCAGGGCCGACTAAATGTTGTTGACCAACCACTTCGTCTAAGTGACGAGGTCTCATTCGATAGGCTAAAGGTTGTTGCATAAAAGGACCTCCTTTTTCATAATCATCTTATTATAACATAAAGAACGTACATTCGCTTTTTGGTGGTTTTTTGGGTTTTAGATGGATATAGCGGAAGGTTTCGTGTATGATAGGGAGTGGTGAAAGAAATGAAAGAAACGATAAATATCTTTAACACAAAAACAACTGAAGAAGTGGCACAATACTTGTTAGGGATGTATTTAGAGCACGAAACAGCAACAGGCGTTTTAGGTGGGTACATTGTGGATGCAGAAGCTTATTTAGGTCCTGATGATGAGGCGGCCCATAGCTTTGGCTTGAGAAAAACGCCACGCTTACAAGCCATGTATGACAAACCAGGCACGATTTATTTATATACTATGCACACGCATTTAATTTTAAATATGGTGACACAAGAACAAGGCAAACCACAAGGGGTGATGATCCGCGCGATTGAACCTGTTGAAGGTGTCGACAAAATGATTGAAAATCGCCAAGGACGTCAAAGCGTGGAATTGACTAATGGACCAGGTAAATTAGTTGCAGCCTTAGGAATTGATAAGCAATTATATGGGCAGTCGATTTTTTCTAGTTCGTTACGGCTCGTGCCAGAAAAACGAAAATTCCCGAAAAAAATTGAGGCACTACCACGAATTGGAATTCCCAATAAAGGTCGTTGGACAGAGTTGCCTTTAAGATACGTCGTGGCTGGCAATCCATATATTTCTAAACAAAAAAGAACAGCAGTAGACCAAATAGATTTTGGCTGGAAGGATGAAGAAAATGAAAAAAGCAACAATGCTCACATACTTAGAGGAACAACTTGAAAAACACTTAGGAGATTACGAAGTAGGCCTTGATTGGGATCGCAAAAACCATACCATCGAAGTCATTGTTCGTTTATATGCAGAAAACAATGAGCAAGTGGCGATTGATGATGTTGATGGTACACTTTCAGAAGAAGAATTCATTGAATTTGAAGATGGTTTGTTATTTTACAATCCGCAAAAGTCTGTCGTTGATGACGAAGAGTATTTAGTCACAATTCCTTATGAAGGAAAAAAAGGGCTACGCAAAGCAGTTTTAGACGGATTCATTCACTATTTAAAAGTGGTTTTAGATGAAGGGCAAAGTGATTTGTTAGACTTTTTATCAGATGAAACAGCGGAAGTTTTTGAATTGCATTGGGAGCCAGCAGATTTTGAAGCGATGATTAAAAAAGTGGCAGAAACAGAAAAAGAACAATGGATTGCGTATCCAAGTTATTAATTTAGAGGTGAGAACATGAAGTGGACAGAAGTAAAAGTAGAAACGGCTAGCGAAGCAGTTGAAGCAATTTCAAACATTATGATGGAAGCTGGCGCAAGTGGCGTGGCCATTGAAGATGCGTTGGACATTGAAAATTTTGAAAGTGATCTGTATGGGGAAATTTTAGATAAAGAGCAATTCACCCACATTAAAGAAGGGGCGATTGTGATGGCTTATTTTCCTGAAACAACCTTCTTACCAGAAATTTTACCATTTATGAAAGAAAATATTTTACGCTTGCCTGAGTACGGCTTATCCATTGGTAAAAACGAAATGACAATTAGTGAAGTAGCAGAAAGCGACTGGGCAACTGCTTGGAAAAAATACTATCATCCTGTCCGTGTCACACGATTCTTAACGATTGTGCCAAGTTGGGAAGCCTATCACGCACAAGATGAAGCAGAAAAAATTATTACATTGGATCCGGGCATGGCTTTCGGTACAGGCACGCATCCAACGACTCGTTTAACCTTGCAAGCTTTAGAAACTGTTTTACGTGGTGGCGAAACAGTTCTAGATGTAGGAACGGGTTCTGGTGTTTTGAGTATTGCAAGTCGCTATTTAGGGGCTAAAGACGTCTACGCATATGATTTAGATGAAGTAGCAGTTGCAGCGGCAAAAGAAAATATGGATTTAAATCCCATTGCGGCCGATGTTCATGTGTCAGCCAATGATTTACTAAAAGGGATTGACCATTCTGCTGATGTAATCGTCGCAAATATTTTGGCAGATATTATTGTGTTAATGATTGAAGATGCTTGGCGTTTGCTAAAACAAGACGGTACCTTCATTATTTCTGGAATTATTGAAGATAAAAAAGCAATGGTTTTAGAAGCACTAACGAAAGTCGGGTTTGTGGTGGACCAACTCTTTAATCAAGGCGATTGGTATGCGATTATCTTGAAGAAACCAGAGGAAGAGTAAAATGCAACGGTATTTCATGAAAGAAGATTATCAAGAAAAAGATTTGTATAAAGTCGCAGATGAAAACTATCATCATATTGTGCGAGTTATGCGAATGACGCCGAATGATCGTTGTTATTTAGTATTTCAAAATAAAACTGCCATTTTAGCTGAGATTGTGGAAATTGATCCAACGTCTGTTTACTTTAAAGAAATTAGTAAAGAAGAAATGGACAAAGAATTGCCAATTGAAGTGACGATTGCGTGTGGGTTACCAAAAGGGGACAAGTTAGAATGGATTGTTCAAAAAGGCACGGAGCTAGGTGGCAATCAGTTTATCGGCTTTCCTGCGAAAACTTCTGTTGTCAAATGGGACCACAAAAAAAGAGCAGCCAAAGAAAAAAGATTACAAAAAATTGCCACAGAAGCGGCGGAGCAATCGCATCGGCAGCAGACACCAAATGTTTCTTTGGTGGAAAAAACACAAGAAATCATTGCGCAATTTGACTCATATGACACAGTCTTGGTTGCGTATGAAGAATCAGCAAAACAAGGAGAAAAAAGTCAATTAGCACAAGTATTATCCACTTGCCAGTCAGGCGCACGTTTGTGTGTGCTCTTTGGACCTGAAGGTGGCTTTGCACCGCAAGAAATTGAACAATTTCTGCAGGCTGGGGCGAAACTTTGCGGGTTGGGTCCGAGAATTTTACGAGCAGAAACAGCACCATTGTATCTTTTAAGTGCAGTTAGCTACCAAATGGAACTTTTAAATTAAACGAAAGCCCGCCTGTAAAATTCTTGTAGGCATTCTCTTTGAATAAAGAGAGAGTAAAAAAGCGACAGTGATTGAAATTTAAGGGAAATTTAGTATAATAGAGTTGTTGAAAGTGCTACTGTTTCAAGTGGTACTTTTCTTTTTTATTAAAATAGATAATACGTGAACGAAGTGTTCTTTATCCAAAGGTCACCTTCATAGAGGAGTGAATACCATGCCAAAAGAAGAAATACTGACAGGCCCAGCTGTCATCAAAATTGTAAGTACCTATATGGGACCAGAACATGTTGAGTTGGTTCAAAAAGCATTAACTTATGCTGAAAAAGCACACGAAGGTCAAGTCCGACAATCAGGTGAACCTTACATCATCCATCCGATTCAAGTGGCAGGCATTCTGGCTGAATTACATATGGATCCCCATACTGTAGCAACAGGATTTTTACATGATGTTGTCGAAGATACGGACGTAACACTGGACGATTTAAAAGAAGAATTTGGCGAAGACATCGCAATGTTAGTCGATGGCGTGACGAAACTAGGAAAAATTAAATATAAATCTCATGAAGAACAATTAGCTGAAAATCATCGGAAAATGTTATTGGCAATGGCGCAAGATTTACGGGTTATTATGGTGAAACTAGCCGATCGTTTGCACAATATGCGCACATTAAAACATTTACGTGAAGATAAGCAACGACGGATTGCACAAGAAACTTTAGAAATTTATGCGCCTTTAGCACATCGCTTAGGGATTAGTCGAATTAAATGGGAATTAGAAGATACTGCCTTACGTTATATTAACCCCAACCAATACTATCGAATTGTTAATTTGATGCAAAGCAAACGCGATGAACGTGAAGCTTATGTGGCAGAAGCAGTCGAAGATATTCGTTTAGCTACGGAAGATTTAGAAATTTACGCAGAAATATATGGTCGACCAAAACATATTTATTCAATCTATCGTAAAATGAAGGACCAAAAGAAACAATTTAATGAAATCTATGACTTATTAGCCATTCGTGTTATTGTCGATTCCATTAAAGATTGCTATGCCGTGTTAGGGGCGATTCATACACGTTGGACACCAATGCCAGGTCGCTTTAAAGATTATATTGCTATGCCAAAAGCGAATATGTATCAGTCTATCCATACGACAGTTATTGGGCCAAAAGGGAATCCAGTAGAGGTCCAAATTCGGACCCATGAGATGCACCAAATCGCCGAATTTGGGGTGGCGGCTCACTGGGCCTATAAAGAAGGCAAAGCGGAAAAAATTGAAACAGATGAACTGACGAAGCAAGTCGATTGGTTCCATGAAATTATTGAATTACAAGATGAAAGCTATGATGCTTCTGAATTTATGCAAGGTGTGAAAGAAGACATTTTTAGCGACAAAGTCTATGTCTTTACGCCAAGTGGAGATGTAACCGAACTGCCAAAAGGCTCCGGACCACTAGATTTTGCTTACAGTATCCATACTGAAATTGGGAATAAAACAACCGGTGCGAAAGTCAACGGCAAAATGGTACAGTTAGACTATGTCCTAAAAAATGGGGATATTATTGAAGTCCTAACATCACCGAATTCTTTCGGACCTAGTCGCGACTGGCTGAAAATGGTTAAAACAAGTAAAGCCAAAAATAAAATCAAACGTTTCTTTAAAGAACAAGACCGTGAAGATAACATTATTAAAGGGCATGATGCTGTCATTAAATACATGACAGAAATCGGCTTTACACCGAAAGAATTTTTAACGAAGAATAAAATGGCGGAAGTGCTAGATAAATTTAAATTTCAAACGGAAGATGATTTATTTGCGGCAGTAGGTTATGGCGAAGTAAGTGCGCAAGTAGTGTGCAATCGTTTAACAGAAAAAGAACGCCGCGAACAAGAGTTGGAACGTCAAGAAGCAGAAGAGTTGTTAAATCAGCCAGCTAAAAAAGAATCAGAAAAAATGAAAGTTCGTCATGAAGGCGGCATCGTGATTCAAGGGGTGGACAACCTATTGATTCGTTTAAGCCGCTGTTGTAATCCAGTGCCTGGTGATGAAATCGTTGGTTACATTACCAAAGGACGTGGCGTTTCAATTCATCGTGCGGACTGTCCTAACGTACAACATCAAGAAGAACTAGCACAACGTCTAATTGAAGTTGAGTGGGAAGATACCGAGCACAGTCGCAAAGAATACGCTGCCGATTTGGAGATTTACGGCTATGATCGTAGTGGCTTACTAAGTGATGTTTTACAAGTCATTAGTTCGATGACAAAAAATTTAGTCGGTGTTGAAGCTCGTCCATCCAAAGATAAGATGGCCCAGATTCATGTCACTGTAAAAATTCAAAACCTTTCTCATTTAAAAACCATCGTTGACAAAATTAAAAGTGTACCAGATGTTTATAGTGTTCGTCGAACTAATGGGTAAGTGTAAAAGTGAGGCAAAAAAGATGAAAGTAGTTATTCAAAGAGTTAGTCAAGCACAAGTTGCGATAGAAGAGCAGATAGTGGGACAAATCAAACAAGGCTTCATGGTGCTGGTGGGCATCCATCAAGAAGACACGCCAGAAGATGTGGCTTATGTTGTTGGCAAAATCAGTAAATTACGTGTTTTTGAAGATGACGAAGGAAAAATGAATCGCAGTATTCAAGAGATTGAAGGATCAATTTTGAGTATCTCTCAATTTACCCTCTATGCAAAAACTAAAAAAGGCAATCGTCCCAGTTTTATTGAAGCGGCTCGTCCAGATGTGGCGATTCCTTTGTATGAATTATTTAATCAACAATTAGAAGCAGAAGGAATAGCGGTAGCCACAGGAGAATTTGGCGCGGATATGCAAGTGTCGTTGACCAATGATGGTCCAGTGACCATTGTGATTGATACACGAGAAAAATAATTGATTTTCCTGTCGGAACCCCTTGACTTTCTAAGAGAACTTTAGTAGTTTATAGATAATATTAAAAATCTATGAAGGAACGAGTAAGTTTCATTTGTTTGCGAAGAGAGAGTTGCCGTGGCTGAGAGCAACTTCAACAGTGAAAGTGAAAGACATTCTGGAGATGGACGGAAGAAAAGCCGTCCCGTTACGAGCGTTAATCGTTGAGGAAAGAGTAAAATCTTTCAAAACTAGGTGGTACCGTGTAAAAGAGACTTTTACGCCCTTGTATGTTCAACATACAAGGGCTTTTTTCATTTTTAGAAAAAAGAAAATGGCGCACACATTTTTGTGGAATGATAGAAGGAGAGAAAGACAATGAGTTATCAAAAACCAAAAGGAACAAACGATATTTTGCCAGGAACTTCTGAAAAATGGCAATTTGTGGAAGAAACAGCTCGTTTGATTTTTAAAGATTATCAATACCAAGAAATCAGAACCCCGATTTTTGAACATTATGAAGTAATATCTCGCAGTGTTGGCGATACCACAGATATTGTTTCAAAAGAAATGTATGATTTTTATGATAAAGGAGACCGTCACGTGACGCTACGTCCTGAGGGGACAGCGCCAATTGTTCGGGCCTTCGTTGAAAATAAATTATATGGTCCGGAATATACGAAACCATACAAAACCTATTACATGGGGCCGATGTTCCGCTATGAACGCCCACAAGCTGGTCGTTTGCGTCAATTCCATCAAATTGGTGTGGAAGCATTTGGTAGTGAAAACCCAGCATTGGATGTTGAAATTATGGCTATGGCTTTGGACTTCTTCAAACAATTAGGCATCCAACAAATCAAATTAGTTATTAATTCCTTGGGGGATAAAGAAACACGTGCTACGTACCGTCAAGCATTAATCGATTATTTAGAGCCACATATGGCAGAATTAAGCGAGGATTCACAGCGTCGCTTACATGAAAATCCATTGCGGGTGTTAGACAGCAAAGATAAAAAAGACAAGGTGATTGTCGCAGAAGCGCCCTCCATTTTAGATTATTTAAATGAACCATCCAAAGCACATTTTGAAGCAGTAACTGATATGTTAGATTTACTAGAAATTCCTTATGAAATTGATAGTAATATGGTTCGCGGCCTGGATTATTACACACACACAATTTTTGAAATTATGAGTGAAGCGCCTAAAATGGGGGCGCAATCAACTATTTGTGCAGGGGGCCGATACAATGGTTTAGTTGAAGAATTAGGCGGCCCAGATACACCAGGCTTTGGTTTTGGTATGGGCATTGAACGAGTGTTGTTAACAATGGAAGCTGAAGAAGTTGTGATTCCAGCGTTATCTGAATTAGACGCATATGTGGTTGGTATTGGCTCAGAAACCAACGTCGCAGCTTTGCAACTTGTTCAAAGCATTCGTAACTTTGGTTTCTCAGCTGATCGTGATTATATGAATCGCAAACCAAAAGCGCAATTTAAAACGGCCGATAAATTACAAGCAAAATTAGTTTTAACAATCGGTGAAAATGAATTGAATGAAGGCATTGTCAACGTAAAATCAATGGCAACACGCGAAGAAAAAGCCTTCCCGTTAAGTGCTATTCATGATTCATTTGATGAAGTGTATGATGAAATGATGACAAAAATGATTGAAGAATAAAAAGGAGAGATTGAGAAATGGCAAAACGCACAACCTATTGCGGCAATGTATCTGCCGAATTTATTGAAAAAGAAGTTGTATTAAAAGGATGGGTTCAAAAACGTCGTGACTTAGGAGGCGTTATCTTTATTGATTTACGTGACCGTGAAGGAATCGTCCAAGTGGTCTTTAACCCAGAAAAGTCAAAAGAAGCATGGGAAATTGCTGATAAATGTCGTAGTGAATACGTCATCGAAGTTAAAGGTCAAGTCGTTTATCGTGATAAAGAAGCGATTAATCCCAAAATGAAAACTGGCGAGTTTGAAGTGATGGCGACTGACATTACGATTTTAAATACTGCGAAAACAACGCCATTTACCATTGAAGATGACAATAACGTTAATGACGAATTGCGCATGAAATATCGTTATTTAGATTTGCGTCGTCCATCAATGACAAACAACATTAAATTACGTCACCAAGTAACGAAAACAATCCGTCACTATTTAGATAATCATGACTTTTTAGACATTGAAACTCCTTATTTAGGCAAATCAACACCAGAAGGCGCTCGCGATTATTTGGTTCCTTCTCGTGTCCATGCCGGTCATTTTTATGCTTTGCCACAATCACCACAACTCTTTAAACAATTATTAATGGGGGCAGGCTTCGATCGCTATTACCAAATCGTTCGTTGTTTCCGTGATGAAGATTTACGAGGCGACCGTCAGCCAGAATTTACACAAATCGATATCGAAACGACCTTTTTAACACCAGAAGAAATTCAAACATATACAGAAAATATGTTGGCTGAAGTGATGAAAGAGACAAAAGGAATTGAGATTTCTGTTCCGTTTCCACGAATGAGCTATGACGAAGCAATGGCACGCTATGGTAGCGATAAACCCGACACTCGTTTTGCTATGGAATTAATTGATGTTGCAGATGTAGTGAAAGACATAGACTTCAAAGTTTTCCAAGCAGCGTTGGAAAATGGCGGACATGTGAAGGCTTTGAATGCAAAAGGCGCCGCAGATAAGTATTCTCGTAAAGATATGGATAACTTAGGTAAGTATGTGAGTCAATTTGGCGCAAAAGGCTTAGCTTGGTTAAAAGTTGAAGAAGATGGCTTAAAAGGACCGATTGCTAAATTCTTAACAGAAGTTAGTGATGAATTAATTGCTGCTACCAATGCAGAAGTCGGTGATATTTTAATGTTTGGTGCCGATAAACCTGAAATCGTAGCCGCTGCTTTAGGTGCGGTACGTACACGTTTAGGTAAAGAATTAGGTTTAATTGATGAATCGAAATTCAATTTCTTGTGGATTGTGGATTGGCCGTTGTTTGAATATGATGAAGAAGCTGGTCGCTATGTTTCTGCTCATCATCCATTTACACAACCAAAAGCAGAGGATGGGGACCGCTTAGCAACAGACCCAGCCTCTGTGTATGCTGAAGCTTACGATGTTGTCTTAAACGGCTACGAATTAGGTGGCGGCTCATTACGGATCCATACACGAGAATTACAAGAAAAAATGTTTGAAACGTTAGGTTTTACAAAAGAAGAAGCACAAGACCAATTTGGTTTCTTGCTAGACGCATTAGATTATGGCTTCCCGCCACATGGAGGGATTGCTTTAGGGCTAGACCGCTTAGCAATGCTATTGGCTGGGGAAGAAAACATTCGTGAAGTGATTGCCTTCCCTAAAAACGGGAAAGCAATTGACCCAATGAACAACGCACCAAGTTTAGTTTCTCCATTACAATTGTTTGAATTAAACATTGATGTAACAGCCATTGACGAATAAGTGTTAAATCCAAAGAAAGAGTGACTTCATTGACGGATGAGGTCACTCTTTCTTTGGGAAGGAAAAAGATAACGAAAGACTTAAAAAGTGGCTGAGCTAAAAATCTGCCAATTGGCTGTTTTTTCTTTTTAGAAAACTTTGTATGATAACTGAGTGTATAAAGGAGCGAAACAAATGACAAAAATAATTTTAACAATTGGCGGTTCCGATCCTTTTTCAGGAGGCGGGATTCAAACAGATTTAAAAACGTTTGAAAATCATCAAGTCTTTGGCTTATCAACTTTAACTTGCCTTGCTACAGCCCCCAAGAATCATTTTCAGATTCATGACCTGGAGACTTCTTTGGTGAAAGAGCAACTCGCTTCCATACCTGCCGGGAGTTTAGACGGCATCAAGATTGGCTTGATTCACAGTGAAGAAAGTATGTTACAAATTGCAACCTTTTTGAAAAAGCACGCAGGTCTGCCGGTGGTGTTGGATCCTGTCTTAGCTTTTAAAGAAACGACTTCAGTTTATGAAAAAAGATACATGCAGTTATTGATTGAAAAACTTTTTCCATTTGCAACGATTATAACGCCTAATTTAAAAGAAGCAGAATTACTCATTGGCAGAAAATTAACAACCGTCGAAGAAGTCCAACAAGCGGCGGAAGAGTTAAACTCTTTAGGAGCGGCAACGGTGGTGATTAAAGGCGGTAATCGTTGGCTTGGTCAAGAAGCACGTGACTTTTTTTATGATGGACAACAACATATTCAATTGGTCAAAGAAAAAGTAATGGCCCACACCATTGATGGCGCTGGTTGTTCCTTTGCTTCTGCAATTGGTGCGAATTTAGTTAAAGGATATCCGTTAATTGAAGCAGTTGATTTAGCAAAAACATACGTTCATGAAGCCATTGTTTCTGGGGTCCAGCTAAATGCAGCTTTTGGAAGTGTGTGGCATGAAGGATTACTAGCAGGAGGTGTGGCGGATAATGACAAGAAAAATTAGTCTATATGCAGTAATTACCGCTTTAACAGTGGCTGTGTCAATGGTCTTTATTATCCCCGTCCCAGCAACAAATGGCTTTGTTACATTGGCGGATGCAGGGATTTACATTGCTAGTTTACTTTTTGGTCCGATCGGTGGCTTGACAGTCGGAGCTTTAAGCGGTGGTTTAATTGATTTATTGTCAGGCTATCCACAATGGTTCGTTTTTTCGTTATTGATTCATGGCGGACAAGGTTGGTTAGCAGGTCACTTCTTTAATAAAAATAAAAAGATGCAAACGCTAGGATTACTTTTAGCCAGTCTCCTCATGATTAGCGGGTATGCTTTAGCGACTAGCTGGCTTTACGGCGTGGGTGCGGGGATTGCCTCTTTACCAGGGAATATCATTCAATCCTTATTTGGGGTGATTGTAGCATTGCCTCTTAGTCAAACATTAAAACGTGTGTTACCAAAAAATGGTCGTTTAGAAGAAAGAAGGATGAACAAATGACTATCGATGAAAAAATGTTAAAAGAACAGTTAGTGACAATTACAGAAGAAGTCATTACAGCAGGAAATTTACAAAAAGGGGACCTATTTGTTTTAGGTTGTACCACCAGTGAGGTAGTAGGCGGCGTCATTGGTAAAAATTCCAGCGCCGAAGTAGGACAATGGATTGTCTCAACCTTAATTGAACAATTAGATAAAAAAGGCATCTCTTTGGCTGTGCAAGGATGCGAACATATTAATCGTGCTCTAGCCATGGAACGTCGTGTGGCTGAAGAGAAAGGCTTTGAAATTGTTTCTGTAGTACCGCAATTACATGCTGGCGGTTCTTGTTCAGTGGCTGCCTTTGAAAAATTTGATGAACCTGTGGAAGTTGAACATATTGTTGCTCAAGCAGGGATTGACATTGGCGATACATCTATCGGTATGCATGTAAAACATGTGCAAGTTCCTCTTCGCTTGAGCATTCGAACGTTAGGTGCGGCTCATGTTACAGCATTATATTCTCGTCCTAAATATATTGGTGGACCAAGAGCCCATTATGAAACAACCCAAGAACGAAATCGTTAAGATTTCGTTCTTTTTTCATTTCTATAAACATTTGATGAATCTTCCGTAATTATTATAGGAATCTCTTTTTTTCTCTCGGTAAACCACGTATAATATGAAAAGAAATGTAATTTATTGAAAACCTGAAACGAGGCTATTATTTATGAAAAAAATTTATGACGGACTGCCAGTTCATGACTATACAACAAAATTTTCCGTGTCGATTGTCTATGCTATTCTTGCATCAATTGCCATGAACTTTTTCTATCAACCAGGAAATATTTATTCCAGTGGCTTAACAGGCTTGGCACAAATTTTAACAACCCTCTCAACAAAAATTGTCGGTTTTAATGTGCCTGTCTCCATTACATTGTATCTTTTAAATGTGCCGTTATTCTTTATTGCGTGGAAGAAAATAGGTAAGAAGTTTACAATTTTTACTTTCATTACCGTGACTTTAACTTCATTATTTATGCATATTGTTCCGCAAACGGTGATGACCCAAGATCCAATTATCTGTGCTATTTTTGGTGGGGCGATTTCTGGATCAGGAATTGGTTTTGTCTTAAAAAACGGGGTTTCTTCTGGGGGCTTAGATATTCTAAGCATTACCATTCGGAAAAAAACGGGGCGTTCCGTTGGCTCGATTTCAATTTATTTTAACGCACTAATTGTCTTCGTTGCAGGTTATTTATTTGGCTGGCAGTACATGTTCTACAGTGCGTTATCAATTTTTGTAAGTGGGAAGGTCACAGATGCTGTTTATACTAAGCAAAAGAAAATGCAAGTTATGATTGTCACCAAGAACCCAGATCGAGTCGTGGATGAGATTCAAAAGAAAATGCGCCGCGGTATTACAATTATTCATGAAGCGGAAGGGGCATATCGCCACGACCGCCAAACTGTTTTGCTCACTATTGTGACACGCTTTGAGTTGCCAAGTTTAGAAGCAGCCATGAAAGAAAGTGATCCGAATGCCTTTGTCAGCATCTCAGATAATGTTAAAATTTTAGGACGTTTTTACGAAGAAGATTACAAATAAAAGGGTATGAAGCAACGAGAGAATGGCTGTGTCTATTCCTTCGTTGCTTTTTTTGAAAAATAAGTAAAAAATGCTTTGTGAGAGGACCTGAAATTCCCATTTAAACAAGAAGTTAATTGAAAGACGTTCGTGAATTCCTTTGCTTTTGGTTTAATTAGATCTAATTATTCGGAAATAAGTCGCTATTGTTTCCCACAAACGAATGCTTTGTTTGGATTTGAAAGAAAACGATGAAAAAAGAATCATTTTTATTGAAAAGACCTAAAAAAACTGGTACACTAAGTGTGTAATTGATAAGTACTTTTAATACTGTTATGAATAAATAGTAGGAAAAACGAACATCAATTCTATTTTTTTAAAGTTCATAGGTCGTTTTCAGTCTTACTTGGACATATTTCGACCCACAAAAGGAGCGCATCATGTTAAAAGAATTTAAAATGATTGAAGCAGTTGCTCCAGATATGCTCGATGTATTACAAGAAAGATTCCAAATCCTTCGCAATATTTATTGGATGCAACCTATTGGACGTAGAAGTTTATCAGAAACGATGGGAATTACAGAGCGAGTCTTGCGTACAGAAACAGATGTTTTAAAGCAACTCAACCTGATTGAACCTTCAAAAAGCGGGATGACATTAACAGAACGCGGTTTGGAAGTCTACCAAGGTTTAGAATTAGTCATGAATCAATTGCTTGGTATGCACCAAATCGAAAAAGAAATGACACAGTACTTTGGCATTCAACGTTGTATCGTTGTTGCAGGAGATAGTGATATCCAAAAGAAAGTTCTTTCGGACTTTGGAGATGTCTTAACCAATACGCTGAATTTACTCTTACCAAATGGTGAGAATACAATTGCGGTTATGGGTGGGACAACAATGGCCATGGTGGCCGAAAATATGGGATCACTAGAAACTGAAAAACGTCATAATTTGTTTGTTCCAGCCAGAGGAGGGATTGGTGAAGCAGTTTCTGTCCAAGCCAATTCAATTAGTGCTGTAATGGCCAACAAAACGGGTGGTAACTACCGGGCGTTATATGTCCCAGAACAATTGAGTCGTGAAACGTATAATAGTTTATTACAAGAACCCTCGATTCAAGAAGTTCTTACGTTAATTAGTCATGCCAACTGTGTGGTGCACAGTATTGGTCGAGCGTTGCACATGGCGGCACGCCGAAAAATGTCTGATGACGAAATGGTTATGCTCAAACAAAAAAATGCCGTGGCAGAATCGTTTGGTTATTTCTTTGATGAAGAAGGAAAAGTGGTCTATAAAATCCCACGAATTGGTCTTCAATTAAAAAACTTACAAGAAATTCCCTATGTCGTCGCAATTGCGGGCGGCAAAACGAAAGCCAAAGCCATTCGCGCATATATGAAAAATGCACCAAAACAAACGTGGCTCATCACAGATGAAGCTGCTGCAAACGAGATTTTAAAAGGGGTAACCCTTTAAAATAAAAAATTTTTGATTTTCATAAGGAGGAAATCTTTAATGACAGTTAAAGTAGGTATTAATGGATTTGGACGTATCGGACGCTTAGCTTTCCGTCGTATCCAAGATGTAGAAGGAATCGAAGTAGTTGCAATCAACGACTTAACAGATGCTAAAATGTTAGCACACTTGTTAAAATATGACACAACTCAAGGCCGTTTCAACGGTACAGTTGAAGTTCACGAAGGTTCATTCAACGTTAACGGCAAAGAAATCAAAGTTTTAGCTAACCGTAACCCTGAAGAATTACCATGGGGCGAATTAGGCGTAGACATCGTATTAGAATGTACTGGTTTCTTTACTTCTAAAGAAGCTGCTGAAAAACATTTAACTGCTGGTGCAAAACGTGTAGTTATTTCAGCTCCTGGTGGTAACGATGTACCAACAATCGTTTACAACACAAACCATGAAACATTAACTGGAGAAGAAACTGTAATTTCAGGCGCTTCTTGTACTACAAACTGCTTAGCTCCAATGGCTAAAGCTTTACATGACAACTTTGGTGTTGTTGAAGGTTTAATGACAACTATCCACGCTTACACAGGTGACCAAATGACATTAGACGGACCACATCCTAAAGGCGACTTCCGTCGTGCGCGCGCTGCTGCTGCAAACATCGTACCTAACTCAACTGGTGCTGCTAAAGCAATCGGCTTAGTAATCCCAGAATTGAACGGTAAATTAGATGGTGCTGCTCAACGTGTTCCTGTGGCAACTGGTTCATTAACTGAATTAGTTACTGTATTAGACAAAGAAGTTACTGTTGATGAAGTAAATGCAGTAATGGAAAAAGCTGCTAACGAATCTTATGGTTATAACACAGACGAAATCGTTTCTTCTGATATCGTAGGTATGACTTACGGTTCATTATTCGATGCAACTCAAACAAAAGTTATGACAGTTGGCGACAAACAATTAGTTAAAACTGTTGCTTGGTATGACAACGAAATGTCATACACTGCTCAATTAGTTCGTACTTTAGAATACTTCGCTAACTTATAAGATTCATTCTTATCATTAGTGAAATTTGAACAATTGTGAAATAATAAGCGGGGAAGCAACGCGCTTCTCCGCTTTCTTTTTTTAAAAAAGAAAAATCCTAAAATTGACAATACAGGAGGTCTACTCATGGCTAAAAAGACAATTAAAGATGTAGATTTAAAAGACAAAAAAGTCCTTGTCCGTGTTGACTTTAACGTTCCGTTAAAAGATGGCGTGATCACAAACGATAATCGTATCGTAGCGGCTTTACCAACAATCAAATACGTGATTGAAAATGGCGGAAAAGCAATTCTTTTCTCTCATTTAGGTCGTGTAAAAACAGAAGAAGATAAAGCTGGCAAATCATTAAAACCAGTGGCTGAACGTTTAAGCGAATTACTAGGTCAACCAGTTACTTTTGTTCCAGAAACACGTGGTAAAGAATTAGAAGACGCTGTTAACAATATGAAAGACGGCGACGTTTTAGTATTTGAAAACACTCGTTTTGAAGATGTTGACGGCAAAAAAGAAAGCGGCAATGACGCTGAATTGGGTAAATACTGGGCTTCTTTAGGCGATGTATTTGTCAATGATGCTTTTGGTACTGCACACCGTGCACATGCCTCAAACGTTGGAATTGCTTCAACTGGTATCCCAACAGTTGCTGGTTTCTTAATGGAAAAAGAAATTAAATTCATCGGCGAAGCTGTTGAAAATCCAAAACGTCCATTCGTAGCAATCTTGGGTGGCGCAAAAGTTTCTGACAAAATCGCTGTCATTGAAAACCTAATTGAAAAAGCCGACAAAATTTTAATCGGTGGCGGTATGGCTTACACATTCATGAAAGCACAAGGCTATAGTGTTGGTTTATCTTTACTTGAAGAAGATAAAGTGGACTTAGCGAAAAGCTTAATGGAAAAAGCTGGCGACAAATTAGTTTTACCGGTTGATACAGTTGTCTCTAAAGAGTTCAGCAATGACGCTCCTTTCCACACGGTTCCTTCAACTGAAATCCCAGACGATGAAGAAGGCTTGGATATCGGTGAAAAAACAATTGAATTATTTGCTAACGAATTACAAGGTGCGAAAACAGTTGTTTGGAATGGACCAATGGGCGTATTTGAAATGAGTAACTTTGCCAAAGGAACAATTGGTGTTTGTGAAGCGATTGCTAATTTAGAAGACGCAACAACAATCATCGGTGGCGGGGACTCTGCTGCTGCAGCAATTCAATTAGGCTACGAAAACAAATTCTCTCACATCTCAACAGGTGGCGGAGCAAGTTTAGAATTATTAGAAGGCAAAACTTTACCAGGTTTAGCTTCTATTAACGATAAATAATTAGTTTAAAAGACAATATTTTTAAAAAAAGAAAAGGATGTGCTTTTCATGCGCAAACCAATTATCGCTGGTAACTGGAAAATGAACAAAACTTTAAGCGAAGCACAAAGCTTTGCAGAAGCAGTAAAAAATGCTGTTCCATCAAACGACGTTGTTGACGCTGTGATTGGATCTCCAGCATTATTCTTAGCTCCTTTAGCTTGGAACCTAAAAGATTCTGAAGTGAAATTAGCTGCACAAAACTGCTACTGGGAAAACGCTGGTGCCTTCACTGGTGAAAATTCACCAGCTGCAATTGCAGATTTAGGTGTGAACTATGTGATTATCGGACACTCTGAACGTCGCGAATATTTCCACGAAACAGATGAAGATATCAATAAAAAAGCCAAAGCAATCTTTGCAAATGGTATGACACCAATCTTCTGTTGTGGTGAAACTTTAGAAACGTATGAAGCTGGTAAAACAGCGGAATGGATCGAAGGTCAAATCACTAACGGCTTAGTTGGTTTATCAAACGAACAAGTTGCTTCAATGGTTATCGCTTACGAACCAATCTGGGCAATCGGAACTGGTAAATCTGCAGATGCTAATATTGCAGATGAAATCTGTGGTGTTGTTCGTTCAACAGTTGAAAAATTATACGGCAAAGAAGTTTCTGAAGCTGTTCGTATTCAATACGGTGGTTCTGTTAAACCAGAAAACATCGCTGAATATATGGCAAAAGAAAACGTTGATGGTGCTTTAGTCGGCGGCGCAAGCTTAGAAGCAGACTCATTCCTAGCTTTATTAGATGCTGTAAAATAAGAAATCACTAACGGTAACGTTTTCTCAATGACTTTTGCAAAAAAATGTTTGCATAGTTTGCGAGAATTAACTACAATCATACATGAGGGAATCCCCTTAGTATAAATACAAACTCAAAGGAGAGACAAAACATGTCAATTATTACTGATATTTACGCACGCGAAGTCTTAGACTCACGCGGTAACCCAACAATCGAAGTAGAAGTTTACACTGAAAGCGGAGCTTTCGGCCGTGGAATGGTTCCTTCAGGAGCTTCAACTGGTGAATACGAAGCAGTTGAATTACGTGATGGCGACAAAGCTCGTTACTTAGGTAAAGGTGTTACTAAAGCTGTAGATAACGTAAACAACATCATTGCTGAAGCAATCATCGGTTACGATGTACGCGATCAAATGGCTATCGATAAAGCAATGATCGATTTAGATGGAACTCCTAACAAAGGTAAATTAGGTGCTAACGCTATTCTTGGTGTGTCTATCGCCGTAGCTCGTGCTGCTGCTGATTACCTAGAAGTGCCTTTATATCACTACTTAGGCGGATTCAATACAAAAGTATTACCAACTCCAATGATGAACATCATCAACGGTGGATCACATGCTGACAACAGTATTGACTTCCAAGAATTCATGATCATGCCTGTAGGTGCGCCTACATTCAAAGAAGCTTTACGTATGGGTGCAGAAGTATTCCACGCATTAGCTTCAATCTTAAAAGGTCGCGGCTTAGCTACTTCAGTAGGTGACGAAGGTGGTTTCGCTCCTAACTTAGGTTCAAACGAAGAAGGTTTCGAAGTAATCATCGAAGCTATCGAAAAAGCTGGCTATGTTCCTGGTAAAGACGTTGTTCTTGCTATGGATGCTGCTTCTTCAGAATTCTACGACAAAGAAAAAGGCGTTTACGTTTTAGCTGACTCAGGCGAAGGCGAAAAAACAACTGAAGAAATGATCGCGTTCTACGAAGAATTAGTTTCTAAATACCCAATCATTTCAATCGAAGACGGCTTAGACGAAAACGACTGGGACGGATTCAAAAAATTAACTGAAGTATTAGGCGACAAAGTTCAATTAGTTGGTGACGATTTATTCGTAACAAACACAACTAAATTAGCTGAAGGTATCGAAAAAGGTATCGCTAACTCAATCCTAATCAAAGTTAACCAAATCGGTACTTTAACTGAAACATTTGAAGCAATCGAAATGGCTAAAGAAGCTGGCTACACTGCAGTTGTATCTCACCGTTCTGGTGAAACAGAAGATTCAACAATCTCTGATATCGCTGTTGCAACAAACGCTGGCCAAATCAAAACTGGTTCATTAAGCCGTACTGACCGTATTGCTAAATACAACCAATTATTACGTATTGAAGATCAATTAGGCGATGTAGCTGAATACAAAGGCTTAAAATCTTTCTACAACTTAAAAAACAAATAATTCATTTAATGAATAACGCTTAAAGGGAGAATTGGTTAATGAACCAATTCTCCTTATACTCGGACGTAAAAACACGCCTTTCTGCAAAGAAAGGCGTGTTTTTTTATATTTATAAAAATATTGAAAAAAATAGATTAGAAATAACTTCAACCGTACATCGCTCTATAATCACTTGTTTAAAAATAACAAAACATTAACAAAACAACATTATATAAAAATTTAATAAAACAAAATAATTGTTATTTTATAATTTTAGTATTGACTGGTTTCAGATAACGCTGTACGCTTAAAGAAATAGTATAGAATTTCACAAAAAAATGAAAACACAAATTTAACTTGGAGGATGTTGAGTAGTGAGCAACGGGAAAAAGATTTTTATTAGTCATAGTTCAAAGGATCAAGAATATGTGGATGCGTTTATCCAATTGTTGAAAAAGTTTGGGTTTCGAACACAGGATATTTTTTATAGTTCCACTATTGAAACAGGTGTACAGCCAGGAGAATTAATTTTTGACACGATTAAAAGGGAGCTAACCAATCAACCTGTCATGCTGTATTTTTTATCTGATCATTATTATCAGAGTATTCCATGTTTAAACGAAATGGGTGCTTCTTGGATGCTATCAGATAAACACTATCCAATTGCGTTAAATAATTTTTCTATGAAAGATATGAAAGGTGTTATTAGCAGTGAGCGTTTGGCGATTGCGTTTAATGATAAGACAAGTACTAATGAAATCAACTGCTTATTAAAAAAGTTATCTCATGACACGGATGTACAAGCTGAGCCAGATTTTGAACTAAACGTTGAGAAAAATATTCAGCCATTCCAAAATAAACTGACACAACTGATTCGGCAAGCAAGTTATTTAAAACCTGATGAAAAGGGATATTTTGAAACGATTCTTAGCACTCATCGTCCTGTGTATGGCACAGCAAAAGGGGTCTATGACTGTTTTAAATTACCTAGCTTAATTGAGCCTAAAAGTTTAGGTTTAGACACGCTATCAGAGGATGAAAGCCATTGGCTATTCTTTTTTCTTACGTGGGGAACTTTTCAAGAAGGCGAAAAAGTGCGGTTTAAATTGAAAAAGGATAAGGCGTATAACAATCGGGAATTTAGTGATATTGGTAAATGTAAAAATATTTACGTCTCTTATTTAGAGAAGGTAGAGTAATTGGAGGAGGTAATAAATGAAAATGAATTGGCGTCAGTTGGCTGGTACATATCGTATTTCTGATAATGGTAAACAATATCAAAATGACTGGTTAAATAAGCAAGTTGATTTAGCCACAGAACTTCGTAAATCTTTTGATAGTGACTATCGTAGAGTAATTAAAAGTGATGCATTTAGACGTTTACAAGACAAAACACAAGTTTTTCCTTTAGAACGTAATGATTTTGTAAGAACGCGTTTAACGCATAGCTTAGAAGTGGCAATGCATAGCAGGGATATACTTAGATTAGTTATTTCACAGTTGAACGAACGAAACATTGAGGTTATGGAATTATCAGAATGCTATCGGTTGTTAGAAACAGCTGCATTAATCCATGATATTGGCAATCCCCCTTTTGGACATTTTGGGGAAGAAGCCATTCGTATTTGGTTTGAAAAAAATGGTCCTTTGTATGCTTGTTGGTCTGATTTTTCGGAGCAACAACAAAATGATTTTCTTAACTTTGAAGGCAACGCTCAAACCATCCGACTTTTAACAAAACTGCATCATGATAATGGGACTTCTAAAGCAGGAATGAAACTAACAGCCACGACATTAGATACAGTTATCAAATATACGGCATCTTCAGATCAATTAAATAAGCAACAGCTTTTGTCTAAAAAAGTTGGCTATTTTTACTCGGAAAAACAAGTGTTTAACGCCATTAAATTTGCGACAGGAACACAAAATAAGCGACACCCATTAGTCTTTTTGTTAGAAGCTTCAGATGATATCGCCTATACTTTTTCAGATATCGAAGATGCCTATAATTATGGTTTATACAGCTATCAAGATTTAAAGCAGTTTGTTGATGGGCAAACAGGAACAAAAAAATTTTTAATGTTAGAAAAAGATAAAACAGAAGAAGCTACCTTACAAGAATTTTTGAGAAAGACACAAAGAGCTGTTTGTCAAAGCGTAGCGAAAAATTTTGCTAATCATTATGACTTAATTATGAGAGGTATCTATCATAATGAAATTATCATTGAAGATTGTGATGAAGTGAAATGCTTTCAGGCATTAAAAAACTTTTCTAGAGCCTATGTTTTTCAAACAAAAACAATTTTGGATCAAGAGGTATTGGGCTTCAATATCATCAATCGTTTACTAGATGAATTTGTTCCAGTCGTACTAAAATACGAAAAAGTTTCCATGAATAAGTATGAGGAGCGAATCTTTAATAATATTTCGGAAAGCGCGAAAGCGTTGTATAGAAGAGAAGCAAAGAACGCTACAGAAGCAGAAAAAGACTATTATCGTTTGAAAATGGCGGTAGATTTTGTATGTAATATGACGGATGGATATGCCAAAAAAGTTTATGATACATTATTCACTTAAAATTTGAGAAAAAGCTTCTCAGCGGTTGCCGCCGCTGAAGAAAACTAGTTCATTGCACAGGCTGATCGTTTCAGTAAAAATTTTAAAGATGCTAGTAATTTCACTGAAAATCGGGTACACTAAAATTAGCTAGTGTAACTAGCAAAAAAGGCAACTGGAATAGATAGGTTGTGCTGTCTATGAAGGGCTTTGTTTGTCAGGTGGTGCTGACATGCAAAGTGCCTTTTTTCTTTTTCTCAACATTTTAAGGACAAAAAACGATTGCAACATGTCACAATCGCTAACCTCGGAGAAAAAGGAATTTTTCTCCAATGGCCATTTCGATAACCTGTTGTGTGTTTCGAAACATTCAGAACGGTGGTGCGTTCTTTCAGTGCCTAATTATCCAATTCGTTTCTTGTTCCTCTATTTACAGTATACTGAATGAAAGCCTATTCTGCAATGATAGAATCAGGTTCCTGTGATTAAATAACATAAAAAATGGGCCCCTTATATAAAGAAAAATAACAAAAGAAATTTTGAATATTGACGTTTTTTTTAGGTACGTTATGATAAACGAGAGGTGATTTTATGTTAAAAACGCAAATTGTTGATTATTTACGCAATCAAACAGCTTTTTTTGAACCATCTTTAGTCAGTGAAATTTTCACAGCAAGCAATATTGCAACGACATTTTCTATCAAACGAAATACAGCTAGTCACTATTTAAATCAGTTAAACGAAGAAGGAATTCTAGTTAAGATCAATACACGACCAGTTTACTTTTTTCATAAAGAAGCGTTTCAGCAACAAAACTATCTTTTAAAAAGAACTGTTTATCAAAGTTTCCAAGAAATGATCGATGAACAGCCTGTTTTTGATCGCAAAAGTGATTTTTTTCAGTCGGTCATTGGTTATCGCGGTAGTTTAGCCCAGACCATCGAACAATTAAAAATGGCAGCGCTTTATCCTGGCGGTGGATTGCCTGTCTTAATTACAGGTGAAAGTGGTACGGGTAAAAGTTTTTTAGCATCCTTATATTATCAGTTTTGTCTTTCAAAAGAACTACTTGACGATTCAGCACCTTTTGTAACAGTTAATTGTGCGCAATATGCCAACAATCCAGAGCTTTTAACTAGTCAATTATTTGGACATCTTAAAGGCGCTTTTACGGGAGCAGATTCCGATAAAATTGGGGCCTTTCAAAGTGCAGAAGGGGGCGTTTTATTTTTAGATGAAGTTCATCGTTTGAGTCCTGAAGGGCAGGAAAAATTGTTTACATTTTTAGATCAGGGTATTATTTATCGAATGGGTGAAACCAATCGGCCCATTCCTGTTACGTGTCGGTTGTGCTTTGCCACAACTGAAGAAATTTCTAGCACCTTTTTAACGACATTTTTAAGACGAATTCCTATTCAAATTAAAATCCCAAGTCTTGCTGAACGCACTCAAGCGGAAAGAAAACAATTAATTATGCGAGCATTTTATGAGGAACAGCAAGCTATTCAAAAAGCAGTTACTATCACGCCACAAGTTATCCAACTTTTAGAAAACCACCATTATGTAGGCAATGTAGGTGAATTAAGAAATAATATAAAAATTATTACTGCACGCAGCTTTGCCGCCAATCTTGATAAATGTGTTATTCCAATCACTTTGCACGATCTACCGAAAGAATTTCTGGATCAATCAATCAAACTAGCTCCTGATGAAAATGAATTGCCTATTCGTTTAGATGAGCAAACAAATCTGGTTAGTTTGTTAGAGGAAACAGAGCTTGCGCAAAGAAGAATTATCCAGAGTTATGAACGAATCCTTCGTCTTTATGTCTCTCACCATCATCATCTTTCCACTGCTAATAACGATATCTCGAAAGAAATTGAACGCTTATTCGATGATTTATTATTTGAAAAGAAGCGAGAGAAAAATCACGAAATGCTATTGTTTATTACGCAAAATATCCGTCAATTATTGGAAACGATTGAATCGTCTTATCAAATTCGGTTTAATGGCAGTTTAGTCTATGCATTAAGCACCTATCTGTTTCAACGAAGATGCATTGATTGGTTTCCAGAACAAGAACCTACAACAGTCATTGACGAACTTTTAACAGAAGTTCAAACCAAATTAGCAACTAGTTATGGCTACGCTGAACAACTGTTAACTTTAGTGAAACGTTCATTAGATATTGAACTATCCCAGATGGATCGAATTATTGTCACCATTTATCTTCACTATTCGGGTTCAGTAAAGGAAAGTCACTATCCGAAAGCGGTGATTGTTGCCCACGGATATGCCACAGCAAGTAGTATTGCGAATGTTGCAAATCGGCTGTTAAATGTGCCAATTTTTCAATCGTTTGACATGCCGTTAGATGTTACTCCCAAAAAAATTTCCGAACACTTAATTCACTATATGGAACGTCAAGAAACGAGGAATGGTTTAGTAATTCTTTTTGATATGGGTTCATTGAAAGAAATTTATCAGTATTTTCCGGCAGAAGAAGAAGGTCCTTTTTTATTAATGAATAATGTGACAACAAGCTTGGCTCTGTCTATAGGAGAAGCCATTAAAGACGAAGTTTCTTTTGAAGAATTGCCCCAAAAAGCGTTAACGGTTCATCCAAATGAATGGGAAATCATATTACCTGAAAATAAAACGGAACGTGTCATTTTAACAACGTGTAGTACCGGAATTGGCACAGCCGTTAAAATTAGAGATTTACTTGAAAAAAGTTTACCTGCGGAAGCACAATTAAAGATTATTCCTTGTGAATATAATCAATTACGTAATGCAGAGTCGATCAAAGAAAGTTTTCCAGAATATGAGATTGTCGGCATCATCGGTACAAACAACCCGTCTTCAAATGACCTCCCGTATATCTCTTTAGAAGAGTTGATTGCAGGAAAAGGAATTACGACCCTTTTAGAATGGACAAAGAGAGAATTAACTAAAGATATGCTGTCCTATGTAAATCATGAGTTGATTCGTAACTTTTCATTAGATCGGGTCATTCAATCAGTGACGATTTTAGATACAGAAAAAATTATTCGACAAGTAGAAGTCTTTTTAATTCAATTAGAAGAGCGGTGGCAACAAACAATTCAAAATGATCGTAAATTAGCGGTATATGTCCATGTCAGTTGTTTAATTGAACGATTAATCCGGAATGAACCTATTGAAAATTATAATGGCGCTGAACAACTAAAGCAGTGTCAAAGAACGGTCTTGCAAGAGTTAAAAGAGGCGTTTAGTGTCATTGAAAAAGTTTATAGTGTCAATATACCTGAATCGGAGCTTTTTTATGTCTATGATGTGTTGTTTGGAAAAACGGAGTTTAACAACGCAGAAAGCGATTTTTAAAATAAAAAGGAGGGAGTGCCACTTTTTTGGCACTCTTTTTGCTATATAAAGAAGTAAGTGAGGTGAAGAAAATGGAACGTAAAATTATTCTGGCAACACATGGTAATTTCGCTGCAGGGATTCAGACATCATTAGCTTTAATTTGTGGTGAAACAAAGAATGTGGAATGTCTTTGCGCTTATATGGAACAACCTTATGATTTAGCCAAGACGGTCAAAGACATTTTAAAGAACAATCAACAAAATGAATTAATTGTGATTACAGACCTATTTGGCGGAAGCGTGAATAACGAATTCTTTAATTATGTGGGGAAACAAGCAATGCATTTAATTTCAGGATTAAATTTAGCAACGTTAATTGAAATATATACCCAAATAAATACTGTTGATTCATTAGTTGATTTAGTAAAACGTACCGTTGAAAACGGACAAGAAAGTCTTTGTTATTGTAATGAGTTATCTAGTAAAGAAATTTTAGAAGAAGAATTTTAGGAGGAAATGAAATGATTAAATTATTAAGAGTCGATCATCGCTTGTTACATGGTCAAGTGGCTTTTTCATGGACCCAAGGCTTAGGCGCCGATTGTATTTTAATCGCAAATGATGACGTACCTAAAAATGATATTCGAAAAACAACCATTAAGCTAGCTAAGCCAGCAGGAGTAAAACTGGTCATTAAAACGATTGAAGATGCGATTGCCGCACTAAAAAGTGGTGTTACAGAAAAATACAAACTTTTTATTGTAGTTGAAAGTGTGGAAGATGCTTATCGATTGGCTACTGCTTATCCAGAAATAAAAGAAATTAACTTAGGAGGGATGAAAGTAAGGGAAAATACTCGAAACATTTCTAAAGCAATTAATATCACACCGGATGAAGAAAAAATGGTTAAAGAATTGGTCGCAAATGGTTGTGAAGTTGAAATTCGACAAGTCCCAAATGACAAAAAAGTAGCAGCATTAAATGTCTTGTAGAAAGGAGAAATACAAATGATAGGACAAGCGATTCTTTTAGGTTGCATCGCTTTTATTGCGCAGTCGGAATATGCTTTAGGTACCTCGTTGCTTTCAAGACCAATTGTAACCGGTTTATTTGTCGGAATTGTATTAGGTGATGTTAAAACGGGCGTAATCATGGGCGCGACCTTAGAGTTAGCTTTCATCGGTTCTTTTTCAGTGGGCGCATCAATCCCACCTGATGTAGTGACTGGTGGGATTCTTGGTACAGCGTTTGCTATTACTGCTGGCGCAGGAACAGAAACAGCCTTAGTCTTAGGCTTGCCAATCGCAACGTTAACGTTGATTCTTAAAAATATTTATTTGGGTTTGCTCATCCCAATCATGAGTCAAAAAGCTGATCAGTATGCTGAAGAAGGAGCATATAAAGGGGTGGAGCGCATGCATTTACTTGCAGGCTTTGGCTTATCGTTCATGCTAGCGCTCATTGTAACTATTTCATTTGCCGTGGGCAGCAACACCATTAAAGGCTTACTTGATCTGATCCCTGAATTTATTCAACATGGGTTGTCTGTTGCAACGGGGATTATTCCAGCGCTAGGATTTGCGATGCTTGCACGCTTACTGATTAACAAACAAGTAGCGCCATATTTCTTTTTAGGCTTTGTCTTAATGGCCTACTTTAAGTTACCTGTAACAGGAGTAGCAATTTTGGGTGCCATTACAGCAGTAATTGTTGTGAATATCATGAATTATGCCAAAGGAAAGAATGAAACAATACAAACAACGAGTGGGGAGGTAATTGATGATGACGAAGACTTCTAAAACTAAGACAGAAAACTTAATTACAAAAAAAGAACTTAATCAAGTCTTTTGGCGTTCATTTCAAATGGAATTTTCATGGAATTATGAACGTCAGATGAATATGGCTTATGTCTATGCTATGATCCCTATTTTAAAGAAATTATATCCTCAAAAAGAAGAGATGGCGGCAGCTTTAAAACGGCATCTTGCTTTCTTTAATACCACGCCGCATATCGTGACGTTTATTTTAGGAATTAATGCTGCAATGGAAGAAGAAAATGTTCTGGACGAAAATTTTGAAGTTGGAACAATCGATAGTATTAAAACCTCGTTAATGGGACCTTTAGCTGGTTTAGGTGATTCCTTTTTCTGGGGAACCTTACGCTTGATTGCAACAGGTGTTGGAACTTCGTTAGCTTTACAAGGGAATGTGTTAGGGCCAATTCTATTTTTACTCATTTTTAACGTCCCCCATGTGATTGTTCGTTATTTACTGAATCGTTGGGGCTATAAATTAGGAACTGGTTTTCTCAAAAAAATTCAAGCAAATGGCATGATGGAAAGTCTCACATTAGGCGCTTCAATAATTGGCTTGATGGTGGTAGGTGCTATGACCGCCTCCATGATTGATTTAACTATCCCGATTACAATCAGCGGAAGTGGCAAAAATGCAGTCACGGTTCAAAGTATCTTTGACGATATCATGCCTAAATTATTACCGCTTGCATCCTTTGGTTTTGTTTTTTATTTATTAAAAAAAGAAGTAAAACCTTTAGCGATTTTAGGTGGCATGGCAATTGTCGGAATTCTTGGCTCATTAATTGGTCTATTTTAGGAGGCAAAATATGAAAACGATGCTGGATTATATAAATGAGGAGCAAGCAGCCCTAACTCAGATTCTTAACCAATTTCAATTAACTGATACAGACGTTTCAAAGGTCACGCACTGTCTAATTTTAGCAACTGGCTCGTCACATAATGCTTGTCAGGCGGCTAAAGTTTACCTTGAAGAAGTGGCGCCTATTTATGTGGAAATCCAAGAGCCGTTCAATTTTGCTCATTATGGCAAAGTGGATGATCGGTTTGATCTGGTCGTAGCGGTTTCGCAAAGTGGTAAAAGTGCTTCAACAATTGATGCCATTGCAAAAATTAAAAACCAAACGTCTGTAAAAACAGTGGCCTTGACAAGTGATGTCACCAGCCCGATTACGGAGGTTGTGGATGAAGTCTTGGATTTAAAAATGGGGCTTGAAACAGTTGGTTTTGTCACAAAAGGCTATACGGCAACACTTTTAAATTTATTTCTATTTGGTTTGAAACTGGGCTATCAAAAGCATCAATTAACAAAAGTAGAGGTTGAAGAAGAATTAGCAAAACTTGCCAAAGCAATTCAGGAAATCGATTCGGTGATTTATAAAACCGAACAATTTTGGCAAAAAACGAAAAAAGAATTAACAGAGGGTACACGATTTATCGCAATTGGTTATGGGCCCAATATTGGTACGGCGAAAGAGTTTGAGACGAAGTTTACAGAAACAGTTCGCTTACCTTCCCAAGGATTTGAAGTCGAAGCCTATATGCATGGGCCTTACCTTGAAGCGGATACTACACATCTTTTGTTTTTTATTGAGAATCAAAGTCCTATTCAAGCACGTAGCCAAGCCTTGAAAAACTATCTAGCCAATTATGTTGGTCAATGTTACACAATTACAACGCGTTCAACGAGAGCATCAAATACGTTAGAGTTAGCAAGTGATGTCGAAGAAAAAATTAGTCCTTTATTGTTAGTTATTCCATTTCAATATTTGGCGTATCAAGTAGCTACAAGTAAAGGAATTGATTTATCTCAACGGATTTTTGATGATTTTGATTGTGTCCTAAAAAGTAAAATAGCAAAGAAAGAGGGAAATCAGCCATGTTAAAATTTAATGAAGAACAACAAATCAAAGACATACGAGGTGCCTTAGCCTTGCGTTCAGATGTTGAAAAAGTTGTTGATCAAGTTTGGACGAAAGGATTTGATGCGGTCTATTATTTAGGAATCGGCGGTACTTATGCTTCAGCCATGCAAGCAGTTACTTATGCGAATGGAAAAAGTAATTTACCAATCTATGTTCAACATGCTGCTGAGTATTACACAACAGGCAATAAACGTTTAACAGAAAAATCATTCGTCATCTTGTCTTCCGTTACTGGGACAACACAAGAGGTGGTGCAAGCCGTTCAAGAAATCAAAAAGGTCGGGGCGACGTTATTTGGTTTTATTGATGCAAAAGACAGTCTTTTAGCAGATTTATGTGATTATGTGGTGACTTATCCAGCCCCAGGAACTGAGCAAATCAAGTTCTTTATGGTAGCTGATCGTTTAATGCAAAAAAACAACGAATTTAAAGATTACGAAAATTATTACCAAGAATTGGAAGAATATTTGCCTACAGGTTTAGCTGAAGCCGAAAAAAGTGCCGATGCGTTTGGCTTAGCTTTTGCGGAAAAACATCGTCATGATAGCATTCACTATTTTATTGGCGCAGGGAACCAATGGGGAGCGGTCTATTCTTATGCAATGTGCTATTGGGAAGAGCAAAGTTGGCTTCGTTCAAAATCAATTCATGCAGCAGAGTTCTTACATGGAACGCTAGAAATTGTAGATGAAACTACGCCAGTAACGTTGTTTATTGGAGAAGACGAGCAGCGACCGTTGGCAGAACGAGTAGCAAAATTATTGCCGAAAATCTGTGCCAATTATACAATTATTGATTCGAAAGCGTATGAACTTCCAGGAATTAGTGAAAAATATCGTGGCCGAGTTGTTTCATTTCTCCTAATGCATGCGGTAACGCAACGCATTGATGCGCATGTAGAAAAATTAAATTGTCACCCATTAGAGATTCGTCGTTATTATCGTCAATTTGATTACTAAGACAAAATAGCCTCTTTTTCCAGCAAGCCTGTGGTAGACTGAAGAGAGAATACTTCAGAAAGTAGGAAAACCAATGACAAAACCGAAAATCTATACAATGACCTTTGCCAGTGTTTACCCGCTATACATCCAAAAAGCAGAACGTAAAAATCGAACGCAAGCGGAGGTTGACGAAATTATTTATTGGTTAACTGGTTATGATGAAAAAGGCTTGCAACAACAATTGGCTCAAAAAGTAACGATGGAAACATTTTTTGAAGAAGCACCCAATTTTAATGAAAACGCCCAATTGATCAAAGGCGTAATTTGTGGCTATCGCGTGGAAGAAATTGAAGATCCTTTAATGCAAAAAATCCGTTACCTAGATAAATTAATCGACGAATTGGCCAAGGGAAAAGCGATGGAAAAAATTTTAAGAACATGAAGAGGTCGGGACAGAAGTGTTTAACTCCGAGAAATAAGAAGGAATTTCCGAAAATTGTTCTTTGATTTTTGGAGAATTTCGGCTTATTTCCGAAGGAGTTGCTTCTGTTCCCGCCGTTTATTAGTTTTTGAGCGTGGGACAAAAATTCAAAGTGATTTTTGTCCCACGCTCTTCATGTTCTCTTGTACACGGAATTTAACTATTTCCTGTATTAACGAAAGAGGTAACTCTTGCGTGTAGGGAAATTGAATGGCACCTTTCGAGGTTTTAAAAGGGCGTAATTCTTTGCTGAAACGTTGGATGGCTGATGGCGTAGGATAGAAACCTAAATGTTGCTTGGCCGCCGCAAAATGCACTAAATTGCCATTTAAGTAAAAGGTCGGCATTCCATAAGCGATTTTTTCAGTAGTCTCCTGAGGAACAACCGCTAAAATTGCTTGGTAGATTTCTGTTAACTGTGTTTGACGTTGGGGTTGCTGGCGAATATAGTTTGCAATGATGGTCATATAAAAACATCTCCGTTTGTTTCAGTATACTATGTAAAAAATAAAAGGCGAAGAAGATACAAAAAAACCGTCTAGTATTTTTTCTTTACTAAACGGCTTTTAGCTTAAATAACTACCTAAAGGGTCTTGCATGGAAATGTTTGTCACTCCTTAGTTTAATTGTTTTAAGTGTGCAATTGCTTCTTCAATTGTGTGACCAGTTGCTGTTTTACTTTCATTTTTTGCATCAAAAACAATGAAAATATTTTTGTCTGTGTCTAATTGAATACGGTATTGAATGTTTTTTACTTTGTAAGTCATAGTTATTCTCCTTTCATAAAGTACTCTAAAAAGGCGACGATAACTGATAACGAAATTCCATTGTTACTATACCACTGGAAAATTATTTTTGCAACAAATAACATTTTTTCTTTACTATTCCTTAGACTTCTTTGTTAGCTACTTCTTTACATTCTTTTTCAAGAAGCATAAAATAAATACATTACTAGTTTTTGAATAGGAGATCGATGTGAAAAAGAGAGTTGAGAAATTTAAACGATGGTCCTACCGCTATCTTCTGTATGGAATCGGGTTCATCATATTAATTATTTTTAGTAATTTATATCTGCAATGGTGTCAGAATAACTTGTCTGCTGATTTAGCCTTCAAGTTTGCTTTTTCGTGGCATACGGAAAAGTTTTTCTTAGGTTGTTTTGTGCTAAGCGTTTTTTTACTTTTTTTATGTAGTCTGGCAGGCTCATTAGGAGTTGGCGCTCTTTTATATAGTGTCATAATAGGTGTTTTAGGATTTGCGGACTATCAAAAGATGTTTTATCGTGTCGAACCTATTTACCCAGACGACTTAAAAATGATCACAGAAGTTAGTTTATTAAAAGAAATGGTTGGTTTATGGCCGTTTATTTTTGTGGTAGCGTTAGGTTGTATAGCACTTTTTATCTTAGGAAAAGCCTTTTATAAAAGTTTCTTTTTATCGAAGAAAAAACAAACGATTCGTGTGTTAAGTCTTGTTCTTTCGATAGGTCTATTTTCATATATTGGTGATTTTAACAATCCGCAAAATTTGTTACGTAAAGCCTATAATAAAACCGCGTTATGGATTCCTTACAGCCAAAAAATGAATTACTACAATACGGGATTTATTGGTGGTTTTCTATATAATTTAAAAGTAGAGGCTATGGACCAACCAAAGGGTTATTCAAAAGAAGCTATTTCAGAAATTACTCAGAAATATCAAAAGTTAGCCGAGGCGAAAACAGTGCCGAGCAATGAGCAACCAAATATTGTGTTTGTCATGAGTGAAAGTTTTTCAAATCCAGATCATCTGAAAGGTTTGTCCATTATTGGTAATCCTTTAGCTGATTATCAGCAAATCGCTGATAAAACTTACAGTGGCCAGATGCTTTCACAAAACTACGGGGGCGGAACTGCGAATATTGAATTTGAAGCCCTAACAAGTTTTTCGATGGAATTAATGAATGCCCAAATGACTACACCTTATACAATGATGATTCCTAAGATGACGGAATTGCCTTCCATTGTTTCATTACTTAAGGAACAAAAGTACCAAACAACGGCTATTCATCCGTACAATACATCTATGTATAAACGAAAAGATGTGTATAAAATTTTAGGTTTTGATCAATTTATCAATGAAAAAACAATGAACTATACGGATAAACTAGAAAATAATCCTTACATTTCAGATCAAGCAGCGTATCAGGAAGTGACGACACTGCTTAAAGAAAAAGAGCAACCGCAATTCATTCATTTAGTTACTATGCAAACACATATGCCCTATGAAAACAAATACACAACGTCCAATTATTTTTCTCAAGGAAACGGCAATCAAGTCGCGCTCAATAATTACTTGCAAGATATTGCCTACAGTAGCGAAGCTTTGAAAAATTTCCTACAAGAAATCGAAAAAATGCCCAAACGCACATTAGTCGTTTTTTGGGGAGATCACTTACCAAGTATTTATGATGAAAACATTCAAGCGTTGAATGAAGGGGCAGCCCTTCACCAGACAGAATTTCTAATGTATGATACGGCGAACCAGTTAACAGAAAAAAATCAGCATCAAGCAACTATTAGTCCATTTTATTTTGCTCCCTCACTTTTCCAACAAAGCGGCTTACCGCAATCGGGATTTTACGCTATGCTAAATGAGGTACAAGGACAATTGCCTGCTTTTGAAAAGGGAAATTACTATCTCGGTGGGGAATGGAAAAAAACAGTAGAAATGAATAAAAAGCAAGAACAACTATATGAGGAATATCGACTGATTCAATATGACATTGTTTCAGGGAAGCAATATAGTTTAGAAAATCAATTTTTTTAGCTAAAAAAAACACACGAAACATTCGTGTGTTTTTTGATTTTTATTTTAAAGTTTTACGATAAACAATGACATAATAGCTGAAAGCTAACAGGCAAGCAAAACTTAAAAAGTAAAGCGGTAAGACCCAAATGGTGCCATTGTGAAAGTAACTAATCAAATAGGTAAAGAAACTAACAAACAAGTAATAGACAAAACTAAAAATCCCACTGGCAGTACCAATTACAGATTCATAGCCTTTTAAGGCCATACTTAAGGCATTGGGCAAAGTAATATTAATCCCTAAGAAAAAGAGAAAAATAAACAAAATAAGACCAATGATTGATTCAAATTGTGTCATTATTAATAAACAGCAAGCCGCAAAGATACTTAGCAGCAAACCAGCAAAGGCAATTTTTTCCGCTGACCAATATCCTAGCAACCAATTGATAAGAACTGCAGCAAGAATACTAGACACAGCTAAAACTAAACCAAGAAAGCCATATTGGACACTGCTAAAGCCAAAGTGATTGATGAAAATAAACGGAGCTTCTGCATAGTAGCTAAACAATAAACCATTAATGCCACCAATCAATAAGCCGTAGCACCAAACTTTCGAATCGAAGGAAAGGCGTTTCGCCACGGACCAAAAAGGCGCTTTCTTTAAGGTATTTCCTAAGTGAAAGGTTTCTGGTAAACGATAAAAACTATAGAAAAGTAATAGAACAGCCATGACAATTAAGGTGCTAAAGACATGCTGATAGCCAAAATAGGTTTGAACAAGTCCGCCGACTAAGGGTCCGATGGCAGGAGATAGCGATAGGGCAGCGCTTGTTTGAGCAAAAATTTTCCCTCTTTGAAGATCGTTAAAGCTTTCCCGCATCATCGATTGGGTAATAACAGAACCAACGCTTGCACCAAATGCTTGAATTAAACGGAAGAATAACAGCCAAGGAAATGTCGGACTCAAAAAAAGGCCAATATTTCCAATTAAATAGCATAAAATTCCTAATAACATAGCTGGGCGACGTCCAATCGTATCGGATAAAATTCCCCAGAATAAAACGCCAACGGCAAAGCCAACAAAATAAATACTCATGGTTAATTGTGCCACGCTATCGTGAATGTTAAAAGCAGAACTAAGCGCTGGTAAAATGGGTGTGAAAATCGACTCGCTGATTTGTGGAAATCCCACAAGCAAAATAATAATTAGTAATGATGGGACGGTGTTTCGGGTGTTTTTCATGATTTTTCTCCTTAAAAGTTTAATCTAATCAAAAACACCCATTGTCTTTTACAACCGCCAAATTTAAAATAAGTAAAATAATGTCACCAACTTTCCTTGAAATTTTTTATTATACAAAGTCTAAATGAAGAAGCGCTTCTTCTTGACTAAATTCATAAGTGTAGCGACCGGATAAACCGGCAAGCTCACCTGATGCTTGAAATAGTTCACCTGGGCAGTCTAAAAGACCCTGTGTAAACGTCCCTTTTTCGCAAGCAGTAAAGGTGCCTTTTTTTCCTAAATAAGTTCCTTCGAAATGTAGGAAACCGACCACTTGAGCCACAGCTTCAAGCCCATCTGCCATTGAAGAGCCTTGATAAGTCATTAAGTATTCCACAGAAGCTGTCCCAGATAAGGCGCCTGACAATTGATAAGTAGCGCTCGCTTGATTCACTGGGAAATTTTCATTAAGATTATCAATTGGTTGTTCTTGCCAACTAGATACAGTAAATGATGCTTGCTCCATTGCTGTCCCTTCTTTCTTATTAATAAGAATAGGGTAGCGGGAAGCGCACTATTTGTCAACAATCCACCACTTTAACTCTTCATTTTTTGAACAAAAGAATGTAACGCTAAGCGGTTGATGTGATAAGCAGTTCCTTGTTTTTGAATAAAGCCGCGCTCTCGAAATTGTTTGAAGGTATAAATAAGATGGCGATAACTAACCCCTAAGTATTCGGCAATCTCAGTATGTTTTTCTTTATAAACATCTTCGTGATTAGCGGCAACCAATAGCAATTCCGCTAGCCGATAACTTAGTTCATAGGTCTGATTCGTTGTAAAGTGGTCCACCCGTTGGAGCATTTTTTTCCCTAGATAATGGCTGAGTTGCTGCATAAAAAGTACCTTGTTTTTTAAAACAGTTTCTGCGTAAGCTAAAGGTACAGCCAAACAACAGGTTTCACCTAAGGCGATAACGTCCTTGGTTATCGTTTCCGCTTGAACTAATGTTAAATCGCCAATTAAATCACCTGTCGTTAAAAACTGAACAATGGATTGGCGGCCATTGCGTTCTGTTTTTAAAATTTTCGCTTTTCCTTTGATTAAATAAAAAAGATAATTGAATGGCTCTGCTTGGTGATGAATGAATTCTTGATTTTCAAAATCGATAATAAAACTGTGTTTTAAATCAGTTTCATTAAAAAAAGGCGTATTTTTAGCTAATTCTTGTTTCGGTGATCGTTGGTAGGCTGTTTTAAGCATTTTTTCTCCTTATAATAGGAGATATCTCCTATTTGTTTCTTCTATTGTAGCACATAATAGACGTATCAAGAGTAGAGGAGTTTTTATAATGTGGAAGAAAAAAATTGTGCTATCGTTTCTTTTTTATTTAATTAGTGCATTGGGCATCAGTTTGACAATTCAAGCAGGCATTGGAGTTAGTAGTTTTAATGCATTTAATGTGACCTTTGCAACACTTACTCATTTAAAAGTCGGAACTGTTACCACAGCTATCAATTTAGCTTTTTTAGGCACGTGTTGGTTGTTAGATCAGCAGCGTAAAATTCAGGACTATTTGATTATTTTGGTGGCGTTAATTGGCTTTGGTTTTGTCATTAATTTTTTCTTATATCAATTATTTGGTTCGCTTGTTTTTCAAAATTATTTGGTTAAAATTGTTCTATTTATTTTAGGGACAATCATAGCAGGAATCGGGACAGGACAGGTAGTTGCGCTAGGTGTTTTGCAATTTCCCATTGAAAAATTTTGTACACTTATTTCTGAAAGAACGCGCTATAGTTTTCAGTTTTATCGTTATTTAGTTGATATTTTTTGTGTCAGTTTAGCACTAGGATTGTCCATTAGTTATCATTTGCCGATTTTTGTTCGTGAGGGAACCGTGATTAGTCTTTTCTTACTTTCTTGGGTTATTAGTTGGTCGAGAAAGCGGGGACAACAACGTATTTTACGAATACAAATCAAGAAACTGGAATCCGAATGAAAGGATTTCAGTTTTTTTCAAATGAGCAGAACTTTTATTTGAAAAAAAGAGTGGAAAACGGTATACTAATTAAGTAATTATTCATAACATTGGTTCTCCAATCAATGTTAAATAGTTTTTTCATGAGGGAGTAACTGACAGTATTTATGCTGTGACAACATCACCAACTCCGAAAGCAATTTCTGGTGTTGTCTTAAACGGTGAGACTTATGTATGTTCGACGAAGTAGCATACACAAGTCTATTTTTTTTCATTTATTTTTGATGAAATGTAAAATAGTACTTGAAGGATGCTGCAAAAAATAGAGGAGGAAGAACATGTCAGAAGAAAAGAAAACACAATTGTCTGAAGCGTTTTACGCACAAGACGACACAGTTGTTTTGGAGAAAATGAACACAACAACTGATGGATTAAGTGCACAGGAGGCTCAAAAGCGTTTAGAAACGTACGGGGAAAATGTGCTAGATGAAGGGAAGAAAAAATCACTTGCCGTGAAATTCTTTGAGCAGTTCAAAGATTTTATGATTATTGTTTTATTAGCGGCAGCGGTCATTTCAGCCGTCTTTTCCCATGATGTGGTAGACTCGATTATCATCTTAGTGGTTGTTATCTTGAACGCCATCTTTGGGGTCATTCAAGAAGCCAAAGCGGAACAAGCTATTGAAGCATTAAAAGAAATGTCTTCACCAAATGCGAATGTTCGCCGTGATGGACACGTCATTACTGTTAAAAGTGATGAATTAGTACCAGGCGACATTGTTTTATTAGAAGCAGGCGATGTCGTTCCAGCTGATTTACGTTTATTGGAAGCGAATAGCTTAAAAATTGAAGAAGCAGCGTTAACCGGTGAATCTGTTCCAGTTGAAAAAGAAGTAACCATCTTAGAGGGAACCGATATTGGTATCGGTGACCGAATCAATATGGCTTATTCCAATAGTAATGTGACGTATGGACGTGGTCTTGGCGTTGTGGTTGGCACAGGAATGAATACAGAAGTCGGTAAAATTGCTGGCATGCTAGCAAGCGAACAAGAAACGGAAACGCCTTTAAAACAAAACTTAAACCAATTGGGTAAAATGTTAACAATTGCCATTTTAGTCATTGCAGCGGTGATGTTTGTGGTAGGAATGATGAATGGTCGTTCATGGATTGACATGTTATTAACGTCAATTTCGTTAGCTGTAGCGGCAATTCCAGAAGGATTACCAGCGATTGTCACAATTATTTTGGCTTTAGGGACTCAAAAAATGGCCAAGAAAAATGCGATTGTCCGTAAGTTACCAGCCGTTGAAACATTAGGAAGTACAGATATTATCTGTTCAGATAAAACAGGTACGTTAACCTTAAATCAAATGACCGTTGAAGCGTTGTATACAGATGGTCAAGTGTTATCTGCTTCCACAGAAATCCCTGCTGATAATATGGCTTTAAAAATCATGAACTTTACGAATGATACAAAAATCGCTCAAGATGGTTCATTAATTGGTGACCCAACAGAAACTGCCTTAGTACAATTTGGTTTAGATCATGCGTTTAACGTAACCGAAAAAGTAGCAGCTGAACCTCGTGTGGCAGAGATTCCTTTTGACTCTGATCGTAAATTAATGACTACTGTTCATGAATTAAAAACAGGTGGCTTCCTAGTTTCTGTCAAAGGTGCACCAGATGAATTATTGAAACGTTGTACGGAAATCTTATCAAATGGAGAAACAAGTCCATTAGATGAAACAAAACGTCAAGAAATTTTGAAAACCAACACCTCATTAGCGAAACAAGCCTTACGTGTTTTAGGAATGGCTTATAAATATGTTGAGACGATTCCAGCCGAAATGAGTTCTGAACTTGTGGAAAAAGATTTAACATTTGCTGGTTTAGTCGGTATGATTGACCCAGAAAGAAAAGAAGCTGCAGATGCTGTAAAAGTCGCGAAAGAAGCGGGTATTCGTCCAATTATGATTACGGGTGACCACCGTGATACAGCAGAAGCAATTGCGGCACGTTTAGGCATCATCAAAGAAGGTGACGACGATGCCGTCATTACAGGCGCTGAATTAAATGAATTGTCAGATGAAAAATTCGCACAAGTCGTGGGACACTACTCTGTCTATGCTCGTGTTTCACCAGAACACAAGGTTCGGATTGTTAAAGCGTGGCAACAAGAAGGAAAAGTGGTTGCGATGACTGGTGATGGCGTAAATGATGCCCCAGCCTTAAAAGCTGCTGACATCGGGATTGGTATGGGAATTACCGGAACAGAAGTATCAAAAGGTGCTTCAGATATGGTCCTTGCCGATGATAACTTTTCAACAATTATTGTAGCAGTAGAAGAAGGACGTAAAGTCTTCTCAAATATCCAAAAAACGATTCAATATTTACTTTCAGCTAACTTAGGGGAAGTATTAACCTTGTTTATTGCAACAATGCTCAATTGGGATACCTTGTTACCTGTTCACTTATTGTGGATTAACTTAGTAACGGATACTTTCCCAGCGATTGCGTTAGGTGTGGAACCCGCAGAACGTGATGTGATGAGCCATGAACCTCGTGGTAAAAAATCGAACTTCTTCTCTGGCGGCGTTTTAAGCAGTGTTGTTTATCAAGGGATTACGCAAGGGGCATTGACTTTGATTGTGTATAAAATGTCAATTATGTTCCCAGCTACCGCAGCTAACACAAACTTATCGGCGCAAGCGTTGTATGATTTACAACACGGCGATGCTTTAACCATGGCCTTCGCTACTTTGGGATTAATTCAATTGTTCCATGCCTTTAATGTGAAGTCGATTTATCAATCAATTTTCAAAGTTGGCTTATTCCGCAACAAATCATTTAACTATGGGATTCTTGTTTCGTTCTTGCTATTAGCTGCAACGATTGTTATTCCAGGATTTAATGATTTATTCAGCGTCACACATTTAGATGCATATCAATGGGCAATTGTAGCAGGTACATCTTTTGCTATCATCCCAATTGTGGAAATTGTGAAGTTCTTCCAACGTAAAGCAGGTAAAGGTGCTTAATAAATAAGAAAAGAAAATTGGCTGGTACTTAAACCAGTCAATTTTTCTTTATGTAAGGAGTGAAAGGGCTTGAAACGGAAAATTATTTTCGAAACACAACGACTTATTGTCAGAGAATGGCAGTTGGAAGATGAAGTGGAATTGAAAAAATTTTTGCAAGATGAAAATGTGATGTATGCCTATGAACACGCTTTTTCTGATGAAGAGGTTGCAAACTGGCTAAAGTGGAACTTACAGTCCTATCAAGAATACGGCTACGGCTTATGGGCGTTAGAGAAGAAACGAACAGGCGAAGTTATCGGCGAGTGTGGTCTCACCAATCAATTAGTAAAAGGTAAGAGCTATCCAGAAATTGGTTATCATTTATGTGGGAAAGAATGGCACAAAGGGTATGCGATTGAAGCTGCCGCAGCGACAAAACAGTACGCATTCGATGTATTAAATTTTCCAGAAGTTATTTCAACGATTCGTGATACGAACTTAGCCTCTATGAATGTCGCTATTCGAAACCAGATGCTTGTTAGGGATCGATACATTAAAACATACCGTGGCAAAACGATGCCTCACTATGTTTTCTCTGTTAAAAATCAAAAGAATAAAGACTGAAAAAGTGCCACTTGTCAGATGGAATAGAAAAAGTGTAAAATGGAGTGAAAGAGAAAAGGGAAAAGAGGGATGGTTATGAGACCAAATTTAGGATTTTACGTTCAAACAATTAATGATATCGTTAAAACAACAGAAGATATTGGCGAAGTCATGAATCCATATTACGAAGAAGTTCGTCAAGCGATCGATAAGAATAAAGTGAATGATTTAACAGCCGAACGAATTGCAGAAATTCAAGCAAAATTTAAAGAAGGTACTGAAAAATATGAATTAATGCTCAAAAAAGTCGGAACATTAAAACCAACACCACAAGTACTTGGCATTCACAAAAAATTTCAACATGCTTATACAGAATATGTAGCAGGATGCAATGAAATGATTTTAGCAACAGATCCAGAAACAGGCATTGATGCAGATTTATTTAATGCTTCAGAGGAAAAGCAGGATCAAGCAACGGATGAATTAACCTTTGCCATTACGCGAATGAGCAACATTCTTTTGAAAAAATAAAAAACTAATAAAAATAACTAACGAATTTAATATTTTTTTCATGTCTTTTTTATGGACAAAAGAGAAAGTGTATTGTATTATTAATTCATACCAACAACAACCTTTTTATTTTTCATTTTACTCTTATTGAGTAAATACTCCTTTTCCATCGGCAAAACTGCCGGTGGTTTTTTTTGTTATTTTTTTTATTTAATAATAAAACAACCTTTGATTTTATTAAAATCAAAGGTTGTTTTAGCTTGTTAATTTTCAACATTTCGCACATAATCATCAAAGTATTGAATTAACTCTTTCTTGATTTGTTGATAATCTGCTTCAGAATAGTTCTTTTCTTCTAACGTACCATTAAAAAATGGCAAATTTAGTTCTTCTTTTAAACGTTCAATCACTTCTTCTTGCTTCATAAGGACCCCTTCTCAACGAATTGTTCTCTTCTATTATAGAACATTGTAGTCATCCGTCAATTGTTCAAAGGCAATTTTCATTTCCTCTAGACGTTCATTCAATTGATTGGTTTCATCTTCTTCATTGAAAAAATGTTGTTTTAATTCAAAATAAAAATTTTCGAAGGCTTGGAAAAAAGGCTCAGACTTGTTGTTTTCAAGAGCAGGAACACTTGTGTAGAGAACACGAGCGCTATGATAGTAAGTGAAAACCTCGTTAATATTTAATAAAATACGCGCTTCCTCTGGGCGTGGTCGACTTGTAACTAAGTCATGTAAAGATAAACTTTTTGTATGGGTTTCAGATAAATAAAATAAAAATAGTTCCAATTGCTCTTTTGTTGCAGACATGAAAACTCCTCCTCAAACAGTAGTAACATTTATTATAAATGAAAATGAAAGTGCTTGAAAAGCAATGCGCTCAGCAAAAATAATTATTTTAAGGGAAAACTATAGTTGTTGCTTTAGCATTCTTTTTAATCATGATAAACTGAGAGAAGTATAATAGGTCCTGACAGAGGAGGAAACAAATGAAAATTGTGATTATTGGTGCATCATTCGCAGGTATTTCCGCAGCAATTGCTTCAAGGAAAAAATATCCCCAAGCAGAAATTTCTTTAATTGACAAGCAAGCAACAGTGGGGTATTTATCTGGTGGCTTAAGTGCGTATTTTAATCATACCATCAATGAATTACACGAAGCACGTTACATAACGGAAGAGGAATTACGTCGTCAAAAGATTCAGTTGCTTTTAAATAGAGAAGTCGTGGCAATGGATGTTGAGAACCAATTGATTGCTTGGGCACAAAAGGAAGAGCAACAGTGGTATTCTTATGATAAATTGATTTTAGCGACAGGCGCGAGCCAGTTTTCCACGCAAATTCGTGGTAGTCAAACAGAAAAATTACTCAAATATAAATTTTTATCAGGTGCTTTAGCGGCTGTTCCATTACTGGAAAAGAGCCAGACAGTAGCCGTCATTGGTGCAGGACCCATTGGAATGGAAGCTATTGATTTTCTTGTGAAAATGAAGAAAACGGTCCATGTCTTTGAAAGCTTGGAAAATCTATTGCCTAAATATTTTGATAAAGAAATGGTCGCAGAAGTTCAAAAATCTTTGGAAAAACAAGCAGTAATTTTCCATTTTGAAGAAACGGTCCTAGGAATTGAAGAAAAAGCAAATGGTATTGTTCTTGAAACAAGCGAGCAGGAAATTTCTTGTGACAGTGGGATTTTTGCTTTAAACTTACATCCTCAATTAGCCTATTTGGATAAAAAAATTCAACGGAATCTGGATCAGACAATCGCGGTGGATTCTTATTTACAAACTTCAGTGCCGAATGTTTTTGCCATCGGAGATTGCATTTCAGTTATGAATGAACCAGTCGAGGAAACTTTTTATGCTCCGTTAGTGAACAATGCGGTACGAACTGGCTTAGTAGTCGCCAACAATTTAGAAGAAAAAACACACCGATTCATTGGCTCTTTGCGAACAATGGGAACAAAAGTGGGGGACTATTACCTTGCTAGTACAGGTCTAACCGAAACGGAAGGTTTATTTTTTCCGCAAACACTTGCTTCCATAATTGTTAGACAGCCAGCGCCGCCTCTACAACACGGGACAGAAATTTTAGGCAAATTAATCTATGATAAAGTGACGCAACGGGTCCTTGGGGCACAGCTTTGTTCAAAAAACAATTGTTTAGAAAAAATAAATACGTTAGCATTAAGTATCCAAACAGGTCAGACACTGACAGACCTATTACAAAAAGATTATTTTTATCAACCTTCCTTAACCAATATTTATGATATTACAAATTTGATGGGTGCTTCGGCTTATTGGAGAGAGAACGATGAAAGTTGAGACGTTATTGGAAAAGAAAGCGATGCGACAATTATTAACGGTGCAACAAACCATCTTAGCAGGCGGCACCTGCTCAGTCTCTGATTTAACAGCATTTTTAGCGGTCACAAAAGCCTCCTTTGAAAAAGACTTAGAGGATTTACATTATTTTTTGAAACCTTTTGGACAGGACTGTCAGCTTACTTATGATGGCCAGCAGCTATCAATCACCTTATCGGATTTTTTTTCGTTGAATCATTTAATTGAAGCATTTGTAAAAGAGTCTCTTAAATTTCAACTTTTAGATTATTTATATCGTAATAAAGAGTTTTCTATTGTTCAATTAACGACTAAATTTATGATTAGTGAGTCTTCTTTATTTCGAAAGATTAAGGAACTCAATCAATTGTTAGCCGCCTTTGATTTGCAAATAAAAAATGGACAACTACAGGGAGAAGAATTGCAGATTCGTTACTTTTACTTTCAGTTGTATTGGTATATTACTCCCTATGAAATACACCAGAAAAAAACGATGTCGCCGTTAAATAAACGGATAATTGAAGGGATTGAGACTGGCTTAGGTTTTACTTTTAATGAACATAATGCGTTAAAAGTTAGCCTTTGGTTGAGTATTACGAAAAAGCGCCTAGCGGTCACTTCAAAAAAATATCAACAATTGAGAAAGAAAATGATTGATTTTAAAGAAGATCCGTTATTTAAGCAAGTTCGACAATTGTTTTTCCGTTTTTCTAGTCGCTATTCATTAGAATTAGACGAAGGAGAAAGCATGATTCATTTTGTTTTTCTAATCACAATGTCGGTCTTACCAGAATCAGCTTTTGATGAATATTCCTTAATTCGGGGACGTCGTTCCGCTGTTTCTTTAGCTGATACGTTTATCTTGGAAAATGTGGTCTTGTATTATCGGCCCCATAAATTTGAACCTACTCTTGAGAAAACCATGGCTTACTATTTTTCACAAATTCATGGAAAACTGTATTTTTTTAAAGGAGAATTGGAAGTTTTTGATCGGGCCCATATCTGGGAAAAAGAACAGCAATTATCTAGTCGGGAATTAGCTTCTTTTTCAACAACGTTATTAGAAAAAGCTTTAGCTTGTTTTGATGAAACGTATCAACCAGGAGATAGTTTGCATGAACTTTCTCTGGTCAAATATTTAAGCGTGTTGGCATTAATTGAATTTAAAATGATTGGTGAAATAAAAATTGGAATTCATTTAGCAATGGATGCTCTTTATCAAGTGGCGTTAACACAAGTATTAATGCTTAGTCTTAAAAATATGAATGGCACGCTGGTGGAGAGGTATCAGCCTGAACAAACATATGATTTAATTGTGACCAATTATCAGCAAACGAGCTATCAAGGAACACCGGAAGTCTATGTTTTGTCAGAATTAAGTTCGACCTATGATGTGCAACAATTAAAAAAGAAAATACGCACCTTGCGGGAGAAATAAACAAAAGGTTGGTGTGACGGAAATTGTCTGATCCTCGCACCAGCCTTTTTACAATTAAAAGTCGAAAATTAGGCTTTTTTAAACAAAAATGTTTCTTTTTATTGAAAAATTAGAGATAATAAAAGTATTATTGAAAGCGTTGTCTTTGTTGGTTTTAGTAGAAATCCTTTCAATTTTTTTAAAATAAAAAAAGTTTTTGACATGTTTAGTTATTCTTTTATTTGTAAGATAGGGACATAAAGAAAACGATTTCAAAAACGTTTAGGAGGAATTATCATGGCAGAAGAAAAATACATTATGGCGATTGATCAAGGAACGACTAGTTCTCGTGCAATTATTTTTGATAAAAAAGGAAACAAAATTGGTAGTTCACAAAAGGAATTTACTCAATATTTTCCTAATGCAGGCTGGGTGGAACATAATGCCAATGAAATTTGGAATTCTGTTCAATCCGTTATTGCAGGTTCTTTAATTGAGTCAGGAGTGAAACCTACAGATATTGCCGGAATTGGGATTACAAACCAACGGGAAACAACCGTTGTTTGGGACAAAGCAACTGGGTTACCCATTTATAACGCAATTGTTTGGCAATCACGCCAAACGACACCTATTGCTGATCAACTAAAAGAAGATGGCTACAGCGAAATGATTCATGAAAAAACTGGGTTAATCATTGATGCTTATTTCTCAGCAACGAAGGTTCGTTGGATCTTAGATCACGTAGAAGGTGCGCAAGAACGTGCAGAAAATGGAGAATTGATGTTTGGGACAATTGACACTTGGCTCGTTTGGAAATTAACGGGAGATACTCATGTCACTGATTATTCAAATGCAAGTCGGACGATGTTGTTTAATATCCATGATTTAGATTGGGATCAAGAAATTTTGGATCTTTTAAATATCCCACGAGTGATGTTACCGAAAGTCGTTTCGAACTCTGAAGTGTATGGACTAACAAAAAATTACCATTTTTACGGAAGTGAAGTTCCTATCGCTGGTATGGCTGGTGACCAACAAGCCGCTTTATTTGGTCAAATGGCCTTTGAACCTGGGATGGTTAAAAATACCTATGGAACAGGCTCATTTATTGTCATGAACACTGGCGAAGAACCTCAACTTTCTAAAAATAATCTGCTTACCACTATTGGCTATGGTATTAACGGCAAAGTATATTATGCCTTGGAAGGAAGTATCTTCGTGGCTGGTTCAGCGATTCAATGGTTACGAGATGGCTTAAAAATGTTGCAAACGGCTGCTGAATCTGAAGCAGTAGCCAAAGCGTCAACAGGGCACAATGAAGTTTATGTGGTTCCGGCATTCACTGGTTTGGGCGCACCATATTGGGATTCACAAGCGCGTGGGGCTGTCTTTGGATTAACACGCGGTACCACGAGAGAAGATTTTGTCAAAGCGACACTTCAAGCAGTTGCGTATCAAGTTCGTGACATTATTGACACGATGAAAGAAGATACAGGCATAGATATTCCTGTCTTAAAAGTAGACGGTGGAGCAGCAAACAATGATTTCTTGATGCAATTCCAAGCAGATATTTTAAACACTGCTGTTCAAAGAGCCCATAACTTAGAAACAACGGCCTTAGGCGCAGCTTTCTTGGCGGGCTTAGCGGTTGGCTTCTGGAAAGACTTAGAAGAAATCAAAGCATTCCAAGAAGAAGGACAACAATTTGAACCAATTATGGCGGAAGAAGAACGAGAAGATTTATATGAAGGTTGGCAACAAGCAGTAGCAGCTACCCAACAATTCAAACGTAAAAATAAGTAAATGGAAAAGGGGAATTTTCTATGACTTTCTCAATAGAAACACGCCGACAATCAATCGACGCTTTAAAAACACAACACTTAGATGTCTTAATTATTGGTGGTGGCATTACTGGCGCAGGCGTTGCCCTGCAAGCCAGTGCCGCTAAAATGAAGACAGGGTTAATTGAAATGCAGGATTTCGCAGAGGGCACCTCTTCACGATCAACCAAATTAGTTCATGGTGGTATCCGCTATTTGAAAACGTTTGACGTGGAGGTGGTGTCAGATACAGTGAAAGAACGAGCCGTCGTTCAATCCATTGCGCCACACATCCCTAAAGCGGATCCCATGTTATTGCCGATTTATGATGAGCCAAATGCAACATTTAATCTATTTTCTGTCAAAATAGCAATGGATTTATATGATCAGTTAGCTGATGTAACAGGTACCAAGTACGCCAACTATCTGTTAACAAAAGAAGAGGTTTTGGCACGTGAGCCACAACTAAAAAGTGAAGGTCTACAAGGTGGCGGTGTTTATTTAGATTACCGAAATAATGATGCTCGTTTAGTTATTGAAAATATTAAACAAGCAGTAGCTGACGGGGCACATGCTGTGAGTCGGGTTCAAGCGGTGGGCTTTTTATACAATGATGAAGGTAAAATTACTGGCATTCAAGCAAAGGACCTACTAACTGACGAAAAGTTTGAGATTCACGCAGATGTTGTGATTAATACTACTGGTCCTTGGTCAGATAAATTAAGAGGCTTAAACAAAAATGATTCATTTACACCACAAATGCGTCCAACCAAAGGGGTTCATTTAGTTGTCGACAAAAGCCGTTTAAATGTTCCTCAACCAACGTATTTTGATACAGGTAAACAAGATGGCCGCATGGTCTTTGTTGTTCCAAGAGAAGAAAAAACATATTTTGGGACGACGGATACAGATTACCATGGAGACTTTCAACATCCAACAGTAGAACAAAGTGATGTGGATTACCTATTGGAAGTAGTAAATAATCGTTATCCAGAGGTGCAATTAACAATTGATGATATCGAAGCCAGCTGGGCTGGCTTACGACCTTTAATTTCTGCTAACGGTGGCTCAGATTATAACGGCGGAAACAATGGCAAACTTTCAGATAAAAGTATTGATGAAGTCATTGATGTCGTTGACAGATACCAAAAAAATCAAACAGATAAACGAGAAATTGAAGAAGTCCTAAACCATCTAGAAGACAGTTTGGTGGAAAATAAAGTCAATCCTTCAGCTGTCTCTCGAGGCAGCTCATTGGAAAGATCAGCGTATGGCTTGCTCACTTTGGCTGGTGGGAAATTAACAGATTATCGTAAAATGGCAGAAGGTGCGATGAAAATGATTCAAACCATCTTAGCAGAAGAATACCAGAAAGAATTCACCTTAATTGATTCTAAAAACTATCCAGTTTCAGGCGGGAAATTGAACCCTGCAACGGTAGACGAAGAATTAGAAGCGTTGGCAAAACATGGCGTGTCTAAAGGGTTAAGTGAAAAGGATGCACTATACTTAGCTCATTTATATGGCTCCAACGTACCAACTGTTTTTGAAATGATTGATGATGCCAAAGTAATTCCTGGTTTAACCTTAACAGAAACTGTCTCTTTAAACTATGCGATGGAAGAAGAAATGGCTTTAACACCCGTCGACTTTTTATTGCGACGGACCAACCACTTATTATTTATGCGTGATCGTTTGGACCAAGTGAAAGCGGGAGTCATTGAAGAAATGGCACAGCATTATCAGTGGACAGCGGAAGAAAGAGCACGACACATTGAAACATTAGAAAAAGTAATTGAAGAATCAGATTTAAAAAATTTGAAAGTAGGGTGAAGAAAAAATGGGAACTTCGATGATGACACAATTATTCGGTGAATTTTTCGGAACGGTGATTTTAGTTTTACTAGGGGATGGCGTCTGTGCCGCAGTTAACTTGAAGAAAAGTAAAGCCTTTGCTTCTGGTTGGGTCGTTATTGCTTTAGGTTGGGGCGCTGCTGTTACATTAGCTGTTTACATGTCTGGGTATATGAGTCCAGCGCATTTAAATCCTGCTGTAACAGTTGCGATGGCAATTACTGGAAACTTTGAATGGGGCATGGTTTTACCTTATATCGTAGCTCAAGTCCTAGGCGGTTTTATTGGTGGTTTAGTTGTCTGGTTAGCTTATTTACCCCATTGGAACATTACAGAAGACAAAGGTGCTATTTTAGGAACCTTCGCCACTGGTCCAGCTGTCCGTAACTATCCAGCCAATGTTTTAACAGAAATTATCGGCACATTTGTCTTGGTTTTTGGCTTACTAGCCTTTTCTCAAAACGACTTAGCGGCTGGCATTAACCCAATGCTTGTTGGGATTTTGGTCTTAGGACTAGGTCTATCATTAGGCGGACCTACAGGTTATGCAATTAACCCTGCACGTGATTTAGGACCTCGTTTAGCGCACCAAATTATTCCTGTGAAAACAAAAGGTGATTCTGATTGGGCTTATTCTTGGGTGCCAATTGTGGGACCTATCTTAGGTGCTTCATTAGCTGCAGTAATTTATTTATTCACTATTTAATAAAATGAAATGTAAATAGTTGTTTTAGACAATAAAAAACGCTTGTGAGAAGTAATCAATTCTTGCAAGTGTTTTTTGCTACATATTAAACAAAAAAAGATTTCCTTAGACATTTAGACAATTTGTCTAAATGCGGAACAGAACAATTTTCCTATATGATACAATAAAAGTGCACAAGTAATTGGGGGAGTAACATTTCATACTTATTTGTCAATTTTAAGCTGGACAATGTGTTCAGTAATATATACTAATTTAAAAAGGAGTACATGATTTGAATGGGATAATGGTTTTGTTAGTGGGGACTGGGTACATTGGTTGGGTTATTTATAGAAATGGTCGTACGTATTTCCGTTATAAAAAAAATCTAAAAAAATATCAAACGACGCACCATCTAACGGACAGTGACCTAGAGATGTACCAAAGAATTATGGACGAATTAAAAAAACAAATTATTTATTTAAACGAACTAACGAATAAGTCACGAAATTTAAAAAAAATTGAACAAGTAGAACTGGGTGTTGCTTCCGCTAAGGGCATCTTTAAACACTTAGTGAAGTATCCTGAAGCAATTACTCATTTTAGTGATTTTTTATATCATAAGGTACCAGAGATTTTACGAGCATCAGAACGGTTTTTAAGCATTAAAGAAGATAAATTGTCAACAGAAGAAATAACACTTGCAACCAATGGTATCTTAAGTACCATACGAGTGTTATCGGAAAGTATCACAGATGATTATGAAAGATTAGTCTCCGAAGCATCTGAGGAAATTGCCTTATCAAAAAAATTAGTGGAGAGAAAAAATGGCTAAACAAAAGAATTTTTATGATACATATGATGCGCTTTTTCAAAAGCCAAAATGGTCGTTTTTTCCTGTCACAAGAACAGACACAGTAAAGCAACTTGCTAACCCAAATAAAAAAGTGGTAAAACCACAGACGAAAAAAAAGAAAAAACAAAAAAAGAACAAAAAAATTATTTGGATAGGCATTGCTGTAGCAATTGGCTTTATAGTATATATTGATCTTGCGGAGAAAGATGATTATTGGGATTACTCCGCTTCATCAGAAGATGTTTATCCTTTAAAAGAAGCTGGACTTACCACAACTGGACCTGTTGATTTAGAAAAACCACTAAAAGTCACAATAGAAGAAAATAAACTTTTATTTAATCAAGGCTATCAAATAGAAATTATCGGCGATGCCGATATTGAAACCAGTGGCGGAAAGAACTTTTTAATTTTACCTTCTACAGAGGAGTATCCAGATACAAAATATCTAGTCAATATCAGTTTTTATGAAAAAAGAGACTATTATACATCGGCAGGTATGTACCTTTCTGGCAATCTTGTCAACAGTCTTTCTGATTATTTGGATACAAGTAAAGAGTTTATCAAAGCATACCCAATTGATAAAATTGCTGATGTACAAACCGGCTATATTTTAAAACGGAATCAAGGATATACAGACATCTCAAAATATTATCTCTTTAAAGATGGAACAGGATTTGAATTAGAAGTCTCTGTTGACCAATTGGAAAAGGTCAAAGATCCCAAAGACTATTCTTCTTTTGTAAAAACATACGCAAAAGAAGTCGCTTTTATAGAAAAAAGTTTTAAATTTGAGTCTACTGATGAGGAATCTCGATAGAGAAAATAGTTTTCAGCTTCAAGTAGCGCCTAGCAATACCTTTGTTGAAAAAATGTAAGAGCCTGAGACAAAAAACACTTTGGATTTTTGTCTCAGGCTTAAAAACTGATCGGCAGTGGAAGCGTAGCACTTTAAGGACTGAAGTACGCTACTAGATTGTCTTTGAAGGTAACATAGAAAAGAACAGCAATATACAAGCGACCTACAAACTATTTTCTGTCAGACTAAAACTGGCAGAAGTGGTTTGTAGGTCGCTTGTTTTCATTATGGCTGGTGAGACAGGTTGGCGCTTGATGTTTGTTTTAATATTGCAAATCAAAAATGGCGATACTTATTTTACTGAAAATTAGTTCCCAATCTTCTCGGGTTAATTCTTCTTCTAAAATGTAAATTCGGTCTATTTCTTTTGGTAAATCAAATAAGGGATAGTCAGTAATCACAATATCACAACTAGAAAAATCGGTTCGTTCAAAAATAATATCCTCACTAAATGCTTGCTTGATTTTCATCATAATAAAGCTAGCAATGTAAAAATCGCGAGAATATGCAACACCAATTTTAATTTTTTTGCGGGGACTATAGTGCTTATAAATTCGTAACAACAATTCACATGTCCAAATTGGGTTCTCCTGATCCTTAAATCTTAACTGATAAGGGGAATGCGCTGAAAAGTTTCGATAAAAAGCATAAATTTTTTTCTGTAAATCTTTTTGATAAGTACTATTTTTATTGACTAAAAAATCTAGAATTGCGGTATTTGGTTGCTGCGAAATAAATAATTGGTTATAGATAATATTTTTAAATAAAATAAGTAAGAAGTAATGACGATCAAATTCACGCATTTTTGGAATTTGAAAAACTTCGCAAAAATTGGTTAATAAAGAATCAACGTAGAAATATTCTGGGCAAGAAATTTCATTTAGAGCAACCAGTAAATCTTTGGCTCGTTTTGCTGAATCAAAATTATCAATGGCAATGGGTGCAATGATATCTACAACCCGCTGTTGATCTTCTGAAAAATTTGATTGGGAACAAAAAATAGTTTGTTTTGAGTCTGAGAAAAGCCTTAAATAAGGATGTTCTTCAAATTCTTTTTGGAGATCATCTTCACAAGTATATGGAAAGCGATATTTTGCGATGTGTAAAAGTAAATTTAATTTTAGTAGAGAAGCGTGTTCCAAGCGTTCAAGAATTTCTGGTTTAATATGTTGCGTCAGTATATCTTCAAAATAAGTAGAGGTATAACGTGGTAAGGCTAAGGTATTTAAAAAGATGGTCCAGTAGACATCAAGAAAAGCATATAGGACTTGAAATTCAGAACCTGTAATCACTTTACTCGCCGAGGGGGAAAAATGGACGGAAATTCCATACAAACCAAATAGTTTATTAATGTTATTTAACCGTTTGTAAATGTAAGATGAGCTAAAATTAGTTTCTTGACTCACTTTCCAGACAGAATTGTTTTCTTTTTTGATAATTGCTTGAAAAAGAATGAAGTCAGTAGAATGGACACAGTAATAATTAAATAATAAAAAATAGTGGGAAAGAAAATCATTGGAAGTCGTATGTAATGAAATTTTTCCGTGATGGATCTGAATCTCTAAGGTATTTTCAGGAAGGGTTGCTAAGTCTTCTTGAATTTCACGAAGATAAATTGATAAATTTTTAGTAGAAAGATCGAATTTTCGGGCAACACTAGATAAATCAAGGTTCGTTTGTTTTGCTAAGTATAAAAAGACAGCCAATTTTTTTTGTGTTTTCTTTGAAAGTAAAAATGTTTTTATGGCATCTTGTGTTTTGATGAGACTCACTCCTTAGTAATAACTTCTCTTTTATTATAATAGTTCGCCTAATAAATTGTAATAAAAAAGAACAATTCTCATTGGTTTATGAGAAAATAACAAGATATTCAGCAGGAAAACACCTGTGTCAGTCGACACAGGTGTTACGATGAGCAAAAAGAGCGGGTTCTTTTTTTATCAAATAATTTTCCAAAGTGACGTGATCAACTAAAGAATCAATCACCCCTTCTTTAGAAACTGAAAATCCTGCAGCCTGAATTGCTATTTGAATGGCTGCTTCAGTCGGATAACCTTTCGAAAGATAGGAGGCGAGCGCGCTGATAAAGCTGTCACTGGCACCAGTACTATCCACAGCTATATTTTCTGTTGCAGGGAAATAGTGGCACACTTGGGGTGTTTTTAATAACACGCCTTTTTTTCCTAAAGTAACAATGACATTTTTTACGCCCATTTCTAAGAAGTACGCCGCTTTCTCTTCTAATGTACCAGTATCTGGTTGAAGTTCCAATAATTCATCTTCATTGGGAATGAAAAAATCAACCTTTTCTAGTATATTCACTGGAATATGATGAATAGCAGCTGGTTTTAAAATAATCGGTACGCCTGAATGTTGGGCAATTTCACAAGCTTTCTCTACAGCAGACAAAGGAATTTCTGTTTGAATGAGACAAAAACTGGCATCCATAAATAGGTGTTTTTGCTGTGCGATTTTTTTAGGTGTAAGCGCTATGTTTGCACCAGGTAAGATTGAAATCATGGAGTCGCCGCTTGTCTCAACATAAATATAAGCTTGACCAGTCTCAGTATCTTGAATACGTGTGATACCATCTGTCGTAACGTGGTATTTTTCTAATTCTTTATATAAGTAATTCGCATCTGTGTCTGAGCCTAAACAACCAATTAAGGTGGCTTGATGGCCCAGTTTGGTTAAGCCAACAGCTTGATTTAATCCTTTTCCGCCGGGGAATTTAGCATAGCTAGACAAAAAATTTGTTTTGCCGTTATGTGGTAAATTTGTTGAATACAGATAATTATCAACGTTTAAACTACCTACTACAATCATTTTGCTATGTGGATTAACACTAGACATGCCTAATGTATTTTTGTGATCTAGCACCAATTTTTCAGCGTCATTAATCAAGGCTGTTTTTTCTTTGCGTTTGTTAAGCAATAATAAGGCTAACTGGCTGCCAAACGTCTCTGTATCTAATAAGACGGAAGAAATATGATCAGGTAAAAATGAACGATCAATTTTTCGCTTAATTGCGAGTAAAGAGTAATTATCGGGGGTTCGCAAACCGCTCTGCTTTAAAAGCTGTTCCAAAAAAACAGCCTGGGTATAGTCATCAGTAAGGATACCCGTAATCCCATCTGTGATAAGCTGATTACTGAAATCAGCAGGGATAGTAGTTAAAATATTTTCTTTACTAAAGGGTAAATTGACATCAAACAAGGCTTTTTTATAGCCTGCAATAATTGCTTCTTTATATTTTGGGTTAGTGACGAAATAACTAATTTTTTTATGGTTATTCTGTAATAATTCTTGGGTTAAAACATAACTAGCTTCTTCATAAAGCCCCGCTAGAGAAGGTAATTCGTTAGTTGAGTGATTGACGAAATAGTAAGGAATCGTTAATTCTTCTATAAATTTCGCGTATTGTTTACTGTTTTCATTGATTGGGTCCCAAATAATGCCACTGGCTTGTTTTAAAGTTGGCGAGGTAATATTTTTCAGTTCTTGTTCTAAACTACCGTGACTATTTAAAATCAAGCAGTTATAGCCATTTTCTTGAGCTTTATCAATAAAGCTCGTAACCCAAGCCTCAAAAGTTTCATGGCTATTTAATAATAACACGAAGGTTTTTGTAGTACTATTTGTGACGAGATTTGCTGAGTAAGGTGTGTAGTTGTAATCTCGAACGATTTTTAAGACACGCTCACGGGTTTCTTTACTAATGGTTTGATCTTTATTATTTATAATTTTGGATACAGTTGAAGCGGAAACGCCAGCTAATTTTGCAATATCTTTAATATTCATCATTTTCGTCCTTTCACTGAACTCTTTTTTATAGTAAGCATTCTAAAAGCAGAAAGTCAAGAAAAAGCCTAATTATTTATTATTTAGAAATTCTGCTTGACTTTTAATGAAAGCGCTGTTAATCTCAAATTAAGAAAACGTTTCCGGAAATGTTTTTCCTAAATGTGAATGGAGGAAGAAAAATGGATACAAAGAAAAGACCGATCATTATTGATACGGACCCAGGAATTGATGATGCTGTAGCTTTAGCGATTGCACTGAATCATCCTAACCTAGAAGTTCGCTTAATAACGACGGTTGCAGGGAATGTAGATGTAGAAAAAACAACAAATAATGCCTTGAAACTTGTCGATTTTTTTGGGAAAAATGTTCCTGTAGCCAAGGGGTGTAATTGTCCGTTACTTATTCAATTGGAAGATTCTGCTGAGATTCATGGGGAGACTGGCATGGATGGCTTTGAGTTTCCGCAACCTATCTCTACGTGTTTAGATATTCATGCAGTGGAAGCTATGCGAAAAGAAATTCTGTCTAGTGATGTTCCTTTGACCATTGTTCCAATTGCTGCATTAACGAATATTGCTTTGTTACTGACCCTCTATCCAGAAGTCAAAGAAAATATTGCAGAAATCGTCATGATGGGTGGTTCATTAGCAAGGGGAAATACAAATACAAGTGCCGAATTTAATACGTATGTCGATCCACACGCTGCACAAATTGTTTTCCAATCAGGTGTCCCGCTAACAATGGTAGGATTAGATGTTACAAGTCAAGCTGTGTTAACGAATCATGAAGTAACAGCCATCAGAGCGCTTGGTAGAGTTGGGGAAATGTTTTATGGTCTTTTCCGTCATTATAGAGGCGGCAGTCTAACTACAGGTTTGAAAATGCATGATGTCTGTGCGATTGCCTATTTAACTTCACCAGAATTATTTGAGACAACTGAAACGTTCATTGAAGTTGCTTTGGAAGGTCCAGCTGCGGGAGCTACTGTTGCGGATTTAAAAATGAAGTATCATAAAAACACGAATGCCGTTGCCTGTATAGATGTAAATGTTGAAGCTTTTCAAAAATGGGTTGTCGAAAAAATGAAAGCGGTTAATTAACTGAAGGAGGATAAGTATGATTGAAAGTTTATTGGTATTGGTCGTTTTAGTTGTGGTAGCCTATTTGATTGTAAAAAATTATCATCCCGCACTCAGCTTAATTATTGGTGCGCTTGTTCTACTTGCATGTGCATGGATATTAGGACATCCCATTTATCCTGCAGGAGAAGGAACCGGTTTTGGATTATTTGATATTTTCTTGAAGTTTAAAGATACAATTATTGCACAAGTGAGTTCAGCAGGAATTGTAATTATGATTCTTTTTGGTTATTCAGGCTATATGAATGCAATCGGGGCCAATCAGATGGCTGTCAACTTTTTGGTGAAACCATTAATGAAGATTAAACGTAAATCGTTATTTGTCCCTGTGGTCTTTTTAATTGGAAATTTAATGTCACTAGTAGTTCCTAGTGCATCAAGCTTAGCGATTATTTTAATGTCTATATTATATCCGATGCTAGCCAGCATGGGGATTTCATCATTAACTGCTGCAGGTGTGATTGCAATGACGGCAACTATCATGCCAACACCTTTAGGCGCGGATAACGTAATCGCCGCAAATACCCTTGGTTATGATGTGTTAAATTATGTTGTATGGAATGCCAAAATTTCGCTGCCATCGTTATTAATCATTGCGGTTGCACAGTACTTCTGGCAAAAATACTGCGATAAAAAAGAAGGCGAGGCTGCCTATGTCTCATTAAATGAAGAAGGCTTAAGCAAACAAAAAGAATTTGATGTTCCTAAATTTTATGCAATATTGCCAATATTACCGTTATTATTAATTGTTGGAGTGGGAATCGCAGGAATGTTTGTCAAAGGAATAACGATGGATATTTTTGTTCTTACATTTATTTCTTTCTTCATTGCGGTATTGGTTGAGACGCTTCGCTTGAAATCTTTTAAAAAAGTTCAAGATACAGCTGTCGAGATGTTTAAAGGAATGGGGCAAGGGTTTAGTCAAGTTGTGATGCTTGTCGTAGGCGGTTCATTATTCACGTCTGCGATTCAAACGTTAGGAATTATTGATAGTATTATGGCATCTGTCGAAGCATCAAGTTCAGCAGGAATTGTCACGACCTTAATTTTCAGCGGTGCAACGACCCTTTTTGGAATTTTAAGCGGTGGTGGACTGGCAATGTTTTATGCGGTTATCGAACTAATCCCTGGAATTGCCGAAAAAGCTGGGATTGATGGCATCTTAATTTCCTTGCCAATGCAGATGATCGCGAATTTAACTAGAACGATTTCTCCTGTAGCAGCAGTTGTCATGATTGTCGCATCAACAGTAGGAGTTAGTCCCATCAGAATTTTAAAACGGACGAGTGTACCGACCATCATTGGCATTATTAGTGTGATTGTCTTGTCGATTCTATTGTTACCTTATTAAGAGAATAAACAATGAAAATTAGAGTGGCTGATGAGAAAGAGTTACCGATGATTCTTCAATTTTTAACAGAAGTAAAGGCATACATGGACGTTGTGGGCATTACGCAGTGGACAAAGGACTACCCTTTTCAAGAAGATATCCAAGAAGACATTACAAAAAAACGGTTGTATTTGCTAGTGCACGAAGAAATGATTTTTTCAATGGCAACGTTCTGTATGGAGCAGGAACAAGACTTTGTTTGGTTAAAGCGCTTTGCAACTTCGCCTAATTATATTGCCAAGGGTTATGGCAGTTTGTTGTTCCATGAATTGGAGAAACGAGCAGTCTGGGAAGGAAGACGTAAAATGTATGCTCAGACTAATCATACAAACCATAGAATGATTCGATTTTTCGAAAGTAAAGGGTTCACAAAAATTCATGAATCTTTACAAATGAATCGCTTAGATTTTGGCTCTTTTTATTTATACGTTAAAGAATTGGAGAACCAATCCATCGTTTAAAATAAGAAAACAGGAGTCAGATGCAAAAATTATTTAGCATCTGACTCCTGTTATTTTCCAAGGAAATAGTCAACTTAATTATACAAATAAAACACAAACACATTCGGGAACAGCAACATCTTTTTGAATCATTTCTAATAAGCCTGTTTCTTGGTTCCGACGATAAAGTGTTAAGTTATCAGAGTCTTGATTAGCGACAACAACGAAATCTTCAGACGGATCTAAATCAAAATCTCTCGGAATATCGCCTTCTGTTGAAATTAATTGAATTCGTTCAATCGCTTCGCCATTTTCTGAAACAGCATAGACAGCAATTGAGTTATGGCCACGGTTTGAAGCATAAAGGAAACGGCCATCAGAAGAAATACGAATTGCAGCACCACCATTAAACGCATCATAATCAGCAGGCAAAGTAGAAACTTTTTGTAATTCAGTAAAAGAACCATCTGTTTCATCATATGAAAGAACTGAAACAGTGCTATCTAACTCACCAAATAAATAAGCCAATGATTTTGTTGGGTGGAACACTAAATGACGTGGACCAGTCCCTGGCTCAGTCACGAATTGAGCGATTTCAGAAAGCTTTCCATCTAAGCTAACATTATACGTATACACGCGATCGGTTCCTAGATCACAGACGACTAAGCGTTGATCAGGCGTCAAATCTGTGTAATGAACATGGGCATTGTTTTGATTTTCATGAGGACCAGTTGGCTCTGTATGAATCACTTTGTCAGCATCTTCCAAAGAACCATCTTCTAAGATACGATACACGTGAACGATACCTTGGTGATAATTTGCTGCATAGACAAGTTGTCGGTTTTCGTCAACAGCTACATAACATGGCGGCGCACCTTCCTCAGTTACTTTATTCAATAAGTTGAAATGGTCCATTTCTGGTTGATAAGCGGCAGTGCCACCTTCACCGTCAACACTAGTGACGCTAAAAAGTTCGCCCTTTTGACTCAGAGCAAGATAGGTAGGACTCGTTTCTTCTAACAAAAGTGTCGCTTCTGTTAAACGACCTTGTGTCGTATCTAATGCAATTTTATAAATGCCTTGGCTGGCTCTTCGAGTATAGGTACCTAGTAAAATTTGTTCTAACATCACAATTCCTCCAATTTGTTTCAACACAATCACTTTTTATGAAAGTGCTTTTATATAATGTAGTATACCATAAGAAGTCTAAGAACAATAAAACTTTCTATCTGAGATGTTCGCATTTTAAAGTGGTTTGTGCTATTATGATGAGAGACTGTGATGACAGTCATTTTTTGATTTTTAGAGGGGTGACGAACATGTACGACAATACGGATAATAACGGGACCGTTCGTTGTTCATTTTGTGGGAAAACACAAGAAGAAGTAAAAAAAATTGTTGCTGGTCCGGGTGTCTATATTTGTAATGAATGTATTGATCTATGTAAAGAGATTATTGATGAAGAATTTTATGATGAAGCAGTCCGAGAATTAACGGATGTGCCAAAACCCCAAGAAATTTTAAATGTTTTAAATGAATATGTTATTGGACAAGAACGTGCAAAACGCACACTTTCTGTTGCTGTTTACAATCACTATAAACGTGTGAATCAATCAGAAACAGCTGCAACTCAAGATGACGTTGAATTGCAAAAAAGTAACATTTGTTTAATTGGACCAACAGGTTCAGGTAAAACTTTCTTGGCTCAAACGTTAGCAAAAACATTAAATGTACCTTTTGCAATCGCTGATGCGACCAGTTTAACAGAAGCAGGTTATGTAGGGGAAGATGTTGAAAACATCCTTTTAAAATTACTACAATCTGCTGACTATAATGTTGAACGTGCGGAAAAGGGCATTATCTATATTGATGAGATTGATAAAATTGCCCGTAAGAGTGAAAATGTTTCGATTACTCGAGATGTTTCAGGTGAGGGTGTTCAACAAGCCTTACTAAAAATTCTTGAAGGAACAGTTGCAAGTGTACCACCACAAGGGGGCCGCAAACATCCACATCAAGAATTTATCCAAATTGACACAACGAATGTTCTCTTCATCGTTGGTGGAGCATTTGATGGAATTGAAACCATTGTTAAAAATCGCTTAGGCGAAAAAACTATTGGTTTTGGTAAAACCAATTCTGCTTTAAATGAAGAAGAAAGCATCATGCAACATATTATTCCAGAAGATTTATTGAAATTTGGTTTAATTCCAGAATTTATTGGACGCTTACCTGTAATGGCTGCGCTTGATAAATTAACGAATGATGATTTGGTTCGAATTTTAACAGAACCGAAGAATGCCTTGGTGAAACAATATCAAAAATTATTATCTCTTGATGACACTAAATTAGAATTTGAACCAGAAGCATTAAAAGCCATCGCAGCCAAAGCCATTGAACGTAATACTGGCGCACGCGGACTTCGTTCAATCATTGAAGAAATTATGATGGACGTAATGTTTGATGTTCCTTCAGATGAAAGTATTGAAAAAGTTATCATTACTAAAATGGCAGCTGAAGGTACCGGTAAACCAACAATTATTTATAACAAAAAAGATAAAGAAGCTGTATAAGATTGAAGCTGAAAACAGCTCTTTCGGCGGATCTCCGAAAGAGCTGTTTTTGTTAAGCTTTTGAATGAAAGACTGAATAGAAGAACGGAGGAAAACAATGAACGTACATAATGCAGAAATCGTGATTAGTGCGGTATCCCCTAAACAATATCCTGAATCTCAATTACCGGAGATTGCTTTAGCTGGACGTTCGAACGTTGGGAAATCATCTTTTATTAATACCTTGATTAATCGTAAAAATTTAGCAAGAACTTCAGGAAAACCTGGTAAAACGCAAACGCTAAACTTTTATTTAATTGAGGACGCCTTACACTTTGTGGATGTTCCTGGCTATGGTTATGCCAAAGTTTCTAAAACAGAACGTGCGAAGTGGGGAAAAATGATTGAAACGTATATCACGCAACGTGAGCAATTACGTGCAGTCGTTTCTTTAATTGATTTACGTCATCCGCCGACCCAAGATGATATCCAAATGTATGAATTTTTGAAATACTATGATTTGCCAGTTATTATTGTGGCAACTAAGGCAGACAAAATTCCGCGGGGCAAATGGAACAAACATGAGAGTGTCATCAAAAAAGCCTTGAATTTTGATAAACAAGATGACTTTATTATTTTCTCTTCTGAAACAAAAGAAGGAAAAGAAGCAGCTTGGACAGCAATTGAAAAGTTTCTATAGAAAAAAACAAGCAAAATTACTCTTTTGCTTGTTTTTTTGCTTCTTCTTTTTTTGTTTCTTGTCGTTGTTTTGCCAGTTCTTCAAGAGGTACTTCTTTCTTTAATGGATCAACGGCGAAAGAATCGAAGAGTTTATCTAAGTCATTGGAACGTTCAAATTTTAATCCCATTTACTAAGCCTCCATTCCTTTTTTTATAGTGTAGCACGTTTTTTTTCATTTGGATAGCAACAGAAATGTAAGAATTCGTAATAGGTGCACCTGGTGTGATTTCTCGTAACTAGGACTTGCCAAACATGAAAAAACAAGCTATTCTTTAGTAAGAATTAGTTAGAAAGAAGGCACTTTATGAAAAATCCGTTAATCGGCGGTGTTCGTTTTTATCAACGATTTATTTCTCCAGGATTGCCTGCACGTTGTCGCTATTACCCAACGTGTTCACAATATATGATTGATGCAATTCATACACATGGAAGTGTCAAAGGAACAACGATGGGAGTAGCACGGATTTTACGATGTCATCCTTTTGTTAAAGGCGGCATTGACTATGTTCCATTGAAATTTCGCTTGACGAAAAATCCTGATGAGACCTATCATGGACCGTATACGTATCTAAGAAATAAGAAAACAGAAGTAGAAAAGGATGGATAAATATGGCAATTTTAGCATTTGATCTTGGCGGTTCTTCCGTGAAATACGGCGTTTGGACAGGCAAAGAATTAACAAATCAAGGGAGCTTTCCAACACCTGGCTCTTGGGAAGAAATGAAAGCGCATTTATATTCGGTTTATGCAGACAAAAGAAATGAGCCGATTAGTGGTGTTGCTTTTAGTTCACCTGGAGTAGTTGACGAAAAAAGTCAACAGATTTTAGGGATTTCCGCCATTCCATATATTCATCATTTTAACATTTATGAAGAATTAGAAGCGTTGTTTGGGTTACCAGTGACTATCGAAAATGATGCGAATTGTGCTGGTTTAGCTGAGATATATGAAGGCGCGGCGAAAGGGAAAAAAGAAGTGCTTTTTGTCGTTATTGGGACAGGAATTGGCGGAGCGATTTTTCGCAATGGCGAATTGTACAAAGGTGCTCATTTATATGGAGGCGAGTTTGGACTGAACTTTTTAAGTAATGGCCAAACATTCAGTGAAATTGGCACAGCTGTCAAAATGGCTCAGCGTTATTGTGAACGAATTGGAGTCGAAAAACAGGCGGTGACAGGAGAAGAAGTTTTTGAACTGGCACAACGAGGGGATGAGGTTGCTCGCGAAGAAGTCAATAATTTTTATGATTATTTAACACAAGGATTATTCGGATTACAGTTTTCTTATGATCCTGAAATGATTGTACTTGGAGGCGGTGTTTCTGCTAAAGAAGGCTTATTAGCAGAGATTAATCGCCGGATGCTAACGCATTTACAGACCTTTGAATTAAAAGATTTTGTTCCAGAAATCGTGACCTGCCATTATCAAAATGATGCCAACTTGATTGGCGCAGCCGCCAACTTTCAAGCAAAAAAGAATTGGGAACTATAAAGAAACAGCCGATTGTTATTCTCTTCAATCGGCTGTTTCTTTATTTATTTGCCTTGTCGTCAGTGTTTTCTTCTGCAGCAATCCGCGCTTGAACTTGTTGGCGTAAAGCTTCTAGTTCTTTTTCCTTCTTTTCTAATTCAGCTAAATCTTCAGAAATTTCATGGGCTTCTTCTGCTGGCTTAGGTTGTAAAAAGACGTTTAAACCAATCGCTATAAAGGTCCCAATGAATGTATCCAACACACGTTCCATTGCATATTGAAAGGAATCGCTTTGCGGAATACTTAAAGAAATCATTAAAAGTGTCGCAGTTGCAGAAATGATTCCAGCATTGTTATTAATCCCATCAGAAACAACGATGACGATAATGACTAAAAGTGGTAGTAGCATTAATTCTACTAAGTTTTGATTAGGAAAATAATCTTGTGCTAATACATAAAGCAAAGCTAAAAAGCCACCCAATGTGTTTCCAATAATGCGCGATTTTCCAAAAGACAAACTGGTATTTAAATCTTGTCTTAGCGAAAAAACAGCTGCTAAACAGGCAATCATAGGTGAGCCACGATGGAAAAATTGAAATAAAAGAATACACAGCATGACAGCAATTGCTGTTTTTAACGTTCGCATGCCTAAACGAAATCGACCCACTATCATAAATATTCGCTCCTAAATAACTTTTCTCTTTAATGATAACCGAAATAGAGGTAAAATTACTAGAGAAAAGTGAAGAATTATTATTTTTTAAGGGGAGTATGCATGAAAATTGGTTTACGAACAGTCAAGACAGCCATTAGCGCTGCATTAGCAATGATTATTGCGGAAAAACTGGGATTACTTTATGCCCCTTCGGCAGGGATTATTTCGGTTTTAAGTGTTACTAGCACGAAAAAAACATCTGTCATGACAGGGATTTATCGTTTGTTATCCTTAGCTTTAGCAACTATTTTAGCGTATATTTGTTTTACTTTTTTAGGTTTTACAGCGATTGCTTTTGGTATTTTTTTGTTATTATTTATTCCAGCAGCTGTGTATTTTCAATTATCTGATGGGATTGTTGTGAGTTCCGTTTTGGTAACTCATTATTTAGTCGAAAAAAATCTTTCTTGGGCGATTATTGGAAATGAGTTTTTATTAATGAGTATTGGTGTGGGACTAGCGTTATTAGCTAATTCTTATATGCCTGATACAGAAAAACGTTTAAGAGAAGACCAAGAAGTCATTGAAACAATGTTTCGTAAAATTTTAAGGGAAATGGCGCTACATTTAAACAACGCTGCAGGAGAGCGAAATTTGGTCATGCATTGTGCAGATTTAAAAACCTTTATTCGCACAGGCGAGACGTGGGCCAAAAATCATGCCGAGAATCAATTGCTGTCTACCAATACGTACTATTTAGAGTACTTTGCGATGAGAAAAATGCAAAGCAATATTCTAAAAAACATGTTGGAATTATTAGAAGATATTACTGTTGATGCGCAACAAGTTCGCTATATTCAACAATTGTTGGAATATACGGCAGAAACATTTGCAGAGAATAATGATGGACAAGAAATTATGAATCGAATTAAGACCGTTTATGAAACCTATCGCACAAAACCATTGCCGCAAACAAGAAGTGAATTTGAAAATCGGGCGCGACTCTTTCAGTTTTTACAATTGTTTCAGTCATTCATTCAAGTCAAAGCGGACTTTGCCAAATTACAACTAGATAAATAAACAAAAAAGAAACCTTTTTAAACGGAGGTTTCTTTTTTTGTTCTCTTAAAAATTCAGGCAAGTTCTTTAGTATTCATTGAGAATGTGTTAAACTAATGAGAAAGAAAAATAAAAGGAATGACCGCAATGGATAATGCTCAAGTGAAGAGAAAACATTTCCGTTTTCCAGCATATGATGATGAACAGGGCGTAAAATTACCAACAGATAATGAACGTAACTTATTTCAAGATGATCTGATTGGTAAAGCAATGTCTGGTAGCAGAAGAACTGCAACATCTGCCGAAGATACCAGACAAAGCACACCATCCGTCCAACAACCAACAACGAATCAATCAACTACAAATAAACAAACACAACAATTAACAGCAGCACAACAAGAGCAATTAGCACGTCATCGTTCTAATTTGCCAGACTACACAAAACATGCTAGTAAAGCAACGAAAAATAAACAAGCAACGAAAAAAAATAATAGCCTTTTTGGGACACCAAAAGGAAATGGCTGGACACAAACGTATAAAAAAAAAGAAGTCGTAGCGAAACCAAGTAGACCTGCCGCATCACCATTAGTGCAAAAAACGACACCTTCTTATTTTGTTCCTAAATATATCCCGGCTTCTGTGATTCCTGAGGAACAGGAACCTAGTTTTACTGAAGAAGAGTTGCTAAAAGCAATGAAAAAAGATCGGCGTTCATATGTCATTCTTGATGATGAACCAACGGCTTTTCAAGTGAAAGATACGGAAGAAGATCCAACGGTGCGGAAATTTAATATTCCAACCTCAGAACCTGAGATTCCTTTAACTAGACGACAATATCAACAAATCAAACCAGACTTAGAACGTTTTGGCGAAGATGCGTTGGATTTACGTTCGCGTTCCCGTTTGAATGCCGCAAAGAAAAATGCTAAAAGTCAAACGGCTTATGGGAAAAAATTAGCTAAAGCGAATGCTCAAGTGGAGCCGGAAGCACCTGTGACAGAAGAGAAGAAAAAGGGCATCTTGGATAAACCATTAAGTGGGATGCTAGAAGATTCAAGTTCTGTATTAGAAAACAGTAAATATTTTAGTTAAGAGATGAAACTTGCATGTGGAATTGAAACATGTAAGTTTTTTATTCTGTTTTAATAGTTGATTATTTTTTTGTTTTATACGATAATGAATCTCGTATGATTGAAATTTTTTTAAAAAAGGTATGTTTTATATAGTGACAGAGAAGAGGATTATAATGGGAAATCAAGAGAACAAATTATACCATTTTGTCGGAATTAAAGGTTCTGGCATGAGCTCATTAGCGTTGGTCTTACACCAAAAAGGCTACAACGTTCAAGGATCAGACGTAGAAGAGTATTTCTTTACACAACGGGATCTTGAAAAATCAGGTGTCCCTATTTTACCATTTAATGCAGATAATATTGATAAAGACATGATTGTTATTGCTGGAAATGCTTTTCCAGATACCCATGAGGAAATCGCCCGCGCCATCGAATTAGGCGCAGAAGTAATTCGTTACCACGATTTCATTGCTCGTTTTATCGAACCGTACACAAGCATTGCTGTAACAGGGTCACATGGGAAAACAAGTACGACTGGTTTGCTAGCACATGTATTAAGTGGTATCAATCCAACTAGTTATTTAATAGGGGATGGCACTGGCCACGGCGAACCAGATGCTGATTTCTTTGCATTTGAAGCGTGTGAATATCGCCGTCATTTCTTGGCCTATTCACCAGATTATGCGATTATGACGAATATCGATTTTGATCATCCAGATTACTACAAGAGCATTGAGGACGTTTTTTCAGCGTTCCAAACAATGGCTCATCAAGTCAAAAAAGGAATTTTTGCTTATGGTGATGATAAGTATCTTCGCCAGTTAGAATCAGAAGTGCCAGTTTATTATTATGGTGTCAGCGAAGAGGATGATATCCAAGCCCGAAATATTCAACGAACAACGGAAGGCTCATCTTTTGATGTTTATCACAAGGATGATTTTGTAGGTCATTTTGTCTTACCAGCATTTGGCCATCACAATATCATGAATGCGCTAGGTGTGATTGCTGTGGCTTATTTTGAAAAACTTGATATGCAAAAAGTCGCAGAAGAAATGCTAAGTTTTAAAGGTGTAAAACGTCGTTTTAGCGAGAAAAAAGTCAGTGACATGATTATTGTTGATGATTATGCGCACCATCCAGCTGAAATTAAAGCAACGATTGATGGCGCTCGTCAAAAATATCCTGACAAAGAAATTATTGCTGTCTTCCAGCCACATACATTTACACGAACAATTGCGTTAATGGATGAATTTGCTGAAGCACTGGATTTGGCAGATGAAGTATTCTTATGTAATATTTTTGGCTCTGCGCGTGAAACACAAGGCGAGGTACGCATTGAAGATTTAGGCGAAAAAATTCAAAAAGGTGGACAAGTAATTACCGAAGATAATGTGTCGCCTTTACTAGATTTTGAAAATGCAGTGGTGGTCTTTATGGGTGCTGGCGACGTTCAGAAATTTGAACAAGCCTACGAAACATTACTAAGTAACACAACTAGAAACGTTTTATAAGAGAACATAAACAAAATCGGGACAGGGGTATCTGGCTTCAAAAAATAAGAAGCTGCTCCTGTTCCGTTGTTTGTTTTTAGAATGCTAGCATGGTAGATAAGTTGGTTTTGTTTAAACATCCTTTAAAGACTACTTTTTAGCTTGCCTTTTAAGTACATTTTGGTACAATTATCTTATCAATAACGGAGGTGTACTAATTTGAATATCGGAAAACCGAGAAAATTAGGCAAAACCATCGAAGATATCGAAGAGGGAGATTCGTTGTCCTTGACAGAGTCAATTGAAGACAAGGACTTATTACTTTACTTGGGCTTGACCAATGATGCGAATCCTTTATATATCCAACATGATTATGCCCAAAAAACAGAATATGAAAAACCAATCGTACCATCAATTATGCTGATGGGAATTATCACTAGTGCGATTTCAAAACATTTACCAGGACCAGGTTCACATGTTGTGAATTTCTCTGTGAACTTTGTGGAACCCGTTTTTCATTACGAAACATTGACTTTCCAATTAGAAGTAATCAAAGTCGACAAAATGAAAGATGTGATTACCATTTCAGTTGAGGCTGTTAATGAGCAAGAAAATCGCGTGTTAGATGCAGTGGTGATGGTTCAACCACCCCAAGTGACGATTGATGAACTAACAGAGAAAGAAGGGACTTTAACTTATGAATAATCAAGAGTATATCCAAACTGGCACAGGTTTGAATAAATTTTATGCCAAAATTTACGGATTTTTAGCGTTAGGAATTGGTATTAGCGCAATCATGGCTTATGCAATGATGACTGTCTTTTTACCTGTTCTAGCTACTTTATTCAAATCAAGCTTAGCTTTTTGGATGATTTGGCTTGTTGAAATTGGCTTAGTTTTATATCTAGGCGCAAAAGCACAGAAGAATCCAACCATTGCGATTGCAGGATTTGTTGCGTATGCATTATTAAATGGTGTCACTTTATCCGTGACGTTATTAATGTATACTGGTGGAACAGTGGCCGGCGCATTTTTAAGTGCAGCAGCTACCTTTGGCGCGATGTCATTAGTAGGTGTCTTTACGAAGAAAGACCTATCAGCAGTTGGTCATGCCGCTTATAGTGCCTTAATCGGAATCATCATTGCGATGTTGCTAAATATGTTCCTTTTACACAGTAGTGCTGTAGAATTCTTTATTTCCATTTTAATGGTCCTAATTTTCTCAGGGATTACTGCTTACGATAACCAACGTATTCGCCAAGTCTATGCGCAAACAGGTGATCAAGCAGGTACTGGGATGGCCGTTTTCTTCGCATTACAATTATACCTTGACTTCATCAACTTATTCTTAGCTTTCTTAAGAATTTTTGGTAAAAACAACTAACATGAACGTAAAAGAGCCAATCTGCTCAGCAGATTGGCTCTTTTTTTAACCCATTCCAATAGCGAAATTCAACAGTTTATCGGAGTATGTTGGATTTTCTAAATCAGTTTTCATTGTTTCATTCAGTAGACTGAGCTGATCGGTAATGATACCATCGACGCCATAAAAAATCATTCGCGTCATAACATCTTCATCATTTGCTGTCCAAGCATAAACCTTTTTCCCATCATGGTGAGCGGCATTTACAAAGTTACGATTCATTGTACTGTATTCCATAGTAAAAAAGTCAACTGGCATTTTAGGCGGTCCCACAATGTTGAAAGGAATAACGTAGCCTACATAAAAGCGTGGTTCTTCTTTCTTTAAGGCCATCGCCGTATCATAGGTTAAGGTATGAAGGATATGGCCGTTTTCTAAAATATTTTCACGGTATTGTTTGACAAAGCGCTGCACTAAATCAGGGCTATCCTGAGGCGTGGTTTTGATTTCAATTAATAAACGTTGTTTTAATTGATTGGCTTTGGCTAAATAATCATCGAAAGAAACCATTTTAGCAGTTTGACCATTTTCTGTGACATTCATATTCGTTAATTCTTTAAGTGTTAATTGATTCGGTCGTTTATTAACACCCGTTAACGCCCGTAAATTAAAATCGTGCATGACAATAAATTGATGGTCTTTGGTTTCTTGAATATCCATTTCAACATAATCAGGTTTTGCCTTATTGGTCTCGATTAAAGAGTCTAAGGTGTTTTGAACGCCATTGTTACCATTGACACCACGATGGGAGATGGTAACCGGTTTTCGGTCAGGTGTATGACTTAGGTAATTCGTATTATAGGTGCCTACACCAATTCCGAAGATGATTGCAATCAAACAAAAAAGAACGACTCTGAAGGTGGTCCATTCTACCCGAACCTCTGATTTCGGGGTGAACCATTCTGGCGTGTCAGGCAAAATCCCTTCATCCTCCATATCATCAACAATAATGTAAAAAATAGCAACACTAGACAACACCAAGTTTAAGAGCATCATAACCTGAAGGAGCGTCATAGCGATGACAGCGCTAGGTAAAGACCACTCAGGTTTAAACGTTTCAACGGCGGTTTGACCTAAAAATATCAAGAAATAGCCAGCCGTAAAAATCCCTAAAACAGTTCCTCCAATGATAATAAATTGCCCTAAAATCTGGAAAAAGCGCCGCTTTGTAATTTGCCAACTACGTTTTAAAGACTCACGAAAACCAACATCACGTAAAATCAACTCTGGAAGGGCAAAAGCAAGTCGAATCGCTAAATATAAGATAATCAGTTCTAACAATACGAAACCAATAATAATAATGACGCGATTTGCAAAAATAAAATCTAAGATAAAGGCTGGAATCTTAACTCTTGTTAATAAATAAGAGCGGAAGGTTAACCCACTTAATGGTAAAATCAAAAAGAAATAGGCCAGGAAAAACAGAAAGGTAATTCCTCGAACTTTTTTGATCTGAAGCAAGGTGCCGTGCAATAATTGCGTTAGAGTAATTGGTTGCTTTTTCTTAATAAAATAAACACTAAGCAATAAAAAGGTAAATTCAAAAAAGAGCGCCAGTAAAATTAACAGCCCAATTAGTAGAAAAGTCAAAAGAACATAGGGATGTTGCGTAGCAATTGCCCCTAAGTTATCGTAGGAAATATAATCAATCCCACCTTCTTTGAGTACCAATTTGGACAAACTTGTCAATAAAGGCAATAGAACGAATAACATAAATCCGTGCATCAAGAGCACATCGCGAAAATACGCCGTTGTCCCTTTAAGAAAATCTAGCGTATTCACAATACTATTTTTAAAATAACTAAACATCAAAAGTCCCCCAGTTTCTACCAAAATTCCATAATAAAAGGACTAAATCAAACTGACACAGGCAGAGTTTTGATTTAGTCCGTTCGCTTTTTTATTTATTTTACATTCCCAGTAAGCTAGTTAAAAATGTACCGCCATAAATTAACGCAAGACTATATAAATAGATAGAAGCAGGTTTTGCTAATAGAATAATCAGAGTAAATTTTTTCACAGACATTTTTGTTAAACCGGCCATTAAACAAAGCGCATCATCCGGTGCAATCGGGAAGAAAATTGCTAAAGCAAACAATCGTTCAAAACGTTTTTCATTGTCTAACCAACCGATATACTTGTTATATGTTTTATCACTGACAAGGCTCATAATGAATGGTTTCCCATAATTACGACCTAATAAGAAAATGATAATAGAGCCAAGTGCAATACCAACGTAATTATAGACGAAGCCCATTGTTGGACCGAAAATCAAGACTCCTGCAGCACAGCTAACACCACCAGGAATAATCGGAATAACCACTTGAATAATCTGAATTAACATGAAAATAATCGGACCGAGAATGACAGATTGCCCTACTAGTCCTCTTAGTGCATTGATGTCCTTGAAGACACCTAATCGGATAAAATAGATGGTTGCAATTATGGTTGCAACAATGCCCAAAATGGAAATAATATTAACAATTTTTCTAGATAGGGTAACACTCACATTTCTCATCTCCTTTAGTTATACTCATCGTACTTTTAGTATATAACTTTTTATCAATAAAAAACATCGTTTGTTCTTTCTGCAAACGAACAAAGTTGTAAGATACGCATCATTTGATAAGTTTATTATACAAAAAAAGAGACAGAAAAGACATCCTACTTAAGACCCATTCTGCACTGATCTTTCGAAAGAGAGTTAAAGAAACGAAAGTGGCGCATTTTTTAGTAATATTATAGAGGGGCAAAGAGTGAAATTAAATTTGCATCCACGTCTTTAATGATTGCGTATCGTTGGCCCCAAGGTGCATTCCAAGGTTCTTTAAAAACAATGTAACCAGCTTGGCTCATTTTTTTCACGGTGTTATCAACTTCTGCGGCCGTTTTACAAAGAAAAGCAAGTTCGATTTTATCGCCTTGCTGACTAGGCGCAAACCCATAGACACCAGTAATCATTTGTAGTGAATTTAAAGAAATCCTGACGCCATTGTTTTGTAATTCTGTGTAATCGGGCGAAGCTTCTCCCAGCACGTTAAAACCTAGCGTTTGGTAAAAAGAGAGTGCTTGTGTCATATCGTTGACGATAATACCGACCATATCTAACTTCATCCTCATAACCTCCGATCTATGATAAAATAAGTGTAAGGGATTTTTTGGTAAAAACCAAACGATTTATAGCGAAAGTGCTTAAAAAATTAGAATGTAACAGTTTACAACGAAGAATAAGAAGACTATAATTATGTTAACTAGTTTTAGGTGTACCTAAAAGTGAAATGTGTGAACAAGATAGATTGAGGGATGTTGGATGAAAGAAAAGAAAACGGAAAAAATGCTTAATTATGCAAATGGACCTAGTTTAGAAGAGATAAATAATACCGTCGAGGTACCTAAAAACGCTAGCTTTTGGCGAACTTTGCTAGCCTATAGCGGACCTGGCGCTTTAGTGGCTGTTGGTTATATGGATCCAGGAAATTGGATTACGTCAATTGCTGGCGGAGCGGAATATAAGTACACGTTACTTAGTGTGATTTTACTTTCTAGTTTAGTTGCCATGTTACTACAAAGTATGGCTGCGCGCTTAGGAATCGTGACAGGAATGGATTTAGCCCAAGCGACTAGAGAGCATACAAGTAAACGAACGGGCGTTGCCTTGTGGGTGGTGACGGAGTTAGCCATAATGGCTACAGATATCGCTGAGGTAATTGGTGGTGCAGTTGCTTTGCAATTATTATTTGGTTTTCCATTATTAATTGGTGTGTTAATAACAACGTTTGATGTTTTATTACTGTTGCTACTGACAAAGTTAGGCTTTCGCAAAATCGAAGCAATTGTTTCTTGTTTAATTGCAGTTATCTTTTTTGTTTTTGCTTATGAAGTGGCATTAGCAGATCCAAATATTGGTGAAGTGTTACGAGGTTTTATTCCAGACACAAAAATAGCGACAGATAAATCCATGTTATTTTTAGCCTTGGGAATCGTTGGAGCGACAGTCATGCCTCATAACTTATATTTGCATTCTTCCATTGCGCAAGCTCGGAAATTTGATCGTAACGATGATGCTGAGAAAGCCAAAGCAATTCGTTTCACTACTTGGGATTCAAATATTCAATTAACTGTCGCTTTTGTCGTAAATTGTTTGTTGTTAATTTTAGGAGGAGCATTATTTTATGGAACCAACAGTGAATTAGGTAAATTTGTTGATTTATTTGATGCTCTGAAAAATCCAGATATTGTTGGTAATATTGCTAGCCCAGTGTTAAGTATTCTTTTTGCAATTGCTTTACTGGCTTCGGGTCAAAATTCAACGATTACAGGTACGCTGTCAGGACAAATTGTAATGGAAGGCTTTATCCATTTAAAAATGCCGTTGTGGGCACGACGAGTGTTAACTCGTTTGTTAGCAATTGTGCCAGTCATTATCTGTGTCATTATTTATGGCGGTAGCGAAACGGCTGTTGAAGACTTGTTGCTTTATACGCAAGTTTTCCTAAGTATTGCTTTGCCAGTGTCGATTATTCCTTTAACGATGTATACAAGTGATAAAAAATTAATGGGCCAATTTGCGAATCCAGCGTGGGTGAAATTTTTAGCTTGGATTATTGCTATTGCCTTGACGTTATTGAATTTATTTTTAATTTATGGCACATTAACTGGTTTAACGAATTAATAAAAACAAAGGCTGACTGGAAAAGTTGGCCTTTGTTTTTTCATAGAATTTGCGCGTAAGAAATGGTAGAATAGGAAAGATGAAATACAAGGAAGAGAGGCTTTCACGTGACAGATTATTTAAATGTAGGAAAAATTGTGAACACACAAGGAATCAAAGGGGAAGTTCGGGTCATTTCGAAAACGGATTTTCCAGAAGAACGTTATCAAAAAGGGGCAACGTTACTGCTATTTCAAGAGAAAAAAGCACCAATTGAATTGGTCGTGAAGTCCCACCGCAAGCATAAGAATTTTGACATTTTAAGCTTTGAAGGACATCCAAATATCAACGATGTTGAAAAATATCGTGACGGTATTTTAAAAGTTGAAAAAGACAATCTCGCTGAATTGGCAGAGGACGAATTTTATTATCACCAAATCATTGGTGCCACTGTTTATGATGAAACCGGTAGTGAACTGGGAAAAATTAAAGAAATTTTATCTCCTGGTGCGAATGATGTGTGGGTCGTCCAACGACCAAAGAAAAAAGATTTACTTTTACCGTATATTGAAGGCGTTGTTACAAAAGTCGATGTCGAAAATCAACGGATTGATGTGGACATTCCAGAAGGATTGATTGACGATGAGAATTGATGTATTAACTCTTTTTCCTAGAATGTTTGAAGGACCAATGGGGGAATCAATTATTGGGAAAGCTCGGGAAAAGCAGTTATTAGAATTGAATGTCTCTAATTTTCGCGATTTTTCAGATAACAAACACCAAACGGTCGATGATTATCCGTATGGCGGTGGCGCGGGGATGCTTTTAAAAGTACAACCGATCTATGATAACCTAAAAGCAATTGAAGAAGAGACAAACCAGCAACCAAAACGGGTCATCTTATTAGATCCAGCAGGAAAACCGTTTAATCAAAAAATGGCCGAGGAATTTTCACAAGAAGAACATTTAGTTTTTATTTGTGGACATTATGAAGGCTATGATGAGCGAATTCGCACGATGGTTACAGATGAAGTTTCATTGGGGGATTACGTTTTAACAGGGGGCGAATTAGGCGCAATGGTCATGATTGATGCGACAGTCCGTTTATTACCTGATGTCTTAGGTAACAATCTTTCTGCACAAACGGATTCACATTCCACTGGCCTATTAGAGCATCCACAATATACCAGACCTGCTATTTTCAACGATATGGAAGTCCCTGCCGTGCTAACGAATGGTAACCATAAATTAATTGCAGAATGGCAACTAAAAGAATCATTACGACGGACCTTTTTGCGTCGACCTGACATGTTGGAATCAGTAGAAATGACGCCTGAAATGTTGAAGTTATTAGAAGAAATTAAACAAGAAGAACAAAAATAAGGGAACTTTCAAGAAAATTCTCTTTACAGCTTATTTTGTCTGTGGTAAACTAATTTGGTGAGTGCAATGCGCTCTAACTATTACAATATTCCGCTGTGGCAGAAGTGACCATAAGAATATTTGGGAATAAGGAGAAGGATAAAATGAATCCATTAATTCAAGAATTAACACAAGAACAATTACGTACGGATATTCCTGCGTTCCGCCCTGGTGACACTGTTCGCGTTCATGCGAAAGTAGTCGAAGGTACTCGTGAACGTATCCAGTTATTCGAAGGTGTTGTAATTAAACGCCGTGGTGCTGGAATCAGCGAAACTTACACAGTACGTAAAGTTTCAAATGGTGTTGGTGTGGAACGTACATTCCCATTACACACACCACGTGTTGCTCAAATTGAAGTGGTTCGCTACGGTAAAGTACGTCGTGCAAAACTTTACTACTTACGCGCATTACACGGAAAAGCAGCTCGTATCAAAGAAATCCGTCGTTAATCTTTACTATTCGACAAACGAACACCCTCTTGCTCAGCAAGAGGGTGTTTTTGTGTGTAATTAAGTAGAAAATCAACATTGACTAAGATCAGAAATGCTTCCTTTAGTGCTCCGAGTTGCTCTAATACAAGACACCAAATTGATAACCATTTGCTTGATAAAACTCTATTAATTGTGGCAATGCTTGTTTTGTTAATTCCTTATCTACTGAATCATGCATTAAGACTACTCTAATATTATAATCCGGATAAACCTCAAGTGAATGTTGATGGAAAGCGAGCATTTCTGCGACTGTAGTAGGCTGTCTGTCTAAAGGCTCCGCATCCCCAACCATCGCATTCCAGTCAATCCAATGGATGCCAAGTTGTTTGAATAATTCATCAGATTTTTCTGTACCTCCCCATGACATATGACCTCCTGGGTATCGCCAGAGAGTTGTTTGAAATGTTTCGCCCAATATTTTTTTAAGAGAGTTTTTCATGGTTGCTATTTCCGCTTGTATTTCTTCAGTGTTGACAATCCCGTTTGGATATAACGTTGCATAATCATGAGTTGAACTATGAAAGCCTATTGAATGTCCTTCTGCAACTTCGCGTTTCACTATGTTTTGATTTTCGGAAGTTAGGGTATTTCCTACAAGAAAAAAAGTTGCGTGGACGTTATACTTTTTTAATGTATCTAGGACTTGTGGGGTTATTTGATTATTAACGCCATCATCAAAGGTTAAGAATACTAATTTTTCACCTTTGTAAGGTTCTTCTCCAGTTATATATTTTCTGATTTTGTCTGCTGAGTAAGCATATTTTTTTGATGAAATAGTCATGTGTGTTGATTCCTTTTCTAACTTGGTCGGGGAATCTTTTTTTGCAGTTGAATTTTTAGTCGATGTCTGCGTAGTATCATCATTTTTACTTGTTATCTTGGGTTGAGTTAATAGGAACGTTTGAATGAAAACAAGAACAATGAGGATTAACGCACTAAATAATACATACCCGTTTATTTTGAATTTTCTTTTCTTATGTCGCATACTTTCACTCCTCTTTGGTTAATGAAAAAGTTAAAAAATACACCTCCACGTTATACAAAATTGAACGTCCTATTAGTTATAGACGAATTTGAGGACCAAAAAGTTTCAATTTTTTCAATTTAGTTAGTTGTTTATTTAATAAAAAATAAAAGGTTGCTAGAGGATGAAAGGAGTTTAATTTATTTATCTAGAAGAGTAATCGGAATGAGAAAGGGCTGTGGAAATGGATCATCAACAGGTGTTGAAAAATGAAATTAAACAATATTTAGTGAGTAAAAACTGTGAGAAGACGTATTATCATTGTATGGAAGTTGGAGAGTATGCCTATCAACTTGGTGAAAAATATTTAACTAGTCCAGAAAAAGTAAGTATTGCAGGATATTTACACGTTATCTCTGCGGTTTATCCAAATAATCAGAGAATTAATGTCGCACAAAAATATGGGATTGAATTAAACGAAGCAGAAATGGCCTTTCCAATGATAATTCATCAAAAAATTTCTAAGTCTATTGCGAAAATGGATTTTGGTATTGAAGACAATGAAATTTTATCAGCTATTGAATGCCATACAACATTGAAGAAAAACTATTTGGACATAGATTTAGTTTTGTTTGTCGCTGATAAAATAAAGTGGGATCAAGAAGGGAAACCACCATACTTAGATGGTTTATTACAATCTTTAAATTGTTCTTTAGAAAATGCCGCATATTTCTATATCGATTATATTTTGAAACACGATATTAAAGTTGTGCATCCTTGGTTATGGGATGCTTACAGTCAACTTAAATTGACAATTAAATAACAAATAAATATAGCCGTTTTTAGTCGAGTTTTGCTGGTGAGAAAAGGGGAAAAGTAGTACAGTATTCTTGTCAGAAAGAAGGGATTCCCAATGAAAAAAATAATCTTGATAGGTCTTTTATTGAGTATTTTATCAGGATGTTCTTCCAATAAAAGTGGTGATAGCACTGCAAGCAAATCAAGCAAGCCGACAGCAACATCAGAAATGAAAGCACCTGCTACCGTTAACAACAGCCAAGCAAGTCAAATGAGCACGGAGTCAAAATCTAGTACGACTCAAAGTAATTCTTCTGCTTCTACTAAAACTGAAAATCAGTTGTGGTCTGCGCAAAAAAAGGCACAGCTACAACAATTTATGGCTGATTGGGGGCAACGGATGAACCAAACGTATAAAGAATATACACTAGGAAATTCAATCAATTTTAATGGTGTTCAAGCGCCTGATGGTCTAGTAGGAAATGTTACTATGCAGCCAGCGATTGGTCAGCATCCCATTTATTTAGAATGGTCTGAAAATGGACAAGTGAAGGATGGATATGCGTTAGTTGCTGTTTACTCTGATGCAGAAACGCAACCAGAAATGCAAAAGCACTTGTATTTATTCACCATCGTTAACAATCAGCCCTTAGTTTTAGTGACGATGCAAAATCAAGGAAATCCTTATGACTATCTATATTTTGGAGCAACAGATAATGCAGAGTTGAGGGCTGGCTTTGAAAAAATTGTAGGTGCCCCGTCAATTACTAAAGAACAAATCCCAAATATTTCAGTCAATCCGTGGTCTTCAAAAGAGGAAGCGATTGATTTTTACGAAGGAATGTATAAAAACACGACAAACGAAATTTCAACTCAAATTGACTGGCATAACTATCAGCGGGCAAATTGGCGCGAGGTAGAAACAAAAGGCGATACTATGACATTACATTTTGCCAACGTGGGCGGTGCTGGGGGCTCATACACACAATTCACGAAAGTTGGTACGAATACTGTTGTTGTATCATTTGATGGCAATGCTGCTTATCCAGATAACCCAAGTAGCGTTTTACTCGTGCAAAACAGTGATTATAAAGTTTTAAGGACTTTGAATCAGTAATAGGGGAAATACATCGTTTACTTAAACATAGGCAAAGGCGGGTTGCTTACCTTTTTATAAGTAACCTGCCTTGGCCTATGTGCTATTTTTTTGATAGAGGTGCTCAGGGTAGGGGATGTTTTTCTGGAAAATTTTTATGCTAGATCTCTGTTTGACTAGGCTCAAATAGATCTAAATCAATCGTTGAAGTGATATCTGTTTATATAAAGATAGGCTAAATCGTCAATTTTTTACAAATCGTCGTTCATGTTAAAATAAATGGAGAAATGTTTTAGTATTCATAGTAAGTATTTTATCGTAGAATAAAAGATATACTAACAATGGAGCGATGAAAATGCTAAAAGAAGAAAGATTAAATGCGATAGTCTCTCTAGTAGATCAAAAAGGGGCAATCAAAGTTACTGAAATTATGGAACGATTAAATGTTTCGGATATGACTGTTCGTAGAGATTTGACAGAATTAGAAGCAGCGGGGCGTTTAAAACGAGTACATGGAGGAGCTAGCAGTTTAAATACATATCGTCCACATGAATTGTCTCATGCTGATAAACAAATTATTAATAGTGTTGAAAAAAAAGAAATTGTCCAAAAAGCATTAAGTTTAATTCACGAAGAAGAAACTATCTTCCTAGGACCAGGAACAACTATTGAACTTTTAGCCGAGGCAATGGAATTTAAACATTTAAGAGTAGTAACAAACTGTTTGCCTGTGTTTGAAACGTTAAGTAAAAAAAAGAATGCGTTAACCATTTATTTAATTGGTGGAGAAATGCGACTTTTAACTAAATCTTTTTTTGGCGAAATCGCTAATAAAGCATTAGAAGAAATGCATTTTCATAAAGCATTTTTTAGTTGTAATGCGTTAAAAGATAATAAAATTATGACAGCCACTATTGAAGAAGGACAAACACAAGCAATTGCATTAGATAACTCAATAGAAAAATATTTGTTAATGGATACTTCTAAAGTAGAGAAACAGGATTTTTATTCTTTTTATCAATTAGAAGAAGTGACAGCGGTAGTTACAAATAAAGATAAATTTGACACATCTAAAGTATTGGAAAAAGTTGTCAGGGTGATCTACTAAAAAGAAGAGGTGCATCTGCACCTCTTCTTTTTAGTTCCCCTTATTGAGCTTTTTGAGCATAAATAATATTTCGCTTCTTCATTTGTTTTGCATACCAAATGAAAATCAGTAGATAGGCGACTAGCGCCAGACATGCGTATAAAATAAATTCGAGTTGACCTTGTGATGCATTGCCGACTAAGTATCCTAAGAATTTTTCCATTGGCCCTTCCATGGTAGTATGTGAAATTAAAGTATTATTATTTAGACCCGCTGGGAAAGCACCAACTTTTTTTGCGGTTTCGGTAACGAACGGTGCAATTAGGGTACCAGACCATAAGAACAAAGGTAATTCGATTGCTCCAATGATAATCATTCGGATGAGTTTACCTCTTGTAACTACTAGTAGAGCAGGGGTTACACCCATTGCAATAATTCCGCCAAGTGGTAAAAGTTTGTTGCCAGGTAGGACAATGGCTTCTAATAGCATAATTGGAGCCAATACGTTAGCTGCTGCCCAGATTTCAGCACGACCAGCTAAGAAAGGCCAATCTAAACCAATATTAAGTGTACGTCCTTTTAATTTATTCGAAGCAAAATCAGTGATACCTTGTGATAAAGGCTCAACTGCAGCGATAAACCAAGTTCCAATTAAAGAGAATAGTTCCAAACAGACTGCAGCCGTAAAGGATAGAGAAAAAATTTGCGTGGGTGTTTGGCCAGCTAAAAGACCCACAAAAATCCCTAAGTAAATCCCGATGGCAAATTTTGATCCCCAAAAGCCAATTTTACTATTCAATTTGGCAGCGTCAAAATCGTATTTATCTAACCAAGGGAAAAGCTTATCAAAAATTTTATCAAAAACCATAATGATTGGGTTCATCATATAGTTCATATGCGTGGTAGTCATAGGATTGGTATCTGGGGCGTTAAGTAAATCGTTAAACGTTGGTTTCATTAAGTCAGAATTGATAATTTTTAAAACACCTATGAAAATAACTAAGATTGTTGCAATTATTAAGTTTGCGCCACAAAAAATAGCAAATAAACCAACAATCGATAGATGCCAAATGTCGAAAATATCCACATCTAATGTGTTTGTTTTATTTAGAATTAACATAATGACATTGACAATCACCATAATTAAAAGAAAGTAAAGGGTGTAAGGAGATCCCCAAGTGATGGTGGCTAAAGGTGCCCAACCAACATCAGTAATATTTAAAGAAATTCCTGTACGTTCTACGAAAGAGGCCATTGCATCTGAGAAAGCAGTAGTTAAAATTCCTATAATAGCACTGATACCAGTTAAAGCAATCCCTAGTTTAAGACCACCTTCTAATGCGCGAGTGGGTTTTACCTTAAAACAAAGGGCAATCAGTGTTAAAACAATAGTCATTAAAGGAGCAGCACCTAAATCAATTAAAGGTTTAAAAATTGTATTTGCTAGGTCAATAATCGTATTCATTTATTTTCTCCTTCATAAGCTAAGATAACAAAATTTTTATCTTAGTTTTGTTATTGTTGACAGTGAAGCGTAAGTAATTAGTCTGAAAAGGAAATCATTTGTTTAAAGAGTGAATGATACTTTCCATTTGTTGATAAACAGGTTCAGCCATTGCTGGAATTCGATAAAGAATTGCGCCTGCATCAACTACAGGAATCGTGATAGGGAAACCCAAATCTGTTTTGGCGATTTGGGCGAAAATATCATAATGGGATAGCATCTCTTGATTGATATCTTTAATCATTACGGCATCGCAAGAAACTTGGTAGCCTCTTTTAGATAATTCTGTTTCTAATGCAGATTTGATTTGATGGCTAGAGTTTACCCCAGCCCCACATGCAGCTAAAATTTTGATCATGTTAAATCTCTCCTTTAAAATTTTTTTGTAAAAAACGATAAACTTCTTCTTTATCTTCACATTGAAAAAAAGCCAATAGTGATGAACGGTCTGTCGTGTTAATAAAATCCATGATAGTTGCTAAAAGACCCGTTTGTTCAATACCGTTTTCATTTAAAATCATGAAAAGAAAGGAAACAGAGAGCGTTTCATCTGGGATAATCATGTTATGAAATGATAAGGGTTGATTCAATTTAATCGGGATAATTCTTGTCGTCCGTACAAAGGTACTTTCGGTATGCGGAATGGCGATATTCGGTAGTTCAGGATCAATCAGTGTTAAACTTAAACCAGTCGGATAGTTATGTTCTCGTTCCAATAAATTAGTTAGAAAATCAGGTGTAACTAATTTCTTTTTTAACAAGTCTAAATAAACTTCTTCAAAAACTTCTTCTTGTGTTTTTTTGTTTGAAATATAGGTAGTATCTAATGAAAAAATCGATGTTTTAATAACCATAGAACCCCTCGTTTCTTTAATATATTATTATTTATTTACAAGTATAATATAAAACGCTTTCAAAAAGATGTCAACACAATATTAAACAATAATAAACAAAAAAGAAAATAAATGTTGAATAAAGTTCGATATTGTTTTATTATGTTTTCGAGAAGGGGATTTGAGTTTAAAGAAAGGGACAGAATTTTAATAGTAGATACACGAGGTAAGGAGGAAAACAAAATGCGTGTCATACTTGGTTCAGATTTAGATGGAATAAAATTAAAAGCAGAAATGAAACAATACTTATTGCAAGAAAAAGTTGAGGTAATCGATAAAAGTGAAAGTGCTTCGGAAGACTTTATAGAAGCAACGCTTGCTGTTGCTCATGAAGTTTTAAAGGATACTGAAAGTTTAGGAATCGTTTTTGATGGTTATGGGGCAGGTAGTTTTATGACTGCTGCTAAAATTAAAGGAATGATTGTCGCTGAGTTGTCAGATGAGCGTTCTGCATATATGGCGCGAGAACACAACAATGCTCGGATGATCACGGTGGGCGCAAAAATTGTTGGAACAGAACTAGCCAAAAACATAATAAAAGAATTCTTAACAGGTCATTATGCAGGCGGGCGTCATCAAATACGTGTAGATATGTTAAATAAAATGGCTTAACAAATAATAGAAAGGAAGCGTTTTTATGAGAATTGCCATTGGTTGTGATCATATTGTGACGGATACCAAAATAGCAGTTTCTGATTTTTTGAAAGCAAAGGGATATGAAATTTTAGATGTAGGCACGTATGATTTTACTCGAACTCACTATCCTATTTTCGGAAAAAAAGTGGGAGAAGCCGTAATGAGCAATCAGGCTGATTTGGGTATATGTATTTGCGGAACAGGCGTTGGAATTAACAATGCGGTTAACAAAGTGCCGGGTATCCGTTCTGCTTTAGTTCGCGATATGACTACAGCGTTGTATGCGAAAGAGGAATTGAACGCAAATGTTATTGGTTTCGGTGGGAAAATAACAGGAGAATTCTTGATCTGTGATATCGCTGCTGCTTTTATTGAAGCACACTATCATCCAACAGAAGACAACGAACAACTAATTGAAAAAATTAATCAAGTTGAAAAACAACATCCAGAACAACAAGATGCGCACTTTTTCGATGAATTTTTAGATAAATGGCAACGAGGAGTCTATCACGATTAGTACGTAATCAATGAGGGTTATTTGAGAAAGCGGTCTTAAATAATAATCATTGGTATTTGAGTTAAATTCCCCTTCATTAATTTTTATTGCTGTTTTAACGTAGCACTGTAAAGAGCATTATCAAGAAAAAGAAGTAACAAAGGAACAAATTGAAGGCTATACAGGTAACCATAAAAAGTACACGAGTTCTTTTCTCGTGTACTTTTTATGGTTTTACTGCTTGTTTTATTTTAGTAATTATTTTTCTATAAAAATAGTCCCAGAATTATTAAAATAATCCCGATAACTAAACTGCCGATGCCAGAAGCCGTACCATATTTTTTACCTAAATTTATATCAGTAGTATTTTTAGGAATCAAGTTTGAGAAAAAATAAAATTTTTTTACCAAGATTAGATATGCAACAAGTAAAAGTAATAATCCTAAGAGAAGATAACTAAGATTTTCAGCTAATAAATCTAGATGAGCTAATAACAATATCCCTAAAAAGAGTCCTACCAATCCATATTTCATCGTTTTTTCTTTTGCTGACATATAAATATCCCTACTTTACTTTTTAATTTATTAAGAGCATAAAACCATAGATTCGATATAATTTCATTTTGTTATATCCAAAAGAGGATGACCTGGAATGACCTATATAATTAGAAAATTGGAGTGATATATGGTTATTTTACCATAGGTTAAATGAGTTGATTAACTCCGAATAATGTACAACTATGTACACCTATTGTGGGTGGAATGTGTGTTGGGACTTTGCTAACCTAATAGTTGAAAAAATGAATCAATAAATTTAGAAAAGGGACTATTCAAACGTAAATTTTTTTGGAAATTGCTATATTATTTATTTTTTTAAGCGTAATCAACTAAATGTTTTTATGGATAAAGAAAGTCATTGTTCCTTGTCATCAAGCTACAACAGTCAAATTCATTAGAACTTTTTTAGTGAATGACTTTAATTTTAGAAAGGTACTGTTGTTAAACATTCATGCTATCAAAGGAGTGTGAGGCGAACGAAGCAAGTATTGTCATTTTATAAAAGTTGTATTATGAACTCTTAAAAAGAGGTGATTTAAAAAATTTGAAGTGGAAATGTCAAGAAAGGAGAGAGGAAATGACTTATTTAGTTCTGGTTAGTCATGGCGATTTTGCTAGAGGGTTAAAAAATTCATTAGGGATGTTTGCTGGCGATGAGTTAGAGACAGTCAGAGTGTTTGGCTTACAACCTGGTGAATCTACCGATAATTTTGGTAAGCGGTTTCTTTATGAGGTTGAAAAATTACCGCAGGAAACGAGGCTAATCGTTTTGGCTGATATTGTAGGCGGGAGTCCACTTGCTACTATTTGTAAAGTATTAGATAAGCAAAAAATGCTAGAAAATTCTCTGATTGTTGGAGGAGTAAATTTTCCAATGGCTTTAAATGCGCTTCTATTGAAAGAAACTAGTGAATTATCTGATTTGAAAAAAATGATAGTAGCAGATGCTTGTCATGGCATTAGAGAGTTAACTGTAACTGAAGACGATGTAACTGAAAACGATATAACTGAAGAGGATATCTAAAGGAGAAGATGAACATGTCAATTTCTTTTGTTCGAATCGATGATCGAATGATTCATGGCTTAATTACTTTACGTTGGACTAAAGAAATGCCATGTGATGGCATTATAGCTGTGAATGACAAAGCAGCAAGTAACCCTATTTTAAAGGAAGCATATAAAGCAGCTGCACAAGATAAAAAAACCTTTATTTGGACAATGGCGCATTTTTTTGATGTAAAGGATAAAGTATTAGCGTCTAAGTCAAAATACTTTTTGATCACAAAGAGTCCTTTGGATATGAAAAAAATTTTGGTAGATTGGCATTTTGTTCCAAGTGAAGTAAAAATGATTAATGTTGGGCCGGGGAATGATCGGGAAGGGACAATTAAATTAGGGGATAATCAATCCTTTACAGCAGAAGAAGCAGCGGCTTTTGAAGAAATTGAAAAGGCTGGTTACAAAGTGGATTTTGCCTTATTACCTGATCAACGAATTGGTTCTTGGGCGCATTTTAAAGCTAAATTTGGTTACTGATTCTAGAAATTTTGAAAAGAGGAGAGTAGTATTATGACAATCAGCTGGATACAAGCGGCTATTTTAGGGCTATTTGCTTGTCTCTGTTCAAATTCTTGTATGGCTGGACAAGCGGTGGGAAATTATACGATTGGGCGTCCTTTAGTCGGCGGCTTAGTTTGTGGCATTATTTTAGGAGATTTAAAATTAGGAATCGCTTGTGGCGTAGCGATGCAATTAGTTTACATTGCTTTAGTCACACCTGGAGGAACAGTGTCTGCTGACGTGCGGGCAATTTCATATATCGGGATTCCTTTGGCAATGGTGGCGATTTCGACCAAAGGGTTAAATCCACTTGGCGGCTCTGCAGCCGACCTGGCTAAATCGGTCGGCACATTAGTTGGAACGATCGGAACGGTATTATTTTATTCTGTTGCCGCGTTAAATTTAGTTTGGCAATCGTTTGGTTGGAAAGATATAAAAAAAGGCAAGCTTGATCATTTATACGCCATTAATTTTGGTTGGCCGTGGATTTCTCATCTACTTTTTTCCTTTTTGCCAACCGTGATTTTAACCTATTTTGGGGCTACGGCTGTTACAGCAATGAGAGATGCATTACCTATGGATGGTCTTGCAATGAAAACGCTTTTTACTGTAGGTGGCATGCTTCCGTGTGTGGGAATTGCAATTTTGTTACGTCAAATTGTTAATAAGAACATTGATTTTGTACCTTTTTTTGTAGGGTTCACATTAGCTGCTTCATTAAAACTCAATTTAGTCTCAATAACGATTATTGCGCTTCTTTTTGCTGTAATTTTTTATAAAATTGCTTTGATTAAAAACAATACTAAGCTGGTTGATTCAACAGGAAGTCTGACGAATGATGACGAAGAGGAGGACATATGAGATGGAAGAGTTGAAAGCAAATAAATTAGATCAAAAAACGTTAAAGCATTCTTTTCATTTATGGTTTTGGGGAGCGTTAACTTGTTTTTCACAACAGCATATGCAAACGTTCGGCTATCTTTCTTCAATGCTTCCTATTATCAAAAAACTTTATCCAAAACATGAAGACCAAGTGAAAGCCATTCAAGCATATACAGCTTTTTTTAACACAAATCCAATGCTTGGAACGGTCATTGTTGGTGTGACTGCTAGTATGGAAGAGGCTAGAGCAAGTAAGAATGAAATTGATGGAGAAACCATTAATGATATGAGGGCAGGATTAATGGGACCAATTGCAGGGATTGGTGATTCATTAGTTGATGGTACCTTGATTCCTATCTTGTTAGGAATTTCCTTAGGAATGTCCACGGGCGGTTCGCCAATTGGTGCCATATTTTATATTATTGTTTGGACGTTAATTTCCTATTTTGGCCAACGCTTTTTGTATTTTAGAGGCTATCATTTTGGCGATAAAGCAGTAAGTTTCTTAGTTGGGAAAGAAGGAGCCGCCGTTAGAGTTGCTATCGGAGTTATCGGTAGTATGGTTGTCGGTGGGGTCCTTGCATCTTGGGTAAATGTAACTACTTCTCTTAAATTAATAGGTGCTGACGGAAAAGTTTTCCTTAAACTGCAAGATAAAATTGACAGTATTTATCCAGGATTATTAACGATACTTGTTACCTTGTTTTGTTGGTGGTTGATGTCGAAAAAACATGTTTCCGCTATTTGGACCATGCTTATTTTAGTTGTTATTTCTCTCGTTGGCGTTTTATTAGGTGTTTTCAATCCAGGATTAACTTACTGAATAATCACCAAAAAGGGCTCTAAGTGTTAGAGCAAACTGGCTTATATGTATATAAAAAGTTCTATGGAGGCATGTATGTTAAAATTATTATTAAGTGAAAAAATAAGTGAAAAAGCAATTAAGCTTTTAAAAGATGCAGGATTTTTAGTTAAAATTTCTCCTTCAACTGATGAAGAGGTCATGGAAAAAGAAATTAGAGACGTAGATGCGGTATTAGTCCGAACTACTCCTATAACTAAAAAGATAATGGATAGCGGAAAAAAGTTACAAATTATTGCACGACATGGCACAGGTATAGATAATATTGATGTTGTAGAAGCAACAAAAAAAGGTATTTTAGTAACAAATGTTGACGGGGTAAATGCGTATTCTGTGGCTGAATATGTTGTGGCTTCAATGCTGACCTTAAGTAGAAAGTTATATAAATCTAATCATTTATTTACGGAAGGGCGTCTATCAGTGAAAGGGTCATCCCTACCAGCATTGGCCAGTCGATATGATTTGAATGGCAGTGAAATTCGAGGAAAGAAGCTAGCTATACTTGGTCTTGGCAAAGTTGGAATTATTTTAGCTAGCTTAGCAGAAAAGATGGGTGTCCAAGTTGTTGCATATGATCCATATCTTACAAAATCGCCAGTACCGTTAATTCCTAATTTAACAGAAATTTATAAAACAGCAGACTTTATTTCAATCAATATGCCTCTTACTAGCCAAACTAAGAATATGATAACAAAAAAAGAACTTCAAAACATGAAAAAAAGTACATTTATTATTAACGCAGGTCGTGGTGGCATTATTAATGAACAAGATTTAGCTGATGCACTTAACGAAGAGCTTATTGCAGGAGCAGCAGTAGATGTTTTTTTGCCAGAACCTCCTGAAAAAAACAATCCACTACTTACAGCAAAAAATAGTTTATTGACTTGTCATATTGCTGGAACTACTATAGAGGCAATTGAATCATTAGGTATAGAGGCTGCAAACAGCATTATTGATTATTTTAATGGTCAAATGCCGAAATTTCCTGTAAACCCTGAAATCGCTAAGGAGTTACGTGCATAAAAACTAAGAAGCTCATTATGGCTATTTAGATTTTCTGATTAGTTTTCCAATGCTTTTACTATTCCAATTCTATTTTACTAGTTAGGCAAGATCTGCTAGATTTAGAAACGATACTTTAAAAAAATACTTTTTGGATTTTTAAAGTAATACAAAAGTTTGCTACAAGACTAATTATGATTTTAACTTCCGCTTACACGATAAGCTATGGCTGGATGTAGATATTAGTATGATCAATAATAAAATAGTCCAAGATGTCTTTCCTATCTAAAAATTAATTAGACTACTGGAAAAGCTGATAAATTGAATTATTGTTCTCTAAGATACAGAAAAAATCTTGTGATTAAAATAAAAATATATAAAATAGAAGAAATTTAGAGACTAGCTTCTATTTTATATATTTTTTTGTTTTAGAAATTTAGTTGGTTTATTAGAATTTTAGGAAAAATTTTACGAAAAGTGTCGCAAAAATGGCTCCTAAAAACGGTGCAGTTCCGGGAACAATCAACCCATATTGCCAATCATTATTGGTTTTATTTTTGATTGGTAAAAGTTGATAGGCGATACGAGGACCTAAATCACGTGCTTGATTCATTGCGAATCCTGTAGTACCACCTAGTCCCATGCCGATTGCCCAAACAAGCAAACCAACAGCAATGGGTAGTTGTGTTTCGTAGGAATGTGCAATCGCTAAAATAGATGTTAAAAAAATGAATGTTGCAAAAGTTTCAACAAAATAGTTTCTTGGTAAATTTCGTTGGTTCGGATTTGTAGAAAAAATATTACGAATAGCGATTGGATCGACACTATCGGCGGATAGCTTGAAATGATCAGCATACATAATATAAACAATGACGGCGCCACAAATGCCGCCTAACATTTCAGCGATGACATAGGGAATGAAGTAAGACCATGGAATCATTCCTAAAATAGCTTGAGCGAGGGCCATTGCTGGATTAATACAGACTCCGCCAAAGACGAACAGAACAACAGAGATTCCAAAAGCCCAAGTAGTGATTGCAAACATGTGACCAGAACCAGCGTATTTTGTTCGTTTTAGGACATCGTCGCAGTGAACACCTACCCCAAATACGATCATTAATGCAGTTCCCATAAATTCTGATAAGATATGATGAAACATAAGATAAAGCTCCTTTAATCAATAGTTTTATTATTTAATGTTTGGACGAGGCGATAGACTTCCTCAATTGTAAAATTATATTGTTTAGCAATTCGTTCACAATCTTGGTATTCAATAGACTCTTTCAATAGGCCATGATAATGATTTTTTTTAATATGGACCTTACCAAAAGGTGTTTCCAAGATTTTGAAAGAACGGTCCATCACACTACGTTCCATTGTTTGAAAACGCATACCAATTGTAGAAGTATGTTTAAAGAGTAGTTCTGTAAAATATTCTTTTTCCTCTGTTGTTGTTAAAACCGTTAATAGAATGGCACTTCGGTTTTTTTTCATATGAATGGGCGTGAAAAAAACATCTAGAGCACCATGCTCCAATAATAGATCCATTACGTAACCTAACTGTTCAGGTGTTTGATTGTCTATATTTGTTTCAATTTTTAAGACTTGGTCATGGTGTTCTGTCCTCTTTTTTTTACTATGTGTTTCAGTAAAGATCGATCCTCTGAGGGCATTGAACTTGCCTGTTTCTCGTTTGCCAAATCCGTAACCTATTTTTTCAATTAATCGTTGTTCTGGTGCGACAAATAGAGGACTAAGTTCTTTAAAAATAGCTAAGCCAGTCGGTGTGACAAGTTCAGTTTTTATCTCAAAGTCTTGTTGAATGATTAAATTCGTTTCTTTACGTAATTCCATCACCGCAGGAACTGGTATTGGCATGACTCCATGGGCAATTGTGATAGTGCCACTTCCATCTGTAATTGGCGTTGAATAGACTTGTTCAATCTCTAACTGTTCCCATAAGATAAAAAAGCCAACGATGTCAACAATTGAATCAATTGCTCCAACTTCATGAAAATGAATAGTGTCAATTGTTTGTTGATGAACAGCAGCTTCAGCTTTTGCAATGTCATAGAAAACATTTTTACTATGTTTTTTTACAAAATTGGACAAGTCGCTTTTTTCAATTAATGTATAAATATCTTTTAAATTTCTAGAATGGCTATGATGATGTGCATGTTCTTTCGTTTCATGATGTTCATTTTCGTGGTGAGGAGAGAGACTGTGTTTTATACCGTAATCCTTTTTTCCATGTTGTAGGAGAACATCGAAATCTGTTCCGTAAATACAACTTTTAGCAATTCGTTGGGCTTGAATGGTGAACCCATCGATGGGAAGTTTTTTTAATTCGATTAACAGTTTGTTTAAATCCCCGCCTAAGTCAAGCAACAATCCATTTAACATATCACCACTAAGACCAGAAAATGGTTCTAAAAATAAGCTTTTCATAGTGAAGACTCCTTTATTTGATTAATCATACTTGCATTATAAGCGGCACCAAACCCGTTATCTATGTTGACTACACTAACGCCAGAGGAACAACTATTTAGCATTCCTAAAAGAGCAGTCAGTCCTTGGAAATTGCTGCCGTAGCCTATGCTAGTAGGGACGGCAATCACTGGCACGCTAACTAGTCCGCCTAACACGGACACCAGTGCGCCTTCCATGCCTGCAATCACAATAACCGCCGAAGCCTGTTGAATCTCATCTAGGTGAGCGAACAAACGATGAATGCCAGAAACGCCTACATCATAGATACGTTTTATTTGATTGCCGAAAGTTTCTGCAGTGATTGCTGCTTCTTCAGCAACGGACATGTCTGACGTTCCAGCAGTAACTATCGCAATATAGTTTTTTGTTGTAGTCTCCATTTGGTGGATAACGAAACAACGTGCAAGTTCATAGTAGGTTCCATGAGTAAAGTTCGACTCTAAAGGTTGGGCTTTTTGTTGTGAAACGCGAGTAACTAAGATTGTATTGTTTTCTTTTCTTAAGCTATTGATAATTTTGATGAGTTGCTCAATTGTTTTCCCTTCCCCATAAACGACTTCTGGATACCCAGTTCTTTCTTTGCGCTGCGTATCAATTTTTGCAAAGTCTAATTCGCAAAAGCCATTTAATTTGTTTGTTGCTTCTTCTAAAGATAATTTTCCCTCTTTAAAAGCTCCTAAAATTTCTTTCGGTTGCATAATACAACGCTCCTTATTCCTGATTTCTCAAGGATCATTATTCTACAATGACAGACAAGCCATCTCGAATCACAGTCACTTTTGCATTTAGACCTTCTCTTTCAAATGCTCGCTCTAACGCTTCATCAAACGTTTTTGCTATTTCCATATGCATCGAAGTGATAAGCTCAGGATCAACAAGATCTGAAACAAAAATTATATGATGATGAACTAAAATTCGCGCTAAAATTTGCGAAGTCCATTGATCTGGCACGGTTTCTAATCGTGGTGTATGGATGGCTGCTTCTAAAAATTCGTTTGGATTTTTAACATTGGCAATATTTTCATAAAAACCTTCACCACCGTGACCATCACGACATCCAGCGACCATAATAATGACACCGCCGTCTTTATTGGTTGCTTCTGCAGCGGTCATCCCTTTAACTGCTTGATAAATGTTTTGATCAAGTGGAAATCCGCCATTCGTTGAAACCGCAATGTCGCAAGGTATTTTTTTGACACGGGCAATTTCTTTTACAAAGTTACAACCAACTTTATGCGCTTCAACCATATCGCCTGCGAAGGAACCAATAATTTTTTTGTCACCATCTAAAACGACATTAACAATAAAAGCTAGATTCGCTTTAGCGGCAGCGTAGACCATGTCATTATGAATTGGATTATCCGTTAAATTTCCTGTCCGTGAGTTGGAGGAATCAATAAATTCTCCAGAATGGTTAGCCATGATGGTTTTATAAGAAGCAATTCCAGGTAAAACAGATTTACGTCCACCAGAAAATCCTGCAAAAAAGTGTGATTCAATAAATCCTTCGGCCAGCAGTAAATCTGCTTCTGCTGCAATGCGATTAATGATACAATCGCCCCCTGAAGGTAGTTGACCGATTTTGACCATTGAGGAATCATCAGTAGAGATATGCATAACGATTTCTTCATTCTCTACGATCTCTTTACCATATTTACTAATCAGTTCTTCTCGTGTAGAAGGGCGATGAAAGCCTGTAGCAACTAAAATCCGGATTCTAGCTGTTTTGTTCACTGAACGAATTCTACGCAAAATAATTGGGGTGATAATATGTGAAGGAACGGGACGTGTGTGATCGGAACTAATGAGGACAATGTCTTTTTTACCCTTAGCTAATTCTTCTAATGGAAGGCTTCCAATAGGATTGTCCAGCGATTTTTCGACTGTTTCTTTCTCAGTATATGGATTTGAAAAATGTTCAGCTTTTGATTCGAGAAGCCCAATAAAATTTTTATCGGGAATTCTTGCAGTAATCATTTTCTTGTCATAAGGTAGGTTAATTTCTACCATAGCAATCATCTCCTAAGTAATATTTTACGAGACTAAGTATAATGAAATTTAGAAATCACACAGTCCTTATTGTGGGTAACATTTGCTAACAAAAGGTTGGTGAGAGTGTTTATAATAGTTAACGAATCAAACAGAAACTTAGTCAAAGGAGTGACAATTATGGAGTCAGATTATCTTACAGCTTTCTTAGATAGAAAGAAGACGCCGATTATCAAAAAAAAACGCCATACTTATCTCGCTTATCATGGATTGGAGGAAGCGTACACCTATGTATTAAAGAAAGGGGTCGTTAAGACGAGTATTATTTTAAAGGATGGACGAGAATTTAATCTGTCGTATATTGTGTCTCCTGACATTATTTCATTGTTACGTGATGAAGTATCAAATTATACATCTGCTCCTTTTAATATCCGCATTGAGTCGGAAGAGGCTAGCTTTTATCGGATACCAAGGACTGTATTTTGGGAATATGTTAGAGAAGATGCTGTTCTTCAAGATTATGTACGGGATTACTACCGAGCAAAATTATCGGAGAGTATTAGTTCCTTACAGAATATGACAATGAATGGTAAGAAAGGGGCTGTTTGTACTTTTATTTACCAATTAATTGATTTGTTTGGTGTACAGACAGAGGAAGGAATATTAATTGATTTTCAAGTAACTAATGAGGATATTGCGGGGTTTTGCGGGATTTCAACGAGAAATAGCGTAAACCGAATTATCCATGATTTAAAAGAGGAAAAAGTCATCGATATCAAAAAACAAAAAATTGTGATTTACGATCAAAGTTATTTAGCTGATTATATTGATCGATAAGATAGGAGTCTGACGAACATGCATATTCCAGAAAATTATTTAAGCCCACAAACTTGCGCAGTGATGGGCGCGATTATGGTACCTGTCTGGTACCGCGCTGTAAAAAAAGTTGACGTTCAAATTAAATTAAAAAAAGATACAGGGACCATGTTAGGGATTTCCTCCTCCTTGTCATTTTTAATAATGATGTTTAATTTGCCAGTACCTGGTGGAACAACTGCGCACGCTGTTGGGGCTGTTCTCATCGCATTATTGATGGGACCTTGGGCCGCGACGCTATCTGTTTCGGTGGCTTTACTATTACAGGCTTGTTTATTTGGTGATGGTGGTATATTAGCTTTTGGTGCAAACGCCTTTTCTATGGCGTTTGTGATGCCATTCGTGGGATATGGAGTTTATAAGCTAGTTACGCGTGTAAAAAAATTTGAAACAATGGGTCTTTTCTTAGCTGGGTATCTTGGTGTAAATGTGGCGGCATTTTCTACTTCTGTATTATTAGGTATCCAACCCTTACTATTCCATGAAGCGAATGGTACGCCACTTTATAACCCATATGGTCTTTCTATAACTATACCAGCAATGATGAGTGTCCATCTGTTAGTAATAGGAATTGTTGAAGGTCTCTTCACCGTGTGTGTCTATAATTTTGTAAAAAGTGTGTCAAAAGATGCAATTTTTATCGAAGAAAAGAAGAAAAGGACTCCGTTGTTGCGATTAAAGAGACTGTTATTGGTTATGGTAATTTTATGTCCATTAGGTTTGATTGATCATGCCACTGCTTGGGGTGAATGGGATTTATCTGAATTAGTCAAGAATTTAAAACAGAATCATTTACCTGCAGTACAACCAAAAGGTATGGTGAATGGTTTTTCATTTCATGCACTTTTCAGTGATTACTTTATTCCAGGACTGCCATTAGCACTTGGATATATTTTAAGTGGCGTAACAGCCATAATCGTTTTTTTACTCATTTTTCGTTTATTTAATGGAAGAAGGCAAAGTTGATGCCTGAATGGATGAAAGAATCTTCCACGTCCCTTGAACCTAATAAAAAAGAAACCTTTATGCTTAAAAATCGAAAAGGAATCCTTTTTTTATTAAATAAATTTCAGGTGAGTGGGAAACGCAATAAGACTATTCTCAGTGATATACACCCAGCAATTCAACTGATCAGTACTTTTTTACTAATTGTTTTAATCAGCACAGCACAAAAAGTTCTTGTTTTGTGGCTCTTAGGCATCTACCTAGGCATGTTACTTTTAGTTGAAAAACCAACTATTCTACGAAACATTGTCAAAAAAGCTAGTATCCTCATTTTGATGCCGCTGATTATCTATTTACCGATCTTTTTTTTAGGTCAATTTAGTTTATTATTTATTGTTCATTTGTTTTTTTTAGCCATAGCGATTAGTCAATATATGGAAACAACCAACATGAATCAATTTATAGCAGCATTAAAAATCTTTCATTTTCCGAATATAATACTTTTACAATTAGATATTACGATTAAATATATCTTTTTCTTTGGAAATCTCTTAATCCAACTGCTTGCCGCTGTAGAAGCTAGAGCAGTTGGTGGGAATATCCAGTTGAGTACGGGTAGTAATTTAATCAGTCTTATTTCTTTAAAATCTTTTACGTATGGGAAAAAGTTGGACATGGTGATGGAAGCAAGAGGATATACTGGTCAATATTATCGAGTAAAGCAACCATTAAAAACGAAAGATTTTTTGGTTAGTATTGCCTATCTTTTATTTTTCGGGGGGTTGCTTTATTTAGGGAGGAACTAATATGTATCGAGTAAATCATTTGGTTTATCGCTATCAAACGAAGCCTGTTTTTTCGCCTTGTAATTTGGAAATAGCCAGAGGAGAATATCTGGTTTTGATGGGAGATAACGGCAGTGGAAAATCCACTTTTTTAAATTTGCTCGCAGGTTTTTTAAAACCTTCCGAGGGAACGATTTATTTTATGGAACAATCATTAACGGCCTGGAAAAAAGACCCTATTCATAAAAAGAAGTATTATGCTCATTTGGGTATATTATTTCAAGAGACAGACACACAATTATTTAATGCAACAGTTTATGACGAATTGGCATTTGGCCCTAGACAGCTCCAACTATCCGAGCATGAAACAGCAAAAAGAATTAATGATTGTTTGAATTTATTAAAAATTACCCATTTAAGCAATCAAGTGCCTTATCAATTATCGGGAGGAGAAAAGAAAAAAGTGGCTTTTGCTAGTCTGTTAGTAATGAATCCAGACGTGTATTTATTAGATGAGCCGTTTACTGGGTTGACAAAAGAATCGGAAAAATTATTTAAAAAGATAATAAAAAATCTGCATCAACTTGGTAAAACAATTATCCTTTCCACCCATGACTATTTGAGTATTTGCGAGGAAGCTGATTCCATTTTATTGTTTGATTCGGCTGTTACAAGGTACTCAAAGGAAGAGATAGAAGCCAATGCTAACTTGTTACAACATTTAAAACGGTATTAAGTGTACAAATATTGACAATAATTGATACTATGAATCGTGATTTTTTCTAATGTGGAGATGTCTATAATTAATTATGTAAAAGAAAATCAATAGGAGATGGTTTAAATGTCTGTCATGAAAACGAAAGAACAAAGTTTAGTTCGCGAATTACAAAAAATGGATAAGTTGGCTGTTGCATATTCAGGTGGAATTGATAGCTCTTACTTGCTAAAAAAAGCTTTGGACACTTTAGGTGCTGAAAATGTACTTGCGGTTGTTGTAAATTCAGAATTATTTTCTGATGATGAGTTTGATAAAGCGGTCGATTTAGCTAATGGGTTGGGAGCAAATGTGTTAGGCCTTGAAATGAGCGAATTAGCGGATGATAGAATTGTTGCAAATAACCCTAATAGCTGGTTCTACAGTAAAAAATTATTATATAAAACTATTCGTTCGGCTATTCAGAAAGAGGGATTTGATGTTCTGGCCGATGGGATGATTATGGATGATAATACTGACTTTCGTCCTGGATTAAGAGCAAGAGATCAAGAAGGGGTCATCAGTCCGCTACAACAAGCTAAATTATATAAAATTGAAATACGTCAACTTGCTAAAGACGCAGGTATTTCCAATTGGAGTAAAGTTGCCTCATGTAGCATTGCTTCAAGAATTCCTTATGGCATTAAGTTAACACGCTCAGCTATTGATCAAGTATTTGCTAGTGAAAAATATTTACGGGAAATAGGTTTTCCAATTGTCCGTGTCAGAGCACATCATGATTTAGCACGGATTGAAATTCCAGAAGACAAACTTTCTCTGTTATTAGAAAACAGAGAAAAAATTGCAGATTATCTTAAAAAACAAGGATTTAATTATGTAACTTTTGACTTAGAAGGATTTAAATCTGGCCGAATGAATGATATCCTCACAGAAACTGAAAAAAAAGTTTTTTGTGAATGTTAGAGAGATAAGTTTATAAAATTGAGTCGGTGTAACGGAGTCAGGACAGGGGTATTCCGTTACAAAAACCAAGTTTTCTGCTCGATTAGATCGGTTGTTTTCATTGATTACTCTGCCAGTAGATTATCAACTTTTAAGCCTAGGAAAAATTCCCTTTGGATTTTTCCTAGGCTTTTTGTCTATTTAATCATTTGATATTTGCTAAAAAGAAATTAGCTGTAGAATTTTTTAAGATTACCAGTGATTGTTCAATTTGAGGAAAATAAATGGATTGTTTGGACTGGTTGATTAGTCGATTATTTTGGGGATTCGTGAGTGAAAGTATTTGCTGTGAATAGTTAAATAACTCAGTGTTTAGTGTATCCGGCTTAACTGGTGCTAATTTTTTTAAGTAGTGTTGTGTTTTCATAAGTTCTAAAAGAAGCTCTTCCATAGCAGTTTGCATTTCCAACAGTTGATCATTTAGTTGTTTTTGTTGCATTAAGCTTTCAGCAGAGGCATCGTTACTATAAATAGGAGATTCAAGAACAATTTCTTGAATAGAATAGTTTACTCTACGTTGTACTCGATAAGCTAGTACCCAAGCATCACTAGGCAACGTGGTCTCTTCATTGATTAACGCTAGCAAAATAGAGCTGATCGTTTTTGACCAACTATTGATATTTTTACGTAATACTTGACTATGCCATGTTGGGAAAATAAAAAACATAACAAAAGCAATCAGCGCACCAATAATTACATCAAAAACTCTTGTATAGCCTGCAGAACTACCACCTAATGTGAAAGTTAACCAAGTGGTCACACTTAGCATTAGAAATGCTTGACTTAATTTACGGACGGTTTCATACAATATAACTAGCAAACAAGACAATAGCATTGGCCATAAAGGATTTAGGTTTGTTAAGTTAGCAATTAATTGAGACAAAAAGATGCCTAAACAACCACCTAAAATAGAGCCAATAGTTCTTGAAGTGATTTTGCCGAGTGTACCATGATAACCTGGCATAACCATCAAACAACCAGAAATAACTACCCAGAATTCGTGATTAGCTAAAGGCAAAGGGTACATGTAATTAAGTATAAGCGAACAAAAATGACACACTAAACCTGTTAAAGCTAAACGAATTGCGAATCTAGCAGAGCTGCCTTTGTAAGAATGAAGGATCTCTTTGGCTTCTGCAAGTCCTTCTTTTGTGGGTAAGAAAGATTTAAATGAGATTTTTTTAAAGGATTGTTTGTTTTGTATCAAAAGGATTGCTGATTTTATTTCGGTGTTTGCTGAAGCAAATTCTTGAAGAGGCAGGGTTAATTGTTCTCCTTTTAAAAAGAGTAGAATTGCTTTTAAAGCAGGAAGATTTTCAGCTGCATTGGTTGAATCTAACGAGCCTGCAATTGCATCTGCTTGTGAAACCAAGGGATAAATCCATGGTGTTTTTTGATGATTGACCCATGGCATCGTTTCAACAGATTCGCGTACTTTTATTCTGAAATGGACATAGCGTGCGGGTTTTCCTTGTGCTAATAAATATAATTGTTCATATAAATCGGCTACTAATTTTCGTGCTTCATTATTTTGCGGCTTAGAATAAAGACAATAGAACAAACAAAGGATGGACATACCTAAAATTATTGCACCCAGACCTTCAAAAGTTTGACCAATAGACAAATTGCCTTTTAATTGCGCACCAGCTAGTAAAGAAATGGTCCCAAAGAGACATCGAATATACAGACCAATACTAAAGTTTCTTACAATCCCTGAAAAATACAAACCAAGGACGAATAATAAAATAATGAATATACTTGACGACTGTAAAAGTATCCCCAGACTGGCACCAAGAAAAATCATTAAAATACCATCTATGGCACTTCTTTGTGGAGAGCTATGTCGTGGTAAGACACAAATTACAGTGCCCAAAAAGCTACCAACATTTACTAAAACAAAAGCGAAAGGAAAGACTATTGTTAGAACAGCACCAACAGCATTTGCAATAATGATACTAAGAACAAGAGCAAACCAGTTCTGTCTTGTATCAAAAGTTAGTATAGGGCGACTATACGCCCAAGACGATTCTAAGAAAACCTCAAAAAATTTTTTGATAGATAATTTCACAAAACATTCCTTCTTTAAAAATTTATTAGAAGCTAAAAAATTATTCCTCTGCTAGTATACACCTCTAAAATTTTTTTTCAAATTTGCTCTTTTTAAGAAAACTCACAATTATAAGCCAACATTAAGTTTAGCCATATATTTTTGTTGAATAAATTCTGTAAGCTCATGCCAACTTTCTTCATTTTCAATGGAATCTAAGTAGAAAATATCTTGATTAGAAGTAGCTTTTTCGAAGGAATCTGTGATGATGATATCCGCATTTGTGAAGTCTTCGGTAATAGAGATTGCGTTTGTATTATATAAGGAGGATAACCGTGTTTTAATAAAATAATTTGCATAAAAATCTTTGATAATTTGTAAATAGATTCTCACTTGTACTTTTTTTTCGGACACAGACAATGTGTAAAGCAGTTGACTGAGTAACTCTAAATGCGTTTCTTGGTGAACTAATTTTGCCACCGTTCCTTTTATTCGATTAAAGTATGCCACATCTGACGGAGTACAAATTTCTGGCTGCGGTAAATAAAGTGTTAAAAAAGTATAATAATTGCCCTCCGTTAAAAAGTACCAAGCATTAAAAATAGAAAGATAGTAAACGTATTGATAATTATGCTGATTTGTCAGTAAGTAGGCTACTTGCTTAAATAATTTTTTTGATAAGACACAATAAGGATGGTTAGATTCTATAAATAATTTTTCTATTTGTTTCGTTTGCTTTTCCGAAAAGATATAAGGGATAAAAATGCGAGATAAAAAATTAAAGTATAAAATTTCAGTTTTTCTTGTTTTGCATTGAATGTCAGCGAAGGAGTGTTCAAGAAAAAATAAAGTCATATGACTGTATTGATTGATCAGAATAAAAAAAGAATGCAGGTTTTTAGAGTGCGGCATCTTTAAGAAGTTTTGTGCACTTGTTCTAGTTTTAAATATCGCATATAAAATATAAAACGCTCTTTTCTTCATTCGGACATTTTTATAGGATCGTTCAAGAAGTTCATCGGGTAGACTTTTTTTATTTCTTCAAGACTTATTTTAGAGAAAGGCCAAGCCAATTCTTGAAAGGAATCTTGTAGGAAAATGAAAGAAAACACTCGAATCGATAATTCATTGCCAGTTAATTGATAAATACCCTTAATACTAACGATTACTATATCAAAAATTTTAAAAAAGTTATTCAGTTGTTTCGTGATTTTTACCAGATAATGTTCAGAAATATATAAAACTTTAATTAATTCGTTTTTATCAATGGAAGAATGTGTGACTAATTGTACGCAATAATTAAATTGTACATTGTTTTTTAAAAGATTGAGTTTTAACGTGTAGGCGTATTCGACCGCGCTTTTTCGGTACGCTGGATTTACACAAACAATGCCATTATTGTTAGAGACAATAAAATGTTGGATTTGATAAGTATCCTCGAATTCTTGATTTATTTTTATCAGATTTTCCTTGACCGTTCTTTTTGAAATTTTTAAATTGGAAGAAATTTCATTTAATGACGTATGAGCTCGCTTCACTATATAAAATAAAATTTCTAGCTCATTCGTTAGGTAGGATGGAAACATGTTATGGACCTCCAAAAGTAAAATTTAGGTTCATTGTAGTCTACTTTCTTTAAATTTTTGTATTGATATGTTAACACAAGCGCAATAAGAAGCGGCCATCACAATTAATGTACAGCCTTATACATTAATTGTGTGTGGCAAAGCAATTTCAATGTTGATAAGCTAGCAGTAGTTAGAATAATTATTATTTAGTTTCTAATTCCAAAAAAGGTCAAGGTGAGTAAGCAATGAAAAAAATCAACGAACAATTAAAAATTAAAATGCCAACCTGCAAAAGAAAAAAAAGCATTGCTTATTTCTTTTACTCTTGTCTACTATTGGTAACGATTTCTTGTTTTTTGAGCGTGCATTTTCAAGAATGTGAGGCAGCTTCACTCTATCAAGCGGGAGGGATAGCCATTGATTTGAGAACTGATTTACCTTATGGAATGGAGATAAGCCATGACGATGGTGGTGGTCCTGATGGATCATTTGGAGGAAAATTACACGTAAAATTATCCGGAACAGTGGACACTTCTCATACACAAAAAATTACTGCTCTTGCTTTCGATACCGATGGGATGCAATATGCTCTGATGTTTCATTTACCAGAAAATATAAGTGCAGATAATTTTAAAGCGGCTTATGACAAGGCTTATGCGGATAATCCAGAAAATTTTTATTCAATTAGTGGACAAAAAAATACACGAATATCAATCATCAACACAAAAGGAATGCGGACGTTTAACGGTTTTTCAGAAGATGGTTCACCAGGGTGGGGTGATCCCGAACAAGACTATAGTGGGGTTGATACTGAGCATCAGGTGATGTTTTGTGAACGTGGAGATTCTATTGATTTGTCTCTTGGGAAAATTTATGACATTTGGAGTAATGAACCTGATAAAACTAAAATAACATTTGAGCTTCATTTTGATTTAGATGTGGCAACTTTGATGAAAGATGGCGATTCGAAGGATTATTCCCTCAATAAAAGTTTAACGAAACATCGCTTACCTGTATCAAATGTTTTGTCGGATGGTAATGAGAGTGATCAATTTTTGTTATCGGCAGATTTTTTTGGCCGGACGTATGAATTGGGTAGATTTTCAGATACAACGAATACAGTTAATCATAATATGGTAACGGCTAGTGCAGACATGTGGTTACGTGCGACAAGTTTAGCGGCAGCAGCAAAGCAAGATCCAAATAATTTGAATCATCAAATTATTACTGGAATCACCGGGAAAGTGGCTACTTGGTCTTCTTATATCTCGCCATGGGACAGCGGTGATAAAGACAATCCATTATCCAATTACAATACCCAAGATGCCTCTAAATATCCTGAAATACCTGAAAGCACAACGATGTTACCAGGGGAGTTTTTATCACCAAAGTTTACGATGAACCAAAGACAAGACAATCCGCTTAATTGGACAGATGGGTATGTTGCTCAACGGTTTGCGCGCGTAGTTAATTTTCATACTCACACAGTTGATCCTAAGGCCAATGTGAATGTCTCTTCACAACAGCAAAACGGGTTAACAACTTATTTGTTTAGTGGCAAAGATGGTTGTGGGCTGCCGTTAGTCAATCCGCCAGGAACGGATTCTTCAGAGCCCACAGATAAAACATATATGCGCGTCACAATAGATCCATACCAAGTGCCAAGTTTAGAAAGGGCAGCTTTTGTTAAAGGTCAAACAACATTTCACCCGCAACAAAAGATACCAGTAGAACTAACCGTTAAGGCTCCGACAACTAGAAAAGTTCAGATTGAAGAAAAAATTTCAGGTGCTGCCCAAACTGATTTTCATAAAATTGGGAAGCAAGATTTAAAAAATTTACCAGTCACAGATGATTGCGTTAGTTTTAACTGTTTAGCAGATGCTTTACCAACTTCAGGAGATTACACATTAACATTTAGAATTCTTGATGTTGATGATACATCTAAAAGCTACTCAAATGAGAAAAGTTTAGCTGTGCACATTGATCAAGCGCAAATTAAAGTTAAATCTCAAGATACGATTTATCAATATACTCAATGGCAACCAGAAAGTGAAGTGACTAGCTTACAAACACCAGATGGTAAAAAAGGTGATTTTCGAGACGTAAGTGTCACTATATATAAACTGGACGGAGAGCAAAAGGTCCCAGTAGATGCGGTGGATACAAAAGTGGTTGGTAAATATGAAATTGATTATAAATACCTAGGATTGGAGGCGCAGACTGCACTAGAAGTCATTCCCTCTTCAGCTCATATTGGTGCACATAACGACAGCTTTTCTGTGGGGACGCCCTTTGATCCAAAACGTCTTTTTGATAGTGCAACAGATAATGATGGACAGTCCATTCCTTATAGTAAGATAACGATTCGCTATACGCCTGATCAGGTAAACGATGAAGTAGCGGGCGTCTATAAAATTACTTATGATATCTCTAAAATAGTAGGTTTTAGTGAAAGTATTACCGTTGATTGGACCTACTATTACTCTAATCGTCTAGACTTTTATCACTTATCTGAACAACTAATGCCTTTTGAGAACGTAAAATTTAATGGCCAAGATCAAACACAGACATTAAAAAGTTGTGAGATGAACATTGAAGATACGGGGGATCCTAATCGGACAACTGGCTGGCAGCTTGAAGTAGCCTATAATTTAAATGATCAGAAAACACAAGCGTGGAAAGACGCAGGGCTTGATCTCACGCTAAATCCAAAGTCAGTCGATTATGTAACAACTGAGCAAAATATCATGGTTAACGATGAGCAACAATTAGTAGCTGGCGTAAGTAACCAATCTATCAAAAATAAAAAAGTTTTGACGAAATTACAATTATTGCCCACATTAACTATTTCAAAAGTCACACCTGCTGGTAAATATGAAGCTCAGTTAATTTGGAACTTAGAAGCAACACCGTAAGGGAAGAGGGAATAGCTGTGAAATGGTTTATCTATGATTTATTGTTTGTTGCCTTTATTCTCGGTTTGCCAATTCAAGTACAAGCTGAAGACAAGACAACTGACGCACAAGCTGGCACAAAAGTCATGGTAATAGTGAAAGAGAGTGAGGATATTGTTCCACATCCCAATGAGCTTATACCGCAGACTAACGATATGCCAACTTCACGAGGACAACCTAATTTTTTACCAAAAACAAACGAGATTACGTCTCAAGAGACGCTTTTAGGAATCGTGGTACTCGGAAGTACATTAATCGTTGGACTTTATAAAGAAAAGAGGAAAAATAATGAATAAAAAAATAATTGGTTTAACTGTCACTTTAGGAACGGGGATCTTTTTAATTGGACAACAAACTGTGAATGCGGCTGATAATACCAATACCACAGCGAATGTGTCGGTTTTGGGTGGCGGATTAACCATTACACCATTAGCACAAATTAACTTTGGGACGGTGACAAAAGACGGCCAAGATCATACGCAACCAGATCAAAGCAAGTCGCAACTTATCATTAATGATAATCGTGGGACAACGAATACAGGTTGGTATCTGACAGCGAATTTAGAAGATAAAGGAAAAGGTGTCACTGGCTTAGACGGAATGACACTTCATTTAGACACTAAAAAACCTGACGGATCTTCTGAAAAAGGTACCTTTACGGGCGTTGATTTAACCACAGATGCTTCAACCATTATTTCGCTAGATAAAAGTGATATCCGTTTATCAGACACTGTCACGACAGCCGATTTAAATGCAACGTTAAATATACCTAAAAGTATTGCTGCAAATACCTACTCTGGGACCATCGTCTGGAATGCCATCGATGGAGCACCCGCCTAAGAATTTAACATAAAACGATGTAAGAAAACGAGGCAGATAAATTGAAAAGAATTTTAAAGATACTTTTTATATTGACTATTCTCTGTTTAGGTGGAGCGATGCGTGCCTGGGCAGATCCGTCTAATACCAATAGTTCAGCAACAATTGACAATGCGAATGCGTATACAGTCACACCCGTTTTCGGAGCAACTCAAAATAACAAAACCAGTAATTTTTTTGATATGACATTAACTCCGAAACAAAAAGATACATTCAAATTAACGATAACCAATACTACGCCGAACCCTCAAAAATTTAAAGTTCAGGTAAATACAGCAACAACAAATAGTAATGGGATAGTTGACTATACAAAAAGTAGCTTTGAAAAAGATCCATCGATGAGTTTGGTACTTAGTGATTTGATTAGTCCCAATAGGAAGGACATTAGTGTTCCTGGTAAACAATCACAAACGATTGATTTTCAAATAACGATGCCAGAAAAGTTATTCTCAGGAATTTTATTAGGTGGAGTGACGATTCGACCTGTAGAGATAGCTGGGGACCAAAGCAAGGGTGGAATTCAAAATGTTTATATGCATACGATTGCTATTCGGGTGAATGAAACAGCAGAGACCATACCTGCAAAATTGGAAAGTGGTTCTGTTAAAATTGGGCAAATTAACCGCCACAATACTGTTTCGATGGAAATTAAAAATCCACAGCGGAAGTTATTGTCAAAAGTCGAAGGAGATTTTTTTGTTAAAGAAAAAGGAACAAACAAAACGATCATTCACGAAAAGAAAAATAATCTGAGTTTTGCACCAAACACAAGGTTTGACCTGCCTATTTTACTGAAAGATTCGTTTAAACCTGGAGACTATACCTATACCATTAAGTTGAAAAATCATGAGGGGAACTGGACGTTCTCAAAAGATTTCACGATAAACAAGAAGCAAGCTGATCAGTATAATAAGCGTTCTGTTGATCATAAAGCCAAAAACCTTTACTGGCTTAAGTACCTCATGGCCTTTTTAATTCTAGTTATTTTAGGTACCGTCTGCTATATCTTGGGAAAAAAGAAGGGAAAAATGAGGTTGTAAAACCTGCCTTTAAAATAGTTGACAATTATGCAGAAAAAAACATGCTAGTATGAATTATCTATGATATAAGGGAAGAAGGGCTGTCTAGCAAGGATAAACTGTCAAATTAGCGTTAATTTACGCAAGTCATTGGTGTTCCTTATTTTGGAAAGTAGTATTATACTATTATTGTTCAATGATTCACAATGGAAACAAGGAGGAAAGAACCATGTATAAAGCAATTGTCGCAGCAAAAGGAAAAACAACAAAAATTGTTGAAAAAGAATCGCGTCCATTGAAAGATAATGAAGCGCGGTTGAAAATGGAAGTCTGTGGTGTCTGTCATACGGATTTACACGTTAAGAATGCAGATTTTGGCGATGTTAGCGGTTGTACCTTAGGTCACGAAGGAATTGGGATTGTGACGGAGGTTGGAAAAGACGTTACTAGTTTAAAAATTGGTGATCGTGCATCTGTTGCATGGTTTTATGAAGGCTGCGGGCATTGCGAATATTGTACTTCTGGTCGAGAAACGCTTTGTCGTTCAGTAAAAAATGCTGGATATACAGTTGATGGTGCCATGGCCGAAGAATGCATCGTCACAGACGGTTATGCAGTGAAAGTGCCAGAAAATTTAGCATCAGAGCCAGCTTCCTCTATTACTTGTGCAGGGGTAACAACCTACAAAGCGATAAAAGAATCTGGGATTCGTCCAGGTCAATGGCTAATGATTTCAGGATTAGGTGGGCTAGGTAATCTAGCTTTACAATATGCCAAGCATGTCTTTAATGCAAAAGTAGTAGCTGTTGATGTGAATGATGATCAGTTAGCTTTTGCGAAAGAAATGGGTGCTGATCTTTTAATTAATCCAGTTAAAGATCCTGATTTTGCTGCACAACTTCAAAAAGAAATTGGTAGTGTCCATGCAGCAGTAGTCACTGCGGTAGCTAAATCAGCATTTAATGGCGCAGTAGATGCAGTCCGTGCGGGAGGAACGGTTGTCGCCGTTGGATTGCCTGTTGAGACAATGGATTTATCTATTCCACGTCTTGTTCTTGATGGCATTCACGTAGTCGGATCGTTAGTTGGAACCCGTCAAGATTTAAGCGAAGCTTTCCAATTCGGTGCAGAAGGAAAAGTTGTTCCTGTTTGTCAAACACGCCAACCAGAAGAAATTAATGCTATTTTTGAAGAAATGGAACAAGGAAAAATTCGCGGGCGAATGGTCATTGATTTTCGCAGTTAATTTAGTTTTTTAGTGATTCGTTGATTTAATCTGAAAACCATGAAAGGATGGATGGAATGTTTGCGAATCTTACTCTCCGTGAGAGACGACTGCTTAAGCAAGCACAAGTGGGAGCCACAATTAGCTTTATTCTTTTGTTTGTACCAATTCTGACAATCAGTCTTTTGCATACCAGTGATTTATTAGCAAAATGGCTAGGTATAGTTGGGGTAATTATGGTTTTACCATTGTTGTATTTTGCGTGGCAGATTTTAAAGATAGCCTATAAAGATCAAAAAGATAATCCAACGCCTCCTTTGTGGGTTCCGAAAGTTTATGGAATTGGGCTTTCGATCAATCCCTATCACAGGTTTGGAAAGTTAATTTTTATATTGCTAGCGTTACTGATAGTTGGCATCATCATTAGTTTGCTTTTCACACCAGCAAGTCAAATCAATCACTAAAAAAACGAGTAATCAACACTCTCTTGCTGAGCAGGAGGGTGTTTAATATTTTTAAATAGACTAAATTTGAGCAACAGGTATTAGATTTTTGAAAAAAGTCTTTCTTTTTCTGATGTGGATATTTTCGCAATAAAATCATCATTATAAGTGAATTAACAGGTTTATCAAGGGTTAATACTTGTTAATGGTGGCTGCTATAATTAACCGTTGACAAACACAAAAAAACCATCATACGATAATTATGTTATTAAAAAAGTGAAAAATTGGTAGTCAACAAATGAAAACGTATTCATTGGGAAATTGTGATTCTGTACTAAAATTTTTATATAAGATGAAAATAGATTGTTTTCATTTAATAATTTATTGAAAGGATGTGTTTATGAAGGGGTTACTGAAACTGACTTTCTAACAGTCTCAGTAAACTAAGAAAATCGTTATGACTTTTCATCTGGATAAAATTTTGTTGGGTTTTGGATTTTGCGAGTAATTGTGTCGGAACTATTCTATGGGGAGCAATTTTAAGGAGGAAAAAATGAACAAAGAGTATCAGGGTAAAAAAATTTACGGTAAAAAGCACTGGTTGACATTTTTATTAGTGAGTTCGTCTGTATTGGCGTTCCATTCGTTTGTTACGATGGATTCTCAAGTGGTTGATGCGCAAGAGCAAACAGCAAAAGAAGACGTAGCTGATTCAGCAACGTCAGTCGGAGCAATTGTGTCGATTGAAAAAGCGGAGAAAAACTTTGTCATTACGTATGCTTCTGGAAAAAAAGCACAAATTAGTATTTTAAACGACCATCTTTTTCGCTATCATCTAGATCCAACTGGTAAATTTGAAGAATATCCAACGCCAAATGATCCAAAGCATGTTGCGAAAATTACGGCTAAAACAATGGCCGACTATGGCACACAAGCCTTTGAGCAAACGAACGTCACAGATTCAGGAAACCAATTTACTCTAGAAAATAATGGTTTAAAAATTATATTCGAAAAAGAAAGCGCTTTAATGAAGGTTCTAGACAAGAAAAAGAATCAAGTCATTTTAGAAGAAACCGCTCCGCTATCCTTTAAAAATGATAAAGCTACACAAACGTTAAAACAAAGTAGTCAAGAAAATTATTTTGGCGGAGGAACTCAAAATGGTCGATTTACGCACAAAGGAACAGCTATCCAGATTGTCAATACGAACAATTGGGTAGATGGCGGAGTAGCATCGCCTAACCCATTTTATTGGTCAACTGCAGGGTATGGCGTTGTTCGAAATACATGGAAACCTGGCAACTATGATTTTGGAAGTCATGATCCACAAACAACTACAACGACGCACGAAGGAACAGATTTTGATGCCTTTTATTTCTTTAATGATTCCTCAGCAGGTATTTTAAAAGATTACTATGAATTAACCGGGAAACCAGCTTTGATGCCAGAATACGGGTTCTATGAAGCGCATTTAAACGCGTATAATCGGGACTATTGGGTGAAAGTAGCAGAAGGAACCGCGGGAGCAGTTAAGTTTGAAGATGGTAATTTTTACAAAGAATACCAACCAGGCGATCTAGGAAACTTAAATGGCACGCTAGAATCTTTAAATGGAGAAAAAGAGAATTATCAATTTTCTGCACGCGCAGTTATTGATCGGTATAAGAAAAACGATATGCCATTAGGGTGGTTCTTGCCAAATGACGGCTACGGTGCTGGCTATGGTCAAACAGATTCATTGGATGGCGATGTACAAAACTTAAAAGAATTTACTGATTATGCTCAAGCCAATGGTGTTGAAGTGGGGCTGTGGACTCAATCTAATCTCCATCCAGCTGATCCTAAAAATCCTAAAAAAGGAGAACGGGATATTGCGAAAGAAGTTAGTGTCGCTGGTGTTAAAGCCCTCAAAACTGACGTGGCGTGGGTCGGGTATGGGTATTCCTTTGGCTTAAATGGTGTAGAAGATGCTGCAAATGTTTTTGTAAAAGAAACAGACGGCGCAGTTCGTCCGATGATTGTTTCATTAGATGGTTGGGCCGGAACCCAACGGCACGCTGGTATTTGGACAGGCGATCAAACGGGTGGTCAATGGGAATATATTCGCTTCCATATCCCAACATATATCGGGACTTCATTGTCTGGCCAACCAAATGTTGGTTCAGATATGGATGGAATTTTTGGTGGAAAAAATAAAGAGGTCAACATACGTGATTTCCAATGGAAAACTTTTACACCAGTACAGCTAAATATGGACGGCTGGGGCTCCAATCCGAAAACGCCATTTGCTTTTGATCAAGAAGCCACAGATTTGAACCGAGCGTATCTAAAATTAAAATCAATGATGATGCCTTATAACTACAGTATTGCCAAGGAATCAGTTGATGGACTACCAATGGTACGGGCTATGGCTTTAGAATTTCCTAATGAAGGAACAGCATATACAAAAGATTCTCAATACCAATATATGTGGGGACCCAATTTACTCGTTGCCCCAATTTATAATGGCAATCAAGATGAGGCAGGAAATTCAATCCGTGATGGAATCTACTTACCAGATGAAAAACAAGTCTGGGTTGACTTATTTACAGGCGAAAAATATCAAGGTGGCCGTATCTTAAATGGAGTAAAAACACCGCTGTGGAAGGTGCCCGTTTTCGTCAAAGATGGCAGTATTATCCCAATGACGAATCCAAACAACAATCCAAAGGAAATCCAACGAGATCAACGATCTTTCTTGATTTATCCAAATGGCGCCACTTCTTTTAATATGTATGAAGATGACGGAATTTCAACTAGTTATGAAGCTGGGCAATCAGCTACGACTAAAATAAATAGTCAAGGCCCTAAATCAAACGAAAAAGGGGATCTGACCGTTACTATCGAACCGACAAAAGGAAGTTACAAAGGCTTTGTTGATGAACGAAGCACCACGCTTGATTTGCTAGCTTCAGAAGCACCCGAAAGCGTAACAGCAATGGTGGGGGGAACAGAAGTAACCTTGAAAGAAGCAGCTAATAAAGAAGAATTTTTAGCTGGCACAAATCTATATTATTTTGATAAAGAATTCCAAGTGAATCAGTATCTTTCTGAAGCTTCAGGAGAAAAACTGAACCAATCAGCGTTATCAGTAAAACTAGCGAAACAATCTGTGACCGCCAAAGATGTTCAAATAACTGTCAAAGGTTTCATTAATAAAGGAACGGTTGATGGAGGAAATACAACGGTCGATGACCAGTTAACTATTCCGGCAAATGTCGCAATCAATGAAGAAAAAACAACGCCATCTTCTTTGACTCTTCAATGGGATCAAGTAACTGAGGCAACAAGCTATGAAGTAGAGCGTGACGGGACTGTTTTCGGAAATATTCAAACGAATACAGCAACATTTGATGGATTTTCCTTCCTAAGCGAACATACTTTTCGAGTTCGAGCTGTTGGAAAAAACGGGGTCTCTGAATGGAGTGAACCGATTAAAGGAAAAACACAAGATGATCCCTATAAAGAAACAATTAATCAAGTCAAAGCAACAAGTAATTTACCAGAACAACCAGGCGCAGAATTGAAGAAATTAACGGATAAAGATTTAAGTACAGGTTGGCATACGAACTGGTCAACCGGCATCGCTAATCCAAGTGATGGGAATTTCTTGACTTTAAAATTTGATCTTGGTGCGGAGTATCAAATGGATAAAATTGAATACTTGCCAAGAGACAATGCCGGCAACGGAAATATTTTGCAGCTCCAGTATCGGACGTCGAAAGATGGAGCTAATTGGACAGAGTTTTCAGAGCCTATTAACTGGAAGCAAGATGCTTTGACAAAAAACATTGAAACGAAGGACCAAGCGTATCGTTTTGTTGAAATGAAGGTATTAAAATCGGTGGGTAATTTTGGATCTGGTCGTGAGATGCTCTTTTACAAACAACCAGGAACAGAAGGAATCTTACATGGAGACATTACTAACGATGGAACGATTGATGAAAATGATGCAATGAGTTATCGAAACTATACAGGCTTAGAATCTGTGGACAGTGACTTTAATGGCTATGTTGAAAAAGGCGATTTAAATAAAAATGGGGTAATTGATGCTTATGATATCAGTTATGTTTTACGACAATTAGATGGTGGGATTGAAATACCTGATGTCGAAGAAATTGCGGGCGGTTTATCCCTTGCTGTGGTTAATGAAAATGGCAAGGATACCTATCTTCCTGGCGATACATTAACCTTTACACTTAAAGGTCAAGACTTAAAAAACATTAATGCGTTAAGCACAAAAATGTCCTTTGATTCTAGCAAATTTGAACTTGTCGGTCAGCCTGCAACCACGAATAATACAAAACAAATGGAAAATTATTCTAAATATCGGAAACATTCAAATGATGTGGAGAATCTATATTTAGTTCTTAGTAATCAAGGAAATAAACAATTGTTGAATGGTTCAATGGACTTAGTTACCTTTAAAGTTAAAGTAAAAGAAACAACTCGCGTAAAACGTGCGACAACTGTTGAGCAGCCATTACAATTTGATATGAGTCAAGGCTTATTAGTAGGCCAAGGATTCCAACAAGCCACACTTTCAGATTTTTCTGTAACAGTGAAGCCAACAGAGCTAGTAGATAAAGAGTTATTACAAGCGCTAATTACGCTAAATCAAGCACGTGTCGAAAAAGAATATACGCCTGAAACTTGGGCAATTTTTAAACCAGTCTTAGATGAGGCAGTAGTTGTTCTAGCCAATGAACAAGCCACACAGACAGACGTTTCTGTTGCTGTGGAAAATCTAGAAAAGGCTGTAGAACAGTTGGAAAAAATGCCTAATGTAGCGAATAAAGCTGATTTAGAAAAAGCAATTCAAGAGGGGCTGGCGAAAAAACCAAGTGATGGGCAAGAATTCACCGAAGAAACTAAAAAAGTTCTCGAAGAGTCATTAGCAGCAGCTCAAAAAGTATTTGCTCAAGAAAAAGTTACCCAAGAAGAAATAGACCAAGCGACTAAAACATTGCGTGAAGCAATTGCACAATTAAAAGAACAACCCGTCGCCGTTGATAAGGAAACCTTAAAAGAGCAAATCGCTCAAGCCAGAGGAAGAAAGCCGGAAGGAGGATACCAATTTACAAAAGAAACAGAAAAACAATTGCAAGAAGCAATTCAAGCGGCTGAAGCAATCGTAGCGAAAGAAACGGCGACAAAAGAAGAAGTCTCAGCGGCTCTAAACGCATTGGAAACTGCAATGGCTCAATTAAAAGAAGTACCACTTGTAAATAAAGACCAATTACAAGAAGTTGTCAAACGAGCGCAGCAAGTCACTCCAAGTGAAGGGCACCAATTTACTGCCTCCTCGTTACAAGATTTACAAAAAGCGCTTTTAGCAGCTAAAAACACATTGGAAAACCCAGCAGCTAATCAAAAAATGATTGATGAAGCGGTTGCTGAATTAACTAGTGCCATCGATGGGTTACAAGAAGAAGCGTTAGTTACAGATAAAAAAGCCTTAGAGGCAATGATAGCCAAAGCAAAAGCAATCAAACCATCTGCCGGAAAAGAATTTACCAGCGAGTCTAAAGCGCGCTTAACTGAAGCAATTGACCAAGCGGAAGGGATTTTAGCTGATAAAAATGCTCGGCAAGAACAAATTGATACTGCTGAAAAAAATGTAAAAACTGCTTTGGATAGTTTAGAGGAACAAGTCCTTCAAACGGATAAAACAAAGTTGAAAGAACTGCTTCAAAAAGCAGAAACATTGAAACCTAAAGCAGGAAAACAATTTACAAAAGCATCGCAAGAAGCTTTAGCTGAAGCAATTAAACAAGCAAAAGCACTTGTTGAGGACCCAAGTGCGACGCAAGAAGCTGTGGACAAATGTTTAAGTATTTTAGCACAAGCCATTGAAGCAATGGCAGAAGAGCCAATCAGTAGCAACTCTACAGGCAACAATGGAAATCATGGCACGGTTAGCGGGACTGGTGGTGTAACCAGTCCAGGAAAGGGCACAGCAGCAGGTGGAACGACAACAAAAACCACCACTTCTGGTACTTTGCCAAAAGCAAATGAAGTTGTTTCGCCAATCTGGTCAATTAGTGGTTTTCTATTGATAGTAAGTATTGGTTTAGGAAAATTATTCTTCAAAAATAAAAAAGACCAAAATTAGCGTATCATTAACTTACAAGGCGCATTTGTACAAAAACAGTGTGCAAATGCGCGAGTATGTAATAGGAGAGGATTTTTACGAATGAAAAGAAAGAAAATCAAGAATCAACTACTTGTTTTAACAAGTATTCTCGTTCTTCTGAGTTTGGAAGTCGCTCCAGTTGTTACGTTGGCTGCAGAATTACCAAGTAGCTCGCTACAAACAGCTCTGTCCTCGGAAACGACAATTACTTCGGAAGAAAAAGTAATTGAAACAACCGAAACAACCGAAACAACTGTTGCTACATCGACAACGTCCACTAGTAGTTCGTCATCTGAATCAAATAGTTCTACCGATACGACTACCGAATCAACGAGTCATTCAACGACAGAAACGACAACCACAAATACTAGTTCTGAAACAAAAAAAGAACCTACAGAGTCAACGGTATCATCAGAAATCACGCAGCCTGTTGAACAATCGCAACCACCACAAGTTCCTGTGACCAAGCAAGAACCTGAAGAACCTATTCAAGTTCCTGAAGCCACCAATAACGTTGTTGAAGAAAATCAGGCTGTATCGTTAAATCCGTCCCTCAAAGTAGATGAAATCGCTTCTTCAAATTTAAAAGGCTACGAACTTCCACTGTTGTCGTCTTTTGGCGAAAAGAAACGGGCAGTCGTGGTGGCTGAAGCATTAAGACACGTTGGGAAAACAAAAAAAGAATTTAATTTGACAGAGCAAGTATTGACCAGTAGTTTCCTTGCCCAAAAAATTTACCAACAATTATTTAAAATAGACATTGGCAGTACGCCGCAAGAACAAATGACATTTGGTAAAGTTCGTTCTATAGAGGAGGCAGAACCTGGTGATCTGATTTTTTGGCAAACAGCTGAAGGAAAAACGCTTCAAAATGGTGTTTATCTTGGCCAAGGAAAATATTTAATTGCCGCAGCGGAAGCGGATTCTAAAGAGAAACCAGAAGTAATCGCTCAGTTAGAGAATATCTATACTGCCAAACAACAACCAGACTCAAAAGAGGAAAAACGCTTGGTAGTGACTAATCCTTTTAAGGAGTTCACATTAACGGAGTATGGCAAAGAAGTTTTAGCAACATATGGTGCATCATTTGAAATGCAGAAGTCAGAACAAACCACAGCGTTTATTAAAAAAATTGGTGAGACAGCCAGAGAACTTGGCGAAAAATACGATGTTTTTGCATCAGTGATGATAGCTCAGGCTATTTTAGAAAGTGGCTCTGGCGAAAGTCAACTAGCCAAAGAACCTTATTATAATCTCTTTGGCGTGAAAGGTTCGTTCCAAGGAAATAGTGTCAGCTTTTCAACAAAAGAGGCTGATCAGAGGGGCCAACTTTATACAATTTCCGCTGGGTTTCGCGATTACGGTGGCTATAATGACTCACTGCAAGATTATGTTCAATTACTCCGACAAGGGATTGACGGAAATCAAGATTTTTATAAACCAGCGTGGCGTTCGGAAGCCAAAAACTACCTTCAAGCAACGCGTTTTTTAACAGGTAAATATGCAACAGACAAGCAATACGATAATAAATTAAATTCGTTAATTGCGGTTTATAACTTAACGCAATTTGATTTACCAAAAACAGTGGACGGTTTGATTATCCAATCTAAAAATGAGCTGTCGGAAGCGGAACAGCAACAAATGCATTTTCCAGTCTATGATGGGATCAATTATAATCGAAGTGGTAGCTATCCCGTGGGCCAGTGTACGTGGTATGTCTATAATCGTTTCAAACAGTTGGGCACTTCTGTGGATGAATTTATGGGAAATGGCAGTGACTGGGGAAGAAAAGGACGTGCATTAGGCTATCAAGTTAGTTCATTGCCTAAAGCTGGTCGTGCGATTAGTTTCCAACCAGGAGTTGCTGGCGCAGATAATCAATATGGACATGTTGCTTTTGTTGAAGCGGTCACTTCTGATGGAATCATTATTTCTGAAAGCAATGTCATCAATGATCAAACGATTTCGTATCGTGTCTTACCTAATGTAATTGCTTATAGTAGTGGCGTGACCTACATTGGCGCTTAATCGACTCATTCAACAGGAAGAACTGTGGATGTTTAAGTAAAAAATTAGCACAATGATCCATGTGTGAACTAACAAATTAAAATAACCAGAATCGACCAATGAATTGATTTTGTCATGTATAAAATGACAAGAACAGTTTGGCGGTTGATTCTTTGTTTTTCATCAACGAAGAGACAATCGTCCTCATGATTCGTTAGCAAAAGATGAATAGTCCAAAGTACTCTTTCTTGATACTTTGTTATTTTATGTTTTTGTTTGCAGGAAACTACTGAAATCGCTATACTAAATTTATGTGAATATACTAACAGACAATCAATTTTTTATCTCTTTTATTGGTGTATAAATTGATTGAACATTATAATCATTTGTCTTTTGTTGTGTAATTTTATATCTTCTTGAGAAAGGGATGAGTGAACAAATGGCTATTTATATATTAGAAGACCAAATTATTCAAGCAAAAGCGTTAGAAGCATTGTTAACAAATATCCTACATTCAAGAAATATTTATAATGAAACAATCCATTTATTTTCACGTTCAGATGAATTATTACAAGTGGCATACCAGGACGCCCAACTAAATATCTTTTTCCTAGATATTCAAATGAACAATCATATCCAGGCAGGATTTGAGGTTGCTAAAGAAATCAGAAAAACAGACAGTGAAAGTCTGATTGTATTTATTTCTACTCACACAGAATTAGTTTTAACTTCCTACAAATATATGGTTTCAGCTCTTCAATTTATTCAAAAGAACGTGGATTTTCTAGATTTCCAAAAAGAGGTCGAAACATGTGTCGATGCATATATTCAACAAAAAGAAAATATAAAGACAAAAAGTGAATATATTATCATTAACTTAAAAGCGTCCTCTATAAAAATGGATATTAATGATATTTATTTCTTTCAAACGGAATACGATCATCGTGTATCAATGGTTGGTAAAAATTTTAAAAGAGAATTTTATGGAACGTTATCAAAAATTGAACAACTGCATCCAGATTTGATTAGAGTCCATCAATCAATCATCATCAATAAAAAATATGCGTCAAAATTAAATTATAAAACGCATCTTTTAACTATGAGAGACGGAACGGAAGTACCAGTCTCAAGAAGATATTATACTCAGGTCAAGGCGCTATTTCTTACTTAGGGAGGGATAATGACTAATTAAGGAATTATCTATCTATTAGTCGCTATATTCGTTATAATTTAGTGCAATACTTGAAGAGGAGGGCGATATGCTAATCGATTGGATTCTAAAAAATATTATGGATATGGATCAGGAAGATCAATCAGGAAAAACACAATGGACAAAGTATTATCTAACCGTTTATTTTTCTGGCTTATTTAATTTTCTGATGATTCTGATTTTATCAGTTTTATTTGGGACGTTAAGCGAAACCTTTATTGTATACGTCATACTGATTTTTTTACGGCCTGTCGCAGGTGGCTGGCATGCAAAAACCAAATGGCTCTGTCGTCTAGAAAGCATTGTTATCTATGTCGCCATACCATTTGTATTGAAAAATTCTTCTGTGAGCTTACCGTTTATTTATAAAATTCTATTGATTTGCCTCTTAGTCGTATTATTTTATTGGTATGCGCCACAAGGAACAGCAATTGAACCTGTTCAGCCATCTGATTTAAACGTGCTCAAAAAGCAAAGCCTTATAAGGGTGTGTTTACTTATTTTATGTAGTCTGTTTGTCAAAGAAAAGATTGCTTCAGTAATACTCTACGGTCTCGTCATCCAAGGTCTGATGATACTCCCTGTAACAAAAAATTTAATTGAAGGAAGTGTTTTTATGAAATTTGGTAAAAAAATAATTAAAAATGTTATTGAAAAAAGAGTTGCAAAAGTTAGTGATGGTGTGGGAACTAAGCCTAGATTAAATCAAAATTCGCCCAATATATTTGGACAATGGATGGGACAAACTGAAAAACCTAAAAAGAATATTGAAAAATGATTTTGTCGTTATTAGCTACTAACGTTTTGCTTGTATCTAGCTTTATCGTTTTTGTCTTTTTACGAGTAACATTGATTAAGATTGAATGTAAAATACCGTTACTTTCATTGCTTATTGTCATTAATCTTTGTTCGTTTGCGGCATTAATGTTGGGCTACTCTTGGTTGATTTATGCGCTGACAGTCGTTGTTTTTACAGGATTTTTACTCATTCACAAAAAGAGGTTCTCAATTTTTAAAGCGATATTTTTATCCGTTTTTACATTGCTTATGGTTTCGTTTATCAATTACACGGAGCAAACGATTTTAAGTGTTTTTTTTCAACAGATTTATCAAAATAAATTATTATGGATTGCCTCAAATGTTCTTCTGTTGCTTATAAATATCTGGATTGCTTTAAAAATTCCCAATAGTGTTTTTTTAAGATTAAATCGTGTGTTAGAAAATAGCCGAATTTTTTTTGGTTGTTTACTTTTATTGTTGATTCTGTTGTTACTTTTTGTGTTTTTGATTTCGCCAGAGATTTCACCTGACTTTATGCGAGGATTTGTCACGGTAAATAGTTCTAAATTGGAGTTATTAATAAGTGTAGGTTTATTTTTAATTCTGATTGGCTTAGTCATTGAAGCTTATTTGGAAGAACAACGTATCAACACTCAATTATTGAATAATTTAACGATTTATACTGAAAAAATAGAATCCATTAACGAAGAGCTAGCGATGTTTCGTCATGATTATAAAAATTTATTGTATAGTTTACAAATTGCTATTTCATACGAAGATATTCTGGAAATCAAAAGAATTTATGAAGAAACGATTGCACCAACCAAAAAAATTATTGATAATGAAGAATTTGAACTTATGAAGTTAAATCGTTTGAAAAATATGGAACTTAAGGCACTCATAAGTATGAAAATTAATACCGCAAAGCAAGCAAAACTAAAAGTGATTGTTGATGTGCCAGAAGTATTTATTCTTGATACATCAATCGACTTAGTGGTTGTGATTCGTTTGTTGGCTATTCTATTAGATAACGCGATTGAAAACAGTGCAAAATCAGAATTGAAAATGTTCGCTATCTCAATTTTCAATAAAAATGAAACACAAGAGTTTGTGATAACAAATAGTGTCCAAGCCGAATTTGATTTTAAGGTTATGAAGAAAACCAAATTTAGTTCTAAAAGTAACCCAGAAGAGCACGGTTGGGGATTGTTATATGTAAAAGAAATTGTTGATTTTTCAGATCAATTTGATTTGCAAACGTCCTTCAATGAAGGATCGGTTACTCAACATTTAATTATTGAAAAAAATCATAATAGTAAAAAAGTTGTTAACGAATGAATTTGTTAACAACTTTTTTGCTATGGTATTGAGTTATGAGGGGCAATACAGGGAAAAATGTCGGCTGATTAAGGAATTTAGATAGTGCCGGTTAGGTAGTTGTCTATAATGAAAATAGCAACAAATATTTACGCAGGGAAAGGGGCGGTCGTTTAACGGGAAAAATTAGGGAGGATAAAGCAATACTTTTGTTGGGAAAAGAAATAAAAGGAAACTGGGGAAGGAGTTAATTGTTTGATGAAGGGAAATAAAATTTTATACATTTTAGGTACAGGCATCTTTGTTGGAAGTTCATGTCTATTTTCTTCACTTTTTGTAGCCGCAGAAGAACAAGTTTATTCAGAAAGTGAAGTTTCAACAGTTTTATCGAAGTTGGAAAAGGAGGCAATTTCTGAGGCAGCTGCTGAACAATATACGGTTGTAGATCGAAAAGAAGACGCGTGGGGGATGAAGCATCTTAAGTTAGAAAAGCAAACGGAAGGCGTTACTGTTGATTCAGATAATGTGATTATTCATTTAGATAAAAACGGTGCAGTAACAAGTGTTACAGGAAATCCAGTTGATCAAGTTGTGAAAATTCAATCGGTTGATGCAATCGGTGAAGAAGGAGTTAAAAAAATTGTTACTTCTGATAATCCAGAAACTAAAGATCTTGTCTTTTTAGCTATTGACAAACGTGTAAATAATGAAGGGCAATTATTTTATAAAGTCAGAGTAACTTCTTCACCAACTGGTGACCCCGTATCATTGGTTTATAAAGTGAACGCTACAGATGGAACAATTATGGAAAAACAAGATTTAACGGAACATGTCGGTAGTGAAGTAACGTTAAAAAACTCTTTTCAAGTAACGTTTAATGTACCAGTTGAAAAAAGCAATACGGGAATTGCTTTACACGGAACGGATAACACAGGGGTTTACCATGCAGTAGTTGATGGCAAAAATAATTATTCTATTATTCAAGCGCCATCACTAGCGACATTAAATCAGAATGCTGTTGACGCCTATACCCATGGAAAATTTGTGAAAACATATTATGAAGATCATTTCCAACGACACAGTATTGATGATCGAGGGATGCCCATCTTGTCAGTTGTTGATGAACAACATCCAGATGCTTATGACAATGCTTTTTGGGATGGAAAAGCAATGCGTTATGGTGAAACAAGTACACCAACAGGAAAAACGTATGCTTCCTCTTTAGATGTAGTTGGTCATGAAATGACACATGGTGTGACGGAACATACTGCAGGTTTAGAATATTTAGGACAATCAGGTGCGTTGAATGAATCTTATTCTGATTTGATGGGTTATATTATTTCGGGTGCATCTAATCCAGAAATTGGTGCGGATACTCAGAGTGTTGACCGAAAAACAGGTATTCGAAATTTACAAACGCCAAGTAAACACGGACAACCAGAAACCATGGCTCAATACGACGATCGAGCACGGTATAAAGGAACGCCTTATTATGATCAAGGCGGTGTTCATTATAACAGTGGAATTATTAATCGGATTGGTTACACCATTATCCAGAACTTAGGCATTGAAAAAGCACAGACTATTTTCTACAGCTCGTTAGTAAATTACTTAACACCTAAAGCACAATTCAGTGATGCTCGTGATGCGATGCTTGCTGCTGCAAAAGTTCAATATGGCGATGAAGCAGCTTCAGTGGTGTCAGCAGCCTTTAACTCTGCTGGAATCGGAGCTAAAGAGGATATTCAAGTAAACCAACCAAGTGAATCTGTTCTGGTCAATGAATGAAAAAAATTCTCCAATTAAATAAAAATGGATAAGGAGTGGCATAATCTTATGAAAAAGTTCTCCATACGAAAAATTAGTGCTGGTTTTTTGTTTCTGATTTTAGTAAGTTTGATAGCTGGTTTTAGCCTCTCTGCAAATGCAGAAGAGTATATCGTTCCTGCCGAAAGTCATTCACGACAAAAAAGATCGTTACTGGACCCTGAAGACAGAAGACAAGAAGTGGCAGATACAACCGAAGCGCCTTTTGCGTCAATCGGAAGAATCATTTCCCCTGCCAGTAAACCAGGCTATATTTCTTTAGGAACAGGCTTTGTTGTTGGAACTAATACAATTGTCACCAATAATCATGTGGCTGAAAGTTTTAAGAATGCCAAAGTATTAAATCCGAATGCCAAAGATGATGCTTGGTTTTATCCAGGTCGAGATGGCAGTGCGACACCATTTGGCAAATTCAAAGTGATTGATGTAGCTTTTTCCCCGAATGCGGATATTGCGGTCGTGACTGTCGGCAAACAAAACGATCGTCCAGATGGCCCAGAGTTGGGAGAAATTTTAACGCCATTTGTTTTGAAAAAGTTTGAATCTTCAGATACCCATGTCACAATATCAGGCTATCCAGGTGAGAAAAACCACACACAATGGTCTCATGAAAATGATTTGTTTACATCTAACTTTACAGACTTAGAAAATCCATTACTATTTTATGATATCGATACAACCGGTGGTCAATCTGGTTCACCAATCTATAATGCTCAGTTTGAAGTAGTTGGTGTTCATTCCAATGGTGGCATTAAGCAAACAGGAAATCATGGTCAAAGACTAAATGAAGTGAATTATAACTTTATTGTCAATCGAGTGAATGAAGAAGAAAATAAACGTTTATCCGCTGTGCCAGCAGCGTAAAGAACCATAAAAATACTCGGAATTTCCAGAATCACGGGAAATTTCGAGTATTTTTGTTTTTTAAGATAGTGTAAGTTACGATATAAGTACCTTGTAATTATCGGTTAAAAGCATATAATAGTGCTGAAAAGAAGGCAAATAATCCGATTAAGTTAGTATTTCTAAACCATCATAACTCGTAATGATTTCATGCTTTTGAGATAGAGCCGCCATCTCCGCATAAGACAAGCCGCCATTGTGAGAAAAATGGTTGGCAACGTAAATCGTTTTATCTGTGACGAGTTTTCTTTCTTTTAATTCTGCAATTAATTTTAAATTTTCTTCCCAATTCATATGACTATTACCAGTTTCGTTTGTTTGACTAGTACAATCTAAAGAAACAATACTAAGAAGTAAGTGGCTCTTTTCAAGATATTCAAACATTTCTGACGTAAAGTAACCTGTATCATGGGTGGATAAAAAAGCATCTTTACCATCGTCTATAACGAAAATAAAACAATCTTCACTGAAATTTCCATGTTGTGCAGGAAGGGGATAAATCATATAGTTCGCAATAGTAAAACATTTGTAGGGCTGAATAACCTGATAATGTAATCGGGTATTGTCTTGACGACCTTCTAAATCAAAGGCGCGCTGATAAAACGTCTTAACTGCTTCATTTCCATAAACAGTTAAACGATTGGGAACATCTAATGCATAACCAGACATTCGATAAGCCAAATCCTCGCCGTAAAAATGATCGGAATGCCAATGAGAGATTAGTAAAGAGTTAAAGTCTGCAAAACACAAGTCATACTGCAACAAGTGTAAATAAGAATCCCCTGGAAAATCAATCAGCAGGACATCATCAATAATTAATTGAGTTTGTGTACGAATTTCTCGTCCTTTTTTCTCTCGAGCGTACTTACATAATTTACAATTACAAAAAATTCCTGGAATCCGTTCTGCTGCACCCGTGCCTAAATAATTGATTTTCATTGGGAGTACCTAACCTTTCTTTGACATTCTTCATACTTAGTAGATAACGCTGAACCTTAAAGTAAATGGGCATGGAAACTGAAACATTTGTTGTGTCCATCTTACCTTTTTTAGAAAAGAATTGAAATGGAATTTCTTAAGTAAATTTGCGTAAAATAGAAAAAGCTAGACGCCTTTGTTAATAAGCTGAATTTACTGCGAATGCTCGTACTATTTCCGAAAAAAAGTTTTACCAAAGGCACTTTCATATCCATCTGCTATTAGTTATAGAAAAATAACAAGATGGACATAGCTTATTAGAGCAAAAATAACTACGCTATTGATAAAGAGTGAGGCGTGTTTTGAACAGGTTGCGTGGGCAAATGAATTTGAATAAAAGGGATGACAAAAGATGACTATTGAAAAATTAGAATATTTTTATACCATTGCAAAATATAATAGTATTTCCAAAGCAGCCTCTGAACTCCATGTTAGTAAATCAACCTTAAGTGCGTCATTAAAAGATTTGGAAAGTGAATTGGGCCATTTACTTTTTGACCGTAACGGTAATTCTTTGACGTTAAATTCCTATGGTGATAAAATCGTCCAATCTGTCTATATCATTTTAAACGAGGCCAAGAAAATGAAACTTAATTTGCATGAAATGATTGAGAATCCAGTGATGCGTTTAGGTTTTGGAAATACGTCCTTGATGTATAAAGTGACAGAAAATGAGGATCAACTGAATCGTTTTTGGGAATGTTACCATGGTTCATCGTTTGAGTTATTGAATAAATTGGAGAATCATGAGTTGGATTTTGTGATTACTTCTGCAGATGTGAATAGTCCAGTTTTAAAGAAAGAACAATTAATTGAACTAAAAATGTATCTTTGTGTTTCAAGAAAAATTAAACAAGAAATTGAGGAAGAAGGCTTCACCTGTTTGACCAACTATCCATTTCTATTTTTGCCTCATCACTTAGATCATTTAGAAGCTACCAAGAGCGTGCTAGAAATGTTGCAATTAACAAGTCCGCTTGTTTGTTGCTACGATACGTTGATGCTTACTCGTCTCATTGAAAAAAGTAAAGGAGTTTATGCGGTAATCTCTCTTCGGAAAGAACAACTGCAGGAAATTGATTCTAAACTCTTCTTTTTACCGATTGAACGAAAACAAAAATTTTATTTATACCGAAATGTTTCCAGTTCGGTTTTTGTCCAACCTGGTCAAATCAAGGCAACTTTACAAAAGTTGCTAGAGACTTAGCCATTAAAATTACTTTGGAATAGTTACCAAAAATAGCATTATTCGCTTAGATTTACTTCTGCTGCGGATAAGGCTATTTTTGTTGTTCATTGTTTAAAAGAAATGCTCAATTATGGGACTGTTCGATATTTCTGAACGGAATGTTCAATTATTTAATAACTTAAGAATCGATAAATCGTATCTATTACGGTTCAATTTAAAGGGGTTCTGGTGTATAGTTTGGCTATCTAAAGATTTACTTTTTTAAGTATAAAATAACTAAATGGCAAGCAATATAAAGAACTGTTGATACGTGAGTACTTGCGATAATCGTGTCGTTAGAAGTTTAAGTGTCATTGTTGCTTTTCCTGTTTTATGTAGTTGCTAGAAAGGACTGTTTTTATGATCGATAGAAAAAAAGTTATTTTGTATACTTGTTGCATGAGTTTGTTTGTAGTGACCATGGATGTTACGGTTGTCAATGTGGCGTTACCATCCATTCAAAGTGATTTTCACACGAATCTGTCTACATTACAGTGGGTAACAGATGGGTACACTTTAATGGTAGCATCCTTATTATTGTTATCTGGGTCTACAGCAGACCGAATTGGCCGTAAACGAGTCCTTCAATTGGGCTTAGCCTGTTTTGGTTTAGCGTCTTTCCTATGTGGGATTTCGCAAACCCCAGGGCAATTGATTGCGTTTCGCATGTTGCAAGGGATTGGTGGTTCTATGTTAAATCCGGTAGCAATGTCTATTATTACACAGGTATTTACCGAAAAGTTAGAACGAGCGAAAGCAATTGGCTTGTGGGGCTCTGTTACAGGGATTTCCTTAGGAATGGGCCCGATTATTGGCGGACTGATTGTTTCTTATTTTAGCTGGAGGTATGTCTTTTTTGTCAATGTACCGATCATTGCTGCGGCAATCATCCTTACACAAAAGTTTGTACCTGAGTCAAAAGTAGAGAAGACGGTGAAAAATGATTTTGTTGGTCAAGCATTGATGATTCTTTTTCTATTTAGTTCTATCTATTCCATTATCGGACTACCTAGAAAAGGGCTTTTCGCGCCAGATATTTTAAGTACTGGGATAATCGGCTGCTTAGCCATTGTTATTTTCTTTATTTATGAATATAACATTGACAATCCGTTAATCAATCCGCGCTTCTTTTTATCTATTCCCTTTACATCGGCTTCTTTTTTAGCTATTTTTGGCTTTATCATATATAACGGTTATTTATTTTTAAACACGCTATATTTGCAAGAAATGAGAGGCTTCAGCCCGTTGGAAGCTGGCTTATCAACCATTCCTTTGGCTTTTGTTAGTTTTCTTGTTGCCCCGAGAGCCGGCGAAATGGTAGGGAGAATAGGGACGAAACGTCCTATTATGCTTTGTGGTATTTCAATGTTGGCTGTTAGCTTTTTACAATTATTTGTAACTAAAACAACGCCTATGATTATTTTATTTGTTATTTATATCTTTTTAGGCATTGGGTTTGGGATGTTAAATTCACCGATTACCATTACAGCGATTGAAGGAATGCCATTTTCTCAGTCAGGAACGGCAGCAGCCATTGCGGTGACATGTAAGCAAATTGGCAATTCTTTAGGGGTGGCGCTACCAAGTCTTTTAATTACAAAGCCTATTACTAGTTCCCTTACTCGAACACCTTTTACAAACGTATGGCTTTTATTTGGATGTTGCGCCATTGCGATTATCTTTTTAAGTTATTTATCCAATTCTCCGCTAGCGAAAAAGTCATTGCGCAGAGTTAGGTTTTATTTTTAACAAATCAAGATTTTTTTGAAGGGAAAGGAAGACAAACTTAGATGAAAAAAATAAATAACCGATTAGGACTCTTTTTATTTTTTGTTTTACTCTTTTGGGCAAAAACGATTCTGGCGTATTACCTAGATTTCTCATTGGGCGTTAAGGGCAGTCTCCAACGAGAAATTTTGTGGTTCAATCCAGTTGCTACTACGCTGTTATTATTTGGCTTTAGTTTGTATTTTAAAAAGCATAAAACATTTATGCTTAGCTTAACTCTTTTAAATGTTTTAAATACATTAATTTTATATTTGAATATTATTTTTTATCGTGAATTCACTGACTTTATTACCATCCAATCTGTTTTTGGCTTTTCAAAAGTTTCAGAAGGGATTTCTGGTGATTTACTTGCCTTAATGAGGGTCCACGATGTCTTTTATTGGCTAGATACTTTAGTGCTGCTCGTTTTGGTATTTTACTCTTTTAAACAGCGACGGAATCATCAAGTCTTTGTGACCAAACCTATCAACAGAAGATTGGCGATCTCAATTAGTTGTTTAAGTGTCTTGCTCTTTTCGGTTAACTTATTTTTAAGCGAAACCGATCGTCCTCAATTGCTTCAAAGAATTTTTGATCGTAATTATATTGTAAAATATCTTGGCTTGGATGCATTCACAGCCATCGATGGTGTCAAAACAGCCATGTCAAATGAGGTAAGAGCAGAAGCTAGTTCAAACGAATTACCTGAAATCATGAAATTTACCAAGCAAAACAATTTACCGCTTAATCCGCAGTATGCCGGGATTGCCAAAGGAAAAAATGTATTTGTGATTCATTTAGAAAGTTTTCAACAATTTTTGATTAATATGAAAGTCCAAGGCCAAGAGGTTACACCGTTTTTAAATCAGCTCTATCAAAACAAAGCGACAATCAGTTTTGATAATTTCTTTCATGAAGTAGGGCAAGGAAAAACGAGTGATGCGGAGAACATGTTGGAAACAGGAACATTCGGGCTACCGCAAGGCTCTCTTTTTACACAATTAGGATCAGACAATACTTTCGAAGCGGCTCCCGCAGTTTTAGGACAAAAAGGCTATACAACCGCTGTTTTCCATGGAAATGTGGGGAGTTTTTGGAATCGAGACCATGTGTATAAAAACTTAGGTTATCAATGCTTTTTTGATCGGTCATATTTTTCAAAAGATGACAAAATGCTAGGTTACGGTATTTTAGATAAACAATTGTTGCGTGAATCAGCTAGTGAGCTTGAACATTTACAGCAGCCATTCTATGCGAAGTTTTTAACTGTGACCAATCATACCCCTTATTATACGGATGACCAAAACTTCCCGTTTCCTAAATTGAACACAGGCAATTCGATTGTGGATGATTATGTTCGAACAGCGCACTATTTGGATCAATCGCTGGAACAATTTTTCCATTACTTGCAAACAACAAGTTTATACAATCATTCTATTTTTGTTATTTATGGTGACCACTTCGGTATTTCAGATGCGAACAACAAGGACTTATGTAAAGCCTTCAACCGCGATCCAAAAGCGTGGACAAACTATGACAATGCGCAATTGCAAAGAGTACCTTTGATGTTTTACATGCCAGGCTATACGCAAGGGAAAATCATGCACGAATATGGTGGGGAAATTGATGTTTTACCGACACTGTACCATCTTTTAGGTGTCGATGATAAAAATTATATCCATTTTGGCACGGACCTTTTATCCCCTCAATATAAACAAGTGGTTCCTTTTAGAAATGGCGATTTTGTAACGCCTCAATTTTCTTATCTAGGTGGGGAAATCTACAACAATCAAGGGAAAAAATTAGACCAAGTTCCAGCAGATTTAAAAGCAGAAGTCACGAAAGATAACGATTGGGTGAAAAAATCGTTAAGTTTATCTGACAAATTAAATCAGGAAAACCTTTTACGTTTTTATAAACCACAAGGATTCCAAGAAGTGCAACCAAAGGACTACAACTATGATGTGACTTTTGAAAAAAACAAAGTCTTAGAAGTAGAAAAACAAAAAAATGCACAATCAACCAGCTTGTTTAGTCAAAATGGCAATCAAACGACAGTCCAAAATTATCCGACTACGCCGTAGATCATTTAAGAAGGATAATTTTGGAAGGGAAAGAGAATCATATATGAAGTGAAGGACAAAAATCATTTTAGATTTTTGTCCTTTATTTTTTTTCTTAGAAAGAGAAAAAATATTAAATTGTATGATATTTTGACACAACTTTATAAGAAAGCGATTCCAAAATCAGGAAATGTTGTTTTGATTTAAGTATACTATGGATGTTCTGAATTGTAATAATTCTAAATTGATCAAAACTTCAGTTTGGGGGTGCTATTCGATTAATGGTAAGGGGGACAACAAATGAAAAAATTTAGTAGACAATTGCTTATAATGCTAATGATGATTGGATGTATTCAAATATCTACTAGTTTTGGACAGGATGCTTTTGCAATTAGCGAAAAAAGTAACGTTGGCATTACCTTTAAAAGCAATATGCCACAACAAAAAACGAATAATTCAGATGTACAAACACAAAACAGCAAAAAGTATCACGAAATGAAATCCCAGAAATTATTTCCAATGACTAATGAACTAAAAAATCATTTTTTTATGCTTAGTGGTTGGTTACTTATTGGCGGATTACTATTATGGATATTTTTCAAAAGAAGAAAGAAGGAAACAGAACAATGAAAAAAATGATTTTAATTACGGCATTATTTAGTTGTGCAACATTAGGTAGTACAGTCGTTCATGCTGAAGATAAAGATGCTACAAGTATAGCAAAAATCGGCATCTCACAAGCAGATCCAGATAATCCTGTTGGACCAATTGATCCTATTGATCCAGATGATAATCCTAATTCCAATGATTCAACAGGAAACACTGGGGTCTTGCGTATCGATTACATTTCTAATATTGATTTTGGTACGCAAACAATTTCTGGTTCTACAGAAACGTATGCCGCACAAAAACCTTCTTTACGTACAGAAGCTCAAGTATCCGATTTACGGGGAACTGGTGCAGGTTGGAATTTACAAGTCAATTATGATAGCGAAAGTGCTGGATTCAAAACACAAAGTGGGCAAGAATTGAAGGGGGCACAATTAACTTTACCTAACGGCACGCCTAAAACGGTGAATGATAATCAATCTGCAACGCCATCTACAGCAGTTGTAACAGTTAACACAGAAGCCCAAAATATCATGACCTCAGCAGTGAATACAGGGTTAGGAACATGGGCAGATCAAATGACTACAACAGATGTTTCTTTGAAAGTTCCTTCTGGAAATTTGGCTGGGGATTACACAGCGACTCTTGAATGGACGTTAACGGATGCACCCGCTTAAAAAAAATTACAAACACATAAAGGAGAATGAATATGAAAAAAAGTATCTTATATTCTTTAGCAGCGACAACATTATTGTCTGCAACACTTTTGACTGGAGTTTTAGCAAATGCAGCCGAGTCAGGTGATGCAACAACGACTACAGCAAAAGTCACTTTTACTGGAGGAAACGATGATCCAGTTAATCCGGTTGATCCAGACGATCCAGATAATCCTGTCAATCCGGTTGACCCAGATGATCCAGATAATCATGGAACAGACGATAATGGTCCTTTATCTATTGATTATGTCTCTAATATTAGTTTTGGGACCCAAGAAATCTCTAGTGATAGTCAAGTATATAGCGCTTTAAATGCTGAACCACATGTCCAAATTACTGATAAACGTGGTGTTGAAGGAGGGTGGACTTTAACCGCAAGTGCTTCTAAATTTAAAGCAGAGGATCAATCTGAATTAAAAGGGGCCGTCTTATCGTTTGAAAATGGAGTTGCTCGAAAAAAATCAGATAATACCAGTGCACAACCTACTGTAAACGAAGATGTAACTTTCAATAATACTGAAGCACAAAATGTCATGTCAGCAGCTAGTCTGGCAGGAGAAGGAACCTGGCTAGATGTGTTTCCTGGTGAAGAAGGACATAATACAGATGTTCAACTAGCCGTTCCCTCAGGAAGTGCTCAGGCAAAAGAATATACAGCGACGATTACTTGGACTTTAACTGCTGGTCCAATTGATGCGCATGAATAAGAGCGGACCTCGTTTCTCCCTCATTAAAAGTTGTTTGTTTATCGGAATAAGTTTTATTATTTTAGGAATGAACAATGTAAAAGTGTATGCTGATTCTTCAGAATCAGCATACAGTGTTAGCGCAAATCTTCCATCTTTTCAAAATAATAAAAAGCTTTCTTATTTTGACTTATTATTAAAACCGAGTCAAAAAGAACAAGTTTCTATTCATGTAAAGAATAATAGTCAAGAGAAGGCGACTTACCTTGTCGATGTTAATAATGCTGTAACGAATAGTAATGGTGTCATTGATTATGGACAAAAAAACGTAAAAAAAGATGTATCAGCTGATTATGTGTTAAATCAATTGGTTTCACCAGAGACACAAGAGGTGACATTACAACCTGGAGAAGCAAAAGATATTCCCTTTCAAATAAAGATGCCAAAACAAGCTTTTACAGGGATAATTCTTGGCGGCATTCATATCACTAAAAAAGATACGCTAAGTAAAAAGGTTAGTGGGACAGCAATAAGAAATAAATATGCCTATGTAATCGGAATGAAATTAGAAACGAATACAAATAAAGTGACGCCAGATTTAAAATTACTAGCTGCGCGGCCCGGTTTAGAAAATTCGTATACGACTATTTTTGCAAATGTCCAAAATCCAACACCAACAATTATCAGTAAAGTAAGTTTTGACGCAACAATTACAAAAAAAGGTTCTAAAAAGGTTCTTTATAAATCGAAAAAAGAAAATATGTCCATTGCGCCTAATACAAATTTTAACTTTCCAATTGGCTTAAATAAAGAAAAGATTACACCAGGTAACTATACCGTCACAATTGATGCTAAAGAAGGGACTACCAATAAAACTTGGCATTTGACGACTGATTTCGAAATACAAGCTAAAAAAGCAGAAAAAATAAATAAAAAAGCTGTTCTAGAAAACAAAGGAGTTCCGTATTTACCGATCATTATCGTGGTAGGTTTATTATTAATAGGGATTATTCTAGTTTTAAGTTATAAATTACTTAAACAAAAGAAGTAGGTGAGCATATTCAATGAACATAATTAATAAAAAATTTTTTGCCACCAATTGTTTAGTTCTAATGTGTGCCATTTTTATTTCTCTGATTTTTTTTTCAGGGAATGTTTTAGCTGCAGACTACCCAGATAATCAAGAAGCAACCATTTTGGGTGGTCATGTGAAAGCTACAATTGCTTATGAAAAAGACCATTCACCGTACTATACCGCTGTTGGGGACACGGTCACAGTCAATACAACTTTGGAAAAACTAGATGATGGCGTCTTACCTGAATCTTTTAATCAATCTTCCATGTTAGTTCTTTTTCCAGATGAAACACAAGGATTGAAATTAGAAGGAGAACCAACGTTTATTTATAAAAGAGGAAGTTTATCTGATACTGGCTCATTCGTTAATACTTCTAAAGAACTTCATCGAGATATATTTTGGGCCTTTAATGCAGAAGCACAAGTGATGTATCATGATACTGTTTCCTATGATGGTCGGATGACAGAACTTCAAGTAACGAATCAATATGATGATGGTCCTTATGATGACACTTATCGAATTTCCAATTTGTTAATAAACAAAGGAGATAAAATTATTCTTTCGTATAAAGCCAAGGTTACAGAGGAAGCGTTAAAAAATAAAGAGTTTTCTCTTCATTCAGGTATTTATGACAGCTCTAAAGGTGATTTTGATTGGGAGGATTTTTTAACTACGAAAATGCCAGCTATTCAAAGTATCAATGTATCTTTTGATGAGGAAAGTAAAAATAAAGTAGTCGACATCACTGATGCAAATTCCTACCATATAACTTTAACCGGTACATGGACTGGAAATATAGCGGATCTAAAACCCACGTTAACTGTTAATGGTCAAACTGTTGCGATACCAACTGGGAGTTTTCAAAAAGAGGGAACATTTTCAATACCCGTTGATTTAACTAATATAGGAATGATTGGCCAAAATAAAACACAGATTGAAATAAAAGATAGTATGGGGCAAACCGCATCCGATAACGGGATACTAACGTTGGTACAAAAAAATACACCTCCTCAACTTCAGTTGGTGGACGCATTATCAAATAAAACTATTCCAATAACGCCGAATCTTTCATCCTTTAAAGTGGAAGGACAATGGAAAGACGCTGAGAGTCAAACGGGGACTCTTTATTACAAATTAAATGGGGTAGAACATCTACTAGAAAATTCTGTAGCGAATGCAAATAAAGGGACTTGGAATGTTTTTTCACAAGAAATGTCATTAGCCGATTTAAAGCTTGGAGCGAATGCTGTTGAAATTTATGTGGTAGATACAGAGGGACTCAAGTCAAATGTTGCAACTTTTACCTTACAATTAATGGAAGGCACTGTACATTTTAAATCTGTTGATTCAGTCCTATCTTTTCAAGATGCTGTTATTAATGGACAAACAGTTCACTCTCTTCCTCAAAAACCAGTCGATATAAAAATTGAAGATACCACGCGTTCACCAGGAAACTGGCAATTAGTAGTCAGCCAAATAAGCACATTTAAAAATGCGCAAAGAGAACTTCCAGCTGTTCTCAGTTATCAAAATAATAGAGATAATTTAGTCATTACGAATAATCAACAAGTTACCTTACCTGTTGTCAAAGAAACTGACACGGAATATGGTCTGATACAAGATGGAAATCATCAATTTGATTTAGCGATTTCATCGAATGCATATATTGGCGATTATCAATCTGAGTTAGAATGGACAATTATTGAAGCGCCCTAGTTAAAAAGAAAGGAAAACATAGATTCTTTGTTTTTCTTTCTTTTTTGGTATGATAATATAGGTTAGCAAGTCAGGAGTGGAAGTAAAATAATGGAATTAATTGTATTTGTGGGTATGGTGTATGTAAATATTTTAATAGGCATCAATCTATTATTTCAGGAGCGAAGTACGTACTTTTTTACTATCTTTTATTTATTATTGGCGGTTTGTAATTTACTTATGATAAAATATACATTCTTTTTTTTATTTCTGCTCTATTTTTCTCAATGTTACTATATCTATATTAAAGTAGAGAACATTTATCTTTCTATCTTACTAAATAATTTTTTAATGAGTTGTGGGGGATTAATTATCTTCTTGTGTATTGATCTTCCACGATATCTAGGATTCAATCATTTATATATTACTGTTTTTCTAGAAATCGCTATGACAGTATTTTTATGTCTGTACTTGAAGCATCTTGATAAAAAATATCATATTTTTGACTATTTTACAGATTATACGAAAAAAATGAAAAGCATTACCTTATTGTCTACTTTAATGATGGCAGGACTTTATTTTCTACATGCACAAGTGAACCTATATTCACTAGATTACGTGTTAACTTCAATTATTATGTTAGGATTCAACCTTTTTAGTAGTGTAGCTTTTATAGTGTTCATTATTAACAGAAAACGTAAGGAATTTGTTACTTCTTACTTAAAAGATTTAAAAGAAACACAAGAATATTACAATAAATTAGATGAATTTCGTCATGATTATTTAAATTTTATTGCAGCCTTAGAATATGGAATTAGTCATCAGACACCAGAAGAGGCGCGAGAACTGGTAACTCATTTTAAAGAGTATTCTTTAGAGAGGATAGAAGATGCTAGACATAATCCAATGAAAAAGATTACAGACCCAGTGATTAAAGGTTTACTTTATGATTTTATCGATAAAGCAGAAAAGAATAATAGATCATACTCTATTCAAGTTTTAAATGTGATTTCAACGGTTGCTGTGGACTATATCGACTTGATCCGTCTACTTTCTATTGCTTTAAATAATGCCATTGAGCATTATTCGGCAACAGATAATGCTCAACCGATTGTTATCTGTTTAAACGAGAAAGATCAGGCTTTTCATTTTTTAGTTAGAAATCCTGCGATAATTGACCATGGTGGCAATTTAACGGTACTTTTAAAACGTGGTCATTCCGAGAAAAAAGCAGGAGGACTAGGGCTTTATAATTTTTCAAGAATTGTTAACCTGTATAACAATATTAATTATGATTTGCGTTATGATAAACAAGAGAAACTGTTTGAATTATCTTTAACTATTTCTTTTAATTAAACAAAAAGCAGGCATATTTTGCCTGTTTTTTGTTTATCCTAGAGCATCAATGTACGTAAGTAATTTCTTTATGCTGGTAGCACTCAATGACAAACACTCTTCGTTTTTAAAAATAACTTCTAATGTATTTTTATTTATTTCTTTAATATTATACGGATTAATGGAAAAGCTTTTTAAATCGTTAAAGTAATGATAAGGAGCAAGTAATTGTTTTAAATTTTTCATTTTATCTTGAATGATAAAATTTTCTGTTGTACCGAAAAATTCTATAGACGAACGAAATCCTTTAATAGTGGAGAGGTAGTTAATTTCATCTGGATGAATCAGATAGACTTTTGAAGAACCTTTAAGTTCAATAAGAGCAGTTGTGTTATTAACTTTTTTTAATCTAGATACCAAGATATTTTCCAAAGCTAAAAATACGTTGCTCATTTCATTTTTAGAGAGATATAAATCAGGTCGAATATGTTGATTGATAATTTCTAAACCTTTAGTTGTATCATTTGATAAAAAGATGATGTAGCAATCAGGATTAATTAGTCGAATCTTTTTTGCAAAATCAATACCAGAATGAAGGGATTGCAAATCAATATCTATTAAGAAGATATCGGAGACTGAAAAATCAAAAGTATCTAGTTTTTTATAAATACTTTCTAATTTATTATTGGGAAATATCTCTACAGGAACAGAACGTAAACTTTCATAGTTGTGGCGTTCTTTTTTAAATCGCTCTTGATGAAAAGGATTGTCTTCAATGTAATAAATTTTCATAAATTTACGCTCTCCTACCTACATATTTCTTACTTAAGTATAACAGAAATAAGTTAGGAAGAGAAAGTGCTACGTATACTTTCTTCCATAAGGCTAATACTGTAAAAGTCACAAAAATGAACCTATTAATAGATAGTTTTAATATACTCAAAGTATTGCTGATATTTGCGAGAAAAATTATCCATCTCTAATAAATGAAAAATTTGAAAGGCCTCATTAACTTTTTTTGTACCCGCAAGTTGTGCTCCTTTGGCATAGCAAAGCAATCCTTCTAAGAATAAAGCCATTGTTTTTCCGTATAAATCTCGAATTTCTAACATTTCTCGAAACTGTTTCAAATAACTTAGCCCTTCGTTGAGATACTTGTTGTTTACACAGAGAAGGATGGTATTGATGAGTATTTTGCTATATGGAGAATTGTAGCCATCAGAAGCAGAATAAAGATTTCTTTTTTTGAGCAATCGATTGACAATAATTAACAAGGTTTCGATAGGAATTTCGTCCATAATCGTAATGAACATCGTGACTTCCCTACTAGTCCAATTTTCTAAGTTCATCAAGTTTTGAACAATATGAGCTATATTTTCGGCGACGACATTGCCACCCAAACGATAAATAAACAGGTTAATTAATTGAATCGTAATTTCTTCTTCGTGTGGCAGTTTTCCAGTTAAAATCGCTGTTTTATAGTCCTCGAGACTTTTCATATTTCCTGCATGATAAAGTTCGGTAATCTCAAACCAAGTCTGATCTTTTAAAGCTTTCTGATAGTCATTGTGAATATACATAAATTCTTCTAATCGAACATTCAAATTTTTTATGATCTCCATAAATATATCGATGGTAGGGGTACTAATGTTTCGTTCAATTCGGCTGTAATAGCTCAGTGTCACAACTCCTTGGCAAACATCTTTTTGAGTTAACCCTTTGTCTTTTCGAATTTTTCTGATTGTTTGACCATACACGCCAGTTTTCCTCCTTGGTCTCTGAAAGTTTCTTTCTGTTTCCCTATTATACCATCATAGAAAGGTCTTTCTCTAATGAAAATGACTTATAGTACATCTTTTTTTAAAAGGAAAAACATCTTGTGTTATGCTCCAATTCAGGCTAATTATCTTTTAGATGGTTAAGGTCATTTTTTGAAAATTTTAAAAAGGATGGGATAGGATGAAAAAAAGTATTTTATCAACAATAGCAGTACTGGGAGTGACTTTGGGAGATGGAGCAATCAATTCGTATGCCGCTGAAGCGAACCCAACAGCTGAATTGACAAGTGAAGCATCTTTGACAATTCAACCAGGAATCTTAAATTTAGATGCAGTTTCTAACTTTAATTTTGGAGAGCTAACGATTCAAGATGTTGCGGAATCTGATCAAACATTGACTGGAACACCAGAGATAACGAAAGTATCTGATTATCGAGGGCCAAACGAATCCGGCTGGATGTTGTCGTTAAAACTATCAGATATTAAAAATGAAAATAACGTAAAATTACAATCTGCGAAATTGAATTTAGCAACCACACGGGCAAAAGGTGATGCGACAGTTACTGCTACGACAACAATTGACGCTGGCACGACTGAGCCGACACTTGTCGCTAGTGCAAACGGAACAACTGGATTGGCAGCGAATGAATTTGATTTATCAAACACGACGTTAACTTTTCCAAAACAAAATATTAATAGTGGTCGCTACAGTGGAACGGTTACTTGGGTGTTAACAAACGCTTATACTCCTGAATGAAGCAACCTAGACAAAAAAATTAATAATTTGTCTGTAAGTTAAATGGCTCAACAACAGAGTTGAAATTTTGGCTGTTAGGAGGAGAGAGCATGACGGTTAAAAGTAACACTACTTTTTTGTTATTTTTTTTCACATTATGTAGCATATTTTTTAGCATAAATAGTAAAGTAATGTCTGTAGAGGCGGAAACGACCGCTTTTACTGTGACACCCGAGTATCCTGAAAATCAAGTATCAGAAGCTACATATTTTGATTTATATCTTCAGGAAAATAAACAAACGTTGACTCTTCTAGTTACAAATACATCTGAACAAACATTGCAAGTAAAAGCGAGTGCTTTAAACAGTTATACAACATCTACGGGTATAATTGCTTATCAAAGCCGTGAAACTGCAGAAATGTATCAGGGGCAGTCATTTACTCAATTTGTTGAACCAAAACAACAAATAATAAGTCTGAAGCCTTCTGAAAGTAAAAAAGTTTCGTTTCAGTTAGACAGTCAACGACAAAAAATTACTGGTGAAGTGCTAGGTGCTTTTGCTTTTGAAACAATTACTTCCCCAAACCAAGAAAAAGCAATGCATTCAATGATTCAGGCAAAATATCTAACCCAAATCGGTGTCAGGTTACGCACCGATTTGGGTTCACTGCCTGAGCCTAATTTACTTTTTGACAAAACTGAGCCAGTCATAAAAAATGATACTGTAGTTATCAAAAGTACCTTGATAAACAACCAGCCTACCGCATTTGGTAAGGTAAACGTTGAGACAACTGTCTATGATAAAACAAATAAAAAAATAATTGGTACGAAAAAAGCAGACAACTATCAAATTGCTCCTAACTCCTTGATTCCAATTTTAACAGAGTTAAAGGAAGAAACCTTAAAATCTGGAACATATAATGTTCATATCGCAATTCATTCCTCAAAAGGCAACTGGGTGTTCGATGACTCGTTTACTGTTTCTGCTGCTCAAGCGAAAGTAATTAATCAAAAAACAGTCTTTTTCACCAAACAGAAAGATGAATCTATTATATTTTCAATTTTAGTTGGAATGCTGATTGTGTTTTTACTAGCAATTCTGGGCTTACTTTGGAAATATTACCAATTAAAAAATAAAAAGAGGGTGAATCAAGAATGAAGCCCAGCAAATTAGGCGGCTTGTTTTTTTTACTTTCCTATTTACTACTTTTCTTTGGTGGCCTATTTTTCTTTCCCGGTGAAGGGTTAGCAGCAATCATTGAACCAGCGTTTGAGACATTGCCAATTGATCAAACGATGATTTCGACGGTAGGAAAAGCGGGAAGTCCAAGTGGATCTGAAAATCACCGCTATGTTCAGATTAATGATACAACACCGAGTTCTAGTGGGGCAGTTTGGTTTAATAACCCAGTGAGTTTTACAAATGATTTTAAAATTGAGATGGCTTTTTATATTGAAAATGTAACAAATGATAGTGATGGATTAACATTTGTTATGCAAAGTAATGGTCCGACAGCAATAGCCGAAGAAGCTGGTCCAACGATTGGAGTATGGGCAAACACAGGAGATTCTACACCATTAAGTAAGGGGGCAATTCCTAACAGTTTGGCGATTGAATTTGATACCTTCTATAACAATAATAGTAATCTTATTGCAAACGATGGCATGATGGATCGTGATACAAGTTCCAAAGGTCATCATATTGCCTGGGCTTATCCGGGGGCAGAAACTTCCTATACAAAAGATGGTATTTTTAAGATTGACAAAGTCCTTCATCACCGAAATGAAAAAGGAGTGACAGATTTATCTGATAGTAAGTGGCATAAATTTATCGTGGAATTTAAACGAGAAGCGGGAACATTTACCTATTCTGTTCCTGATTATGCCTTAAATATTACGATTCCTGTGGATACGGAGTTTAAAAATAACTTAGGCTTAAATGAAAATAAACGTGTTTATTTTGGATTTACTGGAGCAAACGGGGGCTATGCACAAGCAAAAGCTATTTCATTTACAAATGTGGAAGGGCTGGTAGATTTGCAATTACGTACGGGTGTTGCACAATCAGCGGATAACCAATTGCTAGCAGACACTGGGATTCCTCAAAACGAAGTTCATTCTGTTGACAGAAGTCAAGAAATCACGTATATGACAGCGATTGATTATTTACAAACAAGTGATTTACTTCGTTTACAAGCCGGGACGAGGATCCAAATGACACTCCGTGATAACTTTGAAGTGCTAGAGAATAAGGTTTACTTCGGGAGTGCTCAAGAAATTGGGACAGGCGCTCAACCAACGGGTGGACAAGCACTCCCTTTTACAAGAGAAAAAGACAAAATAGTCATTACATTGCCGGCACTTGAAAGAGGTACGTTGTATGGTCTTTATTTCAAAGTGAAAAACAAGCTGGTTCAAATAAATAGCCTGCTGGATTTAACTGTTCCTGTTTCTAGTACTTTTTCCGGGAATGCTTTTTCTAAACCAGTGACTACCGGGGATCCAGCTGCCCATTATTACAAGCTAACAGGGAAATGGATGCCGACAATTACAACTGGTCATTCTTCTGCAACGGAGGCAGCTCAGTCTCCTCAAATTGTAAGACAAAAACGTAAGGCCTACCTTCCTGTTCAAATTGAAGATGAAAATTCTACGTCCACTAAACTGTTTATGAGTCCTATTGTTTCAGAAGAAGAATTAGCTACGACTACTTTTATTGAAAAAGCACATCTTTCGAGAGAAAATTTAACGGAGAATTTTGAAACAACTATTGAATACGAAACTTCACAGCTTCAACCTGAAAAAATGTATTACGTAGGTATGTATACAGTAGATGCTGAAGGAAATCAATCAGAAACCAAAATTCAAGCCATTGATTTTAAAGGAATTATAGAATTAACTACAGTTCCTACTGCTTTTGTTGGAAACACTTTGACAATCAACGAATTAGTTCAAACGAAGCGTGAAGATGGTTATTTCTATATGAAAATAGAAAATTTACCAGAGAATGATTCGTTGACAATTACAAATACAAGTAGTTACTCTTGGGAATTAAGCGGACAACTAGCAACTATCGTTGAACAACTAGAAAGCTGGGGACAAGAGGTCTCTCTTTGTTTTTTTGAAAAGAATACTCAAACATTGCTTTTTCAATTAACCAAAGATGAACAGTTAATTCTAAAGCAAGAAGTAGAGGGTAAGGATGTAACTAAAAGTCTCAATGATTATGATCTCTATTTTCGTTTTAAAGCTGATCCTTTAAAGGTTGTACCAGGACGATACTCAGGAAATGTTAGATGGCGGTTATCAGAAGTTAAGCCTTGAAAATGAGAATATTTTTAAAGATTATTAAACAAAAAACTGACTACTTAACTGAGTAGTCAGTTTTTTATTGGTAATATTTTTTTTAATATTAAAACAAATAAGAAAATCTAGAAGCAATACTTTTATCCGAAGTAAAAAAATAGTAGTGGCAGTATTAAGTAGGTTTTGTTTTGCTTAATATATCCCTAAATTAGAGGTCTATTATTTATTTTTGTTTCCTCATAAATATTTTTTAATAGCAATAAAATATATTTTTTTTATAATTTAATTATGTTTATTAAAGCGTATGATTTGCATAAATATTTTTTCGGTCCTATTCTGGTTATGAACTTAGCTATAAAAAGATGAAAGAGGAGAGTGGTTTTGATGAGAAAAACTCAGAAGATTGTGCCAATTGTGACAGCTTCAAACGAAAATTATGCTCCTTATTTGAATGTAATGATGACAACTGTTTTAGAAAATTGTCATGGGGAGAGACCTGTTCATTTTTATGTGATTGATGATGGGCTGTCGCTATCTAGCAAAAAAGCACTCCGAGAAACGGTTAGTAGTAATTCACAAAGTGCGACTGTTGAATTTCTAACAGCAGACAAAGAAGTCTATCAAAATTTTTTAGTGAGTGACCATATTACAACGACCGCTTACTTACGCATTTCTTTACCGTCACTTTTACAAAAATATAGCTATAAAAAGGTTCTTTATTTAGATGCAGATACGCTTGTTTTAGATGATATTGCCCAATTGTATGATACGCCATTAGTGAACCAAACGATTGGCGCAGTTATTGATCCTGGTCAAGCATATGCCTTGAAACGTTTGGGCATCCATTCATCCGATTATTATTTTAATTCAGGAGTCATGATGATTGATATTGACCGATGGAACGAGAAAGCAATCACCCAAAAAACAATTCAGTATCTAGAAGAAAATGGGGACCGCATAGTTTATCATGATCAAGATGCTTTAAACGCCGTTCTTTATGAAGATTGGCTAGCTTTAGAACCAAGATGGAATATGCAGACGTCTTTAGTTTTTAATCGTCATGAAGCGCCTAATGAGGCTTACCAAAAATTATATGCAGCGGGAAATCAAGAGCCAGCGATTATTCATTTTACTGGTCACGATAAACCCTGGAATACGTTAGAAAATCATCCTTATACAGCTCTTTATCTAAACAAGTTAAAGAAAGTAGGTGCAAGAAATGGAAAATAGAAAAGAACTAGCAATCGTCTCCTGTTGCAATACCAACTTTGTACCGCATCTTGCTGCTATGTTTGTTTCAATTTTAGAAAATAGTCCTTCAGCGGCAGCTGTTCATTTTTATGTGATTGATGACAATATCAATTTTGAAAGCAAGCAACTATTGTACTTTACGATTAAACATACCCAACTCAATGCAGAGTTAACATTTTTAAAAATTAACCCACATTTTTTCAAAAATGTTGTAACCAGTGAGCGAATACCCAAAACAGCCTACTATAGGATTGCTATTCCAGAGTTATTTAGAGGAAGCCAGATCGACCGACTTTTATATATGGATTGTGACATGAATGCATTAGATGATGTCGCAAAATTATGGACAGTAGATTTAGGTGAAAATATCATCGCTGCTGTTGAAGATGCAGGATTCCATCAACGTTTGGAAAAAATGGCGATTCCTGCAGAATCTATGTGTTATTTTAACTCAGGCTTGTTGCTAATCGATGTAAAAAAATGGTTGGATTTAGATGTAACCACTAAAGTTTTAAGATTTATTGAACAAAATCCCGATAAATTACGTTTCCATGATCAAGATGCATTGAATGCGGTTTTACACGACCGTTGGACCTTGTTACATCCTAAGTGGAATGCCCAAGGTTATATTCTGTCAAAAGCGAAAAAACATCCGACTATTTATGGAGAAAGACAATATGAAGAAACGAGAAGAGCACCATCCATTATCCACTTTACTGGCCATGTCAAACCTTGGACGAAAGAATTTCAGTGGTATACCAAGCGTTATTATGATCAATATGCGAACAGGACTGCCTTTCGTTGTGCAAAAACATTTAGTAAATATCTTTCTTATGCCAAAAATAGTAAAGCTGTTGAACACGTTTGATAACCCTTGTTATTTAGAATAATAGAGGTACACCTCAATTAATTACTACAGAAAAGTGGAGACGTAAAGAAGACTAATTTGCGCTAGGCATTGTGCGTTTACTCGAAATATTTTTTAGAAGGAGAGATTTATAATGCCCAAGTACTACTTTATTGGTGGGGAACAAGTGAGGGAGACAGAAGAAAAAGATTTTAATTGGTTAGTGATTGACACTAGTGAAACCCAGGTAATTGAAAGAATAATTAAAGAGTATAATTTTCCTAAAGATATTTTTGTGGGTACGTCGTATCCAGAAGAAGTTTCTCGGTTTGAAGCTCTTTCGGGAACGACGTTGAAACAACCGATTTCGCTAGTGCTTATGAACCTTTTGAAAGAGGGCGAGAACATTGAGGAACGTTTAGCACCTATTTCCTTTATTTCTTCAGAAAACCTTTTAATTACATGCACTAACGAGAACAATCATTTTTTTGATCGTTTATTAGAAAAATATGATTGCAAAATAGATACGTTTGAAAAACTAATAACGTATGCGATTTTAGATATCTACTCACATTATGTAGAAGAGTTAAAGGAAAAGAAACAACGGATCGATCGTCTAGATAAAAAAGCACGTATGACTACAGAAAATGAAGAATTGTACAAACAAGCCGATTTAGAAAGAGAAATTGTTTACATTGATCATACGTTAAGAGATCAAAAAAGCACGTTAGAATTACTCTGGCAATCTTCCCAGTTTGTTCAACGATTATCCGATAAAAAACTACTTTACGACGTTCAATTAAGACAACGACAAACCGAAAAAATGATTTCGATTTATAGAGACCTCTTAGAAAGTATTGGCAATCTTTTTAGCGGCATGATGGATAACCAATTAAATCATTTAATGAAATATCTTGATTCAGCGGCATTAATTATTTCAATTCCAGCGATGATTGCTGGTGTTTGGGGGATGAATACTGGCGGCCTACCAGGTAAAAGTTCTGGTTTAGGGTTTTTATTAGTCGTCCTAGGTGCGCTCATTATCTCAGTAGCCTTTGGTTATCATCTTTACAAAAAAGATTATTCAAAATAAAGAGGCATTAAAATTTATTATATAGGAGGATGAATCATGTTTAGACACCAAAAAGAATTACAGTTTGATGCGAAACCAGACAAACCAAATCCGTTAATTGCAAAGTATCTTCAAGAATTAATTGGTGGACAGTACGGTGAAATGAGTGTAGCAATGCAGTATTTATTCCAAGGATGGAGTTGTCGCGGAGAAGAAAAGTATAAAGATATGTTAATGGATATCGCTACTGAAGAGTTGGGCCACGTTGAAATGCTTGCAACAATGGTCGCTCGTCTACTTGAAGGAGCACCAGTGGAAGATCAAGAAGAAGCAATGAAAAAAGATCCAACAATTGGGGCAATTATTTCTGGGATGAATCCCCAACATGCAATTGTCGCTGGTTTAGGGCCACGTCCCGCAGATAGTGTTGGAAATCCCTGGAGTGGTGGGTACATTATTGCTAGTGGAAATATGTTAGCTGATTTTCGTGCTAATTTAAATGCAGAATCACAAGGACGCTTACAAGTTGCTCGAATTTATGAAATGATTGATGACCGTGGAGTGAAAGATTTACTTTCTATTCTTTTAGCTAGAGATAGCTATCATCAAAATTTATGGGCAAGCGCTGTGAAGGAACTGGAAACAAAAGAGGGCTCTATCTTAGTTCCAAGCACTTTTCCTAGAGAAGAAGAACGTTTAGATATTGCCTATGATTTCTATAACTTTTCTGAAGGAGATGCAAGCAGTCAAGGCTCATGGGCTAGTGGTAAAGCATTAGATGGAGAAGGAGAATATCAATGGTTAAAAGAACCAAAAATTGAAGGAAAAGCTCCTAACTTAAAGCCTGTTACACCTAAAATGTACGGCACACCGAAATTAAAAAAATAAAAGATATTTATCTGTATATGAAAAATGAGCAAAAAAAGATTCTCTTTTAGAGGATCTTTTTTTATCAACTGGTATCATATTTAAGGGTGGTTTTTTATAAAAAAATGATTTCTTGAGGAAAAAAATATTATAATAAAGAAAAATAAAAAAATGTAAACGTTATCATTTCAAGGTTATAGCGGTATGAAGATATTTATTAATACTTTTTATTGACAAAATAAAAAAAACCACCGTACTATTGGTTTGTGGTTATAACCAGTTAGGGTAAAGGAGAAAGTTATGGAAAATGCCTTTAAAAACAAAGCTTTGTATCATCAACTTGTTGATTTGCTGCAGGAACGAATCGAAACATGCATGATTCCTCATGACAAGTTGCCCTCTGAACGTGAATTGACTGCACAATATGGAGTGAGTCGGACGACGGTCCGGTTAGCGCTACAAGAACTAGAAAATAGAGGTTCCATCTATCGTCGTCATGGCAAAGGAACATTTGTTTCAGATATAAAAAAAGAGGCCGCTGATTTAGCTGGCGCATATAGTTTTACAGAACAAATGAAAGGGTTGGGTCGAAAACCACATACCCGTATATTATCCTTCGAAAAATTGGAAGCGGATAAATTTATTTGTCAGCATTTGAATCTGTCGTTAGGAGAGGCAGTTTTTAAATTAAGTCGGTTGCGGATTGCTGATAACGAGCCATTAATGGTTGAAGACACATACTTGCCTGTGAAATTTTTCTTATCACTCACGGATCAATTACTACGTAGTAAGCCATTATATGATCTATTTTCGGAAGATTTTAAGCAAACCGTTCGTTTAGCTGATGAAGAATTATACGCTAGCATTGCTTCAAAAGAAGATGCCAAATTATTGATGATTCCAGAAGGAGCGCCAGTCCTTCATTTAGCACGCCAGACATATAACATGAAAAATGAAATTATTGAATTTACGTTGAGTGTGGCGCGAGCAGATCAATTTCATTATCAGATACGCCATATTCGGAATAGTTAGGAGAGTTAAGTATGTTTACAGCAGAAAAAGAAGAACTAGAACAACTAGGAGCGGAAATCACGACACGTGAAATTCGTCAGCAACCTGAGCTTTGGCAAGAAACCGTGACACTTTATCATGAAAATCAAACAGCTTTGGAAAACTTTTTAAAAGAAGTCCAGGCCAAAGCGCAAGGAAAACGAACAAGAGTAATTTTTACAGGAGCAGGGACTTCGCAATATGTCGGTGATACGGTTGTACCTTATCTCCGAGCACACGGCGACACACAAGCCTTTTCATTCGAAAGTATTGGGACAACGGATATTGTGGCCAAACCAGAAGATTATCTGATTAAAGACGAACCAACATTGTTAGTTTCGTTTGCAAGAAGTGGAAATAGTCCTGAAAGTTTAGCGGCAGTTGAAGTAGCTAATCAAGTGGTTGAAACAATTCATCATTTAGCGATTACTTGTGCCGAAGAAGGACAACTGGCACAAATAAGCCAAAAAGAAGAAAACAGCTTTTTATTCTTAATGCCAGCACGTTCCAATGATGGTGGTTTTGCGATGACTGGTAGCTTTTCTTGCATGACTTTGGGTACATTACTACTCTTTGATCAAACAGCCTTTGAGCAAAAACAAGATTATGTAACCGCTCTAATTAAATTAGGTGAAGAAGTGCTATCCCGTGAAGAAGAATTAAATGAAATTGTTAACCTTGATTTTGAACGCATTGTTTATGTTGGTTCTGGAAGTTTAGCTGGTTTGACAAGAGAAGCGCAATTGAAAATTTTAGAACTAACAGCCGGCAAAGTTGCCACAATTTTTGACTCTTCTATGGGCTTCCGTCATGGACCAAAATCATTTATTAATGAAAAAACAATAATGTTTGGTTTTGTTAATAATACACCATACACAAGAGATTATGACTTGGATATCTTAGAAGAAGTTCACGGTGACGAAATTGCGGCGGGTGTTTTTGCGATTGCTCAACCCGGCAAACGTAATTTCTCAGGTTCAACTATTGAATATTCCGCAGAAACTGCTCTATTACCTGATGGCTATTTAGCATTAGCAGATATTATGGTAGCCCAAACAGTCGCACTTTTAACATCTATTAAAGTTGGAAATAAACCGGATACCCCTTCACCGACAGGTACAGTGAATCGTGTGGTTAAAGGCGTAACGATTTATGACTATAAATAATACAACATTTGGAGGAGGAACTATGCTTACGTTAACAGCTGGAAAAAAAGCGGCAATGGATCGTTTGTCAACCCAAGAAGGAATCATTAGCGCATTAGCCATTGATCAACGAGGTGCCTTGAAAAAAATGATCAAAGCGCTAGATGTAGAGCCAACTGATGCACAAATTGAAACGTTTAAAGAATTAGTCTCGAAAGAATTGACACCTTATGCGTCCGCCATTTTATTGGATCCAGAATATGGATTGCCTGCTGCAAAAGCACGCGATACCGAGGCTGGATTGTTACTCGCTTATGAAAAAACGGGCTATGATGCAACAACTCCGGGACGATTGCCTGATTTACTAGCAGATTGGTCTGTTTTACGCTTGAAAGAAGAAGGCGCAGATGCGATTAAATTTTTACTCTACTATGATGTGGATGAGGATCCAGAAATCAATCATCAAAAACATGTATTTATTGAACGCTTAGGGAGTGAATGTGCAGAAGAAGACCTACCATTTTACTTAGAATTAGTTTCTTACGATGCACAAATAGCAGATGCGACTTCTTTAGAATATGCAAAAGTTAAACCGCATAAAGTGAATGAAATGATGAAAGAATTTTCTAAACCCCAATATAAAGTAGATGTATTGAAAGTGGAAGTTCCAGTTAATATGAATTTTGTAGAAGGTTTTGCGCCAGCTGAAACAGCGTATACAAAAGAGGAAGCGGCGAATTATTTCTTAGAACAAAGTCAAGCCACTGATTTACCATTTATCTTTTTAAGTGCCGGTGTCTCAACAGAGCTATTCCAAGAAACACTACGTTTCGCTAAAGAAGCTGGTTCAACATTTAATGGTGTTTTATGTGGCCGTGCTACGTGGAAAAATGGCGTGAAACCTTTCGTTGAAGCAGGAGAAACTGCGGCTTGTGATTGGTTAAAAACAGAAGGCCGAGAAAACATTGAAAGTTTAAATGAAGTCATCGCGGCAACCGCCAGCTCTTGGCATGCAAAAGTTCAAGTAAACGAAGGGTAATTGGGAGGCATAGCTGTGATAGTAACAGTAACAATGAATCCGTCAATTGATATCTCCTACCTATTAGATCATCTAAAGCTTGATACCGTTAATCGGACCAGTCAGGTGACCAAAACCCCTGGTGGCAAAGGATTAAATGTCACTCGTGTCATTCATGATTTAGGTGGAGATGTTATCGCTACCGGCGTTCTTGGTGGTTTTCATGGGGCGTTTATTGCAAACGAGTTAAAGAAAGCAAACATCCCCCAAGCATTTACGTCAATCAAAGAAGAAACGCGTGATTCGATTGCGATTTTGCACGAAGGGAATCAAACTGAAATTTTAGAAGCTGGACCGACTGTTTTACCAGAAGAAATCAGTAACTTCCTTGAAAATTTCGATCAATTAATTAAGCAAGCAGAAATTGTGACAATTTCTGGAAGTTTAGCGAAAGGATTACCATCAAATTTTTATCAAGAATTAGTTCAAAAAGCTCACGCACAAGAGGTTAAAGTGCTACTAGATACTTCTGGTGATAGTTTAAGGCAAGTTCTTCAAGGACCATGGAAACCGTATTTAATTAAACCTAATTTAGAGGAACTAGAAGGATTGCTAGAGCAAGATTTTTCAGAAAATCCATTAGCAGCTGTACAAACAGCTTTAACAAAACCAATGTTTGCTGGAATTGAATGGATTGTCGTATCTTTAGGAAAAGATGGTGCAATTGCCAAACATCACGATCAGTTCTATCGTGTAAAAATTCCAACGATTCAAGCTAAAAATCCTGTTGGTTCAGGAGATGCAACCATTGCTGGTCTTGCATATGGATTAGCCAAGGATGCCCCAGCTGCCGAACTGCTAAAATGGGGCATGGCGGCTGGAATGGCTAATGCCCAAGAAAGAATGACTGGGCATGTAGACGTAGAGAACGTGAACAAACATCTTATGAACATCCAAGTAGTCGAAATTGCTAAATAAAGAGCTTTCTTTATTTAGCAATTATCCAGGAATTGAAAGCGTTTACTAGAAAGGGTGGCAATGTGGACAGATTTGAAATTAAAGAGGAGTTTCTTTTAAATGATCAACCATTTAAAATTTTATCAGGCGCCATTCATTATTTTCGTGTAGATCCCTCAGATTGGCATCATTCACTTTATAACTTGAAAGCTTTAGGCTTCAATACAGTTGAGACATATGTACCATGGAATTTACATGAACCGCAAAAAGGAACATTTCATTTTGAGGGAATATTAGATTTGGAGCGCTTTTTAAAATTAGCACAAGAACTTGGACTATATGCGATTGTGCGGCCGTCTCCTTATATTTGTGCAGAATGGGAGTTTGGCGGTTTTCCAGCATGGCTATTAAATGAACCAGGACGGATGCGTTCGAATAATCCAACCTATCTGAAGCATGTTGCGGAATATTATGATGTTTTAATGGAAAAAATTGTTCCGCATCAACTTGCTAACGGTGGCAATATTTTAATGATTCAAATCGAAAACGAATATGGTTCATTTGGCGAAGAAAAAGCGTATTTACGGGCGATTCGCGATTTGATGATTGCACGTGGCGTGACAGCACCATTTTTTACTTCTGACGGGCCATGGCGCGCAACATTGCGGGCAGGCAGCATGATTGAAGATGATATTTTAGTAACTGGGAATTTTGGCTCAAAAGCCAAAGAAAATTTCGGTATGATGCAAGCCTTTTTTGAAGAACATGGTAAAAAATGGCCGCTAATGTGTATGGAATTTTGGGATGGCTGGTTTAATCGTTGGAAAGAGCCAATTATTAAACGAGATCCGCAAGAATTGGCTGAATCAGTTAGAGAAGCATTAGCATTAGGCAGTATCAACTTATATATGTTTCATGGCGGCACCAATTTTGGGTTTATGAATGGCTGCTCCGCACGAGGAACCATTGATTTACCACAAATCACTTCCTATGATTATGATGCGCCACTTGATGAACAAGGGAACCCAACCGAAAAGTATTTTGCGTTACAAAAAATGCTTCACGAAGAGTACCCTGCGTTACCACAAGCTGAACCATTAGTAAAAGATTCTTTTGCGCAAACAGCAATTCCTTTAACCAACAAAGTGAGTTTGTTTGCGACTTTAGAAACGATTAGTCAGCCAGTAATCAGTGTTTATCCGCAAACCATGGAACAATTAGGACAAAATACAGGTTATCTTCTTTACCGAACAAGCATTGAAAAAGATGCTGCAGAAGAAAAGCTAAGAGTGATTGACGGTCGTGATCGTCTGCAATTATTTGTCAATCAGGCACATCAAGCAACGCAATATCAAACGAAAATTGGCGAAGATATTTACGTTACACTGCCGCAAGAGAATAATCAAATCGATGTTTTAATGGAAAATATGGGTCGTGTCAATTACGGGCATAAACTATTCGCAGATACTCAGAAAAAAGGGATTCGAACGGGTGTCATGGCAGATTTACATTTTATGACGCAATGGCAACAATATTGTTTACCTATGACAAGCTGTGAACAGGTAGACTATTCAAGAGAATGGCAACCTGATCAACCAAGCTTTTACCAGTATCATATGGAGTTAGCAGAAGTGAAAGATACATTTATTGATGTTTCTAAATTCGGCAAAGGAATTGTTTTTGTTAACCAAACCAATCTTGGTCGTTTCTGGAATGTTGGTCCGACGCTTTCCTTATATATTCCCAAAGGATTATTAAAAGAAGGGCAAAATGAGATCGTCATTTTTGAAACGGAAGGAACGTACCAACCAGAAATTCAGTTAGTAAAAGAACCACTATATAAAGAAATGAAAGAGGGATTACAATGAGTATTATTGGCGTAAGAATTGATGGACGTTTGATTCATGGACAAGTGGCAAATTTATGGGCGACAAAATTGAATATTTCCAGAATTATGGTCGTTGATGATGAGGTTGCAGGGAATGCCATTGAAAAAAGCGGCTTGAAATTAGCAACACCAGCTGGCGTGAAACTAAGCGTGTTACCAGTTGAAAAAGCTGCTCAAAATATTTTAGCAGGAAAATACGACTCACAACGTTTATTAATTGTGGTACGGAAACCAGATCGTTTATTAAAACTAGTAGAACTTGGGGTGCCGATTAAAGAAATCAATGTTGGGAACATGTCTCAAACAAACGAAACACGGTCGATTACTAAGTCAATCAATGTGGTCGATCAAGATATTGAGGTTTTTAAAGAGTTAAATGCTAAAGGTGTCCATCTGATTGCTCAAATGGTGCCAAGTGACAAAGCGGAAGACTTTATGAGTTTGATAACAAAATAGGAGGGAACAAAAAATGAATATCTTATGGTGGCAGATCTTATTATTAACATTATACGCAGGATACCAAATTTTAGATGAATTACAAATTTATTCTTCATTAAGTGCGCCAGTGTTTGCAGGTCTTTTTGCAGGATTAGTGATGGGGGATATTAAAGCAGGACTTATTATTGGTGGAAGTATGCAATTAACTGTATTAGGAGTTGGGACTTTCGGGGGTGCCTCCAAAATTGATGCTAACTCAGGCACGATTCTTGCCACAGCATTTTCTGTGTCTTTAGGAATGAACCCTGAACAAGCAATCGCTGCTATTGCAGTACCAGTTGCTAGTTTAATGATTCAATTAGACATTTTGGCTCGTTTTGCGAATACCTACTTTGCACATCGGATTGATAAAATGGTCGAAGATATGAACTACAAAGGAATTGAACGTAACTTCTTAATGGGTGCCTTACCTTGGTCTCTTTCTCGAATGATTCCAGTCTTCTTAGCACTTGCTTTTGGTGGTGGTTTAGTACAAAAAGTTGTATCTGTCCTAAATGGCGATTTGAAATGGTTAGGTGATGGCTTGTCTGTTGCTGGGGCGGTCTTACCAGCGGTCGGTTTTGCAATTTTACTACGTTACTTACCAGTGAAAAAACATTTCCCTTATTTAATTCTTGGTTTCACTGTAACTGCTTTACTAGGAACAATCTTTACAAACATGCAACTTTTAGGAACATCTGTTGCGAGCGTTGTGAAAGACTTCAGTGGTGTATTTAACGCACTACCAATGTTAGCAGTCGCTTTAATTGGTTTCGCTTTAGCCGCAATTAGCTACAAAAATGGCCAAATGATTCCGAGTGGGCCAGCAGCCAAAAAAGAACATGCAGCGAATGATTCAGACGAAGGAGAGATTGAAGATGACGAAATCTAATTATAAATTGACGAAAGAAGATTTTAAACAAATTAATCGCAGAAGCTTGTTTACTTTCCAATTAGGTTGGAACTACGAAAGAATGCAAGGATCAGGTTACTTGTATACGATTTTGCCACAATTGCGTAAAATTTATGGGGATGATACGCCTGAATTAAAAGAAGTAATGAAAACACACACGCAATTTTTCAATACTTCAAACTTCTTTAATACGATTATTACAGGGATCGATTTGGCCATTGAAGAAAAAGAAGGCATTGCTGGAAAACAAACAGTTTCAGGTTTGAAAACTGGTTTAATGGGACCGTTTGCAGCAATTGGGGATTCAATTTTCGCAGCTTTAATTCCAACTATTTTTGGGGCGCTAGCTGCCAACATGGCGATTAATGGCAACCCAACTGGTATCTTTATCTGGATTGTTGCTCAAATTGCCGTGATGGTCTTCCGTTGGAAACAATTGGAATTTGCGTATCGCGAAGGAATTTCTTTGGTGACAACTATGCAACACCGCTTAACTGCCTTAACAGACGCTGCAACTTTACTAGGGGTCTTCATGGTTGGCGCTTTAGTGGCAACGATGGTTAATGTGAAACTATCATGGGCACCAAGTATTGGGGATGTAACACTTAACATGCAAAATAACTTGGATATGATTTTACCACGTCTACTTCCTGCAGGAATTGTCGGTGGCGTTTATTGGATGCTAGGTAAAAAGAATATGACGTCTACTAAAGCCATTTTTATCGTATTAATTGTCTGTGTCGCATTGTCTGCGTTAGGTGTTATTTCAAAATAAGTAAGACAGGAGAAAATCGATGAGTGAACATTTAGTTTTAGTAAGTCATGGCCGTTTTTGCGAGGAATTGAAAAAAAGTGCGGAGATGATTATGGGACCGCAAGAAACAATTTCCACTGTTGCTTTATTACCAGAAGAAGGTGAAGCTGACTTTTTAGAAAAATTTGAAGCGATTACGGAATCGTTAGAAGATTTTGTTGTCTTTGCTGATCTATTAGGGGGGACACCTTGTAATATTTTATCTAAAAAAATTATGCAAGGTGCTTCGTTTGACTTATATACTGGGATGAATTTACCGATGGTTATCAGCTATGTAAATGCAAGTTTATTAGCGATTGAAGGTGACTATGTTAAGGAATCAGCAGAAAGTATTGTGAAAGTCAACGAATTGCTGCTAAATGTTGCAGTAGATGACGAGGATGAATAATTCTGACTTGTTGTCGTAAGTAATCAAAGTTTTTAAGAGAATGATTTAGAGATGGACGTTCCAAAAATAAAAGAATTTATTTTTGGAACGCCCCTTTAATTGCTAATAATGAAAGCGTGTTCAAAAAATGTTAGGGGGCTGATTTATCAGATGAAACATGGAAAAATAAAACGATTTAGTACATTGACACTATTGGCAAGCGCAACGATTTTAGTACCATTAAGTACGTCTGCAGAAGAAACAACAAACAGCAGCACTGAAACAAGCTCATCAATGGTGGAACCTGCCGCAACCGAAGAAAAATTGTGGCAATCTGATTTTCCAGGAGGGAAAATTGGTGAGTGGCAAGATGTGATTGGTAAAACAAATCGAGAATTAGCAGGAGAGTCATTGGCGATTTCACGAGATGCAGCAGCAGGTAATAATGCCGTATCTTTAAATTTAGATTCCCCTAAATTAGCTGATGGTGAAGTAGAAACAAAGTTTAAATACACTGCTGGAAGCGGTCGAACGGGTGTGATTATACGTGGTAATACCAAAGATAGCTGGGTTTTTGTAGGCTATAACGCGAATGGCAAATGGTTAGTTGAAAGCCCTAATTCGTGGAATGATTCGATTTCTGGGCCAACGTTAAATGAAGATACGAATTATTTGTTGAAAGTACGTTATGTTGGTGAAAAAATTACTATCTGGCTTAACACCACGTTGATTTACGAAGGAGAACCTGTTTTGGCCAATGGAGACAAAATTCCAACAGAAGCCGGACATGTGGGTGTCCGTTTGTGGTACGACAAAAAAATTGTCAATTATGACTATTTTAAAAATGGCCCCGTAGATAGCATTCCAGAAATTGTGCCAGAAGTGACACAAATTGCGCCAGTCAAAGTTTTTACAAAAATTGGTGTTGCACCAAAATTACCGAAACAAGTAAAAGTGACCTATAATACTGGTAAAGAAGCCAATGAAGCAGTCCGTTGGGATGAAATCGATCCTGATGCATACAAAGAACCAGGAACTTTTGAAGTCGACGGTACTTTGGAAAATACAAATATCAAAGCAAAAGCCAGCGTTGTTGTTGCTAAAGACAATGAAGCTGAAAAAGGCGACAAAATCTCTTCTGCAGATTTAACAGCCGTGGTTGATCCACAATTTCCACGAATTATTCGCTACGAAGACCCTCAGAGTAATCAAGTGATTTTTAATGGCCAACACGAGAAAATTGACCAAGTAATGATTGATGGCAAAGCATATAAAGCAACTGCTGAAAAACAGAAGAGTGAAGCAAATCAAGCCGTTTATAACGTAGCTGTCCCAGAAATTGGTCTGCGTTTCACAACGACATTGACTGTTTCAGAAGGCCAAGAATTAGCTATGAAACTCTCAGATATTCGTGAAGAAGGAACCAAAATACACACAATTTCAATTCCAAATCAAGGCTTGATTTCTGTCAATAGTATAGATGAAGGGGCGACTTTTGCTGGCGTTGTGATGAATACGGGGACAAATGCAAATAACGGAAATAAAAATGGTGATACTATCCAAGATTTAACTACAACTAGTCAAGAAGAAACGAAAAAATATATGTACGGTTTCTTAAATACAGCAAATTATGCTGCAAGTTTTTGGACGAACGCCTATGGAGACGGCTCTGTCGATGGTAGTGACAACAATCGAATCCATAAACAAACAAAAGAAGCGGCGACTGGTTTTGTAATAACCTTGTCAAGTGGGGCATGGACCTATCGACCATTTGATGCACCGGAAGATTATACAACTGGGGAAACGCCAGAAGTGAAAGTTAAATTCTCAAAAGATAGCAATGACGACAAGCGGGTGGATTGGCAAGATGCGGCAATTGGGTTCCGTTCAATTATGAATAACCCAATGGGCGCGGAAAAAGTTCCTGAATTAGTCAACCAACGGATTCCTTTTAACTTTGCTAGTCAGGCGACAAACCCATTCTTAGTGACGTTAGACGAATCAAAACGCATTTACAATTTAACAGATGGATTAGGACAAATGAATTTACTAAAAGGGTATCAAAATGAAGGACATGATTCTGCGCATCCAGATTACGGTGCTATTGGTCAGCGACCTGGTGGGGAACAAGCGTTGAATCAATTAATTGATGAAGGACATAAATTAAATGCCGTTTTCGGTGTGCATATTAATGACACCGAGTCTTACCCAGAAGCAAAAGGATTTAATGAGGAATTAGTTGATCCAACGAAGCGTGGCTGGGATTGGTTAGATCCGTCTTATTTTATTAAACAAAGACCCGATGCATTGAGTGGTCGTCGCTATGAGCGCTTTAAAGAATTAAAACAAAAAGCACCGAATCTAGATTATATTTATGTTGATGTTTGGGGCAACCAAGGCGAATCAGGTTGGGCAAGTCGTCAACTAAGTAAAGAAATTAATTCACTCGGTTGGTTTACAACCAATGAATTTCCGAATGCTTTAGAGTATGACTCGGTTTGGAACCATTGGTCTGCAGAAAAAGATTACGGCGGTACAACAACGAAAGGCTTTAACAGTACAATCGTTCGTTTTATTCGGAATCATCAAAAAGACACTTGGATTATTTCCGACAACCCTTTGTTAGGTGGAGCTGAATTTGAAGCCTATGAAGGTTGGGTGGGTAAAACCAATTTTAATACCTATCGCCAAAAAACTTTTGCCATTAATGTCCCAACTAAGTTCTTACAGCATTACCAAATTACAAACTGGGAAACTACAACAGCAGAAGATGGTCAAATCTATGGCACGATTAAATTAGCGAACGGTGCTGAAAAAGTGACCGTTACTCAAGCAGATGCTAATTCGCCAAGAAGCATTACGTTAAATGAGACAGAAGTTCTAAAAGGTGATGCGTATCTACTGCCTTGGAATGTCAATGGTCAAGACAAACTATATCACTGGAATCCAAAAGGCGGTACCAGCACTTGGTCATTGGATAAGAAAATGCAAGGAAAAACGAATTTACATTTATATGAATTAACAGACCAAGGGCGTATTGACAAAGGCGCAGTTGCCACTACAAATAACCAAGTGACCATCCAAGCCGAGGCTAATACACCGTATGTCATTGCTGAACCTGACAGTATTGAACCGATGACATTCGGAACAGGAACACCATTTAAAGATCCTGGATTTAATGAAGCCAATACCTTGAAAAATAACTGGAAAGTTTTCCGAGGTGATGGAGAGGTTAAAAAAGATGCCAACGGTGATTATGTCTTTAGTTCAGAAAAAGAAAGAACCGAAATCAAACAAGACATCAATCTTCCTAAACCAGGAAAATATAGTTTGTATCTAAACACAGAAACACATGATCGTAAAGCCACAGTAACTGTTAAAATTGGTGGTAAGAAATACACGCGGACAGTGAATAATTCGGTTGCCCAAAACTACATTCAGGCAGATATTAACCATACAAGCAGGAAAAATCCGCAGTATATGCAAAATATGCGAATTGATTTTGAAATCCCAGATAATGCCAAAAAAGGCTCGGTGACGTTAGCGGTTGATAAAGGCAATTCCGTTACAAAATTTGATGATTTACGAATTGTTGAGCGTCAAACTGATATCATGAACCCAGACAAACAAACAGTTATTAAGCAAGATTTTGAAGACACACAAGCAGTTGGGTTATATCCGTTTGTTAAAGGCTCAGCTGGTGGTGTAGAAGATCCACGGATTCATTTATCAGAAAGAAATGAACCATACACACAATATGGTTGGAATGGAAACCTTGTTTCAGATGTATTAGAAGGCAACTGGTCCTTGAAAGCCCATAAACAAGGAGCAGGTTTGATGCTTCAAACAATTCCGCAAAATATTAAATTTGAACCGAACAAGAAATATACGGTCCAATTTGATTATCAAACTGATGGTGAAAATGTCTTTACTGCTGGGACCATTAATGGGGAGTTAAAAAATAACAATGACTTTAAGCCAGTCGGTGAGTTGACTTCGACAGCAGCAGATGGTCAAACCAAGCATTATGAAGCAGAAATAATTGGGGATGCTTCAGGAAACACTACGTTTGGTATTTTTACAACAGGTGCCGATAAAGATTTCATTATGGATAACTTTACGGTCACAGTGGAATCGAAAAAATAAATTTAGTCTATCTAGAAGAGGTCGGGACAGAAGTGTTTAACTCCGAGAACCAAGTAGGTACTGTTTAACATCTATTTGCTTTGCAAATAGTGTTTCTCAGCAATAAGAAGGAATTTCCGAAAATTGTCATAAAACACAACGAGGAACGAGTTGATGTTGCATGATACCTACCCGGTGTTCTTTAATTTTTGGAGACCAAGTAGGTATTGTTCATCATCGAATCACTACGTTCTTCGTGATTCTCAACAATTTCGGCTTATTGTTTTCTCGCCAAAGGCTCGTCACAGTTTTATCCTTGTAAGTTCCGAAGGACCTTCACCAAGTAGGTACGATGATTTCATCTGTTCATGCTTCACAGTGAAACATCGCAACTCTTAGAGCTGTAGCTCTTTTGAAGGCTGTACTGTGACGAGACGCATGTCGAGAAAACACCTTAGAAGTTGTTGAGATCGGAGCAACGCGTAGTGTTGCTTCTGTTCCCGCCGTTTATCAGTTTTTGAGCGTGAAGCAAAAATCCAAAGTGATTTTTGTCCCACGCTCTACTTCTTTTATGAAAAGAAGCAAGGTCTAGTGCCTCATTTTTATACTGCAGAATAAACAGACACATTTTTAAAAGTATCAGGCTTCTTTGTGTATTTCATCATGAACGAATGGACAAACTTGCCTTTTGCCACAAATCGTTTACAATTACAATGATAGGCATAATTTATTTAGAGGTGAAGTGATTGAAGAAATACAATGTTGATTGGAATTACTGGGTTGTCCGCTTTTTATTTGTAATGGCGTTGATTGTTGGCTATTTATTAATCACGAATTATCAGCACTTTGTCCATAGTGTTTCGGGTTTGTTAGGCATCTTATCCCCATTCATTACTGGGTTCGTGATTGCTTATTTATTGAGTGGAAGTCAGAAAAAAATCGAGGGATTACTAGAAAGAGTTCCTTTACCAGTCGTAAAAAAAGCGAAACACGGCTTGAGCGTGCTCCTTTTGTACCTGATTATTTTGTTTATTTTTGTCTTGACATTAAACTATATCGTTCCGCTACTCATTAGTAATTTAGTAGATTTAGCAAACTCTTTACCCACTTTTTATGATCACATGGTTCAGTTTGTGATGAGTTTAGAAGATAAAGGGATTTTAAAAACAGCCGCGATTGAAAAATATTTAAATAGTGTCCTTAAAGATTTGTCGCCAGAACGTTTTTTAAATCAATGGACACAAGCGTTGTTTTCATTAGGAACGTTGACTAAAAATGTTTCTTCATTCTTTTTAAATGCATTTTTGACGTTGATTATCTCAATCTATGCGCTGGTATTTAAGCAATCTATTTTGACATTTGTTGAAAAGGCCGCCCACAAATTGCTGTCTGAAAAAGTGTACAAGCAAACACAAACTTGGTTAAATACAACGAATAAAATTTTCTATAAATTTATCAGTTGCCAATTTCTTGATGCTTGTATTATTGGCGTTTCATCAACGATTTTGTTAAGTATTTTGAATGTGAAATTTGCTGTGACTTTGGGGATTTTATTAGGTATTTGTAATATGATTCCTTATTTTGGTTCGATTTTTGCGTCAATTGTTGCTGGTGTGATTACGCTTTTCACAGGTGGTGTTACTCAAGCCATTACGGTGTTACTAGTTTTATTAATTTTACAACAAATTGACGGCAATATTATTGGTCCTCGAATTATGGGAGATGCCCTAAATGTCAATCCGATTTTAATTATTGTTTCAATTACGATTGGGGGAGCGTACTTCGGCGTCTTAGGGATGTTTTTAGCAGTTCCTGTTGCTGCAATCATTAAAATTATTGTCTCGGAGTGGCTAAATGAATCAAAAGAAAATGATAAGATTGTAGATTCTATTGAATCCTAAAGTAAAACTTTTCGTCTCGCGTTGACGAAAAGTTTTTTAGTGGGAAAGAAAGTTTCATTATTTGGAATTTTTGATATGCTATACTTGAAGTAAATAGAAAATCAAAATTGAGGTGAATAAATGCAGCTTTTAAAAAAATATGGCGGCTATTTTTTAGTTTTAGGGGTCTTACTTGATTTTTTTACACCTTATTATGTCGGATTCAAAGATCAAGGTTACAATCAATTGACAGAAGTAATTAGCTTATTAGGTGATGTGAATAGTCCAGTTAGGGAAAACTTTAATCGGTTAACTATCATTGCGGGAATGTTGATGTTAGCAAGTTTACCTAGGATATATGCTATTTTTTCCAGAAAAACGAAAAAAGGTGCTTGGTTAGTAGTGGCAATGATTGGCGCTTATGGTTTATTTGATTGTATTTTCAGTGGGCTCTTCAGCGTAGACACTTCAACCGCTGGCACAGTTGCTGCCGCGCTTCATAACGGAGGATCAGCAGTCGGTTATACAGGCTTTTTGTTGTTATCAGGCGTCTTAACCATTATCTACAGTAAATACGGTTCGCAAAAAAATAAAAACCTTTTTGGCTTTTTGTTTATTTTATGTATGCTTGCAGCCGGCTTATATGGCTTAGCAAGGATTCCACAGTTGCAACAGGTAAAACCATTTAATTATTTAGGCTTATGGCAAAGAGTGAGTTCATTTTGTAATTATCTACCAATGCTGGCACTGTGTTTACAAACTAAAACCAATGACAAATTTGATTGAACATTTGTCATTGGTTTTTTACTAGTTAAAATTGTCTGGTAATAACTTAATTATTGGCTACGGTGACTTCACCAGTAACAGTGGCACCATCTTTTTCTAAGTCAGCAGAATCTTTGTATTCTTGTTTATCAAAAGTAATATTGCCATTAACTTTGGTACCATTTAAAGTAAAGCCATTTGCTTTCACCTCAATATCACCTTTGACAGTCCCGTGAACGATGTTGAAATTTTCAGAAGAAACGATTAGCTTAGGAACCGTGATTTCATATTCAGCAGTTACTTTTTTATTATCATCTTGAGAATAAAGCGCTAATTTACGATAGACATCGTTGGAATCTTTCCCCTTATCATGGAAAGTACCAGCAACTGTTACCTCGTTATCAAAAGTGACATTGTCAGTAGCTGCGACAATCCAATTTCCTTTATCACTTAACGCCATTTCGAGCTCTTCAGGCTTGGCACTAATTGAAGCACCAGAGACTACTTCTGTACTTGAATTAGCTGTTTCTTTGCTACTAGAACTACTATCTGTTTTTTTATCAGATGAACAAGCACTAAGCAGCACAAGAGCAGCAGTTGCCGTCAAAACAGTGGTGAGTACTTTAGACATTTTCATGAAAATCCCTCCAAAAAATTTATTTATTTCTTCCTTTATCATAACTGATTCAAAGGGAAATGAGTAATCATACACTCAAAGATTGAGAAGTTTGGCTAATGGGAAATTAGGCTTATTCTCTCAAGAAGGTTCAGGAAATATTCAAAGTAATCATTTCTTTTTCAAATGTTCCTTTTCTGTAGTAAGCTATTAATAGACAGAATTTTAGGAGGAGATTTTGATGCCTTGGAATATGAATGATTATCCTACATCAATGAAAAATTTAGCACCTTTGATTCGGAAAAAAGCGATAGATATTGGCAATGCGTTGCTTGCGGATGGCTACCCTGATGATCGCGCCATTCCAATTGCGATTAGTCAAGCGGAGAAATGGTATCAAGAGGCAAGTGCAGCAGACAAAAAGGCCTTCGAACAAGAAGCAAATCCTACGAAACAAGATTCGCATAAACAGGATAAACATGCGGGGAAATTATTAACGGCGGCTGTCAACGTTAAATATAAAGACGACCAATGGTTGGTGATTTCAGACAGCGCTGAAAAAGCAAGTAATACATTTACCCACAAACAAGAGGCGATTGAACGAGCTCAAGAAATTGCTCGGAATAAGCAAACAAAGCTGAAAATCTATAAGCAAGATGGTACGTTACAAGAAACCAAAGAGTATACTGAATAATTTTTCGAAACCTTGATATTCCGTTGCAATTCAAGAAACGGCTATCAAGGTTTTTTGGTGAGGGAGAAATGGACAAGTAAGAAAAAATAACAAAAGTTAAGAATGAGAATAAGGCTTGCTTTTCTAGTTTTTGGTGGGTACAATTACACTAATTAAGATAAAAAATCAAAATAATTGAGGTGCTACGACAATGGAAAAAGCCAATCTTGATTGGAATAATTTAGGATTTTCTTACATTAAAACGCCCTTTCGTTATATTAGTTATTGGCGAGATGGCAAGTGGGAAGAAGGCACGCTAACAGATAACAATCAGTTAACGATTAGTGAAGGTTCGCCTGCTCTACATTATGGCCAACAATGTTTTGAAGGATTAAAAGCGTATCAATGTGCAGATGGTTCTGTCAATTTGTTTCGTCCAGATGAAAATGCCAAACGGTTACAAAAAAGTTGTGCGCGTCTACTGATGCCACAAGTACCAGTAGAAACCTTTGTTTCTGCATGCCAAGAAGTGGTGAAAGCCAACCTTGCTTATTTACCGCCGTATGGAACGGGCGGTACGTTGTATCTTCGCCCTTATATGATTGGTGTCGGCGATAATATTGGTGTAGCACCTGCCAAAGAATACATTTTTTCTATTTTTTGTGTGCCAGTTGGTTCGTATTTTAAAAATGGTTTAGCACCAACCAACTTTATCGTTTCTGAATATGATCGAGCGGCGGGCCGAGGAACTGGGGCCGCTAAAGTGGGGGGCAATTATGCAGCTAGTCTTTTACCAGGTGCAGAAGCACATGAGAAAGAATTTAGTGATTGCATTTATTTAGATCCGTATACGCATACGAAAATTGAAGAAGTTGGCGCAGCTAATTTCTTTGGCATAACCAAAGATGGTACTTTTATTACGCCGAAATCAGCGTCTATTTTACCAAGTATTACTAAATATTCATTATTGATGCTAGCAAAAGAACGTTTAGGGATGACGGCGCTTGAAGGAGACGTTTACATTGATCGATTAGCGGACTTCTCCGAAGCGGGTGCTTGTGGCACAGCGGCGATTATTTCTCCTATTGGTGGGATTCAAAACGGCACAGATTTCCATGTATTTTATAGTGAAACGGAAGTTGGACCAGTGACTAAGCAACTATATGATGAACTGGTTGGCATACAGTTTGGTGACAAAGAAGCGCCAGAAGGCTGGATTGTAAAAGTTTAAAGAAACAAAAAAGAGAGAATTCATGCTCTCTTTTTTTTGTGTAGAATATTCAGAATTTTCTATAAAAAGATTGACTTTAGTACTATTTAAAGGAATAATGGAAGATACAAGATTTAAAAAAGGAGGGTGACAACAGTTAATGATAATGTATAAATATCTATAAATATATTATTATGAATATCGATATATGGGATAATCATGTTGAGGTGAAGATGATGACTATGTATTCGATAGGGGAATTTGGAAAACAAATAGGTGTAACGTCACAAACATTGAGAAATTGGGATAAAAAAGGGAATTGAAACCTGCTCATGTTTCGAAAGGTGGCACTCGTTATTATTCTGAAGAACAACGAAATCAATTCTTAGGAATCACTGGAAGAAAGAAACCAAATCGGATAACTATAGGTTATTGTAGAGTAAGTTCAAATAAGCAAAAAGACGATTTAGAACGTCAAATTGAGAACGTTAAGACTTACATGATTGCACGAGGGTATCAATTTGACATTATTCAAGATGTTGGTAGTGGAATCAACTACAATAAAAAAGGATTAAATCAATTAATCAATAGAATTACTAATGGCGAAATAAACAAGGTAGTGATTCTGCACAAAGACCGTTTAATCCGATTTGGTTATGAACTTATTGAAAATCTTTGTAATAAATATGGTACAGAAATAGAAATCATTGACAATACAGAAAAGATTGAGGAACAGGAACTAGTCGAGGACTTAATCCAGATTGTCACAGTTTTTAGTTGCCGATTACAAGGAAAACGAGCGAATAAAGCTAAGAAGATGATTAAGGAGTTGATGGAAGATGATACGAGCGAAAAAAGTAAGGTTGCGCCCGACTGAAGAATAAGAAAAGCAACTATGGCAATCGTCTGGTACTGCACGATGGATTTTCAATTGGACGTTAAAAATGCAAGAAATGAACCATCGGTTTGGCGGAAAGTTCATCAGTAACAACGATTTACGAAAGCACATCACAAAAATGAAGCAATGTCCTAAGTATGCTTGGTTAAACAATGTATCCAATAATATTGCTAAACAAGCCGTAAAAGATGCTTGTAACGCCTATAAAAAGTGGTTTGATGGTATGACAGGTAAAAGTCGTTTAAAGGCTGAAAAGCCACGATTCAAGGCAAGAAAGAAGTCGAAACCAGCTTTTTATAATGACAATATCAAACTGAAAGTAAAACATAAATCGGTCTTACTTGAAAAAATTGGTTGGGTAAAGACAAGTGAAAAGTTGCCGGTGAATACGAAGTATTTTAATCCACGAATTAGCTTTGATGGAAAGTATTGGTATGTATCAGTTGGCATTGATGAAGTACAACCAGCGCAGAGCTTAACAGGTGAAATTATTGGAATTGACCTAGGTATCAAAGATTTAGCGATTGTTTCTAATGGCAGAGTCTACAAGAATATTAATAAAACAGGAAAAGTAAAGAAGATTGAGAAACGATTACGTCGGTTACAGCGTAAAGTCTCACGAAAATACGATATGAATAAGGAGGGAAACCGATTCGCCAAAACTTGTAACATCTATAAATTAGAAAGAGGAATTCGACATACACATCGAAAACTAGCGAATATTCGTCAGAACCATTTACATCAAACAACAACGGAGATAGTGAAAACCAAGCCATCGAAAATCGTTGTAGAAACCTTGAATGTAAAAGGCATGATGAAAAATAAGCACTTAGCAAAATCAGTTGCACAACAAAAATTCTACGAGTTCAAAAGACAACTCCAGTACAAGTGTGAAGATTATGGTATTGAATTAGTGGAAGCTGATAAGTTCTATCCAAGTTCTAAATTGTGTCACGAATGTGGGAACAAAAAAGTAGACTTAAAACTGTCTGACCGTACCTATCACTGCGAAGAATGCGGATATACAGCGGATAGAGATTATAATGCAAGTCTGAATTTAGCAAGTTATAGTGCGTAATCTACGAGCTTCTACTGAAACAGAAACGTAGATAGGTAGGATTCGTTGTATCCGAATTAACGCCTGCGGAGTGTTATAGCAAACGGGAGTAGCGAGCAAGCGGCAAAATCGGACACGTAGAAACAGGAAATAAACATAAATCTGACAACTTTTATAGTTGGTTAGAAATATTTATAGATTTTTGGCAACGGGAAAGCTATTGCTTATTAAATCAGCAGAATCAGAAGAAATGACGATTTTTTTTGATAAAGAAAACCAACCAAATGCACAAGTTCAAATGGGCATTATTACATTACAGCCTGGTGAAAAACGGCCTTTAGCTGGATATGCTCGCCATGAACAGGATGAATATTCTTATGTGATTTCTGGCGAAGCACATACGATTTTAGAAGATGGTCAAGACTTAGTTGGAAAAGCCGGACAAGCCCAATTAATTGAAGCTGGTGAGGGGCACATTAATTATAATGATGGGTTGGAGCCGGCGGTCGTTGTCTGGATGCTTGTGGAAAGGACAGAATAAAAGGGGAGCTGTCTTTCTGTAAGTAAAAGCATAAAAAAATGAAGAGTTATAGGAGAAAGAAGATGAAAATGTATTTAAAAATCACAATAGTTTGTGTTTTATTGGTAGGATTTTTAGCTGGGTGTACCAATAAAAATGAAAATAAAAAGAAACAGAAAAATACCAAAGAAGCCGTTCAACTGATGTCACCTTCAGAACTAACAACGCTCAACACCTCTGTATTATTGGATTTTCCAGATGCTATTGTCCAAACTGCAGCGTTTGAAGGGTTATATAGTTTAGATGAACAAGACCAATTGGTACCAGCCGTAGCGAAAGCATTGCCGACGATTTCAGAAGATGGAAAAACTTACACGATTTCTTTGAGAAAAGAAGCGGTTTGGAGTAACGATGATCCTGTCACAGCACATGATTTTGAATATGCTTGGAAAAAAATGATTGATCCTAAAAACGGCTTTGTTTATAGCTTCCTCATCGTTGAAACAATTCAAAATGGTGCAGAAATCTCAGCTGGGAAATTAGCACCCAATGAACTAGGTGTCACAGCTGTGGATGATTATACATTAAAAGTGACGCTCAAAGAGCCAAAACCGTACTTTACGTCCTTGTTAGCTTTTCCGACATTTTTCCCGCAAAATCAAAAAGTAGTCGAACAATTTGGTGCGGACTATGGAACTGCTAGTGATAAAGTCGTCTATAATGGTCCGTTCGTGGTAAAAGATTGGCAGCAAACAAAGATGGACTGGCAACTAGCAAAAAATAATCGCTATTGGGATCACCAGAACGTGCGCTCAAACATTATCAATTATACGGTTATCAAAGAAACATCTACCGCATTGAATCTTTTTGAAGATGGACAATTAGATGTGGCTACACTAAGTGGTGAACTGGCGCAACAGAATAAAAATAATACGTTGTATCATTCGTATCCAACAGCGACAATGAACTATTTGCGCTTAAATCAAAAACGGAAAGGGCAAGCAACGCCGCTTGCAAACGAAAACCTGCGTAAAGCGTTGGCTTTAGGCATAGATAAAGAAAATCTAGTCAATAATATTATTGCAGATGGTTCTAAAGCGCTACATGGTGCGATCACGGAAGGTTTTGTGGCGAATCCCACAACAGGCCTCGATTTTCGTCAAGAAGCAGGTAATTTAATGGTTTATAACAAAGAAAAAGCGCAAAGTTATTGGAAAAAAGCACAAGCAGAATTAGGAGAAAAGGTTAACGTTGAATTGATGGTAACAGATGATGGTTCTTACAAAAAAATTGGTGAAAGTTTGCAAGGCTCGCTACAAGAACTGTTTCCTGGTTTGACAATAGAGCTAACCGCATTGCCGACTGAAGCTGCATTGAACTTTGGGCGAGAAAGTGACTATGATTTATTCTTAATTTACTGGACACCAGACTATCAAGACCCTATTTCTACCCTGATGACTTTATACAAGGGCAATGATCGCAATTATCAGAACCCCGTCTATGACAAATTATTAGATGAAGCAGCCACAACCTATGCCTTAGAGCCAGAAAAAAGATGGGCGACACTGATTGCAGCTGAAAAAGAAGTGATTGAAACGACTGCTGGCATGATTCCACTTAGCCAAAATGAACAAACAGTCCTGCAAAATGATAAAGTCAAAGGCTTGAATTTTCATACCTTTGGCGCTCCATTAACGTTAAAAAATGTTTATAAGGAAAAATAAAAAGAGAGCCTGGGCTGAAAATCGCTTTTGATTTTCGGCCCAGGCTTAAATCCTGCTTTTTAACCCAAAATTTGTCACCATTTAGCCTTTTCGGGTTTTATCTCGAACGCTTCTGTTCTAATAGTTCAGAATCAGGTGCAGTGTGTGGCTGGGCATATTTTTTCATATATGTCGGCAAGGCTTGACTAATCTTCGTTGGTAAAACAACATAGTCAGTTTTGGCCAAATCATCTCCAATGAGACTGTGTAAGTAGACGGCGCCAGCAATGGTTTCAATTGTCGGCTTAAACTGAGCTAAAAAACCAGCAATGATGCCAGCCAAGGTATCCCCAGTTCCGCCAGTAGCCATCCCAGGGTTGCCACCTGTATTTTGAAAAGGTTCTCCTGCGTGGAAAATTGTGGTGCGATGACTTTTTAAAACAATCGTACTGCCTAATTTTGCTTGTTGGCGCTGGTTATTTGCCAGTGTTTGTTGCTCAATAGGTAAGTGACTCAAACGTTGCCATTCCATTTGATGAGGTGTGAAAACAACTTTTTCAGGATAGGTAAGGGAAAAATTACCTTGGCTAAACAGGGTAATTGCTGAGCCATCGATAATTAACCATTGTTGTTTTTGATGTTGGGCAAGCACCCTCTTCAACATTTGTTGTGCAGTAGCATCTAAGCCTAAACCTGGACCAATTAAAATAACCTCCGCTTGCTCTACGACGTTCGTCAGAAGGACTGTTTCTTCAAAGCCCACGACCATCGCTTCTGGGCATCTTGCATGTAAAGGCCCGTGATTTTTAACATCAGTAATCACAGTGGTGAGACCAGCGCCACTATTGATACACGCTTCGGTACTCATGATGATGGCTCCGCCATATTGTCGGTTTCCTCCGATTAATACAACACGCCCAAAATTACTTTTATAAGAGTCAGAGGGGCGTTGAGTGATGACTTCCTCTAAAATGTCCTTGCTTAAATAGCGCATTCTATCACTCCTTTTCTTGGGATTTCTTTGTTCTCAGTATACTACAAGAGCCCCGAAAAAATCAGTTTATTTAATGTTAAAAGTTACTCTATTGAAGGCAATGAGGTGTATAATAAGGACCAGATAAATGAGTTAGGAGAGTGAAACAGATGGAAGAGAAAAAAACATTTTATATGAGTGGCTACGTAGGAATTGCGAGCTTATTAGTTATTTTAATTGCGGGAATTGGTTTATTTATTTATGGAGCAAGTCATACCAATGGAGTTCTTGTTGTTTTAGGTATTATTTTGTTAGTTGGGGCTATTTTATTTTTAAGTTCCCTAACTATTGTTAGTCCCAACCAGGCGAAAGCTATTTTATTTTTTGGTCGTTACTTAGGTACGATTAAAGAAAATGGGTTGTTTATTACCATTCCATTTACGCAAAAAATGAACATTTCTTTGAAAGTACGAAATTTCAATAGTTCTCTATTAAAAGTCAATGACTCTGACGGGAATCCAATCGAAATCTCTGCGGTCATCGTTTTTCGGGTAGTCGATACAGCTAAGGCGTTATTTAATGTCGATTATTATCAAGACTTTGTGGAAATTCAAAGCGAAACGGCAATCCGGCATGTAGCAACACAATATCCTTATGACACTTTTTCAGATAATGATGTAACTCTGCGAGGAAATACCGAACAAATTTCCGAGGAGTTAACCAAAGAATTGCAAGAACGCTTAGCAGTGGCTGGTGTAGAGGTTATCGAAACACGGTTGAATCATTTAGCTTATGCAACTGAAATTGCTAGCTCCATGTTGCAAAGACAGCAAGCAAAAGCAATCTTAGCGGCCCGACAAACAATTGTTGAAGGTGCGGTAAGCATGACACAAATGGCCTTAGAACAGATTGAAGAAGGGCAAGAAATTAATTTTACCGATGAACGAAAAGTACAACTTATTAATAATTTACTAGTCTCAATCATTACTGATAAGGGCACACAACCAGTTATTAATACAGGCGACGTTTCTTCTTAAAGAGGAAGCAACGCTAAAAATAGCAAAAAAGAGTCATCTTTCCGATGGCTCTTTTTTTTGATAAACACAAACATTATATAATTTTAATTTATAATATTTCGGTTTTTCTTTGACATCTCTTTTTCTCATTGTTAGAATAACAGTGAAAAAAGGCGGAAGGAGTTATTACATTCATGAAACCATTAGTCGCTGTGATTATGGGAAGTACCTCAGACTGGGCAACGATGAAAGTTGCTTGTCTTGTGTTGGAAGAGTTGAAAATTCCTTATGAAAAACGAGTGATATCAGCACATAGGACCCCTGATTTGATGTTTCGTTTTGCAGAGGAATCACGAACAAAAGGATTGAAGGTTATTATTGCTGGCGCTGGTGGAGCGGCCCATTTACCAGGGATGGTAGCTGCAAAGACAACCTTACCTGTCATTGGTGTTCCAGTTAAAACACGAACATTAAACGGTATTGATTCACTGTTGTCTATTGTGCAGATGCCAGGGGGAGTTCCTGTAGCAACAACTGCGATTGGCTCAGCAGGTGCTACCAATGCTGGGTTATTAGCTGCAGAAATACTAAGTATTGATGATTTACAGTTAGCAGAAAGAATCCAAGCAAGACGACAATCATTGGAAAAAGCGGTTATGGAAAGTGGGGAACAACTTGAATAAACCTTTAAAAGTCGGAGCAACTATTGGCATTATAGGTGGGGGACAGTTAGGGCGAATGCTAGTCATGAGTGGTAAAAAAATGGGTTTCCAAATGATTGTGTTGGACCCAACGCTCAATAGTCCAGCTGGTCAAGTAGCTGACCGTCAAATTGTGGCAGCCTTTGATCAGATATCTGCTTTAACTGAACTAGCAGAGTTATGCGATGTGATCACCTATGAATTTGAAAATATTGAAGTGGCCTCCCTAGAAAAGGCCATTCCACTAGAAAAGCTGCCACAAGGAACAGAATTGTTAAAAATTACTCAAAATCGATTGCTTGAAAAAATGTTTCTTCAATCGATTGGCTGTAAGATTGCCCCTTTTACGGAAGTGAAAAGTCAGAAAGAGCTGCCACAAGCAACAGAAAAGATTGGTTTTCCATGTGTCTTAAAAACTATTCAAGGTGGATACGATGGAAAAGGACAGGTCGTCTTAAAATGCGAAGAGGATTTCTCCCAAGCGACTAAATTATTAGCTAACACCACTTGTGAATTAGAAAAGTGGGTGCCTTTCACTAAAGAACTTTCAATCATCGTTGCAGGGAATAAGCATGGTTACCAAAGCTTTCCTGTATCTGAAAACATTCATCGAAAGAATATCTTGCATGAATCAATTGTGCCCGCTCGAATTTCTGAGAATGTGCAACAAAAAGCAACGGAATTGGCGCAACACATTGCTGAGGAATTAAATTTATCTGGGGTTTTAGCTATCGAACTGTTTTTAACGGATTCAGAAGAGTTGTACGTCAATGAATTAGCGCCACGGCCTCATAACTCAGGTCATTACTCTATTGAAGCTTGCTTATTTAGTCAATTTGATGCGCATATTCGAGGGATTAGCAATTGGGGCATTGGGTTACCCCAGTTACTTCAACCAGTGGTTATGGTGAATCTCTTAGGTGAACACTTAGAAAAAAGCTACCAGTTATGCACGTCAAAACCCACTTGGCAAGTCCATTACTATGGAAAAGCCGAATCAAAAGTTGGCAGAAAAATGGGCCACGTCACCATTACAACACCTTGCTTATCAGAAACGTTAAAGGAAATTGAGACTGTTGGTATTTGGAACGTAACTTAATAAATGCTTGCTCCAAGCAAGTTTTTTATTTTTACATTCGACAAACACGAACGATTATTGTTTTTTTGTAACTAATGTAAGTTTTTAACTGATGTAAATCAGCTGGCTTAGAAAGAATAGGGTTCATGAAGCTAACGAGAAGAGGGAAAGAATGGAAAAGAAAGCACTTGTGTATACAGGAAAAGCGAAGAAGTTGTATCAAACAGAAAATGCAGCGGTTCTTTTTGTGGAATATCTTGATCAAGCAACAGCTTTAAACGGTCAAAAAAAAGACAAAGTTCTTGGGAAAGGCGCTTTAAATAATCAAATCACTAGTCTAATTTTTGAACATTTACAGCAACAGAAGATTCCCAATCATTTTATCAAAAAAGTATCTGAAAACGAACAATTAATTCAGGCCGTAGAAATGATTCCTTTGGAAGTTGTCGTACGTAATTATGCGGCAGGAAGTTTTTCGAAGCGTTTAGCGATTGAAGAGGGCACTAAATTAGTGACGCCCATTATTGAATTTTATTACAAAGAAGATCGTCTGGATGATCCTTTTATTAACGAAGACCATATTCAATTTCTAAAAGTAGCCACTCCTGCTGAAATTGTGGAGATTAAAGCATTGGCTTTACAAATTAATCAGGCGCTTAGTCAACTCTTTCAACGCCTCAATATTTGTTTGATCGATTTTAAAATTGAAATTGGTCGGACGAAGGCCAATCAATTGTTACTGGCAGATGAAATTTCTCCAGACACCTGTCGTCTATGGGATTTAAACACAAACGAACATCTGGATAAAGATGTTTATCGCCGTGAATTAGGAGAAATAGTTCCTGTATATGAAGAAGTTTTACAACGTTTACTAACAGCTAATTGAGGAGGAAGCGCGTATGTATTTTGTCAAAGTCTATGTTACGTATAAAGAATCAATTTTGGATCCCCAAGGTGAAGCGGTTAAGGAAGCAGTCCATCGGCTTGGTTTTACAGAAGTAGCCGAAATCCGTGTCGGTAAGTATTTTGAAATGCACGTCCAGCAGACAGAAGCAATTGAAGAGAAAATTGAACAAATTTGTGATCAACTATTAGCCAATGTAAATATGGAATCCTATCGTTTTGAAATTTTATCTTTGGAGGAAATTTAAATGAAATTGGCAGTGATTGTTTTTCCAGGATCCAATTGTGATGCAGACTTATTGTGGGCTGTCAAAGAGGTGATGGGCGTCGATGCAGAATTTGTCCGACATGATGCCACTTCTTTAGCAAAATTTGATGGCGTATTGTTGCCGGGCGGTTTTTCTTATGGCGATTACTTACGTTGTGGTGCAATTGCTCGGTTTTCGCCAATTATCAATGAGGTGATTCGCTTTGCTACAGAAGGCAAAATGGTTTTTGGTACTTGTAATGGCTTTCAAATTTTAACAGAAATTGGCTTACTTCCTGGCACGTTGCTAAGAAATGATTCGCTTCGTTTTATTTGTAAAAGTGTCCCATTGAAAGTGAATACGCACACAAAGTTTACAAGCGAGTATCCTGAAAATGTTTCGATACATTTACCAGTAGCGCATGGCGAAGGGAATTACTATTGTGATGAAAAAACGTTGAAAGAGCTGAAAGAAAAGAACCAAATTGTTTTTACGTATCAAGAAAAGGTGAACGGTAGTCTTGCGAATATTGCTGGTATTTGTAATGAACAGGGCAATGTTCTAGGAATGATGCCTCATCCGGAACGAGCGATGGAAGAATTGTTAGGTTCAACAGATGGACGCAGCTTTTTTGCTTCAATCATTAAAAACTTTGGAAAGGAATTAAGCCAATGATGAATGAACCAACACCAAAAGAAATCAAGGAGACACGGTTGTATGCAGAATGGGGACTAACAGATGAAGAATATCATCAGATTGAGACCATTTTGCAAAGAGAACCTAATTATACAGAAACTGGCTTATTCTCCGTGATGTGGAGTGAACATTGCTCTTACAAAAATTCCAAGCCCGTTTTAAAAAAGTTTCCGACGGAAGGGCCACAAGTGCTTCAAGGCCCTGGTGAAGGAGCTGGGATTGTCGATATTGGTGACGGATTAGCTGTTGTTTTTAAAGCAGAGAGCCATAATCATCCTTCTGCAGTAGAACCTTACGAAGGAGCAGCTACAGGCGTTGGTGGAATTATTCGCGATATTTTCAGTATGGGGGCGCGGCCGATTGCTTTACTGGATTCGTTAAGATTTGGCGAACTGACGGATGCACGAACACGTTATTTGTTTCAAGAAGTTGTGGCGGGGATTAGCGGTTATGGAAATTGTATTGGTATTCCAACCGTTGGCGGCGAAATTGCTTTTGAGCCATGTTATCAAGGAAACCCACTTGTTAATGCTATGTGTGTGGGATTGATTCGTCATGATGAGATTCAAAAAGGCCAAGCAAAAGGCGTCGGAAATAGCATTCTTTATGTAGGTGCAAAAACAGGACGAGATGGAATTCACGGTGCGACCTTTGCTTCAGAAGAATTTAGTGAAGGTGAAGAACAGCAACGATCTGCGGTACAAGTAGGTGATCCGTTTATGGAAAAATTATTATTGGAAGCTTGTCTTGATTTAATCAAAAATCATCAGGATATTTTAATCGGCATCCAAGATATGGGGGCGGCTGGCTTGGTTTCTTCAAGTGCTGAAATGGCATCAAAAGCAGGTTCAGGCTTGATTCTAGAGCTAGATAAAGTTCCACAGAGAGAGACGCAGATGAGCCCCTATGAAATGCTCTTGTCTGAGTCCCAAGAACGGATGTTAATCTGTGTGGAAAAAGGAGCAGAACAGCAAGCTTGTGAATTGTTTCAAACGTATAACTTAGAAGCGGTAGCGATTGGCTCCGTAACAGATGATGGACAGTATCGTGTCTTTCACGGTGGCAAAATAGTCGCAGATGTACCAGTAGATGCTTTGGCAGAAGAAGCACCTGTTTACCAGAAAGCCTATCAAGAACCAGAACGGATGCGTGCTTTTAAAAAATTAGCGCCCTTCATTCCAGAAATTACGAATAGTACGGAATTATTAAAACGCCTATTGCAACAGCCAACGATTGCATCGAAAAAATCAGTTTACGAAACCTATGATAGTCAAGTACAAACGAATACAGTGGTGCAACCAGGAAGTGATGCAGCTGTTTTAAGAGTGCGGGGCACCAATAAAGCCTTAGCGATGACAACAGATTGTAATAGCCGTTATTTGTATTTAAATCCTGAAATTGGTGGGCAAATTGCGGTTGCAGAAGCAGCCCGTAATATTGTAGCAAGTGGAGCACAACCTTTGGCTATCACTGATTGTTTGAATTATGGTTCCCCTGATAAACCAGAAAGTTTTTGGGAATTATGGACGTCGGCGGATGGAATCGCCGCAGCCTGCCGTCAGCTAGGAACACCCGTGATTTCAGGGAACGTCTCTCTTTACAATGAAACAGATGGTCAAGCCATTTACCCTACGCCGATGATTGGCATGGTGGGCGTGATTGAAGATGTTTCACAAATTACCACACAAGCGTTTAAACAAGTGGATGACTTAATTTATCTCATCGGTGAAACCCACGCAGATTTTAACGGCTCAGAAATTCAAAAAATGCAACTGGGCCGAATTGAAGGGCAATTACGCTCATTTGATTTAAAAGAGGAAAAAGCAAACCAAGAATTAGTTTTAAAAGCAATTCAAGCAGGCCTAGTTGCTAGCGCGCATGATTGCGCTGAAGGCGGCGTTGCCGTTGCTTTAGCCGAGTCGGCTTTTGCTAACGAACTGGGGTTACAGGTGATACTGCCATTAAAAAAAGAATATCTATTTGCGGAGACGCAATCCCGTTTTATTCTTTCAGTTAGTCCCCAGCATCAAGAAGAATTTGAAACACTAATTGGAAAAAAAGCCCAACACATTGGGAAAGTGACTGAAACTGGTTTGGTCATCAATGCGTTAGATGATGTGATCAATTGTTCAACAAAAGAAGCCAAAGCCTTATGGGAGGATGCGATTCCATGTCTTATGAAGCAAAAAGCTTAAATGAAGAGTGTGGTATTTTTGGTATTTGGGGTCATCCTGATGCGGCACACGTGACCTATTTTGGCTTACACAGCTTGCAGCATCGAGGCCAAGAAGGCGCGGGAATTGTGGCGAACAATTCTGGGAAATTAGATGGCCACCGTGATTTAGGTTTATTAGCAGAAGTATTCCAAAAGCAAGAACAACTGAATGCGTTAGAAGGAACGGCGGCTATTGGTCATGTACGCTATGCAACCGCTGGTACGGGTAGCGTGGATAATATTCAGCCATTTTTATTTAAATTTTATGATAGTCAAATTGGGTTAGCACACAATGGCAATTTGACAAATGCCAAGCGTTTACGAAAACAACTAGAAATAGAAGGCGCTATTTTTCATTCCAATTCAGACACTGAAATTTTAATGCACTTGATTCGAAAAAGCACTGCTGCCTCGTTTCTCGATAAACTAAAAGAGAGCTTGAATTTGGTTAAGGGGGGCTTTGCTTATCTTTTATTAACAGAAACGATGATGATTGCTGCACTCGATCCCAATGGCTTTCGCCCTCTCTCCATCGGACAAATGAACAATGGGGCGTACGTTGTGGCATCCGAAACGTGTGCATTAGAAACAGTTGGGGCTCGCTTTATTCAAGATGTGGCGCCTGGTGAAGTAGTCATCATTTCTGATGAAGGCTTGAAAATAGAGGTTTTCACTACGGAAGTCCAACCAGCGATTTGCGCAATGGAATATATTTATTTTGCACGACCAGATTCAACTATTGCTGGAGTTAATGTGCATACAGCTCGTAAAAGAATGGGGAAGAACTTGGCAATCGAAAGTCCAGTCGCAGCTGATATGGTAATTGGGGTACCAAACTCGTCATTGTCTGCAGCTAGCGGCTATGCAGAAGAAGCACGGATTCCTTACGAACTAGGTTTAGTAAAAAATCAATATGTCGCTCGAACATTCATTCAGCCGACACAAGAATTAAGAGAACAAGGTGTCCGTATGAAACTATCGGCAGTTCGTGGCGTGGTCAAAGGAAAAAAAGTCATTTTAGTAGATGATTCGATTGTTCGCGGGACCACTATTCGACGCATTATTCATTTATTAAAAGAAGCAGAAGCGCAAGAAGTTCATGTCAGAATTGCTTCACCACCATTAAAATATCCGTGTTTTTATGGCATTGATATACAGACGCGGGACGAACTAATTGCGGCAAACTATTCAATTGAAGAGATCAAAGAGCAGATTGGCGCAGATTCGCTGGCTTTTTTGAGTGAAGCAGGGCTGATTGATGGGATTCAATTAAATTATGATGCTCCTTATTCTGGGCTGTGTATGGCTTACTTTAATGGAGACTATCCAACGCCTTTGTATGATTATGAAGAACAATATCAAGCATCCTTGAAAAAAGAAACTAGGAGGAATTGACATGGAAAATGCCTATTCAAAAGCTGGCGTAAATGTTGAGGCAGGATACGAAGTAGTGGAACGAATTCAAAAGCATAGCCAAAAGACACAACGGACGGGAACGTTGGGCATGCTTGGTGGTTTTGGTGGTTGTTTTGATTTAAGTAGTTACAAGCTTAAAGAACCAGTTTTGGTATCAGGAACGGATGGCGTAGGCACAAAGTTACTCTTGGCAATTGAAGAACAGAAACACGAGACAATCGGAATTGATTGTGTAGCAATGTGTGTCAATGATGTCGTCGCACAAGGCGCCGAACCGTTATATTTTTTAGATTATTTAGCGTTAGGGACCGTTAATCCAGCTAAAGTTGAAGCAATTGTTGCGGGTGTTGCGGCTGGCTGTTGTGAGGCGAATGCAGCCTTAATTGGGGGCGAAACAGCTGAAATGCCTGATATGTATGAAGTAGATGCTTATGACGTAGCTGGTTTTGCCGTGGGTATTGCTGAGAAAAGTCAACTCTTGACTCCAAGTAACGTAAAAGAAGGCGATTTCTTGATTGGTCTTCCTTCAAGTGGTCTTCATTCTAATGGTTACTCTTTAGTAAGAAATGTTTTTTTTAAGAAACATTCGTTTAAAACAACGGACAAGCTTCCAGAATTGGCACCCAAAACGTTAGGGGAAGAATTATTAACACCAACAAAAATTTACGTGAAGGAATTATTGCCATTGTTAAAAGCAGGACTCGTGCATGGTGCTGCGCATATTACTGGCGGCGGGTTTTTAGAAAATCTACCAAGAATGTTTCCTTCTTCATTAGCTGCAGAGATTCAATTAAATAGTTGGCCAGTGCTACCAATTTTTAAATTAATTCAAAAATACGGTGAAATTCCATCTGAAGAAATGTATGAAATTTTCAATATGGGCTTAGGGATGATTTTAGCGGTGAGTCCAGAGCATGTTGAAAAAGTTCAGGAGCTTTTGCCAGAAGCGTTTGAAATTGGTCGTTTGGTACCTAGGAAAACGAAAGCCGTTATTTTTAAGGAAGCCTTATGAAGATAGCTGTTTTTGCATCTGGCAATGGTAGCAATTTTGAGGCGATTGCTGCAGCTTTTTCCCAAAAAAAAATCGCAGGGCAGTTGAGCTTAGTCTTTTGTGACCAGCCTGAAGCCTATGTATTGACCCGTGCCCAAAAACGCAAGATTCCCGTTGTTTGCTTTTCGCCATCTGATTTTCCATCTCGTGGGCAGTATGAAGAACAAGTATTGAAACATTTAAAAGAGCATCAGATCGATTTAATCGTGTTAGCTGGTTATTTGAGAATTATCGGCAAGACTTTACTGGAGGCTTATCCAAAGAGAATCGTCAATATTCATCCTTCGCTGTTACCTAGTTTTCCAGGTCTTCACGGAATTGAAGAGGCATTTCATTATGGAGTGAAAATAACAGGAATCACTATCCATTATGTTGACTCTGGGGTTGATACAGGACCGATTATTTTCCAAACAACCACCAAGATTGATACTGAAGATACATTGGACACATTAACAGAGAAAATTCATGCTCTTGAGCACGAATGGTACCCAAAAATAATTTCACAAATTGTAAAGGAGACAATGAAATGACCAAAAGAGCATTGATTAGCGTTTCAGACAAAACAGGAGTGACAACATTTGCAGCAGGCTTAGTTGCAAATGGCTTTGAAATTATCTCTACTGGGGGAACAAGGACTGTCTTAGAAGAAGCGGGGGTACCGACACTTGCTATTGACGACATCACTGGCTTTCCAGAAATGTTAGATGGCCGTGTCAAAACGTTACATCCGAATATCCATGGCGGACTTTTGGCAAAAAGGGGAAACCAAGCGCATCAAAAAGCACTGACTGAACAAGGCATTCACTTTATTGACCTTGTAGTAGTGAATCTTTATCCATTTAAAGAAACAATTTTAAAACCAGCGATTTCTGAAGCAGAAGCGATTGAAATGATTGATATTGGCGGTCCTAGCATGTTACGTTCAGCGGCAAAAAATTATCAAGACGTAACAGCAGTGGTTGATCCTAGTGATTATGAACAGGTATTAAGTGAAATTAGCAGCACTGGAACTAGCCAGTTAGCCACTAGAAAAAGATTAGCAGCAAAAGTCTTTCGTCATACCGCTGCTTATGACGCGCTTATCGCTGACTATTTAACGACGCAAGTGGGTGAAACTGAACCAGAGAAACAGACGCTTACTTATGAACGTAAGCAAACATTGCGCTATGGTGAAAATAGCCATCAACAGGCCACCTTTTATCAATCCGTTGTACCTGTATCATTATCCATTGCTTCCGCTCGACAACTTCATGGCAAAGAACTTTCATATAATAATATTCGAGATGCTGATGCAGCGCTCCGGATTGCTAGCGAGTTTACAGAACCTACGGTCGTCGCTGTTAAACATATGAACCCATGTGGAATTGGAACAGGAAAAACGATTTTGGCAGCCTATCGTCAGGCATTTGAAGCAGATCCAGTTTCAATTTTTGGTGGCATTGTTGTTTTGAATCGTCCAGTGGACCAAGCGACTGCGGCTGAAATGCATCAAATCTTTTTAGAGATAATTATTGCGCCTAGTTTTGAAGAAGAAGCTCTGGCACTGTTATCTCAGAAAAAGAATCTTCGTTTGTTAACGTTAGATTTTCATGCTCAAGAAAAAAAAGCGGTGGAATTAGTTTCTGTTATGGGCGGGTTATTAATTCAAGAACAAGATACAGTTGTTGAAAATGACCAAGCATGGCAAGTTGTTACAGAGCGCCAACCCACACCAGCTGAAAGAGACGCATTGAACTTTGCTTGGAAAGCAGTCAAGCATGTAAAATCAAACGCTATTGTTTTAGCCAATGAAAGTCAAACAGTGGGAATTGGCGCTGGTCAAATGAATCGAATTGGGTCAGTAAAAATTGCAGTTGATCAAGCCCAAGCAGCTGGAAAATTACAAGGGACCGTCTTAGCAAGTGATGCCTTTTTCCCCATGGCAGATAGCGTGGAATATGCTGCACAACATGGTATTCAAGCAATTATTCAGCCAGGTGGGAGCATTAAAGACCAAGCATCAATCGATCTAGCGAATCATTATGGCATTGCGATGATTTTTACTGGGACTCGTCATTTCAAACATTAATTTTTAAAGGAGAAACCGATGAATATATTAGTGATTGGGCGTGGTGGTCGTGAACATGCAATCGCCAAAAAATTACAACAAGAAGACAAAGTCAAGACTGTTTATTGTGCACCAGGTAATCCTGGTATGAGTGGTGATAATATTCGGACTGTACCTATCAGTGAAGAGCAGCAAACGGAACTAATTCAATTTGCGAAGGATAATCAGATTGATTGGACATTCGTCGGACCGGAAACGCCATTAATTGAAGGGATTGTAGATGCCTTTCAAGCAGCGGGATTACTGATTTTTGGCCCGACAAAAGCAGCTGCAATAATTGAAGGTTCAAAAAGTTTTGCGAAAGATTTTATGCAAAAATACCAGATTCCAACGTCGGAATATCGGGTCTTTCAACGTTTGGCACCTGCCTTAGAATATATTGAACAGCAAGGAGTACCAATTGTTATTAAGGCAGATGGTTTGGCAGCTGGAAAAGGAGTAGTAGTTGCCGAAACAAAAGCAGCCGCAAAACGGGCGCTAGTTGCGATGATGGAGGACCAACAATTTGGAGCAAGCGGTCAAACGGTTGTAATCGAAGAATTTTTGCAAGGAGAAGAATTTTCCTTAATGGCTTTTGTTTCTAATGAGAAGGTATATCCGATGGTGATTGCTCAAGATCATAAGCGAATTTTCGATGGGGATGCTGGTCCGAATACAGGGGGAATGGGCGCTTACACACCAGTGCCTCAGATCCCAGAAGAAGCGGTTCAGCAAGCCATTAGCCAAGTCCTGAAACCGACTGCTAAAGGAATGGTGGCTGAAAAACGTCCGTTTCAAGGGATTTTATATGCTGGTTTAATCCAAACAGCAACTGGCCCCAAGGTTATTGAATTTAATGCTCGATTTGGGGATCCAGAAACACAAGTTGTGTTGGCACGTTTAGAGAGTCCCCTTTCAGAAATAATTTCTTCATTGCTGGCGAAAGAGCAACCAACGATTGTATGGAATGAGTTAGCGAGTGTTGGTGTTGTTGTAGCAGCAGAAGGCTATCCTAATCAATACAAGACAAATCTACCATTACCCGAAATGTCCGGTGAAACCATCTATTATGCAGGGGTAACTCGTTCAGAACAGGCTCTGGTTTCGGCTGGTGGACGAATCTTTTTAGCAGAAGAAACTGCTTCGACTCTTGAAGAAGCCCACAAAAAAGTTTATCAAACATTGGATAATTACTCATTTCCTGGAATGTACTATCGAAAAGATATAGGTGTGAAAGGCTTGATTTAGGATTTTTAAAAACAGAGGCAAGGACATTTAATCGAATGTTTCCTTGTCTTTTTTTTATTGCAAATTCAGATAGGGAGGCATAAACTGAAAGTATATCCATCATTAAACTAGAGGAGAAAGCTAAAATAATGAGAGAGAAGCAGATTGAAAAAGTTAGTCAGCGGTTGTTTATTGTTACAAGTATTTTAGCAGTCAGTTTACTGTTATTAAGTGCGGTGGTTTATCCTGATTTACCAGCTCATGTGCCCATTCATGTGAATTTTTTGGGCGAGGGTAATTCGTTTGGCCCAAGATCTAGTATATTTATGTGGCCAGCGGTCCTGTTTGGCTTGAGTATTTATCAACGAAGTTATCAATCAGTACAACCATATGGCAGATGGCTGAAGGTATTATTAATCATTGTTAATCTTGGCGCTTTGTTTAGTATTCTGCGTCTATTTATTCATTTGTTGGTTTGAAGGGGTCGAAAGGTGAGAGAATGAGAAAGTTAATTTTGGTTTTTGTGGGCTGTGCCATGGCCTTTTGTTTATGGCCTAATCAAGCGGCGGCTGTAGCTGGTGGCTATGGCGGCGGACGTGTAGAAAGTCCTAGCGGAGGTAATCCCTCGAATGGTTTTTCGCCAAGCGGTGATGGATCAAGAAGTTATGTTCATCATAACGAGACCGGGACCAGCAACACAACGCCACTGGAAGGCTTAATTTCAACAGTGTTTTTTGTTCTTTTTGGGGGCGCGATGATTTGGCAAAGACGCCGTAGAAATCAACCAGTCGATGAAGGCGCTTTTCAAGAAATGTGGGCAGCATTACCTGGAACATCAAAAGAAAAAAAGGCACTCTTAAAAGAAATACAACAAACGTTTTTAGAAATACAACAAGCGTGGGATCAAGAAAATTTGTCTGTAGTCAAAGATAACTATACAGAAAAACTTTATCAAAAACATCTTGCAGTATTACAAGCAAATCAACAAGCGGGCATCAGAAATCATGTAAAAAAAGTGAAAGTAGCGCCAGCTTCGAATTATCATCCTATTAGTGAAACCAGTTTTTCACTGATGCTTCATTTTTCTTGTATTGACTACGAGGAAGATACTCAAAGCGGTCGTGTTTTATCGGGATACAAGCATCAAAAACAATATTTTTCACAACTTTGGTATTTTGATTACAATCCATCTCTTGGAAAATGGCAAGCAGACTTCATTCAACCTAAAGGATAGTGCTAAAAAGCGCTTGGGGTTTAAATCCCAAGCGCTTTTTTATTCTTCGATGCGTTTTACAAGCTGTATTTTTTTATTTAATACGTAAATCAGGATACCGCCGACGGTCATTGAAAGAAGTTCACCAAGTCCAACGGTCAACCATGTGTACCAAAAAGGTAACTGATAAAAGAACGTTAAGGGTCCAGCGACAGTGAACATGGACAAAGCAAAAAGAATGGCCGTCAGCATTAGTTTAATCAATAAATTTTGCTGATTTTTTGTCGCAAAATAGGCAATCCATAAGACTGCGCACGTTCCAGCGCTACCGATGACTATATCGATGATACCAAGAGGTGAAGCGGTGTTGGCAATCGCAACCCCTAACGTAATGGACCAGATATATCGCTTGTTAAAAACGCCTAAATAATTAAATAATTCGGCAAGACGAAGCTGTATCGGACCAAAACTAAGCGGAGCGAGAAGTACAGTGACAACGACATACAAAGCGGTAACCAGCGCCATTTTAGCCAACGCCGTAGCTGACCACGTACTGGTTTGTGGATTTGATGAATGATTCATTTAAGATTCTCCTTTATAAAACAACGACGTGTTTTAGTGATAACCATAACCAAAGGAAGGGCAGCAAAGCCAACTGAAGTGTTATGGTGTGAGTTGCCTCACTGTGTTACATGTTACTGAAGAACAGACACTCTGTAAAGTCTTTTTATTTCATGGTCCAACCACCATCAATGGTCATAACTGTGCCATGGATATAATCAGCGTCATCACTAGCTAGAAATAATGAAAGTTTTGCTACCTCTTGTGGCTGTGCCCAACGGCCCGCAGGTGTTTCACTTGCTACCCAAGTAGCCATTTCACCTTCTCCTGCAAAATCAGCTGCGTTCATGGGTGTTTGGATGGCACCTGGCGCAATCGCATTTGCTCGAATGCCTAATTTGGCATAATCGTAGGAAAGTTGTTTTGTATACCCGATGATTGCGTGTTTGGAGGCAGTGTACGCTGCGCCGCCGCCCCCAGCTACTAAGCCAGCGATAGATGCCATATTAACGATTACTCCTTTTTTTTGTTGGAGGAAATAAGGTAATATGGCATTGGTCACTAAAAAGACACTTTTTAAATTGGTTGCTAAAATTTGATCCCATAAAGCTTCTGAAGTTTCTAGAGAAGGGCGATAATCATCTAAAATACCTGCCGTATTTAATAAAATATCAATTTGGCCGTTGTTTTTCACAATTTGTTTCATCGTGGCTTGCACAAATGAGGGAGAAGACACATCACCGACAAAATAAGTAAACGACTTAGCAGAATCTGGGTCAACCAGTGCGGCTGTCTGCTTTAACCCCGTTTCGTCTAGGTCGATGCCAATAACTTCAGCACCTTGCTCAGCAAAGGCAATTGCTTGTGCTTGGCCAATCCCTGAAGCTGCACCAGTTACAAGCACCCGTTTTGTTTCAAATTCTTTTGGCATAAGAAAAACTCCTTTAAACATTTAAAAATTAAGGTCTGGAAGAACGAGCAATCGCCGTAATCTGCCAGACCTTATGTGTGTAGTTATGCTTCAACAATCACCCAATCTTCTGCTAAGACATCACAAGGTGTTGGTGAAAACATGCTGTAGCCTTCATCAGAAGTTTTGATTAAAAAATACGGGGTAACTTGTAAAAATTCACCTTCGGAGGTGCCAATTTCATCACGTAATTCAATAAAAAGTTCGAAACCGCTCCAGCCTTTACGTACGGCTTTTTTTCCTGCTTTAATCTGTGGCAATACTTCTTCAAATGTCATTTGCTTGTGCTCCTTTTTCGTTAAATGGTAGTTCGTGATAGCTCGTTGCGCCTTTTTCAATTGTCAACTGACCGTTAAGTAAATCCGTCATTTCAGCTATAAATGTTTCTGTTGCTTGTTCATCTACTAAACAAATTAACTGAATAGACTCTGTGTAAATAGTTTCTTTAAGCGTGTAGGGACTATGTTCTAAAAAGGCTTGGGCTTTTCCTAATAAAGGATAGGCGATCGTAATCAATAGTTCTTGTTGCAATTTGCCAATGACTAAACCAATTTCATCTAAAGTGTGGGAAAGAGCATGACTATATGCTCGGATTAAACCACCAGCGCCTAATTTTATTCCGCCAAAATAACGAGTGACAACAGCCACTACGTTGATTAACTCTTTTTTCTTTAAGACTTCTAGCATTGGAACACCAGCAGTGCCACTAGGTTCGCCGTCATCGCTGCTCCGCTGAATGTCATTTTTTTCGCCGATCACAAAAGCACTACAATTATGATTGGCTTTCCAATGTTCTTTTTTTATTGCGGCGATAAAGGCTTTTGCTTCTTCTTCTGATGTTACGCGCTTTACAGAACAGATAAACCGCGATTTCTTGATTTCAATCTCGCTGAAACCATCTTGTTTGACTGTAATATAGCTTTCTAACATATGGGCATCCTTTTCTCTCGTAATAAAGTCAGTATAAAAAAGAATCAACTGAATAGCAACTTTTTCTCTCATCTTTTTTGTGAGATTTTTTGGAAAAAAACGTTATAATAAGGTATGATAGAGAAAAGGGAGGCGCTGGAAATGGTACATACACGACAGAAAAAATATGATACAATTACTCATTATTTGAAAACGAATGGCGGTTCCCAAGTTACCTTGACCTTTACCCAGTTTGATGAATTGTTATTCCCTCATTCTGGTTTACCAAAAACTGCTAAGACAGATGTCGATTGGTGGGCGAACGATTATAAGCATCCAGAAAAAGGCGCTTATGGTTGGTTGAATGCGAGTTACCAAGTAGTTCAAGTGAATTTGGAAAAAGAATATGTGGTATTTAATAAATTGCTGAAGTCAGCATGGTACGTTTAAACCAAGATTGTATCCGCTTTAAAAAACAAGAATGATTGACAAAAATTAACTTTACACTATAATATTTTTAATAGATAATGTTGAAAATTGAAAAAGGCAAAGGTAAAAGGGGCTGTTAAAATGTCAAAAAAAACAATTATGTTAGTTTGCTCCGCAGGAATGAGTACTAGTTTACTTGTTACAAAAATGCAAAAAGCAGCATTTAATCAAGGTTTAGATGCCCATATATTTGCGGCTTCTGCATCGGAAGCAGACACAAATTTAGAAAATAATCCAGTCGATGTGTTATTGTTAGGTCCACAAGTTCGTTATATGAAGAGTGATTTTGAAAAGCGTCTATCACCAAAAGGTATCCCAACAGATGTCATTAGCATGTCTGATTACGGCTTAATGAACGGGGAAAAAGTGTTGGAACAAGCCTTGGATTTGTTAGCACAAGCAGATAAAAAAGAGTAAAAACAAGTTGTTTTTTCGAGAATCTTCGAAAAAGCAACTTGTCTTTTTTTATGATTTTAGTTAATTGGAATTGAGCTGAGGCAGTCATTCTGGTTTATCAGTTCCATAAATTATAGAGCCGAAATTAGTCCTGTGAGCTAGAGAAAGACAACTGTCTTTAATTTTTTACTTTAATCTAGATACTAAAAAAACATACTTAACAATCTATTTTCTGAATAATAAACGCCTTTTTCCGTAGTCTAAAAGTAGTAATTCAAAGAATGATTAACAATATTTTTATATACGAGTCATTATAGTATGGCATAAGCAATTCGAATAACAGACTTATTCAGCAAATAAATGAGAGAGAATTCTGTTTTTGTTGTTTAAAAATAATGAGGTTATTTCATAAGGCATACTTTCTTCATACGTGATTTCTAAAGGACTATCTTTATCAAAAGAAATAATTTGTGAGTCAGGCATTGCAAGTAATATAGGTGAATGAGAGACAATAATAAACTGAGACCCCTCATCAATTAGTTTTTTTATAGATATCATTAAGGCTAGTTGGCGTTGAGGTGAGAGAGCCGCTTCAGGTTCATCTAACAGGTACAGACCATTTCCTCTAAACCGATGGTTCACCAGATTCAAAAAACTTTCGCCGTGTGATTGATGATGTAGGGATTTATCGCCATATTCAGAAAAATCTAAGTCTATATTTTCTGCATATGTAGCAACATTGTAGAAACTTTCAGCTCTTAAAAAGAAGCCATCCTTAGCACGCTTTACACTTTTTCCAACAGTTAAATAATTATGTAAATCCAAGTGAGTATCGTTTGTAGAGAAATTAAAATTAATACTACCGCCTTCAGGATTAAATCCCCAATTGACTGCGATTGCTTCTAATAAAGTGGATTTTCCAGTTCCATTTTCACCTGAAAAAAAAGTAATAGGTTTTTTAAAATTTAGTGAATTAAATTTATTCAGCCCTTCAATTTTTGAAAAAACAGAATCTTCTTCAAAAGCTTTGAGTTCTAGTCTTTTTAAAAAAATATTTTCCATGATAAAGCTTGCTCCTCTCTAGTCTTTTCAAATTAAAGCTTGAATTACTAGATATACTTTAACATTAATTTTTCTTTAAAGGTAGATAAATTTGTTATAAAAAATCTGCATATAGGTAAGTCGAAAGTGGAAGATTCGTGTAAACAATAAAGCGTATCAAGAGTTTGTTTAGTAGGTAACGACTAGATAAGAATAGAAAGATAACGGTGGGAGATTTCCTTTTTCGCAAAAAAGCTAGAGAAATGCGTATTTTATAATTGAGGTGGTTAACATGGAAGATTTGCATGGACGTAAAATAATTCTTGAAGAAACAGAACGTTCAATACAGACAAAACTGGTTTATTTACCAACAATGTTAGAGCGTTCCCCCCTAACAATTCAATGTCAGCGGTGCGGGGAAGTCGTATCCAAAAAAGAAAACAGACTGGCGACAAATGTATACTACTGTCATGCGTGCATTCAATTAGGCCGTGTGACTTCTTGTCAAAAATTTTGTCATTTACCAGAAAGGCCCAATAGCCCAAGAACTGTCTTTTTTGAGTGGTCTGGACAATTAACAAAGGGACAGCAAGCGATCTCGGTTGAACTTTGTGAGACAGCAAAAGCAAGAGAGAATCGCTTAGTGTGGGCAGTTACAGGTGCAGGCAAAACAGAAATGTTATTTGCTGTTTTGCACCAAACCTTACAAGAAGGTGGGCGAATTGCGCTGGCTTCGCCGCGTGTCGATGTTTGCTTAGAACTGTTTCCCAGAATCCAAGCGGTTTTTCCTCATGAAGCAATTGCTTTACTTCATGGAAACAGTCAAGAGCCGTATCGTTATACGAAACTAGTGATTTGTACCACGCATCAATTATTGAAATTCCATCAAGCATTTGATTTACTTATCGTTGATGAAGTCGACTCTTTTCCTTTTGTTAATAACGAGCATCTTTATTATGGAGTGCGTAACGCACGAAAAAAAAGAAGTAGTTTGGTGTACTTAACAGCAACGCCTACGAAAGAATTGCGGAAGCTTTTACAGCAAAAGAAGTTAGCAGCCAGTATTTTGCCAGCAAGATATCACCGTAGGCCATTACCTGTGCCACGCCGATTTTGGGTTCAGTCGTGGCAACGTATTTCTAGCAAAAATATTAAAATCATTGCACATCATTTGAAACGTTTATTGGTGCGTAATTCAGTTTTACTATTTTGCCCAAGCATTTCATTAATTCACCAATTGCATGCATTAATAGCTGAGCGATTTTCCGACAAAGAAGTTGTCGCCGTTTATGGTAGTGATGAGCTTCGCCTGGAAAAAGTTCAAGCAATGCGTCAGCAGAAAACGGATATTTTGATCACTACAACCATTTTAGAACGTGGTGTGACTTTTGATGCAGTCTCAGTAATTGTTTATGGTGCCAATCATCGAGTCTTCACTTCTTCAACACTTGTCCAAATTGCGGGCCGAGTCGATCGAAGACAAGAATTCAATTACGGCAAAGTTTTATTTTTACATGATGGGGAAACAAGAGACATGAAAGAGGCAATTCGGCAAATAAAGCAAATGAATCGCTTGGCTAGCAAACGAGGGATGTTAGATGGATTGTAAAAATTGCGCAAGCCCCATTCGTTTGGAGATAACATTAAAAATGCTCTTACGTTTTAAAAAATGGGCGAGGCCTTCACTTTGCCAGCACTGCCAAGCAAAGTTCCAGAAACTGCCAAGGATAGGCACTTGTTTTGGCTGTAGTCGTGTCAGCCAAGAGTATTATTGTTTAGATTGTCGAAGATGGCAGCTGCTTTATCCAGAGTATTCTTTTCATAATGCAGCGTTGTTTCATTATGATGAAGGAATGCAAGAGTGGATGGAACGCTATAAATTTCAAGGAGACTACCGCTTAAGAACGTGTTTTAACGAGGAAATTAACTTTTACTTTCAGCAACAATCTGCGGACTATATTATTCCGGTGCCCTTATCCGAAAAGCGAATGCAAGAACGAGGCTTCAACCAAGTAATTGGCTTACTAGAAGCGGCTGATGTTCCGTACAGCCCTTTTTTAATTAGAAAAGAGGAAAATGTTCCGCAATCTAAGAAAACTAGAAAGGAAAGGATGCAGTTGCAACAACCATTTGCCATCCAAAAAGAAAACCAAAAAAAATTAAAAAATTGTTCTGTTATTTTGGTGGATGACATCTATACCACTGGACGAACTCTTTTCCACGCAGCTGCTGTTATCAATGACTGTTATCCTAAAAGTTTGAATACGTTTACTCTCGCGCGGTAAAAAGAAAAGAATTCATAAATTTGATGACTATTTTGTTGGCAAAACCCAGATTATTCGATATAATGAAATTAAGAAGAAGGGAATTAAAGAGTGGTCCTTTAATCTTTTCTTTACTGGTAGATGAAAGGGGTAATTGTTATGTTTAGATATAATGTACGTGGAGAAAATATCGAGGTAACCGAAGCGATTCGAGACTATGTTGAGAAAAAAGTCGGTAAATTAGAAAGATATTTCAGCGATTCACCTGAAGCAACGGTTCATGTGAATTTGAAAGTGTACACTGAAAAAACAGCCAAAGTCGAGGTTACTATTCCTCTTCCTTATCTAGTTTTACGAGCTGAAGAAACGTCACCTGATTTATACGCAAGTATTGATTTGGTTGTCGATAAATTAGAACGACAAATTCGTAAATTTAAAACAAAAATCAACAGAAAATCTCGTGAAACAGGACGTAACAATACAAAAGCCGCTGTCTTCTTAGTTGGTGAAGAAACAGAAGAAACACCTTCAGAATTAGACATCGTTCGTACAAAACGTCTATCATTAAAACCGATGGACAGTGAAGAAGCTGTTTTACAAATGAACATGTTAGGACACAACTTCTTCATTTTTGAAGATGCTGAAACAAATGGAACAAGCATTGTTTACCGTCGTAAAGATGGCAAATATGGCTTGATTGAAACAGACTAAAGCTTAAAATAAGAGCTGAAATGCCTTCGTGCATTTCAGCTCTTTAAACATCTTTAAAGCACGGAGTAAAGAAAAAATAAAGAAATACATAAAATAACTTTAAAAGTTCCTCTTTTAAAGGAAAATGTCTGTAAAATAGATAGAAATGGTTTTCTTTCTCGTCAAGTAATGATAAAATAAAACGGATAGATTGTGCTTCTTGTACAAAAAGGATACAAAAATAAAAAGAGGTAATTGAAAGGAACACAGATACCAATGGCAAATTTTTTGAAAAAAATGATCGAAAACGATAAAAAAGAATTAAGACGATTAGAAAAAATCGCCGATAAAATTGATGCACATGCAAGTGCAATGGAACAACTAAGCGATGAACAATTACGTGAAAAAACAGATGAATTTAAAGCCCGTTATCAAAAAGGGGAAACCTTAGACGAACTATTACCAGAAGCGTTTGCGGTTGTCCGTGAAGCTGCTAAACGTGTACTAGGTTTATTCCCATACCGTGTCCAATTAATGGGTGGGATTGTGCTTCATGACGGGAACATTCCTGAAATGAGAACAGGTGAAGGGAAAACCTTGACTGCCACAATGCCTGTATACTTGAATGCACTATCTGGCGAAGGAGTACACGTTGTTACAGTTAATGAATACTTAGCAACCCGTGACTCTAACGAAATGGGAGAATTATATAATTTCTTAGGCTTAAGCGTTGGCTTAAACATTAACTCTAAATCTTCTGATGAAAAACGTGAAGCGTATAACTGTGATATCACTTATAGTACAAATAACGAATTAGGATTTGACTATTTGCGTGATAACATGGTTGTTTATCGCAGCCAAATGGTTCAACGTCCATTAAACTATGCAATTGTCGATGAAGTGGATTCAATCTTAATTGATGAAGCAAGAACCCCATTAATTATTTCTGGACAAGCTGAAAAATCGACAGCACTCTATACGCGTGCCGATAATTTTGTCAAACGCTTAAAAGAAGACGAAGATTACAAAATTGATATTCAGTCTAAAACAATTGGTTTAACAGAAGCAGGTATTGAAAAAGCGGAACAAACTTTCGGATTGGATAACCTTTACGATATTGAAAATACAGCATTAACGCACCATTTAGATCAAGCGTTACGGGCAAACTATATCATGTTACTAGACATTGATTACGTGGTTCAAGACAATAAAGTCTTAATTGTTGACCAATTTACTGGTCGTATCATGGATGGTCGTCGTTATTCTGATGGCTTGCATCAAGCGATTGAAGCAAAAGAAGGCGTCGAAATTGAAGATGAAACAAAAACAATGGCGACGATTACGTTCCAAAACTACTTCCGGATGTACAAAAAACTAGCCGGGATGACTGGTACTGCTAAAACAGAAGAAGAAGAATTCCGTGAAATTTACAATATTCAAGTCATTCAAATCCCAACCAATCGTCCAATTATCCGTGACGATCGTCCAGATTTACTTTATCCAACCTTAGAAAGTAAATTTAATGCAGTGGTGGAAGATATTAAAGAACGTTACCACAAAGGACAACCAGTGTTGGTGGGGACTGTTGCGGTAGAAACGTCAGAATTACTTTCTGATAAATTAAACGCAGCTAAAATTCCTCATGAGGTATTAAATGCGAAAAATCACTTTAAAGAAGCCGAAATCATTATGAATGCCGGTCAAAAAGGCGCAGTTACAATTGCAACAAATATGGCTGGTCGTGGAACGGATATTAAACTTGGTTTAGGTGTACTTGAACTAGGTGGTCTAGCGGTTATCGGGACAGAACGTCATGAGTCACGTCGTATTGATAATCAGTTGCGTGGACGTGCAGGACGTCAAGGGGATCCAGGGGTTTCACAATTTTATTTATCTTTAGAAGATGACTTAATGAAACGCTTTGGTTCAGAACGAATTAAAACATTCTTAGAACGAATGAATGTGCAAGAAGAAGATGCAGTTATTCAAAGTAAAATGTTTACTCGCCAAGTAGAATCTGCTCAAAAACGTGTGGAAGGAAATAACTATGACACACGTAAAAATGTCTTACAATACGATGACGTGATGCGCGAGCAACGTGAAGTTATTTATGCGCAACGACAAGAAGTAATTATGGAAGAAAATGACTTGTCTGATGTATTGATGGGCATGGTAAAACGGACGATTGGCCGAGTGGTGGATAGCCATACACAATTAGAAAAAGAAGAATGGAATTTAGATGGGATTGTCGATTTTGCAGCCTCAACACTTGTCCATGAAGATACGATTTCTAAAAAAGATTTAGAAAATAAATCAGCTGAAGAAATCAAAGACTACTTAGTGGCACGTGCGCAAGAAGTATTTGAAGAAAAATCTCAACAATTGAATGGTCAAGAACAATTGCTAGAATTTGAAAAAGTAGTCATCTTGCGTGTCGTCGATACTAAATGGACAGATCACATTGATGCGATGGATCAATTACGCCAATCTGTCGGCTTACGTGCATACGGTCAAAACAACCCATTAGTAGAATATCAAACAGAAGGTTATTCTATGTACAACAATATGGTGGGTTCAATCGAATATGAAGTAACACGTTTATTCATGAAATCGGAAATTCGCCAAAATGTCCAACGTGAGCAAGTAGCTCAAGGACAAGCGGAACATCCAGAAACAGAACAAGATGCAGCTGCACAAAGCAACACAAGTGCGAAGCGTCAACCTGTGCGTGTAGATAAAAAAGTGGGCCGTAATGATTTATGCCCATGCGGAAGTGGCAAAAAATTCAAAAATTGTCATGGGAAAAACGCTTAATTAAAGAAAAAACGCAGGGTGGGGCAATTTGTCCCGCCTTTGCTCTTTTTACCATAAAGAGAAAGAAGGAATCATTTTGGAAAACCCAGAAATTCGTACATTATTAGACGAAATGACACAAAAAATTACTAGCTTCAGGAGGTCTCTTTGACTTAGACCAGTTAGAAGAAGACATTGCCGAGGCGGAAAATCGGATGGGAGAACCTGGTTTTTGGGACAACACAGAAACGGCTCAAAAGCTAATTAACGAAACCAATAGTTTGAAAGAAAAATATCAACAATTTCATCAGCTCTCTGAGGAACTTGACGAATTAACGGTGATGTTTGAATTACAACAAGAAGAATATGATGCAGAGATTCAAGAAGAATTGGAAGAAAGAATTCATCTCTTGCAAGAACGTTTAACAACTTATGAGCTATCCTTACTACTAAATGAGCCATATGATCATAATAACGCCCTAATTGAATTACACCCTGGTGCCGGTGGTACTGAATCACAAGATTGGGGAAGTATGCTTTTACGAATGTACACACGTTGGGCAGAAAGTCACGGTTTCCAAGTTGAAACGTTGGATTACCAAGCTGGAGATGAAGCAGGGATTAAAAGTGTCACCTTATTAATCAAAGGTTACAATGCTTATGGCTACCTAAAATCAGAAAAAGGTGTCCATCGTCTTGTGCGGATTTCGCCCTTTGATTCCGCTAAACGCCGTCATACTTCGTTTTGTTCAGTTGATGTAATGCCTGAATTAGACGACACAATAGAAATTGCGATCAATCCAGATGACTTAAAAATTGATACCTATCGAGCAAGTGGTGCCGGTGGTCAGCATATTAATAAAACAGAATCAGCTGTTCGAATCACACATATTCCAACAGGCACCGTTGTCGCAAGCCAAGCACAACGTTCTCAATTAAAAAACCGTGAGCAAGCAATGAGTATGTTAAAAGCCAAATTATATCAATTGGAAATGGAAAAGAAATCCCAAGAAGCAGCAAGTTTACGTGGTGAACAAATGGAAATTGGCTGGGGCTCACAAATCCGTTCTTACGTATTCCATCCGTATTCAATGGTCAAAGACCATCGGACAAATTACGAAACTGGCAATGTGCAAGCTGTGATGGATGGAGACCTTGATGGTTTCATTGATGCCTACTTAAAACAGCGCTTAAGTTAAGCTCTTCATTAAATTGAAATAAAAATGTAACTTAATGCAAGAAGTTTGCAATATTGACATGTTATAATGAGTAGGATTGAAGAAAAAAGAGATGGAGAGAACGCCATGATTGAAATGAAAGATGTAATGAAGAAATATTCGAATGGTACAACAGCGATTCGAAATATTTCAGTAGAGATTGACCAAGGCGAGTTCGTCTATGTGGTTGGTCCCTCAGGTGCAGGGAAATCAACCTTTATTAGATTAATGTATCGTGAAGAAAAAGCAACAAAAGGTAATTTGACAGTTGCAGGTCATGATTTAATGAAAATAAAAAATAAAGAAGTTCCTTATTTACGTCGTGAAATCGGCATCGTTTTCCAAGACTATAAACTATTACCAAAGAAAACTGTGTATGAGAACGTGGCCTATGCGATGCAAGTTATCGGACGACGTCCTCGCGAAATCAAAAAACGCGTGATGGAAGTTTTAGATTTAGTCGGTCTAAAACATAAGGTACGTGTTTTTCCAAGCGAACTTTCTGGTGGGGAACAGCAACGGGTATCCATTGCACGAGCAATCGTAAATACACCGAAAGTTTTAATTGCCGATGAACCAACTGGAAACTTAGATCCAGAGAATTCATGGGAAATCATGAAATTGTTGGACCGGATTAACGCACAAGGAACAACAGTCGTGATGGCAACGCATAATAGTACAATTGTAAATACGATTCGTCACCGTGTTATTGCCATTGAAAATGGTCGCATTATCCGTGACCAAGTGGAAGGAGAATACGGCTACGATGATTAGAACATTCTTTTCTCATTTATTTGAAAGTATCAAAAGTTTAAAACGGAACGGTTGGATGACTGTTGCCTCAGCAAGTGCGGTTACAATTACATTAGTTTTAGTTGGTATTTTTATGGGCGTTATTTTTAATGCAACGAAACTTGCTGATGATATCGAAAAAAACGTGACAGTGTCTGTCTTTGTCGATATTGGTACAAAACAAAATGAAATGAAAACATTAGAAAAACAACTTAAAGGATTAGACAATGTTGAAGATATTTCTTATTCAAACAAAGATCAACAATTGAAAAAAATCCAAGAACAAATGGGGGATGCCTGGAATCTTTTCGAAGGCGACAGTAACCCATTATATGATGTGTATTATGTCCGTGCGAAAACACCAGAAGACACGAAAGATATTGCGAAACAAGCAGCTAAATTCCCAAGTGTTTTTAAAGCCGATTACGGTGGTGTAAATTCAGACAAAATCTTTAAAATCGCTCAAACCGTTCGAACTTGGGGCTTAGCAGCTGCTGCATTACTTTTATTCGTTGCAGTGTTCTTAATTTCCAACACTATTCGGATTACGATTTTATCTCGTCAAAAAGAAATCCAAATTATGCGTCTTGTAGGAGCCAAAAACAGTTTCATCCGTTGGCCGTTCTTCTTAGAAGGTGCTTGGATTGGGTTGATTGGCGCAATCGTGCCAGTCATTATTATGACGTTAGGCTACCATCAAGTTTATAACATGTTTAACCCGCAGTTATTGCGTTCGAATTATTCATTAATTCGTCCAGAAGATTTTATCTGGAAAGTTAATCTATTAATGATTGCAACAGGAATGATTATTGGATCACTAGGTTCAGTTATTTCAATGCGTCGTTTCTTGAAAATTTAAACGAAAAAAAGCTCTCCATTTTGGAGAGCTTTTTTTGTTTTAGTTTTAAAATACTTGTTATTTAATTTAAGAGTTTTCTCAGTTGTACCAACAAATTGATAACTTATAATTTTCAAGTCCTACATATAATGGTAAAATAGAATAGATTGAAATTAATTGGAGGAATAATGAATCGATGAAAAAAAGATTGCTATTATTTATTGGTTTGGCAAGTATACTTACTTTGACAGGATGTGCAAAATGGATTGATCGTGGTGAATCCATCACAGCGGTAGGCTCATCAGCTTTACAACCATTAGTAGAGACAGCGAGTGAGGAATATCAAAGCCAAAATCCGGGAAGATTTATTAATGTCCAAGGGGGCGGAAGCGGAACAGGTCTGAGTCAAGTCCAATCTGGCGCGGTAGACATTGGTAATTCTGATTTATTTGCAGAAGAGAAAAAGGGCATCAAAGCGGAAGACTTAATTGATCATAAAGTTGCTGTTGTTGGGATTACACCAATCGTTAACAAAAATGTCGGTGTCAAAGATATCTCAATGGAAAATTTAAAGAAAATCTTTTTAGGTGAAGTAACAAACTGGAAAGAACTTGGCGGGAAAGACCAAAAAATTGTTATTTTGAATAGAGCGGCCGGTAGTGGTACGCGTGCGACTTTTGAAAAGTGGGTCTTGGGAGATAAAACAGCCATTCGTGCGCAAGAACAAGATTCCAGTGGCATGGTTCGTTCCATTGTTTCTGATACACCAGGAGCGATTAGTTATACCGCATTTTCATATGTTACTGATGAAGTAGCTACGTTAAGTATTGATGGTGTTCAGCCAACAGATGAAAATGTAATGAACAATAAATGGATTATTTGGTCTTATGAACACATGTACACTCGTAAAAATCCAAGTGATTTAACCAAAGAGTTTTTAGACTTTATGTTGTCAGATGATATCCAAGAACGTGTGATTGGTCAATTAGGGTATATTCCTGTTTCGAAAATGGAAATTGAACGGGATTGGCAAGGAAATGTCATTAAATAATTCTCTTAACACAAAATTTACAAACTTAACATAAAATTTACATGTTATTAAAAACAAATTGATGTAAAAAAGGTACACTATTTTTATCTGTAAAAGTTGGATTGTTTGAGGAGGAAATATTCTTGGAAGATGTACAGAAAAAATTATTAACAAAATCGAAAAGAGCCAAGATGGAGCAACGAGGGAAATTTATTAGTTTCCTATGTATTGCCTTAATTGTAGCAGTGGTTGTTTCAATTTTCTATTTTGTTGCAAGTAAAGGACTTGCTACATTCTTTAAAGATAAGATTAACGTGTTTGATTTCTTATTTGGAACAAACTGGAACCCAAGTGATATCGGCGCAGACGGTAAACCCATGGTTGGGGCTTTACCAATGATTGCGGGTTCCTTTATTGTAACGTTTTTGTCAGCGATTGTTGCGACGCCATTTGCGATTGGAGCGGCTGTTTTTATGACAGAAATTTCACCTAAAAAAGGAGCGAAATTTTTACAACCAGTTATTGAATTACTTGTAGGGATTCCCTCTGTTGTTTATGGATTTATTGGTTTATCTGTCATTGTTCCTTTTGTCCGTTCAATCTTTGGCGGAACTGGCTTCGGTATTTTAGCTGGTACATTTGTACTATTTGTTATGATTTTACCAACGGTCACTACAATGACCGTGGATGCGCTAAAAGCTGTACCTAGACATTATCGTGAAGCGTCGTTGGCGCTTGGTGCTACGCGTTGGCAAACGATTTATAAAGTTGTCTTGCGGGCAGCTGTGCCTGGTATTTTAACTGCGGTTGTCTTTGGTATGGCTCGTGCGTTTGGTGAAGCCTTAGCAATCCAAATGGTAATCGGAAATGCAGCTGTGATGCCAACTAGTTTGACAACACCAGCTTCGACACTAACAAGTATTTTGACAATGGGGATTGGGAATACAATTATGGGAACAGTTGAAAACAACGTTCTTTGGTCTTTAGCCTTGATTCTATTGTTGATGTCTTTACTATTCAACATTGTTATCCGAATTATCGGTAAGAGAGGAGCCTTAAAATAATGAATGCAAAAAAAGCAGATAAAATCGCAACAGGTATCTTATATGCCGTATCTGGCGTCATTGTTTTAATTTTGGCGGCCTTACTGATTTACATTTTAGCTAGAGGAATTCCACATATTTCGTGGGAATTTTTAACACAACCATCCAGAGCGTATCAAGTTGGTGGTGGGATTGGTATTCAGCTTTTCAATTCACTATATTTACTATTGATTACAATGATTATTAGTATTCCAATTTCATTAGGTGCTGGAATTTACTTATCGGAATATGCGAAAAAGAATTGGTTAACTGATTTAATTCGTACCTCGATTGAAATTTTAAGTTCATTGCCTTCCGTTGTTGTGGGGCTGTTCGGCTTCTTGATTTTCGTTGTACAAATCGGATATGGCTTTTCAATCTTATCAGGTGCGTTAGCATTAACATTTTTTAACTTACCATTATTGACTAGAAATGTTGAGGAATCTTTGAAAGCCATTCATTATACACAGCGTGAAGCGGGGTTAGCCTTAGGTCTTTCACGTTGGGAAACAGTTAAAAAAGTTATTTTGCCAGAAGCGTTACCAGGAATTTTGACAGGGGTTATTTTGAGTTCTGGTCGGATTTTCGGTGAAGCCGCTGCGCTAATTTATACAGCAGGACAAAGCGCACCTGCCTTAGATTTCAGTAATTGGAATCCGTTGAGCGTTTCAAGTCCAATTAGTATTTTCCGTCAAGCGGAAACGTTGGCTGTGCATATTTGGAAAATTAATACTGAAGGTACGATGCCAGATGGCGCTGCGGTCTCAGCAGGTGCCTCCGCTGTGTTAATTTTAGTAGTTTTACTTTTCAATTTCGGCGCTCGTTTTATCGGCAACCGTCTTTATAAGAGAATGACATCAGCTTAATGTTAGGGGAATTAGCATGAAAGAATACAATTTAAATGATACCCATTTACTTCAACTAGATAGCCAAAAAGACCCAATTGCGTTACACACGGAAGACTTACATGTCTTTTACGGGGACAATGAGGCTATCAAAGGTGTTGATTTACAATTTGAAAAGAACAAAATAACCGCCTTAATTGGACCTTCTGGTTGCGGTAAATCCACGTATTTACGTTCGCTAAATCGTATGAACGATGGCATTGCCAATACACGTGTTACTGGAAAAATCATGTATAAAGATGTCGATGTCAATACGAAAGAAGTGGACGTCTACGAAATGAGAAAACGCATTGGCATGGTTTTTCAGCGGCCCAATCCATTTAGTAAATCTATCTATGAAAATATCACATTCGCATTGAAACAGCATGGTGAAAAGGATAAGAAAAAATTAGATGAAATCGTTGAAACAAGTTTGAAGCAAGCCGCACTTTGGGATCAAGTGAAAGATAACTTAAACAAAAGCGCCTTAGCTCTGTCTGGTGGGCAACAACAACGTTTGTGTATCGCTCGGGCAATTGCGATGAAACCAGATATTCTGTTGTTAGATGAACCGGCAAGCGCGTTAGATCCGATTTCAACAGGAACGGTTGAAGAAACGTTAGTGAATTTAAAAGATGATTACACGATCATCATTGTGACACATAACATGCAACAAGCGGCGCGGATTAGTGACTATACAGCTTTCTTCTATATGGGCAAAGTCATTGAATACGACCATACAAGAAAAATCTTTACACGACCAAAAATTCAAGCAACGGAAGACTACGTTTCAGGACATTTTGGTTAGGAGGAGCAAGATGGGCAAAGAAATTATTTCATCAAAAGATTTACATTTATATTACGGGAAAAAAGAAGCATTGAAAGGCATTGATTTAACTTTTAATCAAGGAGAATTAACTGCCATGATTGGTCCTTCTGGTTGCGGGAAGTCAACGTATTTACGTTGCTTGAATCGTATGAATGATTTAATCCCAGACGTAACTATTACTGGAAGTGTTGTCTATAAAGGAAAAGATATTTATGGACCGAAAACAGATAACGTTGAATTGCGTAAAGAAATTGGGATGGTTTTCCAACAGCCTAATCCATTTCCATTTTCAGTTTATGAAAATGTGATTTATGGCTTGCGCCTAAAAGGAGTCAAAGACAAGCAAGTCTTAGATGAAGCAGTTGAAACCAGTTTGAAAGCTGCTGCCGTTTGGGAGGATGTCAAAGATAAACTTCACAAAAGTGCACTTTCACTTTCTGGCGGACAACAACAGCGGGTTTGTATCGCTCGTGTGTTAGCTGTGGAACCAGATATTATTTTATTAGATGAACCAACTAGCGCCTTGGACCCAGTTTCTAGTGGTAAAATTGAAAACATGCTGTTAACATTAAAAGAGAAATATACCATGATTATGGTGACACATAATATGTCACAAGCATCACGGATTTCTGATAAAACGGCCTTCTTTTTACAAGGTGATTTAATTGAATTTAATGACACGAAAAAAGTATTTTTAAATCCAAAAGAAAAACAAACAGAAGATTACATTTCTGGTAAATTTGGTTAAAAGGGGGAAAAAGAATGTTACGGACACAATTTGAAGAAGAACTATTGAATCTGCACAATCAATTTTATGAAATGGGTATGATGGTTAGTAGTGCCGTCCATAAATCCGTGAAGGCATATATTAATCATGATAAAAAATTAGCTCAAGAAGTGATTGATCGCGATATTGAAATCAATGATATGGAAGTCAAACTTGAGAAAAAGAGTTTTGAAATGATTGCGTTACAACAACCAGTTACAACAGACTTACGTATGATTATCACTGTTATGAAAGCTAGTTCGGATTTAGAAAGAATGGCGGACCATGCCGTTTCAATTGCTAAATCAACGATTCGCTTAAAAGGAGAAACACGTATTCCTGAAATTGAAAAAGAAATTTCAGATATGTCTGATTATGTGAAAAAAATGGTGGATAATGTTTTAATCGCCTATGTTAAAACGGATCAAAAAGATGCACGAATGATTGCACAAATGGATGATCGTACTAATGAATATTTCGATAGTATTTACAAACATGCCGTAGAAGCAATGAAAGCTAATCCAGAAACGGTCATTAGCGGAACTGATTATCTACATGTGGCACAATACTTGGAAAGAATTGGCGACTATGTCACAAATATTTGTGAGTGGATTGTTTACTTGGCAACTGGTAAAATTACCGAATTGAATAGTAATCGTGACGAACAATTTTAAGATAAACAAATAAAAAAAACTAGGAGACGGCCTTTTTTAGACCAATTCCTAGTTTTTTTAACGTAAAATGAACTGATTTTATAAAACTAGTCCTTACTAATGAGAAGAAATCGTTCTTAAGTCCTATGACAAATGATCAAAAACAAGGCATAATAATGCATGTAAGGAAAACACTATTGAGTGAAAAATTTGCTAAGGAGGCAATATCCATGAAAGAAAGAGAACGCGTATTAGAATTAGTGAAAAAAGGTATTCTAACGTCAGAAGAAGCGTTAATTTTATTAGAAAATATGGCAACTGAAAAAGATGAAAAACAAATCGAAAAAGCTGCTGAAAAAGTCGATACACAAAATATTGGAACAACAAATAAAGAAGATCAAGTCGCAGATTTAATGGATGCATTAGAAAAAGGCGAATCAGAAGGACCTACTGTTGATTCGTTTGAAGAAAATACACAGGACAGTGCAGAAAAAGATCGTGAAAACTTAGAAAGAATTCTTGATGAGTTAGCAACAAAAGCCAATCGCGCTTCGGCTGAATTGGACGAAGTCAACGCAGAAATTGCCGGCATCAAAGAAGAAATTAAAGAAGTCGCAGAAGAAATTGGAACATTAGATACAAAAGAAGAGTTAGATGCATTAACAGAAGATGAACAAGTTCAACGAAAAGACTTGCACGTTTTACTTGCACAACTAGAAGAAAAATTAGCGACTCAAAGTACTGAAAAAACAGCACTGGAAGAAGAACTAAAAAACATTCGCAAAGAACAATGGAAAGGTCAATGGAATGATACAAAAGAAAAAGTTTCTTCTCAATTCTCTGAAGAGTGGAAAGATCAAGCCACAGACACCTTTAACCAAGTCGGCGGCAAAGTTGCCGAAGTTGGCGGCCAAGTGGGAGAATTCTTGAAAAAAACATTTAATTCTTTCAGTGATACCATGAATGATAATGTGGAATGGAAAGACATTAAAATGAAAGTTCCTGGTGTGGCAACAACTAAGTTTGAACATGAATTTAACTATCCAAATCCACAAGCAAGTTTAATTGATGTCAAGGTAGCAAATGGTACCGTGGTTTTCAAAACTTGGGATCAAGAAGATGTGAAAGTCGAAGCAAAAATCAAATTATATGGTAAAATGGCAGGAGATTCACCAATGGAAGCTTTCTTAGAACGAAGTGACATTGATGTGGATGATGAAACAATTTCTTTCCAAGTGCCAAACAAACGGGTGAAAGCAGATTTAACGTTCTATTTACCAAAACGCACTTACGATCATGTATCTGTTAAATTATTAAACGGAAATGTCTTAGTAGAAGAGTTAACAGCGAAAGATGTTTACACAAAATCAACGAATGGGACGATTACGTTTAAAAAAATTGATGCAACTATGTTAGAAATTGAAGGCGTGAATGGTGAAATTAAAGTCCTAGAAGGAACGATTTTAGATAACATTATTGAAACAGTCAATGGTGATGTGTCTATTTCCGCGGCACCAGAAAGTCTAAGTGTCTCTCTGATTAATGGAGATATCCGCATTACAGCTAAAGAAAAAACGCTTCGCCGTGTTGAAGCAAGCTCTGCAAATGGGAATATCAAGTTGGCCTTGCCAAATGACTTAGGCGTTGAAGGGCAAGTGAAAACGAATTTAGGTAGTATTAACAGCCGTTTAACAGATATTGAAGTTGTTCGTGAAAAGAAAGATCGCGGCAATCAACAATTACATTTTAGACGTGTACTGGAAGAATCAATGGCTCAAATTAATGCTTCTACAACAACGGGAAGTATTTTCCTAAAAGATACGGATAAATAATTAATAATTTTAAGCTAGATGGGCTGACGAATCAGCCTTTCTAGTGTAAAATTTAGTAGACGAGGTGAAAACATATGAAAAGAAAACTAACAAAATCTCCGAATAACGTGGTTTTAACAGGAAGCTTAGCTGGGATTGCTGATTGGCTAGGAATTGACCCAACAATTATTCGTGTCGTTTATGTCTTGCTCAGCTTTTTCTCAGCAGGATTTCCAGGCATTCTCTTATACATTGCCTTAGCAGTCTTGATCCCTTCTGGAAGAACAGGAAGCGATCGCGGCTACGGCCATCAAAATCCTTATAATAGAAATGTTCGCAATGAAAATCCTTATGCTGCCAATAAAAAGCAACGTAAAGAAGCGGAAAAAATTGATGATGACGAATGGAGTGACTTTTAATGACATATTTTCAGCGATTGGTTGTTAATACACTGACATTCATTTCTTTATCAGTTGTTTTTCCTGGCATGATTCATGTGAGAGGCATAATGCCTGCAATTATTGCCGCCTTTGTTCTCTCAATCCTAAATATGTTGGTGAAACCAGTCTTAACAATCTTGTCGCTCCCATTTACTTTATTAACGTTTGGTCTATTTAGCTTTGTTGTCAATGCAGCGATTTTACAAATGACCTCGTTTTTTGTGGGGGAAATGAACTTTGGCTTCTCAAGTTTTTGGGCAGCGGTGCTAATGGCTGTAATTATGTCAATTGTCAATACGATCGTTACGGATCACAATTTATCGAAATATGAATAAAAAAAGCCTGAAGAGCGCAGCATAAAATGCGTTCTTCAGGCTTTTTCGATGGTTAAATTTTCTAGGTGACATTCTGGATGGCGGCTGATATAGCCATATAAAATGTTTAAAAAATCAACTTGTTGCTTCGAGTAATGCTCAATTGTTTTCGGTGGTTTTTTGGGCATGATTTTTTTTGCTAGTTCAAGCGGTGAATATTTTTGAAACGTTTGTTTAGTTACAACACGTGTTGCTACCACCAAGCCTTGGTAAATTAAATAGTATTTGATTTTTTTCTGACAAGGTAACCACATCAGTTGCCAATCTCGTTGGTTAGCTTGACTAATTCGTTGATTTTGGTTTGCAAAGCGCGTCAGAAAGAGCCAATCTTCCTTGAGTTTTGCCGCTTTTTCGAAGGCTTGTTTTTCAGCAGCCTCTTGCATTTGTTGAGCAATTCGTTTGATTGGTTCTCGTCCTTGATTATGGAAAAAGTCGAACAATTCTTGTTGAAATAGTTCGGTCGGAATGGCACTCTCTTTTTGAAAGGTTTGATGCCAGTAGTTGGTTGGGACGAAATCGTAGATATTATCCAAAATTATTTTTAAACGGTTTAATTTTCGGCGAATCGAATAAGGACCAAAACAGTTCTCTTTAGTGGGAATATTTAAGAGTTTAATCTCTAATTGCCGCTCATTAACGGCTACCGATACATAAGAATATTGTTCATAAGCATTCATTTGGCGATTGTAGCGCGGCCGATACTGTTGAATCAGTTGACATTCTAGGAGGAGTGCATCCAATTCTGTGTCAGTATGGAGAACATCGAAGTCTATAATTTGTTTGACTAAACGCATCGTCTTTCGAGAATGTTGATTACTATTAATAAAATAGCTCGACACGCGATTTTTTAATTTTTTGGCTTTACCCACATAAATAATTGTGTCGGTTGCGTCTTTCATTAAATAAACACCCGGTGTTAACGGTAATTGATGGGCTTTTTCCTTTAAATATTCTTTCATAAGTTTCCTCTTTTCTTAAAAGGATCGGCTTCAAGTATACAAAGTTTTCTGAAATAGTCAAGTAACAGAAATAGCATAGGTAATTTCACTGAAAAATAGTTTCATTTTTTTAAAATATGATAATTCTAGGAATTATCTAGTGAATAGCTAGAAACTTGTATTTTTAAATGATAAAATATAACAAGTAGCAGAAAGGACTGACATTCGATATGACAGAAGTGGTAAAGATTTATCAACTGGTAGAAAATCTTTCTTTAGAAGTAGTATACGGAGATGAAGAAAGCTTAAATAGAACAATTAAAACTGGTGAAATTTCCCGGCCAGGTTTAGAATTAACTGGGTATTTTAATTATTATTCCCATGACCGTTTACAATTATTTGGGAGCAAAGAAATTACCTTTGCAGAACGAATGATGCCTGAAGAGCGTTTATTAGTGATGCGCCGTTTATGTGCGAAAGATACTCCAGCCTTTATAGTATCCAGAGGACTAGAAATCCCCGAAGAATTAATTACAGCAGCAAAAGAAAATGGGGTTTCTGTGCTACGTTCACCGATTTCAACTTCCCGTTTACTAGGGGAACTATCCAGTTATTTAGATGGCCGTTTAGCTGTTCGGACAAGTGTCCATGGGGTTTTAGTTGATGTTTATGGACTTGGTGTTTTGATTCAAGGAGATAGCGGTATTGGTAAAAGTGAAACAGCTTTAGAGCTTATTAAACGTGGACATCGGCTAATCGCAGACGATCGCGTCGATGTTTATCAGCAAGATGAATTAACCGTGGTTGGAGAGCCACCAAAAATTTTGCAGCATTTAATTGAAATTCGTGGTATCGGGATTATTGACGTCATGAACCTGTTTGGAGCTAGTGCGGTCCGTGGCTTTATGCAAGTTCAACTGGTTGTTTATTTAGAGGCATGGGAAAAAGACAAGAAATATGATCGCCTCGGTAGTGATGATGCAATGGTTGAAATAGCTAACGTTGATGTCCCTCAGATTCGTATTCCTGTTAAGACCGGCCGAAATGTGGCCATTATCATTGAAGTGGCAGCAATGAATTTCCGCGCGAAGACAATGGGCTATGATGCAACAAAAACGTTCGAAGAGCGCTTAACCCGTTTGATTGAAGAAAATTCAGGAGAATAGAAGGAGAAGATGTGATGATGTTAGCTCAAGTAAATTCAATTGCATTTCGCCTTTTCGGTATTCCCGTCTATTGGTATGCAATTATTATTGTTTCAGGGATTGCTTTAGCTGTTTGGCTAAGTAGTCGTGAAGCCGTTCGTGTTGGTTTAAAAGAAGATGATGTCTTTGACTTTATGCTCTGGGGATTACCTGCAGCAATTGTTGGCGCGCGCTTGTATTACGTCGCTTTTCAATGGCAAGATTATGTAGACAATCCGATTGAAATTTTCTTTACTCGAAATGGTGGCTTAGCGATTTATGGTGGTCTTATTGGTGGGGGACTGGCGCTGTTTTTCTTTACGCGTCATCGTTTCATTTCTACATGGACTTTTTTAGATATTGCCGCACCAAGTGTGATTTTAGCGCAAGCAATTGGTCGCTGGGGCAACTTTATGAATCATGAAGCCTATGGGCCAGCGACCACCAGACAATTTTTAGAAAATCTCCATTTACCAACGTTTATCATTGATAACATGAATATCAACGGAACGTATCATCAACCAACATTTTTATATGAATCTGTCTGGAATGTTTTAGGCTTTATCGTTTTAGTGTTATTACGCAAAAAGCCACACTTTTTAAAAGAAGGCGAAGTCTTTTTAGGTTATATAATATGGTATTCTTTCGGCCGCTTCTTCATCGAAGGGTTACGGATGGACAGTTTGTATGCGTTTAGTAATATTCGTGTCTCACAATTGTTGTCTTTAGTGATGTTCGTGGCAGCAATTGTTATTGTGATTGTTCGTAGAAGGAATCCCAATTTGAAATTTTACAATCGGGAGAAACAAAAGAAAAAAATAACAACTTCTTAATCCAACTTGATCGAAGAATATGGTAAACTAGAGAAGCAACGTTGTTTAGCGAAAGGAGAGTTTCACCGATGAAACAAAAAGTCGCTGTTTTAGGACCAGGTTCCTGGGGGACAGCTTTAGCTCAAGTATTAGCCGAAAATGGACACGAGGTCTGTATTTGGGGAAATAAACCAGAGCAAATCGATGAAATAAATACAAAACATACCAACAAACATTATTTACCAGAATTAATCTTACCTACTTCAATTCAGGCAACCACTGATTTAGCCACTGCTTTAGTAGATGTTGATGCGGTACTGTTTGTGGTACCAACTAAAGCCATTCGTTCAGTAGCACAAGAAGTGGCCCAACATTTAAAAACAAAACCAATTATTATTCATGCAAGTAAAGGGCTCGAGCAAGGTACACATAAGCGAATTTCAGAAGTAATAGCGGAAGAGATTCCAGCAGAAAAACGGCAAGGGATTGTGGTTTTATCTGGTCCAAGCCATGCAGAAGAAGTCGCTGTTCATGACATCACAACCATTACAGCAGCAAGCGAAAATTTAGCAGACGCTGTGTATGTGCAAGAGTTGTTTATGAATGATTACTTTAGAATATATACGAATGATGATGTGATTGGTGTAGAAACAGGGGCGGCCTTAAAAAATATTATTGCTTTGGGCGCCGGAGCGATTCATGGCTTAGGCTTTGGTGATAATGCCAAAGCGGCAATTATGACTCGTGGTTTAGCAGAAATTAGTCGTTTAGGGGTTGCGATGGGAGCAAACCCATTAACATTTATTGGTTTAAGTGGTGTTGGGGATTTAATTGTTACTTGTACAAGTGTCCATTCTCGAAATTGGCGTGCGGGTAATTTATTAGGAAAAGGTCATAAGTTAGATGAAGTCTTAGAAAACATGGGCATGATTGTAGAAGGTGTTTCAACAACTAAAGCAGCCTATGAATTGGCACAACAACTAGAAGTCGAAATGCCAATCACAGAAACAATCTACAATGTCTTGTACAATGACGAAGATGTACAACAAGCAGCAAAAGAAATCATGTTGCGTGATGGCAAAACCGAAAACGAATTTACACTTGATTTTTAGGAGGAAAAAAGATGAAAGTTAAAAAGGCAGTTATTCCAGCAGCTGGGTTAGGAACACGTTTCTTGCCGGCTACTAAAGCGATGGCAAAAGAAATGTTACCGATTGTTGATAAACCAACGATTCAATTTATTGTAGAAGAAGCACTAGCTTCAGGAATCGAAGATATTTTAATTGTGACAGGCAAAGCCAAACGTCCGATTGAAGATCATTTCGATTCAAATGTTGAATTAGAAAATAATTTAAAAGAAAAAAATAAAACCGATTTATTGAAATTAGTCGAAGAAACAACGGATGTTAATTTACATTTTATTCGTCAATCCCATCCGAAAGGCTTAGGACACGCTGTTTTACAAGCGAAAGCATTTGTTGGCAATGAACCTTTTGTCGTGATGTTAGGCGACGATTTAATGGAAGATAAAGTGCCATTAACGAAACAATTAATGGATGATTACGAACAAACACATGCTTCGACAATTGCGGTAATGAAAGTACCCCATGAAGATACTTCAAAATATGGTATTATCAATCCAGAAAAAGAAATCGAAAAAGGACTATACAATGTCGAGAACTTTGTTGAAAAACCAAAACCTGAGGAAGCACCAAGTGATTTAGCGATTATCGGCCGTTATTTATTAACCCCTGAAATTTTTGATGTACTTGAAAATCAAAAACCAGGCGCTAGTAACGAAATTCAGTTAACAGATGCGATTGACACTTTAAATAAAACACAACGCGTTTTTGCTCGTGAGTTTAAAGGAGAACGTTACGACGTTGGCGATAAATTTGGGTTTATGAAAACAAGCATTGAATATGGGTTGACTCATCCAGAAGTAAAAGATAATTTACGAGAATACATTATTAATTTAGGTGCTCAATTAGCGAAAAAAGAGCAACCAAAAGAAAAATAAATAAAAATAAGCGTAAAATTTCAATTCGTTAGAAGGAAATTTTACGCTTATTTTCTTAAAGAAAAGGGCATGAGAATTTTATAAAATAAATTGTCATTCTTAGCTTTATGAGTTGTGAAAAATATAAGTTGGTGTTATCCTAAGATTATAAATAAAATTTCAGAGGGGAGTAATGATATGTCAGGTGGGGAAATTGCTGCCTTAATTGCAGCGGTAGCATTTGTTGTTTTAGTCATCTTTTTAGTACTAGTGTTATATAAAGTTTCTCAAGTTGTTTCAAAAATTGAAGATACAATTGATGAAACAAATACAACAATCAAAGTCGTGACTAGCGATGTGAATGTATTGAGTCGCCAAGTGGAAGGCTTGCTTGTTAAAAGCAATGAACTATTAACAGATGTGAATCAAAAAGTGGCAACGATTGATCCGTTGTTTACGGCCGTTGCTGATTTAAGCGAAAGTGTCTCTGAATTGAACACCTCAAGTAAACATTTGATTACGAAGGTAGGAACCGTAGGGAAAGGCACAGCGAAAGCTGGTTTAGTGAGTAAAGTAGGCGGTTCTGCTTTTAGAGCAATGCGTTCAAAAAATAAAAAAACAAATAACTAATTGGAGGAGATTTTTATGGCTAAAAAAGGCGGATTTTTCTTAGGAGCAGTAATTGGTGGAACAGCAGCAGCCGTTGCCGCATTATTACTTGCACCAAAATCAGGTAAAGAATTACGTGATGATTTATCAAATCAAACAGATGATTTAAAAAACAAAGCGCAAGATTACACAGATTATGCTGTTCAAAAAGGAACAGAATTAACAGAAATCGCAAAACAAAAAGCCGGCGTTTTATCAGATCAAGCCTCTGATTTGGCAGGTTCTGTCAAAGAAAAAACAAAAGATTCATTGGATAAAGCACAAGGTGTTTCTGGCGATATGCTTGATAACTTTAAAAAACAAACAGGTGATTTATCTGATCAATTTAAAAAAGCAGCTGACGATGCTCAAGATCACGCGGAAGATTTAGGTGAAATTGCCGAAGATGCAGCAGAAGATATCTATATTGACGTTAAAGATTCTGCGGCAGTGGCCAAAGAAACTGTTTCTGCTGGTGTCGTTGAAGCAAAAGAAACCACCAAAGATGTTCCTGAAAAAGCTGCAGAAGCAAAAGAAGATGTTAAAGATGCAGCGAAAGACGTAAAAAAAGAATTTAAAGGGTAATAAGCGTTTAGCTCATGAAAGTTAGCAACCTATCGTGTTGCTTTTGTTCAGCGGCTTACCTTAAAATTTAGAAATGAGGCCATCAGTCCAGTTGACTGATAGCCTCATTTTATTTTTATGCTATTGAATAATTTGCAATTCTTTAGTTGTCTTAGTGAATGGTTCGGAGCCTGTTTTTGTTACGTGTAAACAATCTTCAATACGAACGCCTACTTTTCCAGGAATGTAAATACCGGGCTCAATAGAGAAACACATACCTTCTTCAATGACTAAATCATTGCCATGAACCAGCGATGGGAATTCATGAACAGTGGTTCCAATGCCATGGCCTAAGCGATGGTTAAAGTATTCACCATAACCAGCTTTTGTGATTACACCTCGGGCAATATCATCTAATTCGCCTGCTGTAACACCAGGTTTCACCGCTTCAGTTGCTGCTAATTGTGCTTCTAAGACAATTCCATAAATTTCTTTTTGGAAATCAGAAGGTTCCAAGTAGCTGACTGTTCGTGTAGCATCACTACAATAGCCATTATGAACGACACCTAAATCAAATAGCACTAAGTCATGAGGCTCAATTTTTGTTTCGCCAGGTACCCCGTGAGGACTAGCTCCGTTTTTTCCTGTTAAGACTAACGTATCAAAACTCATTGAGCGAATACCTTGACGTTTTAATTGATACTCGATTTCTGCAACAATTTCTTGTTCCGCAACGCCTGCTTGAATTGCTTTGAAGCCAATCTCAAAAGCGACATCCGCCCAACTACCAGCTTCTAGTAAACGTTGAATTTCAGGTTCTGTTTTAATTAATTGAAGTTTTTCAATTAAAGGCGTAACATCATGCGAAAAATCGCTAGCTGGGAAATAGGTTTTCAATTGATCAAAACGAGCTAAAGAAAGAGCTTGTTTTTCTAAAGCAAAGCGTGGTGTGCCTTGTGTTCGTTTATTTAATAAAGCCGCAATTTTTTCCCAAGGATTTTCGCTATCTAAATAACCATAAACGGGATAAGTCCAACTACTATTTTCGGCATCTTCGACTTCTAATGCAGGTGTAAATAAAAATGATTGGTCGTCCGCAGCGATAAACAAAGCTAACACGCGTTCATGAGGTTCGCTTTCGTAACCGGAAAAGTAAGCGATATGACCAGGATCACTAATATAAGTGAAGTCAATCTTTTCTTGGTGCATCCAATTTTTCAAATCGGCAATTTTTTCTTGATTCATAAAACATCCTTCTTTCTTTTATTCTGAAGTGAATCACAGTACTATCATAACATGAAATGACAAAAAGTTCCTTTTGAAATGGAAAGTAAATTTTCATGAAAAAACGATAAAACGGTTGCAAAAATAGAAGAATTTTGATATTCTAGGCTAGGAAAGAAATGTAAACAGTGTTTTCAGAAAATGAGAACAAATTCATATTTATAGGAGAAGAAACATGGAAAAACAAACAATTACAATTTATGATGTTGCTAGAGAGGCAAATGTATCTATGGCTACTGTTTCTCGTGTTGTCAATGGTAATCCCAATGTAAAACCAGCAACGCGTAAAAAAGTCTTAGAAGTGATTGATCGCTTAGATTACCGTCCTAACGCAGTCGCACGTGGTTTAGCAAGTAAAAAAACGACAACAGTGGGTGTCATTATTCCAGATGTTAGTAATGCATTTTTTGCTTCATTAGCACGTGGCATTGACGACGTGGCTACAATGTATAAATATAATATCATTTTAGCTAATTCAGATGGAGACGATCAAAAAGAAGTTACTGTATTAAACAATTTACTTGCCAAGCAAGTAGATGGGATTATCTTTATGGGTCATCGCATTACAGATGATATTCGTGGTGAATTTTCACGTTCAAAAACACCTGTTGTCTTAGCAGGTTCAATTGATCCAGACGAACAAGTTGGTAGCGTTAATATTGATTACACAGAAGCAACGAAAGATGCAACAGCGACTCTAGCGAAAAATGGGAACAAAAAAATTGCTTTTGTTAGTGGTGCATTAATCGATCCAATTAATGGTCAAAACCGAATGAAAGGCTACAAAGAAGCCTTAGCGGAAAATGGCTTGTCTTATAATGAAGGCTTAGTTTTTGAATCTGAATATAAATTTAAAGCAGGGATTAATTTGGCTGAGCGTGTCCGTAATAGTGGGGCAACTGCTGCCTTTGTTACAGATGATGAGCTAGCGATTGGTTTATTAGATGGGATGCTAGATGCTGGTGTGAAAGTTCCAGAAGAATTTGAAATCATTACAAGCAATAACTCATTGCTTACAGAAGTCTCTCGTCCACGTCTATCAAGTATTACACAACCTTTATATGATATCGGTGCCGTGTCAATGCGTTTATTAACAAAACTAATGAACAAAGAAGAAATTGAAGAAAAAACAGTTGTTTTACCTTATGGAATTGATCAAAAAGGTTCAACAAAATAAGAGAAAATTCTATTAGAAATGCAAAAAAGTACAAGAAGAAATCATGAAAATGATTTCTTCTTGTGCTTTTTTTAATGAATTACTTCCTTGCATTCTGCTATTAATACACAGTAAGGTTAAAAATTAAAATAAGATTAAATTGATTAGAAAACAGGTCGGTAAAACATTGCGCATGGTATCTTTAGATTAAAAAAAGAGGTGTTTTTGTGAAGGTAAAAGAATTAACTGTCGAGTATGGTAATAGAACAATTATAGAAAATTTATCTATGCAAGCTGAATTTGGTGAAATAATTGGCTTAGTTGCTCCTAATGGAACTGGAAAAACCACGTTATTTAAAGCTATATCTGGTTTAATCCCTAGAAAAAATGGAAATATTAGTTTAAATAAGATTGATTACAATAGTAGAGGTGCAACGTATTTAAAAGAACTATTTTTTCTTGAAAGTAGTAAAAATTTATATGATTATTTGACGCCGAAAGAACATCTTGAATATATTAAAACCGCTTGGAAAAGTAATAGCGATATAGAACATATTTTTGAACAATTAAAGATGAAAGAATACCAAAATAGAACAATAAAAAAATTATCTCTCGGAATGAAACAACATGTATTATTAGCGATGTACCTAGCAAGTGATGCAACAATACTTTTGTTAGACGAACCTTTTAATGACTTGGATCCTACTAGTGTTAGTTTATTCATAATGTGCTTAAAAGAAATAGTTTCTAAAGATAAAATAGTTATTTTATCTTCTCATGATTTGTATAATGTTGAACACACATGTACACGTATTTTATTTATGAAAAATAAAAAGCTGGTTGAGAACGATCAACGTAACCTTTCTTTACGTGAACAATATGATAACTTATATTTAAGAGGAGAAGAGAGAAATGCTTAAGATAGAAACGATAAAAATATTGAAAGAGAAGAGTCTGTGGTTTGTGTTTGTAGCCTTTATTTTAATGTTAATTTATCCGTTGCTAGCTCAACCCCAACAACTTTCTTTTAAAGAAATGCAATATGAAAACCGAATCAAAAATAACGAACAAGCGAAAGAAAAAATGAAAAATGAACCTGCAGTAAAAGAAACTTTAAATGAGATAGAAGATGAAAGTGAGCAATTAAGGAAAGCAATTAATGCCATCAAAATTGGTGATGAATGGGCTTTATTAGAAGCTGAGAAAAAATTGGAAGAAAGTAATTTAAACGCAATGTTAAAAGGAACGTTGTACAGTATACCAATTATTGAGCAACAAAAAAGAGTCAAAGAATTGCAATATTTATCTGAAAACAGGATCAAACAAGTGGATTCTTCTGAAGTTGCTAAAATGCCTGCTTTGAATTACCTAGGTTTTCTTTTATCGATGGATTTTCCATATACATTATTATTAATTATCCCTAGTTTAATGATTATAGCGCTCGCAACTTTAGAAAAAAGAAAAAATACTGTTTCTTTATGGAACGGCCTTCCCTTAAAACTATGGGAAAAATATTCTATTAAAATAAGTAGTATTTTGTTTACAGTCGGATTGGTTTCTTATCTGTCAATCTTTCTTTCTGTAATCAGTGCATTTTTCAAAAATGGTCTGGGAAACCCTGATTATCCAGTCGCGATTATTGAAAAGGGACAAAGTGTTACAATCATTTCTCTTTCTAACTATTTGTTGAGAAGCCTAATTATGTTTGGTATGCTGTTATTAGCATTGACAGTATTCAGTTTCTTGCTTTCGCTGTTTACTGGAAATTTGATTGTTCATAGCTTGCTAATTGTTGGTGTGGTATTATCTTCAGGAGTTAGCCTGATTTCCAATAAATTTTTCTTTACAGCTTATATGAATTTTCCTAAAATTATTAATGGAGGAAATGGGTATGAGCCGATGGATGAGATAGATCTCACATTTGATTTTTCTTTAAAGATGATAGTTGTCTATGTATTAATAAGTTTAATAGTATCTGCTATTGTTTTGAGAAACAGAAAGGGATTATTTTAGTTAAAATAGGTTGATTGCTGCATATTATTTCATTAAATGTAGGAGCTATTTTTGAATAGCTCGAGCTAGTATCGATGGTAACGAATAAGAGAAACAATAAAAGTAGAGACGTAATTCATCAATTGATGGATTACGTCTCTACTTTTTTACATAATTTTGGTTACAAGCTTAACTTATCAAATTCTTTAGTTGTTCTTTTTATTATCGTTGTTTTTATTGTTATTGTTGTTGTTATTATTTGTAGTGGCACGTGGAGCAAGATTTCCCCAGTAAGAAGCGTAATTGCTGTCTGTTCCACCGATTCCAAATTTATAGGTACTTTGTGGTGCACCATCTTTGGCATAGTATGAAGTCGTTGTTTTGCCAGGTGTATTGAACTTGGCACCATTATAGGTAATTGAGCCAGGTTTTTCACCAGTAAATTCAGAAACTTTTGATTTAATAACACTTGGGTCTAATTCAAATTTTTGACCAATGCCAAACAATTCTGGATTCGCATAGTACAGCGCGTTGGCTAAGTTCGCCATATAATTCCCATTATTGTCGCCGCTGGTCATCGTCATTGGCGCTGGTAGATCATGTCCTGCCCAAGAACTTAGTGTCACAGTTGGGGTAGAGACAATCAGCCATGAATCTTTATAGTCATCAGTTGTCCCAGTTTTTCCGACCCAATCAGCACTAGCTAAATGAGGATTCAAGCCAGCTAACGTTGGTTTGAATTTTGTTGTATTCGCAGAATCCACCACTGAACGTAACAAGTCATTCATAATAGAAGCGGTCGCCGGTGAATAAACTTGCGTTCCTTCATCTTTGTGTTCGTAGACCACATGTCCGCTATTGTCTGTAATTTTTTCAATAATGTAGGCTTTTTGATATTTGCCTTTGTTAGCAAGTGCTTGGAAACCGTTTGTTTGAGTTACAACATTTGTTTCTACTGGACCCAATGGCGCAGATTCGTAAGCCCAAGCATCTGAAGCTGGATAGTTCATTTTACTTAAGTAGTGATTGTAAGAAAAATTATCATCACCTTTTTTCTTTTTCAATTCTTCATTTACATGATACACAGGGATGTTAAAAGACCAGTTTAACGCATTTCGAACGGTTACAAATTGATTTAAATCCACAGTTGTTGAGTTAGCAAAAGGAGTACCATCTGAATAAGTAGTCGTGTAGTTGGCCAAACGACTTTCAGAACCAATGATTCCTTGATCAATTGCAGGACCATAGACAGAAATTGGTTTAATCGTAGAACCAACTTGACGATCGGCATTAAAGGCATGGTTGTTTTGATTAATATCGAAGTTTCTGCCGCCGATAAAACCGAGGATACGACCAGTAGCGTTATCCATTAAAATATTCCCAGTTTCAATCATTGTATTCCCATTGACATCTGCAGTTCCATCATCAAGCAAATAACCATAATTTGCGACAGCGGTTTGCATCGTGTTGTAAATATTCTGATCAATGGTCGATTGGATTGTATAGCCTTGCGACTGGATTTCGCGACGTGCTTGTTCTTCATATTGATCTAAACCAACTTGATCTAAATCATCACGATTAACTTTAGCTTTTTTCATATCTAAATCCATGACAATCTCAACTGCTTTATCTAACACCGTATAGTATAGATAGCCTTCTGTATTGACATTGGCCTGTTCAGTTGGTAAAAAGTCTTTTTTCAAGTCGTAAGCTTTGGCTTCTTCATATTCCTTTTGCGAAATAGCTTTTTCTCGGTACATACTGAAAAGAACAAAATCTTTTCTCTTCATTCCTAAAGACAAATCGTCTTTCAAGGCACCAGTGTTAGTATAGGGCGTGTAAACAATGGGACTTTGGGGAAGTCCTGCGATAAAGGCCGCTTGAGGAAGATTCAAGTCCTTGGCACTTTTACCAAAGAGTCCTTTGGCTGCTTCTTCCACGCCTGCAATATTTTCACCTTTGTTATTACGACCAAAAGGGGAGACATTTAGATAAGTTGTCACGATTTCGTCCTTAGAAAAGTATTTTTCAATACGTAAAGCTAATAAAATTTCGTTGGCTTTCCGTTTAAAGGTCGTTTCATCAGTTAAAATCTGTTGCTTGACTAATTGCTGAGTCAATGTTGAACCACCAGAAGAACCGCCGATACCTGTCGCATCAGAAATCAACGCTCGAACTAGCGCTTTTGGTACTACCCCATGATGTTCTTCAAAATATTCATCTTCTGTTGAAATAATGGCTTTTTTTAGCAATGGAGACATTTGATCGCCATTAATTCGTGTCCGAATTAAATCTGATTTGATGTTAGCAATCGGGGTACCGTCTGCGTAAGTCATTTTTGACACTTCGGTAATATCACTGATTTCTTTTTGCAATTCTTCCTTCGTTGGGGGCTGTGTATCTTCAACTAGAAAAGCAAAATAGCCCATTCCGATACCTAAGCCAAGAGAGCCACCTAAGACAATCAGAATAACCCCAAAAACCACTAATGACTGAAAAACGCGAATAATGACATTTAAAATAAGTAAAAAGACATTGCCGCCAGAAGAGGTCGTTGGTTTTTGCTTATTGTTACTTGAATTATTTTTCAAAAGCTTCACCTCAATAAAATGATACATTCTGTGTTATTATAGCAAAAAAAAGCTTCTATGAATAGTTTCTACACCAATTGCCATTTTTTGTTGAAAAAACTTAAGAGAAAATAGGTAAATCTCATTTTTTGACTTTTCAAGTGTGACAGAATCGGTTACTATGAATAGGGGAATTTGATCTATTATTATGTTTTACTATAGGAGGAAAATCATGAATTCAGCTTTTTTTGAAGAATTAAAAGCCCGTGGGTTGGTCTACCAAGTCACAGATGAAGAAGCCTTACAAAAACAATTAAATGAAGAATCTGTTAAATTATATATCGGCTTTGATCCAACGGCAGACAGTTTACACATCGGGCATCTACTGCCAATTCTCATGTTACGTCGTTTCCAACAAAATGGTCATGTGCCCATTGCTTTAGTTGGTGGCGGAACAGGCATGATTGGTGATCCATCATTCAAAGATGCAGAACGTAGTTTAAACACACTTGATACAGTGAAAGCTTGGTCTGAAAGTATTAAGGGCCAGTTGTCACGTTTTATCGATTTTGAAGATGAAAAAAATCCAGCGATTCTAGCAAATAACTATGATTGGCTTGGAGAGCTTTCATTAATTGATTTCTTACGTGATGTTGGAAAAAACTTTACAATTAACTATATGATGAGTAAAGAAAGCGTGAAACGCCGAATCGAAACAGGAATTTCTTATACTGAATTTGCGTATCAATTATTACAAGCGTATGATTTCTTGAAATTGTACGAAACAGAAGGCTGTTTATTGCAATTAGGCGGCAGTGATCAATGGGGGAACATTACTTCAGGGATTGAATTATTACGCCGAGAACAAGAAGTTCAAGGATTCGGCTTAACCATGCCTTTAATTACAAAAGCAGATGGTACCAAATTTGGTAAAACAGAAGGAAACGCAGTTTGGCTAGATGCGGAAAAAACTTCGCCATATGAATTTTATCAATTCTGGATTAACACAGATGATCGTGATGTCGTGAAATTCTTGAAATACTTTACTTTCTTAACATTGGATGAAATTGCAACAATTGAAGAAGAATTTACAGCGAATCCAGGTCAACGTGCTGCGCAAAAAGCGTTAGCCAAAGAAGTGACTACTTTAGTCCACGGTGAAGCAGCCTATCATCAAGCGGTTAAAATTTCAGAAGTGTTATTCAGCGGGGATATCCAAAGCTTAACAGCAGAAGAAATTAAACAAGGCTTTAAAGATGTACCAACGTACGAGGTGCAACCAGAGGATCAATTAAGTTTAGTCGATTTATTAGTTACCTCAAAAATAGAACCATCCAAACGTCAAGCCCGTGAAGATGTTCAAAATGGAGCGATTTACGTCAATGGAGAACGTAAACAAGATTTAGCAGCTGAATTGACAGAAACTGATAAAATCGAAGGACAATTTACTGTGATTCGTCGCGGGAAGAAAAAATATTTCTTGTTAAAATACTAAAACACTGTGAACTTCAATCTTATACGGTTTATAAATTAAAAATAATAGTTAACAGTTAATACTAGCTTAATATTTTGCTTTAGGAAGACTTGTTTACCTTAATGTAAGCAAGTCTTTTTATAAAGTTTTGCTTATAGTACTAGAATCAATAGTCACCAACATTATCTTGAACGGTTTATTATATAAAAATACCGACCAAGTTTCTCTGGTCGGTATTCTGTCTAATTTTTAAGTCTCACTACAGATAGCCAATCCTTACTTGTATAATATTACTGTATGGAAACCTTCCATAGATCCTGACAGACCTTGATTTTGTAGTGAATCAATTTTTATATCAACAATTTCATAACCATCTAACTGCATAGAAGATATTATTTCATCAATTTGCGTAGTGTATTTGTCCTCACAGCCAAAATTTTGATTAATCCATTTACTAAAACTATTTACCATAACTAGATGAGTTAAACCATCTTTAGGTTTTAAAAATTTTTTTATTTCTTTTTGATAAATAGATTCTGCAGCACTTTTTTGTCCTTTTGTAAACATTCCCACTCTATTTCACCACCTTTCCAGTAAAATTATTATTGCTAATATATTTATTGCTTCAAGCTTTTTGTGAATGTCCAAAGTGTTAATCACTAATAAAGTTAGACTATTATTCCTCTCTATGGTGATTCATTAAGGAAAAGTATTGGTTAAAGCATATAGACGATAAAGATAGTATATCAATGTTCACAAAAGTCTACAATAAAAATTCAAATTTGTTATAGACTATATTAGAAAAGTAATGGGTGGGTATTGTTGTATCAACAATAAGGAGGACTGTAAGAAAAGTCCTTTGTCAAGATAGTATTGAAATAAAAAGCTGAAAATCAAAAGGACAAATGTTACAAAAAACTCTTTTTTACTATTGGGCATATTCAATTACAGATAACTTGTGCTATGCTAGAATAAAAAGTGCAGTCGCTATAAGGAGTAGGTTATGAAATCAATTGTCGAAAAGTTAAACTTAACGAAGTATCAGCACCCAGTTATTTTAAATAGACCACAGGCAGAGTATCTATCTGAATTTGCTTCAGCCGCGCAGCAATTACCCTCAGAACCAGTTGAGCTGATTTTTGCATTTGTGAAAACGATGGCGGAATTTCAAGAGATTGTTTCAATGGTGATTGAAGGTCAACATTTAGTAGAAAATGGGTTGTTATATGTGGCTTATCCGAAAAAAGGCAATAAAATGTATCCAACCTTTGTCCACCGAGATGAAATTTTTCCAACATTACAAGTAAACGAGGCAGATGGGTATATTAAAGGATCAACCTTAAAATTTAATCGCATGGTTAGTTTAGATGAGACTTTTACGGTTGTCGGCATGAAGAATGTTCTTAAAAAGCCAGCGAAGAATCAGACCAGTTCTGCTGTTGGGGATTATGTTCAATATTTACCAGAAATTGAAGCGTTGGTACAAACAGAACCAGCTGCTGCAGCGACATTCGCTGCATTAACGCCTGGTTATCAAAAAGAGTGGGCGCGGTATGTATTTAGTGCAAAGCGAGCGGAGACACGGAAAAAGCGGCAAACTGAGATGTTAGCCATTTTAAAAGAAGGCTATAAAACCAAAGCCCTTTATCAGCAAAGGAAGAAATAATGGGGCAGTCAATTGAAACAGTTACAGCATACATCGAAACAGTTGAACCAAACTGGCGAATTGCTTATCAGCAAGTATTAGATGTCGTTTCGAAAAATTTGCCAGCAGGATTTGAATTAAAGATGCAATATGGCATGCCAACCTTTGTTGTGCCGCTTTCAGTATTTCCAGAAGGCTATCTCAACCGTGGTGATGAACCGTTACCATTTATCAGCTTAGGCGCTACTAAAAGGCAAGTAGCTTTATATCACATGGGATTAATGGGAAATGAAGCCGTCCGAAGTTGGTTTCAAGAAGCCTATCAGGAACAAGTGTCAACAAAGCTAAACATGGGGAAAAGTTGTCTTCGCTTCACTAATCCTAAGCGAATACCCTATGAACTAATTGGCGAATTAGTAACAAAAATCACGCTTGAAGAATGGCTGCAACAGTATCAACACTACCAAAAGAAAAAGAAGAATTATTAGGAGGAACCACATGTTATTAGGATCACACGTTAGTATGAGTGGCAAGAAAATGCTATTAGGCTCTGCCGAGGAAGCGGCTAGTTATGGCTCAACAACCTTTATGATTTATACAGGTGCGCCACAAAACACGCGCCGGAAACCGATTGAAGAAATGAATATTGAAGCTGGGCATGCTTTTATGAAGGAACACAATTTAAGTAATATCGTCGTTCATGCCCCGTATATTATTAATTTAGGTAATACAATTAAAACGGAAAATTTCGGTTTTGCCGTAGACTTTTTGCATCAAGAAATTGAGCGAGCACAAGCGTTGGGAGCAACGCAAATCACGTTACATCCAGGTGCGCATGTTGGTGCAGGTCCAGAAGCCGGCATCAAACAAATTGTTAAAGGTCTAAACGAAGTCTTGTGGAAAGAGCAAATCCCTCAAATCGCTTTAGAAACAATGGCTGGTAAAGGAACCGAAATTGGCCGTACGTTTGATGAACTAGCTGCGATTATTGACGGAGTTACGCTAAATGATAAACTTTCTGTCACTCTGGATACTTGCCACATTAATGATGCAGGTTATAATGTAAAAGATGATTTTGATGGCGTATTAGTTGAATTTGATAAAATTATCGGATTGGATCGTTTAAAAGTTATTCATGTGAATGATTCTAAAAATCCTATGGGCTCACATAAAGATCGTCATGCCAATATTGGCTTTGGCACTATTGGTTTTGAAGCTTTAAACGGTGTGGTTCACCATGAAAAATTAGCTGCTTTACCAAAAATTTTAGAAACACCTTATGTCGGAGAAGACAAAAAAAATAAAAAGGCCCCTTACGGCTTTGAAATTGCGATGTTAAAAAATCAAACATTTGATCCAGAATTATTAGAAAAAATTCAAGGACAAAACTAAAGCAACAATCGCTCTTAAAGGTCCTATTGACATTTAAGAGCGTATATTTTTGACTTTTAATCACTATTTTGCAAAAAAATCAGACTTTTTTCATTATTTAAGAGAAATCCCGCAAAAAGAACTTTTCTTTTTTTGCTATTTCTAGTAAAATAATTCATTGAGAGCAAAACTATACGGAGAGGAGAGAGTTTCAATGGCAACAGGTTGGGTAGTATTAATCGCAGTAATCGCTTTATTAGTAGGCGCTGCAGGGGGCTTTTTCCTTGCACGCAAATATATGCAAGATTATTTCAAAAAAAATCCTCCCGTTAATGAGGATATGTTACGCATGATGATGGCATCAATGGGTCAAAAACCGTCAGAGAAAAAGGTTAGACAAATGATGCAACAAATGAAAAACCAAGGAAAATAGTAAAGGTTATTCAGGTAATCATGAATAAGTGTAAAAACGGGCTGATTTTCAGTCCGTTTTTTTGTTGTTTTGCGGGAGAATAGGATAATCTAGGAGGAAAAGAGCGAAACGTTTAATCAAAAACAACAATAACGAAGAAACCTTCTAGCTCGAAAGTAGTCTTCGTAGAACAACAAAGTAAAAGGAGGGACAACTGAATGTCCATATTCAAAAAATTAGGCTGGTTTTTTAAGCAAGAGAAAAAAAGTTATATTATTGGGGTTTTCTCATTAATGATGGTCGCTCTTGTTCAATTAGTCCCGCCCAAAGTTATTGGCGTCGTTGTAGATGAAATCGTTAACAAAGAAATTCGCTTAACGAAAATTATCGTGTGGGTTGCACTCTTGATTGGTGCTGGGCTTGCCCAATATCTTTTTCGATATATTTGGCGGATGCATATTTGGGGGAGTGCCGCTCGTTTGGAAAAAGAGCTACGGACTCAATTATTTCATCATTTCACAAAAATGGATAGCATCTTTTATCAGAAATATCGGACAGGTGACTTGATGGCGCATGCAACCAATGATTTAAATGCCATCCAAAATGTGGCTGGAGCTGGGATTTTAACATTTGCTGACTCTGTGATTACGGGAGGAACAACGATTATCGCAATGGTTCTATTTGTCGATTGGCGCTTAACATTAATTGCTTTATTACCGCTGCCTTTATTAGCGGTCACCTCACGAGTTCTAGGTTCTAAGTTGCATGATGCCTTTCGAGATTCACAAGCTGCTTTTTCAGCGATTAATGATAAAACACAAGAAAGTATCACTGGAATTAAAGTCATTAAAACATTTGGGCAAGAAAAAGAAGATCTTGCTGATTTTACAGAGAAAATTGATGATGCTATCGTCAAAAATAAACGAACGAACTTTTTAGATGCACTATTTGATCCGTTTATTACGCTGATTATTGGTGTTTCTTATGTTTTGACAATTATTATTGGTGGTCGTTTCATCATGGAAGGAACGATTAGTTTAGGTCAGTTGGTCTCTTTCATTGCCTATATTGGGATGCTAGTTTGGCCAATGTTTGCGATTGGGCGCTTATTTAATGTGTTAGAACGTGGGAATGCTAGTTACGATCGTGTGAACGAATTATTACATGAAAAAACGCATATTATCGAACGAAAAGATGCCATCAAAACAATGGCGCAAGGGACAATTTCAATGAAGATTGATTCTTTTTCTTATCCAAAAGAAGAGACGGTGGCTTTGGAAAATATCCAATTTTCGTTGCAAGAAGGAGAAACCTTGGGGATTGTTGGCAAAACAGGCGCTGGTAAAACCACTATTTTGAAATTGTTGATGCGTGAATATGACCAATACCAAGGAACGATTTTCTTTGGAAAACATAACATTAAAAATTACACATTAGATGCATTGATGGGTGCAATGGGGTACGTGCCACAGGACCATTTTCTCTTTTCCATGACGGTACGAGATAACATTCGTTTTGCTAAACCAGACTTGGAACAAGCAGCAGTTGAACAAGCGGCAGCATTAGCATTTATTAACCAAGAAATTAAAGCATTCCCTGAAGGCTATGACACAATGGTTGGGGAACGTGGCGTTTCGCTTTCTGGAGGACAAAAACAACGGATTTCTATTGCACGGGCCTTGATTGTTGAACCAGAATTGTTAATTTTAGACGATGCCTTATCTGCAGTCGATGCGAAGACTGAAGAGGCGATTTTATCAAATCTAAAAGAAACGCGCCAAGAAAAAACCACTATTATTACAGCGCATCGTTTAAGTAGTGTCATGCATGCAAAAGAAATCTTAGTGTTGGATGAAGGGGAAATTATTGAACGGGGGACGCATCAGGAGTTACTGGCTCAGAAGGGTTGGTATCAGCGGATGTGGGAAAAACAGCAATTAGAAGCGAAAATTGAAGGGAATGAGAGTTAATGGAAGAAAAGTATCAATCCGAATGGTCCAGAGAATTACCGTTGAAAGAACAATTAACGATTGTTCAGCGTTTGTTTCGTTTTGCCAAACCGTTTCGGCGCATGTTTTACACAGCTATTCTCTTTGCGTTTGGCTTATCAATTATCAATATTCTTTTGCCTAGAGTCATTCAAGTTTTTATGGATAATTATTTAACGCCTAAAACTGCTACAATGCAAGTGATTCTAACTTTTGCTGCTATTTATTTTTTTGGTGTCATTGTCAAAAGTATTGTTTGGTTTTTCCAATGGTATTTGTATTCGATGGCTTCTTTAAAAACGTATCAATATATACGAGTGAAATTATTTGAAAAATTACACACTTTAGGTATGCGTTATTTTGATCAAACACCAGCGGGTTCGACGGTGTCTCGTGTTACAAATGACACAGAAACATTGTTTGAATTCTGGTATGTATTCTTAATGGTGATTACAGGAATTTTTGCCGTAATCTCGTCATTTTTTGCAATGTTTCAACTCAGTCCAGAAATTTCATTTTATTGTCTAATTTTCTTGCCAATTTTATTAGTTGTAATTTGGTATTACCAAAAATTTAGTTCAAAATTATATCGCAGTATGCGGGAAAAATTAAGTCAATTAAACACCAAACTAAATGAATACATCTCTGGTATGCAAATCATTCAACAATTTCGCCAAGAAAAGCGTTTGGAAAACGAATTTGAGGAAACCAATGATGATTATTTAAAAACACGAGTAGCAATGATTCGTATGAATTCATTATTATTAAGTCCCATCATTAATTTGTTGTATACATTGGCGATTGCATTGGCCTTAACTATGTTTGGCATCGATGCTTTACATTCTCCTGTTGAAGCGGGGATGATTTATGCTTTTGTAACGTATGTCCAAGCTTTTTTTAATCCGATGACACAAATGATGGACTTCCTAAGTATCTTCACAGATGGGATTGTCGCAGGTAGCCGTATTTTAAAAATTATGGATACGGAAGAATTAACGCCGCAACAATCAGTAGGTGCGAATGGGGAAATTATTCGCGGGAAAATTGAATTTCGCAATGTTACTTTTTCTTATGACGGCAAAAATGAAGTATTGAAAAATATTAGCTTTGTCGCAAATCCCGGGGAAACCGTCGCTTTAGTCGGTCATACAGGAAGTGGTAAAAGTTCAATTATTAATGTACTCATGCGTTTCTATGAATTTTATGAAGGGCAGATTTTAATTGATGATCGTGATATTCGTGATTTTCCCATGACAGAATTACGGGAAAAGATGGGCTTGGTATTACAGGACGCTTTCATGTTTTATGGAGATATTGCTGGAAATATCCGTTTACTGAATCCCAATATTACAGATGAACAAATTAAACAGGCTGCGGAATTTGTTCAGGCGGATAAATTTATTCACACGTTACCCAATACCTATCATGCGAAAGTCATTGAACGAGGAGCGAGTTATTCTAGCGGACAACGTCAATTAATTTCGTTTGCACGAACGATTGTGACTGATCCCAAAATTTTAGTTTTAGATGAAGCAACTGCTAATATTGATACAGAAACAGAAGGATTGATTCAAGAAGGATTAGCCAAAATGCGTCAAGGGAGAACGACAATTGCGATTGCGCATCGCCTTTCGACGATTCGTGATGCAAACTTGATTTTAGTTTTAGACAAAGGGCAGATTGTAGAACGAGGAACGCACGAAACGTTACTGGCAGAAGGTGGCCTTTATGCGGATATGTATCAGTTACAAAGTACGGAAGTTTAACGTAACAACAGAAAGAGTTAAATAACCCAAACAAAGGCATTTAGTGTTAGGAAATTCCTAATTCTAGGTGTCTTTGTAGCTCTTTAAATTGCAAAAAAGAAGAGAAATGGTATGATATGAAGAGAGAAAAATAAACGAGGAAGTTAGGTGGAACTGTGAAGCCAGTTATAGTCAAACATGTGCGAATAGGTGAAGGCAATCCCAAAATTGTGGTGCCCATTGTTGCTCGAACAGCCGAGGATATTTTGGCCGAAGCAACGGCGAGCCAAACACTAGATTGTGATTTGGTGGAATGGCGTTTAGACTATTATGAAAATGTCGCTGATTTTTCCGATGTATGTAATCTTTCACAACAAGTAATGGAACGGTTGGGGCAAAAACCGTTATTGTTAACTTTTCGTACACAAAAAGAAGGCGGCGAAATGGCTTTTTCTGAGGAAAATTATTTTGCTTTGTATCATGAATTAGTGAAAAAGGGTGCGTTGGATTTATTAGATATTGAATTATTTGCGAATCCGCTGGCGGCAGATACGTTAATTCACGAAGCTAAAAAGGCGGGGATTAAAATTGTTCTCTGTAATCACGACTTTCAGAAAACACCGTCGCAAGAGGAGATTGTCGCGCGGTTACGCCAAATGCAAATGCGTCAGGCGGATATTTGTAAAATAGCTGTGATGCCACAAGATGCGACAGATGTACTTACGTTACTTTCAGCAACCAATGAAATGTACACCCATTATGCATCCGTCCCAATCGTTACTATGTCAATGGGACAGTTAGGGATGATTAGTCGCGTAACAGGTCAACTGTTCGGGTCGGCACTAACTTTTGGCTCAGCCCAGCAAGCGTCTGCACCAGGCCAACTATCCGTACAAGTATTAAGAAATTATTTAAAGACATTCGAACAAAACAAGTGATTCAGAAGGTGAAAAAAGTGGCAAAGAAAAAAACACAACAAAAAACGAATGCGATGCGCATGGTAGAACAACATAAAGTACCATATAAAGAATATGAATTCGCTTGGAGTGAAGATCATTTAAGTGCAGAAAGTGTCGCTGAAAGTTTAGGTATTGACAAAGGACGAATTTTTAAAACCTTGGTTACAGTAGGTAATAAAACAGGTCCAGTCGTGGCTGTCATTCCTGGTAATCAAGAATTAGATTTGAAAAAATTAGCGAAAGCTAGTGGCAACAAAAAGGTAGAAATGCTTCACTTAAAAGATTTAGAAGCAACCACAGGCTATATTCGTGGGGGCTGTTCCCCAATTGGGATGAAAAAACAATTTCCCACCTATTTGGCTGAAGAAGCTCAACAATATTCTGCAATTATTGTTTCTGCAGGCAAACGTGGCATGCAAATTGAATTAGCGCCTGAAGCAATCCTTTCGCTAACCAATGGACAATTTGCGGGAATAACGACAGAAGAATAAGTGGTTATAAGAAGAGGTTGAGACAGAACCGTTTATCTGTTTTTAAGCGTGGAGCAAAAAACACTAGGGATTTTTGCTCCACGCTTAACTATCAAATTAATAAAGGAAAAGCATTGACTAATCTGTGCTACTTTTTATTGGGATAAAATTTTTGTAATGCTTGCCGTGCGAGCATATCGGCCGCTTTGTTTTGACTTTCAGGTAGCCATTTGATTAAGAGCAAAGGGAAATTCTTTTCTAGTTGTTGATATTCTGCTAAATAAGGCTGGTACTTTTCATTTTTAGCATAGTTTTTTTCAATTGTTTGGACAACAATTTTACTATCTGAGTGGAGAAGAACGGTTTGTTGATTGTCTTCATTGGCAATCGCTTGTTTTAAAGCTTCAATCAGCACTTTAAATTCGGCTTCGTGATTACTAACAATGCCTAAAGGCACATGCAATTGTTGCCGCGATTGGTCGGTGAGGTAAACGATACCGCCGCCAGATTCACCTGGATTGCCTTTTGTTGCAGCATCTACATAAATTCTTAACATAAAATTACTCCTAATTTCTTTTTGTTCTTAAAAAAAGTATGTTACTATTATAACATATTTAAATTTAGCGGCGTTGATCCAGAAGTAGTGAGGGCACTTTATGAAAAAACAGAAATTCTATTGGCAGCCAGAATTAGCATCAACAATTATTTACTGGTCTTGCACATTTTGTATATTATTTATTAGTTTAATTTTAGCATTGGAAAATAATGGTCCTTACTTGATTAGTAATCTGGTGATGGTTCCATTTTTTGTGTTTGCTTATCTAGGAATTGCGCGGTCTTTTAACATGACAGAAACATCTTTAATTGTCAGAGATGTTTTATGGTTTCGCAAAAAAGCACTTCCGCTTTCTCAGATAGAAAAAGTAACCTACAATGAAAAAAGCATCGAAATTTTTTCCTCAGAATTTAAGGAAGGCTCAAAAGTCTTTTTAATGAAAAAGAAAACGATTCCGTTATTTCTTGAGGCACTTAAGATAAAAAAGCCTGAATTGAAGGTAGCAGAAGATCATTCTTTGGGCCTTCATAAAAAAGAAGAAAAAAACAAGAGTGAGTCATAAGTCGAAACGACTGGTGACCCACTCTCAAAATCTTAAAATAATCAGCTGAAACAAACGCTACGTTTACTTACTTTTTGGAGCAAAGCGTTGTTGGTTCAGCTTTTTTAGTTATCTATTTTTTTGACATGTGCTGCTTGTAGCCCACGATTGCCTTCCATTATCTCGAACTCTACAGATTGATTCTCATCAAGTGATTTGAATCCGTCACCTTCTATAGCAGTGAAGTGGACAAAAATCTCATCTTCTTCGTTGTAAACGATAAAACCATAGCCTTTTCTGTTATCGAACCATTTGACAATTCCTTTTTGCATCCAATTCACGCTCCTTTTAGATTTGTAAAGACACTTTCATTATACGAGAAAAGGCTACCAAACGTCAATGGTTGGGTTGTTTAAAAAAGGTTATTCTAGCCATTCTATTCAATACAAGCTATAATTTAAAAGAAACAATGTGTCACAAAGACGATAAAGAATTGAAAAGGGGTCCGTTATGAAGACAGATATTAACATTGCACAAGCAGCAACATTAAAACCTATTCAAGAGATTGCCGAAACAATCGGTCTTTCAGAAGATTCGCTAGAACTTTATGGGAAATACAAAGCGAAAATAGATTTTCCAACGCTTCAATCCTTAGAAGCGCAACCAGAAGGTAAATTAATCCTCGTTACGTCGATTAATCCAACGCCAGCAGGAGAAGGAAAGTCAACCGTGACCATTGGTTTAGGAGATGCATTAAATCAAATCAATAAAAAAACCGTTATTGCCCTAAGAGAACCATCATTAGGTCCTGTGATGGGGATTAAAGGTGGCGCAACAGGTGGCGGTTACGCACAAGTATTACCAATGGAAGAAATCAATTTGCATTTTACTGGTGATATGCATGCGATTACGACAGCCAATAATGCCTTAGCTGCGTTACTAGATAATCATTTACAGCAAGGAAATGGATTAAAGATTGATTCTCGACGGGTGATTTGGAAACGGGCAGTGGATCTAAATGATCGTGCGCTCAGACAGGTCGTTGTTGGTTTAGGCGGTCCTTTCCAAGGTGTACCAAGAGAAGACGGTTTCGATATTACTGTGGCAAGCGAAATTATGGCGATTCTTTGTTTAGCGCAAAATTTAACGGACTTAAAAGAACGCTTAAGTCGGATTATTGTCGCCTATAATGACCAAAGAGAGCCGGTGACGGTTAAAGATTTAAACGTGGCAGGTGCCCTGACTTTATTATTAAAAGACGCCTTAAAACCTAATTTAGTTCAAACGATTGAAGGAACTCCAGCTTTTGTTCACGGTGGTCCTTTTGCCAATATCGCTCATGGATGTAACAGTATTTTAGCGACAAAAACGGCTTTGCATCTAGGGGATTATGTTGTAACAGAAGCAGGTTTTGGTGGCGACTTAGGTGGCGAAAAATTTTTAGATATTAAAGTACCTTCTTTAGGAAAAGCACCCGATGCCGTTGTGATTGTGGCAACGATTCGCGCGTTGAAAATGCATGGCGGTTTGGCGAAAGATCAGTTAGCAGAAGAAAATTTACCAGCGTTACAAAAAGGCTTTGCCAACTTAGAAAAACATATTCAAAACATGCAACGTTATGATGTACCAGTAGTTGTTGCAATTAATGAGTTTACACAGGATACAGAGAAGGAAATTCAACTGTTGAAAGAAGCCTGCCAAGCGTTAGGCGTGCCCGTCGAGTTAACAAGTGTTTGGGCGCAAGGTGGCGCAGGTGGCACGAATCTAGCGAAAACAGTGGTAGCAGAGATTGAAGCCAATACAAAGCAGTTTCAACCTTTGTATAACCCTCGCCAAACAATTGAAGAAAAAATTCAAGCCATTGTACAAACGATTTACGGCGGGGAACAGGCGATTTTTTCTCCGAAAGCACAAAAGCAAATTGCAGACTTTACAAAAAATGGTTGGGATCAATTACCAATTTGCATGGCGAAGACACAGTATTCACTTTCTGACGATCCTCAAAAATTAGGACGGCCAGAAGGATTTACGATTACGATTCGTGAACTAGTTCCAAAAATCGGTGCGGGGTTTATCGTGGCGTTAACGGGTGACATTTTAACGATGCCTGGCTTGCCGAAAGTTCCTGCTGCGTTAAATATGGATGTGGACGAAACGGGTCAAGCGAGAGGTCTCTTTTAAAGCCGCTCTTTCCTGAGACCTATTTTTAGTATATACTTGAAAGTAGCTCAATAAAAAATAATGACGGAAATTTATTGCGTAGTTTATTATAAGGAGCAACGACTATGGGGGAACGAGCAGATACATTTTTAGCACACTTTAATCGCATTGAAAAGTGGATGAGAGAGAGACTGAACAATCCTGTCAATATGGGATTCAGTGAAATGACAAGACGTCTTTCCCGAAAAGAAAAAGGACAGATTGCTCAATTTGAAGAGGATTTGCTTCAAATGGCTCAGTTAAGAAATGCCATCGTTCATGAGCGAATTGCTGATGATTTTGTAATTGCAGAGCCAAACGAATGGGCAGTTCAACGAATTGAAACGATTGAACAAGCTTTAACAAAACCAGAAAAAGTAGTGCCTAAATTTGCGAAACGTGTTACAGCTTTTGAAATCATCACTTCTTTAGAAACGTTATTAACGATTATTGCAAAAAAACAATATTCTCAATTTCCGATTTATGAAAAAGGTGTATTTAAAGGATTAATCACGGTTCGAGGGATTGGTGTATGGTTTGCCATTGAGAGCACCAAAGGCGAAGTTCACATTGCCAACCGAACGGTGCGAGAATTGTTGGCATCAAATTATAAACGCAGCAACTATCAATTTGTTTCAATTGAAGCAACCGTTTTTGAAGTTGAACAAATGTTTCGGGAGCAGCCACGCTTAGAAGCTGTGCTTATTAGTAAAAGTGGCCATCCTAACGGTGAGTTAGTAGGCATTGTTCGACCAAGAGATTTAGCAAGTATTCATAGAGAAAAGGAATGACGCGATTGTTAGTAGTATATTTTTTAATCAGTGCCTTATTAGTAGGGCTTGACCAATGGAGCAAATATTTGACGGTCCAAAACATTTCTTTGGGTGAAACAAAAGAATTCATTCCTGGATTTTTGTCTCTGACCCATTTAAGAAATACCGGAGCTGCTTGGAGCTTATTAGAAGGAAAGATGATATTCTTTTATGTCATCACAGTAATTGTTAGTGTCGTGATTATTTATTTATTAATTAAGAATTATAAAAAAAGTGTCTGGTATTCTGTAGGTTTGTCTTTTGTCTTAGCAGGTGCCATTGGGAATTTTATTGATCGTGTACGTTTAGGCTACGTGGTGGACATGCTCCAAACGGATTTTATGAACTTTCCTATTTTTAATGTTGCAGATAGTACGTTAGTGGTCGGCGTTATTTGTATATTTATTTATTTGATTTTAGATGAAAAAGCAGCAAAGGAAGGCAAAAATGGAACAAATTAACGTAACGATTCAAACAGAAAAAGGCCGGATTGACAAAGTATTAAGTGAACATTTACCCAATCATTCCCGCTCGCAAATTCAACAATGGTTAAAAGAAAAACACGTAACAGTTAACGGTGAAACGGTCCGCGCAAATTACAAAGTTACAGCAGGCGATGAAATTGTTGTAACAATTCCTGAACCAGAAGTTCTAGATATGGTAGCAGAGGATATTCCTTTGACCATTGTTTATGAAGACAATGATGTGATTGTCGTCAACAAACCTCAAGGCATGGTTGTTCATCCTTCGGCAGGGCATCCCAATGGTACATTAGTGAACGCGTTACTTCATCATGCGGATCACTTATCGGCGATTAATGATGTGGTGCGACCCGGAATTGTTCATCGAATTGATAAAGATACTTCGGGGCTATTGATGGTGGCTAAAAATGATCAAGCCCATGAATCATTAGCGAAACAGCTAAAAGAAAAAACATCGTTACGCAAATACGTCGCCTTGGTCCACGGTGTTATTCCTCACGATAAGGGAGAGATAAATGCGCCTATTGGTCGTTCCAAGGTTGACCGCAAAATGCAAGCGGTCATTGAAGGCGGTAAAGAAGCAGTCACGCATTTTACTGTTTTAGAGCGTTTTGATGCATTTACCTTAGTTGAATTACAACTAGAAACAGGCCGGACACATCAAATCCGTGTTCACATGAAATATATCGGTTATCCATTAGCTGGAGATCCGTTATATGGACCGAAAAAAACATTGCCTGGCAATGGACAATTTTTACATGCGAAGTTATTAGGCTTTACACATCCTACTACAGGTGAACAATTAGTCTTTGAAGCACCTTTACCAGAAGTTTTTGAAAAAACTTTACACCAATTAAGAAATAATCATTGATTTTTTTCTGAAGAAGAGGTAAACTCTTTTTTAAGAAGAAAAATAACTAAATAACTGTAACCTTTAAGTTTAGTCCCGTGAGGCTAAGAAGGAATCATGCAAAAGAACACTAGGTGCGCTTAGTTAGTAAGTTGTGTGGGCTACATGGTACCCTTGTACCTTTTTAAACTGTAACCAACATCCTCCTATCCTCATACGGGTAGGAGGATTTTTTGTTGGAAAAAATAACAGGACAATTTCAATAAAAATCCACTTATTTTTCAGCTGCTCAATTGAAGGAAGAATCGCTGACCCCAAGACAGCGAGGACGTAGATAAAAAAGAAATGAGGAGGAAATTATTATGCCAAAGAAAGAAGTTGTTGACGCAGTCACAATGAAACGAGCGCTTACTCGAATCTCGTATGAAATTATTGAAAGAAACAAAGGAATTCAAGACATTGTTTTAGTAGGAATTAAAACGCGTGGGATATACATTGCACAACGTCTAGCCGAACGCTTAAAACAATTAGAAGATATTGACGTGCCAGTTGGTGAATTAGATATTACTTTGTATCGTGATGATGTGAAAGATATGGAGGAACCTGAATTACATTCTTCTGACGTACCAGTCTCAATTGAAGGTAAAGAAGTTATTTTAGTGGATGATGTCTTGTACACGGGCCGGACCATTCGTGCTGCGATGGACGCTGTTATGGATTTAGGTCGTCCAAGAAAAATCTCTTTAGCAGTCTTAGTAGATCGTGGGCATCGGGAACTACCGATTCGTGCCGATTATGTAGGGAAAAATATTCCAACATCAAAAACTGAGGAAATTATTGTGGAAATGGAAGAGCGTGACGGCGCAGATCGTATTATGATCAGTAAAGGAAACGAATAAAAAGGAGTGAACAACGTTGTCAGAAAAAGAATTTCGAAATGAGGATGCAGTCTTAGATATTAAAGACAGACCGCAAGCTTTTCACTGGGTTGGCCTAAGTTTACAACATTTATTTACGATGTTTGGTGCAACGGTTTTAGTACCAATCTTAGTAGGAATTGACCCAGGGATTGCGTTAGTCAGTTCAGGATTAGGAACAATGGTCTATCTGATTACTACAAAAGGAAAAATCCCCGCTTATCTTGGCAGTAGCTTTGCTTTTATTGCAGCGATGCAGATGTTAATGAAGAGTGATGGTTATCCAGCCATTGCCCAAGGTGCTATGACAACCGGCTTGGTATACCTAATCGTTTCATTAATCATTAAAAAAATTGGTTCCGACTGGTTGGATAAAATTTTACCGCCTATCGTTGTAGGACCTGTCGTGATGGTTATCGGTTTAGGCTTGGCAGCTAATGCCGCAAATAACGCAATGTATAACAACAACGTTTATGATTTTAAATATATTGCCGTAGCCTTAATTACTTTAGGCTTAACCATTTTTTACAACATGTTTTTCAAAGGCTTCCTAGGATTAATTCCAATTCTTTTGGGAATTGTTAGTGGGTACCTAGTCGCTTTAGCTTTCGGAATTATTGACTTAACCCCTATTAAAGAAGCTGCTTGGTTTGCTTTACCGAATTTTGAAGTACCTTTTGTTCAATATGAACCGAAATTGTATTTAAATGCCATTACAACAATGGCACCAATTGCTTTTGTAACAATGACAGAACATATTGGTCATTTAATGGTCTTGAATAAATTAACCAAGCGCAACTTTTTCCAAGACCCAGGCTTATCTAAAACTTTAATGGGAGATGGCTTAGCGCAAATTGTAGCAGGTTTTGTTGGTGGACCACCAGTTACAAGTTATGGTGAAAATATCGGCGTGCTGGCAATTACAAGAGTACACAGTGTCTTCGTGATTGGTGGAGCCGCGGTGTTCGCTGTAGCTTTAGGATTTGTTGGAAAATTAAGTGCCTTGATTCTAAGTATCCCAGGACCAGTTATTTCAGGAATTAGTTTCGTCTTGTTCGGTGTGATTGCCGCAAGTGGTTTGAAAATCTTAATCGATAATAAGATTAATTTTGATAAGAAAAAGAATTTATTGATTGCTTCAGTAATTTTAGTCATCGGCATTGGTGGCTTAGTCTTCAAAGTAGGAACCTTTGAATTGTCTTCAATGGCATTAGCAACCGTCTTAGGAATTGTTTTGAATTTAATTTTACCGGAAAACGCACGTAGCGAAGAACAGTAGGAGGACTGGACGAATGATTATTACATCTGAACGAATTAGTTTAAAACATCTTTTAACTGCTGAGGCCTTAACCGACCGTGAAGTCATGGGGTTAATCCGTCGCGCAGGAGAATTTAAACAGGGGGCAAAATGGCACCCGGAAGAACGTCAATATTTTGCAACAAACTTGTTTTTTGAAAATAGTACTCGAACACATAAAAGTTTTGAGGTAGCTGAGAAAAAATTAGGCTTAGAAGTGATTGAGTTTGAAGCAAGTAGAAGTTCTGTTCAAAAAGGAGAAACGTTATACGACACAGTACTAACGATGTCGGCAATTGGTGTAGATGTAGCAGTCATTCGTCATGGTAAAGAAAATTATTACGATGAATTGATTCAAAGTAAAACGATTCAATGTTCTATTATTAACGGTGGGGACGGGAGTGGACAACACCCTACACAATGTTTATTGGATCTGATGACCATTTATGAAGAATTTGGTGGATTTGAAGGCTTGAAAGTGGCGATTGTGGGAGATATTACACATTCTCGCGTTGCTAAATCAAATATGCAGTTATTAAACCGTTTAGGCGCTGAAATTTATTTTTCAGGTCCAGAAGAGTGGTATGATCATCAGTTTGATGTCTATGGACAATATGTGCCGCTAGATGAAATTGTTGAAAAAGTCGATGTGATGATGTTGCTTCGCGTGCAGCACGAACGTCATGATGGTAAGGAAAGTTTTTCAAAAGAAGGCTATCATTTGGAATATGGTTTAACCAACGAACGGGCAACTCGTTTACAGAAACACGCAATTATTATGCATCCAGCGCCAGTCAATCGGGATGTTGAACTGGCAGATGAATTAGTGGAAAGTCTGCAATCAAGAATCGTCGCGCAAATGAGTAACGGAGTCTTTATGCGCATGGCAATTTTGGAAGCAATTTTACATGGAAAGGCCTAGGTGGAGAAATGAAGACGTTAATTAAGAATGGAAAAATCATCAAAAAAGAGAATCAATTGATTGAGGCAGCACTTTGGCTAGAAAATGGTGTGATTCACGCAATCGGGGAATCGTTTGACGAAGCAGATTTTGAGCAAGTGTTTGATGCGAACGGGCAACTAATCACGCCAGGCTTGGTGGATGTGCATGTTCACTTTAGAGAACCAGGCTTTACGTATAAAGAAACGATTAAAACGGGTAGTAAAGCTGCTGCTCGCGGTGGTTTTACTACGGTTTGCGCAATGCCCAATTTGAATCCAGTACCAGATACGGCTGAAAAATTAAGTGAGGTTTACGACTTAATTCAAAAAGATGCAGTCGTGAAAGTTTTACAATATGCCCCCATTACAGAAGAGCTACGGAGTGAAGTTTTAACCAATCAGAAGGCCTTAAAAGAAGCGGGCGCCTTTGCATTTACGAATGATGGTGTTGGTGTCCAGACGGCAGGAACGATGTACTTAGCCATGAAAGAAGCGGCTGCATTAAATATGGCACTTGTTGCGCACACGGAAGATGAATCTTTATTATTTGGTGGTGTGATGCATGAAGGAGAAGTTTCTAAGAAATTAGGCCTACCAGGGATTTTAAGTGCAACGGAAGCTTCACAAATTGCTCGGGATATTACTTTAGCAAAAGAAACAGGCGTTCATTATCATGTTTGTCATGTTTCAACAGAAGAAAGCGTGCGCGTTATTCGAGATGCTAAAAAAGCAGGGATTCACGTAACAGCCGAAGTTTCGCCACACCATTTAATTTTAGTCGATGAGGATATTCCTGGTGACGAAGGGTTTTGGAAAATGAACCCGCCATTACGTGGTTTAGCAGATCGACAAGCATTGATTGACGGCTTGTTAGATGGCACGATTGACTGTATTGCTACCGACCATGCGCCCCATGGTTTAGAAGAAAAACAACAATCATTTTTAAACGCACCTTTTGGTATTGTCGGTAGTGAAACGGCCTTCCAATTGATTTATACGAACTTTGTCGAAACAGGCATTTTCACATTAGAACAAGTGATTGATTGGATGGCAGTGAAACCGGCAGAAATTTTTGGATTAAACGCAGGAACACTAACAATTGGTGCACCAGCAGATATTGCAGTTTTTGACTTAGCAACAGCTGCACCAATTGATGCAGAAGCATTTGAATCAATGGCTGTCAATACACCATTTACAGGGTGGACAGTCAAAGGAAAGACACTTATGACATTTGTTGACGGAGCATTAGCTTGGTCGGAGGAGGCGCAGTAGGTTTGAAAAGGTTATTGATTTTAGAAGACGGAACAGTATTTGAAGGAAAAGCGTTTGGTGCAGAAGGCAATGTAGTAGGAGAAGTTGTTTTTACTACTGGCATGACAGGTTACCAAGAAGCAATTACTGACCAAAGTTTTAATGGACAAATGATTACTTTTACGTATCCATTAGTTGGAAATTACGGGGTCAACCGAGATGATTATGAATCCATTGCACCAACCTGTAAAGGTGTCATTGTTAAAGAGCATGCGCGGGTTGCTTCAAATTGGCGTCAACAAATGACCTTGGATGAATTTTTAAAGCGCAAAGGGATTCCGGGAATTTCAGGAATTGATACGCGTGCGCTGACTCGTAAGTTACGATCAGCTGGAACAATGAAAGGGAGCATCATTGATGCCGTGGATGATTTGCCGCATGCGTTTGATCAATTAAAAGCGACAGTCATGCCGAAAAATCAAGTGGCACAAGTCTCCACCACTAAGCCTTATCCGAGTCCAGGTGTTGGGCGTAATGTAGTCGTCGTTGATTTCGGGTTGAAACATAGTATTTTGCGAGAATTATCAAAACGGCAATGCAACTTAACCGTGTTGCCTTATAATACAACGGCCGAAGAGATTTTAGAATTAAGTCCCGATGGTGTCATGTTGACAAATGGGCCTGGAGATCCCAAAGATGTGCCTGAAGCTATTGAAATGATTCAAGAAATTCAAGGAAAAGTTCCAATTTTCGGCATCTGCTTAGGTCATCAGTTATTTTCATTAGCAAATGGTGCGGATACGTATAAGATGAAGTTTGGACATCGTGGTTTGAATCATCCTGTACGAGAAATTGCAACAGGACGCATTGATTTCACTTCACAAAATCACGGATATGCCGTGGATGAAGCAACAATTGATCCAGAAAAATTACTTGTGACCCACGTGGAAGTCAATGATGGAACGGTTGAAGGCGTGCGTCATCGAGATTATCCAGCTTTTACTGTGCAATATCACCCAGATGCGGCTCCAGGACCGCACGATGGTCTTCATTTATTTGACGAATTTATGGAATTAATGGATGCATGGAAGGAGCAAAACTAATGCCAAAACGAACGGACATCAAGAAAATCATGGTGATTGGTTCAGGACCAATCATTATTGGACAAGCAGCAGAATTTGACTATGCAGGCACACAAGCCTGTTTAGCGCTAAAAGAAGAAGGGTATGAAGTTGTCTTAGTAAACTCAAATCCAGCGACTATCATGACCGATAAGGAAATCGCGGATCATGTTTATATCGAACCGATTACTTTAGAATTTGTTTCAAGAATTTTGCGAAAAGAACGTCCTGATGCTCTTCTACCAACATTAGGTGGTCAAACTGGATTAAATATGGCGATGGAATTATCGGAATCAGGAATTTTAGATGAGCTAAATGTAGAATTGCTAGGAACAAAGCTCAGTGCGATTGACCAAGCGGAAGACCGTGATTTATTTAAACAATTGATGGAAGAATTAGAACAACCGATTCCAGAAAGTGAAATTGTCAATACGGTGGAACAAGCCGTGGCTTTTGCCAAACGAATTGGCTATCCAATTATCGTTCGTCCCGCATTTACTTTAGGTGGAACAGGCGGCGGCATGTGTGATACGGAAGAAGAACTCCGCCAAATTGCCGAAAACGGTCTGAAATTATCACCAGTTACACAATGTTTAATTGAAAAAAGTATTGCTGGTTTTAAAGAAATTGAATATGAAGTGATGCGTGATTCGGCTGATAATGCGATTGTGGTTTGTAACATGGAAAATTTTGATCCTGTCGGCATTCACACTGGGGATTCGATTGTTTTTGCTCCGAGTCAAACCTTATCAGATTATGAATACCAAATGTTGCGAGATGCGTCTTTGAAAATTATTCGTGCATTAAAAATTGAAGGTGGCTGTAATGTTCAATTAGCTTTGGACCCGCATAGCTTTAATTATTATGTGATTGAAGTGAATCCTCGTGTTTCTCGCTCATCTGCACTTGCTAGTAAAGCCACAGGGTATCCCATTGCGAAGTTAGCCGCAAAAATTGCTGTTGGTTTAACATTAGATGAAATGAAAAATCCAGTTACTGGAACCACTTATGCCGAATTTGAACCGGCTTTGGACTATGTTGTTTCCAAAATTCCTCGTTGGCCTTTTGACAAATTTGAAAAAGGTGCTCGAGAACTAGGAACGCAAATGAAAGCAACCGGGGAAGTCATGGCAATTGGCCGCAATATTGAAGAATCCTTATTAAAAGCAGTTCGTTCTTTAGAAATTGGTGCTTATCACAACGAGTTAGAAGAACTAAGTCATGTCAGTGATTTAGAATTAACGAAGAAAATGGTCCATGCGCAAGATGATCGATTGTTCTACTTATCAGAAGCCATTCGCAGAGGATATAGCATCGAAGAATTACAAAGTTTAACGAAAATTGATTTATTCTTCTTGGATAAACTTTTACACATTATCGAAATTGAAACAGCCCTTGAAAGTCACGTGGACAACGTAGCTGTTTTGAAAGAAGCCAAACAAAATGGTTTTTCTGATCGGAAAATCGCAGCACTTTGGGGACAAACAGAACAAGCCATCGCTGACTTCCGCAGAGCCAATCAAATTGTGCCCGTCTATAAAATGGTGGATACGTGTGCTGCAGAGTTTGAATCACACACGCCTTATTTTTATAGCACGTATGAAGTGGAAAACGAAAGCAATGTTTCGAAAAAGCCTTCTGTACTAGTATTAGGTTCTGGTCCCATTCGCATTGGTCAAGGGGTCGAGTTTGATTATGCAACGGTTCATTCTGTCAAAGCGATCCAAGCGGCTGGTTATGAAGCAATTATTATGAATAGTAATCCTGAAACAGTTTCAACAGATTTCTCTGTTTCTGATAAATTATACTTTGAGCCATTAACTTTAGAAGACGTCATGAATGTGATTGATTTAGAAAATCCGATTGGCGTGATCGTCCAATTTGGTGGACAAACAGCGATTAATTTAGCTGAGCCGCTCACAAAACAAGGCGTTAAAATTCTTGGAACAACGATTGAAGATTTAGATCGTGCGGAAAATCGTGATTTATTTGAACAAGCTTTGCAAGAGTTAGCGATTCCTCAACCACCAGGAGATACGGCCACAAGTGCAGAAGAAGCAGTCGTGATTGCTGATCGTATCGGCTATCCCGTTTTAGTTCGTCCAAGTTATGTTTTAGGTGGTCGTGCAATGGAAATTGTCGAAAATCAAAAGGATTTGGAAGATTATATGCGACATGCAGTCAAAGCTTCTCCAGAACATCCTGTCTTGGTTGATAGCTATTTATTGGGACAAGAATGTGAAGTTGATGCCATTTGTGATGGTGAAACAGTACTAATTCCAGGGATTATGGAACATATTGAACGAGCTGGCGTGCATTCTGGTGATTCAATGGCGGTTTATCCACCGCAGTATCTTTCTCAAGAAATTCAAGCAACAATTGCCGATTATACAAAAAAACTGGCACTTGGTTTAAACTGTGTAGGTATGATGAATATTCAATTTGTTATTCATGAAAATCGTGTTTATGTGATTGAAGTGAATCCTCGTGCGAGTCGAACAGTTCCTTTCTTAAGTAAAATCACAGGGATTCCGATGGCCCAAGTTGCTACAAAAGCGATTCTTGGTGAGAAACTGACTGACCTAGGATATCAAGATGGATTATATCCTGAAAGTAAACAAGTTCATGTGAAAGCCCCTGTATTCTCCTTTACGAAACTACAAAAAGTAGATACGTACTTAGGGCCTGAAATGAAATCAACTGGGGAAGTTATGGGTAGTGATTATTATTTAGAAAAAGCCTTGTATAAAGCCTTTGAAGCATCTGGCTTGCATTTGCCAAGTTATGGGGCTGTACTTTTCACCATTGCTGATGAAACAAAAGAAGAGGCGTTAGAAATTGCTAAGCGTTTTTCAGCAATTGGCTATAGTTTAGTCGCAACGGAAGGAACCGCTGACTTTTTAGCGAAGCATCAGTTGCCTGTTAAGAAAGTGACGAAAATTTCTAATCCTGAAGGGGAAACCGTGCTGGATGTCATTCGTAATGGGAATGCACAAGTGGTAATCAATACCATGGATAAAAATCGTTCCAGTGCCAACCAAGATGGGTTTTCAATCCGTCGGGAAGCAGTCGAACATGGGATTCCATTGTTTACCTCACTTGACACAGCAAATGCGATTTTAAAAGTTTTAGAATCAAGAGCCTTTACGACAGAAGCCATTTAAGCAAAAATCTGGAACAATCGTCTGAGGAGGACTGTTCCAGATTATTTTACGAAGAAATAGAAAATCATTTATAGGGGAATCAGAGAATAAAGGAGTGAAGGATACTGATGCAGAGAAAGCAAGAAATGATGACCATTGTAGCTCAAAAACAGTTAGCGCCACGGATTTATCAGTTAGACTTACAAGGCGAGTTAGTGAAAGAGATGACACGACCTGGACAGTTTGTGCATATCAAGGTTCCGCGTGCAGATTTACTTTTGCGGCGACCGATTAGCATCAACCAAATTGATCATTCGAATGAAACCTGTCGTTTGATTTATCGAGTCGAAGGCGCTGGAACGGAAGTGTTTGCCACCATGAAGGCTGGTGAACAATTAGATATTTTAGGTCCTTTAGGAAACGGCTTTGATATAACTACCGTAGCAGCTGGTCAAACTGCTTTTATCGTTGGCGGAGGAATCGGGATTCCCCCATTGTATGAATTATCAAAACAACTCAATGAAAAAGGCGTGAAAGTGATTCATTTTCTTGGTTATGCATCAAAAGAGGTTGCTTATTACCAACAAGAATTTATGGCATTAGGAGAAACACATTTTGCCACAGATGACGGCTCGTTTGGCGCTCATGGCAACGTGGGCCGTTTATTGTCAGAAGCGTTAGCAAAAGGACGGATCCCTGATGCAGTGTATGCTTGCGGTGCGAATGGTATGTTAAAAGCAATTGATTCTTTATTTCCAACACATCCACACGTTTACCTTTCTTTAGAAGAACGGATGGCCTGTGGAATTGGGGCTTGCTATGCCTGCGTTTGCCATAAAAAAGGAGACACTACTGGAGCAAAAAGTGTCAAGGTCTGTGATGAAGGTCCGATTTTTAAAGCAAGTGAGGTTATCTTATGATGAAAAATCCTTTAGCCGTTTCAATTCCAGGTTTAACATTAAAAAATCCAATTATTCCCGCCAGTGGTTGCTTTGGGTTCGGGGAAGAATATGCTAACTATTATGACCTTGATCAATTAGGTTCAATTATGATTAAGGCGACAACGCCCCAAGCACGATATGGAAATCCCACACCACGTGTAGCTGAAACACCCAGTGGTATGCTAAATGCCATTGGATTGCAGAATCCAGGTTTAGAAGTGGTGATGCAAGAAAAATTACCGAAATTAGAAAAATACCCTAACTTACCGATTATCGCAAATGTTGCAGGTGCTTGCGAAGAGGACTATGTGGCTGTTTGCGCAAAAATTGGGCAAGCGCCTAACGTCAAAGCAATTGAACTGAATATTTCCTGTCCCAATGTGAAGCATGGCGGCATAGCTTTTGGTACAGATCCAGAGGTTGCTTTTCAATTAACACAAGCAGTCAAAAAAGTCGCCTCTGTTCCGATTTATGTTAAACTATCACCAAACGTAACGGACATTGTGCCGATCGCCCAAGCAATTGAAGCAGGGGGCGCAGACGGTTTTTCTATGATTAATACATTGCTAGGGATGCGCATTGATTTAAAAACGAGAAAACCTATTTTAGCCAATCAAACTGGTGGACTATCTGGCCCAGCCATTAAACCTGTTGCTATTCGCTTAATCCGACAAGTCGCCAGTGTTTCTCAGTTGCCAATTATTGGAATGGGCGGTGTTCAAACAGTGGATGATGTCTTGGAAATGTTCATGGCAGGTGCTAGCGCTGTCGGTGTTGGTACGGCCAACTTTACAGATCCATATATTTGTCCGAAGTTGATTGACGGATTACCTAAGCGAATGGAAGAGTTAGGCATTGAATCGTTGGAACAATTAATTAAAGAAGTGAGAGAGGGGCAGCAAAATGCACGATAGACCAATTATTGCGTTAGATTTTCCCACGCAAAAAGAAGTGGCTGTTTTTTTAGAAAAATTTCCTAAGGAGGAAGCCTTGTTTGTTAAAGTGGGGATGGAACTTTTTTACGCAGAAGGACCAGCGATTGTTCGCTGGCTTAAAGAACAAGGACACGATGTTTTCTTGGATTTAAAATTACATGATATTCCGAATACTGTGGAAAAAGCGATGACAAATTTAGCAAAATTAGGCGTTGCCATTACCAATGTCCATGCAGCAGGGGGCGTTCGAATGATGCAAGCAGCTAAGGAAGGTCTAATCAAAGGGACTCAGCCAGGCGCTAAGGTTCCTGAGTTAATTGCTGTAACCCAGTTGACTTCTACTAGTGAAGAAGAGATGCACCATGATCAATTAATCAACGTTCCTTTAGAGACAAGTGTCATTCATTATGCTAAATGTGCGGAAAAAGCGGGTCTGGATGGCGTGGTTTGTTCAGCATTAGAAGCACGTGGTATTCAAGAAGCAACCAAGCAAACGTTTATTTGCTTAACACCTGGTATTCGTCCAGCAGGAAGTGCAGTAGGTGACCAACAACGGGTCGTAACGCCGCAACATGCTCGCGAAATCGGGTCCACATATATCGTTGTTGGCCGACCTATTACCCAAGCAGAAAATCCTTATGAAGCCTATCAAGAAATCAAAAAAGACTGGAGCGGAAAGTAACATGACAAAAGTAGCAAAAAAGATTGCCAAAGATTTATTAGATATTGAAGCGGTATTTTTAAACCCTAATGAGCCGTTTACCTGGGCAAGTGGCATAAAAAGTCCGATTTATTGTGATAACCGTATCACGATGAGTTATCCTGCTGTGCGTAAAGAAATTGCAGAAGGCTTAGCGGCAAAAATTAAAGAGACTTTCCCAGAAGTCGAAGTGATTGCTGGGACAGCTACCGCAGGGATTCCACATGCGGCATGGGTAGCCGATATTTTAGGATTACCAATGGTTTATATCCGCAGTAAAGCCAAAGATCACGGCAAAGGGAATCAAATTGAAGGCCGAATTTCTGAAGGACAAAAAATGGTAGTTATCGAGGATTTAATTTCAACAGGCGGTAGCGTGTTAGAAGCGGCAGAAGCGGCGGAACGTGAAGGAGCAACGGTTTTAGGCGTTGCGGCAATCTTCACTTATGAGTTACCCAAAGGAACGGCAAATTTTGCAGATAAACAGATGACGTTACTAACGTTAACCAATTATTCAACTTTAATTGATGCTGCATTAGAAGCAAATTATATCGAAGAAAAAGATGTTACCTTATTACAAGAATGGAAAAAAGATCCTGAAAACTGGGGCAAATAACCGTTGAACTAAAGATGGTTCTTGTCGTCTGATTTTTAGTGTCATTTTCAGTAACCAGATTTAACGGTAGGAGAACTTAGGTCATTTGCCGAGGAGCGTAATGATCTAAGTTCTTTTGTTTGACGTAGAAAAGATGTTAGGATAGAGTTTTAACATGAGTTTTACCTGATTACTATGTGGAAATGAAGGAAGAGTGTATGAAAAAAATAAAAAATATGGACGTTGAATGGAGCTATACAGGCAACGATGGACCAGAACATTGGCATACGCTATGTGACTGGTTTGCAGAAGGTGCTAAGTTTGCTTATCAATCGCCAATTGCTTTAGAAAAAGAAAGTGCTGAGACAATAAATTCTCAGATTACGTTTCATTATAAAAAAGAAGAATTCACTGAAAAGGAATTCAAAAATACGTTTCATTTTGTACCACCAAATACGGAAAGTTACGTAATGTTTGAAAATGTTGCGTATCATTTAACCGATATCCATTTTCATATGCCTAGCGAACATTTGCTGTCGGGAAAACAGTATCCGCTAGAATTCCATTTGGTTCATATGAATGATGCTGGCGAAAATTTAGTTGTCGGTTGCCTGTTTAACATCACAGAGGAAGAAAATCGTTTTTCAGAAGCGAATCATCCGATGGACTGGGAAAACGGCACGCACCAACAATGGTTTAATCCGTCAATCTTTTTACCAGAGGAGCGTCTACACTACCATTATGTAGGCTCGTTAACAACACCGCCAACTAAGGGTCCAGTGAAATGGTTTGTATTTGATACCATTCAAAAAATGGATCAAGCCTTTTTAAATAAGATCAAGGAAGGAATGTTGGCCTTTAACAATCGGCCCCTTCAGCCGTTGAATGGGCGTAAGATTTATTTTTCAAATGATTAGTGTGTGGAGGAAAAAGTGTTGAATATTCAACAAATGAAGTATGTTGCTGCCATAGCTAACAATGGGAGTTTTCGGGAAGCAGCCAAAAAACTATTTATTACACAACCTAGCTTGTCAAATAGTATTCGGGAATTAGAAGAAGAACTAGGGATTTCCCTCTTTTTACGTACCAATAAGGGCGCTTTTTTAACAGAAGAAGGAATGGTTTTTTTAGAACAAGCAGAGAAAGTCTTAGTTCAAATGGAGTTATTGGAAAATCGCTATCGCGAGACAGTGACCAGCGAACGATTCTCCATCTCTTCGCAACATTACGATTTTTTAGGTGAGGTAATTGCCAAAGTTCTTAAAAAGTATGGGGATCAATATAAAGATTTTCGTGTCTTTGAAACCACGACCTTAAAAGTAATTGAAGACGTCAAAGGATTTCACAGTGAATTGGGGATTATTTATTTAAATGAACAAAATAGTGTCAGTATTGAACGGTATTTAGAACAAGCTAATCTAGCCTACGAGGTAATTAGTACCTTTAATACACACATTTTTTTAGGAAATCATCATCCTTTAGCCAAGCAAAAAGAAATTCATTTAGAGGAATTAGTTCCCTATCCACAAGTTCGCTTTAATCAAGAAGGAAGCAATTTTTCCTATTTTTCTGAAGATTTAGTTGAAATTCCTGAACAGGAATCGGTCATTCATACTACAGATCGTGGAACCTTGATGAATTTGTTGGTAGAAACCAATGCTTATGCTTCTGGTTCAGGAGTCGTAACGGGTTTTACGAAGAAAGAAATTCGGTTAGTGCCATTGGCGCCAGCTTTGGAAAATCGTATTTGTTTACTCTTTCCCAAAAATCGGGAAATCAGTCCAATTGGTCGCTACTTTATCAAAGAATTAAAAGCGTTGTTTAAAAAAGAGGGAGATACCAAAACATTTAGCACTAAGGAATAAAAAGAAGGGACTATCAGTGATTTGACTGATAGTCCCTTCTTTTTTGGCTCATTTTGAAACAGTAGAAATGGTTTCTCTTTCAATTAATGTGACAGGCACTTGAATGTCTTCTATGATTTGAAGGTCTTGTTGCATCGTTTGTAATAACACTTCGCCAGCTAGTTTTCCCATTTCTTTAAAGTCTTGTGCCATGGTTGTTAATGGCGGTTCGACAAATGCTGCTGCTTGAATATCGTCAAAACCAATAATCGATAATTCTTTTGGCACATGAATACCTAGGTTTTTACAGTTTCGTAAACAATGTAACGCGCTGAAGTCATTATCGCAGACCACGGCTGTGAGTTGGTGCGCCTCAAAATAATGTTTAAAGTTGTGTTCATCTAAGAGATTGGTTTCCGTGATTGCTGTATGGAACGCCAGATTGGCTTCTTTTAAAGCTTGGAGATAACCTAAATAACGTTGCCGAACGGATTGTAGGGCCGGACTTCCTGAAAGGATATATCCAATTTTCGTATGTCCTAAGCCAATTAAGCGTTCGGTTGCTGTTTTACCACCAGCAAAGTTGTCTGATTGAATGGTTGCAAAAGGTAAATCATGGATCTTTTTATCCAAGACAACGACTGGAAAATTCATCAAAGCCAACTCAAACAATAAGTCGAGGTAGTCATTACTAGTAGCAGCATAATAGACAAGCCCGGCAAACTCATTCACAATGTCCGCAGCATTTTTCTCTCTCAAAAAATTAGGCGAGGTCATAAAGACTTCTAAACCAGCTGCTTGAATAGTAGGGGCCAAACCGCTATAGAAATTTCCTACTGATAAATCGTCTGCAAAAGGCAATAAAAAAAGAACTTTATTTAAAGAGGTATGAAGAGGATGCTTTGGTGCTTGAACAAAACTTCCTTTTCCTTGGTGACGTTGGATTACGCCTTGCGTTTCCAACTCAGTTAGCGCTCGTTTGGACGTAATTCTACTGACGTTAAACTGAGCCGATAATTCTTTTTCGGTAGGCACTTGCGCTCCAACAGGCAATCGCCCTGAATCAATTTCATTTTGTAAATAATCAATAATTTGTTGATATAATGGTTGCTTCATTCATTTCACCTCACAATAAGATATATCTTATTTATAGTTTACCATAAATTAATTGGTTTTAAAATGAAAAAAATGATCGAAATCACTAGACAAAGTGAAATGTAAACGCTATAATTCAATTGTGAAATGATATATCAAATTTAAGAGGTGACGAGAATGGTTTATACAGAAGTTCCAAAATCCGTAGCAACATTTATGGAGACAATTACAGAAAAATGCGGTGAAGCACATCAAGATTGGGCAAAAAACTTTCAGGCGGCCTTTGCCAATACTTTACTAACAACAGTGAAACGTCAAGAAGATGGTACTACCTTTTTATTAACAGGCGATATTCCAGCAATGTGGTTAAGAGACTCAACAGCGCAAGTTCGTCCCTATTTAGTGATTGCGAAAGAAGACGAAGACCTTGCTCAAATGATTGCTGGGTTGGTTAAGCGCCAGTTTCGTTATATTTGCATTGATCCTTATGCCAATGCGTTTAATGAAACAGATAATCATGCAGGCCATCAAACTGATAAGACAGAAATGAATGGCTGGATTTGGGAACGGAAATATGAAATTGATTCATTATGTTACCCGGTCCAATTAGCCTATTTACTTTATAAAAATACTGGGATGACCGAACAATTTAATTCAGACTTTGTGGAAGGCGTCAAAAAAATTCTCAACGTTTTTACAACAGAACAAGATCACGCACAGTCACCTTATTTATTCGAACGAGATACGTGGCGTCAAGAAGATACGTTGGTTGAAGCAGGGAAAGGAACACCAGTTGGGAAAACAGGGATGACATGGTCAGGCTTCCGTCCTAGTGATGATGCCTGCCAATATGGTTACTTAGTTCCTTCTAACATGTTTGCTGTTGTAATTTTAGGCTATATTCAAGAAATTTTCTCTGATGTTTTAGAAGATGCTACGATTGTGGCGATTGCTAAAAAATTACAAGAAGAGATTGAAGAAGGCATCCAAACATTTGGACGAACAAAAAATCAAAATAACGAAACGATTTACGCGTATGAAGTGGATGGCTTAGGCAATGCAAGCGTGATGGATGACAGTAATGTTCCCAATTTAGTAGCAGCCCCTTATCTGGGTTATTGTTCAACAGAGGATGAACAATATTTAACAACGCGTCAAACCTTATTAAGTAAAGAAAATCCTTACTTCTATGAAGGCAAATACGCGAAAGGGATTGGTAGCTCGCATACACCAGAAAATTACGTGTGGCCGATTGCTTTAGCAATGGAAGGAATGACAACCAAAGATAAAGCAGAAAAAGAACGAATTTTAGATTTATTAGTTGCCACAGATGCGGGGACTCATTTGATGCATGAAGGTTTTGACGTAGATAATCCTGAAAATTATACAAGAGAATGGTTTTCATGGGCTAATATGATGTTTTGTGAATTAGTTATGGATTATTTTGACATCCGAGTGGAAAAATAGGAGGAAAAGTGATGACAAAGAAAAAAGTCTATATTGTTTCCCATAGTCATTGGGATCGTGAATGGTATCTGCCTTATGAAGAACATCATATGCGCTTAATTGAATTAGTGGATAATGTATTAGATTTAATTGAAAATGATCCAGAGTTTAACAGTTTCCATTTAGATGGACAAACGATTATCTTAGACGACTATTTACAAGTTCGCCCAGAGAAAAAAGAAGCCGTGAAAAAGGCTGTCCAAGCAGGCAAACTAAAAATCGGACCATTTTATATTTTACAAGATGACTTTTTAATTAGCTCTGAATCCAATGTTCGAAACATGCTGATTGGGCATTTAGAAAGTCAAAAATGGGGAGCACCAGTTCAATTAGGTTACTTCCCGGATACATTTGGGAATATGGGTCAAACGCCTCAAATGATGCAATTAGCAAATCTGCCTGCGGCTGCGTTTGGACGCGGGGTGAAACCGATTGGCTTTGATAATCAAGTCTTAGAAAGCGACTATAGCTCACAATATTCTGAAATGTGGTGGGAAGGTCCTGACCAAACGAAAATTTTCGGCTTGCTTTTTGCGAACTGGTATAGTAACGGGAACGAAATTCCTTCAGAAAAAGAAGCGGCAATCGCTTTTTGGAAACAAAAATTGGCTGATGTGGAACGTTACGCTTCCACAAACCATTTATTGATGATGAATGGGGTCGACCACCAACCGGTACAAAGAGATATTACTAAGGCCATCGCTTTAGCCAATGAACTATTCCCAGAATATGAATTTATTCATTCCAATTTCGATGACTATTTGAAAGCTGTTCAAGAGGAGTTACCAGAAGATTTAGGAACAGTAACAGGCGAATTAACGAGTCAAGAAACGGATGGCTGGTACACATTAGCCAATACTTCTTCTGCTCGCGTCTATTTAAAACAGTGGAACACAAAAGTGCAACGCCAATTAGAAAATATCGCAGAACCTTTAGCAGCAATGGCTTACGAAGTAACTGGCGACTACCCACATGACCAATTTGATTATGCTTGGAAAACATTGCTTCAAAACCATCCGCACGATAGTATTTGTGGCTGTTCTGTCGACGAGGTTCACCGAGGCATGATGACTCGCTTTGAAAATGCCAATGATGTCGGGCATTTCTTAGCAGATGAAGCAACACGACAATTAACAGAAGCAATTGATACAAGTGTTTTCCCAGAAAAAGCGCACCCGTTTGTTTTATTTAATACTAGTGGCTATCAGAAAACGGAGGTTGTCACTGTGGAAGTGGAGATTGAACGATTGCCATTTTATACAGGAAAACCTGAAGATCTTTATCATGAATTAAAACAAAAAGCCACCCCAGATTATCAAGTGATTGATCCAACAGGACAAGCCGTTGCAAGCCGTGTTGTCAAAGAAGATGTTCGTTTTGGTTACGATTTACCTAAAGATGCCTTCCGTCAACCGTACATGGCTAAATACTTAACGGTCGAATTATCTGTCAAAGAAATGGCGCCATTCTCTTGGGATAGCTTTGCATTGATTCAAGGAGAACCGAAAGCTTTTGAAGGAAGTCTTTTGGCTCAACCAGCAACAAATGAAATGGAAAACGAATTTATTCAAGTGAAAATTGAAAACAATGGTAGCTTAACCATTGCTGACAAAAAAACAGGAGAAACATTTTCAAAATTATTAACATTTGAAGATACTGGCGATATTGGGAATGAATATATCTTTTTCAAACCGACCGAAGACCAAGGAATTACAACTGAAAATGTAACGGCTGAAATCACGAATAAAGAAAATTCCCCTGTAAAAGCAAGTTATCAAATTAAACAAACTGTCATGTTACCAGTTGCAGCAGATGAACGATTAGAAGAAGAACAAAAGGCTGTTTGTGAGTTTAGAGAACGCCAAGCACAACGTTCAACGACGCTTCGCCCGTTCGAAATAACGACAGTGGTTACAATGATCAAAGAAAGTAACCAATTGTTCTTTGAAACAACCATTAATAATCAAATCAAAGATCATCGTTTACGCGTGCTTTTCCCAACTGGCATGGTCACAGAAACACACGAAGCGGATAGTATTTATGAAGTCGTGACACGACCAAATCAAGTAAGCGATACATGGGAAAATCCAACAAACCCGCAGCACCAACAAGCGTTTGTGAATGTTCATGACCAAAATAAAGGCGTGACTATCTTCAATGAAGGCTTAAATGAGTATGAAGTATTGGCAGATGGAACCATTGCGGTCACATTAATTCGTTGTGTTGGCGAACTAGGTGATTGGGGCTATTTTGCGACACCAGAAGCACAATGCCAAGGAGAATATACCTTTAAATATGGTTTGTCATTGCATGGAAAACCAGAAGAACGCTTTGCTACGTATCAACAAGCCTATAGTGCACAAATTCCTTTTACTGCAGCTACTACTACGCGTCATGAAGGTAAACTAGCACCGAACCATGTCTATTTGACAACGGCAGAAGGACCAATTGGTTGGACAGCCGTTAAACGTCAAGAGCAAACAAATCATTTAGTCGTTCGTGGCTTTAATCTAACAGCGCAAAATATTCCTTGTGAACTTCACAAAGAGACACAACCAGCGACTTGTTTAACAAATGTATTAGAAGAACCGTTGACACCAGCGATAGAAGTTGATGCACCATTACGTCCGTTTGAAATTCGGACATGGCGTTTCGAAAAATAAATAAATAGGAGAACTTTGTTGAAAAGGACAAAGTTCTCCTATTTTCTTCTCTGTCGTTTTTTTGAGATATTTATAATAAAAATCTAGCGAAACAATGAGAAAATCATTCATTTTACGGTCAATTTGTGCTACTATAACGTCAACTGAAGGAGTGAAGCTAAATGGATTTAACCAATCGTTTTAATCGTCAAGTAAATAAAATTGCTGTTTCTTTAATTCGTCAATTTGACGAACAAGTCTCAGGAATTGAAGGTATTTTAAAATTAACGCTAGGAGAGCCGGATTTTAACACACCTGAGCATGTCAAAAAAGCAGCCAAAGAAGCAATTGATGCGAATTTTTCTCATTATACAGGGATGTCTGGTTTATTAGATGTCCGTGAAGCAGCCGCTTATTTTATGAAAGAAAAGTATCATTTGACTTACCAGCCTGCGACAGAAATTTTAGTAACAGTTGGAGCAACAGAAGCGATTTCAGCTTCGTTATTAGCAATTTTAGAACAAGGTGACAAAGTGCTATTGCCAGCACCTATTTACCCAGGGTATGAACCAATTATTACATTGGCGGGGGCGGAACCGGTATATTTGGATACACGAGACAACGATTTTGTCTTGACACCTGAAATGATTGAAGCGGCAATGGCCGAGCATGGGGAACAAGTCAAAGCAATTATTTTAAATTATCCTAGCAACCCAACTGGTGTCACCTATAACCGCCAAGAGTTGCAAGCAATTGCTGATGTTCTAAAAAAATACGACATTTTTGTGATTAGTGATGAAATTTATAGTGAGTTAACTTATGATGAGAGTCATGTTTCGATTGCTGAAATGTTACGTGACCAAACGATTTTAATTAACGGTTTGTCGAAATCACATGCTATGACAGGCTGGCGGATTGGCTTTATTTTTGCACCAGCGATTTTAACAGCGGAGATCATTAAAGTTCATCAGTATTTAGTTACTGCGGCTGCAACTGTGTCTCAAAAAGCGGCTGTTCGTGCCTTAATCGAAGGAATGCATGATGCTGAAATTATGAAAGAAGAGTATCGGAAACGGCGCGATTTTGTTTATGAACAGATGACTCAATTGGGGTTTGAGGTTGCACGTCCAAATGGCGCCTTTTATATTTTTGCTAAGATTCCTACTGGTTATGAACAAGATTCTATGAAATTTTGTATTGATTTAGCGCAAAAAGAAGCAGTAGCGTTGATTCCAGGTATTTCTTTTGGTCCAGAAGCAGAAGGATACGTCCGAATTAGTTATGCGTCCGATATGGATAAATTGACAACGGCCATGGAACGAATTGCACATTACATGGCGACCTAACGCGTAACGCACTAGCCTTTATAGATTCTTTACACACCTTTACCTTTTATTTACATTTAATTGAAACAGAATTAACAGAGTCTTGGTAGACTAAACTTGTAACTAATTGAAAAGGAAGTGCAAAGATGAAAAAACGTGTAATTGCAGCAACTATGCTGAGTCTAGGGTTATTATTAACTGGGTGCGGAGCTCAAGGAGGCACAACTGAAAAATCCAGCGAAGCGGATAGTAACAAACCAGTTAAAATTGTCGCTGTTGGTTCCACCGCTTTACAACCGTTAGTAGATGCTGCGAAAGATCAATTTACACAAGAACATCCTAATTATACAGTTTCTGTCCAAGGTGGCGGCAGCGGAACAGGACTTTCGCAAGTTGCAGATGGCGCAGTGACCATTGGAAATTCCGATGTGTTTGCCGAAGAGAAAGATGGCGTGGATGCCTCTAAATTAGTTGATCATCGGGTGGCCGTGGTTGGTATGGGACCAGTGGTCAACAAAGAAGTCGGCGTGAAGAATTTAACGAAGCAACAATTGATTGATGTCTTTACTGGCAAAGTCAAAAACTGGAAAGAAGTGGGCGGCAAAGATCAAGAAATCGTCGTAATAAACCGCGCAAACGGAAGTGGCACCCGAGCAACATTTGAAAAATGGGGCTTAGATGGAGCTAAACCAGTTCAATCACAAGAACAAGATTCTTCGGGAACAGTTCGTAAAATTGTTGAACAAACACCAGGAGCAATCAGCTATTTAGCTTTTTCTTATATGGATGATTCCACTGTTGCCTTAAGCATTGATGGTGTTGAACCAAAAGAAGAACACGTGAAAGACAATTCATGGAAAATCTGGTCTTATGAACATATGTATACAAAAGGGGAGCCTAATAAAGAAGTAAAAGCCTTCTTAGACTATATGGTCACCGATGATGTTCAAAAGACAATTGTCAAAGACTTAGGTTATTTAGCCATCACAGACATGCAAGTAGAACGTGATGTAAATGGAAAAGTAACTGAAAAATAAACAAAAAAACTCAGCCAATAAACAGGATTGGCTGAGTTTTTTTAGGCTTCTTTTTTTGTTAAAGGCAAGGTGATTGTAAAAGTGGTCCCTAAGCCTAAGTGACTATCAATGGCGATTTTACCGCCTAATAATTCTGTGTAATTTTGGACAATAGCTAGACCTAGACCGGTGCCACCAGAATGACGGCTACGTGCTTTATCGACACGATAGAACCGTTCAAAGATCCGTTCTTGGTCTTTTTGACTAATGCCAATGCCAGTATCTTGAACAGATAAACGTAATTGCTGATTTTCAATAGCATAAGAAATAGTAATCTGTCCATTTTCTTGGGAATACTGAATGGCATTTTCAATTAGATTCTTCACGATTGGATAAAACAATTCGTATTTGGTGAAAAACTGGCTCTCTGGCAGACCATGAACGACTGTTTTCAGCTGTTTTGCTGCCAATTGTTGCTGATAAGAACCGAGAATTTCTGTAATAAATTTTTCTAAAGTAATTTCTTGTTCTGCATAAGGAATTGTTGCACTGCCCCGAGAAAGTTCTAAAATTTCTTGAATTAATTGTTGCAGACGCTGGGCATCTTTTTGCATGATGTGCAAAAATTGATTAAGGACTTCCGGATCTTCTTTGGCGCCGTCTATGAGTGTCTCGGTAAAGCCCAAAAGAGAAGTGACAGGCGTTTTTAATTCATGAGACACGTTTGATACAAAATCTTTTTGCATTTTTTCTAGTTGGCGAACGCGCGTTAAATCATAGGCAATTCCTAACACTTGATAATCATTGGCACTTTGATCATCCAAGTAACGAAGAGAAAGATCTAAGCGTAAAGGTGTTGGTCCCTGTGTCACAGTGATTTCTTGATGTAAGCTGTTTTTTTCAGCGACGACTTGATGGATTAAATGAATCAAATCGGCGTCTTGAATCACTTCAAGATAATTGCTTTGCATATTTTTAGCAGAGAGTCCTAACATTTCCTGCATTTTAGGGTTCAACAGACGAAGCCGTCCTTGCGTATCAATGATAAAGACACCAATCATCAACTCATCTAAAAGTTCGTGAAATTGCTCATCCGCAGACGTATACGCTTTATACGTTTGACTTACTTGTTGACTCAGTAAGTTAATAGTTTCGTAAAGTTCATTCCATTCAGAAGATTGCTGGATAATGGATCGATTTTCATCTGGATGTTTAAGCATTCGTTTCAGAATCGGTAAGACAGTCACTAGCGGTTGATTTTTTTGCCGTAACAATAAAAAGATAAACAAGGTAATTAGTAGGAACAAGATGCCAAATGTAAAGATAATATAGCGACGAAAAGATTGGATATTTTTAGAAAATAGCGCGGTTTGTTCCGAAATCCGAATAATACCAACGATTTCTCCTGATTTTAAAACAGGCGTGGCAACGTACAGAAGTTCTTTATTTAACGTTTTACTCTTTCGTAAAGCTGAACCATAGGTAGCTCCTGATAGAACCGCAGCGATTTCAGGTCGTTTTTTGTGCGACTCTAGCGGTTCATTTTGGCTGCTGTCAAAAAAGACGGTACCATTTTTTTGCAACAAAGTTACCCGTTCTTCTGCATCATCTAACGCATGGGTGACAAGGAGTTGTTGTTGGTTTGTCAGTTGCCCTTTTTCGAAAACGGAAGGGGGCAACTGGTCTGTTAAAAGGGTATTTTTTCTTCTTAAATAGGTTTCTTGCTGAGCAACCATTTCTTTTTGAAAGAAAAAATTGGTCGCTGCAATACTTCCGACAAATAATAAAAGCATGACTGCCGCAACAAAAAAATATTCAATCCGCAGTCTCTTTTTCATCGTTTTGGCTCCTGAAAACGGTAGCCAAAGCCACGGACAGTTACTAAGTAAACGGGCCGTTTGGGATCAGGCTCGATTTTATCACGTAAATGACTAATGTGGACATCGACGATGCGACTTTGTCCAGCGAAGTCATATTGCCAAATTCGTTCCAACAAGGTTTCCCGATTAATGACCCGATCTTTGCGTTTCATGAAGTAAACGAGTAATTCAAATTCTTTCGGTGTTAGCTCAATGGGCTGATTGCGCACAAAGACTTCATAATTTTGTTCATCCACACGAATCTCGCCAATCACAAGCGGAGCTTTAGGTGTGTCCTCTTGAAGCGTTTCGGTCGTGGTAGGTTTTAAACGACGAAAAATAGCTTTCATGCGTGCTAGGACTTCTCTGGGACTAAAAGGTTTTGTTAAATAATCATCTGCCCCAATTTCTAAGCCGATGATTTTATCTACTTGTTCATCTTTGGCAGTTAAAATCAAAATAGGCGTGTCAATTTTTTCTCGACGAAGTGCCTTGGTAATTTCTAAGCCATCCATACCAGGAAGCATTACATCTAAAATTATAAAATCATATTGATTAGACAAAGCTAATTCGAAGCCGTTTTTACCATTTTCGGAAGTAGTCACCTGATAGCCTTCTTTTTCCAAATTAAAGGTTAACAAAGTTAAAATCGATGGTTCATCATCGACGACAAGAACTTTTTTCATTTACATAACTCCTTCAAGAAATTTCTGAAAATAAGTGTATATTTCACTATTGTTAGTTTAACATATTTTTAGAGGAAGAACGTACTTTAAAGTAAGCGAGAATGCTACTTTTGAGAAAAGTCAACTCATGGTATAATAGAGAAATGAAATGAGGAGAAGCGAATGATTGGTATTAGTAGTTGCTTAGGTGGGATTTGTTGCCGTTACGATGGAAAATCTCAAGAACAAGAAGCGTTAAAACAACTTGTAACTAATGGAAAAGCAATAATGATTTGTCCCGAAGTTTTAGGAGAGTTGCCCATTCCACGTCCGCCAGCAGAAATCATTGGCGGGGACGGCTTCGATGTTTGGGCGAATACTGCTTATGTATATACGGATAACGGGGAAGATGTCACTGAGGCATTTAAAGCAGGGGCACAACGCGCGTATCAAAAATTAAAAGCCCAACAAATTACAACCTTGATTTTGAAAGAAAAAAGTCCCAGCTGTGGCAGCCAGCTGATTTATGATGGACAATTTTCTGGCATTAAAAAAGCTGGAGTTGGAGTCGCAACTGCTTATTTTATTCAACAAGGAATGACCGTTTATTCTGAAGAAACATGGCAACTTGCGGACATTTCTTTTTAAAAGGTAAAAACTTAGTAAAAAAAGATTGACTATTCCCTATGAAATCGGTAACCTATAAGGGATTGAAGATGGGAGCACGGCTCATGGAAATGGAAAAAACAAACCGCATGAATGCGTTATTTGAATTTTATTCGACATTATTAACGGAAAAGCAGATGAATTATATGGAGCTTTACTATGCTGATGACTTTTCTTTAGGAGAAATTGCGGAAGAATATGAGGTTAGTCGTCAAGCGGTTTATGATAACATTAAACGAACCGAAAAAATTTTAGAAGAATACGAAAAAAAGTTACATCTTTATTCAAACTATGTTGTACGGAAAGAATATCTTGAACAACTACAGCAGTATGTTCAAGAAACTTATCCCAAAGATAGTGAAATCAAAAAATATATTGAACAAATTCAAGAAATAGAGGAATGAAACTATGGCTTTTGAGAGTTTAACAAACCGCCTACAACAGGCAATGAGTAAAATCCGTCGTAAGGGAAAAGTTTCCGAAGCCGACGTAAAAGAAATGATGCGAGAAATCCGTTTGGCTTTATTAGAAGCCGACGTTAATTTACAAGTGGTCAAAGATTTCACAAAACGCGTCAGAGAACGGGCAGTAGGAGTCGAAGTATTAGAAAGCTTATCACCAGCCCAACAAATTGTAAAAATTGTTGATGAAGAATTAACGAAAACGTTAGGTTCAGAAACGGTTGAACTGAATAAATCTCCAAAAATCCCGACAGTGATTATGATGACAGGGTTACAAGGGGCTGGTAAAACAACTTTTACTGGTAAATTAGCAAAACACTTAATGAAAACTGAAAACGCTCGTCCGCTTTTAATCGCTGGTGACGTTTATCGTCCAGCAGCGATTGATCAGTTGAAGGTTTTAGGTCAACAATTAGAAGTTCCCGTTTTTGATATGGGAACCGATGCTAATCCAGTGGAAATTGTTCGTCAAGGGTTAGCATTAGCAAAAGAAAAGAAAAATGATTATGTCTTAATTGATACGGCCGGCCGTTTACACATTGACGAAGCTTTAATGGACGAATTGAAACAAATTAAAGAGTTGGCTAATCCCAATGAAATTCTGTTAGTTGTTGATGCGATGACGGGGCAAGATGCTGTCAACGTTGCAGATAGTTTTAATGAACAGCTTGGAATTACTGGGGTTGTTATTACCAAAATGGACGGCGATACTCGTGGGGGGGCTGCGCTGTCAATTCGGGCAGTAACGGGCGCTCCGATTAAATTTGTCGGTTCTGGTGAAAAATTAACCGATTTAGAAATTTTCCATCCCGATCGTATGTCGAGTCGTATCCTAGGTATGGGGGACATGTTGACGCTAATTGAAAAAGCGCAACAAGATTACGATGAGAAAAAAGCAGAAGAACTTGCTCAAAAAATGAAAGAAAACAGTTTTGACTTTAACGATTTCATTGAGCAATTGGATCAAGTTATGGGCATGGGACCGATTGAAGACTTATTAAAAATGATCCCTGGAATGAGTAACATGCCTGGTATTGAAAATGTCAAAGTCGATCCAAAAGATGTGGCACGGAAACGGGCGATGGTCTTATCAATGACCCCTGCAGAACGTGAAAATCCTGATCTATTAAATCCTAGTCGCCGCCGCAGAATTGCAGCTGGTTCAGGAAATAGTGTGGTTGAAGTCAATCGTATGATTAAACAATTTAAAGAATCCAAAAAAATGATGCAACAAATGTCCAAAGGGGATATGAACATTCCTGGTATGGATCAAATGTTAGGTGGCGGCGTTAAAGGCAAGCTAGGTAAAATGGCCATGAATCGTATGATGAAGAAAAACAAAAAGAAGAAAAAGAAAAAAAGATAAACAGGCTTTAGTTAATTATCGTAAGAAACAGAAAGTGCGCCATCAGTCGAAGAGACTGATGACGCACTTTCTGTTTAAGCGTAGTTTTGGATAATTGCGTTTAACGATTCGGCAAAACCAGCGCCGTGTTGTTCATAATATGACGTAAATCGTTCATCACCAACATACATAAGCCCTAACCCTTTATGTGCTTCTGGCGAATAGCTTGACCAAGAGTACATTAACCAATCTTTGTGTAATTGGAAAATTTCTTGCGCAAGTTGGCTAGTCAACTTGGGTGATTTTTGATACATGGCTAACTTAGAAAATAAATCTTTTTCCACGTTCTGCATTGCTTGCATGTCTTTTTCCGTCAAGTTTAAATATTTTTTGTTGGCTTGTTCAATCGTTTCGTTGCCATATTTTTCCCGAATCTCTTTACCATATTTTTCTTCGTTTTCTTGAACTTTTTGTTGTTTGAATGCTTCGAATTTTTGCTGATCTGACATGTTTATCTCTCCTTTGTAATGGTGTAAGGTTTGTTGAACAGAGGCTAAAAGACGATCAATTTCATTGCGCTTTTCCAATAGCTTTTGTTGATGCTCGTATAAAGCCTGTTCAACATTAAAGTCAGGTTGCTCCAAAATTTCTTTAATTTCATCTAGTTTCAGATCCAATTCACGGTAAAAAAGAATTTGTTGCAAACGATTCACCTCGGCTTGCCCGTAAATTCGATAACCAGAAGAATTAATTCTGGCTGGTTGAAGAAGACCAATTTCATCATAATATCGTAACGTCCGTGCACTGACGCCAGATAGTGAAGCCATTTTTTTAATTGTATATTCCATCATTCATTCCTCCTGACAAAATCTATCATAAACCTTTACGTAACGAGAGGGTCAAGCAAAAAAATAAAAAAAGTGAGACAACCTGTAAAAAGTTGCCTCACTTTTTCTCGATTGATTCAATTAGGCAGTTAAGCGATTAAAGAAATCCACGTAAGCATCTACAATTGATTGTAAGAAACCAACAGTGCCATCAATAATTTTACCATCTTCACCAATTAAGTTCGTAATACCGCCAATATAGGCTTCAGGTTGTTGTAAAGTTGGAACATTTAAGAAGACTAATGATTGTCTTAAATGATGGTTCGCACCAAATCCGCTAATTGCACCTGGTGAAACACTCACCACAAGTCCTGGTTTTTTATCCCAAACGCTTTCGCCATACGGACGTGAACCGACATCCAATGCATTTTTTAAAACAGCTGGTACTGAACGGTTATATTCTGGTGTTACAAACATTACGCCATCTACTTGTTTAACTTCTTCACGGAATGTTGTCCAAGCTTCGGTGGGGGTTCCTTCATCATCCAAATCTTGATTGTATAATTCTAAATCACCAATGTTAATAAAAACAGGTTCGAAATCAGCTGGAAATAAGTCCGCCATTGTTTTTGCTACCAATTTGTTAAATGAATCTTTTCTTAAACTCCCTACAAAAATACCAATTTTTTTTGTCATGTAAATCCCTCCATTTTTCTTTTACTTACTTTATGATAGTACTTTTCCAAAAAAAGCGCAAACGTTTTATCCTTGTACATTGTTGAACTTCGTAACTTCACGTATAATAGCTAGTAAAAGGATGAGTAAAGGAGCAACTGCTTGAATAAAAAAATAAATTGGCGCCGACAGTTAACACCGTTGGAGAAACAAACATTGACTGAATTAAGAAATAAGGAAATGATTAAACAAGGAACTTTTTATAAATTGGAACAAACATTTCCTGAGGAATCAGCTTATACTTATTATGGTTTATACAGGAAGGAACAAACCATTCAAGCATATATCGTAGGGTATTGTTTTGATGGGGAAACCTTGGAAGCGACGATTGTTGCGCCAAATGTAGGGCCATTTTTTGAAGAACTTGTTCAAGAACTCGAAAAGCAAGCAGCTTTGTGGGGAATGAAAGAAGTCTTTCTCGTGATGGACGACAAGCAATCTGTTGGCCTGAATTATTTTAATAGACAAGGAATTGTGCCAGCTTTTTCAGAACAGTATCTGGTTTTTCAAAGAGAAACTTACTCACAGGAGTTGGCGAAGCTGACACTTCTCCGACCACAAGCGGCTGATTTGCATTCCTTGGCTAGGTTACTCGAAGGTACGCCTTTGCCGGAGGACCTTCAACGAACACTTATTTATAAAGAAAACAATCAACTTTTAGCCACGCTACGTTTGGATCATTTTGAAAACGAATGGGGGATTTATGGCTTTGTTGTGACAAAAACGCAACGAGGTCGCGGTCTTGGCCGTCAAGTGTTACAGTCTGCGCTCCGAATGATTTTAGAAAATTCAGCTTCAGCGACTATTTTTTTAGAAGTTGAAACAGAAAATCAAGCAGCGCTTCATCTCTATCAAACAGAAGGCTTTCAAGTGAGAAACCAGTACAACTATTATCAAATTTTGTAAAAATTCTTCATTATTTCGTTTGTTTTCCTGCAAATTGGCTAAAAAAATTGAAAAAAAGTAAAGGTGTCAAGAAAAAACTCTTTACAGGTTGTTGTTAATCTGTTAAACTAACTCTTGTGATTAAGTTAATGGAGGTGTATTTAATAATGGCAGTTAAAATTCGTTTAAAACGTATGGGTTCTAAAAAGAGTCCTTTTTACCGTATTGTAGTAGCTGATTCTCGTTCTCCTCGTGATGGACGTTTCATCGAAACTGTAGGTACTTACAACCCTTTGAAAGACCCTGCAGAAGTAGTTTTAAAAGAAGATTTAGTTTTAGATTGGTTATCTAAAGGTGCGCAACCTTCTGATACAGTTCGTAACATCCTTTCAAAAGAAGGCGTTATGAAAAAACATCATGAAGCTAAAAACGTTAAGAAATAAGGTGATTGAATATGGCAGATGTGAAAGAGTTAATTTTAACTATTGTCCGTCCGTTAGTCAGTCAACCTGAAGCGGTCTCATTAGAAATTGAGGAATCAACTGATTTCCTCGAGTATAATTTGACTGTGGCCAAAGAAGATATTGGACGTATCATTGGTAAACAAGGGCGTGTTGCAAAAGCAATTCGGACAATTGTTTATAGTGTACGTATCGATGGTCCGAAAAAGGTCCGTTTAAATATTCTTGATGGTAAATAAGCATTAACAAGGAGGTAGCCTAGCTATCTTCTTTTTTTATACATAACCAAAAAGTTTTCATTGCTAGAGACAGGCCTTTCTTGCTAAAATAGATTTATCCAGAATAAAGGAGCGATTTGTATGGCAAAACGAATTATCATTATGAACTTTGATATTGAAAGTAAATCGTACCAAGCATTTTCCGAAATAAAAAAGATGCAGGCAGAAAGACAGCTTAAAGGTGAGCAAATGGCGGTTGTTACGCATGTTAATGATGGCCAGCATCAATTTAAAATCAATGATTTTATCGATTTTACAGGCAACAATCATACATCAAAAGATAGCATGATCGGGATGCTAGTAGGCATATTAGGTGGTCCTCTGGGCATTCTTTTTGGCTGGTTTGCTGGAAGTATGTATGGTGCGAGCAAAGACGCCAAAGAAATTCAAGAAGCCCAAACGGTTTTTGAACATGTGATTCAAAAGATTGATGAAGGACAAACGGGATTGTTATTAATTGCAGAAGAAGAAGACAACCGTCCGCTCAACCAATTGGTTATGTTTGACTTAGGTGGCGAAATCACGCGGCTTGATTTAGAGGAAGTCCAACAAGAAATTAACGATGCGAACGAAGTTGCAAATGAAGCGAAACAATCGTGGCAAGCAAAAAAAGAACAACACAAAGAAGCGACATCGAAAGAAGAATAAGGATCAAAGACTGTTTTCTGAATAAAGGGAAACAGTCTTTTAAAATACTAAGAAATCACGTTTTTTTATGGTAGTTTGCTAATTTTTTGTTATTTTATCGTAAAATGCGGTAAACTAAGAAGAAAACTTTGAGAAAATAGATAAATTATTATTTGCTAAAGGAGCAAACTTCTTCTAAAATAAAAAGGAAGTTTAAAAGAAAGTATGGTAGCAGATGGAAATACAATTTTTAGGAACAGGCGCTGGTGTGCCAGCAAAACATCGCAATGTCACAGGAATTGCGTTGAAATTATTAGATGAACGAAATGCAGTTTGGCTCTTCGATTGTGGGGAAGGGACTCAATTGCAAATTTTAAAAAGTAGTATTCGCCCAAGAAAAATTGAAAAGATTTTTATTACACATTTACATGGGGATCATATTTTTGGTTTACCTGGTTTGTTAAGTAGTCGTTCTTTTCAGGGCGGGACAGAACCTTTAGAAATCTATGGACCAGTTGGGGTTGCTGACTTTGTCAAGACTTCTTTACGGGTCTCGCAATCGCGGTTGTCCTATCCACTGAAATTTATTGAATTAACGAAAGAAAATGACGTTATTTTTAAAGATAAACAATTCACTGTTCGCTGTAATATCTTGGACCATGGCATCACGAGCTTTGGCTATCGAATTGAGGAAGCAGCGCATGAAGGAGAATTACAAGTAGAGAAACTTCAAGCTTTAGGGATTCCTTCTGGGCCATTGTATGGCAAACTCAAACGTGGTGAAACGATTGTTTTTGATGGACAGGAAATTAATGGACAAGCGTTTGTGGGAGAGCGTAAACCTGGACGAATCGTGACGATTTTAGGAGACACTCGCAAAACTAAAAATAGCGTAACCTTAGCACGACGAGCGGATGTTTTAGTCCATGAAAGTACGTTTAATAAACACGAAGCGAAAATGGCAAAAGCCTACTTCCACTCAACCAGTCAACAAGCAGCTGAAGTTGCAAAAGAAGCGCAAGTAAAACAACTTATCTTAACGCATATTAGTGCCCGTTATTTAACCAAAGAGGCCTATCAGCTTCAAGAAGAAGCCCAAGAAATTTTCCCCAATACAAAAATCGTGAAAGATATGGATATCATTGAGATTCCATTTGCCAATGAAGGAGGAGCTTAGATGGATTTAACAAATAAAGTCGTTGTCGTAACTGGAGGTTCAGCTGGTTTAGGTGAACAAATTTGTTATGAAGCAGCTAAACAAGGGGCGGTCGTCGTTGTCTGCGCCCGCAGAATTAATTTGATTGGTAAAGTTCGCGAGCAGTGTGCTGCTTTGAGCGGACGAGAAGCATTTTCTTATCAATTAGATATTGCCGATCCAGAAAGCGTTGAACGTGTGGTTGAAGCTATTTCAGCAGAAGTTGGTCCTATAGATGTTTTAGTCAACAATGCTGGTTTTGGCTTGTTTGAAAATTTTGTTGAGATTGACTTGGCTGTTGCACGCCAAATGTTTGATGTCAACGTTCTAGGAATGATGACGTTTACTCAAAAAGTAGCTATTAAAATGATTGAAGCTGGGCAAGGACATATTATCAACGTTGCTTCAATGGCTGGGAAGATGGCTACAGCTAAATCAACCGTTTATTCTGCAACGAAATTTGCTGTGTTAGGTTTTTCAAATGCTTTACGTTTAGAATTGAAACCGTTGGGTGTAGCAGTAACGGCTGTCAATCCAGGACCAATCCAAACAGAATTCTTTGATAAAGCGGACCCGACAGGCACATATCTAGCTGCGGTGGATAAAATTGTTTTGGACCCTACGAAATTAGCGAAAGAAGTGGTTGGGAGTATGGGGACTTCTCGACGTGAGATTAATCGTCCATTTGTCATGGAAGCGGCTGCCCGCTTTTATACATTGTTTCCACATTTAGGAGATTTCATAGCGGGAAATATTTTAAATAAAAAATAAAGGAGTCGATCAAGTCATGAAAAATCAATGGCGTGTTATTTTGGGCCTTGTGTTGGTCTTAATTGTTGTTATTTTTGCTGTTTTAAATAATCAAGCTGTTCCAGTAAACTTTGGTTTTACTAAAATTAGTGGACCGTTAATCTTAATTATTTTAGGTTCTGCAATTATTGGCGCACTAGTTGGGTTACTAACCTCCACAACCACCATTTGGAACCAACGTAAGGAATTAAAAGCTGTACAAAAAGAGTTGGATATTTATAAAAATGATATGGATAAATTAGTCAAAGAAGAAACGGAAAAAGTTCAACGTTCATTTGATAATCAATTGGCTGATTTGCAAGCCAAACAAGCGGCAGCACCACAAGTCGCAGAACCAGTGGTCAACGAACAAACATCAAACACAGAAGTAGATACCACGCCTGTGTCAGGTAGTCGTATTGATCGTTATGTGAAACCTCGTGTGAATGAAGAGGAACAAAGATAAGGAAGAGACTTTATCGCTAAGTTTCTTTTAAAATAAAACTGTGATATCTGCTATTTATCTAACAGATATCACAGTTTTTTTCTCAGATTTAAAAAAATGCTTTCTTTAGTTTTTGGAAAAATTTTGCTATAATTACTTGGTTAGGAGTGACGTCGTGAAAAAATCAAACTATCAATGGCAGTTACAGACAAAGACAGAATTACCTGTAGAATTTATAGAACAATTAAAAAAAGAACAAATTAATCCATTAATTGGCCAACTTTTATGGCACCGCAATATCCGGACAAAAGAAGCATTACGTAAGTTTCTACATCCGACTATCGAAGATATTTATGATCCGTTCTTAATGCATGATATGGAGAAAGCGGTAGCCCGCATTCAGCAAGCCGTCGAAGCGGGTGAACAAATCCTTGTCTATGGGGATTATGATGCAGATGGCATCACTAGTACCACGGTTATGAAAGAAGCAATCGAATTAGTCGGTGGCATGGTTCAGTACTTTCTACCGAATCGTTTTGTTCATGGATATGGACCTAATAAAGACGTATTTGCTGAACAAATTGAACAAGGAGTCCAATTAATTGTAACCGTTGATAATGGTGTAGCCGGACATGAAGCAATTAACTACGCTATGGCACAAGGAGTAGATGTAATCGTTACTGACCATCATGAATTGCCTGAACAATTACCAGGAGCCTATGCGATTGTCCACCCTAGACATCCGCAAGGAGACTATCCTTTTGGAGATTTAGCTGGTGTCGGCGTGGCTTTCAAAGTCGCTACTGCGTTACTTGGTGAATTGCCAATTGAGTTATTAGATTTGGTAGCAATTGGGACAATTGCTGACTTGGTTTCATTAACCGATGAAAATAGAACGTTTGTCAAAATGGGCCTTCAAATGATTCAAACTGGTGATCGAATTGGCTTAGACGTTTTACTACAAGAAGCGGGTGTGAAAAAGGAAGCTGTTTCAGAAGAATCAATTGGCTTTACCATCGGACCTCGTTTAAATGTGTTAGGTCGATTAGGGGAAGCCGCACCAGGTGTTGAATTAATGACTACATTTGATGAAGAGCAAGCGCTGGAAATCGCTAAATATATTGATCAACAAAACAATGAACGAAAAGACATTGTAACGACGATTGCCAAAGAAGCGCTGGATTTAATCGACCCGAATGCGCCGGTCCATATTTTAGCGAAACAAGGCTGGCATGAAGGCGTCTTGGGGATTGTCGCGGGCCGCATTATGCAAGAAACGGGGAAACCAACCATTATTTTAGCAATAGATGAATCTGGTACGACCGCTAAAGGCTCTGGACGTAGCATTAGCGCATTGAATCTCTATGAGGCGTTGAACGAAGTGCGTGAGCAATTCACTCATTTTGGTGGGCATCATATGGCAGCGGGAATGACTTTACCTGTTGAAAATATTCCTTTTGTTCAAGAACATTTGGCACACTTTATTGAAAAAAATCAAATTGATATGGCTAATGGACAAGAGTTGCTCATTAGTGAGAGCTTAGCGGTTTCGCAGGCAACGACTACTTTTATTGATCAATTGCGTATTTTGGCGCCTTTTGGGACTGATAATACTGTTCCAACTTTTGTATTTAAGGAAATCACGCCTACGCAAATTCGGCAAATTGGTGCAGATAATGCACATCTGAAATTTCAAATGAATCAAGAAGGGGCACAATTGGATGCAATTGCTTTTCAAATGGGGCCTCAAGCGGATGAACTAGCACAAGGAACCGCCGATGTGGCAGGCCAACTTTCCATCAATGAATGGAATGGTCGTAAGAAACCACAATTAATGGTGACTGATTTTGCTGTATCGGGAAGACAATTATTTGATTTTCGTGGCAAAAATAATCAAACGAAACCAATTCCTTCAGAAGCAACAGCTTATCTTTTGTTTGATGAAAAAAATCAAAAATTCATTTCAGATCCAACCGCTAATATTATTGTTTGGTCAAACCAAGAAGAATTGGTGGAAGCTGTTTCTCAAAATCAAATCGAACAACTGGTTTTTGTCGACTGTCCTGTGGAAGCAATCACGGTTAAAGAAATTGTTGAAGCGACTGAGATACAACGTATATACATGATGTTTATTTCACCAGAAGAAGCTTATTTAAACGGTATGGCTTCACGTGAACAATTTGCAACATTGTATAAATTTATTTTGCAGCAAAAAGAAGTAAATCTACGTTCCCAGCTATCGAAGGTGGCAAATTACTTAAATATCCAAGAAAAATTATTAATTTTCATGATACAGGTGTTTTTTGACTTAGGATTTGTTACAATAGAAAGCGGTGTTTTAAACAGTATTGAGAAACCCGACAATCGACCATTGACTGAAAGTCAAGTGTACCAACAACGATTGAAAAAAATAAAAACAGAAGAATTTCTACTTTACAGTGATTGTCAAACAATACAACAATGGCTGTGGAATGAGGAGGACAAATAAAAATGGATTTAAGAGATTACATTGCAAGCATTCCAGATTATCCTGAGAAAGGGATCGTGTTCCGTGACATTTCTCCATTAATGGCTAATGGGGATGCCTACCGTGAAGCAACGAAACAAATCGTGGATTATGCGAAAGAAAAAAGAATTGATATGGTTGTAGGACCGGAAGCTCGTGGCTTTATTGTCGGCTGTCCAGTGGCTTATGAACTAGGGGTTGGCTTTGCTCCGGTTCGCAAAAAAGGAAAACTTCCTCGTGAAACCATCGAAGTGACTTATGACTTAGAATATGGTTCAGATACATTAACGTTGCACAAAGATGCCATCACACCAGGTCAACGTGTGTTGATTTGTGATGACTTGTTAGCAACTGGTGGTACAATTAAAGCAACCATCGAATTAGTCGAACAATTAGGTGGTATTGTGGTTGGTTGTGCGTTCCTAATTGAATTAATGGATTTACATGGCCGCGATAAAATTGATGGCTACGATATTGTTACCTTAATGGAATACTAATCTAATTTAATTAGAAAGAGCGAAGGATTTAATCCTTCGCTCTTTCTTTGACATATTTATAAAAACGGAGCATAGCTTGGGGGGAACGCACCGTTTTATTATTTATTAAGGGAACTTACGATAAACGTATCTTGCTTGCTGTTGTTTACGTGTACGTGTATAACGCTTCTCATCCCATGACATAAACCAAAGAATAAATAACGGCGTCACGATCATAAAAGCAAGACGTAATCCTAATGTTCCCAAAAAAATACCTATAACCAATACAAAAAATAAAAATCCAACACGACGAATTGCTTCCATGTGTATCACCTCTTCATTTGATTCGAACGAGTGTTCGTATTGTTATTATACGAATGTATGTTCTTTTTGTAAAGTCTTTTCTACTAATTTATGTTAAAATAATTCGAAAAGAAGAATAATCTTTTATAATAAAGAGATTTAGGGCAATAAAAGAACACGATGCTTTGAGCATCGTGTTCTTATTGTGCTGTGATTACGTATAAAAGAGAACAGAAAAATACATGAGGATCGCTGCAAGCATGACGAACAAGTGCCAAACTACATGCATAAACCGCACATTTTTCAATGAATAGAAGGCTGCACCTAATGTGTAAGACACGCCTCCTGCGACCAATAACGCTGTTCCTGTAAATCCAAGAGATTCATATAACGGACGAGCAGCGATGATACAGAGCCAACCTAAAACAATATAAATAATCGTTGAAATGTTTTTCACTGTTTCTTGTTTATGCAACGTGAGGGATTTATAGACAATACCGACAATGGCGATTAACCAGACTAAACTGAACAAGGTCCAACCTAACCAACCGCCAATACTAATTAAGCAAAACGGCGTATAGCTGCCAGCAATCAATAAGAAAATAGAACTATGATCGAAGACCTGAAAGACCTTTTTGGCTCTTGTAAAAATTAAACTATGAAATAACGTTGAAGATAAAAAAAGTAGAATCAACATGGAGCCATAAATAGCATAAGATACCACGTGAATTGGTGAGCCTAAACGAGCCCCTTTAACAAGTAAAATGACTAAACCAGCAATACTTAAACCTGCGCCTATGCCATGTGTAACTGCATTTAAGACTTCGTTCACGATTAGGTATTTTTTTGAGAAATGCGTTTTTTCCAATAAATTCACTTCCTTTATTTTAATTTGATGAAAAATTCGGCAGTGTCTGTTATACTATAACTAGATAATTAACCGTTTAATGGTATTCTACCATGAAAACAGGTTCCTTTTAAAGAAAGAGTGATAATTTTATGACAAACGTTAAAATCGTAACGGATTCTTCATGTACGATGGAAAAAAGTCTTAGAGATGAATTAAATATCCATATGATGCCTTTATCAATTATGGTTGATGGCGTTGTTTATCCAGATGATGATCATTTGCCAGGCGAAAAATTTATGGACATGATGGCTAATGCGAAGGCCTTACCAAAAACCAGTCAACCACCAATTGGTGAATTTGTAGAATTATATGATCGCTTAGGTGAAGATGGCAGTGAAGTAATTTCGATTCACATGACAAAAGGCTTAAGTGGAACGGTTGAAGCGGCCCGTCAAGCTAGCAACTTATCATCAAGTAAAGTAACGGTGATTGATAGCGATTTTACAGACCAAGGTTTGTCTTTCCAAGTCATTCAAGCAGCAAAATTGGCACAAGCGGGAGCGGGTGTTCCAGAAATTTTAGCTGAAATTGAACGCGTCAAACAAAATACCAAATTATACATTGGCATTTCAACATTAGATAATTTGGTTAAAGGTGGACGAATCAGCCGTACAACAGGATTATTATCAAACATTTTTAATATGAAAGTTGTCATGGACTTTGAAAATACGGAATTGATTCCTGTAGCGAAAGGCCGCGGCGTTAAAACGTTTAATAAATGGTTTGACGAATTGAAATCAGAATTAAGTAAGATTCCAAATGTTCGACAAATTGGCATTTCTCATGCGGATGGGCTAGAACTAGCAAATGGATTCAAAGAAGGATTACAAGCAATCTTTAAAGACATGGATATTCCCGTATTACATACGAATCCAGTCATTGCAACACATACAGGAAAAAATGCCTTTGCTATTATGTACTATACAGACTAAGAAATAACGAGGTTGGGTCTCACTCTTAAATGAGTAGACGCAACCTCTTTCTAACAAGAAAAGGAAAATTTCTTGTTGGTTTATTTAAAAGGAAGTGACGAAGATGAAAAAACAAACACAGCATATTTTGCTGACCGTCTTAACACCTATCCTCATTGCGCTAGGTGTTTTTACATTGTTAAGTGTGGCCATCCCCAAAGCAAAGCCACTATTAAAGCAAGAGAAAGTGGCCACAACTGCTCAAAAAAATCAAAAAGAAGTCATTCATTATACAGCAATCGGTGATTCTTTAACTGAAGGAATTGGCGATTTGACGAATAGTGGAGGTTTTGTTCCTATTGTGGCAGATGATTTAAAAGAACACTACAACTTGAACGGTGTTCAAACAGACAATTTTGGGAAAAACGGGGATCGTAGTGATCAAATTTTAAAACGAATCAAAGAGAAACCTGAAATTCAAAAGGGCCTTGCCTCTGCGGACGTGATTACGCTAACGGTTGGTGGAAATGACTTAATGAAAGTAATTAGTAGTAATATTTTCGACTTGAAAGTCAGCTCGTTCAATCGTCCACAAAAAGCCTATCAACGCCGAGTAAGACGATTACTTGAAGAAATCCGAGAATACAACGAGAAAGCCCCTATTTATGTCTTAGGAATTTACAATCCCTTCTACTTAAACTTTTCCGAAATTACAGAAATGCAAGAAATCGTTGATAACTGGAATCAAGCAACCGAAGAAATGGTTCAAGAGCAAAAACGAGCCTATTTCATTCCTATCAATGATTTACTCTATAAAGGTCGTGGCGATGAAGTTGGCGTAACTGGTGGCGACTCAGAAACTACAGGAAGTAGTGCTAGCAAAGAGGATTTAAACAATTTGTTATATGAAGAAGATCGTTTCCATCCGAATAATCTTGGCTACCAAATTATGGCCGGAGCTGTCCGGGATGAAATGGTCAAGACAGAGAAAGAATGGATAACCAAATCAGAAGGTAGTGAATAAAATGAATGAAGAAAAGCCAAAAACAAGTAAATCAATTAAAAAGACACAACCAACCAATCTTAAACGAAATCCCTGGAAAATCGCTTTTCTTATTCTAGTGGGTTTAGTCATTGGTAGTGTAGCTTTCGTGACATTTCGAGCAACACAAGTTCGCGAACCAGATTTAAAGAAAATACCAGCAATTGTTGAAAAAGAAGGCGAGCCAGTCGTCACCATTCAGTCAAAAAAACAACAAGTGAACAAACTGATTGACTTTTATTTAGCCGACTTTCAAAAAGGTTCGGAGATCAAATATAAATTTTATTTAGAAAATGATGCTTTATTAAATGGAACATTTCAGGTGTTAGGGCATGACATTCCTTTTTACTTATATTTTGATCCTTACGTGATGGCGAATGGCAATGTACAATTAAAAGCAAAAAGTTTATCTATAGGAACGCTAGGCTTGCCAATTAAAGAAGTATTGAAATTTGCTAAACGTTCTTACAAACTACCTAAATGGGTTGAAATCAATCCAGATGATCAAACTGTTTTATTACGTTTAGATCAGTTTAGAATGCAAAATGGTCTATTTGTTCGAGCAGAAAAGATTAATTTAGTTGACGATGACATTCGGATGAATATATACTTGCCAAAAGAGAAATAAAAAAGGAGTGTTAGAGATGGAAGAAAAAGCAATTTTTGCAGGCGGCTGTTTCTGGTGTATGGTGCAGCCTTTTGATACACAACCAGGGATTATCTCAGTTGTTTCGGGTTATACAGGTGGGCACGTGCCTAATCCAACATATGAACAGGTTCTAACACACACAACAGGCCATACGGAAGCAGTAGAAATCACTTTTGATCCAGCGATTATTTCTTACGAACAATTAGTGGATATTTATTGGCAACAAACGGATCCTACTGATGCTTTCGGTCAGTTTCAAGACCGCGGCGATAATTATCGGCCAGTTATTTTTTATCGTTCTCAAGAACAAAAAGAAATTGCTGAGAAAAGTAAAGAACGTCTAGCTAATAGTGGACGTTTTACAGAACCAATTGTTACCACCATCGAACCAGCAGCACCATTTTATCCTGCTGAAGAATACCATCAAGACTTTTATAAAAAAGACGCTTTGCGTTATGGATTGTCCCATCAACGTAGAAGTGAATTTATTGAAGAAAAATGGAGTGACTAATTTACATGAGACGAAGCTTTTACCATTACTTAATGACATTAAAAGGTCCGGCTAAAGATCCTGAAACTGATTTTGCCAATGAAGCGGCCAAAGATATTCAGTTTCCAAAACAAACCGAGGATTATCATGAACTTTCTTCTTATTTAGAAATGAATGCTGACTATTTAAGCAACATGGACATCTTTGATGAGTTATGGGAAAAGTACCTTGAAAACAATAAATAAATCCAGAGCGTGGGACAAAAATCACTTTGGATTTTTGCTCCACGCTCAAAAACTGATAAACGGCGGGAACAGAAGCAACTCCTTCGGAAATAAGCCGGAATTCTCCAAAAATTAAAGAACAATTTTTGGAAATTCCTTCTTATTTCTCGGAGTTAAACGCTTCTGTCCCGATCTCTTTTTTCATTCATGTTATAGTAAACAAAAGTAGTGACGAATTTGTTAGAAATGAGATGAAATCTATGAAGAACAAACGAACTGTTCCTTTTTATCAATATATTATTTCGCTCCTCTGTGTCGCATTTTTAGCTGGAGGAAGTAGTTATATTTATTTTGATCATCGTGTTAAAAAGATGAGTCAAGAAGGGGCAATTACCAATGCTGATTTAAGCAAAGTGCAGGATTTATATAATGAAATTAGTACCAATTATGTAGGTGAAGTAGATAAAAATGAATTAGTTGAAGGCGCCTTAAAAGGCATGTCTGAAGCCATTGGAGACCCATACTCAACTTATCTAAATGAATCTGCTGCCAATGATTTAAACGAAAGCTTATCTGGTGATTTTGAAGGAATTGGTGCCACTATGACAATGAAAGATGGCGAACCAGTTGTAGCAGAGGCCCCTGTAGCAGATTCCCCAGCTGAAAAAGCGGGAATCAAAGAAGGCGATATTATTGAAAAGGTTGATGGTACAGCTACAAAAGGGATGAAACTAGCAGAAGTCGTCTCAAAAGTCCGAGGTAAAAAAGGAACTTCCGTTGAATTGACTATCCAAAGAGAGGGAGAAACTAAAAATATCTCAATCAAACGTGGGAAAATTCCCGTTAAAACAGTGACTGGTGAGTTAGACAAAAAAGATGCACAAATTGGCTCGATTAAAATTACGTCCTTTGGTAAAAAAACATATCAAGAATTGAAAGAAACAATCACGAATTTACGAGACAAAGGAGCTAAATCCTTTGTAATTGATGTACGCCAAAATCCTGGTGGACTGCTAGATCAAGCAGAGCGAATGGCCAGTATGTTTTTAAAAAATGGCGAAACAATTGTTCAATTTGAAGACAAAAAAGGACGTACGATGAAAGAAGTTGCTTCCAAAGAATTAGACGACGGCTTTAAAGTAAAAGAACCTGTTGCAGTTATCATTGATGGCAATAGTGCCAGTGCATCCGAAATTTTTGCTGCAGCACTGCATGAATCTGCGAATGTCCCATTAATTGGAACGAAAACATTTGGCAAAGGAACGGTCCAAACGGTGAAGGATTTAAATGACCAAACCGAAATAAAATTGACTGTTTTAAAATGGTTAACACCAAAAGGCGAATGGATCAACGAAAAAGGAATTGAACCAACCATCAAAGCTGATTACCCAGAGTATGCCTATTTAAAATTGATTCCTCGCGATAAAACGCTAAAAGAAGGAGATCAATCTGAAGATATTCAGAACTTAAATGCTATTTTAGCTGTATTAGCGTATCCTGTTGATGAAAACAATGCAAACTACACCGCAGAAACAAAAGCAGCGGTTAGCGATCTTCAACAGAAAAATGGCTTGCCTGTAACTGGAGAAATCGACAATGAAACAGCCACAAAAATTGAAGCCACTTTAGGTAAATTAATTCTTGAAAATGACGCTGCCTACGATACAGCAGTCAAAGAAATTCAAAAAAATTAGAAAAAAGGTGGCACGAAGTTGAAGAAGAAACGTGATTATGTTGGGTATTTAATGTACTTTCTGAAAATTTTAGTACCAGCAATCGTAGCCGTTTTTATTTTAAGAGGATTTTTCCTGATTCCTGTTCGGGTGGATGGCCATTCTATGCAAAAAACCTTGAATCAAGGAGAGATGATTGTGATGGAAAAATTCTCCGCCATTAAACGGTTTGATGTGGTGGTCTTTAAAACAGACACAGGATCGATTCTGATTAAACGTGTGATTGGTTTACCAGGGGAAGCTGTGCGTTACGAAAACGATCAATTATATGTCAATAATCAGCCAATCGCTGAACCGTATTTAACTAAAAACAGAAAAAAAGATCATGAAACGATGCCTTACACTACGAATTTTGATTCAAAAGAATTGTTAATGCAAGAAAAGTTACCTAAAGATAGCTATTTTGTGCTTGGTGATAATCGCCGTATGTCCAAAGACAGCCGTTCTTTTGGTGCAATACATGCAGATCAAATCTTAGGGAAAGCACAATTTGTTTATTACCCACTCACTCATATGAAGATCATTCCTAAATAAGTAAGGCCACTAGTTCGTTTATTTAAATAACGACTAGTGGTCTTTTCTAATCTTAAAAATTGTTCTCTTAGCTGAAAAATGTTAAGGTTAAAGTAATGATAGATGTAGGAGGTCATGCAAATGATTAGAAAAACAATTTTAGCAAGTTCTATCTTAGGCGTTGGGTTGCTAATTGGTGCATGTGGGAATCAAACCCAAACCCAAACTCAAATGAATTCAACCAATACCAGTGAATCATCACAGCCTAAAGTAACTGAATCAAGTCGCAAGTCATCTGAAAGTGCGTCTAATAACGAAGGTGTATCAAGCGATTCTAATAAACCCACAAGTTCCACTACAGAATCAGAAATCTTAAAAGGTCTGGCGGAAGAAAAAACGCTAAAAGAAAAAATCCCGTCCTTAAATCAAACAACGATTAAGAAAGTCACTGATAATGAGTATAAACGCATTCTTGTGATGGAAGAAAAGGCTACAGGAACGACCTATAAAAGTATTTTGATAAAAAAACAAAATCGCTTAAAAATTGTCAACGAAACAACCGATGAATTGTTATACAATGGAACCCTATAAGAACGAAACCATTCAATAAACTCAAAAGTATAGCCATTGTTTTCAAAGAAAAATTTCTTTGGAAACAATGGTTTTTTTATTGACAAAAGAATTTCTAGGATATATAGTTAGTTACATAAGTAGTTAACCGTTTAAGCGAGGTGTAAAAATGGAATTTAATTTTTCGGGGGAAAAGCCTTTATTTCAGCAAGTAGCCGATCAGATTGCCGAAGGAATTTTTAATGGCGCTTACTTAGAAGGCGAACAAATTCCCTCAACCACAGAAATATCAAAAAGTTATCAAATCAATCCAGCCACCGTTTTAAAAGGAATGAATTTATTAGTAGAACGACAGCTGATTGAAAAGAAACGGGGGATTGGCATGTTTGTCTTACCAGGCGCTCAAGAGAGAGTAAGAAGTGCACGGAAAGAAGAATTTTTAAATAAAGAAGTCTTAGAAGTTGTCGCCGAAGCCAAAAAATTAGGGATCACAGCTGAACAATTAAAACAACTAATTGAAAGAGGGTATGACGCATGAGTTTGCGGGTGGAATCAGTAAGTAAAAAATATCATCAAAAACAAGCACTAGATAATATTTCAATTACTTTTGAAAAAGAAACGATTTATGGGCTCTTAGGCAGAAACGGGGCTGGTAAAAGTACGTTATTAAATATCATAAATAATCGAAGTTTTGCCACTTCAGGTTCCGTTAAATTGGCGGGAGAAACAGTGACCGATAATGAGGCTGCTTTGACTCATATTTACTTAATGAGTGAAGATAATTTGTTTCCTCCTCAGTTAAAAATTAAAGATATTTTTAAAACGACTGAAGGTTTTTATGGATCCTTTGACTGGTCTTTAGCCGAACAAATGTTAAGCGATTTTGATTTAGATGGTAAAAAGACATTCAAAAAATTATCAACTGGTTATCGGAGTATTGCTAAACTAATAGTGGCGCTATCCGTCCCCTGTGAGTATATTTTTTTAGATGAGCCAGTCTTAGGTTTAGACGCCAATCATCGGGAATTATTTTATACTTATTTAATTGAGACATACCAAGAACGTCCCCGTACGTTTGTGATTTCTACCCATTTGATTGAAGAAATTGCGAATTTATTAGAAGATATTATCATCATTGATCAAGGAAAATTGATTCGCGCAGAATCTATTGAAACAATTTTGAAAAACGGTCGCATTGTTTCTGGGCCGAAAGAACAAGTAGAGCGCTATACTCAGTCATTGGAAATCTTAGGCATGGACACTTTAGGTGGAGCAGTTACGGCTTACGTGTACGGCGACTTGCCGACTGAAAAAGCAGAGGTTCAAATTGCGCCGCTAAATTTACAAACATATTTTGTGCAATTAACCAATAGAAAGAAGGAAAAGTAAAATGAAATTTAAAACAGCTTTGCAGTATCGTGTTATTTATCAAGTCCGTTCTTTAGCAATTTATTTTGGCTTTTATGCTTTGTTCGGCATTCTTTTTCCTCTTATTGGCTTGCTCTTTTCTAACGACGTAAATACTGTCAGCTCTGATGCAGTAATTCCTTGTCTGGTTTTTATGGGGATACTATCATTTTTAGGGGTAAACACAGATTTTAAACTGTTTATTCAAAACGGGCTTTCCCGCTGGACAATTTTTTTGGTGAATTTTGTAAGTAATGCTATTTTATCTTTGGTTGGATCCTTGGCTGTACTTGTACTGATTAAAGTATTTAGCGGCAATTTCATTTCTCATTTTCAATTATCAATGAAATTAATTGATGTCTATGCGCAAGGAGACTTTTTCATGTCGTGGTTGCTCTTTTTTATCTTACTAATGCTTAGTGGCTCACTTGGCTTGTTAGCAGGTGTCTTTAATGATCGGATAGATGGCGTAAAAAAACTCATTGTTTTATTGCTGTTATTAATGATTCCTATTTTACTGGGCACGATTGCACAATTAGGGGGGGCACCAATGCGCCTGAGAATGCTCCATGTCTTGCAAGCAATGGTTGGTTATCAATCCACTGGTTTTACTGTCCTGCCACTTCTTCTGACAATCAGTTGCTTTGTTGGCATTAATCTTGGTTTGGCCTATTTATTGAATAAACATCGTGAAATTAAACGCGTAAATGCATAACTAATTAAATTAAAACAGATCGAGATTAATAATGAATACACTTTCTCTCAATTTAACTAAAGCATATTCTTATATAAAAAGAAGGCAATAGGCGTATACTAAAAGTGTGAAAAATGAAACAAATGAGAGGAAGTTGGTTTATGAAAGCTGTTGTGATTAATCAGTACGGAAGTAAAGAGGTACTTGAAGAAGCAGAAGTAACACTGCCAGAATTATCGGAACATCAAGTGTTGGTAAAAGAATACGCGACATCAATTAATCCGATTGATTGGAAATTGCGTGAAGGATATTTAAAACAGATGTTTGATTGGTCCTTTCCGATTATTCTTGGTTGGGATGTCGCTGGTGTGATTACAGAGGTGGGGAGTCAAGTAACGGATTGGCAAGTTGGCGATAAAGTTTTTGCTCGTCCTGAAACTACTCGTTTTGGCACCTATGCAGAAGTAACGATTGTGGATGATCATTTATTAGCAAAAATCCCTGAAACAATTAGCTTTGAAGAAGCGGCTGCCGTTCCGTTGGCTGGTTTAACCGCTTGGCAAGCATTGTTTGATCATGGTCACCTTAAAGAAGGAGAAACTGTTTTAATTCATGCTGGTGCAGGTGGGGTCGGTACTTATGCGATTCAACTAGCAAAAGAAGCGGGCGCACATGTCATCACGACCGCTAGCGCAAAAAATCATGCCTTACTGAAAAAAATTGGTGCAGATGAAGTGATTGATTATCATACAACGAATTTTGCAGAGGTATTAACTGATGTTGATTTGGTCTTTGATACAATGGGTGGTGAGGTTCAAAAAAATAGTTTTGACGTCTTAAAACCAAACACCGGTCGTCTTGTTTCAATTGTGGGCATTGAAGATAAACAATTGGCAGCCGAAAAAAATATTTCTGCTGAAAGTATTTGGCTTCAACCAAATGGAGAACAATTACAAAAAATTGCTGATTTGATGGCAGCTGGAAAAGTGAAATCAATTATTGGTGAAGTTTTCCCTTTTTCTAGACAAGGGATTTATGATGCACATGCACTCAGTGAAACGCACCATGCAGTTGGTAAAATAGTTGTTCAAATGGCAGAATAAAAAGAAGCTCAGACAGTGAATTATCTTAAAATAGAAAAAGTGGGTCCTAAGTCATTTCGACTTAGGACCCACTTTTTTGTTAAGAGGACAGATGTGCCAACCAAGTTTGTGTTTCCTTAATTTCTTGATAAGTTAATTGATGACTTTGTGTCCAAACCTCTTGTACGGTTGCTCCATGATTCTGAAATAATTGAATCACACGCATACTTTCAGGAAGTGGAACAATCGGGTCATGCTCTCCTAGAGATAATAAAACAGAAGTGTCGGTCAAGTCTGGTTGATTGGTCAATTCAACAGGAAACATGGGATGATAGAGGACAGCTTGATGGTAACTATCGGGATGAGTAAGCAATAATTGAATAGCGATATTGGCCCCATTTGAATAGCCAATAAAAATAATTTTATCCAATGAAAATTGATGCTCGTTAGCGGCTTGTTGAATAAACTTATGAAGCGCCTCGCCGCGTTTTTCTAGATCTTCTAAGTCATAATGACCTTCCGCTAGGCGCTTAAAATAACGATTCATTCCATTTTCTGAAACATCACCACGAATACTTAGCACAGTAGCTTGTTTATTTAGTTCTTGGGCAATTGGTAGGAGAGATGTTTCATCACCACCTGTACCGTGAAGTAGCACAAAGACAGGTGCTTCAGGATGTCCTTTTTTAAAAATTGAATGCATGTTTTTTCCTCCTTAGGCTCGTTTTGTATTGAACGGCTTGATAACACTCTCAATATACTCACGACGGTTTTCTAAAAATGGCGCAAGAGATAACTTTTCTCCTAATGTTTCGTAAGGTTCGTCCCCCATAAATCCTGGTTCATCGGTGGCTAATTCGACTAAAATATGTCCAATGCGAACATACAATGATTCAAAGTAATAACGATCGACATAGCCAGAGTTTTGTAAGCCTAAATGATCAAAGAGCGCTTGCCAAGTCCCAAGTGATTTACGATCCGCTAAGCGGAATGCAACGTGATGTACTTCACCATATCCTTGTTGTGCTTGTGAGCTAGTATCATCGTCTACCAAAACGACTTGGGCACCATTGCCACCTTGGCCAACTTCAAGTAAATAGCGATTGCCTTCTTGTGCCACTACGTGAAAGCCTAGAATTTCTTCAAAGACTTCTTTGAATTCATGAAAATAGGAAATAGCTATTTCGACAGGTCCTAAGCCATAAATCGCAAATTCTGTAGGGACAGGTCCTTTTTTCCAAGGGGTGCCCGCTGCAACACCCTGATTTAATTCATCAGAGATTAATTGATACGCTTGATCATCAAAATCCCAGAAGCGAAGGACTTTTTTACCAAATTCTTCAGAAATACCTGTGTGTTTGACAGCAAATTCATTGAAGCGATTTTCATAATAGGTCAAAGCTGCATCTGAAGGAACCCGGAACCCTGTTCTTGAAATTGTATTGGTTCCTTTTAATCCTTTAGGGTTATTGGGAAAATCGAAAAAGGTCATGGTTGTACCTGGTGTACCCAAATCATCGGCAAAATAGGTATGGTAAGTATAGATATCATCTTGATTCACTGTTTTTTTGACTAAACGCATCCCTAAAACGTCTGTAAAGAAGTGATAGTTTTTTTCTGCATCACTTGTCATAGCTGTAACGTGGTGGATTCCTAATAATTGATCTTCTTTTTTCATCATTATTTCCTCATTTCGTTTCATTTGTTATTTTTCGTAAAGTTTTTTGAAGAAGTGTTAATTCTTCGGAAGAGAGTTGTTCAAATGCTTCTGCAATTCGCTTTGCATGCGTCGGGAAAATTTCTTCAATTAATGTTTTTCCAGCTTCTGTTAATTCAACGTAAGTAATGCGTCGGTCTTTTTCACTGGGGGTGCGCGTTACATAGCCTTTTTTATGTAATTGGTCAATAACATAAGTGGTGCTACTGCTAGCGATTAAAATTTTCTCCTTAATTTTTTGGATGGTCTGAGGACCTTTATGGAGTAACAGCTCTAATACTGAAAATTCTGTAATGTTTAAGTCATAACAAGTAACATCTTGCTTGGCAAGTTGCTCTAGTCGATGGCTGGTTCTTAATAAACCGATATAGGCTTTTAAAGCTTCTTGCTGTTGGTTCATTGTTTCACCTCTTTTTATTTCGAATTCGAGATAAATATAACTTACTTTTGGTAAGTAATCAATTAATATGCTTAAAAAGACAGCCAGCAAAAAAATGTGAATTTTTGCTGGCTGTCTTTTTTGTTTAATTTAGAAGATCGTTGGAACTAAGCCGCCATCGATTCTTAAGGCTTCTCCTGAGAAAGAAGAAGAATCCGGGCTGGCCACAAAGGTAACAAAACGACCAATTTCTTCTGGTCGAATGAGCCGTTGGATTTGTGAACGAGAACGATGATTTTTCATGAAATCTTTTTCCCAATCCTCTTTGGGAATGTCTGAATCAGCGTACATATCTTCCAACATTTTTTCTACACCTTCGGTAAGGGTTGAGCCAGGCATAACCGTGTTAACGGTGACATGTGTGCCGACAGTTAAGTTGGATAAACTTTTAGCTAAGGAAAGATTCATCGTTTTTGTCATGCTATATTGGGGCATTTCGCCAGAAGGCATCACCGCTTCTTCGCTAGCAATGAAAATAATGCGACCAAAATCTTGTGCAAGCATTTTAGGTAGATAAGCTTTTGCTAATGCATTGCCTGACAACACGTTCACAGTAAAAAATTTTTCCCAAGTGGCGTCATCGATGTCCCAGTATTCCATTGGTTCAAAAATCCCCATATTGTTCACTAAAATGTCGACTTTAGGGAATTTTTCAAGTAAAGTAGTTCGTTGACTTTCAATGGAAATATCGGCAGTTCCTGCTTGAGGATGAGTGTCTGGAAACATTGTTTGTATTTCTTCAACAACTTTGATTACTTCGGCTTCATTGCGCCCATTGATAATGACATCGGTCCCTTCACGAGCCATTTCAATCGCAATTGCTTTGCCAATTCCTTTGGTTGAACCAGTAATTAATGCTAATTTATTCGTTAAGTGTAAATCCATTTAAATCCCTCCAACGTTTGTCTATCTCTAGTGTAGGTCTTTTTCTGGACTTTTAAAAGGAAAAAGTTTTTTCGGCCCGCGAGAAACAAGCCCCAATAATTACTTAACAGCTGAGTTTTCACTTTTTGGGCGTAAAACGAGTAATTATTGTCAGTAAAAAAGCGTCGCTTTTTTGATAGAATAACTAGAGACGAAATTGGCAAAGACCAATTTTGTAAAATTGTACATAAAAAAGAAGAGTGGGAATGCTATGAAGAAACAATATTACTGGAATATACCCGATAACTTATTAAACTCGTTAAAACAGCGGAAAAAGTTATACAGCTTTTATAAAAATGAACAAAATAAGGCAAGAGAATTAGTAGAGAATTGTCAGTCGGTTCTTTTTCCTGAATTAGTCGCTTCGCTGAATAAAATAGATGAGCGGATTAAATTATTGATATTCTATCAAAATTTAGAAGATTGTGAGCTTTCAGAAGAAGAAATTATTACTGTGATTGAGCGAGAATATTTTGTGACTTTTTATGAAACAATTGAAGAACCGACCACTGAAATTATTAGTAGTCATTCTATGTATTATTTATTGCAACAGCCGACTAAAGAAATGCTTTGGGATTTAGACTTTAGTAACATGTTAAAACAAGGTCAGTTAGTTGATTTAATGGATTATCAAAAATTGACCAAATGTTATCAAAAGCTGCAGAATCAAGCTAAAAATTTGATTGAAAAATTAAATAAAGAAACATTTTACACATTCTATAGTCAACTTTTATTGATTGACTGCCAATGCAAATTATTAATAGAAGAGGCGCTTCTGAAAGAAGAATCATTGATGACGGTCGATGAATGCTTAATAGCCATTAAGCAAGAAATTCGAAAAATTCATTTTGAACAATTTAAATACCAACATTATTTATTCGAAGATTTATCTTTGCGGTACCAAGTTTAACAAAAGTGACAAAAAGAATGGTTGAATCTAACAAGAATGTTCGTTGTTTTCTGTTATATAAAAAGATATGATAGTTTCTGTAGAAAAAATAAAGGAGACGATTCATGAACGCAAATCGCTTAAAGTTGTTGATGATGGGGTTAATGGTTCTTGACCATATTAGTTATTTTGTTCCGCCAGAATGGGCACTGATTTTTCATGTAATTACTCGTTGTGTCGGTGTGTTTTTTGGTTACATGGCTGTAGAAGGGTTCAACTATACACGGAATGTTTATCGCTACAATGGTCGTTTGTATATTTGGGCAGCAATCATGTTTGTTGGAAATACGCTTCTAAATCATTTAGTGAATAATCCAGCTGTTGCTGTTCACAACAATATTTTCTTCACCTTAGCCCTTGGTGTCAGTATGTTAATTGTGACAAAAGCGATGCTAGAGATGCCAAAAATCAGTTTAAAAATTGTTTTATTGATTAGTATATTAGCAATTTTAGGAATAGGAGCAATGTTTGCTGAAGGTGGCATTGTGATGTTACCTTTTATGTTGATTACGTATTTAGCCAGAAAGAGACTTGTCTTACGGAACTGTTTATATGGTGCATTAGCGCTCTTTTTCTTAGTTACAAGTTTTCAATGGTTGGGAGATTGGCCAACGACAATTGAAATGTTAGCTTATAATTCTGATTTTATGTTTATCACTGTGTTACCATTTATATCGCTTTACAATGGTGAGAGAGGAAGCAAAGCACCATTTTTCAAATATTTATTTTACGGATTCTATCCGCTTCATTTATGGCTGATTGCATTGATAGCCAATTACGTTCATTAAACCTTTTTATATTAAAAAAATAAAAACAGCGACTCACAAAAATGTGAGTCGCTGTTTTTTTAGATGGGTAAGATACTGATTCCTAAAAGAAGAGTGACAAGTAGAAAAACAAAAAGCACAATTCGCTTATCATGAACCAGTAAGGCAATGTATTCTCGGATTAGAGCAGTTGGTAAAAAATATAAGGCAGTTGGCGCCCCGACACCTTCAGCTTTTAAGCCGACACGATGGGCATACATAGCTCCTCGTAAGACATGATAGTTATTTGTTGAAAAAATAACAGAGGGTTGTTTAGAATCAGACGGCATCTTTTGCCAATCTGCCTGAATTATTGCTTTAGAAAACAACATATTTTCATAAGTGGTTGTGGATTGGTCCTCCATCAAAATTGCTTCTGCAGGAATATTTTGTGAAAGCAAATATTTTTTCATTGCGAAAGCTTCGGCCACAGGTTCGTCAGGACCTTGACCACCGCTGACTACAAATTTAGCGGTGGGATTTTTTTCATAATATTCAATCCCTTTATCTAACCGACTCTTCAAAAGTGGAGGTACTTCCTCGCTACGAATTCCCGAACCTAAAACAATGATATAATCAACCGCTTTTTTTAAAGGAATCATTTGGTACATCCATGAATACAAGACGTAAGCAGCAAATAGAAAGGTCAGCAAAAGATCCATTAACAATAGAAAAAGTAAGAGCAGAAAAAGCACATAAGGTATTTGCGCTGTGCCAACTGATAATAAATATAGAAAGGCGGGTAAAGCAATTAATAAGTTCAGTCCTAGGCCAGCAGACAATTTAGCCGTGACACTTTTGCCTTCTTTCGTTTGCATCGTACGTGAGTTAAAAATAAAGTAAAGGCAAATGCCGATAAACACAGAGGGAATTAATAGATAAGCAATTGCCAAAGTAATTAGGTCGCCATTCTTAAAATGTAAATAAATTTTGTCTAGTCCGATAAATAGTAAGGTGACTAATGACAATAAGGTGCCAGAAGCCAGAGTGATACCGCCGAGGATACTGCGGTTATTAATTTTTAATATACCAAATCCTAGTAGGGCGATAAACAAAAAGAATAGTAGTAGTGCCATTTAATTCCTCCTAAAAATAAGTATCTAAAGTATAACATGGTTTAGAATCTGACATAAATAAACAGCTGTGCCGAAGCATAAGTTTTCCTTTCATTCTTAGAAAAGAAGTTTTTTCATGAAAAGCAAATTAGATAACAATTGTTTAGAGAAAGAAAAGCTTGATTTACTAAGCTTTTCCTTCTCTATAAAAAATATTAATAAGGACATAAAAATTAACAATTTGTATGCGCTTACATACTAAGGTAGATTTAAAGTGTAAAGAAGAAAAAATGAGGTGAGAAAATGATCACTGTTTCAATTGCAGGAGGTTCACAACCAGAGATTTTACAGTTAGTTAAAAAAGCACTAAAAGAAGCCGAGCAACCGTTGCAGTTTATTGTATTTGATACAAACGAAAATCTTGATACTGAAAATCTCTGGAAATATGTTCATTGCTCAGATGAGGCCGCGGTAGCACAGGAAGCTGTCAGTTTAGTTGCAACTGGTCAAGCACAAATTTTATTGAAAGGAATTATTCAGACCCACACATTACTAAAAGAAATGTTGAAAAGTGAGCATCAATTAAAAAATAAACCGATTCTTTCCCATGTAGCAATGGTGGAGCTGCCTGCGGGGAAAACCTTCTTGTTAACCGATTGTGCGATGAATATCGCCCCCACTCAAGCGACCCTCATTGAAATTGTTGAAAATGCTAAAGAAGTCGCCCAAAAATTGGGACTGCATCACCCGAAAATTGCTTTGTTAAGCGCAGCGGAAAATTTCAATCCTAAAATGCCTTCGTCTGTTTTAGCAAAAGAAGTCACGGCACATTTTAATAATCAACAAGAGGCTACGGTTTTTGGTCCACTTTCGCTTGATTTAGCGACCTCTGAAGAAGCGGTTGCGCATAAACGTTACAGCGGTCCTATCATGGGGGATGCAGATATTTTAGTGGTTCCAACTATTGATGTTGGAAATTGTTTATACAAATCATTAACCTTGTTTGGGCACGCCAAGGTGGGAGGAACGATTGTTGGCACAAAAGTCCCAGTCGTTTTAACATCTAGAAGCGATTCGACAGAAAGCAAATTCCATTCATTAAGATTTGCCATGAGACAAGTTTAAAAAAAGGAGCAGAAAACAATGGAAACAGTATTGGTTATTAATCCTGGCTCGACCTCCACTAAGTTAGCGCTTTTTGCTAATCATGATTGCTTGGCGGAAGAAACGCTTAGACATAGCGTCCAAGAATTGGCACCTTTTGAAAATGTTGTCAGTCAAACATCATTTCGAAAACAAATGATCGCGGAATTTTTAGAAACACATAACATCACACAATTAGCCGCTGTCGTAGGGCGTGGTGGTTTGCTTAAGCCTATTCCTGGCGGTACGTATCTTGTCGATCAACAAATGCTAGAAGACTTGCAGACAGAACGCTTTAATACCCATGCTTCAAATTTAGGGGCGATTTTAGCCAATGAGTTTGCAGAAAAATATCACGTGCCAGCCTTTATTGTCGATCCTGTTGTTGTAGATGAGCTACAGCCATTAGCCAGGATTTCCGGATTAAAAGGCATTCACCGGCGTAGCGTTGGTCACGCCTTAAATCAAAAAGCGGTCGCTCGAAAAATCGCTGAGGATTTAGGGAAAACATATGAGCAAAGCAATTTTATCGTTGTTCATTTAGGTGGGGGCATTAGCTTGGGGGCGCATCAAAAAGGCCGCATGGTGGATGTGGTAAATGGGCTTGATGGTGAAGGTCCTTATACGCCTGAACGCAGTGGCGCCTTACCGCTCGTTGAATTTGCGCAATGGATACTTGAACAGGAGTTAACGATTAGCCAAGTGAAAAAGCTAATTGCGGGTAATAGCGGCCTTAAATCATACCTAGGTGAAACAGATTTACGGCATATCCAAGCACAAATAGCTGCAGGTGATCAAACAGCAAATTACTATTTAAAAGGAATGTGTTACCAAATCGCAAAAAGTATTGGCGAGATGGCCGTGGTTCTTGAAGGCGCAATTGATGCAATTATTTTAACAGGGGGCGCAGCCTATTCGCAAACCGTTGTTCAAGAAATTACTCAAAAAGTCACTTGGATTGCACCAATTAAGGTTTACCCAGGTGAAATGGAGATGGCTGCTTTATATGAAGGCGTCAATCGAGTATTAACAGGGGAAGAACAAGCTTTAAATTATAGTGAAGCAAAAATTGAGCAGGAGTGATCAAAATGGCGGAACAAACAGATTTACTGATTTTAGGTGGCGGAACAGGAGGCTATGTAGCAGCAATTCGAGCCGCACAAAAAGGGCTAAACGTCACAATTGTTGAAAAATACAAATTAGGTGGCACTTGTTTGCACAAAGGCTGTATCCCTACAAAAGCTTTATTAAGAAGCGCAGAGGTTTTTGATACCTTAAAACAAGCGGCTTCTTTTGGGATTGAAACAGAGGCAGCGTCCATTGATTTTTCTAAAATACAACAACGAAAAAAAGGAATTATTGAGCAGTTACACAAAGGTGTTGAAGGCTTATGCAAGAAAAATAAAATCAAAATTTTAGCAGGCGAAGGTGCGATTTTAGGTCCCTCTATTTTTTCACCAGTCTCTGGCGCAGTGGCAGTTACGTTTAATGATCCAACACGGGAAGAAGAAATTATCGTTCCTAAAAATGTCATTATTGCGACAGGCTCTAGTCCTAAAACGTTACCTAATTTGCCACTGGATGAAGAATTTATCTTATCTTCTGATGGGATGCTTGAATTAGAAGAATTACCAGAATCAATTGCAATTATTGGTGGTGGCGTTATTGGTGTCGAGTGGGCTTCTTTATTAAATAGTTTAGGTGTCAACGTAACTATCATTGAATTTTTGGATCGTTTACTTATAAATGAGAGTGCAACAATTTCTAAAGAATTAAAGAAACGTTTAGAGCAACGAGGAATCAACATTTTATTAGGTAGCAAAGTCCAAGAAGCGAAAGTTACTGGACAAAAGGTTCAAGTAGAAGTTGCAGGACAAGAAACCCTCACCGTTGACAAAGTCATGGTAGCAATTGGGCGTCAGCCCAATATCAATAAGTTAGGGTTACAGAATACCTCAGTGAAATATACTGACAAAGGCATTGAAGTAAATGAATTTTATCAAACCACAGAAGGACATATTTATGCGATTGGCGATTGTATCGATACACTTCAACTAGCGCATGTGGCTATGAAAGAAGGAGAGCTAGCTGTTCAGCATCTTTTAGGCGAGACAGTTGAACCTTTAAATTATACAAACGTGCCTCGAGGTGTTTATACAAATCCTGAAATAGCAAGTGTCGGCTATACTAGAGAAACTTTACCAGCAGATAAAGAAGTAGTGATTGGCACCTTTAATTTTAATGGTAATGGTAAATCCCTTGTTTATGGAGAAACAGATGGCTTTATAGAAGTAATTCGTGATAAGAATACCGATGATTTATTAGGGGTTTCTATGATTGGCCCACATGTCACGGATTTAATTGCCGAAGCAAGTACTGCCATGTATTTAGATGCTGCGCCCATTGAAATTGGCGAAGCAATCCATGCGCATCCAACAATGACAGAAGTATTGCAAGAAGCAGCCTTAGATACTTATGGCTTAGCGATTCACAAATAGAGAAAGGTTGATGAAAATGAAAGCGCTTAAAAAATCAGGTTTATCAAAAGAAGAATTGATTCAGGCATATCGTGAAGTACTAAGAGGACGTCGTTTAGACGAACGGTTGTGGCAATTAACAAGGATTGGTAAGACCTCTTTCAATATTTCTGGTCAAGGGGCAGAAGTTGCACAAGTAGCGATGGCGATGGCTTTTGATCCTCAAAAAGATTATTTTTTACCGTATTATCGTGATATGACCGCGTGCTTGGTTTGGGGCATGACCTCCAAAGATATTTTAATGGGTTGTTTTGGAAAAGAAGCGGATTCTTCTTCCCATGGTCGTCAAATGCCGAATCATTATGGTTCAAAAGAGCATAATATTGTTTCCTTCTCTTCAACAGTAAGTACACAAATGCCATTAGCGACAGGTGTTGGTTATGCAGCGCAACTTCAAAAAGCTGATTTTGTTGCATTGACCACCACTGGGGAAGGCTCTGCCAATCAAGGAGAAGTCCAAGAAGCTATGAACTTTGCAGGCGTAAAAAAATTACCAGTCATTTTTGTTGTTGAAAATAATGAATATGCGATTTCTGTCCCAATTGAAGAACAGTATGCCAATAAACGAATGGCCGATCGCGCGAAAGCTTATGGCTTTGAAGGTGTAACCGTTGATGGTAGTGATTTTACTGAAGTCTATCTAGCATTTAAAGAAGCAGTAAAAGCGGCTCGCGGGAAAAAAGGACCAAAATTGATTGAATTAATGGTTTCTCGCTTGACTTCTCATTCCGCTGACGATGATCAATCTGTTTATCGTTCAAAAGAAGAAATTGAAGAAATGAAAAAGAACGATGCAGTGAAGCTTTTTGAAAAACAATTATTAGAAGAGGGCTATTTAACAGACGAAGACATTGCCAAAATTGATGAAGAAATTCGTGCAGAAATCAATCAAGCAACGGATGAAGCAGAAGCAATGCCAGATCCTGTACCGACATCAATTTTAGAAGAAGTGTATGCAAAATAAGAGAAGAGGAGAAGAAATATAATGGCTGAGATGACTTATTTAGAAGCAATTAACTTAGGAATTTCTGAAGAAATGGCTCGTGATGAAAAAGTAGTTATTTTTGGGGAAGATGTCGGCGGGGACAAAGGCGGCGTGTTCGGTGTAACAAAGGGCTTGGCTGCTAAATACGGTGACGAGCGTTGTTTTAATACACCGTTAACAGAAGGTTTAATTGGTGGTTTAGCTGTCGGCTTAGGTTTAATGGGCTATCGCGCAATTGGTGAATTTCAATTTGCGGATTACATTTTGCCTGCAACCAATCAATTGTTATCAGAGGCTCGGACAATGCGCTATAGAACAAAAGGCGATTGGACTGCGCCAATCGTTTATCGGACACCTTATGGCGGCGGTGTTCGTGGTGGGCTGTATCATTCTCAGTCTACAGAAAAAGTTTTTTGTGGACAACCAGGATTAAGAGTGGTGACCCCCTCTAATCCTTATGATGCAAAAGGGATGATTAAAGCAGCGATTCGTTCCGATGATCCAGTCATTTTTTACGAACATAAGCGTTTATATCGTTTACTAAAAGATGAAGTGCCTGCAGATGATTATATCGTACCAATTGACAAAGCGAATGTCGTTAGAACGGGTAGTGATTTAACCGTGATTAGTTATGGCATGACCTTGCAATTAGCTTTAGCTGCGGCGGAAAAACTAGCCGCTGAAGGAATTGATGCCGAAATCGTCGATGTTCGCTCATTATATCCTTTAGATCGCGAAACATTAGTAGCTGCAGCTAAGAAAACAGGGAAGGTCTTACTCGTAACAGAAGACAATAAAGAAGGCAGCGTGATGAGTGAAATTGCGGCAATGATTTCAGAAGATGCTCTCTTTGATTTAGATGCACCGATCCAAAGACTTGCAGGACCTGATTGTCCAAGCATGCCTTATGCATTACCTTTAGAAAGAGAATTTTTAATCAATGAAGAGCAAGTATTAGCAGCAATGAAGGAATTAGCAGAATTTTAATTGAAGCAAGGAGGAAAAAATATATGGCTACAAAAGAAATCAAAATGCCTCATCTAGGCGAAAGTGTCACAGAGGCAGCCATTGTCCAATGGTTAGTTAAACCAGGAGAGTCAGTGAAACGCTATGATCCCTTAATGGAAGTCGTTTCTGATAAAGTCACCACGGAAGTCCCATCAGATTTTGATGGTGTAGTAAAAGAATTTCTGATTTCTCTAGATACAGATGTGCCCATCGGAACAGCGGTGATGACGTTAGAGACAGAAGAAACAACCGAAAAAACAGAAGAAGCTACTTTAGCACCAGTGAAAGAAGCAAGTGCGGAACAAGCGCAAGAACATGAAACGGCTGAAACAACAAGCACTGCGACGTCCCATCAAAAAAATAATGGTCGTTATTCCCCAGCAGTCCTTAAAATTGCCCAAGAAAAAAAGATTGATTTAACACAAGTTACAGGGACAGGTCGTGATGGTCGAATTACTAGAAAAGATGTTACAAACTTTACACCAACACAGGCAAGAACACCTGAGAAAACAGTGAGTCCAGGAACTAGCCCTTCAATTCCAGAGGAGCCAGTTGCTTCGCAAAATGAAAGCGCCGCAATAGCTAGTCCAACTGAAACAACCACAGATAAAATTGTCTCTGCAGATCCTGTACGTAAAGCAATTGCTAAAAAAATGGTCCAAAGTGTCAACGAAATCCCTCACGCTTGGTTAATGGTGGAAGCGGATGTGACCAACTTAGTCCAACTTAGAAATTCATTAAAAGATGAATTTAAACAACAAGAAGGCCTGTCTCTAAGCTTCTTCCCATTTTTTGCCAAAGCAGTCATTCAAGCGTTAAAGAAAAATCCAAAAATCAATACATCTTGGGATGATGGCTCAATTATTTATCATAAAGATGTTAATTTATCCATAGCTGTAACGACAGACGAGCATCTTTATGTGCCAGTGATTCAACAAGCGGATAACTATTCGATTGCAGGGCTAGCTAAAGAAATCAATCGCTTGGCACAAGAAGTCCGACAAGGAACGCTAGCAAGCAAGGAAATGCAAGGAGGGACCTTTACTCTTAATAATACTGGAACACTAGGTTCAGTCCAATCGATGGGAATTATTAACCATCCACAAGCTGCGATATTACAAGTAGAGTCAATTAATAAACGCCTTGTGCCAACCGCAGATGGAGGCTTTAAAGTGGCAGATATGGTTAATTTATGTCTTTCTATTGATCATCGAATTTTAGATGGACAACAAGCAGGTAAGTTCTTTCGAGATGTTAAAGATAATTTAGCGAAATATAATGCGGATACGGATGTATATTAAAAATCGTTCCTTGCTTTAGTTAAATAAAAAGCGCCTCAAAGAAATAAGCGCTCTTCTTTGAGGCCGCTCTTTATCTAACAGAAAGTTCAATCATTCTCAAACTTGTTTAAAAAAAACAAAAATAATCAATAGGAGTGTTGAAAATGCCCACTGATAAACTGGATGCTCAATTAACCCCAAGAATATTTTTTAACAAAGTGTTAGCTGGAACAGCTTCCGGCACCATTATCGCCTTAATTCCCAATGCTGTATTAGGAGCCATTTTAAAATATTTTGCAGAATACAAAATTATCGAAATGATTATTCATGCGGCGCAAATTTTCCAACTAGCCACCCCTTTAATTATCGGTGGACTGATTGCTTTTCAATTTGGCTTAACGCCACAGAAAATGATGATTGCTGGCGGTGCAGCGTTTGCTGGCTCTGGCGTGATTAAATTTAATTCAGAAGTGAAAGGCTTTATTGGTGCAGGCACTGGTGACATCATTAATATTATGATTACCGCTTCTGTTGCAGTCTTACTTTTATTAGTCATCGATAAAAAATTCGGTTCAGTGGAAATCATTGCTTTACCGATCGTTGTTGGAGTAGGTGCAGGTTTGTTTGGCATGTTGATTTACCCATATGTGACACAGATCACGGTCGCCATTGGTAAAGTGATTAACAATTTTACTGATTTCCAGCCAATTATCATGAGTATTTTAATTGCTTGTTCATTTGCTGCACTGATTATTTCGCCAATCACTACTGTGGCAATTGGTTTGGCGATTCAGTTGAATGGCTTGTCTGCAGGTGCTGCTGCAATGGGAATTGCAGCCACAACTGTTGTTCTTGTGATTAATTCTTGGAATGTCAACCAATCAGGAGTGACACTGGCTGTCTCTTTGGGCGGCATGAAAATGATGATGCCTAACTTATTTAAATACCCAATTATTTTAATTCCTTGTTTATTTACAGCGACTATTTCAGCAATTCCTGTGGTTCTATTCAACATTTCTGGAACCCCACAATCGGCTGGATTTGGCTTGGTTGGACTCGTGGGACCACTTGCTTCATTGGATGCGGGCTTAGGGATCTTACCCTTACTCTTTTCTTGGTTTGTTGTTCCAATTGTCGCGGGTTTATTCTCAAAATTCTTATTTGAAAAAGTGTTGAAACTTTATGATAGTAAAGTCGTCTTTGCTTATCAAGGCTAGATTATCCATTAATTTTCTTTAATGATTTGGATAAAATCTCTAACATCTTCTGTCATACTAAAATCGCGGCGCAAAGCAATGCCGATGGGGAAATAGTCAAACTTATCTTTTAAAGGAATCCATTTCAGTCCCTGACTTTTCCCCACTTCATAATATTCAATCGGCAGCAAACAAATCGAATTGTTTTTTTGTAAACTATAAAGAAGTACTTGTAAATCATCGTTATGCAAAATGATATTCGGCTCATAACCGAAGCTCCGAGTCCGATCTAATAGTAGGCGACCAATCATAAAATTATCACTTAATGATGAAAATCGTTGATCTTTCAAATCTTTAAAAGTTAATTTTTCATATTGGGAGAGAGGATTTGATTCTGGTACCACGACATAAACATGGTAGCCCTTGGTAGTCGTTTCTAAAGGTTCAATATGAATAATTTCAGGTAAGGTATTTGGGAAAGAAATTAGTCCCATATCAATTTCTTTATTTGCTAACATCGTTTGTAATTTTGGCGAGCCATCTTGCTGTAATATTAAATTCACATGTGGATGGGTTGTTAAAAATCGTGAAATTTCTTTCATAAATTGTACAGCAAATAAAGTAGTTAAGCCTAAACGTAATTGCTTTTTGACTGGTTTCTGGTTCATTTCACGAATATCTGTTACCAATTGATCGAATTGAAAAACAACTTCTTGGCCATGTTCATATAAATAAACACCAGTATCGGTTAATTGAAACGGTTGATCAGAATGATCAAACAACGCTGTGCCTAACTCAGATTCCATTTTTTTCAATGCTAAAGAAAGTGTTGGTTGGGTGACAAATAAATTGCGAGCGGCCGCCGATAAACTGCGGGTATTAACAATTTCAATGAAGTACTTTAAAAGCTGAATATTCATCAGAAACTCCCTTTCTTTTTAAAAGCGCTTACATAAATGCGCTTGGATAAAAAATAACAAATAGATCACTTATAATATAACATATATTTTGCCTTTTTATTGCTATAAAAGTAAGAGATAGAGATTTTCTTAGCAGATTTTTACCTAAAAATAAAAAATTGAACGGAGGAAAAGAAATGAAGATTATTATCGCAGGTGCTGGCGCTATGGGCAGTCGCTTTGGACTAATGTTACATCAAGCAGGAAATGATGTTATTTTTGTCGATGGTTGGCCAGAACATATTGAAGCAATAAGAAAAAACGGGTTAGTTGCTGATTTTAATGGCGAAGTGGTGACCGCTAAAATTCCTATCTATCCTCAGACAGAAGTAGCAAGCATCGATTTTACGGCAGACTTAGTTATTCTATTTACAAAAGCAATGCAACTGGAAGGAATGCTTGAAGCATTAGAACATTTCCTTAATAAAAATACGAAAGTTTTATGCTTGTTAAATGGAATTGGGCACGAAGATATTATCAAAAAATACGTGCCATACGAAAATATTTTATTAGGAAACACAATGTGGACCGCTGGGTTAGAAGGACCGGGCAAAGTAAAATTATTTGGCAATGGTTCGATTGATTTACAAAATTTAGGAGCGCAAAGTGAACAAGCAGCAGAAGCAGTCATTAAGGTATTAAATAACGCTGGCTTAAATGCTCGTTATTCTGAGAATATTTTATCATCCATTTATAAGAAGGCCTGTGTGAATGGAACAATGAATGGTTTATGTACTTTGTTGGATTGCAATATGGCAGACTTTGGCGAAACAGAGCAAGCAGATCAAATTGTTCAACAAATAGTTAATGAATTTTTAGCAGTCGCTGAAGTGGAACAAGTTACGTTAGATAAACAAGCAGTGCTTCAACAAATCCGCTCGTGTTATAATCGAGAAACAATTGGTTTGCACCATCCATCGATGTATCAGGACTTAATAACCAATCATCGTTTAACCGAAATTGATTATATCAATGGAGCAATTGTTCGCAAAGGGAAAGCCTATGGGATTGCTACACCGTACTGTCAGTTTTTAACAGAGTTAATTCATTGTAAAGAAAATTTACTTCATGCTAAATAACAAGTAAAAACAGAAATATTCTTGAGTCGGTCTTGAGAAGAGCTTGACCTACTTCTTTCTATACTTTGCCAGTGTACAAGGCTGAGACAAAATCCAAAGTGAGTTTGTCTCAGCTTTTTTGTTTTTTAAAGAACACTACAGAAAATAAATCAAATCCGTGAAAAATATGTTAAACTAGAGAAGGTGTTTTTTCGCAAGAATCTACGCGGAACACAGGACTCGTTGAAGAATTGAATCAAAGAAACAATGTGTTAAAGAAGGGATTTGAACAGATTATGACCATTCAATGGTTTCCCGGCCATATGGCCAAAGCAAGAAGAGAAGTTTCTGAAAAAATCAAATATGTCGATATTGTATTTGAACTAGTTGATGCGCGGTTACCGCTTTCTTCCCGTAACCCAATGATGGACCAAATTGTCCAACAAAAACCACGATTAGTCCTTTTAAATAAAGGGGACTTAGCAGATAACGACCAAAATAAAAAATGGCAACATTACTTTCAAAAGAAAGGATACCAAACCCTAGTCATCAATGCCCAACAAAATAAAGGAATCAATAAAATTGTGCCAGCAGCCAAGGAAGCGTTAAAAGAAAAATTGGCTCGTGAACAGGCGAAAGGCTTGAAACCGCGTGCGATTCGCGCCATGTGTATTGGGATCCCCAATGTTGGTAAGTCAACCTTAATGAATCGTTTAGTCGGAAAAAAAATTGCGCAAACTGGGAACAAGCCAGGTGTGACAAAAGGACAACAATGGTTACGCTCTGGTTCCCAATTGGAATTACTGGATACACCAGGAATTCTTTGGCCAAAATTTGAAGATGAAGAAATTGGGAAAAAATTAGCTTTAACTGGCGCTATAAAAGATCAATTATTGCATTTAGATGATTTGGCGATTTATGGATTAGAATTTTTTGCACGTTTTTATCCGCAACGTTTGACGGAACGATATAGTTTAACAGAGGAAGAGCTATTTTTACCTGCTCCAGAACAGTTGATGTTAATTAGCCAAAAACGTGGTTTTAGAGATGATTATAATCGAGCCAGCGAAATGATTATTTTAGAAATTCGCAGTGGAAAATTAGGTACGTATACTTTGGACCGCTGGGAAGAACTAGGAGACGAATAACATGGCAAAAGAGTCGATTCAGGCAATCAAAGAAGCGTTGTTAACTGTCACTGATGCAACCGATGAACGATTAGCAAGCTGGCGAGAAGATGAACGTTCAGGAGTGCAACAAGCGATCAAACAATGGGAACGTCGCCAGTTAGCCAAAGAACAAGAGTGGCAACTTTTTAAAGAAATGAGTCAATTTGAGGAAGCGGCCTATAAAAAAGGCCATCGTTTAATTGCGGGAATTGATGAAGTAGGCCGCGGACCATTAGCTGGTCCTGTTGTGACAGCTGCAGTTATTTTACCGAAGGATTGTCAATTATTAGGCTTAAATGATTCAAAAAAGCTATCTGCTAAAAAACGGGAAACGTTATATAACCAGATTCAAGAACAGGCTGTCGCTATCGGGTTAGGTATCGCTGATCAAGGAGTCATTGATCAGATTAATATTTATCAAGCAACTAAACAAGCGATGAAAATGGCAATTGACGATTTAGCTTTTACACCAGATTATTTATTAATTGATGCAATGCAGTTAGACGTTCCCCAACCACAAGAAAGTTTGATTAAAGGGGATGCACGGTCCATTTCAATTGCAGCAGCCAGTATTATTGCAAAAGTAACAAGAGATCGATTAATGGAAGAATATGATGAATTATATCCTGGATACGGATTTAAAAACAATGCAGGCTATGGAACAAAAGAACATCTTCTCGGGTTAGAAAAATACGGTGTAACACCCATTCATCGACGTACGTTTGCGCCAATAAAAGATATGATTTAAAAATAAAACACTTTTTTTACGTATTCTTATTTTAAGAAGATGTGAAAGAGGTGTTTTTTGTTGGAAATTTTACAACGACAATTATTATTTAAATTAGCAGTATGCCAAGGAATTGGCAATTTAGGTATCTTAAAAGTATTACAAGAAGCTATCGCACAAAAGCGTGTTGATTTTTCCAGTACAGAAATTATTAGAATTGCTGAAATCAAGAAATATCGTGAATTATTTGAACAATCTTGGTTACACCATACGATTCATAGTGAAGCGTTATATATACGACAATGCCAACACCAATTTATGACAATTTTAGATGCCGTCTATCCTAAATTATTACGAGAAATTTATAATCCACCAGCAATTCTTTTTTATAGAGGAAATTTACAATTGTTAAGCAGAAGGAAAATTGGCATCGTCGGCGCTCGCTATGCCACTTCGTATGGGTTAAGAGTGACTGAAGCTCTGGTTCCTAAAATAGTCAAAGAAGGGTTCACAATCGTCAGCGGTCTTGCCAAAGGTATCGATAGTCGTAGCCATGAGATGGCCATCCAGAGCGGGGGTCAGACAATTGGAATTTTAGGCACTGGATTAGATGTATATTATCCGTACGAAAAGAAAGAATTACAGCAAACTATGAAGCAGAATCAGCTTGTTTTAACAGAATATGTGAATGGGAGTGGGCCGAAAAAATATCATTTTCCTGCACGTAATCGCATTATTGCTGGATTATCTTTAGGGGTCTGCGTGATGGAAGCTCGTAAGAATAGTGGCTCTTTAATTACTGCACAAGCGGCGATGGATTACGGGCGCGAGGTATTTGCCGTGCCGGGAAGTATTTTCCAGTCTTTTTCAACAGGCTGCCATGAATTGATTCAGGACGGCGCTAAATGTGTTCAGACAATTGATGATATTTGTGAAGAATTGTGACTTTTACTAATTGTGAATTGACAACCTACGTTCACTTCGGTACTATTTAATCAGATTTTAATCTTTTGGTTGTTAGTTAGGAGTGTCTAAATGGAAACGGTTGTTAGAAAAAGATGGTTGTTTGGTATGCAGCTACTGGGCTTTTTGGTTTTGGATCAAATTCCTTTGATGATGGTCTCAGTTGTTCAAGTTTCTACAGAAAACTTTTGGTTTCGCTTTGTTAGTGGATTAGTGGCTGTTGGACTTGGTGCCTATTTCGTCTATCTATTTGTTGTTTTTTTGAAAAAGAAAAAGCTCATAACTTGGACTTTTTTAGGAATCAAAGAAACCTTGCCAGTGGTCTTGTTAGGTTTGGTGATAATCTTTTGTGTGGGAATACTTGGTGATTTCTTATTACGTCTGGAAGGACTAGAGACGACCTCTAACCAACAAAGTGTTGAAGAAATTGTTCAAGCCATTCCTAAAGGGCTTATACTTATTTTTGCAGGTGTGATTGGACCAATTTTTGAAGAGGGAATTTTTCGTGTCGGGATTCAAGCGTTTTTCAAGCCAGCTTCAAAAATAGGAATACTCGTTTCTTCTATTTTATTTGCACTTGTACACACACCCACAGATATAGGTAGTTTTGTTATTTATTGGGGCATGGGTTTAGCTTTAAGTTGGGTCTATCTACGCACGGGTCGCTTTGAAGCTGCTGTCTTGACTCATTTTATTTGGAATGTTTTGGGTATTTTAATGCTTTAGGATAAAATCTACAAATCATAGGCATTTTTTATTTATAAATTCGGACAGTCAAACAGAAATGACAGAAATGTTAGAAAGCCTAGTCTTGACAAACCTATTCTATATAGCATATGATGTATTACGATTTGTGCGTTTTTTACATATTTTTTTACATATATTATATAGTAGGAAAGCGAACGCGAAAGGAGCTAATTGAATGGCCTATAAGTATCTCGTGATTGTAGAATCACCTGCCAAAGCCAAAACAATTGAAAAATATCTAGGAAGAAACTACAAGGTGGTTGCCAGTGTTGGTCACATTCGCGATTTACCAAAAAGTAAAATGGGGATTGATATTGAAAATAATTATGAACCTCATTATATTTCGATTCGCGGAAAAGGCGATGTCATCAAAAGTTTAAAAGCTGCTGCAAAAAAAGCGGAAAAAGTCTATCTCGCAGCCGATCCGGACCGAGAAGGTGAAGCAATTGCTTGGCATTTAGCTTATCTTCTTGGCCTTGATTTAAAAGATAAAAACCGTGTGGTATTCAATGAGATCACTAAAGAAGCGGTAAAAGCGGCATTTAAAGAACCTAGAACCATCAACGTTGATTTAGTTGATGCACAACAAGCACGGCGCATTTTAGACCGTTTAGTTGGATACTCGATTAGTCCTATTTTATGGCGTAAAGTCAAAAAAGGCTTGAGTGCTGGTCGTGTGCAATCTGTTGCTTTAAAAATGATTATTGATCGAGAAAATGAAATTCGAGAATTTAAACCTGAAGAATATTGGAGCATTGATGGGAATTTCCAAAAAGGTCGCAAGAAATTCAAAGCAAATTTCTGGGGCGTAGATGGTAAAAAGAAAAAATTACCAAATGCAGAAGCGGTGAAAGAAATCACTTCTCGAATTGACGGTAAAGATTACGATGTTACAAAAGTTGAGAAAAAAGAACGGAAACGTAATCCTGCATTACCTTTTACAACCAGTAGTTTACAACAAGAAGCGGCACGTAAATTAAATTTCCGTACCCGTAAAACCATGATGGTTGCGCAACAATTGTATGAGGGAATTGCTTTAGGGAAACAAGGCACTGTGGGGCTGATTACCTACATGCGTACAGACTCAACCAGAATTGCTGATTCCGCCAAAGCAGAAGCTGCTGAATTCATTGAAAAGACCTACGGAGATGAGTTCTCAGCACATGGCGGCCGCAAAGCAAAAAATACGCAAGGTGCACAAGATGCCCATGAAGCGGTTCGTCCGTCAAGCGTTTTAAGAACACCCGATGAAATGAAGAAGTATTTAGATAAAGATCAATTAAAATTATATACTCTTATTTGGTCGCGCTTTGTTGCTAGTCAAATGACACCAGCGATTTTAGATACCATGAAGGTCACGCTTCAACAAAACGGCGTAACGTTTATTGCCAATGGCTCCAAAGTGAAATTTAAAGGGTTTATGCAAGTATATGTTGAAGGACGCGATGATGGTAAAGAGGACAAGGAAAATATTTTACCTGAATTAGTGGAAGGTGACGTTGTTAAATCGGTCGATATCGAACCGAAACAACACTTTACTCAACCACCGGCTCGTTTTAGTGAAGCCACGTTAATCCGGACTTTAGAAGAAAATGGTGTGGGCCGACCATCAACATATGCGCCAACATTAGAAACCATTCAACGGCGTTATTACGTGAAGCTAACGAATAAACGGTTTGAACCAACGGAATTAGGTGAAATTGTGAATTCCCTAGTTTCAGAGTTTTTCCCACAAATTGTCGATACACATTTTACAGCGACAATGGAAACGGACCTAGATAAAGTCGGTGAAGGCCAAGAAAAATGGGTTGAAGTTGTCGATCGCTTCTACAAGCCCTTCGAAAAAGAATTAACAAATGCCGAAGAAAAGATTGAAAAAATCCAAATTAAAGATGAACCAGCAGGTTTTGACTGCGAACTATGTGGACATCCAATGGTGATTAAACTGGGTCGCTACGGGAAATTTTATGCATGTAGTAATTTCCCAGATTGTCGGAATACAAAAGCGATTGTCAAAGAAATTGGCGTGACGTGTCCTGTGTGTCACGAAGGGCAAGTTATCGAACGCAAATCAAAGAAAAATCGGATTTTCTATGGCTGTAGTCGGTACCCAGAGTGTGACTTCACTTCTTGGGACAAACCAGTAGGCCGACCATGTCCAAAATGTGGGCAATATTTAGTAGAGAAAAAAGTTAAAGGCGGCAAACAAGTCGTTTGTATCAATGGCGATTATGAAGAAAACGTCCAAAAATAAGAAAAATTGAGACCGAAGAATTTACTTCGGTCTTCTCTTTTAGTAAAATGAATTGAGTTTGTAAGAGACAGCTCTTAACTTCTTGACATAGAAAGGAATTTTTATACATGACAAAAAAAGTCACAATTATTGGTGCCGGTTTAGCCGGAAGTGAAGCGGCATGGCAAGTGGCCAATGCTGGCGTACCAGTTGATTTATATGAAATGCGCCCTGTCAAAAAGACACCAGCGCATCAAACAGAAAATTTTGCAGAGTTAGTTTGTTCTAATTCATTACGTGGAAATAGTTTAACCAATGCGGTAGGTGTTTTGAAAGAAGAAATGCGCCGTTTAAATTCAATCATTATTGGTAGTGCAGATCAAACCGCTGTACCAGCTGGCGGCGCCTTAGCAGTTGACCGTGATTCTTTTTCTGAAACAATCACTGAAAAAATTAAAAGTCATCCATTAATTACAATCAAAAATGAAGAAATCACTGATATTCCGGAAGGGATTGTAATTATTGCAACGGGTCCCTTAACCTCTGAAAGCTTATCTCAAAAAATTCAAGAATTTAATGGTTCTGAAGGCTTTTATTTTTACGATGCAGCAGCACCAATTATTGATAAATCAACAATTGACATGGATAAAGTTTATTTAAAATCTCGTTATAACAAGGGGGAAGCGGCTTACTTAAATTGTCCGATGACTGAAGAAGAGTTCAATGCTTTTCATGAAGCGCTAGTCAATGCAGAAGTGGTTCCTTTACGCACGTTTGAAAAAGAGAAGTTTTTCGAAGGCTGTATGCCCATCGAAGTAATGGCGCAACGTGGCATTAAAACCATGTTGTTTGGCCCAATGAAACCTGTCGGACTAGAAGACCCTAAAACAGGTAAACGCCCTTATGCTGTAATTCAATTACGTCAAGACAATGCTGCAGCTTCTTTATACAATATTGTTGGTTTCCAAACGCATTTAAAATGGGGTGAACAAAAACGAGTATTCCGTATGATTCCGGGATTAGAAAATGCTGAATTTGTTCGCTATGGCGTCATGCACCGTAATAGTTTTATGAATTCTCCAGAGTTGCTAAAACCAACCTACCAATCAAAAAAACGTGACGATCTGTTTTTTGCTGGACAAATGACTGGTGTTGAAGGATATGTTGAAAGCGCGGCAAGTGGTTTACTCGCAGGTATTAACGCAGCTCGTCTTGCCAAAGGGGAAGAGCCGATTGAAGTCCCTCGCGAAACGACTTTAGGAAGTATGGCTTATTATATTACACATGCAGAAGGCAAACATTTCCAACCAATGAATGCAAACTTTGGGCTTTTCCCAGAGTTACCTGAACGAATTCGTGACAAAAAAGAACGCTATGAAGCGATTGCTAATCGGGCCTTAGATGTTCAAGCTCAAGTTATCCAATCTTTAGACTAAATTAGAAAAAATATGAGAAAAGACTGAGCATCATTGCTAAGAAATGCGATGATACTCAGTCTTTTAATTTTTAGAAAAAAATAACAAAAGCTAAAGAATAGTTAAAATTGTGAACATATTTAGAAATATTGATTAAATTCTGACAACTTAATTGTCTTTTGAAAAAGGTTATGCTAAAGTTACTTTGTAATCGAATGAGGAGGGCTATCACATGGAAGAAAAGAATTGGCCTGAGTTATTTGCTCGTTATCTTATTGTCGAAAGAGGCTATTCAGAAAAAACAAAAAAAGCATATCAAGAAGATATACAACATTTTTTTTCTTTTTTAAAGACTTCAGGTAATGACAATTATTTGACTGTGGAACATTTGGATGTTCGGGCTTATTTGAGCGAATTATACGATCAGGAATATAGCCGCAATTCGATTAGTCGAAAAATTGCCAGTTTGCGTTCTTTTTATCAATTCTTATTAAAAAATGAAGCAATCCAAGAGAATCCTTTTTCCTATGTTCATATGAAAAAGAAACAGTTACGGTTGCCCCGTTTTTTTTATGAAAAAGAAATGGATGCATTATTTGAGAGCGCACAAGGGGAGCAACCGCTTGATTTGAGAAATAAAGCGTTGCTAGAAGTTCTGTATGGGACTGGTATTCGGGTCAGTGAATGTGCGAACTTAACGGTGGACGCAGTTGACTTTCAAGCTTCTGTTTTATTGGTTCACGGAAAAGGAAATAAAGATCGCTATGTGCCTTTTGGTTCATTTGCACAAGACGCCTTAAAGGATTACTTAGAGAATGGCCGCGCGCTATTAATGACAAAATATCAAAAAAAACATCCGTATGTCTTTGTTAATCATCATGGTGAACAAATCACGCCAACAGGGATTGAATATGTCTTAAACCAACTAATTAAAAAAAGTTCATTAAATGCGGAAATTCATCCCCACATGTTACGCCATACATTTGCGACACACTTATTAAATAATGGCGCCGATATGCGGACAGTTCAAGAATTATTAGGACATGCTAATTTATCAACAACTCAGATATATGCGCATGTGACAAAAGAAAGTTTACAAAAAAATTATCGAACGTTTCATCCTCGTGCATAATGGAGGTAAACGTCTAGGAGGAACAATAATGGTTGAATCACAATTTCACTCTACAACAATTTGTGCAGTCGAAAAAGATGGAAAATTTGCAATGGCTGGTGACGGCCAAGTAACAATGGGCGAATCTGTCGTTATGAAAGGTACGGCCAAAAAAGTGCGCCGTATTTACAATGATGAAGTCGTTGTCGGTTTTGCAGGGAGTGTGGCAGATGCCTTTACATTAGAAGAAAAGTTTGAAGGAAAATTAAATGAATACAACGGAAACTTAACGAGAGCTGCGGTTGAGTTAGCCCAAGAGTGGCGTACACAACAGTCTATGCAAAAATTAGAAGCTATGCTGATTGTGATGAATAAGGAAGAAATGCTCTTAGTTTCAGGAACTGGGGAAGTCATTACACCAGACGATGGTATTTTAGCAATTGGTTCTGGCGGTAATTTTGCTTTGTCCGCTGCAAGAGCCATGAAAAACTTTGGTGATAAAGAAATGCCAGCGAAAGAGATTGCTAAAAATGCCTTAAATATTGCTGCAGATATCTGTGTATTTACGAATCATAATATCATTGTAGAAGAATTATAAGCGAGGGAAAATCCATGAATGAATTAAACAAAACACCAAAAGAAATAGTCAAAGAACTAGATCAATATATTGTTGGACAGCAAGCTGCCAAAAAATCAGTGGCGGTAGCTTTACGTAACCGCTATCGTCGCTTGCAATTAGAAGAAAATATGCAACAAGATATTACGCCTAAAAACTTACTAATGATTGGACCAACAGGTGTTGGTAAAACTGAGATTGCTCGTCGTCTCGCAAAAATTGTCAATGCGCCTTTTGTAAAAGTTGAAGCAACCAAATTTACAGAAGTAGGCTATGTCGGTCGGGATGTCGAATCAATGGTTCGGGATTTAGTAGAAAATGCGATCCAAATTGTTGAAAAACAACAATACAGTCGCGTGTATGCGCAAGCGTTAAAAAAGGCCAATCAACGTTTAGTCAAAGTATTAGTGCCTGGAATTAAAAAAGAACAAAAACAGGTTGGCGGTAATCAATTTGAACAAATGATGAACATGTTTAACATGGCTCAGCAACAGCAAGAAGCACAAGAAGAAGTAACGGAAGATATTCGAACGAATCGCCGAACAATTTTGGAACAGCTGGAAAAAGGTCTATTAGATAATCGTGAAGTAACAATTGAAATTGAAGAACCGAAGAAAACGATGCCAGCTATGAACAATGGCCTAGAACAAATGGGTATCGACTTAAATGAAACGTTAGGCGCTCTGTCACCAAAGAAAAAAATCGAACGTACTGTAACGGTGAAAGAAGCACAAGAATTATTAGTGAAAGAAGAATCAGCAAAAATTGTCAATGACGCTGATATCCATAGTGAAGCGATTCGTTTAGCTGAATCAAGCGGAATTATTTTTATCGATGAGATTGATAAAATCACCTCTAAAAGTCAACAAAATTCGGGCGAAGTCTCTCGTGAAGGAGTACAAAGAGACATTTTGCCGATTGTTGAAGGCTCTCAAGTTAACACGAAGTATGGTCCTTTACAAACGGATCACATTTTATTTATCGCTTCAGGTGCTTTCCACTTGTCAAAACCAAGTGACTTGATTCCAGAATTACAAGGCCGCTTCCCAATTCGAGTTGAATTAGATGATTTAACGGCTGATGACTTCGTAAGTATCTTAACTGAGCCAAACAATGCTTTAATTAAACAATATGTAGCATTAATCGGTACAGAAAATGTTTCAGTCATCTTTACCAAAGAAGCAATTGAACGGTTAGCACACATCGCTTATGATGTAAACCGTGATACAGATAATATTGGGGCGCGTCGTTTACACACAATTTTAGAACGTTTATTAGAAGATTTATTATATGAAGCACCAGATATGCAAATGGGTGAAATTACGATTACCGAAGCATATGTCAATGAAAAATTGAATGACATTGTTCAAAATGAAGATTTAAGTCGTTACATCTTATAAAAAAGGCTGGAGGAGAAAAGATGGCTACATTATTAGAAAAAACACGTCAAGTGAACGAGCTTTTGCAAAAAAATAATCTGTTTGACGTACAAGCAGAACTTCCGTACAACAAAATGGCAATGATTTTAGGGGATATTTTAGAAAGTAATGCGTATATTATTAGCAGTTCAGGGGATTTGTTGGGGTATACTGAAAAATTAGATGTTAATAATGCCCGTATCAAAAATATGTTTAAAGAGAAAAAATTTCCTCAAGGATACACCGAGGCCGTGGATATGCTCAAAGTAACCGAAGCCAATATTCCAATAGACAGTGATTTAACTGCATTTCCTTTTGAATCACGAGAGCTGTATCCGTTTGGGTTAACCACTATTGTGCCTTTGTACGGTGCTGGCAAACGCTTGGGTACGATTATTTTAGCGCGTGTTGAAAAATCCTTTAACGAGGATGATTTAGTGTTAGCTGAATATAGTGCGACCGTTGTCGGCATGCAAATTTTGTATCATCAATCCAGAACAATTGAAGCAGAAGTTCGCAGTGCGACTGCCGTGCAAATGGCCATCAACACTCTTTCCTATAGTGAATTAAAAGCCGTCCATGCTATTTTTGAAGCCTTAGATGGCGAAGAAGGTCGTTTAACCGCTTCAAGTATTGCAGACGAAATAGGCATTACTCGTTCCGTAATTGTGAATGCCTTAAGAAAATTAGAATCAGCTGGAATTATTGAATCACGTTCTCTTGGTATGAAAGGGACTTATTTAAAAGTATTAAATCAACAATTTATTAAAGAGTTGGAAAAATAAGCAATTGCTCGTATCAACTAGGAGGACAACGCAATGACTGTACAAATTGAAAATGAATTTCTAATCGCAACATTTGCTGAAGAAGGAGCAGAATTAGTAAGTTTACAATCAAAAGAAACCGGCATTGAATATATTTGGCAAGGAAATCCTGAATTTTGGGCCCGCCATGCGCCCGTACTTTTTCCGATTGTCGGTCGTCTAAAAGAAGATACGTATATGTACCAAAATCAAGCGTATCATTTAACTCAACATGGTTTTGCTCGTGATCAAGTATTTGATGTGATTGAAAAAGGTGGAGAAGAAGTTTCTTTTTCACTAAAATCAACAAAAGAAACCAAGAAGAAGTATCCTTTTGATTTTGAACTAGTGATTACTTATACATTAGAATACCAAGAATTGACTGTAAACTACCAAGTAGAAAATACAGGGAAAGAAGAGATGTATTTTGGGATTGGTGGTCATCCAGCCTTTAATGTACCTTTAGAATCTTCACTAACGTTTGAAGATTATTATCTAAGTTTTTCACCTAAAAAATCACGGACACAAATTCCCTTAGCAGGCCCGTTTATTGATTTAGCGAATAAAACGCTAGCCCAAACGAATACCAGCTTTGACTTAACGCATCAATTATTTGAAAATGATGCAATGATTTTTGAAACAAAAGGTCAAACAGCAATTACGATTGCCACAGACGAAAGTGACCATCAAGTCACTTTGAGTTATCCAGAAATGCCTTTTGTGGGGATTTGGTCACCGACACCGAAAGAAGCGCCTTTTGTCTGTATCGAACCTTGGTGCGGGATTGCTGATGCTGTCGACGCAACTGGCCAACTTGCTGAAAAATTTGGCATCAATAAGTTACCAGCTAACGAACTATTTAAAACACAGTATATGATTAGTGTAAAATAAAGAAAAAGGCTGTGAACATTATTTGTTCACAGCCTTTTTCTTTATTTTTTTGCACGTAAGCCAAAAGAGAGGCGACTTTCTGTTCCATTTTTAATTCGCTGAATGTTTTCACGATGACGGACAAAGATAAAAGTAGTCAAAGCAATCGCAATCACGGTTAATAACCAGTTAAATGTTGGTAAAATAGCTGGGACAGTGAAAGGCAAAATAATAGTAGAAAGTGTAATTAGTACAGCGCTAATCATACTTGTTAAACTCACCATACTGGTTAGATACAGACAAATCACAAAAATAAGAGCAGAATAAATAAAAAATGTGGGGCTGTATGCTAATAACATGCCAGCGCTAGTGGCTACGGCTTTACCACCTTTGAAATTGGCAAAAATAGGGAAGGTATGCCCTAAAACAGCTGCTACCCCAAAGAAGAGTGGGTTCACGCCTTGTAAACCAAACAAATAGGGTAATGAAGTGGCTAACGTTCCTTTCAAGATATCCATTAATAATACCGTGATTCCGGCAGGTTTCCCTAAGACACGAAATGTATTGGTTGTTCCTGTATTCCCACTCCCAAATTGGCGTATATCTTTTTTAAAGAAAAGTTTGCCAATCCAAACACCTGAGGGAATCGAACCTAATAAATAGGCAACAAGTAACAAAATGACGATTTTCATCAAGTTAACCTCTTTCTTATTCAAACTAGGATTTATTTTATCATGAATAGAAAAACGGAACAACGTCTAATAACTAAAACAAGAAAAGTTTTTCTTTTGCTTGAGGAAGCGTTGACAAATGGTTGATAACCGTTATAATAAATGTGTGTCATTAGACAAAGACGTCTAATCACTGGTTTGAAAATTAGTTATCAACGAAGATACAATATATATGTACTTATGAAGTGTCAGGGAAAGAGGTGCGAATCCTCTACAGACCTACCTACTGTATGGTGGATGAAACCAATAAGACCACAGATTATTCTGGAAGGATTGGGAGTAAGAAGAAGCTAAGTCAGGATACCGGCTTGATAAGTCTAATCATTCTTTTGTAGGAAAAAGAAGGGGCTTTGAAGATAACTGGCTGAGTATATCATTAGCATAGTTAAGTGACTGCTTTTTTTCTATTGGAGAAAAAAGTGGTTTTTTTGTATTGTTTTGACGTTGAGACAAAGGAGGTTCATTTCAGAAAATTTTCCCCAAAATAAAATAGACGAATGCGAGGATGAAAAAATGAAAAAATTTACCTTAACAATGATGACTTTAGGCTTAGTAGCAACACTTGGCTTAGCAGGGTGTGGCAAACAGGAAAAGAAAGCAACTACCTCTTCTGAAAAAACAGAAGTAACGTTACCAACCAAAGACCGTAGCGGCAAAGAAATTACTTTACCCAAAGAAGCAAACAAAATTATTTCCCTAGTACCATCAACAACAGAAGTGATTGAAGACTTAGGTAAAACCGACCAATTAATCGCAGTTGATACTCAAAGTAGCACAATGATGACTGATTTAAAAAAATTACCACAAATGGATATGATGGCTGTCGATGCAGAAAAATTGATTGCCTTGAAACCACAAATTGTTTATGTGAATGACATCAATTTAGCTAGCTCAGAAAGTGTTTGGAAACAAGTGGAAGATGCTGGAATTACAGTCGTTAACATCCCCACTAGTACAAGTATCAAAGCAATCAAAGAAGACGTCCAATTCATCGCGGATAGCTTATCTGAACATGAAAAAGGACAAAAGTTAATCAAAACAATGGATCAAGAAATCGACGAAGTAGCCAAAATTGGGAAAACTATTAAAAAACCAAAAACTGTTTTGTTTGAAGTAGCTGCCTTACCAGACATTTATAGTTTTGGTAATGGGACATTTTTAAATGAAATGATTGAAACAATTGGGGCAAAAAATGTTTTGGCAAATGAAAAAGGCTGGTTACCAGTGACAGAAGAAGCGGCCATTGCTGCAAAACCAGAAGTCATTTTAACCAATGTTAACTATATGAAAGATCCCGCCAAAGAAATTTTAGCTCGTAAAAACTGGGAAAGCGTTCCAGCAGTTCAAAACAAAGAAGTTTTCGAAATTGATAACATGTCTAGCTCTTTACCAAATAACCACATTACCAAAGCATTAAAACAAATGGCAAAAGCTGTTTATCCAGAGGAATATAAGGATTTAAAAGATGAGTAAAAAAACGTGTCTCATACTGATGCTCTTGATCAGTATGAGCATGCTCTTTTTGGGTATTAAAATTGGAAGTGTTCAGATTTCGTTTACGGATTTGCTTCAAATTTTAGTGAAAAAGACGGTTTCAGAAGACGGGATTTTAGAGGGAATCATCTGGAATGTTCGGTTACCGCGTGTCGTGATGGCCTATCTCGTGGGCGCAGGCTTAGCAGTAAGTGGCACGGTGATGCAATCGCTCTTAGGTAATCCTTTAGCTTCTTCGTATACTTTGGGCGTATCAGCGGGAGCATCCTTAGGCGCTGCGTTAATCATGGTAACTGGAGTAACTGCTTCGATCTTAGGGGCATTTTTATTGCCTTTAACTGGTTTTATCTTTGGCTTAGCAACGGTCTTTTTAGTTTTGTTATTTACGCAAACAATGGATAGTCAAATGTCCAATCAAACAGTTGTTTTAGTGGGGATGATTATGACCTTGTTTGTCGGTGCTATTTTGACGTTGATTACAGCACTTTTCCAAGATTATTTGAAACAATTAGTCTTTTGGCAAATGGGTAGTTTTTCTGGCAGTAATTGGCAAAAAATTGCTATTTATTGTCCAATCTTGCTTGTCAGCAGTCTGTTTCTTTGGTTTGATGCCAACGCATTGGATGTTCTTGGCTTAGGAGAAGAACATGCGATGTTAGCGGGAGTAGAAGTCAAAACAGCAAAACTACGCATTATTCTTTTGGCTAGTTTACTAGCAGGAAGTGCGGTTTCATTTGTCGGTGTGATTGGTTTTGTTGATTTAATAGCACCACATATTGTCCGTCGCTATCTAGGGGCGACTCATCGCTGGCTGATTCCTGGTTCAGCAATCTTAGGTGGGACCATCATGGTAATAGGGGACACAATTGCCCGCACGATTTTATCACCAAGAGAAATTCCCATCGGGGCCGTAACAGCCTTGATTGGAGCGCCATTCTTCTTGTATATTTACTTTAAAAAAAGGGGCGTTGCTGCATGATTGAATTAAAAAAAACAGCTGTAACACTCCAACAAACCCCCATTTTAAAAGATATTTCCCTCGTTTTTCCGACAGGTAGTAAAACTTGTATTTTAGGTCCAAATGGTTGCGGTAAAACGACACTTTTAAAAACGATTGCCGGACTTGTCCCTTATAGTGGTTCTGTTTTAATTGATGGTCAAGAAGTTCATGGACAAAAGCGGAAGGAATTGGCAACGAAAGTAGCGATGATGAGTCAATTCACGACAGTTGCTTTTGATTATACGGTTTACGAAACAGTTTTGATGGGGGCGTATCGACAACAAGCACAACGTTTTTTACCTATTGTTTCTAAACAAGAAAAAGAACGAGTCCTTTATTATTTAGAACGCACGGGTTTATTGCCTTTAAAAGATAAAGTTGTCAATCAGCTTTCAGGAGGACAACAACAACGAGTATTTTTGGCTAAATTATTTGTACAAGATCCAGAAATTATTTTATTGGATGAACCCAATAATCATTTGGATATTCGGTATCAACAAGAATTGATTCAGCAGTTAAATGAGTGGAGTGCGCAAGAAGGGAAAACGTTAATCGGGGTGTTTCATGATATCCGTTTAGCGTTAACGCTAAGTGAAAAAATTGTGTTTATGAAGCAAGGGAAAGTGGCCGCGCAAGGTGATTTTCAAACGTTGGCTTCCAAAGAATTTTTACAAACAATTTTTGAAACAGATATTGTCTCATATTTTCAGAAACAACATAAAGTTTGGGAAACTATTCAATAATTTTGACAAGTTTTTTGGAAACAGGTAAGATAAAGGCAAAGAATCAGAAACACAATGGTGTGTTTTAACAAATCGGCAAAGGAGCCCAAGACTAAGTACGTGATGGTACTTGCTTTGGGCTCCTTTTTTATGGAGGTAGCGATGAAACGAATCATTTTAATGGGAGCTATCGGGTGTGGCAAAACCACGTTATGTCAAGCTCTGCAAGGCAAAGAATTAATTTATGATAAAACACAGGCGGTGGAATTTCATACAGAAATGATTGATACACCGGGCGAGTTTATTTTGCATCGGCAATATTATAATGCGTTAAACGTCACAGCGGCAGAAGCAGATGTGATCGGTTTGGTTCAAAGTGCTGTAGAAACACAACAAGTTTTTTCACCAGGATTTGGTAGTATTTTCCCGAAAGAAATCATTGGTATTTTAACCAAGATTGATTTAGCACAAGATTCTCAGCAGTTAGAGATTGTTCGGCAACAATTAAAAAGTGCGGGTGCAACAAGAATTTTTGAAATTTCTTCTGTTGAAAAAATTGGCTTGCAAGAATTAGTAGATTATTTAGAGGAGGATGAAGCAGAATGAAAATTTATACAAAAACTGGCGATAAGGGAATGACGAAATTAGTCGGCAGCTCAACCGTCGCTAAGGATTCTGATCGAGTTGAAAGTTATGGAACGATTGATGAATTGAATTCTTGGGTGGGCTATATTATCAGCCAACTTCCACAAGAAAATCAAGAAATTAAAGAAGAACTAGAAGCTTTACAACATTTACTTTTTGATGCGGGAACAGATTTGTCAACACCGATTGAAGCACAACGACCATTTAAATTACAAAAGGAAAGTGTCCATTGGCTAGAACAGCGGATTGATTTCTACACTGCACAATCACCAGATATTGATCGTTTTATTTTACCTGGCGGAACCCCAGCAGCCAGTATGGTTCATGTGGCTCGGACGATTGCACGGCGCGCAGAACGCATCATTGTTCGTTTAAATTGGACAGCCAAAATTAACGAAGAGGTATTAATTTTTACCAATCGTTTATCAGATTATTTTTATGCGTTGGCTCGCTATTTAAATGTTCAAGCACAACGACCTGATGTTTTTTATGAACGAAGCGAAAAGGTTTTCCATAAAATTAAAGAAGATGGATTGTAAACAGTTGCTTTTCTAAAAAACTTATGGTAAATTTCAGATAGATTAAACGAATATTTTATGAAAAATATGAATGGAAGCCAGTGAGAATCTGGCACGGTCCCGCCACTGTGAAGAAGCAAGGTTGCTTTTAAGTCAGGTCTTTTCATTTTTTCATTATTGGGCATGCTGTTTCGAGGCAAAACAGGATGTTTCTTAACAACGCTTGTGTTGAAAATCCAGCCCAAGATATTTGTATTAATCCAATTAATGGCACGAGGAAGTGCTTTTGGGAATTTTGGGCTGGTCTTTCAATGTTGAAGGAGATTTCAGGTACAATGACGTACTGCTATATTCCCTTTTTTTATTGACAATTAATTAAAGGCGTTGTACTCTATGGATAAGGTTTCGTGTACAATGGCGTATACATAAGGAAGCAAAGACGCTTCAGACAGATGATTTTTCGTTTGTTTGAAGTGTCTTTTTGTATTTTATTAAGGAGGAATTGAGATGAAAACAATTCATTTCCCTACCGAACTATGGGTAGGAGAAGGCGCATTAGCCAATTTGGAAACACTTCATGATAGACGTGTTTTCATTGTCACAGATCCATTCATGGTTGACTCTGGATTTGTGAATGAAGTGACAAAGCATTTAACAAAAAGTGAATGGCAAATTTTTAGTGATATCATCCCCGATCCACCAATTGATAAGATTGCTGCGGGAATTAAGAATTTAGCGACATTTCAAGGAGATACGATATTAGCTTTAGGTGGGGGATCCGCTATTGATGCGGCCAAAGCAATGAAATTTTTTGGCAAACGTACTTTGCAAACTCAGATTGCTGAGTTTATTGCGGTTCCTACAACTAGTGGAACTGGTTCAGAAGTTACGAATTTTTCAGTGATTACGGTTGCTGAAACTGGCACCAAAATCCCGCTTGTAACGGATGAAATTCAACCAGAAATTGCGATTTTAGATACAAATTTAGTGATGAGTGTCCCACCAAAAATCACAGCGGATACAGGAATGGACGTCTTAACGCATGTTATTGAAGCGTATGTTTCAACAGAAGCAAATCCGATTTCAGATGCGTTGTGCGAAAAAGTCGTTCGCCTGGTATTCGACAATTTAGAAATAGCCTTTAATCAGGGTAGCAACCAACAAGCCCGTGAAAATATGCATTTAGCTTCATGTATGGCAGGGATGGCGTTTAATGTTACTTCGTTAGGCTTGAATCACGGTATTGCTCATGCGGCCGGTGCGCGTTTACATGTGCCACATGGACGAATGAATGCAATGCTCTTACCTGAAGTCATTGCATATAACAGTGGCTTAGCGAATGGCAAAGTCACCAACGAACCAACAGCTAAACGTTATGCGCAGTTAGCAAATTGTCTAAATGATACACAGACAACCAATGCACGGATTGGTGTTCAACAATTTATTCGACAAATCAAGCAACTCCGTCAAAAATTAAACATGCCTGCCACTTTTAGTGATTATGGTTTACCAAAAGAAGAAGTCCAAGCTGCGATCCCAAAAATAGCTGAAGGCGCATTGATGGATGGCTGCACCAAAACAAATCCTGTCCAACCAACAGCAGCAGAAGTGACAAAAATTTTAAATTCTATCTTATAAGCGATTGACAGGATGAAATCGATAACATATAATGTGGGTAGCACAACGGCGTGCTTCAAAATTTAAGAGCAAAGAAGCTCCTTAGTAGAAAGCGAAAGTGGAACCTTTACGTTTTTTATTGAGGATTTTTTATTTGCTAAATTAAAGGAGCGAGTCTGGTTGGAAGAAAAACAACGAATGATTCAAGAATATGTTCCTGGGAAACAAGTAACGTTAGCGCACATCATTGCTAGTCCTAATAAAGAAATTTATACAAAATTAGGGTTGCCAGAAGGCACCAGCAATGCACTAGGTATTTTGACAATCACTCCGAGCGAAGCGGCAATTATCGCTGTTGATATTGCGACTAAAAGCGGAGATATCCAAATCGGTTTTATTGATCGTTTTTCTGGATCGGTAGTCATTTCTGGTGACGTAAGCTCAGTGGAAGCAGCCTTACAAGCGGTGATTGAAGGTTTACAACAGATTTTAAACTTTTCTGTAACTTGTAAAATTACCAGAACATAGCGTTGAAAGGACAAGGGCGTGAAGAAAATGGATGGACGAATTGTAATAGTCGATGATGAACCTATTACGAGACTCGATATTCGTGATATTGTGATAGAAGCAGGGTACGAAGTAGTCGGTGAAGCAGCCGATGGTTTTGAAGCAATTGAAGTATGTAAAAAAACACAACCTGACCTAGTATTAATGGACATTCAAATGCCAATTTTAGATGGTCTAAAAGCAGGTAAAAAAATTGTTCAAGACCAACTAGCCAGTAGTATTGTCTTTTTATCTGCATACAGTGACGTACAAAATACGGACAAGGCTAAAAAATTAGGCGCACTGGGTTATTTAGTTAAACCTCTAGATGAAAAATCATTAATACCTACAATTGAAATGAGCATTGAACGAGGCAAACAAACGCAGCTGTTACTAAATCAAATCGATAAATTAAGTTTAAAATTAGAAGAACGTAAAATTATCGAAAAAGCCAAAGGTATTCTTGTAAAAGAAAATCATATATCGGAAGAAGAAGCCTACCAAATGTTGCGTACGTTAAGTATGAACAAACGCGCACGTATGAGTGAAATTGCAGAATTGATTGTAATGGATGATGAATAAATGAAACGATTAGAGCAATTATGTCACCAATATACCAATCTTTCAGAATCAGACATTAAAGAATTACAACGTACAGCACGTTATCTTTCTTCGACGACACTCTATCAAAGTGCAGATGTTTTTATTGATGTGTATAAGGAAATGTCACAGCAAGCACTAGTCGTTTATCATAAGCCGCCTGCGAAGACAACTTCTTTATATAGCGGAGATGTCGTCGGGATGGAAGCTTTATTAAAAAATGAACCTGGTGTTCTGCGTACCATGCAAACTAGCTTAAATAGCATTGGTTTGTTAGCAGTGACTCAGGAAAATCGTTTGATTAAGCAAAATATCTATCCCATTCGCAATGAACATCGAACGATTGGTGTCATTATTGTCGAGATTGCGGCAGATGAAGAGATTCAAGCGGACTTACAAAAAGAGGAGCTAAATAACTGCCAGTTAGCAAAAGTAGCGAAATCAACTAGTCAAGTCGACGCATTATTTATTGATCAATTGGCAGAAGCCGTTTTGATTTTTGATGCGGCGGGTCACTTATTAATTACCAATCACAATGCACAAGAGCTTTATCGCAAACTTGGTTATCGGGATAATATCATTGGAATGAGCTATGACAATTTGTCCATCGATTATACAACTTTTGAATATGTGTTGTATCAAATGAAATATAAAATGAGTAATCAACCAATTGAAAGCAAAACGACCTACCTTAATTATTATTTTAAGGTTCGGAAAGTGTGGTTGGCATCAGAAGAACAACTGATTATGATTATTCAAGACAATACAGAATTTAAAGAAAAAGAAGCGGAAATTATTTCCAAATCTGTTGCGATTCGTGAAATTCATCATCGTGTTAAAAATAACTTGCAATCGGTGGTTTCCTTATTGCGTATTCAAGAACGGCGAACGCAAAGCCCCGAAGCAAAGAAAGTCCTTCATGAAAGTGTCAATCGAATTATGGCGATTGCAGCCACCCATGAATTGCTGTCAAAACAAGTCAAAGATGACGTTGCTTTACGGCAAACATTGGAAGCAGTGATGTATAATTTTAGACATCTTTTTCAAGGCGCACAACCCATTGAGATGATGATGGATGTTGATCCAGCCATTATGGTTTCTAGCGAACAAATGGTCACCATTTCCCTTGTTGTCAACGAACTATTACAAAACATTTTTGATCACGCATTTGAGCCACAAACAAGTGGCGTTGTTAAACTTAGTGGAACATTAGATAATAAAATGATTACCATTACTGTTACAGATAATGGTAAAGGCTATGACGTTCATCAAAGTAACGAGACCAGTTTAGGTTTGATGATTGTCAAAAGCTACGTAAAAGATAAATTAAAAGGAAAAATTACAATTGAATCCAATAAACAGGGAACTAAAACCTGTTTCTATTTCGAACAGAACACCAGTGATGTTGTTCATTGATTAAGCAAAGGCGCTTAAAGAAAAGTAGAAAGAAATTTTCTAACGATTCTTTAAGTGCCTTTTTGTATGCAAAAGGAGGCGAGTCAGGCGATGTCGAAGGAAACACTTTTAACCGTAGGGATTGATTTAGGGACGTCTACAACCCAATTAGTCTTGTCAGAATTAACTGTTGAAAATTTTGCCTCTGCGTTTACAGTACCACGTATCAGCATTTCTGATAAAAAAGTCATTTACCGAAGTGACATTATCTTTACACCCTTACTTAACCAATCAGAAATTGATGCAGAACCTATCAAAGCGTTTGTAGCGGAGCAATATCGCCAAGCAGGTATTCATAAACAAGATATTCAAATGGGTGCGGTAATTATCACAGGTGAAACTGCTCGAAAAAGCAATGCCAACAATGTGCTACGAGCACTTAGTGGCTATGCAGGTGATTTTGTCGTTGCTACGGCTGGTCCTGATTTAGAAAGTATCATTGCTGGGAAAGGCGCTGGGGCTCAAACTTATTCTGAGACGAAACGCAAACCAGTGGTTAATTTAGACATTGGTGGTGGAACGACAAATTTAGCTGTCTTTAAAGATGGTGAAGTGATTGACACGGCTTGTTTTGACATTGGCGGACGCTTAATTAAATTAGATCAACAACAAAAAATCACCTATATAGCTCCGAAGATTCAAGAAATTATAAATAAAAAAGGGCTAACCTTGCACCTTGGTGACCAAGCCACCGAACAAAACTTACTGCCAATTATTTCGGAATTAGTTGCCGTGTTAGAAAATAGCATTGGCTTGGGGACACAAAGTCCGTTCTACCAGTTATTAGTAACCAACCATCCACTACGAAAAGGTGAGGAATTACCAATTGTAACATTTTCTGGTGGTGTGGCTGATTGCTTAAATACGACAAGTACGAGTCTCTTTAAATATGGGGACATCGGCTTGCTTTTAGGAAAATATCTGAGAAAGTCACTGATTTTTTCGGAAAAAGAAGTCTTAGAAAGCGCAGAAACAATCCGAGCGACGGTCGTCGGAGCAGGTTCACATACTGCTGAAATTAGCGGAAGTACGATCGCTTATCGTGAGCAAATTTTGCCGGTAAAAAATATCCCAATTCTAAAATTAGCGCAAGAGGATGAAACCCTTACTGTGACAGAATTAGGCCAGCGAATCCAAGAAAAACTCAATTGGCATCGTATTGAAGAAACACCCCAGATTGCCCTAGCAATTAGAGGCATGAGCAATCCAACATTTGCTGATATTCAACGCTATGGTCAAGGGATTGTGGAAGGATTAGCTAGTTTAGTTGCTGAACAAATTCCCATTATTGTTATGGTGGATGAAGACATGGCGAAAGCTTTAGGGCATGCCTTAAGTGCCCATCTGCCAAAAGACTATCCGTTTATCTGTCTTGATTCGGTCAAAGTAGAAAACGGTGATTATGTAGATATCGGTTTACCAGTGGCAGAAGGAGCCGTCCTTCCAGTCATTGTTAAGACCTTAGTATTTAATTAAAAAGGAGCGACACAAAGATGATTTTAAAAACCAAACTATTTGGCAAAGTCTATCAATTTACATCCGTTAAAGAAGTCTTAGCCAAAGCCAATGAAGAAAAGTCTGGCGACAAGTTAGCTGGCGTAGCTGCTAATTCAGCCGAAGAACGCGTGGCAGCGAAAGTCGTTTTATCGGAATTGTCCTTAAATGACTTGTTTAACAATCCCGTTGTTGATTATGACGAAGACGAAGTGACACGCATTATTATTGACCAAGTCAATATGCGAATTTTTGAAAGTATCAAACATTGGACAGTTGCGGAATTACGCGAATTTATCTTATCTTCAGAAACAACCGATTTTGATATCAAACGAATTTCCCGTGGACTCACTTCTGAAATGATTGCTGCTGTCTGTAAATTAATGTCCAACATGGACCTAATTGTTGGCGCAAAAAAAATCAATATTGAAAAAACCGCCAACACAACGATTGGCCGTCCCGGAACTTTTTCAAATCGTTTACAGCCGAACCATCCAACCGATAATGTCGATGGCATTATGGCATCAGTTATGGAAGGTCTTTCTTATGGCGCCGGTGATGCGTTAATTGGTTTGAATCCTGTTGATGATTCTACAGAAAGTGTTAAACGGATCTTAAACAAATTTGAAGAGTTCCGCAGCGAATGGGAAATTCCAACACAAACTTGCGTGCTTGCTCACGTAACGACACAAATGGAAGCCATGCGTCAAGGCGCGCCAACTGGCTTAGTCTTTCAATCCATCGCTGGTTCAGAAAAAGGGAACACAGCATTTGGTTTAAATGCAGAAATTTTAGCTGAAGCACAAGATTTAGCCCTTCACAGTGGTCAAGCAGCTGGTCCTAATGTGATGTATTTTGAAACAGGTCAAGGCTCAGAACTTTCTTCTGAAGCGAACTTTGGCGCAGACCAAGTCACAATGGAAGCGCGTTGTTATGGCTTAGCCAAAAAATTTGATCCGTATATTGTAAATACTGTTGTCGGCTTTATTGGACCAGAATATCTTTACGATTCAAAACAAGTCATCCGCGCTGGTTTAGAAGATCATTTCATGGGCAAATTAACTGGAATTTCAATGGGCTGTGATGTCTGCTACACCAACCATATGAAAGCTGATCAAAATGATATGGAAAACTTAGCAATGTTATTAGCAACAGCTGGTTGTACGTATATCATGGGGATTCCTCATGGCGATGATGTCATGTTAAATTATCAAACAACTGGGTTCCATGAAACTGCGACGATTCGTGAAACATTAGGCTTACGTCCAATTAAAGAATTTGAAGAATGGATGGAAAAAATGGGCTTAATGGAAAACGGAAAATTAACAAGTCGCGCTGGCGATGCATCTGTATTTATTAAATAAACGAGGTGAGAATACAAATGAACGAAAAAGAATTAAAAGAAATGATTGCCGGAATTTTAACAGAAATGGTCGCTGACAATCAAGCGGTTTCGACTGCCACTGTGACTGCTGAAGAAAAACCAGTCACAACACACGTCACTGAAACGACAGAAATTGAAGAAGGCCTAATTCCTGACATTACTGAAGTAGATTTACGTAAACAATTACTATTGAAAAATGCCGTAGATCCTGAAGCACTATTAAAAATGAAAGCTTTCTCGCCAGCTCGTTTAGGCGTTGGTCGTGCAGGGACGCGTTATATGACTAGTTCAACATTACGTTTCCGAGCGGACCATGCGGCAGCACAAGATGCGGTCTTTTCAGACGTAAGCGAAGACTTGGTAAAAGAAATGAATTTTATTTCTACAAAAACAATCTGTAACAGTAAAGATGAATATTTAACACGTCCAGATTATGGTCGTCAATTTGATGAAGAAAATAGTGAAATCATTCGGAAAAATACGACACCAAAAGCCAAAATCCAAATGGTCGTAGGGGATGGCCTTAGTTCAGCTGCTATCGAAGCGAATATTAAAGAAGTCCTACCAGCAATTAAACAAGGATTAAACATGTACAACTTAGATTTCGACAATGTAGTTTTTGTTAAATATTGTCGCGTGCCAGCAATGGATAAAATTGGTGAAATCACTGACGCTGATGTTGTTTGCTTGCTAGTTGGCGAACGTCCTGGTTTAGTAACAGCTGAATCTATGAGTGCCTACATTGCTTACAAACCAACTGTCGGTATGCCAGAAGCACGGCGGACAGTTATTTCAAATATTCACAAAGGTGGGACACCGGCTGTTGAAGCAGGGGCCTACATTGCCGAAATTATCAAAAAAATGTTAGACAAGAAAAAATCTGGTATTGATTTAAAAGAAGCTGAATAAAGGAGGATTTCTCATGAAAAATGATCGTCTAGGCGCAAATGTCCTAAGTATGAAAGTCATTCCCAATGTCGATCCGGCATTAGCAAAAGAATTATCATTGAAACCAGAACATCGCTCATTAGGAATTGTTACTTCCGATTGTGATGATGTCACTTATGTTGCATTAGATGAAGCAACCAAAGCCGCCGATGTTACTGTAGTTTACGGTAAAAGTATGTATGCTGGCGCAGCAAATGCTTCAACCAAATTAGCCGGTGAAGTGATTGGCATTATTGCTGGTCCGAGTCCTGCCGAAGTCAATAGTGGCTTGAGTGTCATTACACAAGTCATTGAAGAAGAAGCCAGCTTCTATAGTGCTAACGAAGATGACAGCATTGTTTATTTTGCACATGTAGTATCAAGAACGGGTAGCTTTTTATCTGAACAAGCGAATATTCCTGAAGGTGAAGCGATTGCTTATCTGATTGCACCACCGCTAGAAGCAATGGTTGGCTTAGATGCAGCAATGAAAGCTGCCGATGTTCAAATGGGTGTCTTTTATGGCCCACCTTCTGAAACGAACTTTGGCGGTGCCTTATTGACAGGTAGTCAATCTGCATGTAAAGCTGCTTGCAGTGCGTTTGAACAAGTCATTCAAAATATCGCTGACAATCCGTTGAGTTATTAAGGATGTGACCTGAATGAAAGCATTAGGAATGGTCGAAGTCAAAGGTTTTTTAGGTGCCATTAGTGTGGCCGATGCGGCATTGAAAGCCGCCGACGTTACTTTGTTAAAAGCTGAAATTATTAATGGCGGTTTAACAACTGTGGAACTGATTGGTGACGTTGCCGCGGTCCAAGCTGCCGTTGAAGTAGGCACGGAAGTAGCTAAAGAATTAAATTGTTTAATTGCTCATCATGTGATCTCACGGGTTGATGCTCAAACGGAAGTGATTTTATCAGATCCAGAACCTGAGTCAGCACCTGAACCGATGGAACAAGTAGAAGTAATTGAAGAAGAGATTGAAACACCAGATTTGGAAGAACACACTGGCACACGCCAAAAATTAGAAACACAACGCGTGGTTGATTTACGCAAACAAGCCTACAAAATGAACCTAAGTAGTTTAAAGAAAAGTGAGATTAAATTTGCCAATAAAGAAGCTTTAATTCAAGCAATCATGGCTGAAATAGAAAGAAGTGAAGACGAGTGGAATTAGTAGATAAAGACTTACGTTCCATCCAAGAAACAAGAAATTTAATCAGAAAAGCCAAAGAGGCACAGCAAGTATTAGCAACATTTTCGCAAAAACAAATCGATGCGATTGTTCAAGCGGTTTCAGAGGCTACATTTAACCAACGAGAAAAGTTAGCGAAAATGGCCAATGAAGAAACAGGATTTGGTATCTATGAAGATAAAATCATCAAAAATGCTTTCGCTTCAAAAGTAGTATATGACGAAATGAAGGACAAAGCTACAGTTGGTGTGATCAATGATGATGCTGCCAAAAAAGTCACTGAAATTGCTGTCCCAGTTGGTGTGATTGCAGGATTAATTCCTTCTACCAACCCGACATCAACAGTCATTTACAAAGCATTAATTTCATTAAAAGCTGCCAACAGCATTGTTTTTTCACCACATCCCAATGCGTTGAAATCGATTATTGAAACAGTGGAAATTATCCAAAAAGCGGCTATTGCTGCAGGGGCACCAGAAGGTTGTGTCTCGGTCATCAAAACGCCAACCATGCAAGCGACTAGCGAATTAATGAAAAATAAAGAAACAAATTTAATTTTAGCTACTGGTGGAAACGCAATGGTTAAAGCAGCGTACTCTTCTGGAACACCAGCAATCGGTGTTGGGCCTGGTAATGGACCAGCCTACATCGAACGAAGCGCAAATGTTCCTCATGCAGTGAAACAAATAATGGATTCAAAAACTTTCGATAACGGTACAATTTGTGCATCGGAACAATCAATTATTGTTGAAACTGTCAACCGTGAAGCGGTCAAAGAAGAGTTAATTAAGCAGGGCGCGTATTTCTTAAGTCCAGCCGAAGCCGACAAATTAGCTAAATTTATTTTACGACCAAACGGTACAATGAACCCGCAAATCGTAGGACGTTCCGTTCAACATATTGCTTCATTAGTTGGTTTATCTATTCCAAAAGATCGCCGCTTAATTGTTGCCGAAGAAACACATGTAGGCTTGAAATATCCATTTTCAAGAGAAAAATTGGCACCGATTATTGCTTTCTATACAGTTGAAAACTGGGAAGCAGCTTGCGCGTTATCAATTGAAATTTTGAAAGGTGAAGGTGCGGGTCATACGATGGGTATTCACACAGAAAACAAAGAAGTCATTCGTGAATTTGGCTTAAGAAAACCCGTCTCTCGTTTGCTTGTTAACACCTCTGGTACACTTGGCGGAATTGGTGCTTCAACTAACTTAGTGCCAGCATTAACACTAGGTTGTGGCGCAGTTGGTGGCAGCTCAACTTCTGATAATATTGGAGTTGAAAATCTGTTCAATTTACGTCGTGTTGCTTATGGCGTGCGTGATTTAGAAGAGATTCGTCAAGAATTTGGTCAAACATCAACCACATCTGTGGCTACTTCTTGCGAAACAACCAATCAAGAAGAACTAGTAAATGCCGTGGTAGCTCAAGTTTTAGCTCGCTTAAACTAACAAGAAACGAGCGAGTAAGAGTAAAACAAATGAATTATTGGATTTAGGGTTTGGGACCTAAGTCAAATTGATAATTGTCCCAAATTTTTAAAAATAAAACATACATCTTAGGAGGAAATTATAATGTCAAGTACAAATGCTTTAGGAATGATCGAAACTCGTGGTTTAGTAGGTGCTGTTGAAGCAGCCGATGCAATGGTGAAAGCGGCAAACGTTACTTTAATTGGAAAAGAACAAGTCGGTGGCGGTTTAGTTACAGTAATGGTTCGCGGTGACGTTGGTGCCGTGAAAGCAGCAACGGATGCTGGTGCTGCAGCAGCAGAACGTGTTGGTGAATTATTATCTGTCCATGTAATTCCACGTCCACATACAGAAGTAGACGCTATTTTACCACACGCAACAACTGAATTATAATTTTGATTTTTTGGGGCAGAGGTAGGTTCATTACTTCTGTCCTAAACTTTCATTGAGGAGGGGTGTTATGACAGTTATTACAGAAGATATGCTTCGCATCAAAAGGCTAAAAAAAGAACTAGAAGATGGCACGGATTTTGTGTTTCCTGTAGGCAGTTTTCTGACGCCTGCCGCCAAAAGCTATCTACGCGAGCATCGGATTAATAGCAGCTTCTCTTCAACAAACCCATTGCTTTCTGAGGTTCATTCAGTGAAGGCCTCCTCACAAAAACAAAAACAAGAACATTTATCAAAAGAAACAATTTATGAGATTCGGCACTTAAGCCATCTATTGTATTTGCCTTTCTTAACGAATGAAGCGTTATCAACAGAAGGTTGGTTATATTTCGAACAACAACAACTGTGGTTAGAGAAATTTATTTTAGAACAGTCGCTTGTAATGGAACCAGTCATTTTGGAATCAAAGGTAACTATTCTAACTAACCAACAGAGACAATGGCGCTATTCCTCAAAAGAAATTCAATTACAACTAGATAAAATTATTCTCCAGTTAAAAGGAGAATCACAACTGTTCGGACTTTTTCAAGCTTGGGCTACAGAATTAGTTAGCACCATGACTGAAATATCACGAAACTAGGAGATGAACAAATTGGATTCAATGAATGAAATTGTTGAAGAAGTTGTTAAACGAATTCAGCAACAACAACAAAATACTTTTGAAGTTGAAGCTTCTGGCCGACATGTTCATTTGTCTCGTCAAGAGATTGATGCATTATTTGGACCAGGATATCAACTAACAAAAGTGAAAGATTTATCACAACCTGGACAGTTTGTTTGTAAAGAACGAATTACGGTTGCTGGACCTAAAGGACTTTTTCAAAATGTGGTTATTTTAGGCCCTGAACGTAGCGAATCACAAGTCGAAGTTTCTATGACGGATACACGTATTTTAGGAATTAACGCCCCAGTTAGAGAGAGTGGCAAGACAGAAGGGACGCCAGGCGTCACGTTGATGAACGGATCAGCAGTTGTGACATTAAGTCACGGCTTAATTGTTGCCAAACGTCATATTCACATGACACCCGAAGACGCCTTGAAAAATAAAGTAAGCAATAGCCAAATTGTGCAAGTCAAAGTGGAAGGCACACGTCCGTTAATCTTTGATGATGTAGTTGTGCGAATCAGTCCGCGATTTGCAACGTACATGCACATTGACTACGATGAAGCCAACGCTTGCGGCTTAACCAAAGGAGCTCGTGGCTATATTCTTAAGTAAAAGGAGGAAGGACAATGAACGTTTCTGAAATGGAAAATTTGATTCAACAGATTACTGATCGAATTTGCCAACAATTGCTGTCGTCGTCTTATTCAGTGGCTTTAGCAGAAGCAAAAGAAGCATTTCCTGAAGAAATGTTTGTTCGTTTTCCTGATGTAAATTGGGTAACCAAGGAGCAGAAGCTAGCACGAGGCTTGGTTGTAAAGAGGCTAACGATTTCCCAAGTAAATGCGATTGCGCATTTACAGGAAACGGATGAATTAGTCAAAAACATCTTAGCATTCTTATTTGAAGGTAAGCCGGTATTGGTTTTAACCCCAATACCTTCAGTGACTAAAAATTCACGATTGAAGTATCGTTTGAAACAAACGATTCAGGAAAACGTGGACATTTGCCAACAGTTTGGGCTGATTTTTTATCATGATTCAGAAAATTACGCTGTGTTTCAGGCGGCCTGTCAAAAACAACTTCGTTCATTGGCTGAGACCAAACGAACCTACATTACTGAAAAACAATTGATAAGAATGACAGAATCAGGTGTTTCTTTAAGTAAAAACGCCTATTTAACCCCGTTAGCGAAAGATTATGCTAGGAAACATCAATTGCTGACGTAAGGAGGAAAAACGATGCTTTTAGGAAAAGTGACTGGTAGCCTTTGGTCAACAAGAAAAGATGAAAAATTAAATGGCTGGAAATTTATGATGGTTGATATTTTGAATCAAGAGGACGAAAAGCAAGGATTTCTAATTGCTGCTGACAACGCTGGAGCTGGTGTCGGGGACAAAGTGTTAATTAGTCAAGGCAATGCTGCCCGTATTTCGGCAGAAGATCCGAATGTCCCAATTGATGCAATGATTGTTGGTGTCATTGATTCTACAGAGGAAGAATAGGGAGGACGAGACATGAGCATTAATGAAATTATTATGTATATTATGGTTCTTTTCATGATTATTGGAGGAATCGATAAATGTATTGGCAACAAACTAGGTTTAGGAGAGCAATTTGAGGAAGGGATTATGGCTATGGGTTCTCTAGCGCTTTCTATGGTAGGGATTATCACTTTAGCGCCTGTCTTAGCCAATCTTTTAAGTCCGATTGTCGTTCCTGTCTATGAATTACTAGGGGCTGATCCAGCAATGTTTGCCACAACCTTATTGGCTAATGATATGGGCGGCTTTGCGTTAGCACAACAATTAGCCAATGATCCCCAAGCTGGTTTATTTGCGGGGGCAATCTTAGGTGCAATGATGGGACCAACGTTAGTCTTTACAATTCCAGTAGCGCTTGGCATTATCCAAAAAGACGACCAGCAATTCTTAGCAACGGGTGTTTTGAGCGGGATTATTACAATTCCTTTTGGTTTATTAGCAGGTGGTTTAACAGCTGGCATGCCATTGTCATTGATTATTCCTAACTTAATTCCAATTATTATTGTTGCCGCTTTAATTATTTTAGGTTTATGGTTAGCGCCAAAAGGCATGATTAAAGGCTTCCAAATTTTTGGCCAAGGCGTAGTGATTGTCGCTATCTTTGGTTTAGTTGTGGGGGCGATTCAACTATTATTAGGAATTACAGTGATTCCTGGTATTGCACCAGTTACTGAAGGAATTGAAGTCGTTGGCGGGATTGCATTAACTTTAGCTGGCGCTTTCTGTTTAGTAGCAGTGATTACGAAAGTCTTTAATAAACCATTGATGAAACTAGGAAAAGTTTTAGGAATGAATGAAGTAGCGGCTGCAGGAATGGTTGCTACATTAGCTAACAATATTCCCATGTTCCAAATGTTAAAAGACATGGATAATCGAGGAAAAATTATTAATATCGCTTTTGCTGTTTCGGCTTCTTTCGTTTTAGGTGACCACCTTGGTTTTACTGCAGGCGTAGCAAAAGAAATGATTTTTCCAATGATTGTTGGCAAATTAGTTGGAGGGATTACCGCCATTTTTGTGGCTATCTTTATGGCAAATCGAATGCTAGGGAAACCCGAAACAGAAGTGAAATAATGAGGTGTAAATATGACAGAATTAAATCGTGAAATGATTGAAACGCTTGTTCGACAAATTGTCACAGAAAAATTAATGCCGACTAAACAAGTGGATCCAAGTGGGATTATGTCCATCAAATTACCCGAAATCGACGTAACAGAAGACGACCGCTTAGATACAGGCAACCCAGCGGACATTGTTTACACAAAAGATCTGTTTTCTTTAGAAGAAAGCCCGCGCCTTGGTTGCGGTTTAATGGTGATGAAAGATACCACCTTCGACTGGACACTAGAATACGATGAAATTGATTATATTATTTCAGGACAATTAGATATACTGATTGACGGACGTAAAATTTCTGCAACAGCCGGCGAAATTATTTTAATCCCGAAAAGTAGTAAAATTCAATTTTCAGTGACGGGTGATGCCCGCTTTGTCTACGTGACTTATCCAGCAGATTGGCAAAGCCAATAATTATTTTGTCGGTATTCAGAGAATAATTTTGCCAAAACCCTTTACTCAGCGTTATAATAAATAAGAACGAAAAAAGGGGTTGAGTGAATGACATTTGAGAATCCAAGTCAAAATCAAATTTTTGATATTTTAAAACAAGCAAAAAATATTGCGGTGGTTGGTTTGAGTAACAAGTCCGACCGCACGAGTTACAAAATTGCGGAAATTTTACAGCAACATGGCTATCGTGTGTTACCTGTCAATCCAGTTTTAAAAGGTGAAACGGTGCTTGGCGAAACGGTTTATGGGGCATTAACAGAGATTCCTGAAAAGATTGATATTGTTGATGTCTTTCGGCGGAGTGAATTTTTGCCAGAAGTGGCCGCAGAAACATTGAAAACAGAAGCACCTGTTTTTTGGGCCCAACTAGGTTTGGAAAACGAAGAGGCAGCGAACTTGTTATTAAATGAAGGTCGGCAAGTTATTATGAACCGTTGTATTAAAATTGAATTGGCAAAAATGGCAGATGCTGAATAAACACGTGTAATTTTATAAAGAAAGAGCGTCCTGAACGGAAAGCTCTTTTTTTTTTGACCCAGATAGAGTATTATTGTAATGATGGTTTTAGAAGGAGCGAACGGAAAACGCAAGAAACCGGCTCACTCTTCTTCTAATTCTTTAAGAAATAGTTAATGTACGCTTATTAACTAAACGAGAATCTAAGTATAAGGAGTTTTTTCTTTGGCTAAAAAAATTAACAATGAGTACAATGATGCCTCTATCCAAGTCCTAGAAGGATTGGAAGCAGTGAGGAAAAGACCTGGTATGTATATCGGTTCAACCGATAGCCGTGGACTCCATCACTTAGTCTATGAAATTGTCGATAACGCAGTCGATGAAGCGTTATCTGGCTACGGGAATGAAATCAACGTAACTATCCAAAAAGATAATAGTATTTGTGTTGCAGACTCTGGCCGCGGAATGCCAACAGGGATGCATGCTTCTGGTATCCCAACAGTAGAAGTTATTTTTACTGTCTTACATGCGGGTGGTAAGTTTGGCCAAGGTGGCTATAAAACTTCAGGCGGACTCCATGGGGTGGGTGCCAGTGTTGTTAATGCCTTATCTAAGTGGTTAGAAGTTCATATTGTTCGTGATGGCGTAGAATACATGGAACGATTTGAGGACGGCGGTAAACCAGTTGGTACCTTAAAAAAAATCGGCAAAACAAAAAAACGCAACGGTACCTCTGTTACTTTTTTACCTGACGACACTATTTTCTCTACGACAAATTTTTCTTACGAAATTTTAGCAGAACGTTTGAGAGAATCAGCTTTCTTATTAAAAGGCGTCAAAATTACTTTAACAGATGAACGTGGAGAAGAACCCAAAGAAGAAGTCTTTCACTACGAAGAAGGCATTAAAGAATTTGTTGCCTATCTAAATGAAGAAAAAGATACATTAACACCCGTTGTTTATTTTTCAGGAGCCAAAGAAGGTATTGAAGTTGAATTAGCCTATCAATACAACGATGGCTATTCTGAAAATGTTTTATCTTTCGTTAACAATGTCCGCACAAAAGATGGCGGTACCCACGAAGTCGGTATGAAAACGTCAATGACAAAGGCGTACAATGAATATGCACGTAAAGTAGGACTATTAAAAGAAAAAGATAAAAATTTAGAAGGTAGCGACTTCCGTGAAGGCTTAGCAGCCGTCCTTTCTATTCGAGTACCAGAAAACTTACTACAGTTTGAGGGCCAAACCAAAGGAAAATTAGGTACACCTTTAGCAAGAACCGTTGTCGATAACGTCGTAGGCGAACAAATGGGCTTCTATTTACAAGAAAACAGTGAAATGAGTCAATCATTAATTCGGAAAGCGATTAAAGCCCGTGAAGCCCGTGAAGCGGCTCGCAAAGCTCGTGAAGAAAGCCGGAACGGTAAAAAACGGAAAAAAGGTGAATCGTTACTTTCTGGAAAATTAACACCGGCTCAATCTAGAAATCCTAAGAAAAATGAACTATATCTTGTCGAAGGAGACTCGGCCGGTGGCTCAGCAAAACAAGGACGCGACCGGAAGTTTCAAGCCATTTTACCGCTACGAGGAAAAGTCATTAATACGGAAAAAGCGAAAATGCAAGACATCTTGAAAAACGAAGAAATCAATACTATGATCTATACAATTGGCGCAGGCGTTGGTCCTGAATTTTCAATTGAAGATTGTAATTATGATAAAATCATCATCATGACCGATGCGGATACCGATGGTGCCCATATTCAAGTGTTGCTATTAACGTTCTTCTATCGTTATATGAAACCATTAATTGAAGCCGGCAAAGTCTACATTGCCTTACCACCACTTTATAAAGTCTCTAAAGGAACTGGAAAAAAATCAGTCATTGAGTATGCTTGGACCGATGGTGAATTGGCAGAAGTGATTGATAAAGTTGGTAAAGGCTATATGCTCCAACGCTATAAAGGTCTGGGGGAAATGAATGCAGAACAACTTTGGGAAACAACGATGGATCCTGAAACTAGAACCTTAATTCGTGTTCGGATTGATGATGCAGCTCAAGCAGAACGCCGTGTGACCACATTAATGGGCGACAAAGTCGAACCTCGTCGAAAATGGATTGAACAACATGTTCAATTTACGCTGGAAGAAGATGGCAGTATTTTAGATCGTTCAGAAGAAGACACTTCTGCACCAACAGGAGAAAGTCTTTTAGATGCGGAAAAAACAAAAGAAGCAGAACAAACCGATGACACTGAAATCAGTTTGTTTGACATAGAGTAGGGAGTGACAATTTTGGAAAAACGCCAAGAAGTTCAAGAATTAACCCTTGAAGAAGTAATGGGCGATCGTTTTGGAAGATATTCCAAATACATCATTCAAGAACGGGCCCTACCAGATATTCGAGATGGGCTAAAACCAGTACAACGCCGCATTCTCTTTTCAATGAATAAAGACGGCAATACCTTTGATAAAGGCTTTCGTAAATCAGCAAAATCTGTCGGAAACATTATGGGGAATTATCATCCCCATGGCGACAGCAGTATTTATGAAGCGATGGTCCGTCTAAGTCAAGACTGGAAATTACGGGAAGTACTAATTGAAATGCACGGAAACAACGGAAGTATGGATGGCGACCCGCCAGCGGCGATGCGTTATACAGAAGCTCGTTTATCACAGTTAAGTGGTGAGTTGTTAAAAGATATCGAAAAAAATACCGTCGATTTCGTCTGGAATTTTGACGATACAGAAAAAGAACCCACTGTTTTACCAGCCAAATATCCTAATTTATTGGTAAACGGCTCAACGGGGATTTCAGCAGGCTATGCAACAGAAATTCCTACGCATAATTTAGCGGAAATCATTGATGGAACTGTGTATTTAATTGATCATCCTAATGCAAGTTTAGAGAAATTAATGGAATACATTCCAGGACCAGATTTCCCAACAGGTGGGATCCTACAAGGAAAAGCAGAAATTAAAAAAGCCTACGAAACCGGCCGTGGTAAAGTAATTTTACGTGCGAAGACAAAGATTGAGCCCTTAAAAGGCGGCAAACAACAAATTGTCATTTCTGAAATTCCTTATGAAGTCAACAAAGCAACGCTAGTGAAGAAGATGGATGAAATCCGTTTAAATAAAAAAGTAGACGGCATTGCCGAAGTTCGTGACGAAAGTGACAGAACTGGCTTGCAAATTGTTGTTGAACTAAAAAAAGATGTCAATGCAGAAGGTATTTTAAATTATCTATTTAAAAACACTGAATTGCAAATCAATTACAACTTTAACATGGTAGCCATTGACAACATGACCCCGCAACAAGTGGGACTAAAACGGATTTTAGAAAGTTACATTACGCATCGCAAATCAGTTATCATTAACCGTTGTCAATTTGAGTTGGACAAAGCTCGCAAACGTGAGCATATTGTTGCTGGTTTAATTAAAGCATTGTCTATCTTAGATAAAGTGATTGCAACAATCCGTGGCAGTAAAGATAAAAAAGATGCGAAGAAGAACTTAGTATCCGACTATGCGTTTACTGAAGAACAAGCTGAAGCAATCGTTACTTTACAGCTATACCGTTTAACTAATACAGATATTACTGATTTACAAGAAGAAGCGAAAACTTTAGAACAACAAATTGCTGAGTTATTGAACATTTTAAACAATGAAAAAGAACTATTCTCAGTCATGAAAAAAGAACTTCGCGAAGTTAAAAAGCAATATGGCAATCCGCGCTTAACTCAAATTGAAGAGGAAATCCAAGAAATCAAGATTGAAACAGCCGTGTTAGTTGCGCAGGAAGACGTGGTCGTAACCGTGACGCACGAAGGCTATATCAAGCGGAGTAGTATTCGTTCTTATACAGCATCAAAACCAGAAGAAATCGGCATGAAAGAAGGCGACTTTTTATTATATGCTGGCGAAGTCAATACATTAGATCATCTTTTACTAGTAACAAATAAAGGGAATATGATCTATCGCCCCGTCCATGAGTTGCCAGATTTACGCTGGAAAGAAATTGGCGAACATATTTCTCAAACCATTTTAAATCTTGCTATCGATGAATCGATTATTGCTGTATATCCTTATAAAGAGTTAAGTCCGACAAAAACCTTTGTTTTCATTACAAAAGCTGGCATGATTAAACAAACCAAAATGGCTGATTTTGAGCCTTGGCGCACTTATAAGAGCCGCCCGACATCTTGTATGAAATTAAAATCAGACCAAGATGAAATTACCAATGTTTATTTAACAAATGATCAAGACTTATTGGATGTTTTCCTCGTTAGCAATCGCGGTTTTGGCTTACGTTATCCATTATATGAAGTACCAGTCGTGGGTAGTAAAGCGGCTGGAGTTAAATCAATGAACCTCAAAGAAGACGATTATGTCGTTAATGGTTTGCTGGTTCATTCTGAAGGGGATACACCGATTGTCATCGTTACCCAACGTGGCGGTGTTAAACGCATGTTAGCCCAAGAATTAACACAATTAGGACGAGCAAAACGTGGATTAATGCTCTTACGGGAATTGAAGAAAAATCCACATCGTGTTGTCTTTATGTCTGAAAGTACCGATTTAGATTTATTAGTTACTACGCAAAAAGGCACACAAGAAGTTATTCAGTCGAAAAACTATCCAATCAGTGAACGAACATCCAACGGTTCCTTTGTCATCGATGAACAAAAAGATGGCCAAGTAATGGAAGTCCACGAGATGCATTCTGCAGTGATTGAAGAAGAACAAACAAACTAAACTGTGTTATAAATATCTCCACAGCAGCCATCTGTATTAATACAGATGGCTGCTGTTTTTAATACAGAAGTACATTTTTCACAAGTGATAACAACTATAAATCGTTCTTATTTTCACAAGTATAAATGTTTATATATCAGCGTTTAGAATCTTCGATCCCCATTTATTTATTAAGAAAGTGCAATAAATAATAAAAAAACGCTTGCATCTAAAAGGTTATGTGTTATACTAATCACATAAAGCTGTTACATACAATCAAGTAGCAGTTAACTAAGGAGGCAAACACTTCATGAAACAATGGGAAGGCTTTAAAGGCGACAAATGGAGAACAAGCGTTGACACTCGTGATTTTATTCAAAACAACTACACAGAGTACAAAGGCGACGACAGTTTCTTAGAACCAATCGCTCCGAGCACTGACAAATTATGGACAAAACTACAAGAATTATTTGAAATCCAACATGAAAAAAATGGCGTTTATGACATGGATAGCGATATCCCAGCAACTATTACGTCACATGAACCTGGTTACTTAATCAAAGAAGAAGAAAAAATTGTCGGTTTACAAACAGATGTACCATTAAAACAAGCATTTATGCCATTCGGTGGTATTAAAATGGCGAACAATGCCTTAGTTTCAAATGGTTATGAAACTGACGAAGAAATGACAAAAATCTTCACAGAATACAGAAAAACACATAACCAAGGTGTTTTTGATGCCTACACAGCTGAAATGCGTTTAGCACGTAAAAACAAAATCATTACTGGTCTTCCAGATGCTTATGGCCGTGGCCGTATTATCGGTGACTATCGTCGTATCGCATTATATGGTATCGACTACTTAATGGAACAAAAGAAAAAAGATCATGATAACACTGGTAACAAAGAAATGACAGACGATGTTATTCGCTTACGTGAAGAAATTTCTGAACAATACCGTGCGTTAAATGACTTAAAACAAATGGCTGCTTCTTATGGTTTCGATATTTCTCGTCCTGCTGCAAATGCGCAAGAAGCAATCCAATGGTTATACTTTGGTTACCTAGGTGCCATTAAATCTCAAAATGGTGCGGCAATGTCAATTGGTCGTATCTCAGCATTCTTAGATATCTATATCCAACGTGACTTAGAAGCTGGTTTAATCACTGAATTTGAAGCACAAGAAATGATTGACCATTTAATCATGAAATTACGTATGGTTAAATTTGCACGGACACCAGAATACAACCAATTATTCTCTGGTTATCCAATTTGGGCAACATTATCTATTGCTGGTATGGGTATTGACGGTCGTTCATTAGTTACTAAAAATGACTTCCGTATCTTACACACCTTAACAAACATGGGACCATCTCCAGAACCGAACTTAACTGTATTGTATTCTTCTCACTTACCAGAAGGCTTCAGAACATATGCAGCTAAAATCGCGAAAGAAAGCTCATCTATCCAATTTGAAAACGATGACTTATTACGTGAAAACTGGGGTTCTGACGACTGTGCAATCGCATGTTGTGTTTCTGCAACAGTTATGGGTAAAGATATGCAATTCTTCGGCGCTCGTGCGAACTTAGCGAAAGCTGTTCTTTATGCAATTAACGGCGGGGTCGACGAAAAAACTAAAATGCAAGTAGCACCAAAATATCGTCCAATGACTGGTGACAAATTAGATTACCATGAATTCATGGAACGCTATAAAGACATCTTAGACTGGTTAGCTGAATTGTATGTTAACACATTAAACATTATTCATTACATGCATGATAAATATGCATATGAAGCACCACAATTAGCTTTAATGGATACTGATTTACAACGGACATTCGCAACTGGTATTGCCGGAATCTCTCATGCGACTGATAGTATCATGGCAATTAAACACGGTGAAGTAGAAGTAATCCGTGACGAAGATGGTATGGCAATTGATTATGTACCAACAAAAGAATTCCCAACATACGGAAATGATAACGAAGAAGCCGATGCAATGGCTAACTGGATTTTAGATTACTTTATGACACAAATTAAACGTCAACACACATACCGTAACTCTAAACCAACGACTTCATTATTAACAATCACTTCAAACGTTGTTTATGGTAAAGCAACAGGGAACACGCCTGACGGACGTCGTGCCGGCAAACCTCTTGCACCAGGTGCGAACCCAAGTTATCAAGACGGTAAATTCTTAGGTGAGAAAAATGGCTTGTTAGCTTCATTAAACTCAACAGCTCGTTTAGAATATACAATCGCTTTAGATGGTATTTCTAATACACAAACCATCAACCCTAATGGTTTAGGTAAAGACGACGACACAAGAATTAACAACTTACGTAACGTATTAGATGGCTACTTCGATAAAGGTGGTTACCACTTAAACGTAAACGTATTTACAAACGAATTATTATTAGATGCACAAGCACATCCAGAAAAATATCCAAACTTAACTATCCGTGTATCTGGATATGCCGTGAAATTCCGTGACTTAACTCCTGAACAACAAGCAGACGTTATTTCAAGAACTTCACACGACAGACTATAAAAAACATTTACATTATTTAACTGAAAGGGTGACATTTAACGTGTCATCCTTTTCGTTTGAAAGAAGAGGGATCATTATGACAACACCAGTTACAGGTAGAATTCATTCAACAGAAAATTTTGGTACCGTTGATGGCCCAGGTGTCCGTTTTATCGTATTTACACAAGGGTGTCGCATGAGATGTCAATTCTGTCATAATCCAGATACTTGGAAAATTGGTTCCGGTGGTCGTGTGGTGACGACTGACGAAGTATTAGAGGAAGCATTACGTTTTCGCTCTTATTGGGGCGAAAAGGGTGGTATCACTGTCAGTGGTGGTGAGCCGCTATTGCAAATGGACTTTTTGATCGATTTATTTAAAAAAGCCAAAGCACAAGGCATTCATACAACCTTAGATACGTGTGGCAAGCCTTTTACTCGGGAAGAACCCTTCATTAGTCAATTTGATGAATTGATGAAGTACACAGATTTACTCTTATTCGACATCAAACATATTGATAACGAGCAGCATAAACTGTTAACAACGCAATCAAATGATAATATTTTAGAGATGGCTACCTATTTATCTGAAATTGACAAACCTGTTTGGATTCGCCACGTATTGGTGCCTCAACGTAGTGATTACGACGAATATTTAATCCGTCTGGATGCCTTCATAAAAACATTAAACAATGTAGATAAAGTTGAAGTGCTTCCTTACCATACGATGGGCAAGTACAAATGGGAAGAACTAGGTATTCCTTATCCATTAGAAGGAATTGAACCTCCTAAAAATGATCGTGTTGAAAATGCAAAAAAACTACTACATGTCGAGGACTATCAAGGTTATCTAGCACGTTAACAAACGAAAAAATAGAAAAGAAGACAATTTTTTTGTTGTTTCTTTTCTATTTTTTGTTATCATTAAGAGTGAATCAAAACCAAGGAGTGTGTATTATGTCAAAAATTTTAGTTTTTGGACACCAAAATCCTGATACAGATGCTATCGGAGCAGCAATTAGTTTTGCTTACTTACAAAAAGAATTAGGAAAAGAGACAGAAGCTGTCGCTTTAGGAACACCAAGTGAAGAAACACAATATGCCTTAGATTACTTCAATATTGAAGCACCACGTGTTGTCACTGAAGCAGCTAGCGAAACAAACCAAGTCATGTTAGTGGATCATAACGAATTCCAACAAAGCATTTCAGATATCGCTGAAGTAAACATTTTAGCAGTAGTGGATCATCACCGGATTGCCAACTTCGAAACAGCAGATCCATTGTATTATCGTGCAGAACCAGTAGGGTGTACCAGTACAATCATCTATAAAATGTTTAAAGAAAATAACGTGACAATTCCAGCTCAAATTGCTGGTATGATGGTCTCAGCGATTATTTCTGATACATTATTATTTAAATCACCAACTTGCACACAAGAAGACATCGATGCAGCGCACGCCCTAGCTGATATTGCTGAAATTAATTTAGAAGGCTATGGTCTTGACTTATTAAAAGCAGGAACAAATTTAAGCGATAAATCAGCTGAAGTTCTTTTAGATTTAGATGCTAAGAGCTTCCCAATGAACGGCAAAACAGTTCGCGTTGCCCAAGTAAATACCGTCGATTTAGCAGAAGTTTTAGATCGTCAAGCTGAATTAGAAGCAGCTATGGCCGCAGAAAATGCAGCCAATAATTATGACTTGTTTGTCTTAATTATTACGAATATCCTAGACAGTGATTCTGAATTATTAGCGATTGGTGCGGAACAAGCCAAAATTGAAGCAGCATTCAATGTAACATTAGTTAACAATCGTGCGTTCTTACCAGGCGTTGTTTCTCGTAAAAAACAAGTAGTACCACAATTAACAGAAGTCTTTAACTAAAACCGTAAGCGCCTAAGCAACGCGATAAATTCCTTGTTGCTTAGGCGCTTCAATAGTAAAGGGGCGTTAACATGAATGATTTAGCAATTTACTATCATTCTCCGCAACAAACGAAACAATACAATCATTTGCTCAACCAATCACTTTTTTTCCCTCTTGTTACTTTTATGTATGAACATCGGGAAGAAAGAATCATTTTAAGACAATTAAAAGCGGCCTTTGCAACACAAGCCAAGTTAGAACAATTTTTATCAGAAATGATTGATTGTCAGTTAATCATTCGGGAAAATCGTCAATATCGTTTGAATTTTCCTATTTATACGGCAGCTGAAGTTGCGAGTTTGCCCTTGGCTGAAGACGAACTTCCTAAGTTTAAAGGAAATGTAACAGAGCAATTATTTTGGCTAGCTGAATCTTTTTGGCCACAAGTGTTTCCAGAAGAGGAAGACTATTTTTTTGGCGTGAGCGGTGGCCCCTCATTTTATCAAAAACAAAGATTGGCCTCGGCACAACTATCTATGATTACGCTTGAAAAAGAAAAGACAGAGGTTCCAACAATGCCTCGTTATTTTGATTACTTGTGCAAAGAGCAACCCTTGCCAGAAGCCTTCAGCGCTTTATATGACTTGCTAGGGGACGTAAATCCTGAATACTATCTTTCGCAAGCGAGAAGAGTTATTAAACAAGCTCTGCGAGGCCGCAAAGTCAGTACTGTGCCTAATATTTTTCAAGAAAGTTTGCACCTGACCCAAGTGATTGCGATTGACCAGGACCACTTAAAACTCCTTTTACCAGTAGCAACGGAACAAGCCGAGCCTTTAGAAGCACAGCCGGATATTCTAGCATTTTATTATGAAAAAATTGCTAACCGATCGGCCATCGAACGCTTAGTTTTTATGCAACAATTGATTGAGCAACTAGGTACGAACTCTCTAAGTTATCTTAGAATAAATTAAAGTTACAATAATATTATTATGTAAACTAAAAATCAATAACAAGAAATGACGCCGCTTCTTAGTGAGAAATGGCGTCATTTCTTTTGCGAACTTTTTTCGTCCAAAAACCACCAGAAATGAACTTAGGCTCATAGGAAATGATAAATGCTCTCGGCTCTAATTGATTGATTAACTTGTACAATGTACGTTCGTTTTTTCTTGGGGAAAGAATTTCTAAGACCATTCGTTCTCCTTCGCGTCCGTAGGCGACACTTTGCGTAACACCATAGCCGTGTTCACGAAGAGTTTCTGGTAAATGAAATTGTTCAGTAGTAGAAGGGAGGATAACCGATACCATAATATAACCCAAGGCCAAATAGTCTTCGATTTTAATTCCTACACTAATGCCAACAGCGTAACCAAGCGCATAAACAAGTAAATTTAAAGGATTGTCTAACCGATTCAGAACCATACTTAGCCCTAAGACATAAATTGTTATTTCAGCCATACTAACCAGCGGTGCAATAACCCGATAACCTTTCATCGTTAACATAAAACGAATAGTATTTAAGGTAATATACGCAAAATTAATGATAAAAATCATAGCTAACATTTTCAAATCAACGACCATAAAATAAGTACCTCTTTTCAAAATCTTTACATCCAGCCCTCATTATAGTACAGAAAAACTGAGAATCAAAGGCGAAACACTTATAGAAATGAATTCTTTTTTGAATACTCGCTCATATTATTCGCCTAATTTAACTGTTATTTGATATAATCTTAGTATGAAGTAAGAAGGAGGTAAGCGATGAAAATTTTTGTTTGGATTTTGTTATTTTTATTAGTAATTAACGTTATTGCTGCCTTAATTACTGTTTTTAGAAAACCTCGTAGTATTTCCAGCGTTTTAGCATGGATGATGACGTTGATTTTCTTGCCTGGTATCGGCTTTATTATTTACTTATTCTGTGGGCGGGGTATCGATGGACAAGAAGTATTTAAATTGTCTGATGATGAAAAACAAATGGTTCAACGAATTAAAGAAAAAGTGGACATTGATAACAAAAAAGCAGGGCGCGATAAACGTTATGATTTACTTTATGATGCGAAAGTTTTAAATCGTTATTTCCGGAATATGGACGCATCACCGTTGGCCAAAAGAAATAGTTTGCAATTATTCACAGATGGCCAAGAAAAATTCCAAGCATTATTTGAAGATATTCGTGCAGCGAAAGAAACCGTTCATGTGGAGTATTATGCTTTTTTTAATGACACAATTGGCAATCAATTTTTAGATGTATTAATCGAAAAGTTGCATGAAGGCGTGGAAGTTTACTTAATTTACGATCCTTGGGGTTCACCAGGCGCAAATAAAAAGTTTTTTGCTCGTTACGTTGACGCTGGAGGAAAAGTAGCTCCCTTTATTACTTCACGCGATATGATCCGTAAAACACGTCTAAATTATCACTTGCATCGAAAAATTGTTGTCATCGATGGCAAAATTGGCTGGACCGGCGGGTTCAATGTCGGGGATCAATATTTGAATGTCACCGAAAAATTTGGTTACTGGCGAGATACCCATATTCGTTTGGTCGGAACGGCCGTATTTTCATTGCAAGAGATATTTATCATGGATTGGAATGCTTCAGTCAAATATCCTGAAGAACGTATGACGTATCATGAAAAATATTTTAAATTACCAGATGATCATGAAGTGGAGCATTTGTCCTTACAAGTTGTTTCAGATGGTCCTGATTCAGAAGAAGAAATTTTGAAAAGCGGGTTTGTCCGGATGATTTTTTCTGCAGAAAAGAGTGTCTGGATTCAAACACCGTATTTAATCCCTGATGATAGTATGATTAATGCGTTGTTAGTGGCGGTTCGTTCGGGTGTCGACGTGCGAATTATGATTCCTTGTATGCCTGACCATCCCTTTATTTACCGCGCAACACAATATTACGCGAATTACTTACACAAACGCGGCATTAAAATTTATATCTATGATAGTGGGTTTATTCATGCAAAAACAATGGTGATTGATGATGAATTAGCTATGGTTGGGACAACAAACCAAGATATTCGCAGTTATTCATTGAATTTTGAGGTAAGTACGTTTATTTACAATCCCGACATTGCGTGGATGTTAGCGCAAGTCTTTGAAGAAGATATAGAAAAAAGTGTCTTACTAACCGACGAGATAATTAAAAAACAAGGGTACTGGCTACGTTTCAAGCAAAACTTTTCACGCTTGTTGTCACCAGTCTTGTAAAAAATATCTTTTAAACAGCTGTACGCTAGTCAAAGAATGATTAACTAATAAAAAACTAAGAAATTAGATAAAAATCTAATTTCTTAGTTTTTTTTATCGTTTCATTTTTGCTATATCTGTCAATTTTTCTGGATTAAGGATGAGGTACTCTTGTTTCTCTTTTTGAATGAGGCCCTCTTTTTTAAATTGTGTAATGAGGCGTGTTAAATGACGATAACTAACGTTTAATGTAGTTGCACAAGTGGTTAGTTTACAATTGAAATAACTATTCTTTTGATGCGCTAAAATATATTTTGCTAAGCGAACATCAACAGGCTCTATCAAAGAGGAAGCCAGAAGTGCACCAGAGTTAAGTCGCTCACTTAAGGTAAGACAAATGGTTTGTAAAAAAAGTAAATCATTCTGTAACACTGTGCGGTGTTCATTTAACGGAATACATAAACAAAGACACGCAGTATTAGCCAAAACATTACTTTTTGGTGATTTTTTCCATAAAGAAGAGGCTTCGCCTAAGAGCGCAATTGGGTGAGTATAGCTGATGCAAACTTTCTGGTCTTCTAATGTGGGCGTATAAATCATAACATTTCCTTCCAAAAGAAAGTATAAATGGTTAGAGGATTGATCAAGTTCAATTAAATGTTCGGATTTTTCAAATGTTACTAATTGGCCAATTTCTGCTAATGGTGTATCCATGTAACTCTGCAATTGATATAAATCAATATATTCTTGTAATTTCTGTCTATTTTTCAAATATTTCATAAAAACTGTCAGCACCTTTATTTATTGTTAGCTTCATTATAAAATATTTCCAGATAAAAAACGAATATTTTTTTGTTATTTTTGTTAATTGTATGTAAATAAAGTGTAAATAAGGACTTGTGTCTCTATTTAATACTTTAAAAGTTTGCTATGATTTCCTTTGTAAACGAAACATTTATTTTTAGGAGGAGAAAAAATGCGTTTAAAAAAAGTGACATCAATTGTTTTGGGAAGTTTACTTATTCTAGGGTTAAGCGGTTGTGGCATGAGTCAAGCAAAGAAAAAAGAAGTAACATCAGATAAATTAGTCGTTCAATTTGTGCCTACAAATAATGATGGCAGTATGGAAGCGAAGACAAAACCTTTTGCAGAATATTTGTCAAAAAAATTAGATCGTGAAGTGGAAGTAACCTTAGCAACAGATTACTCGACGATTTCTGAAGCAATGGATTCTGGAAAAGTAGATTTAGGAATCATGCCACCTGCAGCCTACGTACGTGCAAAAGATATGCACGCGGCGCAAGCGATTTTAACTTCACAGTTGAAAGATTATGATCAAAAAACAGGGAAGCCTTTAGACAATGTTTTAGCGACAACCTTTAAAGGTGAAGTTTTAGTCCGTAATGATAGTAATTTAAAAGAATTAAAAGATTTAAAAAATAAAAAAATCGCAACATTGAATCCTAATTCTGCAAGCGGCTATATTTATCCTGTCGCTGAGTTAAAAGATTTAGGAATTGATCCCGTACAAGAAGCTACTTTAACTACGGTAAATGATATTCCCAGCGAAATTACTGCCGTTTTAAACGGCCAAATGGATGCAGCCTTTGTTTTTGAAGGAGCGCGAAATGTTTTTAATGCAGCCTTTCCAGATAAAGATTTAACCAAAGAATTACGTGTCCTTTATTTAACAAAAGGTGATATCCCTAACGATGCAATTGCAGTCAATCCAAAAATGTCAACTGATCTAAAAGAAAAGATCAAAGAAACATTTTTAGAGATGAAAAATGACCCTGAAGGAAAAGAAGCTATGAATTTATGGGGGCATTTAGGTTATGAAGAAGCAGCAGATGATGCATATAATACAATCCGTGCATATACAGAAAAAGCAGCAGAATAATCACTAAGACTAATCTAATCAATTAAAGGAGTATCAAAATGATTGTTTTTACTAATGTATCTAAAACCTATCCAAACGGGGTAAAAGGATTACAAAATGTTAACTTGACAATTAAGGAAGGCGAAATTGTGGCCATTATTGGTTTGAGCGGTGCTGGGAAAAGCACCTTTTTGAAATCGATTAATCGGCTAGTGGAAATAACGGAAGGTGAAATTCATATAAACAATCAGTCAATTACTCAGGCTAAGAAAAAAAAGCTGCGCTTGATTCGCCGACAAATTGGTCTTATTTCACAAAATTTTAATTTGGTAAAACGCAGCTCTGTACAAAAAAATGTTCTCTCTGGGCGTTTGGGCTATTACTCTACTTGGAGAAGTATCTTTGGCTTATTTACTAAGGAAGACTATCAAAAAACAACGGCAGCTTTAAATGCTGTCGGACTTGTGGATAAACTGCATACACGTAGTGATGAATTAAGTGGCGGACAGCAACAACGTGTCTCTATTGCACGTGCGTTGGTTCAACAGGCGCCGATCATCTTGGCAGATGAACCCGTAGCTTCATTGGACCCTATTATGACAAAAAAAGTGATGAACGATTTACAAACGATTAATCAGACACTAGGGAAAACTATCGTTATAAATTTACATTCTGTTTCTTTAGCACGGGAGTATGCCACAAGAATTATTGCTTTAAAAAGTGGTGAAGTTGTTTTTGATGGGATTCCAGAACAATTGACTGATACTCGTTTAGAAGAAATTTACGGAATGGCAATCTTTGAAGAAGTGGAAATGGCGGAGAACAACGTATGAAGATAAAAGATACTATCCATTTTCTATGGTATAAAAAACTATTTATATTGTTTATTATATTTATTTGTATAGAAAGTAGTATTGCTGTTACTGGTGCGGATTTTACTGAAATTCTTACTAATTTCAGCCAAATGGGGCGCTTTTTGCAGCAATTTTTCCCACCAGACTTTTCATTTTTACCCAAAATTATTACACCTTTAATCAAGACATTGGAAATCTCTTTTTTAGGCACGATACTAGGATTCCTTTTAGCAGTTCCTTTTAGCTTTTTAGCCTCAAATGTTGTCACAAAAAACAGAATTGGGTTGTTAATATTAAGATTTTTTCTAAGTTTGATTCGGACAATTCCGACACTTTTACTTGCGGCATTAATGGTGGCGATTTTTGGAATTGGTGAAGCAACAGGTGTCCTGACAATTACCATCTTTACTTTTGGTATGTTATCACAATTAATGTTTCAGGCAATTGAAACAATTGATTTAGGGCCAATTGAAGCTACCGAAGCAACAGGAGCCACTCAATTACAAATTGCTGTATGGTCTATTTTCCCGCAAGTAGCCAGTCAATTTTTTGGGTATGCTTTTTACGCCTTTGAAGTAAATGTTCGTGCATCCACAGTATTGGGTTATGTAGGTGCTGGGGGCATTGGGATTATTTTAAACACCTCCCTTTCTTTAGCTAAATATGATCGCGTGGGTATCATCATTCTAGTCATTTTGGTAATGGAAATAGTTGTTGATTGGTTGAGTGCATATGTTAGGAGAACGTTATTATGATCATAACAGAAATAAGTAAAAAGAAAATAGTATCAACAGTAGTACTAATTTTACTATTTTTCATTACACTTACACGAATCGATTATACAGGACTTCAAACATTTTCTTTAAAAATGGCGATAGATGTATTTATTGGATTGGGGCATCCAGATTGGTCCTTTGTCTACGATGGGAGTGGGGAAGATTTAGTAAGTTTACTTGTTTTAACGGTTGCAATTGCTTGTTTGGGTACTTCTTTTGCAACTGTATTAGCAATACCAGTAACTTTACTTAGTGCCGTTAATTTGTGGCCATCTGCACCTTTTTTAACAAAGTTTGGCAAGCTTGGTAGCCATATTTTACGCGCTTTTCCAGAATTAATTTTAGCAATTATTTTTGTAAAAGTCTTGGGGCCCGGCCCATTTGCTGGAGTAATGGCAATTGGTGTTCACCAAATTGGGATGTTGAGTAAGTTGTTCACAGAAGAATTAGAAAGTATGGATGAAAAATTGATCGAAAGTATGGATGCTGTGGGGGCAAATTTTTGGCAAAAGTTATTTTATGTGCGAATCCCTTCTTTACTACCTATTTATAGCTCTCTGATATTAAATCATGTTGAAATTGCTATTCGAAGTGCAGCTACTTTAGGCTTAGTAGGTGCTGGGGGCATTGGAGCACCATTAATTTTTGCGATCCAAACAAGAAATTGGAGTAAAGTGAGTATTCTATTAATAGGTGTTGTATTGACAATTTTTGTTTTAGATCAAGTAACAGAATTAATTAGAAAGAAATTGAGATAGTATGGATATTTTACATTTATCAGATATTCATTTTCGTAGAAATTATGGAGAAGTGAAAGGGGGTTACAAAGGAATGTTAACCAAAATGGAAAATCCGTTGATTCGCTTAGAGTCCTCTTTAACCAGTCTATTAAAAATAAAAAAAATTGATTTAGTAATTATCAGTGGTGATCTCACAGAAGACGGTGAGCCAGAAGACTACGCTTTTTTAAAAGAAAAGTTACAAACTATCTTACAGGGAATTCCGATGATTGTGACATTAGGAAATCATGATATAAAGAAAAACTTTCGAATTGGTTGGCTTAATCAAATAGGAAGTGAACAACCATATAACGTTGTACAAACTTATCCAGAATTTCACATTATTAGTCTAGATAATTCAGAATATGACAATCCTGATGGCCATATGAATAAGGAACAAAAAGATTGGTTGCAAATAACTTTAAAAAAATTGTCAGATAAGCCTATCCTATTAGTCATGCATCATCATTTGTTAAGGGAACAAAGTAGTATGCCGACATTGCCAGAAGCAGAGGAAATCATTCAATTATTAAAAGATTTCGATATTTTAGGTATATTAACTGGCCATACACATCATCCGTATTTACACCACATAAACGGGATTCCCTATTATACGGTAGCTGGCATGTCTTTTGTTGGCGAAGATGAAGGTCAGGGGATTGTAAGGTTTGAAGAAAATTATGGCTATAACCTATATTCTATTGACAAAGGTCGGTTTACCCATTTTCAAGTAAATTATTATAGAACAGACAAACTATTAGCTAAATTAAACATGCAGATAGATAACTCTGTTTTATAATTACACAATAACATACCATAGTAACTGGTCATAAAAAATCAGTTTGCTATGGTATTTGCTATGTGGGAAAAGATTAAAATAGAGTGTAGTGCACGACAATTTCATCTTCATCTGCTTATCTTAGGTTCGTACACCTAATTCATTGATAATCCCTCTAAATAATGGTAAATTAAAAATAAATTCAATCAGCTATTCTATCGTGAGAAACATAGTTATTACGTAGATCAGATCAAGGGGACATTCACGACGAGCAAATATTGAGTGTGTTTGCTGAAACGTGCATGTGTGATTTGGTCTTTTTTATTGAGCTGTTATTTTATAGATAAGGAGTGGTCACCATGGACTACCTAGCAATAGCAAAAGAAATTTTGAAAGACGTAGGTGGCAAAGACAATATCGTGGATGTCACACATTGTTATACACGATTGCGTTTCGTATTGAAAGACACGAAACAAGCGAACAAAGAAGCCTTACTACAAACAGAAGGCGTCATTTCTGTTGTTGAAAGCGGCGGGCAGTATCAAGTGGTTTTAGGCAATAAAGTCGCGCATGTCTATAATGCTCTAGAACCTTTGTTGGCTCAGCAACTTACGACCAAAACATCCACAAAAGAAAAAAATTCATTAGGCAATCGAATTTTAAATACTGTTGCCGCGATTTTCACGCCTGTCGTACCAGCAATTGCCGCTTCTGGCATGTTAAAAGGAATTTTAGCTATTGCTGTGATGGTCGCAAACAATTTTTACCAGGTCGATTTAAAACCTTTGAATACGTATATTATTTTAAGCGCCGCTTCCGATGCACTTTTTTATTTTATGCCAGTTATTTTAGGTTATTCAGCTGCTAAGGTTTTCAAAACAAACGAATATATCGCCATGGTAATTGGTGCTACCTTATGTTATCCGACCATCGTTTCATTAATGACTGAAAAATCAGCGGTTACCTTGTTTGGATTACATGTGACCAAAGCCAATTATGTTTCCACGGTAATTCCAATTATTCTTGCAATTTTTATGTTAGCTTATGTGCAACGCTTTTTGGAAAAAGTTATTCCAGAAGTTCTAAAAATCATTATGGTTCCTACGCTATCATTACTTTTAATGATTCCAGCCACTTTATTATTATTTGGACCAATAGGGATTTATTTAGGTGACGGCGTGAATTGGTTGTATTATTATATAATGAATTTGAGTCCCATCTTGTTAGGCGGTTTTATCGGCGGAATTTGGTGTGTCTTAGTCATTTTTGGGGCTCACCGTGGGCTTGTGCCAATTGGGATTAATGATGTCGCTCGAACAGGACGGCAAAATTTGCTAGCGTTTGCTGGTGCAGCGAATTTTTCTCAAGCGGGCGCCGCATTTGGCGTGTTTGTCCGCACAAAAAATAAAGACTTGAAAGCTGTTGCTGCCTCTGCAACAGTGACTGCATTATTTGGTATCACAGAACCAGCCATTTATGGGGCAAACTTGCGGCTAAAAAAACCGATGATTTATGCGGTGGCTAGCGGAGCAGCAGGCGGGGCCTTAATGGGCTGGGGCGGGGCCTACGGGACAGCCTTCGCTAATCAAGGACTCTTGACCATCCCAGTTTACGCAGAAGCAGGAACCAAAGCCTTTATTTGTTATTTATTAGGTTGTGGCATTGCTTTTTTTGGTGCATTTCTATTAACGATTTTTCTAGGCTTTAATGATTTACCGCTTGACGAGTCACGTCAAGAACCCGGCTTAAAGACAGAGGCAGGGACAGTCAAAGAAAAGCAACGGATTCAAGCACCTGTTCAAGGACAACTCGTATCTTTAGACCAAATCAACGATGAAGTCTTTGCTTCTCAACAAATGGGAAAAACGCTAGCTATTTATCCGACAGAGGAACAAATTGTTTCACCAGGAAATGGGCAAGTGACGGCTTTATATCCAACTCATCATGCAATTGGCTTAAAGTTAGACAATGGTGCTGAAATCCTCCTTCACATTGGAATCAATACAGTCGAATTAAAAGGGCGGGGATTTGAAACGTTCGTAAAAGCAGGAGAAAGAGTCAGACTAGGACAAAAACTGCTCTCTTTTGATAAACAAATCATCCAAGCTGCTGGTTATGATCCAACCGTCTTAGTCATCGTAACAAATACTGCGGAAATGGCTGTAATTGAGACAACCAAACAAACAGAGATTACACCACAAACAAATTTATTTTTCATGCAAGTAAAGGAGCAAAACTAATGGTTAAACAATTTAAGAACGATTTTTTATGGGGAGCTTCTTCCTCCGCTTTTCAAATTGAGGGCGCTTGGAACGAGGACGGCAAAGGCCTAACAGTCGCTGATTACAATTCTTTTAAAAAGTCAGCTGTTCAAGCAGATACGAAAGTCGCCAGCGATTTTTACCATCATTTCAAAGAGGACATTGCGTTAATGAAAGAATTAGGCTTAAAACGTTTTTCTCTTTCATGGGCACGAATCATTCCAACAGGTGATGGCGAAATCAATCAAGCCGGCATCGATTTTTATAATGCTGTCATTGATACACTTTTAGAAAACGATATTTTGCCGTTTGTCACACTTTATCATTTTGATTTACCTTTTGCGTTGGTGGAAAAATACAATGGTTGGGCGGATCGTCGCTGCGTTTCCGCATTTCAACGCTATGCGCAAGTTTGTTATCAAGCGTTTGGTGATCGAGTCAAAAATTGGCAAGTTACGAACGAACAAAACTTAATGATTCGTGTCGATGAACGAATGAATATGTACGATGTTGTACCAGAAAATACTGAAAAAATTCGTGCACAAATGGATTACCATATGTTTGTTGCCCATGCGTTAGCAACGAATGATTGTCACCAATTGGTTGCTGGGGGAAAAGTCGGTCCCTCTGTTTCCTCAACAATGACTTATCCTAGTTCCAATAAGCCTGAAGATGTTTGGGCAGCTCGTATGAATGATAACTTTAAAACGAATTACGCTCTAGAAATGTATTGTTTTGGCGAATACCCTGGTTACTATCAAGAGTATTTGACCAAATGCGGCATTTATCCCGAAACACAGCCAGAAGATCAAGCAATTTTGAAAGCCGCTAAACCAGATTTTATCGCCCTTAATTATTATCGGACGTTAGTCGCTAGCTATTTACCGACAGATGAGCAACACCCATTGGGTACGAAAGAAAAGGACATTGATTTTGATCTATACGGTTATTTCAAAATCGAAAAAAATCAACATTTAAAAACCTCTAAGTATGGTGCCCAAATTGATCCAACTGGTCTACGTTTAGTTTTAAATGATTATTATCATCAATACCGTTTACCGTTAATCATTACAGAAAACGGCTTAGGCACACCAGATCGCCTAACAGAGGACGGAAAAGTTCATGATGACTATCGAATTGCGTATTTGTATGACCATATTGCTGCTTGTCATGCGGCTATTTCTGACGGTGTTGAGTTGTTTGGTTATTGCCCTTGGTCGGTCATGGATATTTTAAGTTCCCATCAAGGATTCAAAAAACGCTACGGTTTTATTTACGTTAATCGTGAAGACCATGAGTTAAAAGATTTACGACGTATTAAAAAAGATAGTTTTTATTGGTACCAATCAGTGATTAAAAATAATGGGTTACCAGAAGAATAGTGACCAAAAAGGATCATCCATTGCATAAGTGGGTGATCCTTTTGTTTTCAAGTTTTGTCGTTCCGTGTTAGGCTTAAGTTAATAAACCCATTAAAGGTGGTGAGAGAGATGAATAATTACGATTTATGGAAATGGGCTGCCGGGAAACGAACCGAAAAAGATAAAAATGAAACCTATAGCGCCAAAAATTGGTGGTATGTTTTACTAATGCTCGGTGTATTTGTAGGGATCATGTTGTTGTATTATTTAATCTCTGTGCTTTGGAATTAAGGGAAAATGGGCAAATGAGGAATTAAGAATAAAAAAAGACACCTTTTCAGGTGTCTTTTTTAACAGGATTCAGACAATGATAGCTGAATTGGAATAGGATAATTTTCCTCGAGCGCAACATCAGGATCCTTCATTCTACGAAGCAGTAAGTCAATCATAACGTCACACATCTCGTCGATTGGCTGCACAATGGTTGATAGTTGTGGGGCAATTCTTTTGATTAATTTTGTCCCATCATAACCAATTACTTTTAATTCTTCAGGAATGGATATCTTCAATTTTTGAGCAATATTCATAACTGTAATTGCTGTCAAATCATCGGTACAAAAGATGCCGTCCACAGTTTTATTTTGAAGCAAACGTTCGATTTCTAGATTTTTTAATGTTGTTGAGGTCCCATTATCAATTTGTAGAATCGTTTTTTCTGCGCCATATTTTTCCATTGTTTGTTTATAACCAGCCAATCGATAATCGCTAGGTGCGCCTGTGTTATTAGCACCAGTAATAATTGCAATCTTTTGTGCACCACTTGCAAATAAGGCTTCAGTGGCTTTTTGGCCCCCTTGAAAGTTTTGCGAAGAGACAATTGGAATGCCAGGTGCCAAGAAACGGTCAAAGGAAACAATAGGTAGTGAAACATTTTCATATTCGTTAATAGCTAAGTTATGGCTACCAGTGATTACACCGTCCACTTTATTTGCAGCGAGCATTCGTAAATAGGCGCGCTCTTTTTCTGGATCTTTTTCACTATCACATAAAATCACTTTATATCCTTGAACAAAGAGCTTTCTTTCCAGTGTTTCAATTAATTCACCAAAAAATGGATGACTAACAGAAGGGAAGACTAAACCAATCAGCTGCGTACTTTTTCCTTGGAGGCTTCTGGCTAATCCATTAGGTTGATAATTTAATTCTTTCATCGCTTGATGAACTTTATCAATTGTTTTTTGACTAAGATAACCATAATTATTAATCACGCGGCTTACCGTTGTCGGGCTCACCCCAGCAAGCTTTGCTACATCCGTTAATTTAACCACCATCAAAATTCACCATCATTCCTAATTATTCGTATTTTCCAGCTCATAAAAACAAGCTTTTGCCGTCTTGGATAGATGAAGATACTGTTGCGCTTTATCTGGAAAGAAGCGACCAGTCATCGTTTTTTCACCTTTATTTACATAGATTTCTGCAACAGAGCAATCAACAAAAATAGTTAACTGAACTGACTTATTTTTCCTAATTTTAGTTTCACGAATTGTGCCATACTTTTCAGCAAAAGGTTGGCCAGCAAATGTTCGATCAAGGGTTATTTTACCATGAATCGTATCAATTGTAATTAAAAGTCCTTTTGAACCCGTTTCGTTCGCTAAAAGCCGAATAAAAGCAATCTCATTTTTGGGAATATCCACTTCTAATTCAAAAGAAGCAGTAGATAATAAATGGCAGCCATTTGATAAAGTAGTAGCGGATTGACGAAGCATTTCTGTTTCAGAAACTGGATATTGAAATAGTTTCCCGTTGTGAATTGTGAGTTCTTTAACCAGACTTAAGCCATTTGCCCAACCCTCCTCATCACTTGGGTAAGTGATTTCTGGCAACCCAATCCAACTGACCGCAAGTGCACGACCATCTGGCGCATTAAAGGCTTGAGTGGCGTAGACATCAAATCCTTCATCTAAATTTTCAAAAGGCCCAGCCTGAATTAAAGAAAGATTCTCCAAATCAAACGTTTCGGCCAATGTGTACATATTCGGATAGATATTCTGATAACTTTTTACAGATGGAGATAGACCTTGTGGGCAAAATAATAAGACAGGCTGGCCATCAATAAATACCAAATTGGGGCATTCAACCATGTAGCCTAATTCTTGGTCGGTGAACGTCAATTCGCCAAGTTGATGAAAATTGTGTACATTTCGATCTTTAGATAAATAGACCACAATTTTTCCTTGTCCATTTAAATCACTAGCACCAATTAATAAAACAAGTCCTTCTTGATAAGGAAATACCATCGGATCACGAAAATGGGAAGAATAATTGGGGTCAATAGGTAGGAATGGTGTTGATTCCTTTGTGATCGCACCTAAAGAATTCAGCCATGCAATATTTTGATATGCAAATCGTTGCCAAGTTTGATCACGAACATTTCCTGTATAAAATAAACATAGTTGGTTATCTATTGGTAAAGCTGAGCCTGAATAGACTCCATGAGAATCATATTCAGAGTCGGGATAAAGGGCAATTCCTTCATAATCCCAGTGAATTAAGTCGGAGGAAGTTAAGTGGGCCCAACTTTTTAGTCCGTGAACACTCCCGAAAGGAAACGCTTGATAAAATAAATGCCACTGGTTATTGAAATACGAAAAACCGTTGGGATCATTTAGTAGTCCTGTCTGTGGTTGAATATGATACTTAAAACGCCAACTAGATTGCGCGATAATAGAAGTTAGATTTTCGAGGTGAGCAGATGTCCAAGAAGAATAAGGCGCATAACGTAATTCATCAGTCCATTGGTTCATGATGCTTGACATAAGTAATGTCTCCTTTATTAGAAAATAGTAGTTAATCTAATAGTATAAACAAATCAGAAAAAAGTCAAACGTATAACATATATAAATCTATTTAAATAAAAAGAATATTATAATTTACATTTATTTATGATAAACGTTTGACATATTACACAAAAACGAGTATCATACAAAATGTAAAAACGGTTACAGAAAAAATTAACAGGACTAGTTTAAGAGTGAGGAGAACCAGAATGAACAGAAATTGGTGGCAAAAAGAAGTGGCCTATCAAATTTATCCACGTAGCTTTTCGGATAGTAATAATGACGGAATTGGTGATTTACAAGGCATTATTCAAAAAATGGATTACTTAGAAAATTTAGGAATTACGCTGATTTGGCTGAGTCCAATGTACCCGTCGCCAATGGCTGACAATGGATATGATATTTCAGACTATTATGGTATTTCTAGCGATTTTGGTACAATGGCAGACTTCGATGAACTCATTGAAGAAGCAAAAAAACGAAACATAAAAGTTATTTTAGATTTAGTGGTAAACCATACATCTGATGAACATGCTTGGTTTCAAGATGTTTTAAAAAATCCTCAAAGTCGTTTTCGAGACTTTTATATTATAAAAGAAGGACAAGAAGCACCTACAAATTGGCGGTCTAACTTCGGTGGTAGTGTTTGGGAAAAATTACCTGGGGAAGATGCCTACTACTTTCATGCCTTTCATAAAAAACAGCCGGATTTAAATTGGGAAAATCCTGAACTACGCAAAGAAATCTACCAAATGATCCGTTTTTGGTTAAACAAAGGAATTGCTGGTTTTCGTGTAGATGCGATTAATTTTATTAAGAAAGATTTGACTTGGACAAACTTACCTGCTGATGGGGCAGATCAATTAGCCAAAGTAACAAAAGCTAGTAGAAACATGCCAGGAATGAGTGACTTTCTGAACGAATTAAAAGAAAAAGCTTTTGCTGGCTTTGATATTGTCACAGTTGCCGAAGCGGCCGGCGTCAATTATCCAAATTTATCAGAATTTATTGGAGAAACAGGGTATTTCGACATGATTTTTGACTTCAAATGGGCTGATTTGGATGTGAAATCAGGAAGCGAATGGTTTTATAGAATCGATTGGTCTTGGAATGATTTACGCACATTAATTTTCAAACAGCAAGAAGCCATGCAAAAGGCTGGTTGGAGTGCAAATTTTATTGAAAATCATGATCAACCTCGAGCGACAACGAAATATTTAAAAGAACAGGCTCAACAGCCAAATGCGGTTAAAACATTCGGCGCCATGTATTTCTTTTTAAGGGGCACGCCTTTTATTTACCAAGGACAAGAATTAGGAATGACCAATTTTGAAAGGGGTTCGATTGATGAATTCGATGATATTTCTAGCATTGATCAATACTATCGAGCAATAAAAGAAGGATTTACGCCCAAAGAAGCCTTGTCACTTGTCAATTTGCGTAGTCGAGACAATGCCCGCACGCCTTTTCCATGGAATGATTCTATGTATGGCGGTTTTTCAAGCGTCAAACCTTGGTTAGGAATGGTGGATAATTATAAAGAAATCAATGCCGAAGCAGAAATAAAAAATAGTCAAAGTATTTTTCATTTCTATAAGCGGATGATTGCATTTCGTCAAAAGAGTCCCTATACAGACATCTTACTTTATGGAACATTTGAGGGTCTATCAAATCTTCCAGATAATGTTATTGCTTATAAACGCAAATTAAATGAAAAAACGATTTACGCCTTTTTTAATTTTGGTGAGGCGGTTCCAATCCCTCATTATTTAGTTAATGGCACAGTTATTTTTGATACACAGTCTGAAGAACGAGAGCAGTTAGTTCAGCAGGGAACATTATTAAAAAGCTATCAAGGACTATTGATTACTATAAATGAGTAGCTAGGAGGAGTATAACATGGCAGAAAATTATCAGCAGGCAGCCAAAGACATTATTCAATTAATCGGTATGGATAACATTATATCGGTCACCCATTGTCAAACGCGGTTACGTTTTATTTTGAAGGACCACGAACAAGTAGATGGTAAACAACTAGAAAAAATCGATTTAGTCAAGGGTGTTTTTTATAATGGTGGTCAATACCAAGTGATTTTAGGAACTGGTATTGTGACTAAAGTGTATGATGAAATAGAAAAACTTGGAATCAATGTTGTGTCAAAAGCAGAGCAAACAGCAATTTTAAAAAATAATGAAACGGGCATGCGCAAAACAATGCGCATTTTAAGTGAAATATTCATTCCAATTGTTCCAGTAATTGCAGCAACAGGATTGTTCCTAGGGTTAAAAGGTGTTATTTTTAACGATACTTTTTTACAATTATTCGGAGCAAGTGTAGCCAATATTCCTGAAAGCTTTCAACAAATTGTCTCTGTCATTACAGATACCGTCTTTGCCTTTTTGCCAGCTTTGATTGTTTGGTCTACCTTTAAAGCATTTAATGCGACACCTGTAATCGGGATTGTTATTGGTTTAATGATGGTATCACCCATTTTACCAAACGCTTATGCAGTTGCAACACCAGATTCTGGCGTGAAAGCTATTATGGCTTTTGGTTTTATCCCAGTTGTCGGTGCACAAGGATCCGTTTTAAGTGCAATTGCTGCTGGTATAATTGGCGCAAAGATTGAACTTTTTTTCCGAAAAAAGATGCCGAATATTCTCGATCAAATTTTTACACCTTTTATGACTATGTTAATTACTTTTTTAATCATGATTCTCGGAATTGGCCCAATTTTGCATACCGTTGAGTTAGGCATGGTAGATGTTGTCCAATGGTTGATTGGGTTGCCCTTAGGACTAGGTGGTTTCGTGATTGGTGCCTCATATCCTTTAATGGTTTTGATTGGTATTCATCATACACTAACTATGGTAGAAACATCATTATTAGCAAATACAGGATTTAATGCATTGATTACAATATGTGCCATGTATGGGTTTGCCAACGTTGGCAGTTGTTTAGCCTTTGCGAAAAAAGCGCAAGATAGCAAAGTGAAGTCGACAGCCATTGGTTCTATGTTGTCTCAATTATTTGGAGTTAGTGAGCCTGTGTTATTTGGATTACTTATTCGTTGGAACTTAAAACCGCTGCTATGTGTCTTGTTTACATCAGGTTTAGGCGGAGCAATTTTAGCTATTTTTCATATTCAATCAAATTCTTATGGCTTAGCCGTTATTCCTTCTTTCTTAATGTATATCTATAGTGCACATCAATTAGTGATCTATTTATTAGTCGCACTTTTATCTGTCGGTGTATGTTATGCATTAACCAGTCTATTTGCAATTCCGCAAGAGGTTTTGATTTCAGATAAAGTAATCGAAGAGGAAGAACGCGAAGTCTTTGAAATGCAATACAATACCTTAGATGAACAACTTTTTTCTCCGGTAACTGGTTACGCCATGAATCTTACTGCTGTTAATGACCCAGTATTTTCAAGCGAGATGATGGGCAAAGGTTTAGCAATCATGCCAACAGCGAACAAGGTTTACGCGCCTGCAGATGGTTTATTAAACTTGGTTGCAGAAACTGGGCACGCTTATGGTATCCAAACGGACGCAGGAGCTGAAGTATTAATTCATATAGGAATTGATACTATCACATTGGGGCAGGAGGTCTTTCAGACACAAGTAACCCAAGGTCACCGTGTTAAAAAAGGAGATCTTTTAGGAACGTTCGATCGAAAAGCCATTAAAGAAGCTGGGCTTGACTCAACTGTCATGGTTATCATTACAAATACTTCAAGTTATTTAAGCGTAGAACCAATGATGTCAGATCATAATGAAATTACGCCGGAACAAATCATTTTAAATCTAAATACACCTAACTAAACAAAAGAACAGCAAGAAGTAGTTATCACTTCTTGCTGTTCTTTTTCTTAATAAAAAACCAATGATTTTCGGTTGTATTTATCTATCCGTTTGTAGTATGATTGAGTCAGTTTTAAAGGAAACATGCCAAGTATGGAAGACCATACTTGACACGTATTGACTAATTAAACATGGGGAACGTTGCCATAAGTTGATGTTCCAGTCAATAATGCAAGTAAATCAAACATAGCATGTACCTCCTTTAATTGATAATCAAAGTATAACATTTTTTAATGAATTTACATAATAATACAAGTGGAGGTCTGTTCGTGAAGGTAGCAGGAGACAAAATAAAACAAGCGAGAAAACTTAAAAAAATCACACAATCAGAGCTGGCTAACGGCATCTGTACGCAAGCAACAATTAGTAATATTGAAAACCGTAATCTATGTGACAGTTTAGATATTTTCTCATCTATTTGCCTCCGATTAGATTTAGAAGTAGAAGAATGTATGATGATTTCTGAAGAAAAGAAAATTGAAAATCTACTAAACAAAGTCGAGGATTTATCTTTACGGCTATTTCACTTAGAGGCCTACAATTTATTACAAGAAGTGCCTGAAGGTCTTATCTTATCTAATAATGAACTAACGACTAAATTGTTATATTATAAGGGAATTACTTGTTTATTAGGAAAAAAAGATAAAGCAGAGGCCTTGTTTTACCTATATCGGGGCGCGGAAATTGACCGTAAAGTCAATATTTACAACATTTTAAGCCTGAATGCGCTAGGTACGCTATATGAACTGGAAAAAGATATGAGAAAAGCGCAAGTGTATTACGAAAAATCATTACAAGAATTGGAACAATTTAAATTAGAATGTTCCTTGGAGCGTTGTAGAATTTATTATAATTCTGCTAAATTCTACTCGGAAATGAAAGACTACCAAAAAAGTGTCACTTTAAGCGAAAAAGGGATTCAGATTTGTCGTGACAAACACTCCATTTATTTGCTAGATTATCTTTTATATGAAAAAGCCTTTAATAAACAAATGCTCGGGGAAGACACAGCCGATGACTATCGTCAAGCCTATTATTTTACACAATTTTTTGGCAATACAGAAGTCCTACAATATATTGAGAAAGATATGAAAGCTTTTAATATTTCCTATTAATTTAAATCAAAAAGCCGATAAAAGCTGAAAAACCAGTTTTTATCGGCTTTTTGAAAAGTCTAGGCAAGTTGCTTTTAAAAATCAGCAGTCACGGTTACGATAAGCAAGACGAAGTATTTAGGAGGATTTAAAAATGAAAAGAGTAATGTGGTTTAGACGTGATTTACGATTACAGGATAATAAAGCATTAGCACACGCGTTACAAAATTCTGCAGCTGATGAATTGATTTTATTATTCCAAATGAATCCTCAACAATTTATTCAAGAAAGTGCTAATCATAACGCTTTTTTTGCAAGTTTAGCCTCGTTCAAAGAACGAATCGATCAAGAGGCACATTTACAAATCATGGTCGGCGAACCGTTAGATTTATTTTCACGTTTGAAATGCAAATTACCCGATTGGCAGGCCATTTATTTTAATGAAGATACTTGTGGCTTTGGGGCAAAGCGGGACCAGCAAGCTATGCGCTTTTTTGAAGAAAATAATATTCAGTCTTTCTCTTTTCAAGATGCCTATTTGCATGGCTCTGAAGAAATTAAGAAGAACGATGGCAGCAAGTACCAAGTGTTTACGCCCTATTACAATAAATGGAAAGAGGCGCCTAAAGAAACACCGATTCCTGTTTCCTATACAGCTGAAAAAATTTTTAGTGCGTGTCTTTTTCCAGAAGAGGAAGCAGCTTATCGTGAACAGATTGCGAGGATTCCTTTAACACACTATAGTGTCGGCGAAGAAACAGCCAGAAGGCGCTTAAATACTTTTATTGATCAAAAACTTCAATCCTATGAAAATAAGCGTGATTTTCCTTATCAGGATCAAACGAGTCATCTGTCTACTTTTTTAAGAACGGGAGAACTTTCGATTCGCACCATTTGGCAAGAGCTTGCATCTGTGCCTTCTAGCTTAAGTAAAGAAACCTTCAAAAAAGAATTAGCTTGGCGCGACTTTTACAATATGATCTATAGTGCGTTTCCACAACAAAAAGAGGAAGCTATTCAAGAAAAATTTCGTTATATTCAATGGACAAATGACCCAGAAATGTTTGCCAAGTGGCAAAAAGGGGAGACGGGGTACCCTATAATTGATGCCGCAATGCGACAACTGAATCAAACTGGTTGGATGCACAATCGCTTAAGAATGATTACTGCCTCTTTTTTAGTTAAAAATTTACACATTGATTGGCGTTGGGGTGAAAAATACTTTCAAAAAATGTTGATTGATTATGATGCCGCCAATAATATCGGTGGCTGGCAATGGGCTGCTTCCACAGGAACGGACGCTGTCCCGTATTTTCGGATTTTTAATCCAATTATCCAGTCAAAAAAATTTGATAATGACGGCCAGTTCATCAAAAAATATGTCCCAGAACTTAAACAAGTGCCACAAAAGTATATTCATCAACCAAATCTAATGAACGAAGCCTTACAAACGCAATATCATGTACATTTAGGAGAAAATTATCCAAAACCCATTGTCGATTATGCATCAAGTAAAAAACAAACATTATTTCTATATGAAGCGAGCAAAGAAATTCATCAAGAAATGAACAATCCAAGGTTTCAATAAACAGTAAACCCAACTAGCTTAGCAAACAACTGTAAGGTTAGTTGGGTGAATTGATTGGTCGAAAGAGAAGTGGCAAGTTATCGGCTAAAGTTTTTTATTTTATTCTAGTTTACATAATATACATTATACAAAGTAGAGTAAGAAGCATTGAAAAGCAAACAAACCCAGTCTAGATAAACTAAAGACTGGGTTTGTCACGTACGTTATATAAATTATGCTTGTTGTTTGATAGCTTGTTCGACGCGTGCTCCATATTCTGGATTTACTCTAGTGAACAAATCAATTTGACGCGCGATGATTTCTTGATTTTTCACTTGACCTAAAGATGCCGCTATATTGTTAATTAAGTTTTCTTTTTCTTCGCTTGGCAGCAAGTTATACAAAGCGTTTGCTTGTGTAAAGTGATCTTGATTATAGCTATAATTACCAACATTTCCCTCAACCTCAAAGGAACTAATTTTCGCCTTAGGATCTTCTTTTGGTGTTTCAGTATAACTATTTGGTTCGTAATTAATTTCGCTATTGCCATTGTCAAAACGCATATTGCCGTCTTTTTGGTAGTTATTTACAGGTGCTTTTGCTTGGTTGATCGGCAATTGGTGACTATTAGCGCCCACGCGATGACGATGTGCGTCCCCATAAGCGAACAAACGTCCTTGCAATAATTTATCTGGAGAAGCTTCAATACCAGGAACGAAATTCCCTGGTGAAAAGGTTACTTGTTCAACCTCTGCAAAATAATTCTCTGGATTTCTATTTAAAGTCATCGTGCCAACTTCAATCAGCGGATACTCTTTTTGAGAAACCGTTTTTGTTACATCAAAAAGTGTTTCTTTCATTGTTAACGCATCTGCATACGGGATAATTTGCACAGATAATGTCCAAGAAGGAAATTCTTGATTTTCAATTGCATTATGCAAATCTTCAATATGGAAATCGGGGTTTTTCCCAGCAATTTCTTCTGCTAATTGACTCTCTAGATTTTTGATTCCTTGATTCGTCTTGAAGTGATATTTAACAAAAAATACTTCTCCAGCAGCATTGACCCATTTGAATGTATGGCTACCAAAACCATGCATATGACGGAACGATAGCGGAATGCCACGATCACTCATTAAAATTGTTACTTGATGAAGGCTTTCCGGTGAATGAGACCAAAAATCCCAAACAGCTTCTGGACTTTTCAAATGCGTCCGTGGATTTCTTTTTTGGCTATGAATAAAATCTGGAAACTTAATTGCATCACGAATGAAAAAAATGGGCGTGTTATTGCCAACTAAGTCGTAATTTCCTTCATCTGTATAGAATTTAAGCGCAAAACCGCGAGGATCACGCAATGTATCTGATGAACCTAACTCTCCAGCTACTGTTGAAAAACGAGCGAATAAAGGTGTTTCTTTGCCAACTTCAGATAAAAAATCTGCTTTAGTATATTGTGCCATTGATTGGCTCACCTTGAAAATCCCATGAGCGCCAGCACCTTTGGCATGAACAACCCGTTCTGGCACGCGCTCACGATTAAAATGAGCTAATTTTTCTAATAAATGAACGTCTTGGATTAGGACAGGACCAAATTCTCCTGCAGTTAGCGAATTTTGATTATCGCCAACTGGACTTCCTTGTGACGTAGTTAAATGTTGATTTTTCACCTAAAACACTCCTTCATCTAAAATTATACTCATTGTATAAAAAAACCACTCTGCATAACAAAAATAATGCTTAAAAACACTCAAAAACATTTGTTATTTAATAGAATGATTAAAAATAGCAATAGAATTTAAATCAAAAACAAATGTATTAATTTTAAACTGTTTACACCACCAAAAATAACAACCAATAATTCAAAGAAAACTAAAATGCTGTTTTTTTATTCAAAAAAGACCTAGCATCCCAATCATGCTAGGTCTTTCGTTACTTTTTTTGAGGGACCGTTTTTATTGGTCATTCATCGTTATTGATTGATCGCAACAGTCGTTTCTTCAGTCGATAGACCTGTCATAGAGGTGCTATCGGAAAATATTTTTTCAACTTCTTGTTCTGATAAAATATTTTCTTTCTTAGGCATTGAAATCGTCGCTTTTTTGGCTTTTTGTGTAATGCTAATTTTACTAGATAATGATTCAAGTCCCATGTCAACGTTCTTGTCTTGCTGCGGTTTCACATTAATCAACATATTTGTTTTATTTTCTTTTGTATTAACAGAAACTTTAGCAGAAACATCTTTAACTTTTTCGAAAGGATCTTGTTCTTTACCTTTCTCAGATGCTTCTGTCGTAATTTTGATTAACTTTTGTAATTCTTTTTTTGTAAACGTATGGGTAATGGTATCCCCTTTTTTCTCAAACGTATCCTTGTCTAATCCTTCTAAAAACTCTTTGTATTCCTTAGCAGACTGTTTTCGTTCTTTTTCCGATTCTTGATACTCTTTGATTGTATCTTGCCATTCTTTCGCACTTTCCTCGTTCATGGCTAAAAGATCAATGTATTTCCCTTTTAGTTTTTCTGTATCTAACTGAGAACTATCAATAGCACCGTCAGTCATTGAGTCTGCGACAGCGACAATATATTCCATCATATCTGTTGCTAAATAGAGTTTTGGCTCTTTGCCCTCGTTATCTAATGATCCAATCAATGAAATCGGTACATCCATGCCCATCGCTTTTAATTTCATCTCTAAGCTGAATGCTTTTTCTTTTTTGGCATCTACTTGAATCTTCCCAGAAAGCGATGCGTCTTTGATTTGCGTGATGAGCATCCCAATCATAGGATTCGTTTGTGCACCATCTTCTTGTGAAAATTTCATGTCACTAATTGACATAGAGAAATCCCAAACCCCAGATTCTTGTGCGTTTTGATTGCCAATCCCTTGAATGAACTCATCTTTCGCACTTTTGCCACAGCCTGTCAGTAACAAAGCTGAACAGAAAACGCCTGCGATAATCCCCACTTTTCTTTTTAACACACTTTTTCCCCCTCATTATATAAAAAATTAATTCCCTTTTATTAAGAATAGCAAACATTGCTTATAAATAGCAATGTTTAATTTTAGATTTTCTCTCTTTTAATAAGTGGGATTGATTTAATCTTTTAGGTTTGAATCATTAAGCTGTATTATTTTTAAAATAAAATTGCTTTTCGCCAAAAAATACTGGGAAAAGTTCTGCTAAACTGCCAGCTAAAGGACCTTCTCGCAATTCTTTTTCAGTGACCCAAAACAAGGGTTGTTCCGTTTCTTCTGGTAGTTCATCCGCTGTTTCTGCAATGAATAATGCGGCTAATTCCCGCGCACCCGAACAATCATTCAGCCATTCTGCAACACCTACTAATTGTGGTTTCAGCACTAAGCCTGTTTCTTCAAGGAGTTCGCGAACCATGGCTGTTTCCATACTCTCGTTTTTTTCAACATGTCCGCCAGGGAACGTCCAACCAGGCCAATCCTTTTTTTGTCGTTCCTGCACAAGGATTTCATTTTTCTGATTTCTAATCATACATAATGTTGTTAATTCCACTTCAAAATTCCGATTCATTTGGCACCTCATCATTTTTTCCTTTGTTAAGGTTACGATACAGAAAAACAGAGAAAGATTCAACTAAGAATTTTCTCTGTTTTATCATCTAGCTCTTTAATAAGTCGTATTGCGATTGATATAAATGATGATATAACGCATGTTTTGCCATTAGTTGATCATGAGATCCTTCTTCCACAATACGACCACCATCAATATAGAAAATTTTATCGCTATTTTTGATGGTAGAAAGTCGATGAGCAATAATAAACGATGTCCGTCCTTTCAGAAGTTGTTGTAATCCTTCTTGTAACAATTCTTCTGTTTTTGTATCAATACTGGAGGTAGCTTCGTCTAAAATTAAAATTTTGGGATCTGCCAGTAAAGCACGAGCAAATGAAATTAATTGGCGTTGTCCTGCCGAGAGTGTACTACCCCGCTCTTCCACAACTGTTTCATAGCCATCTTTTAAATCCTTGATAAAGTCGTGCGCACGAACAATTTTTGCGGCTTGGATAACTTCTTCCTCTGTGGCTGCTAAATTTCCGTACCGAATGTTTTCAATAATCGTTCCTGAAAAAATAAACGTATCTTGAAGCATTACCCCCATTTGTTTTCTTAACGAACGGAGTGTCACATCGCGAACATCATAACCATCAATTTTAACGGCCCCTTCATTCACATCATAAAAACGACTTAACAAATTGATGATTGTTGTTTTACCCGCACCTGTTGGCCCAACCAAGGCGATTGTTTGTCCTGGCTCAATATGAAAACTAACATCGGTCAAAATATTTTTTCCTTCTTCATAACGGAAATAAACATGCTGAAAGTCAACGGTTCCTTTAATTGTCGGCAACGCAATAGCATGCGGCGCATCTTGAATTTCTGGAACAACATCCATCGTTTCAAAAATCCTTTCCAAATAGGCAGTTGCAGTAATCAGAGAATTGTAGAAGTTACCAATATTGATGACCGGATTCCAAAAGTTATTGATATAACCGATAAAAGCAATTAGCGTCCCAGTAGTAACGGACACACCTAATTGACGGATTCCTACGAAATAGATAAAACAAGTCGTAATGACGGATATATTTTGCACTGCTGGCCATAATAAATACTGGACACGCACAGCTTTCATAAAGGATTGGCGATATTCTTCACTTACCTCGTTAAAAATTTGGAAATTTTCATCTTCTCGCGCAAAAGATTGCGTAATTTTAATTCCTGAAATACTTTCATGAATATAGGCATTTAAGTTTGATTGTTTATTGCTAAGCTCTTGGTAAGCTTTCCGTTGTTTCCCTTGGATAAATAGAACCATCACGAACAACACAGGCAATAGCAGTAAACTGTATAAGGTTAATTTCACATCAATAAATAACATGAAGATTAAGGTGATAATCACATTAAATAAATCAGAAATTAAATTGATCAATCCGTTACTTAGTAAATCACTTAACGTATTGATGTAATTGACCACCCGTATTAAGATTTTTCCATGCGGCCGACTGTCAAAATAAGAAAATGGTAATTTTTGTAGATGCTCAAAAATTGAAAAACGCATATCTTTTAAAATATCTTGTCCAATTTCTGTGATGGCATATATTCGATAACGCATACACCAACCAATAATCACCAAGGAAAATAGGAAAATAGCCCCTAGTATCAAGAGTAACGAGAGATTCTTTTGTGGAATTACTTGGTCAATCGCAATTTTAGTAAAGTAAGGGCCTAACATACTTGCCAGATTAGCTAATATGATGACAAATAATGTTTTAAAAACAGCTTTTTTGTAAGGTTTAATATAGACGCCTAATCGTTTATAGTGAGACCAATTAAATTCTTTTTCTAAAGTCTCATCCACATCAAACGTATTTCTAGCCACGCGACTCACCTTCCTTTGTCAGACCTAATTGTTTTTGATATACGTCAAAATATTTGCCTTTTTGTTCGACTAATTCGCTATGCGTACCGCTTTCCACCACACGGCCTTTTTCCATCATCAAAATTAAATTGGCCTCTCTCACAGAAGAAATTCGGTGGGCAATAATAAATGTCGTTTTCTTTTCCGTCAAACGACCTAGTTCTTTTTGAATTTTTGATTCTGTTTCCATATCAACAGCGGAAGTTGTGTCATCTAAAATTAAAATAGCTGGATCTTTGGTTAAGGCACGGGCCAGTGAAATCCGCTGTTTTTGGCCACCAGATAGGCCAACGCCGCGTTCACCAACAATTGTTGCATAACCTTCGGGCATTCTGGAAATAAAGCTATGGGCATCAGCAATTTCAGCCATCATTTGCACTTGTTCCAAGTTAGCCAATGTGTTACCAAAAGCAATGTTATCTTCTATTGTATTGGAAAAAAGAAAGACATCTTGCATAACCATGGAGATATTTTCTCGCAATTTACGAACAGAATAGCTTTTAGCATCTTTTCCATCAATATAAACAGTGCCTTTTGTTGGATCATAGAACCGAGCGATTAAGTTAACTAAAGTGGTTTTGCCTGAACCAGTTTCCCCTAAAATACCAATTGTTTCACCAGGTTTTGCTGAAAATGAAACATCCGATAAAATGGGGGTTTCTGGATCATCTGAAAAATGAAAGGACACGTGATCAAACGTCACATAGCCTTGGATCGGTTCTGCTTCTTTTTCCCGAGCAATGGGAATCTTCGGTTTCGTTGCTAATAACTGACGAATTTTAATGGACGATGCCGTAAAGCGTTGCACATCATTGATCAACCAGCCACTCATTCGCATCGGCATGTTCAACATCCAGAGAAAGCCGTTAAAGGCCACTAAATCACCAATTGTCATCCGACCTTGAATTACAAAGAGGCCACCAAGAACTAAGGCAATAACATTTAAACTACCTGCAAAACCGTCTAACCACGGTAAATATTTTTTAGAGACATCTGCAGAAGCCATATTCCATTTTTTATAGTCTTCATTGTGCTTGTTAAACTTTTCAATTTCATAAGGTTCTTGAGAAAAAGCTTTAACCACCCGATTTCCACCAATATTTTCTTCGACCATTGAATTTAACCGAGAAAAACTTTCCCGAATCTCAAAAAATACCGGATGCGATTCCTTCGACATTTTTTGTGTTAACAGAAAAATCAAAGGCGTAATTAAAATTAATGTCAGCATCAATTGCCAATTGATCGTCCCCATCACAATCACGGCTGCGATGAACCATAAAATACATTCTAAGAGGTTATAAGTGACCCAAGAAACAAAATGGCGGATAGCGTCTGTATCCCCTGTCATTCGCGCCATAATATCGCCAACACGTGTATGATTAAAGAAATCAAAATCTAATTCTTGAAGTTTGACATACATATCTTTTCTTAAGTCAAATAACGCAGATTGTCCAACCGATTCAAACAAGACTTGATAACTATAACGAACAACTGTCCGAATAACGGTCACTCCAATCATAATCCCAAGAATTGGGACAAGTTCTTCAGTTTTTCCCTGATTGATTACTTGGTCTACAATTCTGCCAGATAACAATGGAATAATAACAATTAAAATAGCGTTAATAACGACAAAAATAACAGCTAGCAGTAACTTATTCTTATTTTTTTTAGCATATTGCCAAATCCATTCAAAACTATTCATTTTCTCCCCTACTCTCTCTTGTTTTTATGGACGTGTATAAGATTACTGTTTTTTTATAGGAAAAGAAATGGGCATTCTTGTATATTTTGATGTACAATATAGTATAGAAAGCGGATACAAGTAGGAGTGATTTTTTATGAACTACACAAATAGTCGAACGTTTAATCCTGAAATTTTATATGCCTTCGATCCTTGGAACGAAGAGCCCCACCCTTATAATTGTCATCATCATGAATTTCTGGAAATATCTATTCTTTTAGAAGGTGAATCTGAATATATTGTTCAAGGGCAACAGTACCATGCCACTGCTGGTACGGTGTTTCTTTTTAATCCGCGAACGGAACATGGTGAGCAACAAAAAGTAGGAACTTACTCACATCAACTACACATTGGCATTTCAAATCTCTATTTAGAAGGCTTAGCGCGAAACGTATTTCCAAATAAATCAGCTTTATTAGATTTAAGTCATTTACATGGTGCTTTTTTAGAAAAAGCTTGGCAAATTGTTCATGAATTAAACCATCAAGAAGTTGAATCAGCGTTACAAATTAAAGCTTTAGTTATTGAACTATTGGTCTATATTTTAAGAAGCTTAGCAGTTGATCAAGAAAATAAAATTGAAACTCGGCTATCGAAAACGGAAAAAAGAAAACGAAATTTAGTCAATCATACGATTTATTATCTGGAAACGCACCATGACGAAGAAATTACTTTGGAACAGTTAGCAGAAATGTTATATGTTACCCCGACTTATTTGTCGAAAACCTTTAAAGCGGCCACAGGCGTTGGGCCAATCAATTATTTAATTCAAGTCCGCTTAAACCATGCGAAAGAATTGCTGAAAAATGATTCCTTAAGTGTCAAAGAAGTGGCAAAAACGGTTGGTTACGAAGATGCCTATCATTTCAGTAAATTATTCAAAAAATATTATGGAAAATCCCCTTCACAATTTTAAGATAAAAAAACAAGGAATCGTCGGCTTCATTGCGTCCGTTTCCTTGTTTTTGCTTTACGTTGACTCTTTTAACTGTTTCGTCATTGTATAATCGGTATGACGTTCATTTCCCATATAAAATCATGTTCATCTGTTTTGACGAAGCCTAATGATTGATAAAATTTTTGCGCTGAATGATTATGTTCCCAAACACCTAACCAAACCGTCTCTTTTTCTGCTTCTTCTGCTAATTCAATTGCTTTCGTAATCAAATGTTTGCCTAAGCCTAAACGCTTAAAAGATTTACGAATATAAATGCGCTCAACTTGTAACGCTTGTGGATGTTGATAGGTAATCTGAGCATCACCGTGATTTAATTTCACATAACCTGCAAGTTCATTATTATAAAAAGCAAAGAAATATTGCGAATCTTTATGTAAGATTTCGCTTTCTAAAACTGCTGGACTAAATTTCCTCTCATAATGTGCCTGTAAATCCTCTTCGTTTTCGCCATCTCCATAAGTATCTGCAAAAGTCTCTTGGCAAATGGCCTCTAATTCTGGTACGTCTGCGACGGTACACTCTCTAATAAATACTGACATACTAAAACTCCTTTGTAGATTAAATCAACTGTTTAATTAAAATTAAACAAGGATTCCAAGCGTCCCATAATGTCGGAAAAACCTCAAGGCGCTTAAAACCCAATGATTCGTAAAAACGAATAGTATGATCGTACACGGAATAATTTCCTTCGTCAACTGTTTTGACTTGAATAAAAAAATAGTTATTGATAGAATACGTTTCCACGCTTTCTATCAATAACTTGCCGATACCTTTGCGATGATACCGCTTTTTAACTGCCATACAATGGATTTCTACTGTATCTTTACTTGTTTCTGAAAGTGTTATAAAACCGAGTATTTTATTCTCTACATCCTTTGCCACCCACATAGGTAAAGTGCTAGCTATATCGATATACTTGCGGGTCTCTTTTTCAAGGCCAAACCATTCTGGAAGATTAAACAATACTTCTTGTGCTGCCTGAGTCTTTTTATCTGCATTTTTTTCCCTTATAATTGTAAATTCTTTCAATTCACAACCTCCTTTTTGTTTACATAACAAAATTATTGTATACTCAATCCTTTTTATTAAATAATAGCATAGGTAGTTTAAAAATGTAAGTTAGTCATTTATTCTTTATTATTTCCTTAAAACGACGCCTTTTCTCGCTAAATCTGCCCTTCCTTTGTTTTTTTCTGTTAAACTAAACGTATTAAGTCTATGAGGAGCGTGCGTATATGGATTATCTGAACACCTATAAACGGTTGCTAGCATTGGCGGATGCAGGTCTTTTTTACGGGAAAGATGCTTTTGATCAAGAACGTTACCAAGAACTACGAGAACTTACGTTACAACTTATTAGCGCAACCGGACCCGAAGCGACTGTTTTGCCCGACTTAGAAAAAATCTTAACTAAAGAAGAAGGTTATCCAACACCGAAAGTAGATGTTCGCGGTTTAATAAAAAAAGAGAATCGTTTTTTATTAGTTGAAGATTTACGGACCAAAGAATGGTCATTACCTGGTGGCTATGCCGAAATTGGCTGCTCCCCTAAAGAAAATATTGAAAAAGAAGTATTGGAAGAAACTGGCTTAGTTGTTACAGCAAAAGAATTGCTTGCTGTTTATGATACAGATAAACGAAAAGACATTCCTCAACTATTTCAGTACTATAAAATGATCTTTTCTTGTGAGATTTTAGAAAATCATCCCTTTGAAAAAAACATTGAAACCTCGAATTGTGCTTATTTTTCTTTAGATAATCTCCCCCCTCTTTCTATCAAACGAACAACGAAAGAGCAATTAATGGCATTAATGAACCAAACAACTGGAGCGCTTAGTGACTAACAAAAAGGATGAAGAACTTCTGTTCTTCATCCTTTTTCTATTATTATTAATTACATATTTTCTAAAGCGGCTTGGGCTAATAAGTTTAAGTAGTTCCAAGGGCGATCAAAATGTGGTTGGAAGAAGAAATCAGAAATCGCTAAATCTTCGACAGTCATTTTATTTTGGACCGCTAATGATAAAGTATTGGCAGATTGTGTGATATCATATTTAGACATCAATTGACCACCAACAATGCGTTGTGTTCCTTTTTCATAGACTAATTCCATCAGAACTTTTTCAGTTGTTGGCATAAACTCTGGACGATAGTTATCTTCGAAAACAGTCGCTTCGACATCTAGTCCGTTTAATTTGGCACTTTCTTTTGTCACACCTGTTGAACCAATTTTCCAACCGAATAAATATAAACCAGAAGTTCCCTGTGTGCCACGATAAGCCAATTTTTGTTCAGTCAAATTACGACCTACTAGCATACCTTGACGAACAGCATTCGTTGCTAATGGGATATAATTTTTTGTTTGACTTGGGTTGTAGTGAACAACTGCACTATCACCCGCAGCAAAAATATCAGGATTGCTTGTTTGCATATACTCATTGACTTCGATTGCACCATTTGGTAACATGTCAACTTTATCTTTTAATAATTCTGTATTTGGACGGAAACCAACACACATAATCACCATATCTGCTTCGAATTCTTGACTTGGTGTAATGACTTTTGCTACTTTTCCTTGCTCATCTGCTACGAATTGTTGGACATTTTCACCTAAAGCTAAATTAACGCCACGATCAACTAATTCTTTTTCTAGAACATCTGTGAATGGCTTATCTAAATATTTATTTAAAATGCGGTCTAACCCGTCAACTAAAGTGACTTCTTTACCAGATTCTACAAAAGCTTCTACTAATTCAATACCAATATAACCGCCACCAACGACAACGACACGTTTGGCATCTTTCGCTTTTTCGATGATCACGTTGGCTTGTGAATAGTTTTTACATAATAAAATATTTTCAGCATCAATTCCTGGAATTGGTGGAATAATTGGCCAAGAACCAGTTGTCATCACTAATTTATCATAAGAAACGGTCTCAGTTGCGCCCGTTTGTAAGTTTTTCGCTGTAACAGTTTTGTCGTCCACGTTGATTTCTTCAACATTGTGTTCCATCTTCACTGTTGCTCCTAAAGAAGCCAGTTCTTCTGGATTTGAATAAAATAAATCAGCAGCATTTTTAACTACGCCTCCAACGTACAAGGCAATTCCGCAAGATAGGAAGGAAATATTGTCATTTCTTTCATATACAGTGACTTCCGCCTCCGGGTGATTTGCTAAAATACTTTTAACTGCTGAAGTTCCAGCATGGGTACATCCTACGACTACGACTTTCATGTTGTAAATCCCTTCTTTCACAATCTTTGTTTTGCAGAGGTGACGTCTCCCTCTGTCTGTTTAAAATATATCAGAGGAATCAAGCTTATTCGAGTTCTATGCTTGTGAATCGCATATAAAAAAATTCACAAACTGTTGTTAATTCTTAATAATAGCTAGTTAATTTTTTGTTTTTAAGAATTTAAAAGTCAATAACCACACAAAAAAACAAGCATAAGAGTGAAAACTCTTACGCTTGTGAAATTTGCCTAGACAAGTGACTTATCTTTTGATAAATTTTTAACAGTATGTAATTTTTTACACATTCTCCTGTTGTGCTTGTTGGCAATCTGGACATAATCCATATAATTCTAAACGATGTTCATTAATTTCGAAGCCTGTTAATTTACTAGAGGCCATTTCAACGTCCTCTAACCCTGGATAATGAAAATCAACGATTTTACCACATTTTTGACAAATCACGTGATAATGTTTCTTCGAACTAAAATCAAAACGACTAGATGCATCGCCATAACTCATTTCTTGAACGAAACCGATTTCAGTAAATAAACGTAGATTGTTGTAAACCGTTGCTACACTCATATTTGGAAAATGATCTTCTAGTGCGCGATAAATTTCATCAGCTGTTGGGTGTGTATGATTTTCGATTAAATATTCCAAGATAGCATAACGTTGCGGAGTAATTCGGATATTGGCTTCTTTTAATTCAGCGAGTGCATTTTTAACCAATACGTTGTCCATCTTTGTATCCCTCCCCTGTCTATCTTTCTTAAATAATACTATTTCTTATTACGATTGACAAGAATTATTGTAGGATTCTCGTGGAAAAAACGAGCATTTTACTAAACTAAGAGAAATGCTCGTTTTTTTGCGTGTTTTTTATTCTGGAAATTCGTAAAGAGCTGTCGAAAGATAACGTTCACCGTTATCTGGAACCAGCGCTAAGACACGTTTGCCTGCGCCTAATTCAACTGCCAAATCAATGGCAGCTTTAATTGCTGCCCCTGCTGAAATCCCCACAAGGATGCCTTCTTTTGGCCCCATTAAACGAGCAGTTTCTAATGCGTCTTCACTAGAAACAGCGGCAACTTTTTGATAAACGGTGGTGTCTAAAACTTCTGGGACAAAACCAGCGCCTATTCCTTGGATTTTATGTGGACCTGGTTCGCCACCTTCTAAAACAGGCGACTCCGTTGGTTCTACTGCAACAATTTCAATGTCTGGAAAAATCCGTTTCAATTCATGGCCAACTCCTGTAACGGTTCCTCCAGTGCCAACACCAGAAACAAACGCATCTAAGCCACGTTTACCAAAGACATCAACAATTTCTTTTCCTGTTTTTTGTTCATGTACCATTGGATTAGCTGGATTATTAAATTGCAAAGGCATGAAGTATCCGTGTTCTTCTGCTAATGCTGTGGCTTTTGCAATTGCCCCTTTCATTCCTTCGGCACCAGGGGTTAATAATAGATCAGCCCCATATGCTTGCATTAATTTGCGGCGTTCAATACTCATAGTATCTGGCATCACAATCTTAACTGGATATCCCAACGCAGCACCTACCATTGCTAACCCAATGCCTGTATTACCACTAGTCGGCTCAATAATCGTTTGTCCATGTTTTAGGCGACCATCTGCTTCGGCTTGTTGGATCATGCTTAAAGCAATTCGATCTTTCACACTGCCACCAGGATTAAAGAATTCTAGTTTAACAAAAACATCTGCAGCTCCTTCTGGTACCATCCGTTTTAATTTCACAACTGGGCTTTGACCAATTAACTCTGTTACTGATTTTACATAACCTTTAGTCATAATCCTACATCCTCCAATTTTACAAACAATATAATAATTCTTTCTCTAAGCATAGCTCAAAAAAACGATTTCTACCAGAAAAACGAATTTTAGTTTGTGAAAAATTAAATAAAAAAACGGATTATGCTCATCAAATAATTGCTGCTGGCCCTACCTATTTTCACGATAAAAGACCTTACAAAAACTACTGCTTTTGTAAGGTCTTTCTTCAACTAAATAATTGCAAAATTAACCGATTTGGATGGTTTGACCCACCGATAAAACAGAATCCAATGTTAATCCATTTAGTGACATTAAATTATCAACTGTCGTTCCAAAACGTGCAGCAATGTCCCACAATGTGTCGCCGTTTGCGACAGTGTAACTTTGACTAGCTACAGTTTCTGCTGTTGCTGTTGCAGAAGCCGCTGTATCGATTGTTGTATCAACGGTTCCCGTTGTATCTGAATAACTAGTGGTTTGAGCGACTGGTGCTCCCCAATCATATTGAGTTAAATTATATGCTTCAATTAACCAATTCAATTTTTCGGCATAGCCTGGATCAGTTGCATAACTTCCGGCTAAAGCGGCTGTTGCATCGCGATAACTGCTAGTATTACTCTTCCAAACGCCTGAATAATGGTATGTATCCCCAAAAGCAGTAGAACGAATAACATTGGCATGATCTTGGAACGATTCCGCATAAGAATTATAACTTCTAAATGCTGCTGTGACGGTCACCCATTGTCCGTCTAAATATTCTTTTGTTGGCATATAAACAGATTGTCCATTATAACTTCCTTTTACACCAAACAAGTTATAGTTCGGTGCAGATGCTAACCCAGAACTACCATAACTACTTTCTAGCAACGCTTGAGCAATCATGACGGAAGCATACATATCATTGCTATTGGCAACGGCTGCTGCTGAATTTCCGATTTCATTAATAAATGCTTGCTGGCTTGATTCTGCTTGGGCAGGTACCGCAGCACCAACCACAGGTGCTAAAATCATTGAAGTCCCCGCAACGGCGGTAGCACGTTTATAAGCTTTTTGCTTTTTAAGAGCTTTTTGAATATGTTTACTACTTCTTGTTAACTGTTCGCTCATTCATTTTTCCTCCTCACTGTCTCACTTTTCTATTTTACCGTTAATTTCCTATTGAAACAAGAAATAAACGTATTAAATTTTGAGTTTTAAAATTTCTGTAATGTAATTGAAATCTTGTTTGTATTTAATTAACCCTCTTCACACTTGTGAAAACAACCACTTCTTCTTTTCAATTTGATGAGATTTTTGTTATTTATCCTCTTACTTTTCTTTATTTATTGTGATAAACTTTTTAATGGACTTGTCACTTTTTGAACAAACTTTATAAGAGGAGTCTGTTTTTGTAGTCAAAACAACTATTGCCGAGTAGTTGTTGTATTACAAAATGAATTACATAGAAATGTAGGTGGTTAGATGAAGAAACAACAATCGGGTTTAACAAATCAAGTGACGTTTTTATTAGCGTTAACTTGCGGGGTCGTGGTCGCCAATATGTATTATATTCAACCAATTGGCACCCAAATTGCTCAGGACTTTCAAGTCAGTATTGGTTCTATTGGTTTTGTTACTATGCTGACCCAATTAGGCTATGCGCTAGGCTTACTTTTTCTTGTTCCATTAGGTGATGTCGTTGATCGCCGCAAATTAATCATTCGAGTAGCTGCGCTCTCCTCGCTGTCTCTAGGTGCTGCGTTTTTTGCACCAAGTTTTCTCCTGTTTGCATTCTCTTCTTTTTTTATTGGGTTGCTCTCTATTGCCGCCCAAATTATTATTCCTTATGCTGCGGTCATGGCGGGACCAGCAAACCGTGGTAAAGTAACAGGTCGAATGCTGGGCGGACTATTGACAGGAATTTTATTATCTCGAACGATTTCAGGTTTCATTGCTAGTGCAGCTTCTTGGCGAACAGTGTACCTAATCGCCGTAATATTCGTGTTAGCATTGGTCGTTCTACTCCAATTAAAATTGCCCAAAACAGTGATACATACTCAAACTTCAAATCGATTAACTTATTTAGGTTCTTTGAAAAGTCTTCCTAAGCTAATCAAATCGCAACCTTTGTTAAGAGAAGCAACTGTCAATGGCTTTTTTATGTTTGCAACCTTTTCAATCTTTTGGTCTACGTTAATTTTCTTTGTTAGTAGTCCAGCTTATTATTGGGGACCGAAAGAAGTCGGTATTCTAGCAATTTTTGGTTTATCGGGAGCTTTCGTAGCACCCATCATTGGTCGTCTATCCGATTATTATCCAGAACGGAAGATTGTTTTGATTGGCCTGCTGATGCAGTTCGGTAGTTTTATCTTACTTTTTCTAGGTGGAACACATGTGGTCTTACTAATCTTAGCAATTATTGTTTTAGATATCGGTACTCAATTTGGGCAAGTAGCCAATCAAACACGCGTCCAAAATTTGGGAGAAGAAGCCAGCAATCGTAACAATACCGTCTTTATGTTTTTCTATTTCATCGGCGGTTCACTGGGTTCATTGATTGGTACATTAATGTGGCAAAACTATGGTTGGTCTGGTGTTACTTTAACTGGTATTGGGTTCCAATTGTTCGCATTATTTTTTCACTTTATGCTCTTTGCTCCCAAAAAGAAATGAAGCAAAAAACCTGAATGCTATCACAAGCATTCAGGTTTTTTAATGTTTATTTATAGTGATTTATAGGTATTAACCACATTTTCAGGAGTAAAGCCGAATTTTTCAAGAACTAGACCGCCAGGTGCAGAAGCGCCGAAGTGATCAATTGTGATTGTTTTGCCTTCTGTTCCTACATAGCGTTCCCAACCAAAGCTTGCTGCAGCTTCAATCGCCACACGTTTTGTCACAGCTTTAGGTAACACACTTTCTTTATATTCAGCAGATTGTTTTTCAAACAAATCAAAACTTGGCATTGACACGACAGATACATCGATGCCTTCTTCCGCTAATTTCGCTTGTGCTTCCACTGCTAGATTTACTTCAGAACCAGTCGCAATTAAAATCCCTGCTGGTTGTTCACCTTTTTGTGGTGACAATACATAAGCACCTTTTTGAACAGAATCAGAAGCGTGTTCTAACGTTCCTTCTAAAACAGGTAAGTTTTGACGACTTAGAACTAAAATAGTTGGTGTTTCCGTAGAATTCATAGCAATTTTCCAAGCAGCAACAGTTTCATTGCCGTCTGCTGGACGAATCACATGAACATTTGGAATGCAACGAACACTTGCTAATTGCTCAATTGGTTCGTGTGTTGGCCCATCTTCACCCACCGCAACAGAGTCATGCGTTAAGACGTAAGTTACAGGAACTTTTTGTAAAGCGGCTAAACGGATTGCTGGACGTAAGTAGTCAGTAAAGACGAAGAATGTCCCGCCATAAACATGGCTACCACCGTGTAATTGAATCCCGTTCATTGCTGCAGCCATTGCAAATTCGCGAACACCAAACCAAATATTACGGCCTTCGTATTGACCAGGTTCGAAATCTTTTTCTGCAGCAACCATTGTATTATTTGAGGCTGATAAATCAGCTGAACCGCCCCAGAAACTTGGAACAACTTTTGAAATAGCTTGAATCGTTTCTTTACTTGTTACACGACTTGCGGCACTTGTTCCTAGTTCATATTTAGGTAATTCTTGTTCCCAACCTTCAGGTAATCGGTTGGCAAAAGCTTCTTTAAATTGTTTGGCTAATTCTGGATGCGCATGTTCATAGTTCTTAAACATCTCATTCCAAGCCGCTTCTGCTTTTTGGCCTTCGTCAATCATCGTTTCTTTAAAACGAGCAGCGACTTCCTCTGGCACAGTAAAGTCAGGATATTCCCAACCATAAACAGCTTTAGCCGCTGTAATGCCCTCTTCACCAATTGGCGCGCCGTGAACGGAAGAAGTTCCTTCTTTTGGTGCTCCGTAACCAATGACTGTTTTAACTTCAATCAATGTTGGTTTATCTGTTTCAGCTTTAGCCGCTTCAATCGCAGCCTCTATTTCATCTAAATCATTGCCATCTTTAACTAAAATATGTTGCCATCCGTATGCTTCATAACGAGCCCCAACATTTTCAGTAAAGGCTTTAGAAGTTGGTCCATCTAATGAGATGTCATTTGAATCGTACAAGACAATTAATTTACCTAATTTCATATGACCAGCCATTGAACTTGCTTCTTGAGAAACACCTTCCATTAAATCGCCGTCACCACAAATTGCGTACGTATAATGATCCATAATAGGGAAACTATCACGATTATAAGTTGCAGCTAAATGCGCTTCAGCCATTGCCATACCAACAGCCATAGCAATCCCTTGTCCTAGAGGTCCTGTTGTTGCTTCAACACCATCTGTGTGGTGCACTTCTGGATGCCCTGGTGTTTTACTATCCCATTGACGGAAATTTTTCAAATCGTCAATTGTTACGTTGTATCCTGATAGATGTAATAAGCTGTACAACATTGCAGAGCCGTGGCCTGCTGAAAGTACAAAACGATCACGATCAACCCAGTTTCTAGAAGTTGTTGGGTTCACCTTTAAATGTTTTGTCCAAAGTGCATACGCCATTGGGGCAGCACCCATTGGTAAACCAGGATGTCCTGAGTTCGCTTTTTGTACGGCTTCAATACTTAATGTCCGGATTGTATTAACGCCCAATTGATCTGTCTTGTCAAACAAAAAAATCATCTCCTAATTTAGGTTTTTTTTACCTTTATTCATAGTGTAGCTTATTTCGACAATGAAAGCAATTACTTTCTGTTGTGAAGTCCTTTTTCACGTTGAATTTGTTTTAGTTTTTCAGGAGTCACATCGGTCCCTTCTTGATTCACGACCTTCATTCCTTCAATATGGTGACGCATCCCTCCACGAAATGCTTCTAAATACTCTTTACGTAATTCTTGTTGTTCGACTTTTTCTTTCGCACTAAGTTCTTCCACTTTTGCTTTATTCGCTAATTCATTTATACGGGCAATTTTTTCTTTCGATAACATCAAAATCCCTCCTTACTCTCACTGTCTATATTATAAGAACTGCCTTAAAAAAACAACTATATTCTGATATTTATAAAACACGAACGCTTGTTTGATTTCGTTCGCATTTTATGGTACACTAATTTTATCAATTGAAAGAAGGTGCGGGTTTTGGCGAAACGTACAGAAACAAGACAATTAGAAGTACTTAAATATATATACGAACAAGTCGAATTAAAGGGTTATCCGCCAACCGTTCGCGAAATTGGGAAGGCTGTTGATTTATCCTCAACTTCTACCGTTCACGGACATTTAGCTCGTCTTGAAAAAAAGGGTCTAATCTTACGTGACCCAACAAAACCGCGAGCAATCGAATTAACACCAGAAGGCTTGGAAAAGATCGGGATTCAACCGACAACTATTCCGATGTTAGGTGTCGTAACTGCTGGTGAACCAATTTTAGCGGTGGAAGAAGCATCAGATTTCTTCCCGTTACCTCCTGATTTACGTACAGAAGAAAATGCTTTATTTATGTTGACGATTCGAGGAGAAAGTATGATTAACGCAGGTATTCTAGATGGCGACCAAGTGATTGTTCGTAAGCAATCGAATGCCAATAATGGCGACATCGTAATCGCAATGACCGATGAAGATGAAGCAACCTGTAAACGATTCTTCCGAGAAGTAGATCATATCCGCTTGCAGCCTGAAAATGATGCATTAGCGCCTATTCTTTTAGATAACGTTACAATTTTAGGTAAAGTTGTTGGTTTATATCGCAATCATATTTAATAAAAAAAGGAAGTCACTCTGTTGAGCGGCTTCCTTTTTTGCTTGTTAACAAGTGAATAGCCTTTTGGGCTTCCTCGATAACCTCTTCTTCAGTTTCTACAGAAAGTAGATAATTTAAAGCTTCTAAACTTTGCTCGGGTTCTCTTTTTGCGAGCTGACCTAACGACCAAGCAGCTGTTCCGCGAATGACAGGACGCTGATCATTTAAACAGAGAATAATTTGTGGGATAGCTTCACGGCCGCCCAAATTCGCTAACGCAATTAAAGCATTCCGTTGCAATGGTTTTTTACCACGCCAAGAGCCTGCTAAGTGTCCGAATTGCTGTTTAAATTCTTTATTGGAAATAGTTAATAACGGTGCCAATTTGGGATAAACTTCTTCAATCTTTGGTTCCATCTCTTCATGAAAATGAAAATCTTTTCCTTTATTATAAGGGCAAACCAGCTGACAAATGTCGCAACCATAAATGACGTTACGCATTTTTTTCCGATACTCTTCAGGCATCATGCCTTTTGTTTGCGTTTGATAAGACAAACATTTTTGAGCATTCATTCGACCGTCCCCTAACAAAGCCCCTGTAGGACACCCTGTGATACAACGAGTACAATCACCGCAACCATTTGGAACAGGTTCATCTGGTTCAAATTGAATGTTGGTGGTCACCTCACCTAAATATACAAAGGAACCAAATTCTTCGGTAATCAGTAGACCATTTTTACCAATGAATCCTAAACCCGCCCGCTGAGCAACAGCGGTGTCAACATATTCGCCAGTATCTACTTGTGGCCGAAAGCGCCAGTGTTCTTTTTCTGCTTCAGTGGCAGCTTGCTCTTCAATAAAAGCAATTAATTTTTGCAACCGATCCTGCAAAATGTGATGATAATCAATTCCCCAAGAGGCTCGCGCAAATTGTCCACGCTTTTCATCTCTAGGCATTTTTTCCTGAGCTTTGGTGGGATAAGCTAAAGCAATGGAGATAATACTTTTAGGATGCTCAAACGTTTTTTCTGGGTAAATTCGTTCTTCCACATTTTGATGTTCAAATCCCGAGTTATATCCTCGCTCTCGTTGTTCATGCAGAGAATCTTCTAATTCAATAAATGGTTCAGCATGAGTAAAGCCGATTTTATCGATGCCTAAACGTTGACTCTCTTGAATAATTTTTTCTTTCAATGTCGGCATTGCTCATGCCTCCCTTCATTTTATTATTTATCGTTTCGATGATACGTTTCATAGTCATGTGCATAGAGATTTTTCTCGTCCACGACGCCGGGAACAGTGGCAACTTTTTCCCAAACAGACCAGTCAATTTCTGGAAAGAAGGTGTCGCCTTCAAATGTTTCATGAATCATCGTCCGATATAAGACATCGCATGCGGGAATCAGTTCTTTAAAAACGACAGAACCTCCACCAATAACGGTCACGCCTTCATAGTTGTCAGCATACGCAAGAATCTCCTCTACGGAATGCATAACCAAAACGCCTTCAGCTTGGTAATCCAGATTACTGGTAAGAACAATCGTTGTTCGATTTGGTAACGGACGACATCCCATGCCTTCGAAAGTTGCACGTCCTAAGACCAATGTATTATGAATTGTTTTTTCCTTGAAAAATTTCAAGTCGTTGGGTAAATGCCAAGGCAATTTGCCTTCTTTACCAATCACTCCTTGTTCATCTTGGGCCCAAATGGCTGCTAACATAGCTTCTCTCTCCTTTTTATACGGCAATCGGCGCTTTAATCGTTGGATGTGGGTCATAGCCTTCTACTTTAATATCTTCCATATCAAAATCAAAAACAGAAGCCTTGTCTGGATTCAAAACGAGCGTTGGGAAAGAACGAACTTCTCGTGATAATTGTTCTTGCATTTGTTCCACATGATTTTGATATAAGTGGGCATCTCCTAGCGTGTGTACAAACTCCCCCACTTCTAAACCTGTTTCATGCGCAATCAGATGTGTCAATAAAGCATAGCTTGCAATGTTAAAAGGAACACCTAAAAAAACATCGGCACTGCGCTGATAAAGTTGACAGCTTAATTTTCCTTCATTTACATAAAATTGAAACATAGTGTGACAAGGCGGCAACGCCATTGAAGGCACATCTTCTGGATTCCAAGCGGAAACAATTAAACGGCGAGAATCAGGATTGGTTTTAATCATTTCAATCACATTAGCTAATTGATCAATAAAGCTACCATCTTTGGTTTCCCAGTGACGCCATTGCGCACCATAAATATTCCCTAATTCACCATATTTTTCTGCAAACTCTGCATCATTTAAAATGGCGTCACAGAATTTTTGATGTTCTTCTTTGTATTGTTCTGCAAATGCTGGATCTTGTAAGACACGATGCCCAAAATCCGTCATGTCTGGTCCTTGATAATCTGCGCTTTTTACGTAACGTTCGAACGCCCATTCATCCCAAATATGATTATTTCGCTCTAACAAATAACGAATATTCGTGTCGCCTTTTAAAAACCACAATAACTCACTTTTAATCAAGCCAAACGGTACTCGTTTGGTTGTTAGTAATGGAAATCCTTTGGCCAAATCAAAACGCATTTGATAACCAAATAAACTATACGTCCCAGTTCCTGTACGGTCTTCTTTAAAATGACCTTCTTCTAAAATCTTTTTTCCTAGCGCTAAGTATGCTTCTTCCATCTTATTCCCTCCGTCTCTTAATCCGCGTATTCACTCAAGTATTCCCAACGATTCATTTTTTCTTCTAACAATTGTTCCGTTGCTGTTACTGCTTCTTGCAATTCTTGTAAACGAACAAAATCATCACCCTGATGATTCATTTCTTCAGTTAATGTTTCTAATTTCGTTTCTAATTGTGTGATATCTTCTTCAATTGTTGCCCACTCTTTTTGTTCCATATAAGTCAGCTTTGTTTTTTCTTTCTTTTCTGTCGATGCTTCTTTTACTGGTTTATTGAGTGGCTTTTCTTTGACCTTTTCTTGTTCTTTTTGGTTCGCCAAATATTCACTCATCGTGCCATAAAATGATAGGATCTGACCATTTCCTTGAAAAACTAACAATTTATCCATTGTTTTATCCAAGAAATAACGGTCATGAGAAACCGCAATTACCGCTCCTTTGAACGTTTGAATATAATCTTCTAAAATGGTCAACGTATCAATGTCTAAATCGTTGGTTGGCTCATCCAATAATAACACGTTAGGCTGACTAATTAATAATTTTAAGAGATATAACCGGCGTTTTTCTCCACCAGACAGTTTGCCAATCAGTGTGCCATGCATAAAACGAGGAAATAAAAAGCGCTCTAACATTTCAGCGACCCCAACGCTGCTTCCATCACTGCGTTTCACTTCTTCTGCTGCTTCTTGCAAATAAGCAATCATCCGTTGATTAGGATCCATTTCTTCGTTTTGCTGGGTATAATAGCCAATTCGGACGGTTTCACCGATACTATATAGGCCACTCTCTAAAGGAATGCGGCCAGCTAAAATATTTAATAATGTGGATTTGCCTGCACCGTTTTTACCAGTAATGCCAATTCGATCGTTTGCTTGAATGAGTAAATTAAAGTCTTTCAAAAGCTGTTTATGATCAATGGCATAATTTCCTTCCTTGATTTCCAGAACTTTTTTCCCTAAACGCTGCGTGGCAAAGTCTGCTTCTAAGGTGCCATTGGTTTGTACCTGATGCAAGTTTTCTTTTAAATCCTGAAACCGATCAATTCTTGCTTGCTGTTTCGTTCCTCGTGCTTGAACGCCTGCTCGCATCCACGCTAGTTCTTGTTTGAAGAGGCGTTTTCTTTTTTCTTCTTGTTCTACAGCGACACGTTCACGTTCGGCTTTTTCCATCACATACGTTTCATAGTTTCCTTTGTATTCATACAGTTTTCCAAAAGAAAGTTCGAAAATCCGATTGGTTACTCGATCTAAAAAGTAACGGTCATGGGTCACCATTAAAACCGCACCACGATAGTTATTTAAAAAGTTTTCCAGCCATTCAATCGTTTCATAATCCAGATGGTTCGTTGGTTCATCCAATAACAGTAAATCAGGCGCTTCAATTAAGACTTGCGCTAAGCTTACTCGTTTTAACTGCCCACCAGAAAGCTCACCTATTTTCTTTTCCAATGTGGGAATGCCTAATTTTTGTAAAATAATTTTTGCATTGGTATCTGCTGTCCAAGCATCTTGTTTATTCATGGCTTCTTCTGCTTGCGTGTAACGTCTTTGAACCCCTTCGTCTAAACCATTCTCACTTAAAGCAGCTAACGCTAATTCATAATTTTTGACCGCTTTTATGATCGGGCTGTCTCCCTGAAACACGGCTTCTGCAATCGTAATATTCTCATCAAATGTTTGATTCTGGGAAAGGTACCCAATTTGATAATCACTTGGCTGCTGAATCGCAGCAAGATCACCATCACCGCTATCTACGCCAGCAATAATATTTAATAAACTGGTTTTCCCTGTGCCGTTAATCCCAATTAAACCAATGCGATCTTTTTCATGAATCAAAAAAGAAAGATGATCAAATAGTGTTTTTTCCCCATATGTTTTGGTTAAATCTGTTACTTTTAATTCTTTCACCGACACTACCAACTCCTTCTATTTTGGTCTTGCTTATTGTATCAAAAATTGGATTATAAAAAAAGTGCATGAGATAAAAATCGTCTTGGTTTCATCTCATACACTATTACTTATTCTTTATTAAAATTTTTAACAAATCGTTTCAGCGGAACGTTATTCACTTCGCCGCTAATCGAATAACTCTCTAATAAATTGACATTTTTTCGTAACTCGTTCGCTTCGATAATTGAAATGCGTTCAGATTGTTCGTAATGATCAATCATCCGTCGTTCTTCTTGGAAGCCTAATAATAGGTCTTTGACATAGTCTGTCTCCGTATGAACAATATATGAATCAATAAATTCGCCTTTTTCAAACTTATGGGCTAAATCCAAGCGTCCGTCAATGAAGAAATCAATTAAATCATCATCATAGACACCGCGCAAATTATCTAAACTCTTCAGAATAACTTGAGAATTTCTTAGAAAAACTTGGCGAATATTTTCTAGTTCTTCATTTCGTAATTCTTTTTCTTCTTCAGAAGCTTCACCACGATTGAAAAATAGCTTAGGATGTAAAAGAATCGAAATGATTTGTCGAGCAAATAATAACCAAAAGCCTACAATCGATAATAATTGTTTGGCAATCGACCGTTGCATCCGTGTAATCAAGCGTTGATACATACGATAACTTCTGACACTAATTTCTCCTTGTTTCAGACTTTCTTCTAAGCCGTCTCGTTCAATGGACACAATTAACGTCCGCAACTCTTGCACTTCTTGTTTTCGTTCTGCACTTAGCTGCTCGGTATACAATTCTTTTAAACGATCTTGATAATTTTCAATGACCGCATTCATTTCACCACGAGGATTTTCTTCATTTTGCTGTTTTAAGACATCAATGACATCACGTAATAAATCAATTTCGACTGACTCTTCATTTTCCACTTCCGTCTCTGAATCAGTTAAAAATGGTAAAACTAGAATCCCACCAATCAGAGTCACCAAAATAACACAAGCCGTAATGAATAGTAATAACGGTCGTTCTTTAAAATGCTCGCCGTTAATCGCTGTTGGCAAAATAAAGATGGTGGCTAAACTCACTGTTCCTTTAACACCGCCAAAAGTTAAAATCAGCATTTCATTCATTGCGTTTTTAACTTTCTTAAGGCCATGTTGAAGCGTGTAAACACTGAAAATGGCTAAGAAACGAATCAAAAAGACAACGGCGCTAATAATTAGAACAACCATTAGTAGGAACCAGTTTGAATATTGTTGGTCAATCCAAATTGGCGAAAACACTTGAGAAAGTTCAATTCCTAAGAATAAGAAAACTAAGGCATTTAAAGTGAACTCAATCATACTCCAAATACTTTCGCCAACATTTGACAGCTCTGCTTCAAAAAGCGAAACTTTTTTCAAACTAGATGCTTGCATAATTCCAGCAATCACAGCAGCAATAATTCCAGAAACGCCAATCAACTCTGAAATTAAATAAGCAATAAATGGCAAGAGTAATTCAATCAACAAGTAGCCTGTAACATCTTTTGCCACTGCGGTTTCAAGCAAATGAACAATTTGCTGTTTTAATAGAACTAACACGATTCCGACTACCGCTCCACCAATGCTGGAAATAACCAAGGTCCCTGCCGCTTCCACCGGCGAAAATGACCCCGTTAATAAAGCCGCTAATGCAAATTGAAAGGCTGTAACGCCTGATGCATCATTAATGAGTCCTTCACCAGATAAAATGTTCATCGAACGTTCAGGAATGTCAATTCGACCTGATAACGAACCTACCGCCACCGCATCCGTTGGCCCTAGAGCCGCTCCAAAAGCGAAGCAAGCGGCTAATGGTAAAGTAGGCAAAATCATATGCAGGGTCCAGCCGACTCCGACTAAGGTAATTAACACACCAAAAAAGGCCAAGAAAAGAATCATCCCGAAATTTTTCATCATTGCTTTCAGATTGATTAGCTCCCCTTCTCTAAATAAAAGCGGTGCAATAATCATTACTAAAAACACTTCAGGCTCAAATTCAATTTCCTGCCCCATTTTAGTTAAACCAATTAGAACGCCTACAATAATTTGCACAATTGGCAGCGGAATGACGGGAACAATCCGGTTGAATATGTTTGAGAAGGTAATAGACAGTGCAAAAACAATGATTAGAAAGGTAAATTCCATCCTATCATTCCCTTCTATATTAAATTTTTATTGACTTACCGATCAAAACATTTAAGTAATTTTTTCTTTTTAAGAATAATTTTCTTTTCGACTTCTTCTAACTCAGAACTGCGTTCGCAAAGTTCCAATTGAGCGCGTCGTGCTTCTAAACGAAGAAGTTCTCCTTTAATTAATTCAATTTTTTTGTAGCGTAAGAAATTTTTCTTTTGCATACGTTCTGCAAAGTGTTGTCGTTTTTCTTCAGGGATTGCTTGATATTTCTTTTTCAAGTCAGCGACACACTTTTCAAATTCTTCACTCACCGAAACAACTTCCTTCCAAAATTTAATCTGACTAATTATAACAAATTTTACCAAAAGTACAAGCAAAATTGCTTTCTTTTTTTTAAAAGAAATTCAGACAAAACTTAACGCGGGAAAAGCTGATTTCTAGGAGCTGAACATGGTTAATCTTCATTAACAATAATATCAATTTCTGCCTCTTCATTCATCCGTGTTGAAAGAAAAAGAACCATTTCTTCTAGTGGCGCAGAAAAGCGTAAAACCACCCCTCTTCTGCCTTTTTTTAAATACCCTAAACGAATACCGTTCGACTTTTGAACAAGGACAATCTTTTCGATATCTTTAAAGGCCGTGCCCCGATTGTCAAAAGGATGCGTAATAATACAGTCCTCCGCAAAACCTCTTGCATCGTAAAGAAAACTGAAGATAATCAAAATATATAACACACTTCGAATCATTTCAATTTTATCTCCTGCCAAAAATACATTGGCCAGAATCATTAAACTAAAAAAAGCAACTAAATATTTTGTTGTAGGATGTTTTGCAGCCGGAATTACAATACTTTTACGTACGAAGTAAAAGTAACCATACATAACGACGACAAATAAAAATAGCAATAACGTAAATCCATCGATAATCACAAACGACTCCTTTATTTCTTTTTCTTTTGAATATCTGTTAATATATCATTTATTTCTTTAATTTCTTTTTTTGATTCGTTAATCTTTTTGATAACCGCCTCACGGTTTTTTCCAGGCGGTAAGTCAATTGATTCTTGGTAGTAGTTTGCTAAAGCTTGAACTTTTTTCATTTTTTCGCTTTGCAACAAGGCTATATTTCTTTTCATTTAACCGCCTCCTCTTCCTTAGTATACATTACTTTGTAAGGAATTGCTTAATTTGCAAGATATTTTCTAATAAAAAGGAGTAATTTTACATTTTCTTATAAACAAAAAGTATTCGGCTGAGTAACAGCAGCAAACGATAAAATAATAGAATAAAAGATGAGACAGAAGTAGTTTACTTTTGTCTCATCTTTTATTATTGAGCTGAAATCGCTAAACCAATTGCTTTTTCCCCTAGGTGGGTCCCAATAACTGGACCAAAATGACCGATTTCAATTTCTGCATTTGGGTATAGCTTTTGTAATTTTGCTTGTTCTTTTTCAGCAACGATGCGGTTATTGGCATGAATCACATACAGTTTAACTGGTGCTTCAATCCCTGCGTTTCGTTCACCAATAATCTTTTCTGCACGAGCAAAAGCTTTCTTTGTTGAACGGATTTTTTCAAATAATACAATTTTTCCATCTTCAAAAGTCAAGATAGGTTTAATCTTCAATAGCCCAGCGATCAAGGCTGCGCCATTCGTTAAGCGACCGCCACGAACTAAGTTGTTCAGATCTTCTACAATTAGATATGCATACGTATTGTCACGAATTAAATCTAATTTGGCAAAAATTTCTTCTAAGCTGGCTTTTTCTTCTGTTAAATCTAAAGCAGCTTCTACCATGTGTCCCATTGGCATACTTGTAATTTTTGAGTCATATGGATACAAAGCAACGCCTGGGATTTCATCAGTAAGTCCGTGCAATGTATGAACAAAACCAGAGATTCCTGAAGAAAGATGAATGCTGATGATGGTGTCGTACCCTTGTTCAGCGATTGATTTGTAAAGCTCTAACACTTCTCCTAAAGCAGGTTGTGAAGTCGTCGGAAATTCTTTACTATTATTTAGCAATGCATAATATTCATCTGCTTCAATGTCAATGCCTTCGTTGTATATTTTTCCATCTAAAATGACTGGGATGGGAATTACAAAAAGATTCGGATGATCTTTAATGCGCTCGGGTAAATAAGCTGTACTATCTGTCACAATAGCAATTTTCATTTTGTAACCTCGTTTCACTAATTTTCCACGTTGTTTCTAATATAGCATAAAAAAGGATATTTTAAAATGCTTTCCTTATTCGTTCAGGAATTTTTCGATGGCGTCAGCATTTTTTTGTTCATCTACTTCTAAAATACTGCCTGCATAAGAGGATTCACCAAAATTCCAAGAATCTGGTACCGGAACCGATAATGACTCAACCCCTGCTTTTCCTTTAATCAGCAATGATGGTCCGTTCGTTAGCATGAAACTGACAGGCACATCTGTCGACATATAGCCGACTAATTTCCCAAGTGATTCTGGGGTTCTTAATAAAGTCATTGGATTTTTCATTTGGCTCATTACAGCTGACATAACTTGTTGTTGGCGACGAACCCGACCAAAGTCGCCTTCTTCATCCATCCTAAAGCGAGCGTATTGAAGTAAGACATGTCCATCCATGACCTGTTGCCCTTTTTCAATATCAACGCCATCTAAATTCAGTGATTTTTCTGCATCGATTTTGACACCTTTTGGAAACATAGAGTCAACAATTTTTTCAAATGATTGGAAATCTACCTTAGCATAATATTTCGTATCTAAATTAAAGTTTTGTTTTAACGTTTCACGAACCAATTCAGCACCGCCATAAGCGTATGCGGCATTAATTTTATTCGGCCCGACACCAGGAATGTCCACGAATGTATCACGCATAAATGAAATTAATTTCGGTTTTTTTGATGGTCCATTTAGTTGGAGAACCATTATTGTGTCGGCTCGTCCAGCATCTTCCCCACGTGTATCGCTGCCAAGAATTAAAATATTCTTAGCCCCATTGCTACTTTTGACACCATTAAATGTTTCTACTTTTTCTTGAGGCAACGAGTCATCATGTTCTGCTGCAGATTTTCCTTTTAAAAACATGACTGTACTATAGGCAAATAACAGAATCAATAGGATCACTAGCCATTTGAAAAAGCGTTTTGTTTTTGATTTTTTACGTTTCTTTTTTGGTTTCTTGTCTTTTTTTCCGCGGGGTGGTTGGTCAGAACCGTTGCCACCACCTGAATCTGTTTGGTGTCGCCTCTCACTTCTGCGACTGTCCTCAGTATAGCTGTCTTCGTAAACTGGCTCTTGAAGGCTTTCAGCTAGTTCTTCTGGTTCTTCTTCTCTATGTTCACCCATTGATTTTCGGGGATTAAAGGTCTTTTTATGCTCTGCTGGTCTCGATTTTTCATGAATATGTTTATAACGATCTACACGACTCATCGTGTCACTCCTTTACCTCTGTGTTTTATCACCTTTCTTAGGATACCTCATTTCGCAGGAAATTCCTATTACAAATATGTAATTTAATAAAAAATGAAACTCACTTTATCTAATAAGTAAGCTTCATTTTCATTTTTAACTCTTTAAAGTGTGGACAAAACATAGATCGGGTAATCCCCTAAAATTTTTATTTCTGCGCCAATCAGTTCCAGTTCTGTTAAAGCTGCTTCAATTAGTTTTTCTGGTTGATCATTCACTAAGTCCATTAAAAAGAAGTACTCTCCGAGCTTTGTTTTCAACGGCCGCGATTCTATTTTGCTAAGATTAATCCCTCGCCAACTAAACACGCTTAATGCTTTGTGTAAAGAGCCAGGAACATTACTTGGCATCGTAATCGCCAGCGTTATTTTTTTCTCAGATAGCGGGAAAGAAATCGCTAAATTTTCAGAACCAAGAACCCAAAATCGGGTTTGATTTACCGATAAATCTTGTATATTTTTTTCAACAATGGTCAAATCATACATTTTCGCAGAAAGTTTTGGTGCAATAGCTGCAAAAGGTAATTCTGGATGTTCTGCAATGTATTTGGCGGCGTAAGCTGTTGAAGGCGTTGCTTCTAAAATCGCTTCTGGAAAGTTTTTCTCTAGAAACATCTGCGATTGAGCTAATGCTTGCGGATGTGATAAAATTTTCTGACTTTGTTGCCAGATCGCTTGATTCTCTTTTGCCACCATTAATTGTTGTTGAATCGGTAAAACCAACTCTGCTTGGACAGGTAACTGCGCTTGATGATACAAATAATCTATCGATGCATTAACGGTTCCTTCAATCGTGTTTTCTAATGGGATAATGCTACATGCCACTTCTTGCTGTTCAATTGCTTTCAAGCAAGCTGGAATCGATGCGTACGGTATCAATGTAGCATCAGGAAAAGCAGCCAACGTTGCACTGTACGTAAAGGAACCAATCGGACCTAAATAACCAACTTTCATCGTTTCTCTACTCCTTTAATTGTTGCAGAATTTCATTGATAATTTCTTCTGGCGAGCGATTGGTCGTATCAATTGTCATCTTCGCACATTCTTCATAAAAATTTTTACGAGACTCAAATAAAGTAATGATTTCTTTTGAAGAACGTTCTATAGCTAAGGGTCGTTGGTTTTCAGTATCTTCTCTGATTCTTTTTAACAGCTCTTCTGGTGTCGCATGTAGATAAATCACTTGCTGAAAAGATTTTAATAAGCTACGATTTTCTGGTCCGACAACAATCCCGCCCCCAGTTGAAAGGACGGCTGTATTTTTTGACAGCTCCTTTAAAAGTTGGGTTTCCTGTTCTCGGAAAGCTGCTTCACCATATTTTTCGAAATAGTCAGGAATTGAGCGTCCTATTTTTTCAATTAACGCTGTATCTAAATCAAGATGAGGCATCTTTAGTTTATTGGCCAAACTTTGGCCGATAGTTGTTTTACCCGCGCCCATGAAACCAATTAAAACAATGCTTTCCATGGTTCGTTATCCTCCTTCGTTAACAACTTAAACGTTCTAAGTCGTCAAAAAATGCTGGATAAGAAACTGAAACTGCTTCAGCCTTATCTAATTCAACAGTGCCTTCTTTTACAAGTAATGCAGCAATTTGTAACATCATCCCGATACGATGATCCCCATAACTGGTAACTCTTCCACCATGTAAAGAAGTTGGTCCATGTATAATTAAGCCATCATCAGTAGGCGTGATGTCGGCGCCTAAAATTGTTAATTCTTTCGCTACTGCATCAATCCGATTGGTTTCTTTGACTTTCAATTCTTCTGCATCTCGAATGATTGTCGTGCCAGTAGCCTGAGTAGCTAACAAAGCAATAATCGGTAACTCATCAATTAAACGTGGGATAATAGCGCCACCAATCTCTGTAGCTGTCAATTGACTCGTTTTTACAAGTAAATCGCCAGAGTGATTGGCCTCATCTTCATTTAAAATAGTGACGGAACCACCCATGTTTTTAATCACATCTAAAATACCTGTCCGCGTTTGATTTAAGCCAACATTTTTCAGAAGTATCTCGCTATCTGGGACTACTAAACCCGCAACTAAAAAGAAAGCTGCAGAAGAGATATCACCAGGAACTACCACATTTTGACCTGTTAATTGTTGCGGTCCAGTTAACATAATTTTTTTATCGTCTACTTCAAGTGTTCCACCAAATTGTCGAATCATCTCTTCTGTATGATCACGTGTCTTTTCTTTCTCAACCACTACAGAAGTGCCCTCGGCTTGCAAAGCGGCGAATAAAATAGCCGATTTCACTTGAGCACTCGCAACAGGCATTGTGTAGTCAATCGGTTGCAAATTTTGAGTCCCGCGAATAGAAATTGGCGGAAACTCCGTTTGTTGAACCCCTTGACATTCCGCTCCCATTTGGTTTAAAGGAAGCATCACACGATTCATCGGTCGTTTAGCAATAGACGCATCACCAGCTAGGCGCGTTTCAAAGGGACAGCCAGCTAAAATGCCTAGCATTAGACGAATTGTTGTCCCTGAATTTCCAACATCAATTGTATTCTTCGCCTTTTTTAAGCCTGCAAATCCTTGCCCCTCAACGGTGATTGTCGTCCCGTCATCTTCAATGTTCACACCTAAAGAACGAAATGCCGCTAAGGTACTTAAACAATCTTCGCCTCTTAGAAAATTTGTAATCGTCGTTTTTCCAGAAGAAATCGCTCCAAACATAATACTTCTATGGGAAATCGATTTGTCGCTAGGAACCATCAGAGTCCCTTGTAAATGTTTCACATTTGTACGTAGTTGCACCCTCATCACCTCTTATTTTTCGTAACACGTATAGTTCGTTTTTTTAGATAAAATTTGTTTTGCAGCTTGGCAGTCTGATTGATTTTTAAAAGACAATTGAAGAATCCCATAGATTTCTTCTCTCGTTTCTAAAATTTTAATATTTGTAAGAGAAAGGTCCGCTTCGCCTAAAATTTGCGTAATTTCAGCAATGATTCCTGGTTGATCTGGTACATCAACAAACAGATCATAGAAAGCTGGGATTGCGCCTTCTTTATGAATGGGCAACTGAGCACGTGTTTCTTTGGCCTTATCAAAAAAATTACGAATAGCTGGGGCATTTTTTTCTGTTAACCATTGGCAAACAGTAGTCATCTCTTTTTGCCAATTTTCTAGTAAGTCCAATAATACTAAGCGATTGCTTAATAAAATATCCGTCCACATCGTTGCATCAGAGGAAGCAATTCGAGTAATATCTCTAAATCCTCCAGCCGCTAGCTGCTGTGCTCTAGGGTAAGTGGTATTCAGTTGCTGACTTTCGTTCACTAAAGCTGCGGCAACAATATGTGGCAAGTGACTTAGAGCACCAGTAATTTCATCATGTTCCTGTGCAGGCATCGTAATAAACTTCGCATGCGTTCCTTTTAGTAACGTTTGTAACTCCTGAATCTGTTTGTTTTTTTCGCCATGGTCATCGGTAAAAATATAGTAGGCATTTTCAAACAAACGTTCATCAGCGGCTGTTACGCCAGATTTATGTGAACCAGCCATTGGATGACCACCAATAAAATTTTTCATGTTAAGCTTTGTTGCTAACTGATTAATTTCCACCTTGGTACTACCCACATCTGTGATCAGAGCAGTTTCTAGTGATAATTGGTTTAATTCTTCTAGTTGTACTAAAGTTGCTTTAACTGGGGAACAAAGAAAAATAATCTCTGCTCGTCTTGCCCCACTTGTTAAAGATTCAGCTATCTCATCAATTAGACCCGTTTTCTTAGCAAATTCAGTTGACTCCGCTTGATTATCGAAACCGATAATCTCACTGTTTGGATGCCCTTTTTTGATACACAAAGCCAGTGAACTCCCGATTAGCCCTAATCCTACGATTAAAATACGTTTCTTCATTTTTTCCCTCCATATACTTGCGACTTTCTTCCATTAAAAGTTTTGAGTATATAGACGATAACGTTTCACTGCTTCTTTCATTTGTTCAAATGAGTCACTATCAAATTTTTCGAGCATAGCCTTCGCTACTTCCGTTGCAACAACGGCTTCACAAACAACGCTAGCGGCCGGTACCGCCGTGCTATCAGAGCGCTCAACGCTAGCCTTATAAGGCTCTTTTGTATCAATATTCACGCTTTGTAATGGTTTATAAAGGGTTGGAATAGGTTTCATGACACCACGAACGATGATTGGCATTCCGTTGGTCATTCCTCCTTCAAAACCGCCTAAATTGTTGGAAGTTCTGGTATAACCTGTACTTTCGTCCCAAACAATCTCGTCCATCACTTGACTACCAGGGCGTTGCGCCATTTCAAATCCAATGCCAAACTCAGCACCTTTAAAAGCATTGATGCTTACAACGGCTTGCGCAATTTTGGCATCTAGTTTACGATCCCATTGAACATAGCTACCTAAGCCAGCTGGAACGCCACCCACAAGTACTTCTACTACCCCACCAATTGTATCGCCATTTTTCTTGGTTTGGTCAATTAGTTCTTTCATTTTTTCTTCTACGGAAGGATCTAATACGCGAACGGCAGATTGTTCAGACCGTTCTTGAATTTCACGGATCGTTAAATTTTCAGGAATCGTAGCTTCAATCCCGCCTAATACCGCGACATGCCCAGCGACTTGGATATCCAGTTCAGCTAAGAGTTTTTTAGCAACCGCACCAATCGCCACACGCATCGTTGTTTCTCGTGCCGAAGACCGTTCTAAAACATTCCGTAAATCATCATGTTGATACTTTATGCCACCGACTAAATCAGCATGTCCTGGACGTGGTTTGCTGACGCGGCGGATTTTCTTTTGTTTTTCAGGAACTGGCTCTACTGACATCACGGAGGTCCAATTTTTCCAGTCTTTGTTTTCGACAATCAACGTTACTGGTGAGCCAAGTGTTTTACCATGCCGAATGCCCGAAGTAATACGTACTTGGTCTTTTTCAATTTTCATCCGTCCCCCACGACCGTAACCGCCTTGACGTCTTGCTAATTCTCGGTTAATCTCTTCGCTACTTAAAGGCAGACCGGCTGGTAAGCCTTCAATAATAGCAGTTAATTCAGGTCCATGTGATTCGCCTGCTGTAATAAAGCGCATCTTAAATTCCTCCTTCTCTGTTCAAAAATGCTCGAATTTCTTCCGTTGGTAAAGAGACAATTTTCGCTTGACCAATTTTTTCTAAGACAATGATTTTAATCTGTCCCCCACGTGTTTTTTTATCATGTGTAATTGCTTGATAGAGACGTTCTTCTGGCCAACAATCTGTCGTTACTGGTAAATGGAACTTTTCTAGCATGGTGACCAACTCTTGGGTAGTCCCAAGTGGGGAAAGCCCTCGTTGTTCTGCGACTTGAGTTATTTGAATCATTCCTAAAGAAACGCCTTCACCGTGAGCAATCACCCCGTAACCAGCTGTATTTTCTAATGCGTGGCCGATCGTATGCCCAAAATTCAGAATCAAACGTAAGCCCAAATCTAATTCATCTTCTTCGACGACATCACGTTTAATCTTGCAACAGGCCGTGATAATTTCTTCTGCATGTACCACTAAATCTTGTTCATTTTCCAAAGAGGATAAACGGTGCCACAATTCAACATCAGCGATAGCTGCTGATTTTACAATTTCTGCAATTCCTTCACGCACACGTCTAGGTTCTAATGTTTTAAGTGTATTAGGATCAATTAAAACCCCATCTGGTTGGGCAAAAGTACCGACAAGATTTTTGGCTTTTTTAGTATTAACCGCTGTTTTACCTCCAATGCTACTATCTACTTGTGCCAGTAAGGTTGTTGGTACTTGCAAAAAGTGAATACCGCGCATATAGGTTGAAGCGACAAATCCAGCTAGATCTCCCACAACGCCTCCACCTAGAGCAATTAGACCATCACTTCGAGTCAATTGCTGTTCCGCTAAAAAATCATAAAGCAGCTGAGCTGTTTCGAGGCTCTTACTTTGTTCACCTGCCGCTACAGCAATCAATGATGTTTCAAAACCAGCAGCTTGCAATTCTTTCTCAACAGCTGCGCCATATAATTTATTCACCGTTTCATCGGTAATAATCGCTACCCGTTGTGGCTGCCACAGGCTACGTACCCAGGTGCCAATTTTATCTAAGGCACCTGTTTCGATGGTTAAATCATATGAATGTGTAGGTAACGTTACGGTTAATTTCATGTCCTCTACTCCTCTGTCTTTACTAATCTTCTAAAGCATTAATTTCTTTCATTGCTTTTTCGATGATATGAACTTCTTTCATCATACGTAGGTAAGTTTTTTCATTCAAGGATTGTGGCCCATCTGACCACGCATTCGCTGGATCTGGGTGAATTTCTACAATCAAGCCGTCCGCACCTGAAGCAACACCTGCTCGGGCCATTGGCGGTACTAAATCCCAGATACCAACACCATGACTCGGATCAACAATAATTGGAAAATGACTTAATTTTTTAATTAAAGGCACCGCACTTAAATCAAGTGTATTGCGCGTAGCGGTTTCGTACGTACGAATCCCACGTTCAATGAAGATCACATTGAAATTTCCTTGCGCAGCAATGTATTCAGCTGCGTTTAGCCATTCATCAATCGTACCGGCAATCCCGCGTTTTAAGCCAATAGGTTTTCCAGTTTTACCAACCGCTTGTAATAACTTGAAATTTTGCATGTTACGCGCACCGATTTGTAAGATGTCACTGTATTTTGCGACAAGCTCTAAATTCGCTTCATCCATCACTTCTGTAATGACTTGCATATCTAATTCATCAGCCGCTTGACGAATGTATTTTAGTCCTTCTTCTTCTAGTCCTTGGAAAGCGTATGGCGACGTTCTAGGTTTGAATGCACCACCTCGTAAAATTGTTGCACCGCCAGCTTTAGCAATTCGCGCACATTCACGAATCTGATCTAAGCTTTCGATTGAACAAGGGCCCGCCATCATGGTCATACTGCCGTCACCGATTTTAACACCGTTCACATCAACCACTGTATTCTCTGGATGAAATAAACGACTCGTTAGTTTGTAAGACAACGAAATGCGGACACTTTTCTCCACGCCTTCTAATGCTGTTAACTCTGCTTCAACTAATTTTTCTGTATCACCAATCAAGCCTATCACTGTTTTTCCATTATCTTGACTTGTTTGAGTAGTTAAGCCTGCACCTGTTACTAAATCAATGACTTGTTTCATTTGCTTTTCGGTTGCATTTTCTTTCATAATTACGATCATTATATTCTCTCCTCATGCCTTTAAACGGCGCTCTTTTTATCTATTTTCAATTTTACGTTTTACGACTGATACAGGCATTTTTTGTCCTGTCCATTGTTCAAAAGCAGCAGCGCCTTGATAAAGTAGCATGTCCAAGCCGTTGCTTGTTTCTGCGCCACGTAAACGGGCTTCTTTTAATAACTGTGTTTCTCTGGGATTATAAATAGCATCATACACAAATAACTTCGGTTGAATCATTGCATAATTTTCTATAGGACTACTATGCGCATGTGGATGCATACCCACACTCGTTGCATTAACTAACAAGACGCTTTCAGCAACATCTTTTGCTAGTTTTTCAGTATCCGCTAAATCGTTTAAATGAATTACACAGTTGGTTCGTTCAGTGAAATTTGCCAGTTTTTTTTGACTTTCATTAAACCCCGCGCTTTTCCTGTTGTAAACGGCGATTTCTTTCACGCCATCTAAAGCAGCTTGGGCAATGATTGATAAGGCTGCACCACCTGTTCCTAAGATGGTCATTTTATTCTGAAAAACGTCAACCTTTTTCTCTTTCAAACTCCACATAAAACCAGTACCATCCGTGCTGTCTCCGTAAAGTTTTCCATCTTTGTTGACAATCGTATTAATCGCGCCAACCAGTTGAGCGGTAGGACTTAGTTCATCCATATAACTTACAGCCGCCACTTTATTGGGCATTGATAAGTTGGCCCCTAACATGTGAAACGTTCGAATCGCTTCAATTGCTTGTGGCAGTGTCTCTTGTCCAACGTCAAACGCCAGATACCGAGCATCAACTCCTAAATTTTGAAATGCTGTATTATGAATCAACGGTGAAATACTGTGTCGGCTGGGTTTCGCGAATAGCCCAGCTAAACGAGTAGATCCAGTTATTTCTTTCATCCTGTGTGCTCCTTTACGAAATTTTTTTAGTAAGTTTCTGAAATCCTAATTTTTGGCCAAACAAAAAGGATATTCACAGTAAATTTTAAGAAAAATCTACAGTGAATACCCTACAAAAAAGCAATATAAAAGCCACTATAGATTTTCTTAAATCTACATGGCTGAAAGTCATCTTAAATTTCCCTAGCCATTATAGATACAAACGTTTGTTGTCTGTACCCATAATGTTATGAATACAAACCTATCTAAAATAGCTAAAGTAAAAGTTATTCAGTTGTGTATGGTTTTTCTTCGTTGTCGTCATAAGAATCACTCCAAAACTGATTTAATTAAGAATTGTTAACAGTATACCGCTAGAAAAAACATGTGTCAACACTTATTCGCTTATTTTTTCGACTATTCCATTAAAAACAATGTTATTTTATTCGTCAAAAGACTGAAAAAAGCCACAGGAACCAGTCATTTCACTGATTTCTGTGGAGCAAAAATTATTTTAATTCTTCAGCGTATACATCATCAACTGTTTGTGTTGGGTCGATAACAATGTATAAGTTTTTAGTTTTTTCGCTGACTTTTGTAGATTGATAGATGTTATCCAAGCCCTCATCTGTTTTATCTTTGTAAGGGAAATAAACTAAATCTGGTGTGCCATTTTTGTAAAGAATTTCCATACGTTCGATATCTTCATATTTTAAAGCACGAGAGAACATCCCTAATTCTAAGCCACCTAAGTTAATATCGTGGGTTTGAACATGATCTCCTTCTTGGAAAATTTCAATTTTGAACCCTTCACATGGATGAATTTCAACAAATTCACTACCATGAATACGGCCAAAACTTGTTGTAATATGTTTGATCCATAAATCACCAATAAAACGACGATCAATCGTCCAAGTTTCACCATTTCTGAAATAAAATTTAAGTCCTGTCATTTCTCTAGCCATAGCACAAATCTCCTTACTTAAAAATAATTTCTTACATTATTAGTTTACCATACTTTTGATAAACGGTCACAAACTTTCGCTGTAGATTCTTAATCTTTTGTTATTCTTTTTAAAAAAGAATCAATCTCAACTACTGCACGTTGGTGAGAACCTTTGGCAATTTGTCGTTCTCCTTCATAAGCAACAAATTCATAGCGTATTTTGTGTGCAGTCTGTTCAATGCTGGTCATCGTAACAACGATTGTCGCCCCTACCGCGGATGGATATAAGTGGCGCAATTCTAACACCGTTCCGACAGTTGTTTCCCCAACTGATAATTGGTCCTTCACAGCTTCTTTGGCTGTTTGTTCAATCATGGCAGCTAAAGCAGGGGTTCCTAAAACTTCTAAGTCACCAGAACCGAGCATTTTAGCCGTTTGTGATTCTTTCACCAAAAATTCTTTTGTAAACATTTCTGTTGGCATTATGCTTTCTCTCCTTTTGAACGTTGTTTTTTGGCAAACGAAAGCAGAACTTCTTGTTTATTCTCTAAGCTACCTTCAACAACGTGTTGCTCGATTTCAGCAATCAGTTCCCCTAACCATTTGCCGGGTGTTTCTTCTAAGACGGCTAAAAGGTCTTTTCCTGTGATGGCCAATTCATGTCTTTGATGAATGGGTAATGCCTTAACTAATTCTTTTGTTACTTGTACTTTACTCTCTTGTTGGTAATAATATAAAAGCCTTTCAACAAGGACTGCTGATTCTTCGCCTAATTCATAAAGCATCATTGGCTGCCAGTCGTTACTCAAGCGAAAACGCAGACCACGTACTAATTGTGAAACATTTTGAATTAATTGATTTGAAAGTTTCCAAGCCTTTAAGAAGGAGCGGATTTCTGCTTCTGGTAAATTCAATGATTGGATAAGTAACGTCCACGCTTCTACTTCTGTTTCAATTTGACGAGCAGGCAAGTCCATTAAACGAAAAAGTCCAGCCCCTTGTTCTCGTAATTTTGGACAGTATTGATAGCATTCTGTTTCAATAAACGGAGCTAAGCCACCTTGCCGATTAACCCCTAAAAGCATTTTTACAAATTCAATTGTAATGCGTTCTACTGAAATTTTTTCCAATAAAGGATGAAATTCAGCGATAGCGGCTAAGGTTTTTTCTTCAATTTTAAAATCTAATTGGCTAGCAAAGCGTAAGCCCCGCATCATTCGCAGAGCATCTTCATGAAACCGCTCATGGGGATTACCGACTGCACGAATGGTTTGATTAGTTAAATCTTCGATACCATCAAATAAATCAATGATTTCACCTGTGCTGTCGAGCGCCAAGGCATTAATCGTAAAATCTCGCCGTTTTAAATCTTCTTTCAAGGAGCGAACAAAGGTGACTTCATCTGGTCGACGAAAGTCTTGATAAGTTGACTCGGTACGAAAGGTTGTTACTTCATACTGTTGGTCTTCCATCAATACAAGGACTGTACCATGTTCGATACCCACATCAACGGTTCGTTTAAAAATTTGCTTAATTTCTTCTGGATAGGCACTTGTCGCAATATCGACATCATGGATTGGTTTATTTAATAAAGCATCACGGACACTGCCCCCGACAAAATACGCTTCAAAGCCCTGTGCATTGATTTCACGAATAACGGGAGCGGCTTCTTTAAATTCGTTTGGAATAGTTGTCAATTTCATAGCATCTGTTCCAATCCGTAAAGTAGTTCTGTTCTCTGTACCACTTGCCGACAAGCTAACGCCACTCCTGTCATGAATGAACGCCGATCATAAGAATCATGCCGAATAGTGAGCCCTTCACCTACACTGCCAAATTGGACTTGTTGGTGTGCCACTAAACCAGGTAAGCGGACACTATGGATTCGCAGACCCTCGAAATCAGCCCCGCGTGCCCCTGGTATTGATTCTACCTCTTGCGGCTTCCCTTGTTTTTTTGCTGGCCGAACTTCTTGAATCATTTCTGCAGTTTTTATAGCCGTTCCACTTGGTGCATCTAATTTGTTATCATGATGTAATTCAATGATTTCCACATCCGGAAAATACTGTGCCGCTTTTTGGGCAAATTGCATCATTAAAACTGCCCCAATTGCAAAATTTGGCGCAATTAAGCCGCCGATGGCTTTTTCTCGAGATAGGTTTGTCAATTCGTTGATTTGTTCCTCCGTAAAGCCTGTCGTCCCAACAACTGGCGCCATATCATGTTCCAACGCAAAACGTGTATTTGGATAGGCGGCTTCAGGAACCGTAAAATCAATCCAAACATCTGGTTTGACAGCTAGGACTTCTTCTAAGCGCTGAAAAACGGGAATTGCTGTTTCATCATTGAAAGAAACAGTTTCTTGTGCTTCATGAGGATCATACACACCTACTAATTCAAAGTCTGCGGTTTCTAAGACCATTTGTGTAGCAGTACTGCCCATCCGTCCTTTAAACCCCGCGACAATTATTTTAATCATGTGTTTTCCCATCCTTTCTTTCAAAGCGATAGCGATCCCGCTTGTTAAATTTGGCCATATTTTCTTCAAAAACTTCGGTTAAATCAATCTCTAAAGAATTTGCCATGCTAATCAATACAAAAAAGACATCTCCAAGTTCCTCTGATACTGTCTTTGGTTTTTCGTCTGCTTTTTTCTGTTTTTCACCATAATAATGATTGACTTCACGGGCTAATTCTCCGACCTCTTCCGTCAAACGAGCCATTTGTCCTAATGGTGAAAAATAGCCTGTTTTAAACTGTTGAATATAATCATCAACTTCTGTTTGCATCGATTGCAAACTACGTTGTTCTGATTCTGACATTTTACCCCAACCTTTCTTACTCTACCTCCTACATCTTATCAAAAACTTGGCTATCTGGAAAGGTTCTACTTGTTGTTTTATATAGAGAATGATACAGTTTATACTGTAAAAGGACGTGATTAAATGGAAGAACAAAGATTTTATTTTAAAGATGTGTTATTTATTGTATTAGGAAGCTGTATCTATGCCTTTGGTTTGGTTACTTTCAATATTGCCAATGACCTGGCCGAAGGTGGTGTCACGGGGATTACTTTGATTTTAAGAGCCTTATTTCATTTTAACCCAGCATATACGACATTATTAATCAATATTCCGCTCTTATTAATTGGTGGGAAAATTTTAGGCAAACGTTCCCTCTATTATACGCTAATTGGTACCGTGTCGTTATCGGTATTTTTGTGGTTTTGGCAAAAATTTCCTGTTGAAATTAATTTAGATCATGATTTATTGATTGCTGCTCTCTTAGCTGGTTTGGCCGCAGGATTCGGTAGTGGCCTTGTTTACCGCGTAGGCGGAACCACTGGTGGGACCGACGTCATTGCCCGCATTTTCGAAAAATACTTTGGGATTAGCATGGGCCGCTCGTTGTTACTTTTTGATGTTGCAGTCTTACTCCTCTCGTTGACCTATATTGATGTCAAACGAATGATGTATACTTTAATTGTGTCCTTTGTTTTCAGTCGTGTTGTTGATTCTGTACTCGATGGAGCCTATGCTGCGAAAGGAATTTTAATTGTTTCCAATCATTCCGAAGAAATCGGTCAAAGTTTAATGGCTTCTTTAGAACGCGGGGTAACATATTTAAATGGTGAAGGTGCTTATTCACAAGTGGAAAAACGGGTTCTCTACACGGTAGTCAGCCCTCGAGAAATAATGGAAGTCAAACGGATTGCTAATGAAATAGATGAAAAAGCCTTTGTGTCCATCATTAACGTACATGAAGCAATTGGCGAAGGCTTTACTTATGCAAAACCCAGCAAACAACGGCGCTTTAAATTAAAACAATAAATAAAACCCAGCATTTATTGAAAATGCTGGGTTTTATTTATTGTTGCTTCAAACGATTTAATTCATCGGATAATTCTAAAAACGCTTCTTTGTTGCCTGTTTCTAAAGCATCATCAATTTGAGCTTTAAGTAATGCCATTCGTTGCGTTTGTTCTTCTTGCTTAAAGTATTGATCAATCGCTCTGGCAACTTCCTGATCCACTTGTTCATTCCATGGCGCAAACGGATTGTCTTCTAAAACAGATAAATACTGGCTCGTTTGCCAAGCCTCTGGAAATACACATTCTAAATAAAGAGCTTTCCGCCAATTCATCCGAATCTCATGAAAAATTTGTTCCGGATCTGTAAATTCTTGTGCTTGGATAAAAAGCAATAACGGCTCCTTACCTAAACCATCCGCTACCACACGGATCCCCCGATCGGTTTTCTCTACGTTCTCAACAAAATGAACATTATTTAAAATCGCATCATGCGTTAATAAGTAATTTAAAATCCACAGTACTTCTCTTCTTCCAAAAGGCACGGTATTCACTAACCAAGTTAAAAATTTTTTCTTTTCTGATAAACTAACAAACATCGTCGTTTCCTATCTTTCTTCCATATCTGCTAGCACAGATTGCATGTCTACATCACCAGGTTCATGTTCCAAATAGTGGTATAACAAGTGTTTTGCTTTTTCAAGTTCGCCTTCTTCTCGTAAGAACAATGCGTATTCTTTTAGAAATTCTGGTTCGTGAGACAATTCTTGCGCTGCTTGTTCATAATGAACTTTAGCGACGGCAAAGTTTTCTAATTCGTTGTACGCTTTTGCTAAATTCCATTCAGCATAAGGATGATCCGTTTCCTCTAAATCATTTAAGATAGTAATTACTTCCTCAAAACGCTCTTCCGTGATGTAGAGATTACTTAAGGTCAAACGACTTTCATCTGTTTTCTCACCTAATTCCAAAGCTTTTAACAACCAGTTTTCAGCACCAGCAATATCGTGTAAGCGATAGGCATTTTCAGAGGCAAATTGGTATAACTCTACTTGGAAGGGGTTTTCCGCAATTCCTTCTTCGATCACCGCTTTTGCTTCCTCTAATTGCTCTTCTTCTTGGAGCGCTTCCGCTAAATATAGATAAAGTGATTGATAATGTGGGTTTAGTGTTTTTAATTGCTGGAACAACGCAATGGCTTTTTGATTCTCATGTAACTGTAAATAAGTGAAAGCTAACTGGAATAAACGATCGTCTGTTTGTTCTTCTTTGACCGCGGCTTCCAAATAAGGAACTGCTTCTTCAAAATCACCTAACATGCTGTAACTACTTCCTAAGCGTTCATTCAAGGAAATAGCAGAGATTTGCGCTGTCCCACTTTCTACAATGCTTTGATAACGAGTAATAGCCTCAACAAATTGACCATTTGTAAAGTATAGTTCTCCCAAAGCAAATTGAATTAACGGCTCTTCTGGCATAAGATTGGTTGCTTCTTTTAATTTCGCTTCACTGACTTCTGGAATCCCTAAAACTTGGTACAAATCCGCAGTGACTAAGAGACTTTGAATATAACTGTCACTAGTTTCTGGAATTTTTTCTAAATAGATGAATGCGTCATCTATTTCATTATTTTCAATGGCGATTTCTGCTAATGGAATGTTTAAGCCATCTGCATCGGGAAATTGTTCCAACAATTGTTGGAAAATTTGTTTGGCTTCTTCTAGAAAACCTAAAGATAATAACGTTTCCCCTAAATCAGCTAAGGTATTTTCATCATCTTTCTTTAATGCTTCTTCAAACATTAACTGTGCTTCTGCTAAATTTTCAGCTTGTAATGCTTGAACCATTTTTTCACTATATGACATAATTTCCCCTCAAATCTCTTTTAAAATTTCTTGGTATCTTTCAATCGTTGTTAACAGTTGATCGGGCGTTGGCTTTAAAGCTGCTCCTAGTTGACCGATTTTTTCCAACACCATAGGAGGACCTAGTGTTTCTGTGTGAAGCAAAACTTGTTCTGCGTAATCAGCACTTAAAATTTCTTTTGGAAACGCCACCGGAAAACCTAAGCGAATAAACCAAACGATAAAATTTTTAAATTGAAAGTCAAAGTGATTGACTTGCTGGCTCCATAAAACTTGTAACAATAATCCCAATAATCGTTTCATGGGACCTGATAACAAATGGCCATTTTCGGTTGTAGCAAAGGCCGCTTCAAAAACTCGGCCAAATTGATCCACTTTTTCCCCTGCTTGTTCATAAAAAGATAACAACTCGTCTAAAATACCATTAAATGACGTTTGATTCAACCGTTTTTTAGCTGGATACGTTTGGTATAGCATTTGTAAATAAGCATAATCACAGACAAGACCCGCTCGAATAAAAACGAGCAAATCAATTAAAGGAGCGGCACCTTTTTTATTGGTCAAGGTACTATCAAACAAAATTTCTTCTGAATGATTTTCTATATGCATGGTTGCATGCTGTGCTTGCTGAATTGTGACACTTGGTAAAAGTCCTTGCCGTAACGCTTGAACAGACACAGGCATCAGCCAACATTTGGAGGAACACTTACTTACTTGGTGCAAAAATGCGGTTAATTGTAGTACCCCTTCATTACCTAAACCAATCAATAAAACATCCTGATTTTCTGGCCAATCAGCTAAGAAACGTAACACACTTTCTAATTCTGATAAGTCATTGCAATGAACATCATTGCGACAAATATACCAGTTTAATCCCAACTGTTCCCCAAAGGCATAATTAATCTTCTCCGAAAAAAGATCATAGTAACGCTGATTCGCCAAAACAACGATTGACTCCGTCGTTACTGGTCGTTTTTTTAGGACGGAAGCAAATGTTTCTCCATAAATAATAGCGACCTTGTTTTCCCCTCTAGAATAGTTGTATTTCATTGATTCACCACCTTAAGACTGTTTCCTCTTCCTTCACCCCAAGTCTAGCATAACCACTAAAAAACAGCTACTGGCAACAACTTATTTTTGTCCTTCATTCATAAATCTTTCTCTTTTTATCAAAAAAGCAAGGAGCGAGTGTCGAACCGTTCCCGCTTGATTCTCGGAGCGAAGCACGTTTTTCTCACCCAAGGCTCGTTACAATTTAGCCTTTTAGCGTACTGTTTCGACCACCTCTTAAAATAACATTTTTTATGTATGATTCAAAAAAGAACCCTTGGAAACCAAGGGTTCTAATTGTCTGTCTTATTTCACTGCATCTTTCAATGCTTTACCTGGTTTGAATGCAGGTACTTTGCTTGCAGCGATTTGAATTTCTTGTCCAGTTTGTGGGTTACGTCCTTTACGAGCTGCGCGTTCGCGAACTTCAAAGTTACCAAAACCGATTAATTGAACTTTTTCACCTTTAGCAAGAGTTTCTTGAATTGTTGAAAAGACAGCGTCTACTGCTGCAGTAGCATCTTTTTTAGTTAAACCAGTTGAAGATGCAACGTTTTCGATTAATTCTGCTTTATTTGCCATGGATCATTTCACCTCCTCTATAAGAGATACGATGTTTTTACACACCTAAAGTTCCGTCTATTTTTGAGTGGTCCAAAAACAGACAGCAAATATTGATCTGGTTCAATATTCTGTTAACAAGATAGCATAAGAAAGTTGTAATAGCAAGGTTTTTAGTGTATTTTAACCAGTTTTTTCAAAAAATAATCATTTTTTCTCAAAGTTGATAAATTTATTTGAATATCTAAAAAAAGTATGGTAGAATGCACTATTTTCGGCGTCGCGGAATGATTTTAATTGGCGTGCCCTCAAACGTAAATGCTTTTCTGATTTGATTTTCTAAAAACCGGGCATAAGAAAAGTGCATTAGTTCTTCTTCGTTGACAAAAATAACAAATGTAGGTGGTTTGACTGCCACTTGTGTTGCATAAAAAATCTTCAAACGTTTTCCTTTATCGGTTGGTGTCGGATTAATTGCTACAGCATCCATTACAACGTCATTTAACAACGCTGAAGGAATCCGTAAGTTTTGATTCATACTTACCGTTTCAATTAGTTCAGGCAGTTTGTTTAAACGTTGTTTGGTTAATGCAGACACAAAAATAATGGGTGCATAATCTAAATATTGGAATTCATCACGAATTTCCGCTTCAAAATCACGCATTGTATTTGTATCTTTTTTGACTGTATCCCATTTGTTGACCACGATAATAATACCGCGACCTGCTTCATGGGCATAGCCCGCCACACGCTTGTCTTGCTCACGAATACCTTCTTCTGCATTCAAGACCATTAAAACAATGTCTGAGCGTTCAATCGCCCGCATTGCGCGCATGACGCTATATTTTTCAGTTGATTCGTATACTTTTCCACGTTTACGCATACCAGCTGTATCAATCATTAAGAACTTTTGACCTTCTTCAGATTCAAAATACGTATCGATTGCATCTCGCGTTGTTCCTTCAATATCTGAAACAATCACGCGATCCTCACCAAGAATAGCATTAATCAATGATGATTTACCGACATTTGGACGCCCGATTAAACTGAATTTAATTGTATCTTCGTCCTCTTCTTCTGAAGTGTTAGGAAAATGTTTAACTGCTTCGTCTAACACATCGCCAATGCCTAAACCATGACTACCAGAAACTGGGAAAGGATCCCCTAGTCCTAAAGCATAAAATTCATAAATATCATTACGCATTTCAGGATTGTCAACTTTATTAACAGCTAAGATCACTGGTTTATTACTACGATATAAAATTTTTGCTACTAACTCATCTGCATCAGTAATTCCTTCACGGCCACTAGCAACAAAGATAATCACATCTGCTTCATCAATCGCAATTTCTGCTTGGTGTTTGATTTGGTCCATAAATGGTTCGTCACCTAAATCAATCCCACCTGTATCAATAATACTAAATTCACGCCCTAACCATTCTCCAGTTGTATAAATACGGTCGCGTGTTACGCCAGGAGTATCTTCTACAATCGAGATACGCTCACCGGCAATGCGGTTAAAAATAGTCGATTTACCGACATTCGGTCTACCGACAATCGCAATAGTTGGATTTGCCATTTGATTCCCTCCTTGAGAATTTCAATCCTTACTAGTTTACCTAATCAAACCTTAAAGTGCAAGAAAAGTTTTAGTTTCTGCTGATTTTCTAACCAATTCAAGAAAAAATGAGTTTGACATAGCCAATCTGTTTACGGCTATGTCAAACTCATAAATTTCAAGAAAGTAACGGGTTATTCCTCTTCTTTCGCATCAGATAAAGCGTCACCTAAAATATCGCCCATGGTAAAGCCAGTATTTTCTTCAGGCAATTCATATTCCTGTTCTTCTTTTGGTTCTTCTTGAGACTCAGGTTTTGGTTCTAACGCTTTGATACTTAAAGCAATACGATGTTCCTCTGGATTAACTTCTAAAACTTTCACTTGTACTTGATCCCCTTCATGAAGGACTTCATGAGGCGTTGCAATATGCTTGTGAGAAATTTGAGAAATATGCACTAATCCTTCCACACCAGGGAAAACTTCCACAAAGGCACCGAAGCTTGTTAGGCGTTTTACTGTGCCATCTAAAACAGTCCCAGCGGCTGCTTTTGTTTCGATATCTGTCCATGGTCCAGGCAGTGTTTCTTTAATAGATAAAGAAATACGTCCTTCTTCTGGATTAATTGAAAGAATTTTTACTTGAACGTCTTCGCCAACAGTTAACGCATCACTTGGTTGGCCCACATGCTGATGAGCAATTTCAGAAACATGAACTAAACCATCCACGCCACCTAAATCAATGAATGCGCCGAAATCTGTCAAACGAGCTACTTTCCCTTCAACAACGTCTCCGTCATGTAAGGAAGAAAGTAATTCTTCTTTTTTCGATTCTTTTTCAGCTTCAACAACTGCTTTATGTGAAAGAATTAAGCGGTTTTCTGAAGGTTCGATTTCAATAATTTTAAATGCTAGTGTTTGACCTTTATATTCAGAAAAATCTGCAACAAAATGATCTTCAACCATTGAGGCAGGAACAAATCCGCGAACACCAACATCAACAACCAAACCACCTTTAACAACATTTGTAACAGGTGCTTCGATTACTTTGCCCGCTTGGAAATCTTGTTCAATTTCTTCCCAAACTTTTTTAGCATCTAAACGGCGTTTTGACAGTAAATAACTGCCGTTTTCTTTATCTTTGCCAATTGATGTGATAACAACTAAATCTAACACATCACCGACTTTCACAAGTTCGTGTACATCTTCAACTGGTAAAGTCGATAATTCCTTTGCAGGAACAACGCCTTCAACGCCCGCTCCTTCAATGCCGACAACAACTTGTTTGTCTTCAATGGCTAAAACTTCGCCTTTAACAATATCGCCAACACTGACTTCTTGAACGCTGTTCATTGCATCTTCCATTGTTTCGTTGTTTGCTACTTGTTTGTCTTCAAAATCTGTCATGCCTCTTATCCTCCTATGCCAACAAAAATTCCAAAACTTAGCTATATATACTTACATAGTACGAGATTTTTGTAAAAAAATAAAGCGATTTCTTCTATTTTTCTTAAAATTCTTTAAAAAAGTTCAAAACCTTTTTGTTTAATCACATTTTGTATGGCGGCGACGACTTCTTCAATCGTCAACCCTGTTGTATCGATTTTCACAGCATCACTTGCTTGGACAAGGGGTGATACTTCTCTGGTTGAATCTAAATAATCCCGACGTTCAATCTCCGCCTTCAAGGTTTCAAAATCCGTCTCAATCCCTTTTTCTTGATTTTCTTTAAAACGACGTTCTGCACGTTCTTCAACGCTAGCCACCAAGAATATCTTTACTTCGGCCTTTGGTAAAACTGCAGTACCAATATCTCGACCATCCATGACAACTCCGCCGGCTTGACCAATTTTCTGTTGTAACGCCACCATTTCTTCTCTAACTTTTGCATGTTTTGAAACAGCTGAAACAGCATTCGTTACATCTGGCTGGCGAATCGCTTCGGTCACTTCATGACCGTCGATAAAAACACGTTGGCCATTCTCTGCTTGCTGAAAAGAAATAGTGTGGTTGACACAAAGCGCTACTAATGGCTCTTCCGCTTGAATGTCGATTTGATTTTGCAAGGCCAGATACGTAATCGCTCGGTACATGGCACCCGTGTCACAATACACATAATTCAATTGTTTTGCTAAAATTTTTGCAACTGTACTTTTGCCTGACGAAGCTGGTCCGTCAATAGCAATACTGATTTTCCCCATGAAAAAACTCCTTAACTGATATGCATCCTTTAAAATGCGCTTCTTCTTTTATATTAAAATCAGAAGAAAAGAACTTGGATTTAAACTGATGACGAGTTTCTAACGAAAAAGCAATAAGCCGAAATCCCTCGAAAGACGCAAACCATCTTTCGGAAATTTCTGCTTATTGGCATTCTCATGTAATCATCCGTCGCGGTTTAGCCCTTGAAAGTGCTGTCCAAACCTCTTTTTCTGGATTATTTAATACGTAATGGTTGTCCCGGATAAAACACAGATGTATCAATCCCAGGATTTAACGCTAAAATTTGTTCTAATGTCATTCCGTTACGTTCGGCAACTTGACGTGCCCCTTCACCACTTTGAACGGTATCATAAACAGGTTGTTGGTTCTGCGCTTGTTGCTGTTGTTGATTTTGAGCTTCTTGTTGTTGTTGCTGTTGTGCTTGTTGGTCCTGTTGTTGTTGTGCTTGTTGGTCCTGTTGTTGCTGTGCAGCAGCATCAGAACTTGAAGGTGTTGTATTTTCAGCTGGTTGGCTGCTTGCTGGTTCTGAGCTTTCCACTGATTTTGACGTACTTTCTTTTTTCTTCTCTTTTGATGATGATTGGACTAATGAAGAAGATGGCTGGCTATTTTTGCTAGCACTTTCGTTCGGTTTCTTGTCTTGCATCATCCATAAGAAAGTCCCAATTGGAATGGCAATAATTAATAATAGCAAAATAACTAAAACAGTTAGAAATAATGAATTTCCTCGTTGCTGTTGGCGTTTTGCTAAACGAGAACCACCACCATTTTGATCAGGTTCATAAATTGATTGTTCCCATGGCTCACGAGCTTGGTTTTTCTTTTTGTCCTTTTTACTCACTGCTAATTTCCTCCTAAACTTCTCTCGCTTGTTATTATATCATAGCTTTTGCCAACTGCCGACTAAAAAAATGAATTAATCACGTTCTTTAAATAATTTTAGAAATTTAGAACGCCAATCTTCTTCATTTTGATTGCTGGTCTTGTTCGATTTTACTATTGAATCTTGGTAAATGTCAAAGAATAACGCACAATTATCACAACAAGTTTCCGGTGATTGTTTTACAATCGGTTCTTGAAAATAAGTTTGAATCAACGTTCTTCGACAGGTTGTGGTTTCAATATACGTCAGCATCCCTCTTAATTGCGTTTGACGATCTTTTTCTTTCTCCTCTAAACGATGCTCTAGCTCTTCAAAAGAATAATCCTTGGCTAAATAGCCTTGGACCCATTTTTGTTGTAACTCGGTGGCATTTTCTAACAAACCTGCTTGTTCTTCTCCTTCAATCAGCGATTTTAAGGTCGCTCGATTCGCTCTTGTCTCTTCTAAGAAAAACCGATGAATAAATTCATCCCCTTTTTTATACAATAATAGCGCCCAACTTTTTTGACCATCACGTCCAGCTCGCCCGATTTCCTGCAGGTAATTTTCTAAGCTATCAGGCAAATCAAAATGAATCACTCCACGAACATCAGGTTTGTCGATTCCCATCCCAAAAGCATTCGTTGCACAAAGAATATCGATTTGATTATCAATAAATTGTTCTTGCAAGCGACTACGTTCACTAGCCTCCAAGCCCCCATGATAATAGGCTACCTTAAAACTGGTTTTCGCCTGAATAAGTTGACTAATTTGTTCTGTTTTGTTGCGCGTGGCGCAATAGATAATGATTTTACCAGACGTTTTAGATAAGTAATCTAGTAACACTTCTTCTTTTTCTGACGTTTCCTTCACGAACAAGCCAATATTTTTTCGATTCACTGAAGAAAGAACTTCTTGATAGCTACCATGAGAAAATAATTGTTTTATAATTGCGTGCTGTACAACGGGTGTCGCTGTGGCAGTTAACGCCAAGGTCAAAGGAAAGTCTAGCTGTTTTTGGACCAGATCTAATTTACTATATTCAGGGCGAAAATCGACGCCCCACTGATAAACACAATGGGCTTCATCCACCACAAATAATGCAATTTTTTGGCGTTGTAACACACTAAGTACTTCTTGTTGCAAAAGCATTTCTGGGCTTAAAAACAGATAATCGTATTGGAACATTTTCGCTAAAATATAACGCTTTTCTGAATATTGTAACGTACTGTTTAAGGCAACCGCACCTTTAATTCCTTGTCTTTGTAATTGACGCACCTGATCTTCCATTAACGAAAGTAAAGGAGAAACAATTACCGTTAGTCCCTCTAACTTCTGACCCACAAATTGATAACACAATGATTTGCCAGTGCCTGTTGGCAAAACAGCCAATGTATTCATACCGTCAAGTAAGTTTGTAATCACTTCTTTTTGACCAGGCTTAAACTCTGCATAACCAAATCGAGTGAATAATTCTTGTTCTAATGTCAACAACACTCACTCCTTTTCTTGCCAAATTTGTTGGATTTGATATAAGCGGAAATCTAAATAAGAAAGCGTCTCTTCTTGCGCTCGCCAATCCCGATACACCCACAACCGCGGATCTTGTTCTATTTGAGCCAATTTTTGGAGCATTGCCTCCTTTTCAAGATAAACAGACGCCTGCAGCTGCCCTTGAATAGCCAACTCTAATAGATGATCATGAATGGTACTCAGTTTTATTTTTCGCTGCTCAGCAATTTCTTGAAGTGTCTTACCTTCCGTTAACAATCGTTGAGTTTCTTGCATACTTTGGTTTAGATTTTTTTCTAGATACGGCCATACAAGCGTTTGTAAAGCAGGATAGTTTCCTCCGTACATTATCAACTGCAGTAAATGATGAACCGCTTGCGTGTGCCACAAACGCTGTTCAAGAGCTGTCTTATGGCTTGTTAATTGCTGAGGAACTTTGCCAGTTTGCTGATAACCAGAAAGTTGCGCAACCAAATAGTCGCTTTCTGCTTCAGGTAGTAACTCAAACCCTCGCAACAGTTCTTCTTTGATTGATTGAATGCGCTGCTCTTTCTTGTCTTTTTGTAACCATCGTTTCAAATATAGTTGCGGAATCGGTGTTGATAAAAGTGGAATATACTGTTTTTCCTCAAATGATAAATACGAAGTCACTTGCACGGCAAATTGAATGAGTTGCCAACTTTCTCGATCACTTCTGCCAAAACGATAAAGATCAATTGCAGGATAATCCAGCAACGAAAAATGGTGCTCCTTTAAAAACAGTTGCCCTTCTTTTGTTAGTTGAATCTCATTTGTCTCTTTGTGATACTGAATTTGTTTCGCCTTCGAAAGTTTTTCAAGAAATTGAAAATAGGCTTGTTCGGAAATCGTTGGCCACCAGCCAATGAATCGTAAACAATCATATAAAAAACCATAAATCAAAACAGAGCTAGTCCGTTTGCCTTTTAAAAGATGATACAAAGTTGATGCACGTACCTTGTATCCGTGAGATAATAACGCTAAAATAAAAGTTGCTTCCATAGTAAACCTCTTTTAGATAGGATGTGTCACTGTTTATGCAATCACGTTTAGTTCCTGAAAAATGTATTGCTTGTGGACTTTGTCAAGTTTATGCGCCCAATATATTTGATTATGATGATCATGGAATTGTCCTTTTTAAAGACGAGCCGCATGCTCGACAACAATTTATTCCAGAAAACGAACGCGAGAATGTGTTAAAAGCGTACCGCAAATGTCCCACGCGTGCAATAGAAATAAGCAAAAATGAGTGCTAAATAATTTAGCACTCATTTTTGCTTAGAGTATTTTTTCGAGCCAAGCAAGTGTTTGTTCATCTATCGAAACAAACTGTAATTGTCCTTCTTTTAGCGGTTCTTTGACTAAATGAATTTGATCATTTAGGCCATTGATCCATTCATAACGAAGACCATTTTCTTTTGCTTTAGAATTTTTGGCTTCTAAATAATAATTGACATGGTAATTTTCTTTACCATCCAATTGTAGCGTATTAATGGTTACTTCAAAATCTGGTGAAACATCGGTCGATTTCTTTTCACGTAATCGTTCAAGTGCTTCTATAAAAGAAGGAAATTGAGGATTATTTTCCCCACCAACGAGATATTTTTTAGCAAATTCTGTACTATCCGTATGACTTTTCACTTGTTTGGCAAATGCTTGATAAAAGGTTTCTAGCGCTTTGCGGGCATCATAGTCGCTAGCTAACGGAAAATTCAATTGTAGCGTTGGATTATCGGAGAGCGCTTCGACAAAATCATTTTCACCAATCGTTTCTTTTGATGTTTGAATTTCTTCTCCATTAATCGTCTTTTTAAGTTGAATCGTCATCCCTTTGGACCAGAACAAAGGGCCAATCGTTTTGCTTCCATTCGTTAGCGTACCAACTTTCCGATCATTAATATAAATATCTGCGTCTGGCAGATTGCTCTCCACAACAAAATTCATTCGTTTAAAATCTAAAGGAATACTAGAAATATAATTTTCCTCTTCTAATAAACGATACTCTTCTGTGATAACAGGTTCGCCGGTGCTATCTTTCACTGTGGCTGTAAAGGTATATTGTCCTGGCGCTAAGGGTCCCAATTCTTTTTGATAAGTGGTTGAGTCGGAAGTTCCCACTTCCCGACCGTTCATTGCCAGCGTCACACCGCGCTGATTCGTCGTTAACTGAACAGAAACAGGCGTTAAAATGAATTGATAACGGTGAGAGAAAAATGCTGTTTGACTTGTTTCACGAATAGTTAAACCATGTAGCTTTTTATCCTTTAATAGCGCTTTTTCTAATTTTTTTAGCTCAGTTGGATTTTTTTGATAATAAGTGATTAAAGGCTTAATGCTTTGCGGATTCACTTGAAATTCAGACTCGTTCGTCCTCATTTTTTTACTTAATTCTTGGGCATCACCATTCTCAATCGCTTCAATAAAATGAGAAATTTGTTGTTCCTTAGAAAAATAATGCGTCCCGAGAAAATAGCTACCCGCTCCAAGAACGATGAACACAAAAAGAAACACCCAGATCCAGCTTCTTTTTGATCTGAGAGGAGTAGATTCGTTCCCTTTATTCATTGATGGTTGTGCTTGGTTTTCCTCTTGATGCATTGATTCATTCATTAGCGGAGCGCCGCATTCTTCACAAAAGGACTCCGTATCACGATTCACGTGACGACAATTTTTACACTTTTTCACTCAGGAAAACTCCTCTTTCTTTGATGATTTCTATCATACCAAGGGAAAGTTAAAATTACAATGCAGATGGTTTAGTATTTTTTAACAGAATGATGACAGATTATGACAACCTCTTTTCTTTTAAGCGTAAATTTTAAAAACCCACTGTCAAACATTGTTCAACAGCAGGTTTTTTATCATTTATTTTGTTAACGGTGTTTTTTTCTGAATAGTATGTTGTTTTTTTGATAGCCATGGCAATAACTTCGCATGTAGTACTAGAAAAACACCACTGACTAAGAGGCCTTTAATAAGGTTGAATGGCACAATACCAATCGCCACATAGCTTGCTAAAGATGTTCCTAAAAATTGTTGTGTGGTCACACCATATAATTGTAAGTAAATGGGTGTAATGACAAAATAATTCGCAATACTCATGAAAATTGTCAAGGCTAAGATCCCACTTACTAAGCCCACTATCCGATTTGTACGGATATTTTTCTTTTTACCAAAGAAATAAAAAATTGGCAAGGTGAAGATACTACTTGCTAAAAAGCTAGCGAAATCTCCCACCATATTTTGCGGTGCTAGTCCGGTTAAGAACAGGTGTAACAACGAACGAACAAAAGCAGTAATTACTCCTGCTAACGGTCCGTACAAGAACATTCCGAGTAAAATCGGAATATCACTAAAATCGATTTTCAAAAAACTAAACGCCGGCATAATCGGAAATGCCACAAATTGTAATACTGTACCGATTGCGGCCAACATTGCAATGCTGACCATTTTTTGTACCTTGTTGTTCATCTGAAATCCTCCAATTAAGGACCCATCTTCAACGAACTTTTTGATTCGCTTCTTTGTCATACAAAAAAACCCTATTTTTCTGCAGGGAAAAATAGAGTAGGATTATCTGATGAAAAAGCGTCTCAAATAAGCCCTATCTTCTTTATCCAGACTATACTGTCGGTATTGGAATTACACCAATTCAATCGTTAAAAACGAGTCGTGGACTATAACCACCGGTCGGGAATTACACCCTGCCCCTGAAGACGAACCTTGTATTATATTTTTTTACTTACTTAGTGTAACCGATTTGAACAATGAATGCAACTAACTAAGCTTTTTTATTAAATTTCATTGATTGTTTCGTTTCTCAAAAAAAAAAACAATCCCTCCGCCATAAGCGCGAAGAGATCGAGTCATTTTATCTTATTTAGCTTGATTTAATAATTGACTGATTTCTTTTTTAGTTAAATCACGATATTGCCCTGGTCGCAAACCTTGTAAGGTCAACTCACCGTAACGTTCACGTTTTAATTTTTGAACAGGGAAACCAACAGCTTGAAACATTTTCTTCACTTGATGATTACGTCCTTCATGAATCGTTAATTCCACGACACTGCTACCTGTTTTAATGTCCGCTGAAAGAATTTGAAAATTGGCTGGTGCTGTGCGTTTGCCATCAACGCGAATGCCTTTGGCTAATGGCAATAGATCCCGTTTAGTTGGTACACCTTTAATTTTTGCTACGTAGACTTTATCTACTTCATGTTTAGGATGGGTTAATTTTTGTGAAAAACTTCCATCATTCGTTAAAAGTAACAACCCAGAAGTATCATAATCCAGACGACCGACTGGATAAATTCGCTCAGTAACATCTGTAAAATAATCCGTTACTACTTTACGGCCTTTATCGTCAGACACCGCAGAAATAACCCCTCTTGGTTTATAGAATAAATAATAACCATATTCTTCTTGATAAATTGGTACACCATCAACCTCAACAGTATCTTGTTTACTTACTTGCGTTCCTAATTCTTTGACCACTTGGCCATTGACTTTTACGCGACCTTTGACAATTAATTCCTCTGCTTTGCGACGCGAAGTCACCCCAGCATGAGCAATTGCTTTTTGTAATCTTTCCATTGTTTAAGCTTCCTCGCCTTCCGTTGTTTCAGACATTGGGTTCGTTTCTTGATAACGATCAAAAAATAGATCCATTGGTAGTTCTTCTTCTAATTCATCTTCCATTTGTTGGATATCTGGTAATTCATCTAAACTTTTCAACCCAAAGTAATCCATAAAATACTTCGTTGTGCCATACAAAATCGCTCTACCAGGACCATCTACGCGGCCTTTTTCTTCTATTAACTGACGGGCAACTAACTTTTGGATAGAGCCGGAAGTCTGTACGCCACGAATTTCATCAATTTCAATACGCGAAATTGGTTGCTTATAAGCAATAATGGATAATGTTTCTAGCGCCGCTTGTGATAAGGCGTTCGACATAGGCGATTGCGCATATTTTTTTAGTAATGAGGCATATTTTTTCTTAGTTGTTAAGACAAAATGATTGCCGACTTCTAAAATATTCAACGCCGATTTATTGTCAGAAGCATAATGTTCTTTCAATTTCGTTAATTCTTCATAGGTTTTTGCTGTTGACTTCTCTAATAAGTACGCAAGCTCTTCCAAGCCAATTCCTTCTTCGCCAACCACAAATAAAATTGCTTCAATTTGACTAACTAATGTCACTGTGTTTCCTCCACCTCTGTTGTATCTTCCTGCTGGGTTTCTGTATTAAATAACAAAATTTCACTATAATTATTTTCTTGTTCAGCATAAATCGCGCCCGTTTTCATTAATTCTAAAAGAGCCATGAACGTTGTCACAATTTCTTGTTTGGAATAAGAATCGAAGAAAGAATCAAACGACACTGCCTTCCCTTTCTGTACTTGACGCATACGCTCTGAAATAGCGGAGATTTTTTCTTCGATGGAAACATCGTCACTGGCAACAGTTGTTTCAACAGGCTGGCGATTTTTTTTCTTTTCTAACATGGCATGAAAGGCTAGAAATAAATCAATTGTATTGATTTGATTAGGCGGTAGTGTTGTATCTTCCTCTTTATAATCATCCATATCCATTGGTTCTTTTGTATAATAGAGTTTACGTTCTTCTTCTTTTTCATGTAAAACAGTCGCTGCATATTTAAATTTCCGATACTCCAATAACTGAGCTACTAAAGCTTCCCGTGGGTCTTCCTCTTCAAAAAAATCTTCATCATCAATGATTTCAAGCTCTTGTTTTGGAAGCAACATCTGACTTTTAATAGCCATTAAGGTGGCAGCCATGACTAGATATTCTCCAGCGACTTCTAACTCTAAGGTTTGCATCGCATGAATATAAGACATGTATTGTTCAGTTACTGCTGTAATGGGAATGTCATAGATATCGATTTCTAATTTTTGAATTAAATGTAGTAGAAGATCCAGTGGTCCTTCAAAGACATCTAGTTTTAAATTAATTTCTTGCAAAAACGACACCTACTTTCTTTTCTCGACTTCCTAGTTTACCATAAATTTATTCGTTTGTGGGCATTCTCGCAAATTAAGCCCGAGGAAAATGTTCCTTATAAACATCTGCCATTCGTTGTTTGGTAATATGTGTATAAATTTGTGTCGTGGAGATATCTGCATGTCCTAATAATTCTTGCACGATTCTAAGATCTGCGCCATTTTCCAACAAATGTGTCGCAAAACTATGCCGTAATGTATGCGGCGTAATATTTTTCTCTATCTGGGCTTCTCGGACAATCTGTTTTAAATTTTTCCAAATGCCCTGTCTAGATAACGGTTCGCCATGATGATTAACGAACAGGTGTGTTTCATTCGGATGGTTTTTAATCAATTGAGGTCTGGCTTCGTTCATATAGCGCTCAATCCATTGAATCGCATAATCGCCTAAAGGAATAATTCGTTCTTTGTCCCCTTTTCCGATTGTTTGCAATAAACCAATGGATAAATGCAGATCCCCTAATTTTATTTCAATTAGCTCACTAACTCGCAGGCCCGTTGCATACATCACTTCTAAAATAGCACGATTCCGCATACCTAGTGGTTTACTTGTATCAGGCGTTTCAATTAATCGAGTCACTTCGTCAACAGATAATGTACTTGGCAATTTTTGAACTTTCTTGGGGGAGTCAATATGTTGCATCGGATTATGTTCGCTTAAGCGTTCTTGACGTAAAAATTGATGAAATCCTCTCAAACTAGAAATCATCCGAATCACACTTGCTGAAGCTTGCTGTTCTTCGTGAAGGGATTGCAAAAATTCTGTAATCATGTAACGGTCAACTTCGTCCCAAGAATGCAGGCCTTGTTCTTGTAAAAAGGCTACGTATTTTTTTAAATCTCGCTCGTAACTCCGTCGTGTGTTATTTGATAAGCCCCGCTCTATTTGTAAATAGTGTAAATAATCGACTAATTGTTCTTCCATTATCCTTCCCTCATTTCTAGTACTATCCTATCAGATTATGCCCTAGATTGCATGGGTAAATTCCAACTTATTAAAAAAAAATCAACTGACAACAAAAGACTTGTTCACTAAGTCGTTAACTTAAGAACAAGTCTTTTGTTGTTGCTACTATTAGTAAAGAATAAATTTGTTATTTTATATATTTATCTAGAAAAGCAGCTACTGTTTCCTTATATTTTTCTGGGTTTTTATTATAAGCTTTCGCATGCTCTGCTCCAGGCACGACATATTTCTCTTTAGGTCCTTGGGTTGCATTATAAACTTCGTCTAACATACTAAACGGCACAAACGTATCATTTTCACCATGAATAAAGAGCATTGGTAAATGATTCTTTTGTAATTGTTTAACAGCGCTTGCTTCCCCAAAGAAATAGCCAGCTCTAAGTTTCGTAATCCCGCTAGTAACATTAACTAATGGGAAACTTGGTAAATTGAAAAGCTCTTTCAATTGATATTGCAACTCCTGATTGACTGTAGAATAGCCACAATCTTCCACAATGGCTTTCACGTTATCTGGTAATTTTTCCCCGCTCGTCATCATGACTGTGGCAGCACCCATACTGACACCGTATAAAGTGATTTGTTCTTGCTGACCATTTTCGGTTAAAACTTTCTCAATCCATTGGACATAATCTTTACGATCGGGCCAGCCGAACCCAATATAATCTCCTTGACTTTTCCCGTGACCACGCGCATCTGGAGCTAACACATTGTAGCCCCAATCATGATACATTTTCGCAAAAACAGACATCGTTTCTGCCGAACCCATATAACCATGCGCCATAATAACGGTACGATTACTTTTTTTGTCGGCTGGTAAATAAATAGCCTTTAGACGTAGCCCATCTTCTGAAGTAATTGACCATTCTTGTCGATTTTTGTCATCTTTAAACCACGCGCCTTCAGGTGTCTGGACCACTTTTGACCCTGGGGTATTCTCATTTATAAAGTCTTTCTTTCCTGGAACTACTGCATAATTATAAAAATATAAGCCTGCCGCAATTAAACCAATTGCAATTACTACAATAAGCGCAATCAAAATTTTTAACCATCGATTCATCTACGTACTCCTTTTATTTAAACTGTATGATTCATTATAAGTTGTCGCCCTTTTTTTGACAACTACCATTCAAAGATTCAGCCATCTTTCTTTACCACTACAATGAGACAATTTTGTTGCGACAAAAAAAGCATAGCACAAAAATATTACCTTTTACGCTATGCTCCACTTATCTATTTATAGGAAACTAAAAATTATTTATTTTCAATAAGTTTAAAACTTGACCATGGTTTCAAAAATTCTAATAAGAAACGTTCGTCATCAGAAATACGACCAACCACATTTACACGGCCATCATTTTTCATTTCTTTTAAAGCAATTTGTGTTTCCCCTTTGTATTGTCCATAGCCAACGTTGTCAATCAAGACATCGCCTCGAACAATATCTCTCGTTGTATGAGCTGGGAAAGGACGATCTTTATAGTAAACACGTGTCATTGTTGAACGCAAAACGTAATCAGAACGATCTCCACGATAACTGTGTAAGTTATCGAACAATGCAATTCTTTCATCTTCTGTGATTTCTGGTTCTGTATCCACTTTGATCGAAGGATACGGTGCATGAAAGGCTTCTGCCATTGCTGCTAATTCTGCTTCTGAGGCATAAGCATTTCCGACAGAAATATCATCGATTAATCCTGTTAAAACTAAATGCTTAACTTGCGTTGCAATTTCTAAATCGCGGTGGTCTTCCAAAGAACATAACCCATCTTGTGTCGGCCATGGCCCAAATGTAGCATCGTGTGAGTTCACAAACGCCATCGTATTTAAATTATATTTTCTAAATTTTTCTGAACAATAAACAAAATGCTCATAGCCTAAGCCTGTATAACGATGTGGATAGAAATTATGTGAGCCTAGTAAATTTTCTGTGTTTGGTGAGTAGGCCATAATATTATCTACATAACTTGTCCCTGAACTCATATTAATTTCAATTTTAATGCCATAAGGGTTTCTTGTCATATTCGCCTCTTCTTGCCCAGTAAAACCAAGATCTAAACGAATGCCGTAAGCGCCCATATCATGGAAAAATGATAAATCATCATAAGAGATGCCTAATTGTTCGAACAATGCAGGATTAATATCGACCATCACTTCCATACCTAATTGGTTGGCGTAATCTACGACTTTTTTAAACTCTGCTAATACCTTTTCCCGATCATCATTGATTTGCAATAAACTAGTAAAGACACGCTTAAAGCCGTATTTATGAGCCAAATCCAAATATGCTTTGTCCTTTTCAAATGTTGAACGTTCTGGATAAATTGAAATACCTAATTTTCCCATGTGATTGCCTCCTAAATTGTAAAACATAATAATGTATCTGCTTACATTGTAACAAAAAAAACAAAAGTGGTCTACACCTTTCCTATAGGAAATCTTATAAAAATTCCACTGGTTTGTTATCTTCTCTTTTGTTATGATAAAAAAGAACCTAATTGTCAGTGTGAAAGGAAGAGGAAAACAGATGAAACATAAGAAAATGCTTGCTGTTGCTTCAGTTGCAGCATTCACCTTGCTTTTAGCAGGCTGTAACACAACCAATAATAAAGGCACGACCGCAACGAGTGATTCTATCGCTAAATCCAGTGAAAGCAAAACAAAGGATTCGGTCGACTTAAATTCACTAGATTTACCACAACTAGATGACAAAGTTGCCGAAGATCAAGACTTAGTCCAAATGGTTACTTCAATGGGAAATATTGAAATCAAATTATTTCCTAAACAGGCTCCAAAAACTGTCGAGAACTTTATGAAACATGCCAAAGATGGCTATTATGATGGCTTGACTTTCCACCGCGTCATCAATAACTTTATGATCCAAGGTGGCGATCCTAGCGGTGATGGAACTGGCGGAAACAGCATCTGGAATAAACCATTTGAAGATGAATTTTCAAACCAGTTATATAACATTCGTGGCGCATTATCAATGGCGAATGCAGGACCTAATACTAACGGCAGTCAGTTCTTTATTGTCCAAAATACAGATGATCAATCTGATGGTCTTTTATATGATGATTATCCAAAAGCAATCATTGATGCTTACAAAAAAGGCGGCTATCCTTCTCTTGATAAAAAACATACTGTTTTCGGTCAAGTAACCAAAGGAATGGATATTGTCGATAAAATTGCCAAAGTCGAAGTTGGTGCCAACGATAAACCAAAAACCGATGTTAAAATTGAAAAAATCAATATTCTTCAAGAAGCAAAAAAATAACAAAAAGTCAGAACGTACGCTGAAGATACGTTCTGACTTTTTGTTATTTTTGAATCGCTTGTAATGCCTTTTCTGGTACTTGGTCTTGATTGACCTCTTCATACGTATTGATGTGGGCCCCTTTATTTGAGACTTTTAGATAATGATCTGTTTTTAATTCATGGTCCGCTGTGAAAGTTATTTCTCGCGTTTTGCCTTCCTCATCTGCGGCTACTTGCGTATAACTAGCAATTCCATAGCCATTAACGCTATCGGCTTTCTTTGTTTTAACATACACATTTCCTTCTTTAACCAATGGATTTAATTGATCTAACACACCAGCTAATTCGCCAGAGTTCTTCTCTGCGTAAAACTTGGCCCCAAATAAACCACCACCAATAACAATTGCTGTCACCACTAAAAATTTAATAAATTTCATCACATAAATCCTCCCGAGTAATTATTCTCTGTTACTTCTTCCAAAGTATAGCAAGTTTTAAACAATCCTTCCTCGGGCGCAACGACCAGTTTTTCCTCAGACTTATGTCGTATTTTTGTTATTTTGAATAAATAACAAAACACTACTCTTCTATCAATAATTGACTTAATAATTGAATTTCTTGATTCTTAGTTAAGTCAATTGTTTTCATTGTAACCGCTGTGGCTAAACCTAAATAGATTACCACCATTTTAGGAAATAATTCGACAAATTTTCCTTTGTCCATTTGTACATATTTTTTATCCAATAATAAACGCTCTTCAAAAAAAATTTGAAGCATCTGCTGCAATTCTTCTTCATAACCATGTGCTTTCATAAATAACGCCGTATAGATTTTTTGATGTTTTTGGGCAAATAATATAAAGTTCAGACCCAATGCAATCACTGGGTCTGAGGCACCGACATCTGCTTTATAAAATAATTGCATACGATGAAATAACGATTTAATTAAGGTTCGCTTTAAATCGTCCATGTTGACAAATTCTAAATAAATTGGCTGCGTAGAAATCCCCATAGTATCTGCAATATTTCTAGCAGTTAAATTAGAAAAACCTTTATCTACTAAAATTTTTTCAGCTACGTTTAAGATTTTTTCCTTTGTATATACCTTCGTTCTAACCATTTTCATACCCCTTTTCTCTTTTAGTTAACAATAACTTTATTATGTTCACACAAAAGAAAACCATTTTCATTATATATATAATATTTTACACTTTTTTATGCGTTTCTTTTCTCAAAATTTTCTATACATTTCAAAAAAATTGAGAATTTTCATCGCCTATAAACAAATAGGTCCAGAACAAAAGGTCATCACCTTTTGTTCTGGACACTAAACGGCTGCACTCTTTATTCTTCTATTTGTTTGCCTTGTTCTTTGGCAAGCTCATTTTTATCATAAGCTACAAAGAACGGATAGTAAATCAAGATGGCCACTAGAATTAAAACAATATTCAAAACAGCAGCACGCCAATCGCCGCCTGTCGCCATAAAGGCGCCAATTGGCCCTGGTAAGGTCCACGGTGCGGTAAAGACAACTTCACTTACTAAACCTAATTTAGTGGCAAACCAAGCAATCGTTGCTAAAACCATTGGTGCAAAGATAAAAGGAATCATTAAAATCGGATTTAAGACAATCGGTACACCGAAAATAACTGGCTCATTAATATTAAAAATAGACGGTGCTAAAATAGCTTTTCCTAGTTTTGAACCATATTCTGATTTTGCCCGAAAGGCTAATAATATAGCTAAACCAATTGTGGCTCCAGCACCACCAATCCAAATAAACCATTGGTAAAAAGGTTCTGCCGCAATCCGAGGTAATGCTTCGCCAGCTGCTTTAGCAGTCGTGTTTTCCTCTAATAGTTGTAGCCATAGAGGACGCGCCAACGATCCTACGATTGAAGCGCCGTGAATCCCAAAGAACCAGAAAAATGTGGTTAAAAAGACTAACAACAAGACACTCAATAAAGAGTCCGCTGCTTGAACTAGTGGTCCTACTAAGTTCCCTACAAATGTGTGCCAATCAAAGCCTAAATAATAAGTGATTGAACCAATCAATAACATGACAATTAACGTCGGAGTCAACGATTCAAATGAACGAGCAACAGCAGGTGGAACGTTATCAGGCATTGTAATTTTGAACTTAGACTTATATGTCACTCGATAGATTTCGACAGCAATAATTGACGTCACAATCCCGACAAACATCCCTGCACCACCCAAATTAGCCATTGGTAAAACAAACCCAGAAACGCCAGCTGCTTTACTGGCTTCTTCAGGAATCGCCACAGGTACTAATGTTAATAAAAAAGCAATCGTAGCCAAAATCCCTCCAGAGACTTGATCAAGATTATATGATTTCGCTAAACTAGCGCCAATGCCAAAAGTCGCATATAACGCCATAATGTACATTGTCATTCGGTAAGGCAGTAAAATTGTAGCAGCATTACTTGTTAAAAATTGAGTAATGCCCCAAGATTCTGGTAACGGCGGAAACGCAATAATTAGAAAAAAAGAACCGACAATAATTAAAGGTAATGTCGCAATAATCCCATCCCGCACCGCACGTAAATGGCGCTGATTGGCAATTTTAGCCATTGGTCCAGCTAGATGATTTTCAATCCAAACAGTCAGTTTATCTAACATAAATAACACTCTCCTCTGTTTTTCTCTTAAAAAATAACTCCTTTAATCAGCCATAAATAAGAGATAAGCTCTAATAAAATAAGAGAAATTAAAAACAACCAAATAAAACGCTTACAAAAACCTGTTTTCGTTTCAATAAAATAATGACTATACGCTAACGCAAAAGCAATCCCAACAGGCAAAAAAATCATGGCACCAATATTAAACGGCAGATTGAAAGTCCATAATAAAACACTCGGCAACAGGACACCACATAAGAGCCCCATACTAAAAAGAAAACCAGCACTTTTAACTGAAAACTTAGGAACCATTGCTTGATTGTTTTCCATTTCAATTTCGCTCCTTTCGTTTGTTATTTTGTTACATTTAAAATTATAAGCTATTAAAAATATTATTTCAATCTATTCGCTGATTTAATACTAATTTTAAAATAAAAAACCAGTTCACTGAGTGAACTGGTTTTATGCTTATTCGACAAATTCAAATTCAAAATTACCAATCCGAACAATGTCGCCATCTTTCGCGCCACGTGCTCGTAATGCCTCATCGACACCCATACCACGTAATTGACGTGCAAAACGCATTACTGTTTCATCATGATCGAAATTCGTCATTTCAAATAATTTTTCTAATTTTTCACCAGATAAAACCCATGAAGCATCTGGTTCACGATCAATCGTAAATTCTGGACCTTCTGGTTGGAAGCCATAACGAACGGTTTCTTCCTCTACTACTTCATCTTCATATAATGGGAATTCAGGCGTTACTTCCAACAAGTCAGCTGTTGCATTTAATAAAGGTTCAATACCTTTACGAGTAACCCCAGAGATTGGGAAAATAGGTAGCTCATCAGCATACTCATCTGTGCGTTCCTTCGCAAGTTGCTCTTTAAATTTCGCTAAATTCTCTTCTGCTTCAGGCATGTCCATTTTATTGGCAACAATAATTTGAGGTCGCTCCATCAAACGTAAATTGTGTGAAGCCAATTCTTTATTGATTGCCAAATAATCTTCATAAGGATCGCGTCCTTCCATGCCACTCATATCAATGACATGTAAAATAACACGCGTCCGTTCAATGTGGCGTAAGAACTGTGTTCCTAAGCCGACACCTTGAGAAGCTCCTTCAATTAAGCCTGGCAAATCTGCTGCAGCAAAGCTTCGACCATCACTAGTAGTCACCATCCCTAAGTTTGGAACTAACGTCGTAAAATGATAGGCACCAATTTTCGGACGAGCGGACGAGATAACAGAGAGTAACGTTGATTTTCCTACAGAAGGAAACCCAACTAAGCCAACATCTGCTAAGACTTTTAATTCTAATTCGATTTTACGTTCTTGGCCCGGTTCGCCGTTTTCGGCAATTTCTGGTGCAGGGTTTCTTGGGGAAGCAAAGCGAATATTCCCGCGACCACCGCGTCCGCCTTTTGCTACTACTAAGGTCTGACCATTCTCAATTAAATCCCCAATTAAAGCTCCAGTTTCTGCATCACGAACTGTTGTACCTGGTGGAACTTTGACAAGTAAATCTTCTGAACCACGACCATGCATTCCTTTACTCATACCATTTTCTCCAGGTGTCGCTTTAAAATGACGATTAAACCGGAAATCCATTAATGTGCGTAATCCTTCTTCAACAACTAAAACAACGTCGCCACCGCGACCGCCATCACCACCAGCGGGACCCCCGTCTGGTACATATTTTTCTCTACGGAAAGCAACCATTCCGTCGCCGCCTTTACCAGCTTTGACATCAATCGTCACTTGATCTAAAAACATGGACATATAATTTGTCCTCCTATTCTACTTCTACTATCTTTAATCACCTCAAAAAGCGTGATTCGAAAGTCTTTATTATTGTATCGGGAAAACAACCGTTTGTCTAGCAATTCTAGTTAGTTATCGTTGGAAAAAGCAAAATTTCTCATAAATCTTTCGCTTTCTTTTTGTCGCTTCGCTATCAGTCTTTTGACAAAAAAATTTTAGAGGTTCATACTATAGATAGTTGAAGAAAATCACTTTTTCAGCAAGGGTCCAAAGAAACACAAACATCTAAAGGAGGAATTTTTGTTATGACAGTCAAAGTAGGAATTAACGGTTTTGGAAGAATTGGTCGTTTAGCCTTTCGCCGAATAAAAGAAGTTTCTGATGATATTGAAGTTGTGGCTATCAATGATTTGACTAGCCCAACAATGTTGGCTCACTTATTACAATTTGACTCTACGCATGGCACCTATCCTGGCACCGTGACAGCCACTGAAAATGGCATTGTTGTTGACGGCGAAGAAACCCGTGTCTACGCAGAACCAGATGCAAGTAAAATCCCTTGGGTTAAAGAAAACGGAGTAGACATTGTCCTTGAATGTACAGGTTTTTATACTTCTGAAGAAAAAGCACAAGCTCATTTAGATGCAGGTGTGAAACGTGTGGTTATCTCTGCTCCTGCAGGCGCAATGAAAACAATCGTTTACAACGTCAATGATGATACACTTGATGCCAACGATAAAATCATTTCTGCTGGTTCATGTACGACAAACTGTCTAGCACCGATGGCTTACTTCTTAAATAATGAATTCGGTATTGAAGTTGGTACCATGACAACTGTCCATGCCTACACATCAACACAAATGCTATTAGATGGCCCTGTTCGTGGCGGAAATCTTCGTGCGGCACGCTCTGCTGCAGACAATACTATTCCCCATTCAACTGGTGCTGCTAAAGCAATTGGCTTAGTTATTCCAGAACTTAATGGAAAATTACAAGGCCATGCCCAACGTGTTCCCGTTGTGGATGGATCCTTAACAGAATTAGTTAGCATTTTAAAAACAAAAGTAACAGCTGATCAAGTAAATGAAGCAATGAAAAAACACACCATTGATAACCCTTCTTTCGGTTATGATGATCGTGAAATTGTTTCTGGGGACATAATCGGCACGACAGAAGGTTCGATTTTTGACCCAACGCAAACAGAAGTAACGACAGCTGGCGATTTCCAGTTGGTGAAAACTGTGGCTTGGTATGACAATGAATATGGTTTTACTTGCCAAATGATTCGCTTATTGGAAAAATTCGCTAATTTATAATGCCAATAAAAAACTGCCTTGCATAAATTAATGCAAGGCAGTTTTTTTAATGTTTACTTTGACAACTTTGACAAATACCATGAAAAGTTAAGCGATGATCTTTGACTAAAAAATGATACCGACTTTCAACAATTTGCTCTACTTCACCAAGCAAGTCTTCTTCCACTTCCTCAATTGTGCCACATTCTAAGCATAACAAATGGTGGTGAAAGTGTTTGGCGCCTTCTTTTCTTAAATCATAGCGAGCTAAACCATCGTTAAAGCTCACTTTATCAACGACTTTTAAGTCTGTTAAAATTTCTAGCGTTCGATAGACTGTTGCTAGACCAATTTCCGGACTTTTTTGTTTTACCAAGAAGTAAATTTCTTCTGCTGATAAATGATCTTTTTCATTTTCCAATAATACAAGTACGGTTGCTTCCCGTTGTGGTGTTAATTTAAAGCCTGATTCATGTAATTGTTTTTTTGTCTTTTTTAAAGCAGCAGTCGAATCCATTATTACAGCTCCTTGTTTAGAATGATTACAAATTAAGAAACTTAATTTATCAATCAAATTAAAATAATTATAAAAGAAATAACTGTAATTTGCAAGATATTCTCAATTAGCTACCTTAATTTTTTTCTTTTGATTGTTCCAACGAGCCAATTAGAATTGTTTTACCATCTTCTTGTTTAATTAATTTTTGTTTCATTAAATGGCCTAAGGCGCGTTTAAATTGAGCTTTACTAATGCCAAAGGTTTGTTTAATTTCATCAGGGCTTGATTTATCGGTGAAAGGAATTTGGTGATCGTTTGCTCTTTCTAAGAAAGTTAGAATCATTAACGCATCATCGCTGATTACTTCATGACTTCTTGGTTTTAACGAAAGATTCAATACGCCGTCCGGCCGCACGCCAATCACACGTCCCACTACTTTTTCACCTAAACGTGGTTCCTGGAATCGTTCAGAAGGATGGATAAATCCAATGTATAAATCATCAGTTAAAATATACGTTCCTGCAAGTTTCAGACGATACACATGCCCGGTTAAGTTTTGGTTTTGCATTTCAGCATTCCCACGTTTTGCCATTGCTTTAAAGACTTTTTCATCTGCTAATTCGCCCCAAATGCGGTCTTTACTGTCCACTTTTAAAGTAACCATTACTCGGTCTTCTTTTTTAGGCCAAAGTTCCCGCATAGTTGGTAATTCATCCAACGAAATAACAACATCTTTATCTGGTAAGCCAACATCCACAAAAACACCTAAATCACGTCTCGTTCCTGTGACAGTACCAAAGCCATAGCTACCAATGCGCACAGTAGGAATTGTAGTTGTCAGTGCTGGCTCTTGTTTTTGATTTAAATAACCAAAGCCTTCTACAGCCTCTCCTATGGCATGCGTACCTTCTTCTTTTTTTAAACGGAATGTGATGCCATTTTTTTGAACAAAATAAAATTGTTCATTTTCATCGACCACAATGCCGGTAAATGTTGTTGCTAGTAATTCTCTCATTTATCATTAACTCCTCAAGGAAAATCAATCGAACAAAAGATTTCCGCTTTTGTTCGATTGTTTCTATTTTCTTTTATTGCCCTGCATTACGAGAAGCGTTCCCTTTGAACCAACCTGTTTTAGCATTGATTGTAACTAAATACATGTGAACATTTTTCTCTGTAGTGCCTTCTAATAATTTTGATTGATTGTTTGTTGCATAAAGATTGTAGTAACCTTCGCCATTCACAATTTTGGCAGGTTCTAAAGAATATCCGCCAGGAACCACATAGCCACGAGCAATCACTGTGTCTAAGACTTTTTCTTTCACACCTGGTGCCCATGTCCACGCTGGATTGCTACTATCAGCGATATCGGTAGCATCTGGCGCATAAAGCGGACTAGTGTACACCCCGTCACTGTTCGGTGCCGTGTAGCCATTCGCTTCTGTTTTTGCTGTTTCTTCCTTCTTAGCGTTCTCTTTTTTCGCGGCAGCAGCTTGTTTCGCTTGTTCTTCTGCTTGTTTTGCTTGCTCTGCGGCAGCTTGTTCTTCTGCAATTCTTTTCTGTTCTTCTTCAACCTTGGTTAACGCTTGGTCAGCTGTCGTGACTTGTTTGATCAGTTCTTTTTTCAGCTTATCACTTGTTACTTTATCTACTTCTGCCTTAGCAGCTTGATACGTGTCTCGATTCAGCTGATTGGTAGTTTTTCCATCTTTATAAATGACCTCAACCGCTTTTTTAGCTTTTTGTAATTGGTTGTATTGTTGGTTCGCTTGATCGATTGCTTGGTTCATCAATTGGTCAAACGGATCATTTCCTGTTAATTTCTTTACGGAAATTGGTTGATCAGCAGCTAGAATCGCCGGTTTCAACTCATTGCCATTGACAATCGGGGCCTCAAATAATTGGTTGATTTGTTGAATGGTTTGTTGTTTCTCTTTCAATGTTTGAATTTGTTTATTTAATTGAGAATACTCTTCTGAATCTTTAATTTCCGCGACTTGTTTTGAGAGTTTTTCTGGACTAACAGTCACCATATCGGGTTTAATAAAAACTTGCTCCTTTGTGGTATAAAAGGCTGCTAGTTCATCTTTCAGCGTATCTGTTTTCTTGGATAGTGCCGCCGCCTCTTGCGCGGCAGCTTTTTGCGTTTGATCATGATACGCCCAAGCACTACCTCCAGCTAATAAAACAACCGCAAGCGCAACGAAAGCCACTTTTTTTGATGGTTTCTTTGGAGCAGGCGCTGGTTGAGCATTCCCAGTTTCATTCATCGGTGGTATCACACCTGAATCTGAAACTTTTTCCTCGGTTGTATCAGCTTCGCTCGGTTCCTCTAGCGACGCTGCACTTGTTAACCCTTCTTCAGAATCTGAAATGGATTCAGTTGGTGTTTCGGCTTGGGTTAATACTGCCTCACCGCTGTTTTCTAACTCTTGGGTCTCTGCTGTTTCTTCTGATGGATTTTCAGACATTTCTGTATCTGCTCGATGCGCTTGAATATAAGCTTGCAAAGTTTCGTTTGGTGTTACATCTTGATCTTCTATCGGTGGTTGTGAAAAAATTTCTTCTTCAGAAGTGGTAGAGATAACTTCAGTTCCTGAAATCTCTGTTAAAGCTTCCTCTTCTGACTTCACTGTCTCAGATACCTCAGCTGTTTCTGCTTCAACAGTAGTTGTTTCTTCTGTTGTTTCCTCTAAATTAACTGCTTCGTCCGTTGCTAGTTTTTCTTCTGTTGAATGAGTAGGCATCGCTTCTGTCGCTGGTATCGTTTCCTCCACCGAATCATGAGTCTCCTCACTAGCCCCTTCTTGAAGCACTGCTTCTGAATCAGAAACATCCTCTGAATCAGAGACTATTAAGTTATCTTCTATCGACTCTTCTTTTTTGTCATCATTACTTTCTTCTTCAGGTGATTCGCCAAACAGTTCCATCACATGGCCTAAGCTCATATCTTTTAACTCAGACCATTCAATATTCTCATTTAATTGATCTTCATGTTGTTCATTTTCCTGTGTTTTAAAATCTATATTTGTTGAAGTCGTTTCCGCTTCTTCTTTATCAACTGTTGTGTCAGTTAGTGAATAGCCACATGTTGGGCAGGTCGTTAATTCTGCATCGAATTCGTTCCCGCACTTCGGACATTTCTTTGTCATTCTTCCGCCTCACATTCTGCTAATATTCCATTACTTCTAATTTACCACAACTTGCGCCTTCTTCCAATAACTAGCAATGACATTTAGAGACTTTTTAAAAATCAAAAGCGGCTCTTCTCGCATGCACGAAAAGAGCCGCTAAACGGTATGTTTATTCTAAAAAGTCTTTTAATTGTTTTGAACGAGAAGGATGTCTTAGTTTTCTTAACGCTTTTGCTTCAATTTGACGAATACGTTCGCGAGTGACACCGAAAACTTTTCCGACTTCTTCTAGCGTACGTGTCCGACCATCATCTAAACCAAAACGTAAACGTAAAACATTTTCTTCACGGTCTGTTAAAGTATCCAGAACATCTTCTAGTTGTTCTTTTAACAATTCGTAAGCTGCATGTTCAGCAGGACTTGTAGCATCTTGGTCTTCAATGAAATCACCTAAATGTGAATCATCTTCTTCACCAATTGGTGTTTCTAAAGAGACTGGCTCTTGTGCGATTTTTAGGATTTCACGAACTTTTTCTGTTGGTAAATCCATTTCCGCACCAATTTCTTCTGGCGTTGGTTCTCTACCTAAATCTTGCAATAGTTGGCGTTGAATCCGAATCAATTTATTGATTGTTTCAACCATGTGAACAGGAATTCGAATTGTTCTAGCTTGGTCCGCAATTGCCCGCGTAATCGCTTGACGAATCCACCAAGTAGCATACGTAGAGAATTTGAACCCTTTACGGTAGTCAAATTTTTCAACAGCTTTCATTAAGCCCATATTACCTTCTTGAATTAAATCCAAGAATTGCATACCACGACCTACATATCGTTTGGCAATTGAAACAACCAAACGTAAGTTAGCTTCTGCTAAACGTTGTTTTGCTTCTTGATCGCCTTCTTCAATTTTAAGTGCCAATTCAACTTCTTCTGCAGCAGTTAATAATTGAACGCGCCCAATTTCTTTTAGGTACATACGCACGGGATCATTAATTTTAACACCTGTTGGCGCAGATAAGTCTTCTGCTTGGGCCTTTTCCGCTTCTTTTTCATCTTTTTTCAAGCTATGTTCACTTGGGTCTCCATTTTCATCGACTACGCTGATACCAGCATCTTCAACTTTTTGGATTAATTTTTCCATAGCTTCTGCATCCAAAGTATACGGTGTGGCTAATTGATTCGCTAAATCATCATAAACCACTGTTCCTTTAGGCTTGTTTTCTTTGATAAATGCTGCCACTGCAGCTTCATATTTTTTACTTGTTTCTTTTTCCATGAAAGAAGGCCCCCTTCATTTTTCGGTTCACGCTTGAAATAACTGATAAATCACCGGGACTTATCAAAATAAAATGAACAAAACGCTTAGTTCTATTCATTTATTACTTAAGTAAATGTTCGTTGAGCTTTAAGCTGTCGAGCCAATTGGATAATCTCCATTGTTAATTCGGCTTCAAGCTGTTGGTTGCCCACTCGTTTTGCTTCTTGCTGTTGAATCTTTTTCTGCTCAATTGCCTCTGCAATACTTGATAAGGCAATTACATGTAATAAATCGGCAACTTCTCGCTCAGAGCTTTCTTCCGATAAATTCTGATACGCAATTTCAATTGCTAATTGTTTGGTTTGATTATCTTGCAAAAAATTAATAAAATCGGCAATGTCGAAACTTTGATGCAGTGTCGCATAACTTTCTAGCAAGAAATATAATTCTTGGTATTCATCATGAGCGAACGAAAAATCTGACAATTGTTGAACGGTTTGCCGTACTCCTTGTTCATTCATTAAACGAAATAATAAAGAACGTTCTGCTTTTTGAACTTGTGTTAACGGTAACTTGTTCTGGACGTGATTCTCTTCAAAAACAGGTTCTTCCATTGGTGGTGGCATCATTTCATCTTGATAAAATTGTTGCCTTTCTTGCCGTTGGACTGAACGTTGCTCTTGCTTCAATTGATTGAATTGCTCTTCCAGACTATGAACAGAAAGTTGAAATTCCTGAGCAATTTGGTTTAAATAACGATCACGTTCCAAGGGAGATTGAACATTGGTTAACTCCCGTAACAATTCGTTCACATAATCCAATTGTTCTTTTTCGTTATTCATGTTTCTAGTTAACCGATGATAATTCATTTTAAAACTAAAAACTGTTTCTCGGCCATGATTGGCTAAATTTTGAAAAGCTTCTGCGCCATATTTCCGCACATATTCATCAGGATCCAGCTTTTCAGGGATGCTGACAATACTCAAGTCAAAATGACTGTTTTCTTGCAATAATTGAATCGCACGGTTTGTGGCTTGAACACCGGCATTATCGCCATCGTAACAAATAACTACTTCCTTAGCGACCCGTTCCAAACGCCGAATTTGTTCATTGGTCAAACTAGTCCCCATTGAAGCCACACCACTTTTTACGCCTGATTGCCAAGCAGCGATAACATCCATGAATCCTTCAAAAAGCAAGACTGTATTTTCTTTACGAATTTCTTTTCTGGCTCTATCAAAGTTAAACAGCGTTTCTCGCTTATTAAAAAGTGTTGTTTCAGGACTATTCAAGTATTTAGGCATCTCATCCCCTGGAAAATCAGCTGTTTTTAACAAGCGACCAGAAAAGGCGATGATATTGCCTTGGGGATCATTAATTGGAAACATGATTCGTTGATAGAAACGATCCAAAAACGTACCGTTATCTCTTTGGACAAACAGCCCAGAAGGCTCAAAAAGCGTTTCATCCAGTTGTTCATTTTTAAAAACTTGACTTAAGAAATCACGTTTTTGCGGCGCAAATCCAATTTGAAAGGTCTCAATTAGTTCTTGTGTTAACCCCCGCTCTAATAAATAGTTTAATGCGGGTTCGCCAATTTTAGTATTCACTAAAATATGATGGTAAAGTTCTGCGGCTTTACTATGCAGTTGTAACAAACTCCGTCTTTGTTGGTTTTCTGGGGTATCCGCTACTTCACGCGGCTCTGACCAATCAAAGTCCACAGATAAATGTTCCAAATCTGCAACACGTTTCACGGATTCTGGAAAACTAATGCCTTCAATTTCTTGCAAGAAATTAAAAACAGTTCCACCTTTCCCGCAGCCAAAACAGTGAAAAATTTGTTTGTCTTCTGCTACTGAAAATGAAGGGGAACGTTCTTCGTGAAACGGACATAAACCCATATAATTTTTACCGGATTTTTTTAACTGGACATACTGCCCAATAATATCTACTATATTCGTTCGGTGACGAACTTCCTCAATGACTTCCTGAGGAATGCGTTGTGCCATTGTCCTCACCTCCTAAGAATAGCATTGTGCTAACTCATGTGATTGACCGTTTAAAAAACGCACTGTCATTTCAGTGCGAATTCCAATGGACACATTTACACATGATTTATTGTATCACATAATCGCTGTTTTTCAAGTATCTTGTTTCAACTCAACAAAAAAAGAAAGTATCTAGGACAAAAGTCATCCTGACTCCTGCCCCAGACACTAACTCTTAAAATAATCAGTTAAACATCAAGCTTGCTCCGACTTCCTTCAAGATTTAAAGAAGAACTGCATTTCTGGAGACGAATACTTTTAGCTCAACCTCTATTTTTTATAAATCTTTAATTGTTTTTCCAGCACGTTTCATTTGTACGAAACCAATTGCTACACGCACCACAATATTAATGGCCATCATAATAAAGAAGAGACCCATTGTTTGCGAAGTTAAGAAACCAATTTCTAAAATGTTGTGGAATAACATAGCTGCTACATAAATACCAATAATAGTACTGAAAACCAAGAAAATGCGTAATGGATTGAAAGGCAGACATGCTCGAACAACAGCCATACAGCTAATTCCAACTAATAAATAATACATTAACGTCGTGGTGTCTAAAGAAGAAAATCCTTGATTTTGTCCAATCAGATAAACAGCAATGATATTCGCTACAACTAAAAGCGCATTAACAGACGCATTTTTCAAAGCCGTTGGTAAAAACTTCCCGACAACTTTTCGTTTGTCCCCTTCGAAAGATAAGAAGAAGGCTGGATACCCTTCAATTGCTAAATCAATCAAGGTCACTTGAATCGGAATGAACGGGAACGCAATGGCTGTTAAGGCACAAATGATTGAGAGAATAAACGAATAAATCGTTTTAATGAAGAAAACGCTGGAAACTCGAGTTACATTATTTACCACACGCCGTCCTTCAAACAAGACATCTGGTAACGTTGTAAAATCAGAATCTAGTAAAACTAGATTAGAAATTTGCCGAGTAGCGCCATCTCCTTCTGCCATAGCGATACTACAATCCGCTTCTCGTAACGCCAAAACATCGTTGACGCCATCGCCGGTCATCGCCACCACATGCTCTGTGTCTTTCAACTCACGTACAATGGTTCGTTTTTGCTGAGGAGATACACGTCCGAACACCGTGTATTGCTGAACTGCTTCACGCACTTCTGCTTCTGTCGTTTTGGTCGACAAATCAATATAAGACTCATAACCGGGTAGCCCAGCACGACGAGCAATATTTGAAACAGTCACCGGATTATCACCAGAAATTACTTTTAAGTCGATTCCTTCTTCTTTTAGATAAGCCAGTGTTTCTTTGGCATTTTGGCGAATTGGATCGTCAATTTCTAGAATTGCTAATGGCTCTAAATAAGGCATTTTGGTTTCGTTTAACGGTTGTTGTTCCGCAATGGCTAACATCAAGACGCGATAACCATTCTCTTGTGCTGTAAAAACAGCTTCTGGCAACCGACTATCGTCTACCAAACGCTCAGGAGCCCCTAAATAAACTGTCCCAATTTCTGGAAATTCAATAGCCCCCCATTTTCGTTCAGAAGAAAAAGCCAAGACTTCTTTTGCGCCAAATCGATTGGATACTTCATAATGATCACGAATTGCTTGCATTGTAATATTATTATCCGTACTTTCAGATAGGTAGCTTCCGATAATCTGTGGGAAGAGTTCTTCATATTTGTCATGCAAGATAATCGCCTTTTGCACTTTCATTTTACCTTCTGTAATCGTTCCAGTTTTATCTAAACACAAAGTGTCCACATGGGCCAATGTTTCAATTGAGTACATATCTTGTACTAGAATACGTTTTTTGGCTAACTTAATGACACCTGTTGTCAGCGCAATACTAATTAATAGTACTAATCCTTTTGGTAACATCCCTAACAAAGCAGCTGCAGAAGCAACAACAGATGTTTTAATGCCAGCATCTCTTAGCCAAAAAGCTTCAACAAATAAAATAATCCCTAGAGGAATAATCACCCAACTTGTAAATTTAGAGACTTTACGAATCGAATTGACTAACTCTGATTGAATTGGTTTATGCACTTTAGCTTCTTGGGTGATTTTCACAGCATAGTTTTCGGCACCAACGTGGATAACACGGGCATAGGCTTGTCCGCTAACAATGAAACTTCCAGAAAGCAAGGTATCGCCGATTTCCTTTTCAATTAAATCTGATTCACCTGTTAACAACGCTTCATTCGCTTCGACTTTACCGTCAATAACTTCCATATCAGAAGGAACTTGTTCCCCTGCAGAGATAATAACAATATCTTCCATAACTAGTTCTTTTGTATCAATTTCTTGTTGTACGCCATTTCGAACAACATGAACATTTTCTTTTGCCACAATAGATAATTTTTGAACTAAATTACGGGCATGAATTTCTTGGAAAATCCCGATTGACATGTTCACAATAATAATCGCTAAGAAAGCCAGATTGGAATACGCTCCGACAAATAGTAAACAAACAGCGATTGCAAAGTTTAAAAAGTTGAATAACGTCATGACGTTATCAAAAATAATATCTTTTGTAGATTTTGCTACATTTTCCTCATAATTATTTTGAAGGCCTAACTCTTTCTGCTTGGCAACTTCTTCTGTACTTAACCCTTTTTTCAGGTCGACTTTATTCAACATCCAGCTCTTTCCCTACCTTTTCAATTAATCAGTTACATCCCTTCTAGTTTACTTGCATTTTCATGAAACTGCAAGAAAAGCCTAAAAAATTCCTGTAAGTTGAAAGAATTCTTTAGACTTTTCTCGTTTTAATTTAACTTTTCAATAAACCAACGATTCATTTTGACAATTTCCGCATAGAACATATTGCCACCATTTTGATAAAGGTAACCACCATTGTAAACTAACGCTTGCCAACGATAATAACGATATTTCGTATTTTGGTCATTCCCTAGCAACGGTGAAAGGACTTCTCTTGAATATTCTTCTGCTAACTCTGTCGTGTGTTTCCCGCCGCGTTCTTTAACAAACTGAATATAATCCAGTCCATAATTATATGCTTGTACGCCTGTCCACTCATCACAGCCAGCTTCTTTTGCTTTCGCTAACGCTTCCGCGAGAAATTTTACGCCATGCGCGATACTTTCTTCTGGTGTTTCAATCACTTCTTGTTGTCCATAAACACTTTCACTGCTCTGCATAATATCGCCAGATTTCCCTTTAGATTCTGTATAGATAATCGCTAAAGCTAATGTTTTGTATTCAGGTATTTTATTTTTTTTGACTTCTGCTTCTACTTGTTTTTCAAAGGTCATTACCGTTTCAACATTTTGATGTATTTTATAGCCAAGATAGCCAAGACCAGCAACTAAACCAACAAACAAAAGTAGCATGATTTTATAAATTATTTTTCTTACTCTACGCATCGAATCATCCAAACTTTTTCTTTTAAGATACGTTCTATGTTACTTGAAATAACTGAAAAAAGCGAAGTTTTTGTTACTTCTTTAGTTTTATTTAATAAAAGTAACTTTTTTGTGAACAAACCGTAACTTCGCAAGATTGAACGTTTTCACCTAGAATAGAATAACAAGTAATTTTGTTCTATTGACGCTTATTTATTGCATCAAAAAAAGCCCAGATAAGAATGAACAAAATTCTTTTCTAGGCTTGACTTTATACAACTTATCTATTCTTTTAACAAACAGTCAAATGTTTTATGGAATTTTTTTCCCAGTCATTTCTTTATAGTCTCTACTCATCATTTTCCAAGCTTTTTCAATATCTTCATCTAATCCAAATAATCCGCTTCTACCAACAATATAAATATCAGGTCCTGCAGCATCAATTCGCTTAAATGAATTTCTATTCGATGAGCCATCCATTTCAATTACATAACGATAACTTTTTTCTTCACGTAAATTACGAAGAGCAACAATTTTATCAAGTGTTCCTTCAATAAATCGTTGGCCAGCAAAGCCTGGATCAACGGTCATGATTGTGATTTTATCCAACAATTCAATATATGGAAAGATTGATTCAATAGGCGTTTCGGGATTAAGGACGATCCCTGCTTTAAGATTAGCATTGTGAATTTGGTCAATTAGGCGAAATGCTAGACCATCTAAAACCTCTGCATGCATACAAATCCATTCACATTTGATATCTACTAGTTGTTGTACCCAAAAGCTTGGATTCGTAACCATTAAATGGGCAGATACTGGGAGCTTCGAAATTTTTCTTAACTCCTCAATAAACCACGGAGATAGCGTGATATTTGGCACATAGTGACCATCCATAATGTCTATGTGATACGAAGCAACATGATCATTCAAAAAGGTGATTTGCTGTTTAAACTTGTCCAAATCCATCGTCATTAGTGACGGAGAAAATTCAACTTTGTTCATTCTAATTTTCAACTCTTTCTATCTGATTATTTGGTTGATGTTTTTGAAAATTTTTCTAACTCGTTATATTCAGACGTTGACACATCTCTGACAGGCAATATAAATTGCATTAATTTTGTTGCGCTTTTTCATTTTTTTTTTAGAAAATCTGAATGTCTTCCAAGTTTATCTCCTCTTCTTCTTTTTCTACTAAGGCTTCCATATCTTTCTCAGTTACATCTTTCTTAATAATAGCTAAAACTAAACCGGTAACCACAGCGTTTACAACAATCGCAATAATGCCAGCCAGCGGTTTACTCATTGTTGGAATCATTAAAACACCGCCAAATGGAACTGTCGCATCTGCCCCTAAGATCATTGTTGTTGCGCCACCCACGAAGCCACCAATCGCTGTAGCAATGACTCCTCGGACAATATCATTCATAACTAAAGGAATAACACCTTCAACAATGTTAATCACGCCCATTGGTACGGCAGACTTTAACGTTTCAACTTCTAGTTTTGTATAAATATTTTTTCTAAATAATTTAGCAAAGAAGAAAGCTAATCCAAAGCCTATTGGCGTTGCTGTATTTACTAATTGCAATGCTGTAATTGGTCCATTAAGTCCTTCCGCTTGCATTGTCAAAACAAAGGCAAAAACAGTTTTGTTAATGGGTCCGCCATAGTCTATACCACTTAATAAACCAATTACACCACCAAAAATTAATAATGACGAGTTACCTAAGCTATCTAAAAAGTTCGTTAATAATGAAGTAAATGCCGTTATTGGGGTCCCGATAATATATATCATGATTAATCCACCAGTAATTGAGGTTAAAAATGGAATAATTAATGTTGGCATTAACCCTTTCGCCCAATTGGGTAATTTCACATATTTCAAAATAGCTAATACAAGATATCCTGCCAAGTAACCACCTAAGATACCACCAATAAAGCCGGCACCAACTGCATTCGCAGTTAAACCAATAATAAAGCCTGGAGCAATTCCAGGTTTACCGGCGATTGAAAAGGAAATGCCAGTAGATATAACAACCGGAAGTAAGCCTAAGCCAGCACCACCCATAGTAGCTAAAGCATCCCAAAGCGAAAATTCACCTGGTACCAAGGTTCCTTGACTTGAACCACCAAACCCCATACCAATTGCAATTAAAAAGCCAGCACCACAGACAATTGGAATTAAATATGAGATTGCTGTTAATAAATGACCTTTAAGATTTAACTCTTTTAGTTTTTTCATTTTTATCCTCCTAAACATTGTTCTTTTATTTTATTTTCTATTTAAAAAAATTGCTGTTATGAATTCTTCTGTAGAAAATATCCACAATATGCTGTCTTAGTAATTTCATTAAGAGAATGCCTTCACTACATCCTCTGGCGATTTTGATTGAAGGAATTCTCTCACTACTTCATCATTTCCGAGTTTTCTGGCAAACAATGATAATAGTTTAAGATGGCTAGTTGTTTCTTTATGATCATTACCCACAGCAAAAAGAATGATTCCTTTTACGCCATTATCATCTAAAGATTCCCAAGGAATTTCTGTACTGTTAATACCGATGGCCACGCCTATTTTTTTTACATACGCACTTTTGCCATGTGGAATGGCTAGATAGTTTCCGATGCCCGTTTGGCCTTCCGCCTCTCTATCATAGATATCTTTTATAAAGCCTTTTTCATCTGAAATATTGCCATTTTCAAGCAAAAGATTGGCTAATTCTTTTAACGCTTCCTCTTTTGTATTTACATTCATATTCGTTTTAACGGTTTTTAAGTCAATGATATCCTTTACTTCCATTACAATTCCTCCTAGAAGGTTACTTTTCTTGTGTCATAACTTCTTCTGCTTTTTCAATTAGTTTAGTGGGTGATTTTACAGCAACTTCTGTAGGTACTTGAATGATTCGTTTCCCATCAAAACGCTCTCTTCCAGAAATTTTTACATCAATGGCTAATATAACAATGTCCGCTTCCTTAATTTGTTCATCCGTTAGTTTGTTTTCAATCCCAATGGTCCCTTGTGTTTCTACATGGATCTCAACTCCTGCTTTTTTTGCAGCGTTCTCCAATTTTTCTTGTGCGATATATGTGTGAGCAATTCCTACTGTGCAGGCTGCTACGCCGACTATCTTCATTATTTTTCCTCCTCAAATTTTTCTATAATTTTATAAAAATCTGTTTCTGTTTTTAAACGCAACAACTTTTCTAAGAAGTCTTCATTTGCTAATTTTCTAGTAAATCGACTGATTTCTTTTTTTACTTTTAACCGTTCATTTTCTTTTAGTAAGATGACAATAATTAATTTCACTTGCTTAATGTCTGCCGTCCATGCTTGGATTTCTGTTTTTAAGCCAATCAGATATATTTCACTTTTTTTCAAGAGTGCATTCTCTAAATGTGGCAAGACAACTTGCTCTGCAATCTGATTACTTCCCATCTTCTCACGATTTACCAAAGATTCCTCAATCTGCTTTTTTTCTTTGGGCGTTAACAAAGGCGCTGCTGTTTCTGCAATGAATTGATATACTTGCTGTTTTGAAAGAAGTTCTTGGTTTAGGAAAACTTGGTATAAAGGATTAACGTTCATGATAGATTTCCTCTACTTTTCTTTGTAATCGATACTGATCATCCATTGTAAACATGGCACTTACCAACAATGATTTAATGGGGACCTTTTCCTGTAAATGAATCGTTGTAAGTATCAATTCAATATCAGAATAATCTTTTAATGATTTCCTTATATTTCGTGTGGCAATAATTTCAACAATTTGTAATTCAGGGAATTTCTTTTCAACTTTTACTCTCAATAGTTCTGAAGTGCCAATTCCAGTGGTACACATAATCAAAGTACGAATAGGTAACTGATTGGTTTCAATCATTCGCGCAAAATACAATGTAATAAACCCATTCTCGTCTTCGTTTATAGCCGGTAGTTGATAGTTTTTACTTACTTGCTTAGAAACTTGCACAATTTTTCTGAAAATTGTTTCATAGGTCATTTTTATTTGATCCAATAAACTATTCTTAACATGTATGCCGTTTTCAAGACGATTTATCATTGGTTTTATATGACTAGCCAATTCAAGAAGTAGCTGATCATTATCAGTTAAAATTTTTAGTTGTGCACTCATTTCCTCTAAATAAAATTGAGTAATTTGCATTACTTTGAAAGAAAAATTAGTTACTTTACTAAATGAACCTTGCATCCTAGAAGAAACCAAATATTGATATAAGTAATAAATTTCAACGTTAGGCAGTCTCTTATTTAAATAAGTTTCAATCTGTTGAATCGTTGTTTGCGCGACCTTTTTGAGTACTAAGTCCTTTGTTAATTCTTGTTCTTCTTCGTTAGATAATTGGTATTTTTCAGAAATAGCTACTTTTCGTGAACGACTAATTAAGATATAAAGATGCGAAAAGATGTTTACGTTATATGGATGTGGAATAGTAATATCCAATTTTTTTTCAATGTTCCTGACTTGATCTAACGTAAAAAGGACATCATAATTATTAAAATTTAATGCTTTGTTGTTTCGAAGATCCTCAATATCGATAATGTTCAACAGTTGTATTCTATCGGAAATGGCTTTCCTGATAGCTCTTTCCTCCCCGATAATTGCCAACGTTCGATTTTTCCGTTTGAGTGTTAAATCATATTTCTTTAAATCTTCGGATAATTGTTGTTCATCGCTAAATATCACAGAATCGCCAACATAATATCTTGCAAATAATTCATAAACATTTTTAGCTTGTGGAGAAGCTAACAACAATTCCTCCAGAATTCGATTGCGTCTTTCCCTTGGCGAAAAATCACTTTCTTTTTCGACTAAATGTCGATTCTGTTCCATAAATCGTTCATAGTCTAGCTTGTATCCTCGTCCTTTCTCAGATAATATGAGTGAACCTTCTGAAAATTCATCGTTAATTTTTTTTATCAAACGATAAACTGTCTTAGGAGAAGTACTTAGGCAGTTTGCCAATTCTTCTGCAGTCATATAATCTTGTTTTTTTGAGAGAAGTAACAACAATTTTTGTCCACGTTCTTTTTTCGAACTCATAGCAACCCCTCCTTGATATATTTATTATAATCCATACAAAAGAAAACGCTTCCTTGTTTTCTGTCCGTTACATTGGCCATTTTTGTGAGTGGTTAAAGTGTTCAATTATGCGAAACTTTCTAAGGCTATTTATAAATAAAAATCTGTAGAGCAAGCTATTTTGAATTACTGTCTCTACAGACACTAATACTTTCAAAGAATACAAAAAAAGGGCTGCCTTGCGGCTAGCCCTTTTTTACTTTTATTTTACGGTAACATTTCCGATTACATCATTCATTGAAGTTGTTTGACCTGCTTTTTGTAAATCGTATTGAGCAACGATATCTTGATTTGTGAAAACAACAATTAAATCTGATTTTTTGCCAGCTTGTTCTAATGCGGCTAAATCAATGGTTGCAATTTTATCGCCTTGTTTTACAACTTGGCCTTCTTCAACATGTAATGTAAATGGTCCACCTTGTAACTCAACAGTATCTAGACCCATGTGTAATAATACTTCAATGCCTGAATCTGTTTGGATACCTAACGCATGTTTTGTTGGGAAAATGCTAGTAATTTTACCAGCAACGGGTGTTGAAACTTCGCCGTCTGTTGGTACGACAGCAAAACCGTCACCCATCATTTTTGCTGAGAAAACATCATCTGGTACTTCAGAAATAGGAATAACTTTCCCATTCGCTACAGAATATAATTCAGTTTCTTTTGTTGAAACTGGTGCTTTTTCTTCAACAACTGGTTGAGAAACGGGTGTTTCTTTGACTGGTGTTGCTGGCGCTTGGTGGTTATATAATCGTTGCATTTCGTCAGCAACAAATTGTACTTCCGTACCAACGATAACTTGGATATTGGTGTCATCAATGACTTTCACACCAGGAACCCCAGTTGCTTTAATTTTTGCTTGATCCACTTTGCCTGTATCTTTCACTGTTAAGCGTAAACGAGTTGTACAGTTATCAATAGAAGTTACATTAGCATCAGCGCCTAAACCATCATAAATACGACGAGCTAGAGAAGCAAATTTGTTGTCGCCGTCTGCAACATCTGGTGTTTCTTCGCCATCGCCTTCTTCGCGTCCTGGTGTCATTAAGTTAAACTTAGTGATTGCAAAACGGAAACCGAAGTAGTAAATTGCTGCAAAGACAAGTCCTTGAACCACCAACATCATTGGGTGATTTGCGACTGGGTTTTTCAAACTTAAGAAGAAGTCTACAAAACCTGCACTAAAGGCAAAGCCAGCTGTCCAATGCATAAACGCAGCGAATGCTAAAGAAATACCTGTAAAGACTGCATGTAAAACATATAAAGGCCAAGCAACGAACATAAATGAGAATTCTAAAGGTTCAGTAACGCCTGTAAAGAAAGCCGCAAAACCAGCAGCTAACATTAATGAAGCTGTAACTTTTTTCTTCTCAGGACGTGCACATTGATAAATAGCAAACGCACCTGCTGGTAAACCAAACATCATTACTGGGAAGAAACCAGCTTGGTACATCCCTGTTTGTCCTACAATTGCTTTACCAGTATCTAACGCTTGTTGACCAGCTAAAAAGTTCCCAATATCATTGATACCAGCAACATCAAACCAGAAAACAGAATTCAAGGCATGGTGTAAGCCTGTTGGAATTAATAGTCGGTTAAAGAAACCATACAAGCCAGCTCCTACGAAACCTAAGCTAGAGATTCCTTTACCAAAAGCAACTAATCCGTTATAAACAACTGGCCAGAAGAAGAATAAGATAGCTGAGATTGCTAACATCGAAATAGCTGACATAATAGGAACTAAACGTTTTCCACTAAAGAATGATAAAGCCATTGGCAATTTCACACCAGAGAAACGATTATACATTGCCGCGGCAACTAAACCAGCGACAATCCCGACAAAGACATTGTTGTCCATGCTGTTGAAGGCTGGGTTTACTTCAGCAATATCCTTGAAGCCTTTAATGGCTTGGATAGAAGCAGGCGCTAAAACAGTTTTTGGCACTAAATAAGCGACTAAACCAGCTAATGCTGCCGATCCATCTTTATCTTTTGACATTCCTAACGCTAAACCAACCGCAAATAATAATGCTAAGTTGTTTAAGATAGCCAAACCACCATTCATTAGAAAAGTTGTGGCTGGACTAGCGCCGATTGTTCCCACGATCCAGTTAGCAATACCGACTAATAAAGAAGCCGCCGGTAATACAGCAACTGGTAACATTAACGAACGTCCCATTCTTTGCATATACGCTTTCATTATACGTAACTCCTCACATAAACTATTTAATTTTTATTATTTGGTCATTCTTAATCGTTCAATGTGAATCGATAAATAACCAAGTTCTTCATTTGGTACTTGATAATGAAAATTTCTCATTAATAAGACTTGTACTTTTTTTGAGATTTCATAGCTTTCAGCATACTTTTTCTTTACGACTTCCAAAATTTCTTCATCTAAAACAGCATATTGATTTTGTTGGAAGCGATGAATAAACAAACGTAAATGATTCACCAAACGTGAATAACTGAGACTATTTTTATCATCATGAATATCAATAGCCAATTCCTGCTCGATTAAATGAATAATTTCAGAAACGATTGTAACTTCACGGATACTTTTACTATTATCAGTACGCCCGCTGCGAGCACTATGGATATGAATTGCAATATATCCCGCTTCATCATAACTAAATGGAATCTCTAAGGTTTGTGTTAAATATTCTACAGCCCATTGAGCAATAGCAAATTCTTCACTATATAAAATCTCAATTTCACTTAAAAGCTTGTTCCGAACAATAATATTATTTTGAATATTTTCAGCTGCAAAAGCAATGTGATCACTCAACCCAATATTAATATGTTCATTCAACTTTTCACCCAATACCGTTTCAGCATGTTGGATAATTTCTTCACTCGCTAAAAAGTATTTGTCTTCAATTTGTGATAGCAATACTTGAAGTTTTTTCAGTCCTTCTGGCTCCATCACAAACATCCGCTCCACCAATTGTCGAGATAAGACATCATTTTTAGTCTTATTAAACCCGACGCCTTTACCGACAGCTACTTTCTCCTGTCCTTCGTCAAGAACAAGTACAGCATTTTGATTTAGCACCTTTTTAATTTTCATAAATGACCCTCTTCTGCAGAAGTAATTCTAACATTTTCAGTGAAAACAACAAAAAAAGCATAGAACAATCCCGTTAAACATGTTGCGTAACCATTGTACACCACATTGTATTACGAAATTCTTCCATGCCTAGTATTATCTAGTCACATGAAAACGCTATTCATTTGTTAACAGTGCTTATTCTAACGAGTATCATTATTTTTGTCAACCTTTTTCAATTATTTTTTTATTAATTGTTGACTATTAACAAAAAAGAAACTCTTATCGGGAAGAGGTCGGGACAGAAGTGTTTAACTCCGAGAACCAAGTAGGTACTGTTCAACATCTATTTGCTTTGCAAATAGTGTTTCTCAGCAATAAGAAGGAATTTCCGAAAATTGTCATAAAACACAACGAGGAACGAGTTGATGTTGCATGATACCTACCCGGTGTTCTTTAATTTTTGGAGACCAAGTAGGTATTGTTCATCATCGAAACACTACGTTCTTCGTGATTCTCAACACTTGGAAGGATTAAGATACGCCGAACACTTGTGTGAGAAAGTCAATTTCGGCTTATTTCCGAAGGAACTTCACCAAGTAGGTACGATGATTTCATCTGTTCATGCTTCACAGTGAAACATCGCAACTCTTAGAGCTGTAGCTCTTTTGAAGGCTGTACTGTGACGAGACGCATGTCGAGAAAACACCTTAGAAGTTGTTGAGATCGGAGCAACGCGTAGTGTTGCTTCTGTTCCCGCCGTTTATCAGTTTTTGAGCGTGGAGCAAAAATCCAAAGTGATTTTTGTCCCACGCTCGTTCACTAATTTATTCTTTATAGGCATACTTATATGTGCTCGTTGCACCGAAGTTATGATACTGAATGCCTTTGACACCTGGTCGTACAAGCTGACTACGGGCCTCTTGGTATAAAGGAATTAAAGCGGCATCTTCTTCCACCAATACTTTTTCAGCTTTAATTAATGTTTGCCAACGAGTTTCAGGATCATTTGCGTATTTAGTTGTTGCTTCTTCAATTAGTTGATCAAACGTTGGGCTAGAATAGTTCATACGGTTACCACTAACTGAGCTTTCTAAGAAAGTCATTGGATCCTGATAATCGGGTCCCCACATGCCAACAGACAATTCATAATCCCCTTTTCTCATTAATTCAATCGCATTATTTAAAGGAACTGTTTTGACATTAATAGTGAGACCAGGCAACGTTTCTTGTAACTGGCCTTGGATAAATTCAGCAACTTTTCGGTCACTATCACCATCTCTTGAAAGAAGTTCAATGGCTACATCTCCGTTTAACTCTGCTTTTGCTTTATCTAAATACTCTTTGGCTTTTTTGGCGTCTGTTTTGACAAGGGCGCCTGCTTCTTGACGAAAATCTTCATTCGTTTCTGGGTTATATACAAATTTTTCTGGAATGTACCCATAAATTTCTTTTGAACCATCTGCTAAAATATTATCGACTAAACTTTTTTTATCCAAAGCATAAGCTAAAGCTTTGCGGACATTCTCATTTGCAAAAATGGATGGTTTTTCGTTTCTTTTTTGGTTTAAACGTAAGGAATATACTTTTGACCGTTCAATTGCTTCATAGTCAGGGTTGTCTCGATTTTGTTTAGCAAAATCTCCTGTTAAGACAGCCACATCTAATTCACCTGATTCGTACAAATTATAAACGGTATTGGTTTCTTTAAGAACTTCAAAATGAATCGTTTCTGATTTTACTTTTTCTTTATCGTAATAGTCGGGATTACGCACAAAGTCCCATGACATCGCTGACTGATCCCAATTTTTCATTAAAAACGGACCATTAGATACAATCATTTCACTAGAAGTGCCATAGGCTTGTCCTTTTTCTTTCACGAATGCTTCGTTTTGTGGGAAAAATGGAGAAAATGCCAATAAGGACGTAAAATATGGTACAGGCTTTTCCAAAGTAACCTCCAAAGTATAATCATCAAGCGCTTTGACACCCAATTCCTCTGGTGCTTTTTCCTCTTTTGTAATAGCTGTTCCGTTCAGAATCGTTCCTTCTAACAAGAAAAAGTAATTGGCTTGGTTTTTGGGATTCGCTAATTTACGCCAAGCAAAAACGAAATCATTGGCTGTTACAGCATCACCATTGGACCACTTGCCATCTTCTCTTAGTTTAATGGTATATCGTTTGCCATCTTCAGAAATTTCAGGCATCTCTTTAGCGGCAGCAGGTATCAGTTGATCCTTCTCATCTAATTGATATAACCCTTCAAAGACATTGGACTGTGCGTTAATACTGGCTTCATCTTGTGTAAAAATAGAATCCATTGAACCGATTTCCGAGTTCTCCATTAAATTTAAAACTTTTTTCGAGACACTGGTTTTCTCAGTTGCTTTCTCGTCTATTTTTGTTTCTGCTGTTGTGCCACAACCTACCAAGACCGTACTAACAAATAACATAATCCCCATCATTTTTAACTTTTTCATACTATTCCCCCTATGTGTCAATCAAACGGCAACTCTTCCATGGAAAGCCGTTCTTGCGAAACTATCAAACATGCGTAGGGCAAGCCCTCATTTTCGTACTCAAATTCTCCCCGCTGGTTGTCAATGGGGTCTGCACGCAATTGCATTTTTGCTGGCTGAAAGTCTGCCTGGATTTCACTATTTGCGACCATTCTAAAAACATCTAAATTGCCGAAATAATGATTCCACCGCTGTCTATCCCCGTCTCGGTAAGCACCACCGCCAAAAGATAAATCCGCAAAGAGCCAGCCGTACGGTTCTATATAAAATTGTGCCCAATCATGACAGCCTGTATAATGTGTAGAAACATATAATCCCGATTGCCATTTGGCTGGTATCCCTGCAATCCGACAAAGCGTGATAAACAAAATCGCTTGCACGCCGCAGTCACCTTTTAAATTAGTTGCAGCATACTCTGAAATATTGGAAATTGTAAAATATTCACGCATGAATGAATAATGAATCTTTGTCGTCACAAAGTCATAAATCAAGCGTGCCTTTTTTAAGGGATTACTTTCATCGCCCACAATCTCATCTGCTAAATTTCTTAAATAAGGCGTGAATCGAATATGCGGTAACTGTTCCTCTAAATCAAAGCTTGGTTGCATTTTGTCTACGTTACTTTCTTCTAACTGTTGGTAAACCATCCGATTAACATAACAATATTCAACTGTAAACGTTTGATTTTCTTTTAAGATTGTTTCAAAACACAGTGTTCGTTGAGGCGCATCTTCTGCCGCAATATAGGTTGCCTCAGGTGACGTAGCTAGGATTTCAATTTCTGATTGTTGTTGACACGCTTTGGGTAGCGGCAAATGGACACGAACACGTTCACCTGGACGCTCAAATTCTTTTTTCACCTGAATGGTGGCTTTAATTGTTGTTCTCACTTTTCTACCACCGTTTTTTTGCATTTGTTCGATGTTCTCTTTTAGTTCTTTTTTGCGGAGAATTTCTAATTGATTGCTTTCTGCTTCCCGCAAACGTGCAACATATGCCGCATTTGTTTTAATTAAATTGGCCAAAAATCGAAGTTGGAAATACGGTTCACCGTCAATATAAACCCAGTCCACTAAACCCGTTTCTTTTAAACGAATTAATTCCTCTGTTTGATAATCCTGAAAAGTATCTCTCATCATTTGATCAGCTTTTGCAAAGCTATGAGGATACTCATTCATACGCATCATTTTAATGACATCTTTTTCAATTATCAAACGTTCTTTTAATGCCTGCGGAAGTTCTTTTGTCAACCAAAAATCAATGGCAGTATCCGCACTTGCAAAATCGCCAAATTCTTTCACCCTTTGAATTTCCTCAGGCAAAGGGACACTAAGATACTTTAAATCATACTTCATTAGCTTTACTCCTTTTTTAATGAGAAATGCCTAATCCAGCTACTTCTCCTAATTCCAATAATGGTTTTGCTTCTAAGGATACGCCCCCAGTTACGGGCGCAGTTTCTAAACCGAATGTCGCATCTAAATCTGCTCGTGTGATATTCTTTTGAGCAGCAGCTAAATGGGCAGCAGCCGTGATGCCAATGGTTGTTTCTTCCGCCATACACCCAATCATGCATTCGATACCTGCTGTTTCACAAATCTGATTAATCTTCAGCGCTTCATGAATGCCACCACACTTCATTAATTTTATATTGATAACATCGACTGTACCTTTTTTAACTAATTCCAACGCATCTTGGGCATCAAAACAGCTTTCATCAGCCATAATTGTCGTATTGACTTGTGAGGTAACGTATTTTAGACCTTCTAAATCGCGTCTTTTAACTGGCTGTTCCACTAATTCAATTTGATAATCTGCTAATTCTTGAATCGCTTTAACTGCATCTTTGGGCGTCCAAGCCTGATTCGCATCTAAGCGGAGCTTGATATCAAAGCCAACTGCTTCACGAACCGCTTTTACTCTTGCGATATCAGCTTCAATTCCTGTTCCGACTTTAATTTTTAATGTATCAAAACCTAGTTTGACTTTTTCGACGGCTTTTTGTGCCATCACATTTGGTTCATCAATACCTAGTGTAATATCCGTTATTACTTGGTTATCATAGCCGCCTAACAATTGATAAAGAGGCAGTTGAGCTTTCTGACCCATCAAATCATAACAAGCAATATCGATTGCTGCTTTTGCCGCTGGAGCGAAAGCAGATATTTTATCCATCACTTCATGAATTTTCTCAATATTAAAGGGGTTTAAGCCAATGATTGCTTGGCCAAATAATTCGATCGTTTCAAGCGTGCCAGCCAACGTTTCACCGGTAATAAAAATGCCTGGCCCTCCTTCTCCATATCCAACTAATCCCTCTTCTGTTTCAATTTCCACAATTGCACTATCCGCTGATTCTATCGTCCCCAAAGCGATCGTAAATGTTTCTTTCAGTTTAATTTTCGATGCCCTAACATGTACCTGCTTAATTTTCATAAAATCCTCCCTTTGATATTTCCAATTGACTGAATATTCAGTTTTTTAAAAATGTCCAAAAATTAAATTTAGATTGTTATCGATCATTCTAAACTCATTATTTTCTAATGTCAACAAAATAATGAGATTTAGATTAAAATAAAATGAATCTCAAGTTTTATGAGCTTTTTAATAAATCAGTAAATTCCAGGACATGTGAGATACTTCTCATTTACAAACATTCCTAAAAAAGGTATGATAGTAAAGAGGCAACTTGCAAAGGAGTAGAAGACGAATGAGTGAACAACCTCAACAACGCTCAACCGAAGAAGTTGAAGCAATTAAAGAAGATATTTTAACTGCATTAGAAACAGTGATTGACCCTGAATTAGGCATCGATATTGTTAATTTGGGACTAATTTATGAAGTTGAATTTGCAGAAGAAACTGGTGATACTGTCATCAAAATGACCTTAACCACAATGGGTTGTCCGTTAGCAGATGTTTTAACAGAACAAATCCATGGTGTTTTAAAAGATATTCCTGAAGTGAATAATATCGAAGTAAAATTAGTCTGGTACCCTGCTTGGACAACGGATAAAATGAGCCGTTACGCACGAATTGCTTTGGGTATTCGCTAGTTATTTCGAGACTTTGATTAATGATAAAAACCGCCTGAAAGAACTGACTGATTAGTTTTTTTATGTGGTTTTTTGTTTAGCTAATAGTTTGCTAGTCCAACTTTATTATTTTTCTTTTTAAGCACTTTAAATTTAGCTAAACGAGTCAGACAAAAAAAGACATGGAATCATGAAATTCCATGTCTTTTTTAGTCGGATGTTGTTTTTACTGCAGGACAGTTTTCTTCCAAAAATTCAAAAATACTACTGTAATAATTTTCAGGTTCGTAGACACTTGAAGATAAATGTGGTGCTTTAGCCACAATGAGACCTTTTTTTATCCCCTGAGTTGCCGCTAAATTTTCTTCAAACATTATCATTGGAACAAAGCGATCACCTGTACCGTGAATAAAGAATGTGGGCAACGTATTTTTGTGTAATTGTCTCACGGAAGAAGCGGTTTTCAATTGAAAGCCATAGTTATTTAATGCTAATTGATTAGCAATTGTTAAAATAGGAAAAGCGGGTAAATGAAAAGATTCATGTAGGACGTATTTAAATTCATCATAAACAGAAGTGTAGCCACAATCCACTATTAATCCGCGGACATTCGTTGGTAACTTTTCACCACTTGCCATCATGACAGTAGCCGCTCCCATGGAACCGCCCACTAAAATAATTTCTGCTTCCATATCAATGGCAAGAACTTCACTAATCCAACTTAATAAATCTAACCGATCCAGCCATCCCATCCCAATTTTATTCCCTGAACTTTTCCCGTGCGCACGCAAATCGGGAACTAAAACATTGTAGCCTTCTTCTGCAAAACGTAATGCAGTATATGCCATATCGCGTTTTCCGTTTGAACGATAACCATGCACACAAATCGCCCAACGATGGTTATCTGGATAAGGAATAAAGCACCGTGCATACAATGTTTCATCTTTAATTTTCAACCAACGATCTTCAGCAAAAGACTCTGTCCAAAAAGCTTCGCCTTCTTGTTTTTGTTGTTCTTCTATTTTTGTATATCTTGTTTCCCGTTCTTGAAAATTATCAGGATTTAATAACCGATGCCCTTTTTTATGATACCAAGGGTTGTCTTTAAGCAACGCAATTTTCAAAAAATAATTGGCAATGTAAAAAGAAAAAACAACGCCAATCATTGCAAAAATGATCAGTAACCCGAGGAGCCATTTCATCTGCAAATCACACCCTCTTCTAAAGTATTTCCTTCTTCATTTAATATACTATGGATTTTTCATTTCTGAAAGAAATCACCCTTACATTTTGTTATTTTTTGAAAAAAAAGCAGCCGGCTCAAAAAGAGGCGGCTACTTTTAATCTATCAACAATCCAACGTTGTCATATCTTCATATGTCTCACGGCGAGCAACTAATTTTACTTGTCCATCTTCGACAAAAACCACTGCCGGTCGAGGATTTCGGTTGTAATTACTTGCCATTGAATAACCGTAAGCCCCCGTACTACTAATGGCCAATAAATCCCCTGCTTTAACTTCTGGCAATAAAATATCTCGAAGTAAGACATCTCCTGATTCGCAATATTTACCAACCACTGTGACTTTCTTGACTGAATCATGCCCCTCACAATTCGCTAGAAAACCATCATAAACTGCTTGATACAAAGCAGGCCGTATATTATCACCCATGCCACCATCTACGGAAACAAAATGACGAACACCAGGAACCTCTTTTTGCGCGCCAACTGTATAAATCGTTGTGCCCGCTTCAGCAATTAAACTGCGGCCTGGTTCAATCCAAAGCTCAGGCAGTGGATACCCTAATTGTTCACAATGACCTTTCAAGGAATAAACAATTTTTTCAACAAATGTTGCTGGTGCTAATGGCTCATCTTGCTGCGTGTACTGCACACCAAAACCACCACCCATATTTAAAACATGTGCTGTAAATTGATGGACTTGCCGCCAGTCTTCTAAAATAGTGAACATTTTTTCAACAGCAGCTAAAAAGCCTTCCACAGCAAAAATTTGCGAGCCAATATGGCAATGGACCCCTTGTACATCAAAAGAGGGATTTGATAAAAGGCGAACGAGTGCTTCTGTCGCCTGGCCACTTGCAACATCAAAACCAAATTTTGAATCTTCTTGGCCTGTCAAAATGTAATCATGTGTTTCTGCATCCACGCCAGGACTCACCCGAAAAAGAACTTTTTGTGTTTGGTTTCGTGTAGCTAATAATTCTTCCAACAAGTCAATTTCGTAAAAATTATCAATGACAATTGTACCTATTTTGTTATCCAAGGCGTAACGTAATTCTTCAGGGGTTTTGTTATTTCCATGGAATTCAATTTCCGCTGGCTCCATGCCCCCTTTTAAAGCTGTGAATAGTTCTCCACCAGAGACAACATCACAAGCAATATCTTCTTCCTTTAACACTTGATAAATGGCTAAACAACTAAATGCTTTACTTGCATAAACCACTTTATTTTTGATACCTAATTGATTTAACGTTTGTTTAAAACCACGTGCCTGCGCGCGAATATGAGCGACATCATAGACAAATAACGGCGTCCCGAATTTTTGCGCCAACTTTACGGTGTCACAACCACCGATTTCTAAATGATTTTCCCGATTCATTTTTGCTGTACCAAATAACATGTTTTCCCGCCCCTTCATTTTGTTTTATTAAAAATCATAGCATAAAACCCAGTGGCTTCCTATAATTTTCCACATTTTTCTCTGACTTTCTCCTGTTGATTTTTTTCGCCAAATAGCCTACAATAATTGGCATACGAATAAAAAACCTTTATTATCAAGACTTTAATCTTTTAAATCAAAATTGGTATATACGAAAAAGAAAGAAGGCAGATGACTTGGCTACACTGAACCGCGATCAACAAATTGAAGAAATTATTAATTTGGAAGCAATTTTGAATTTACCGAAAGGAACAGAACATTTTGTCAGTGATTTACATGGTGAATTTGAAGCTTTTGACCATATTTTAAGAAATGGTTCTGGGCGAATCCGAGAAAAAGTTCAATTTTTATTTAAACAAGAATTAAATGCCCATCAGATGGACGAGCTTTGTTTTATTATCTACTATCCAGAAGAAAAATTAACACTTTTAGAAAATGAAAGCGCCCTCTCTTATGAATGGTGGCTATTAACGATTCGCCGTCTGGTTGAAATCGTCCGTTCTTCTTCGATGAAGTACACACGTTCTAAAGTTCGCAAAGCCCTTCCTGAAACCTATGGGTATATTCTCGAAGAATTGATTTATCAATATGATGAAACAACAACCAAAAACGGTTACTATCAACAAATTATTGAAAAAATTATTTTACTAGGTGAAGCCAAACGTTTCGTGACAGAATTAGCTTATCTAATCCAACGTCTGATTATTGATCACCTACATGTTATTGGTGATATCTATGATCGGGGGCCAGCACCAGATAAAATTATGGACCGATTAATGTCCTATCACTCCTTGGATATTCAACTAGGCAATCACGATATGATTTGGCTGGCTGCTTATAGTGGTTCACTGGCTTGTTTAGCCAATGTAGTACGTATTTGTGCTCGCTATGGAAATTTAGATTTGTTAGAAGAACGTTATGCTATCGATTTAACCGCCTTAAAAAAATTTAGTTTAGAAACGTATAAAGAAAATCCTGCTTTTGCACCCAAGAAAAATCCCTATCGTGCGTTAACTGAAGATGAAAAACAAGTAGCGATGCGTGTGCAACAAGCCATTGCCATTATTCAAGAAAAACTAGAAGGGCAAATTATTGGTCGACGCCCTGATTTTAACTTGGCACATCGGCTACGCTTAGATAAGATTCAAGGGGAAACTATTACTTTTGACGAATGTCGTTATACATTAATTAACAGCTGTTTTCAAACCGTTTCTGAAGAGCAGCCTTACCAATTAACACGTGAGGAAAAACAGATAATTGATGACTTATTAACGCAATTTCAGTCTTCGCCGCGGTTAACAAAACACATGCGCTTTCTAATGGAAAAAGCTTCTCTTTACCTTGTGTATAATCAAAATTTATTGATCCATGGCTGTCTGCCTCTGAATGCGGACGGTACTTTTCAAGCTTATACATTTAAAGGCCACTCCTATTCAGGAAAAGCTTTAGTTGACTTCTTTCAGAAAATGTTAGAAGAAGCTTACGCTCAGCCTGCTATTAAAGATGACTATGCGACAGATTGTTTATGGTATCTTTGGTGCGGCGAAGGCTCCTCATTATTTGGCAAACGAGCTATGAAAACCTTTGAGCGTTATTTTCTCGCTGAAAAAGAAACACACCATGAAGAAAAAAATCCTTACTACTCTTTGCGTGATACGGTTGAAGTTTGTGAAAGAATCCTAGATGAATTTGAAGTGACTGGTGAAAATCGACATATCATTAATGGCCATACACCAGTTAAACGAACAAAAGGCGAATCGCCAATCAAAGCAAATGGCACGCTTCTCGTAATTGACGGCGGCTTTTCAAAATCTTATCAGACAATTACTGGAATTGCTGGTTATACATTGTTGTACAACTCGTTTGGGTTACAACTGACCGCGCATAAATCTTTTTCTAGTAAAGAAACAGCCATTTTAAATAATCAAGACATTCATTCCATCAAACAAGTCATCGATCGCCCCTTACAGCGGCTATTGGTGAAAGATACCACTATCGGCAAAGAGCTATTAAAGCAATCGCAAGCACTCCAAAAACAAATGAAACAAAACCAGTAGTGCCGTTAAAAAGACGCTTGCGCTCTTATCCGAAAAATGATTAAATGGAGGAGTTGAGAAAAATATCTATTAGAGAAACGGAAAGGGTTTTACATTGAAGAAACAGCAACTCTCACTATACGGCATCATTTTCTTTCTTTGCTTTTTCCTAATTGTGGGCTTCTTCTTCTCAAGTCGTGGCGAAGATTATGCCAAAGAATCTGAACAAAAAGTTACAATTGATTCCGCCAAACATGAGAAGCATACGAAAGACAAGGAAGAAAATAATTCAGTAAATACAGTATTTTTTGATAAAATAAATGACCTGCTCGTCGCTTCTGTCAAAGAATTTGAAGGAACGGTCGGGATTAGTTATTTAGATTTGGAAACTGGCGAACAGCGTTCTGTGAATGGCCAACATGAATTTTATACAGCTAGTACTATTAAAGTGCCGCTGACGATGCTAGTCGCCGACACGGTTGCTTCTGGTCAAAAAAAATGGACAGACCTGATTCCCTACAACGCCGAAGAAGATTATGAAGAAGGAACTGGGATCATTGCCTATAATATCCAACCAGAATATCCATTAAAAACGTTACAAGAATATGCCATCACCTATTCTGATAATATCGCTAAAAATATGCTCTATGATACATTGGGTGGTGATGAAAAAGCAAAACGAGAAATGTATCAGCGTTATTTGCACAAGTCACCTTCGATTGAAGAACCACAATTTTCTTCGGAAGATGCGCTAGTTATTCTACAAAGATTATATACTGAAAAAGCAACAAAACCAGATTACCAAGCGATTTATGATTCTATGAAACAAAGTGTTTTCCATGAAAGAATGGAAACTCCCACAACTCAAGGAAAAGTTGCTCATAAAATTGGTTCCTATGATGAATTTATTCATGATATGGGGATTTTAGAAACACCTCACCCCTTTGCTTTAGCAATTTTTACTAAAGGACCTGATAATGCTAAGAGTGCTGCGTTTATTGCTTCAGTGACAGATAAGTTATGGCAATTACAGGTGTCTGAATATCCTAATGATAACCATTGATAATGAAAATAAAAGCATCTTTTTTTAATGACAACGCTCAATAAAAAAGATGCTTTTTTAGTAGTTATATTAATTAAAATATTTGTATTTTCCATAACCTTTTTAGCAATTATTTCTGAGTATTTTTTAACTCCAACGAACCTAATTCTTTTCCTGCTACATCATCTTCATAAGAATTTCTAACGATTACTTTATATAATGACTTATGATCCAAACTACTTAAGTCAAAAGAAATGTTAATTGTAGCATCTTCCCCTTTATTAAAGCCACTACCAATTTGACGTGCAATAGGTATCTCAAGACCGTTTTTATAAACTGAAATTAGAATCTCACGACTTTTTTTATTTTTTTCTGGATTTGGAATATCCATAATCAGCGTAGTTTGAAGTGCATCACTTTGGGCCTTAATATTTTTAATTTTTTTCACGTTTTTAATACTAGGTTTCGTTTCTTTCATAATGGGTTGGTAAGGAATTTTAAACGTCCAATCGCCTTGATACTCTAATGCATTCTCAACACTAAAAGATCGGCTACTTGCTTTGATTGCTTCTTTTAATTCATTATCATGCTGTTCTTGATCTTCCCAAGCTAATCGGTAGATATGGAGCGTTAATTGATCTTGACTAACAAGTTTTTGCTTATTGAAAGTTGAAATCACTGAACCATAAAAAACATCCTTCTCGATTCTATATAACGATGTTGAACTTACACCCCCAAATAAATCTTCTTTGCTTCCTTCTCTAAATAACCCTAGTTGAATATCTTGAGAATAATTATTTCTAGCGATTTTTTTCTGTAACAACTCTTTTAATTTTTGATCTTTAATCTTAAATTGATAATCAAACGCCATTTTATTTTTTGTCGATACAAATTTTGTTAATACGATTTCTCGCTCATTTTGTACACTCCGCAATTCTAGTTTTGTTGGAACACCAGAAGATTCTACTGTTTGAACACCTGTATCTTGACTAATCCCCAATACCTCTTCTATGGCACGTCCAATGGGTGTTTTTACTATCAAAGTAAAAGTCGTAGCAATACTAATTAGCCCTATAATTAAATGTTTACGCGATATTTTTTTCTTTGGCTGTCTGTATTGTTTTATTTCTCCCATTAATATCTTAGTTCTTTGTGTGTTTAAACGTTCCACTGTTTCTAAAGGCATCTTTTTTTCATATTTTAATATATCACTTCGTTTTCTATCCATTTACCATGTCTCCTTTAAATATATCCTTAATTTTTTTCGACCACGAGAAAGGCGAATTTTGATGGTATTTGTTGAAACATCAAGTTGCTGAGCGATTTCTTTTATACTAAAGCCAACATAATAGTACATAACTAGCGGAACGCGATAATTATCAGGTAATTTATGTAATCCTTTATCCAAATCATATAAATCATCAAAAGCAGGAACAGGAGAATAAGTATCCATCCAGTGAGTTGTTTTCTGCTTTTCTCTAAAAATATTTTGAACTTGGTTTAACATTATTTTAAAAATCCATGAATTAAACGCATGTTCATTTTTTAATGTTGTTATTTTTTCCCATGCACATAGTTCAGTTTCTTGTAAACAATCAGCAACGTCGACTTCGTTTAATAGCATTTTATATGCAGCATTGTATAAAACTGTTTCATATTTTTGACAAAGGTGAACAAATGCTTGCCCATCTCCTTTTTTTGCTTTCTGAACTAATTTTTTTGTTGAAATTTTATCCATAAAACACCTCTTTTCATTTAACTAACTATTAGACGTTAAGTATCTGTAAAAGGTTTCATATTTTTATAAAAAAATATCTGGGACAAAAGTCATTTTGACTACTGTCCCAGATACTAAAATCCACAATGAGTAGCTGGCTACTTTACAGACAACAACTTCGTAAAACGTTCTGCCAACATTTGGTGGCCATCAATTTTTTTGGTTCCTTGTGCTTTTGCTGCAAAACTAGCAAAGTTTAAGCCAGCCCCAAATAGTTGTAATGCACCGTTGCCTAAATCTCCCTTTTTAAGGGCTTCAAGCCCATCTTCGATAAACTGGTTACTTTCATCTAAATGACACTCAGGAAGATATTTCACGCCGTGATGATAACGTTTTATATTCAGAATGATTTGCTTCGCGGCTTCTTCTGAAATAGCTGCTCCCAAGTTTAACAGTAGCTCATTAATTGGTTCCACCAAGCGAGCATAGTCACTTTCGTATTTTTGACAATTCAGTGCAATCGCTTTGCGGCGTTCTTTATTTTTCATTTTTTCCACTCCTTTTTATTAAAAACGAGTACGAAAGCTACCAACTGGCTTCGTACTCGTTCTTTCTAACCACTAATTTTCTTTGTTCATGCTTTTAATTTTAATTAGACGTGTAATTTCGCCACGTTCATTTTCTTCTAATTTCATTTGAATGTAGTAAATTGTTTCTTCTAATTGTGGAATCGTCATGTACTCTAAGGCGTTGACACGACGACGCGTTTTTTCAATTTCTTTTGATAATAATTGGCACGTCTTTTCAACATTTGCAAGTGCTAATAATTTCGGTAAAATGCTTGAAATTTTAGCAAAAGCTTGATCAAGCTCGCTGTTTGAATTCACGTAGCCATAGTCTAAGGGGGCTTCTTGAACCGATTCATCGTAATCAAAAATCATTTTAGGAACTGGCACACTTAAGATGTTCTGTTCAATAATTTCTAATTCAACTTTTTCGGCTGGAATTGCCACTAACTCTTCAATAAAGGCTTCGTTCAACGTTGCGTTTGCCAATACAAAATTTGATAACGCCTCCGTCACTTCTTGTTCAACCTGAATACGTAACTCATTGTTTTCTTTGACTAGCGCAATAAACCGTCGCATCAATTCATCTTGTTTGTCTTTCAGCAACTTATGACCTCTCGTGGCCGTAGTTAACTGTTTTTTCAATCGGGAAAGTTCCATACGGGTTGGATTAACATTTAATCGAGCCATTTTTCTACTTCCCTTCAGTTAAGTATTGATCGAGCATATCCTCTTTAATTCGTTTTAGTTCTGTTCTCGGTAGCATACTTAATAGTTCCCACCCAAGATCTAACGTTTCTTCAATCGAACGGTTTGTATCGAATCCTTGATTGACATATTCTTCTTCAAAACGTTGGGCAAAAGCTGCGTAAATTTTATCGACATCGGAAAGAGCTGATTCTCCTAGAATGACAGCTAATTCTTTGGCTTGTTTCCCTTGTGCATAGGCTGAGAACAATTGATTCATCGTTGCTGCGTGATCCCCGCGCGTTTTGCCTTCGCCAGTTCCTTTGTCTTTAAGACGGGAAAGTGATGGCAAGACATCAATTGGTGGCTGGATACCGCTCTTATATAGTTCCCGGGACAAGATAATTTGCCCTTCTGTAATATAACCAGTTAAATCGGGAATTGGATGTGTTTTATCCTCCTCTGGCATTGTTAAAATAGGAATCTGTGTTACGGAACCTTTTGAGCCACGAATTCGTCCTGCCCGTTCATACAACGTTGCTAAGTTCGTGTAAAGATAACCTGGGTAACCCCGACGTCCTGGAACTTCACGGCGTGCTGCTGAAATTTCTCGCAACGCTTCGCAATAATTGGTCATATCCGTCATGATAACTAAGACATGCATGCCCTTTTCATAAGCTAAATATTCAGCAGCTGTCAAAGCCATTCTAGGTGTTGCAATCCGTTCAATGGCTGGATCATTCGCTAAGTTCATAAACAAGACTGAACGATCAATTGCGCCTGTTTGACGGAAATCTTCCATAAAATATTTCGCTTCTTCAAAGGTAATCCCAATGGCCGCAAAAACTACGGCAAATTCTTCTTCACTATTTAACACGTTGGCTTGTCTGGCAATTTGTGCTGCTAATTCTTTATGAGGTAAGCCAGATGCTGAAAAAACAGGTAATTTTTGACCACGAACTAAGGTATTTAAATGGTCAATCGCTGAAATCCCTGTTTGGATGAACTCATCGGGATAATCACGAGCAACTGGATTGATAACTTCGCCGTTAATATCTAATTTTTTCTCAGGTAATAATTCTGGTCCATTATCTTTTAAGCGACCTAAGCCGTCAAAAACGCGCCCCATCATATCTGGCGAAACCCCTAATTCTAAAGGATGTCCCAGAAAGCGAACTTTTGAATCACGAATATTGATGTTACTCGTTCCTTCAAAAATTTGGACCATCGCTTTATCTCCATTGATTTCTAAAACTTGCCCTTGGCGAATTTCGCCATTTTGCATGCGTACTTCAATTAATTCTTCGTACTTTACGCCTGCCACTTTTTCAACAATCATCAGAGGACCAACGACTTCATTGATTGTGCGATATTCTTTAATCATTCGTCATTCCTCCTTCAGCAATGATTTCTTTTATCGTTGTTTTAATTTCTGCTTGTAAACGATCCAATTTTTCTAATTCTTCTTCTGGTAAATACTTGCTACGAGCAATCCGATCACGGATTTCAACTGTTCCCGCCATTAACTCAGAGAAATAAGTGCCTAAACTTAAGGCTTTTTGACCTTCTTCACCAAAAGTTAGAATCAATTGCAACATTTTCGCTTGTTTGGTTCGAGAAGTGAACGTATCCACGTCATCAAAAGCATTTTGTTGCAAATAGTCTTCCCGTAATGATTTGGCTGTTTCCAACGTTAAACGGTCTTTATCCGACAAGGAATCAATCCCAACCAAACGAACAATTTCTTCCAGTTGAGATTCCTCTTGTAAAATCCGCATCCCTTCAGCTACCATAGCGGCCCAGTTTCCTTGCAATTCCAAGTCTAAATATTGCCCTACTTCTGTGGAGTAAAGAGAATAACTTTGCAACCAGTTAATAGAAGGAAAATGACGTTTTTGTGCTAATTGAGAATCTAAGCCCCAGAATACTTTAACAACGCGTAACGTATTTTGGGTGACAGGTTCTGATATGTCCCCACCAGATGGCGAAACCGCACTAATCGCTGTAATGCTTCCTTCACGATGATCTTTTCCTAACGCGATGACTTGTCCTGCTCGTTCATAATATTCAGCTAAACGGCTACCTAAATAGGCTGGATAGCCTTCATCACCAGGCATTTCTTCTAACCGGCCACTCATTTCTCGTAACGCTTCTGCCCAACGAGAAGTAGAATCTGCCATAATTGCGACTGAGTAACCCATATCACGGAAATATTCTGCAATGGTAATCCCTGTATAAATCGAGGCTTCCCGTGCCGCTACCGGCATATTTGACGTATTCGCAATTAAAATCGTCCGATTCATCAAAGACTCACCAGTTGTTGGATCAATTAATTCTGGAAATTCATTTAAAACATCTGTCATTTCATTCCCGCGTTCCCCACAACCAACGTAAACGACTAAGTCGACATCGGCCCACTTAGCAATTTGGTGCTGAACGACTGTTTTTCCAGCGCCAAATGGTCCTGGGACTGCTGCCGCTCCGCCTTTCGTAATAGGGAAAAAGGTATCAATTACGCGTTGTCCGGTCACCATCGGTACTTTGGGACTTAGTTTTTCTAAAATGGGACGTCCCCGCCGAACGGGCCATTTTTGCATCATGCTAAAACTTTTTGTTCCTTTAGCCGTTTCCACTGAGTAAACTGTTTCATCAATGGCAAAGTCACCTGCTTTAATTTCGTCAATCGTTCCTGAAACGCCGAAAGGCACCATAATTTTATGTTGAATAATCGGTGTTTCTTGAACCACACCGACGATGTCACCTGCCGACACTTCTTCACCAACTGCCACAGTCGGTTCAAACGTCCATTTTTTCTCACGATCTAACGCATCAATTTTAACGCCACGACCTAAAAAGTTACTGTGGGTTACTTCTTGAAATGTATCCAATGGTCGTTGAATACCATCAAACATTTCGGCAATTAAACCTGGGGCTAATTCAACAGATAATGGTTCTCCTGTTGAAATAACTGGTTCTCCTGGTCCAATGCCTGTTGTTTCTTCATATACTTGAATCGAAGCGACGTCGCCTCGCATTTCAATAATCTCTCCGATAACGCCTAAATCTCCTACATGACAAATGTCTTGGATACTAGCATCTGACATGTTTTCAGCTAAAATCAAAGGACCTGAAACTTTGACAATTTTTCCAATTTGCACGCTCATTCTCCTTTGCATTATAAAATATTTTGTCCAATTGCTTTTTCAACATTTTTTTCAATCTCACTTAAACCGATTCCGATTGTACCATTATGACTTGGGATTAAAATAATCGCTGGTGTCACTTGTTCTTTGTATCGTTCAATCGTTTCTTCTGCTAAAGTAGAGGCTTCTTCCGTTATGAAAATGACCCCAAACTTATTTTTCGCCATAGTTTCAATGGCTTCTCTAACTTGCATTTCTGAAATGGCATGATGGACCTCAAAGCCAAACAGTTTAAATGGTAAGATTGAATTTTTGTCTCCAATGACACCAATTTTATACCCCATTGACTTTTCGCATCCTTTCTCGAATTTTTTCATTTGAAAACCCACTATGTTTTCCGACCAAAATTAAACGTAGATTTTTCCATTCAACCTCTTTCGCATTCAAAAAGGCTAGTAATGGGAGCGGCCCAAAAGCAACCGTTCGACCGTTTTCATACATTGAGGTCAGGTAATCATCTTTGAGTTTTTCAAAAGCCAATAAATTTAATTCATTGGTTTCTTTATTGATAATCTTTTCTAATAGTTGTCCGTAATTCGTTGTTCTGACAAATGCTGTAAATTCTACAAGTGACTTTTCCGCATAGGTCAACAGTTCTTTCTTTGAGATACTGCCAGCGCTAGAAAGCACGGTTGATAAAAAGTTACTGTTTTGATGTTGAACAATCCCTCTAGCCATCGTTGATAGATTGGTTAAATCAATAAAAGCGATGACTTCCTTCGTTAACTCTTCATAGCCCAATTCATCCGCTAATTTTCGCTGTTGCTGTAAAAATGCTCGATCATAAAGGATATCAATTGCTTGTGGCAAACCGCCTTCTTCCAGATAGGCAAAAACATCACGGATCACTTCTAATAATGCTGGCTCAAGTTCGGAAGAGTTTTTTGTATGAATGGCACTTTTGACTGTGTTTAGAGAATAACGACCATCCTCTAAATAAAGATAATCAAAATCTTTACCTGTTTGCTCAGCTTTCGTCAAAATTTTCAAGTTATGGAAGGTAAAACGCATCGTATACAACGTTACTACAGCTGGTTCTGGAGCCATTTCATATAACCAGCGATAAAGATTTCCCAGCGCTTCAGAAGAATGGTAGTCAAATTTTTCTTCAAAAGTTTCGGTTAAATAAGGTTGATAAACCGTACTTTTTAACATATTTTTAACGTCTTCAACTGTTTCCGCTTCTAAAAGTTGTTGAAACTGTTGCTCAGAAAGCAGCTCCGTTTCTTTTAAACGAATCAGCGGATTAATTTGATGATACGTTGGTTTTCTCATGCTACGTCCTCCCTTCTTAACTGAAAAGTTTTTCTGCTACTTTAAAGCCTTCTGTTTTTTGAATCTCTTCAACTAATGCTGAAAAGAGAAAATTATAATCCAAACCGTCTTTTGCAACGATAAAGCCACTTTCTTTTGGAACAACTTCCTCTGAAAGCTCCCATTGAACAGTAGCATCAGAAAGAGCGGTCAGCCATTCTTGCGTCACTTTCGTTTGAGAATACTCGCCTAAAAGAATGGTTGCTTTTCCTGTTAATTCAAGTGAGCCTAATTGTGCTTTCATAAATTGTTGAAATTCTTCCGCTGACCATTCATTCATCTTTAAGACCACTTCGTCAAATAATTGGTTAAGATATGCTTGTTTTTTATTTAATGCATCCTGACGAATTTCTAGTGTTTGCCGTTGTTGGCGTTGTTTAAATTCTTTTAATAATTGTTGTTGTCGTTTTTCTATTTCATGTTCTTGCTTCAGCAAAATTTCTTGTTGTGCTGCTTGGAATTCTTGATCGATGCGCGTTTGTTCACTGGTGACATAGGCTTCGACTTCTTGCTTTCCTTGCTGCTTAATTTCACTGATGATTTTTTCAATGGCATCCATCCATCTGCCTCCTCAATTATTTGACGTTCAATACAAGTAAGAAGGAAATTACGAACCCTAAGATGGCATAAGTTTCAACCATGGCAGCATAGATAATTCCTTTTGTTGCATGTTCTGGTTTCTTCGCTAAAATTTGGATCCCCGCAGCGGCTACACGACCTTGGGCAATCCCAGAGAACAATCCTGCAAAAGCAATTGGTAAAGCTGCTACAAAATAGTTCAATCCTTGAACCATACTCATATCGTTTCCTAAGTTAATATAAATTAAGAAAGCAATAACGAAACCGTATAGTCCTTGTGTACCTGGTAATAACTGTAAAATCAACGCTTGACCAAATTTTTCTGGCTGCTCCGTCGTTAAAGCTGCTGCTGCTTCCCCAGTAAAGCCAACCCCTTTGGCTGATCCAATCCCAGCAAAAATTGTCGCCATCGCCATTCCTAATACTGCAAAAACAATTCCACCATTATTATTAATTAAGTAATCCATCATCTCTATTTTCCTCCAATAAATAATTTTCTATTTTTTCTCAACATTGACATACTTTTCTTTTGTTTTTAGCGGATTAAACGCCCGGCCACCGCCTGTGTAAAATTTTCCAAAGAACTCAACATATTGCAAACGTGCGCCATGAACATACGCACCTAATAACGATAAGAATATGTTTAACGCATGTAAAACAATTAACAGCAAGATGCCCACGCTAAAACGGGCAACTGGCGGCATGAACTCAACGAGCATATTAAACGCTGAAGCAATACTTCCCCCAGCAATTCCTAACGCCATCAAACGTGTATAACTAACTAAATCACCGACATAACCTGTCACACCGTATAGTCCATACAGTCCTTTGGCTAAGCCTTTTAATTTGGCCTTCGATTGAATCATTGGAATCACAATAATTGCAATGGCAGAAAGGCTTGCTAAAATCGCACCTGCTGTAAATAAGCCTTCATTTTTAACCACTAATTTACCAACGACTAACAATGCTAAACCAAACAAAATCCCTAACCAAGCGTAACTTTCGTTAATACTATCTAAATAGCGCTTTTGTTTTGATAACTGAATCCCATTAATCATTAAACCGACAACCAATTGGATAAACCCAAAAATAACCGATAAAATAAGAATCGTATTTACATCTTCGGTCGTTGATAAAATCGGAAATGGTGATTTGATTCCAAACATTGTTGGCGGTAATGCTGCACCGAAAAACGAACCGTAAATGAAGCCCCAAATAATTGTTGGAAATGATAAAATCAAGAAAAAGTCGGCAAAACGTTTCATGCCTCTCGGTAACACAAATGCTTTCAAAGCAATAATAGACAAGAGTAGCATCAGTAAGCCATAGCCAATATCCGCTACCATCATGCCAAAAAAGACTAGATAAAACGGCATCATCGCAGGTGTCGGATCAACTTCTTCATATTTTGGTAAGCTATACATCTCTGTTAACATTTCAAACGGCTGCACCAATTTATTATTCGCTAGTTTAACTGGTATATCCGTCTCAATTTCCGCCTTCGTAGGATTTTCAAAAGTAAGAGCTATTTCGTCCTTAGGAACTTTTTCTTCAATCGCTGTCAAAATATCGGCTTTTTCTTCGACTGGAATCCACGTTTGCAAGATGAAAAATGATGAAGCATTTAACAAATGTTGACGTGCTTGTTCTCTTTGGATAACCGCCAATAAGACTTCTTCAGCCAAGCAAAACGTTTCATAGAAGTCATGATAAGAAGCAAGTTGTTGCTTTAAGGCTTTTTCTTCTTTTTGTAAAATTTCATATCGTTCTTTGACTTGTTGATATGCCTCTTTAGGCGGAACATCATAACGGTATTGGAGTGGTTCAAAACTATATTGGTTTAATAACTCGGTTACACTCTGCTGATGTTCCTTCAGGTAAACGAGTGTAAAGTAACTATGATGCATACTTTGATAAATTTCTTCAAAATAAACCGTTGGCCATTGAGACAAAGCGCTCAAGAAACTGGCTTTATTGGCTAGATTTATCGAACCATGAACGACATAACTACTTTTTAACTGCTGTTTGTGTGGTAGAACATCCAGATATTGCCAGCGGCCTAATAATTCTTCTTCTGCTTCTAATCCTTGACGATCCGTTTGAATTTGTTTCAAAGATTCTTGAATATTCTTTAATTCCGTCAAATAGCTTTGTAATGTTTCTTCATCAAAGGTTTGTTCCAACTCTTCTAAGGTATAGACTTTTCTTTTTATCTTTAACCCTTTTCCTGAAGAGCGTGTCAAAAATAAAAGAAGCTCTTGCAATTGTTGTAGCATCGTTTCATATTTACGTAGCTGTTCAGTTGACTGTTCTGCTTGTAAAAAAGAATATTGACTCTTTAAGGCTTGTTCTTCTTCAGGCGAATGAAAAATCCGTTTTACTTCGACAATTTGCAGGCCTTGAATGGCTTGTAGAATTGCTGCTTCTTTTTCGGCAGCGGCAATTATTGTCATTTTTTCCATTTTACTAACTGCCATAAACGTCTTTCACCCTCTCAATAATTGAATCAATGACTTGTTCTTTGTTCGCTTCGTAACGTTCGTGAAGCGCTTGTTCAGTGCGCTTTGTTTCATCTAAAAGTTGTTCTTTTTCAAGTTGTAACATCTTTTCTTGCGTTGCTAGTGAATCCGTCAGCACTTTTTCAACAGCTTCTTCACTCTCTTGACGTAGTTCAGCTAAACGTTCTTGCTTCTGTTCTTCATATAAACGACAATTCATCTTAGCTTGTTGCCGATGCTCTTCCACCGCATCTTCCGCTGCCTTGATTTGCTCTAGTACTTCTTGTACCATTGTCTCCACCTCCTTAGTTTTTACACCTTTAGCATATAAGAAAAAGGACTAGCGAAATAGAGATACGCTCAGCCCTTTTGTTTTAGGTATGCAAAAAGGCGCAAACTCAAAAATTGTTCTTCTCACCCCTTGAAGAACTGAATCCTTGAAGCTTTCGCCCAACCATTCTTTATTCAATACTCTACCATCTTAGCAAAGTTTTTCGCAAAATTCAATACTTACCCAAATGAATTAAAATAACAAATTTTCACTTTTATAATAGGTAATAAAAAGGCATTATTTTTTTCGCTTTATAATTATTAATCTTGAATTTTTTTCACATAGATGTGCTATACTTACGTAAACAATTAAATTTATTTGGAGGGATCTCTGATGAATATACGATATATTTCAATCTCTGGTAATACACGCTCATTTGTTCAACGTTTAACAACTTATGCTGAAGAGCAACATCAGCACAACGAAAAAAATCCTACGATTACTTTCAAAGAAATTTCGGAAAATTCTCCGTTAGAAGTAGAAACAGAACCATTTTTTACCTTTGTGCCTACCTATTTAGATGGTGGCGATGGCATCAACAACGGCAATACCGAAATTTTAACAGAAGTCATGCGAGAATATCTTGCTTTTGAAAATAATTATCGTTATTGCTCTGGCGTGGTGGGCAGCGGCAATAAAAACTTTAACCACCAATACTGCCTGACAGCTAAAAAGTATGCGGAACAATTTAACTTCCCCTTCTTAGCTGACTATGAATTAAGAGGTACCCAAGCGGATATTGAACGAATTTATGCTACTTTAAAGGAAAACCAATAAGCAAGTTTCATTACTAAAAAGCTCACCTATGATAGACTACATTTTGAGGTGAAGAAAAATGAGAAATACATGGTTAGCAGAACAACTTCAGTCAATCAGCGAAGAACCCAATTCTTTTATTATCGAGGAAACCATCAAATATATTGAACAATTAGAAGATGATAATGAAAGTCTTCAAGTTGCATTGGAAGGAACTATTTGGAGTCCTAAAAAATGGAACGAACCATTGGAAAAATAATTTAAACAGAAGAAAAGAGCCAGAAACGTAAGTGTTTCTGGCTCTTTTCTTCTGTTATTTACAAATTATAGACGTGCATTCAAATCTTTTGCTAATTCTTCAAAACCTGGTTTACCTAATAAAGCGAACATGTTGCGTTTGTAAGCTTCAACACCTGGTTGGTCAAATGGATTAACCCCATTTAAGTAACCTGAGATGCCCACCGCAATTTCGAAGAAGTACATAACATAACCTAATGAATAAGCATCCATTGTTGGCACTTTAACGATCATGTTTGGCACACCACCATCTGTGTGAGCAAGCAACGTACCTTCGAACGCTTTTGTATTGACGAAGTCGATTTCTTTTCCTTGTAAATAGCCTAGGCCATCTAGATCTTCATTTTGTTCTGGAATTGAAATGCTATGGCGTGGATTTTCAATTTTAACCACTGTTTCAAATAAGTTACGCATACCTTCTTGAACATATTGACCCATAGAATGTAAGTCAGTTGAAAAGTCTGCGGCTGCTGGGAAAATACCTTTGCCATCTTTTCCTTCTGATTCACCATATAATTGTTTCCACCATTCAGAGAAATAGTGCATACCAGGCTCATAGTTAATTAACATTTCAGTTGTTTTGCCTTTACGATATAAAATGTTACGTAACGCAGCATATTGATAGGCTTGGTTTTCTTTTAAATCGCTCGTTGCGCCGTATTCTTTACGGGCATCATTTGCACCTTCCATTAAACGATCAATATCTGCACCGCTAACAGCGATTGGTAAAAGACCTACTGGCGTTAAAACAGTGAAACGGCCGCCCACATCATCAGGAATCACAAATGTTTCCCAACCTTCCGCATCGGCTTCAACTTTTACTGCTCCTTTAGCACGGTCAGTTGTCGCATAAATACGTTTATTGGCTTCTTCTTTGCCATATTTATTAATTAATAACTCTTTAAAGACGCGGAAAGCAATCGCTGGTTCTGTTGTCGTTCCAGATTTTGAAATAACGTTGACGGAAAAATCACGATCACCAATCACATTGATTAAATCAGCTAAATAAGTTGAGCTGATGCTATTTCCAGCAAAGAAGATTTGTGGCGCTTTCCGTTCTTCTTTTGATAATAGATTATTAAATGAATGTGTCAAAAATTCAATTGCTGCACGGGCACCTAAATATGAACCCCCGATACCAATGACTACTAATACCTCAGAGTCAGATTGAATTTTTGCTGCTGCTTTTTTAATACGCGCGAATTCTTCTTTGTCATAGTTTTCTGGTAAATCAATCCAGCCAGTAAAATCATTACCAGCTCCTGTACCTTCACGTAATGCTTTGTCCACTGCAGTGACTTGTGTTTGCATGTATTCCAATTCATGGTCAGCAACAAATGGTGCTAATTTGGAATAATCTAATTGAATGTGTGACATTCCTTTTCCTCCTCGAAAGTAAACTTACTACATGTATACTTTACGTGTTTTTAGACATTTTTTCAAGCAAATTCTTTTGGATAGACCAATTGTTTAATTTTAACTATTTAATTAGAGATATTTATTCTCTTAATCAAACAAATCAATAAAAAATGCTAGGAAATCCTAGCATTTTTTGTTATTAAACGAGTCCTTGACTTAGCATTGCTGCCGCTACTTTTTCAAAGCCAGCAATATTCGCACCTAAAACAAAGTTATCTCGTGCCTGATATTCGTTAGCTGTATCACGACAAGTCTCATAAATGTTTTGCATAATTTGATCTAGCATACCGTCAACTTTTTCAAAGGACCAAGCTAAACGTTCAGCATTTTGGCTCATCTCTAATGCAGAAACCGCAACACCACCTGCATTAGCGGCTTTGCCTGGACAATAAATTACAGCTGATTTAGCAAAAACGGCGACTGCTTCTAGTGTACAAGGCATATTTGCGCCTTCTGCCACGACTTTCACACCGTTTTTCACTAAAATAGCGGCTTGCTTTTCGTTGATTTCATTTTGTGTTGCACATGGTAACGCAATGTCATACGCTGTTTCGAAATCCCAAACAGATTCTTTGTCATAATAAGTTGCGCCTTTACGTGTTTCAACATATTTTGAAATGCGTTCACGATTTTTTTCTTTTAGTTCTTTTACTAACGCCACATCAATTCCTTCTGGATCATAAACAAAACCAGACGAATCGGAACATGTGATTACTGTGGCGCCTAGCTCAGTTGCTTTTTCCATGGCATAAATTGCGACATTCCCACTACCAGAAACAGCGACTTTTTTGCCTTCAAACGTATCGTTTTTATCTGCTAATAAATGTTTAACAAAATAAACCGTTCCATAACCCGTCGCTTCTGTTCTTGCTTGGCTTCCCCAGTATCCTAAAGGTTTTCCAGTCAACACTCCTGCATCATAGTTGCGCAAGCGTTTATACATGCCAAACAAATAACCAATTTCACGAGCGCCTACGCCAATATCGCCTGCTGGAACATCTGTACTTGGACCAATATGTTTTTGAAGTTCGGTCATGAAACTTTGACAAAAACGCATCACTTCAGCATCTGACTTGCCTTTTGGATCAAAATCACTACCGCCTTTGCCGCCACCGATTGGCAAACCAGTTAAACTATTTTTAAAAATTTGTTCAAAGGCCAAAAACTTCATCACACTTAAATTCACACTTGGATGAAACCGCAAACCACCTTTGTATGGTCCAATCGCTGAATTATATTGGACACGATAGCCTCTGTTCACATGCCAGTTGCCCTGGTCATCTTGCCACGGCACACGAAATTGAAAAATACGTTCAGGTTCAATCAAGACACCTAAAACATTTGCTTCAATGTATTGAGGATTTTTTTCTAAAAAACCTTCTACGGTTGGTAAAAACTCATCGACTGCTTGTAAATATTCTGTTTGACCTTGGTCTAATTGGTGAATCTTTTCTTGAATATTTTTAACATATTGTTTTGCGTCCATTTAATCATCCTCTCATTGTTATAGGTTTATTTTAACTGAAAATTCAAAAATTACCATAGTCAAACGTTTATTTTTTCCTTAAATCCAGAAAAAATCCCGTAATTATGGTACACTACCTATTGAATTGGAGGAGAACTATGAAGAAATTTGATGTAATTATTGTCGGTGCTGGGACGAGTGGTATGATGGCCACGATTGCGGCCGCAGAAGCTGGTGCTCAAGTATTATTGATTGAAAAAAATCGCCGTGTTGGGAAAAAATTATTAATGACTGGTGGCGGCCGCTGTAATGTAACCAATAATCGGCCCGCAGAAGAAATCATTTCATTTATTCCTGGGAATGGAAAATTTTTGTACAGCGCATTTTCACAATTTGATAACTATGATATCATGAACTTTTTTGAATCCAATGGTGTTCACTTAAAAGAAGAAGATCACGGACGCATGTTCCCTGTTACAGATAAATCGAAGTCAATTGTTGATGCGCTATTTAACCGTATTAACGAATTAGGAGTCACTGTTTTTACAAAAACACAGGTCACAAAATTACTACGAAAAGACGATCAAATAATTGGCGTTGAAACCGAACTGGAAAAAATTTATGCACCGTGTGTTGTATTAACAACTGGCGGCCGCACTTATCCTTCCACAGGAGCAACTGGTGATGGCTATAAACTAGCCAAAAAAATGGGGCATACCATCAGCCCACTCTACCCTACCGAATCGCCTATTATTTCTGAAGAACCTTTTATCCTTGATAAAACGTTGCAAGGTCTCTCTTTACAAGATGTTAATTTAACTGTTTTGAACCAAAAAGGAAAACCTTTAGTTAATCATCAAATGGATATGCTGTTTACACATTTTGGCATTTCAGGACCTGCCGCGCTCCGCTGTTCTAGTTTTATTAACCAAGAATTAACTCGCAACGGCAATCAACCTGTCACGGTAGCCTTGGATGTGTTTCCGACAAAATCTTTTGAAGAAGTGCTGAAAAATGTTGATTACATGATTGAGGAACAGCCAAATAAAGTGGCAAAAAATGCCTTTCATTCTTTAATACCAGAACGGCTGCTCACTTTTTATCTAGAGAAACTAGCAATTGAAGAAGTGCCTGCCAAACAACTGACAGAAAAGCAACGTCTTTCCTTTGTGGAACTACTGAAAGACTTTCAGTTCACTGTTACGAAAACATTGCCTTTGGAAAAATCTTTTGTCACAGGCGGTGGGATTTCCCTCAAAGAAGTGACCCCTAAAACAATGGAGAGCAAATTAGTCAATGGTTTATTTTTTGCTGGTGAACTTTTAGATATTAATGGCTATACTGGAGGCTACAATGTTACAGCTGCATTTGTCACTGGACATGTTGCTGGCTCCCATGCCGCAGAAATTGCAGAATACACCTATTTACCAATTGAAGAAGTCTAAATAAAAAGTCGCTAAAATAGCGACTTTTTGTTTACTTTTTTTATTTATCAATAATTTTCCCGTTTTCTAAATAAATAGTGCGGGTGGCTACTTTTTCCACAAACGTTTCATCATGCGAGGTAAAAATTACTGTTCCTTGATAGGCACTTATAAATTCTTCAAGTGCTTGGATTGTCTCTAAATCAAGAAAATTGGTGGGTTCATCCAATAAGATAATATTATTTGGTTCTATAAACAGTTGCGCCAAAGTAATTTTTATGGCTTCGCCACCACTTAGAGAAGATATCTTTGTCTGTAAATTTTCTTGTTGAAAACCTAGCCGATATAAAAGTGAACGCACAATCTTTTCAGAATAATTTGTCCGCTTCAATAAATAAGTCAACAGTGGTTCATCATTTTTTAATCGATAATCTAATTGATGATACGTTCCTAACCGGACTTTGGGAGAAAAGTAAATGGCCGGGTGACGAGCTTCAATTTGTTGAAGGAAGGTACTCTTCCCAGCACCATTTTTTCCACAAAGTGCTATTTTTTCGTTTAAAGGAATTTGAACGTTCACTTGGTTAAGAATTGTTCGATTCTCATAAGCGAAAGTTAAATTTTCAATTCTAATTGGATATGGATTGTATAAAGAGAACTGATTATTAGTAGGAAAAATAATTTTTCGCTCTTGTTTTGCTTGCGCAACATCGGGTAATTTGTCAATTCTGGCATTAATCGCTTTCGCTTGTTTTTGGAGTGTTTTTTGTACGGTATCTTTTTGTTTAGAACCAGCTAAACGACTAGGTTTAATTTGCTTTTGTTTTTGTTTTTTTGAAACATGACTAGATTTTTGCGCTTGTGCTTGTTTCTTTGCGTAAGATTCCTGTAATTTTTTCTTTTCCTTTTGATATTGATGATAGACATTATATTGTGTTTGCTGTTCCAATTCTTTTTGACGACAATACGCATCGTAGTTTCCTAAATATTCTTTGACATGTCCATCCGAAACTTCCCAAATTTTCTCTGCTAATTGATTCAAGAAAAAGCGATCATGACTAACAAACAAAACGGTCCCATAATAATACGTTAAATCTGCCACTAACAACTGACGATGTTCTTTATCTAAATGTGTGGTTGGTTCATCTAAAATAACCCCGGTTGGATACTCTGAAAATAATGTTGCTAAGCGTTTTTGGACTTTTTCGCCACCACTTAGTTTTTGATTTTTCTGATTTAGCAAACAGTTTTTGTCAGCTTTCTCTGATTCATTCGTTATTTCTTCAGCTACTTGTGCCAAGTAATGAAAGTCGTTCAATCTTTGAACTTTTCCTTTGTCTGATTGAATCTTACCCATAATTAAATTGAGCAGTGTTGATTTTCCTGCGCCGTTTTTACCAATAATCCCAATTTTTTCATTTTCATATACAAATAATTCATCAATTTCTAGAATTGGTTTTCCCGAAAAGTGAATACTTACTTCTTTCAGATGAATACTTAATTTTTTCATTTTGCCCTCTTCTTTCATTTCTGAAACGAAAGAATCTTGGGTACGCAAAAAAGGACAGCCTAATCGCTATCCTTGTAGTTTCGTATAAAAGTACACACGCCACCCATGAATTTTAATTTCAGACTTTTTGATAAGATTTATTCAATTTATTTTGTCAAAAAGTCAATCCAAATTCTGATAGATGCCAACATACAATTATACCTCCTCGTTTAATTACTCCCACATTAACACCTCTGCTTTCTTTTGTCAATTCTGACCCTAAAATGAGAGAATCGGACTTTAGTAGGATACAATTTTACCCAAACTATGGCAAAATAAAGACGGAGGTGAAAACCATGAAGATTACATTGACACGAAAAACATCAGCTTGGGGCGCGTTACGCTATTTTACATTTTATAAAAATGGTGTGCATCAAGGGAAACTTTTTACTAATGTACCTATTGAAATTGAGGCTGATCATGGGGATGTTTTAACGTTCTATGAAGGCTGGTTCCAGTTTTATCGGCGCATTGAAGTTACTGAAGATACCAAAGAAATCACGATTATCAATTCTAAAAAATTGCAACATGTTTTTTATACCTGTGTCGTCTTATTTTTAATTTTAACGCTATTATTCCTTTCCGCACAGAAACTTTCGACATTTATTATTGCTGAAATTTTAATTTACTCTGGTATTCAGTGGCTGTTCCGCCAACAAACCTATCATTTTACTGTCAAGAAAAAAACGGAATCCTTTGCTTCCTATTCTAAAAAAAATATCGCACACTAAACGAATCTTTAGCGTGCGATATTTTTTAATTACTTTTCATTAATTTGGCCACATATGTGACTGTTTCTGGTTGTGTTTCTTCAATTTTATTAATCGCATCTGCAAAATTCGGTAAATGCGCTTTGTGGGCAATTAATAATTCGTCCAACAAGGTCTTCGCCATGACGCCGCCAGGAACTAATGGATTAATAGTGAAAGCATGCAATGCTGCGCCGTAATCACCATTGATGGCTGCTCGAATAACCGTTTCTTCCATAGCTTTCATATTTTGAATAATTCCTCGTGCTGCTGGCGGAAAGGCCCCCCAGTTGTAAGGTTCATGGCCATGTGCTGTCACAGGACCAGACACTTCTACAACACAATCATACGGTAAATCAGTAATTGTCCCATTGTTTTCAGTAGAAACAACCATATCCGTTCGTTTATCATTATAAATTGATGCAATCATTTCACAAGCTGCATCGCTATAGTGTGTGCCGCCCCGTTCTTCTAATTCTTTTGGTTTGTAATCTAGTTTGGGATCTTTATACAATTCAAACAGACGACCTTCCGTTTCTTTAACCACTTGTGCTCTTGTTTCGCCCCGTTCATACTCTTCGATGGAATGCTTCAACATCTCATCTTCAATATAATAATAGCGATGATAACCACATGGTAACATTCCTAAATCTTTTAACTGTTCATAATGGAACGGCGCATCAAAAATATTTTTCAAATGACTTTCTTGCTCTTGCTTAGGTCCGTAAATTAAATCAATGAGTTCTTGTGTTCGCTCTTGTCCTTCTTTGTCCCAAACGCGGTGCCAATGGAAATGATTAATTCCAGCAAATTTAAAGAATAAGTCTTCTTCTGGAATTCCCAGCATTTCGGCCGCTTGTTTTCTATGACCAATCGGCACATTACATAAGCCAACTGTTTTTTTCCAACCGCCATGTTTAATTGCAGCTTCCGTAACCATTCCAGCTGGATTAGTAAAATTCACTAACCAAGCATCTGGGCAAAGGCGTTTCATATCGTCAATAATAGATAAAATGACAGGAATTGTTCGAAATGCTTTAAACATTCCTCCCGCGCCATTTGTTTCTTGGCCTAATACTCCATGAGACAAAGGAATCCGTTCATCTTTAATGCGAGCATCTAATAATCCTACACGAAACTGTGTTGAAACAAAATCCGCCCCTTTTAAGGCTGCTTCACGGTCCAAGGTTAAATGAACTTCCCAATCTAAACCAGCAGCTTTAATCATGCGCTTCGCCATCGCACCAACGATTTCCAATTTTTCTTTACCAGCTTCAATATCGACTAACCAAATTTCCTTAATTGGCAGTTCATCTTTTCTTTTAATGTATCCTTCAATTAATTCAGGTGTATAACTAGAACCGCCACCAATTGTTGCAATTTTTAATGCTCCTCTTGTCATCCGTCTTCTTCCTCCTTGATTAAATTGTTATCGTTTACATATTTAGGATAAATTATGGGAATGTTCCCATGTCAAGCACTATTTTCAAAAAAATGTATGCTATACTTCTTATAAGAATACATTCCACTTTGGAGGTAAAAAATGACGTCTATCATTGATGTAGCAAAAGTTGCCGGTGTCTCGAAATCGACTGTTTCTCGCTTAATTTCTGGAAAAGGATATGTGAGTGCCGATAGTCAAGAAAAAATTCTCAAAGCAATGAAAGAATTAAATTATACCCCGAATTATGTGGCGCGGAATTTACGAGCAGGTGCCACAAAAACCATTGGCTTTTTAGCCCCTAGCTATTTAGGTTCCTTAGGCATTTTCTTGAATCGCTTTATTTCAATTGCCAAAAAATACAATTATTCCGTAACCTTATTTTTTACAGATGGCGATCAGCAGAAAGAAATTGATGCCTTGAACCAATTAAAATACAAACAATTAGATGGCTTGTTTTTATTGACACGAACAAATGAATGGTCGGTGATTGAGCCATACAGCGCGTATGGCCCTTTAGCAACCTGGCATCGTATCGATTCACCCAATATATATTCTTCCTACATTGATCATTACTCTGGTTATTATCGTTCCTTAGAATATTTACAACAACAAGGATACCAAAAAATTGGTCATGTCCTCGGTAATCCCGAAAATTTAAACACGCACGCACGAAAACGTGCAATGAAAGATTTTTATGAAAACACTCAGGCACCTTGGCAAGCTGAGTGGCTGATTAATGATCAGTATACTAACCATTCTGGTCGCAAAATTGCCCATTACTGGCAACAATTAACCGACAAGCCAGAAGCTTTGGCCTTTTATAATGATCACGTAGCAGCTGAGTTTATTTCAGAACTTGAAAATCTAAATTATGCCGTTCCTCGCGATGTCGCTGTCATTGGCTTTGATAATAGTTATGTCAGTGAGTTGATGCATATTACGACTGTTGATTATGCCATTCAGTATCAAGCTGAAAACTCATTTATTTACCTATACAACCAATTAAATCAGACGAACATTCCTGAAAAAAAATTAACCGTTCGTCTAGTTGAACGACGAACGGTGCCTAAAAGACTTGAGTATTAATACTTAAGTCTTTTATGGTTCAGGTACATAAATACCATAGCCTTTTATTTGATACGTAACAATTGTTTCTTTATCTTGAATTATCCCTTGATAATTAGTGGGAATCTCGTCATAATTTTCCCAGTAACGAACACCTGATGAACTACCATTTGTATTTTGACTAATTAAATAGTCAACTGGCTGACCTTTTTCATCTTGAATAGTGAAACGAATTTTTTGTGGTAATTCATAATGATCCCCTATTTTTTTCTCAAATTCGATTGGTCCCACCAATTGATTTTGTTGATAATTATATGTTTGACCTGCTACCTCTTGTTCCATCCGAACTGTATATTTTTCCAAGTTAGGATACAATGGGACGAAATCCCCATTTTTCAATGTTGTAAAATCACTAATGGTAAACGGCGCTCCCGTTTCATTTACAAATCGAATGATTAATTTTGCAGTTTCTAATTCTTTTTGATACTTGTATGTTACCGATTGTGCTTGATTCGTAAAGGTTCCTTTTGCATTTTCTGGTAAATCATTTTGATTTAAAAGATAGCCTTTGATAGTTAATAAATAATCGGCAGTTGTTGCATCATAGGTTTGGCCGACTATTCCCGTTAACACTTTTTTATCAGCAATTTCTTTTCCTTGCTCATCTACATAATGGATAATGACAGGTGCAGCCACTTCATCATACACAAATATGATAACTTGTTTTTCTGCTTTAAAAAAGCCAATAGCGGAGCCCTGTACTTCTTTTTGAACATACCCATCGATTTCCTTTGTTTCAGCTTGATAAGATTCACCAATTGTTCCTTTTAAAATAGTAGGATCTGCTAGTGTTTTACCATGTACTGATTGATAACGGATCTCAACTTGTCCTTTTTCAAGCGGTATCGGCTGTGGTTTTTCTTGGTTACGATGCATGTGTAAATAACCGACATAGGTATACCCCTCAATTATTGGTGGCTGCTCATTTAAAATAGTTCCCTTTTTTATATCTTTGATTACTATCGGTTTCAATAAATCCGTCGATAGTGCATAACCTTTTGTCGTTTTCATCATACTTAAACCATTTATCACTAGGATAATCAATACCACTTGTTTTAATCGTTTTCTTTTCCATAGAAAAACTAGGATTATCATAATACTAAGTACTGATCCACCAACAATCAACCACTGACTTGTTCTCAAAGAACCTGTTTTAGGTAAGGTTTTCGTAACTCGATTAACTGTTTTATTTTGATCAAGACTCGTTAATGAAGTATCTTGGTCCAAGCTCTTATTAGAGCCCTGCTCTTCTGAAGATGGATTGACATTATTTTTTTGATAAATAAACTGGTATTCTTCTTCATCAAATGAAATTGTTTCATTAGGAACACCTTGAACAATGTTTGATTGTTCTTGGTTTGTTAACTGATCCATTGGTAAATAGTTAAACGTTACCCTTGCGTGGTTCATCTGTTCTGCCCAAACAGAGTTTGTAGCAACCAAACAACATAGCATGAAAATACTACTTAAAAAAATTTTTATCGAACGATTCATTGTTACCTCCTTGAAAATGTGAAAATGACGAAAATAGTCTGATATAATCTTAACACATTATCAAGAAACTGTTGTTTTTATATTTAAAAAATCTAAAAAAATAAAATAAAAAGGACTTGAGATAAAAATTTTTAACTCCAATAAATAAGAAAGGTATGCTTTTGTTCAGCTGATTATCTTCAGCTTTAAAAAGTGGGAAACAAGTTGAGCCGACCCCGAAAAGTTAGACCTATAAATCTAACTTTTCGGGGTCACTACCCACTTTCTTTATTTTTATTATTTATGCTTTTGTTCATTTTTTAAAATAGAAATTGACTGTTTTAAGGATTGAATCATGCCGCCTTCGCTGTATACAAGAACGTTTGATTTGTATAAACGAGCAGAGAAGATTGTTAAAATGATTCCAAAGACTGCCAAAATCACTAATGAGACAATTGCTTCCATTGTTGATGCCGTTTCGGTCGCCAAGCGCACTGGCATGATATATGACGAAATCAGTGGAATAAAGGAAGTTACTTTCACCACGATATTCTGTGGATCATTCGTTCCAAACGTAATGCCAATCATATAACCGATTAAACCAATATACATGATGGGCTGAACTGCTTTTGCTGTATCCTCTGGTTTGGAAACAAGAGAACCACAAAGTGCTGCCAAAACAGCAAAAACGAGAATACCAATAATGAAAAAGCCTAATGTAAAAATAAAGGTTGATGAAAAAATACTTTGTGGTGAAATACCACTTAATAGACTTTTCATAAAATCAAGATTTTTCAATTGAGAATAGCCGAGAACAAACGCCACTCCGTAAATGAAAATTTGTGTTAAAGCTACTAGAATAACCCCAGTTAATTTGCCATAAAAATGGGTTTGCGCTTTTGTACTAGAGAGAATAACTTCCATGATTCTAGTGCCTTTTTCAGAAGCAATCTCTTGGGCAATAATTGAAGAATAACTGCTGATGAAGACAAATAACAAAATTGTTATCCCCATTGCTAACGCCATTTGAATCCCTGTGTTATCTTCTCCTGTTTTTATTTTGCCATTTTCATCAAAACTAATTTTGGCTTTTTTAAATGTTGCTTGTTGATTCAACATGGCAACTTGCTCAGCTGTTAGGTTTAAACGATTGGCATTCGCCATTGTTTGTAATTGGTTTAACATTTGAGGGATTAGCATCTCGGTTGCATTTCCTAAAGAGCGTTCAGAGTAAAGCTGACCAGAAATCTGATTATCTGTAGTGTCCAAAAGTAAATAGGCATCAATTTTCTCGTCTTTTAATTGTTCTTGGGCCTTTTTCTCAGAAGAAACAGCTTTGAAAGAAAAGTCCTCTGTTTTATTCTTTGTCAACTCTTTAACGAGCGCTTGATTTTCCGAAACCAGACCAATGGTAGTATCTCCTGAAAAACCGCTAGCTAGAGAGCCCGCTAAGTAAACAATTCCTACAAGAAGAAATGGCGCTAAAATCATGATTAAGAAAGACAGCGACTTCACATTTTTCTTATAGACATCAGTCGCAATAATCCAAAATTTACTCATCTTGCCCACCTACTTTCATTTTGAAAATTTCTTCCAATGTTGGTGGTTGTTGATTAAACATTGGAATGTAGCCGTTGGCTGTCGCTTTATCAAACAACACTTTGCCCACTTCAGCGTTTTCTAATGTCGCTTCTAAGACGCCATCTTGTCGCAAGTGTGCTTCTTTCACACCTGCTGTAGCAGCAACTTCCTCAACAGATAACGGTGATTCTAAAAATAATTTTGTTCGACCAAATTGTTCTCGAATTTCATGAACCTGACCATCTAAAACCATGCGTCCATTTTTTAACATGACTAAATGGTCACAGATTTTTTCCACATTGTCCATATTATGACTGGAAAAAATGACACAAGAACCTTGATTTTTCAATTCAATAATGCCGTCTTTTAATAATTCTGCATTAACTGGATCCAAGCCACTGAATGGTTCGTCTAAAATAATTAACTTCGGTTCATGAATAAGTGTCGCAATCAATTGAACTTTTTGTTGATTGCCTTTTGATAAAGATTTAACTTTATCCGTTTTTTTGCCTTTAACTTGAAATTTTTCCATCCAAAAGTCAATTTTAGGTTCAATTTCTTTTTTAGTTTTTCCCCGCAATGAAGCGAAATAAATTAGTTGGTCTTCAATCGTAATTTTAGGATATAAACCCCGTTCTTCTGGTAAATAACCAATAATATTGTACTCTTTTTCGTTTAATGATTGACCATTCCATAAAACTGACCCGCTATCTTGTGTTAAAAAATTTAAAATCAAGCGAAACGTAGTTGTTTTCCCGGCACCATTTTGACCAATTAATCCTAAAATTTTCCCGTCCGGTATCGTAAAGGATACATGATCAACTGCTTTAAAATCCCCAAAGGTTTTGACTAACTCTTTTACCTCTAACACATAAACGCCCCCTTCACTTTTTCTAAACCGCTGTTTAGTTACTCATATCGTATCTTTACTGTGTTGGCTTGTCAATGACAATTGTTATGGAAAGATGTTGCACTTTAATCAGATGCTTTATTTTCTGCTAAACGAAAAAGGCCATCCGTCTCGGTAGAAATATGCACTTCATTTGCGGTCAAGCCTGTGCTTTCATAAAATGTATTTTTAAATTCCTTTGCCGATTTTGATGATTGACAGGCCCAAATTCGACCTGTACGATTCAGCCACGTACCCAATTCATTCATTAAACGCTCATCAATCAGTAATTGATTTGGTACTTTTTTAAATTTTATTTGATAAACGGGTGTTAGTATTTTCATGATCAGACGTCCTCTCTTTTAAGTTAGTATTAGTATATCACGAAAGAAATCGTTATCATATTTTCTTGAGAGTTCAACTTTTCATGAAAAAATTGAGTAAATATCCACCCGCATAGCGGGTGGCTTTTTAATAGCCCTAGAAGGGCTCGCTACCTGCTGCTCCCTTTAAGGGAGCTTTTTTTAGAGACTGCCAACCGCTACCATTCTATTCTTATCTAGTTGTTACTTCCTAAATGGATCTTTATACTCTCTTTTGTTTATACTATCCCTTATTCGATCTTCTGCTTCTTGTTCTCGTATATACTTAGCTATCGTTTTTTGGTTCAATCCTACAGTGCTCACATAATAGCCTTTTGACCAAAAGGATCGATTTCCATAATTGTATTTTAAATTCGCATGACGTTCATGAATGATTACTGCACTTCTTCCTTTTAAGAAACCCATAAAACCTGATACACTCAACTTCGGCGGAATTCTTACCAACATATGGATATGGTCGGGCATTGCATGCGCTTCAATGATTTCGACTTCTTTCATCTCACACAATTTCCTTAGTATTTTCCCTATATCTCGCCTCAATTGACCATAGATTACTTTTCTTCTATATTTTGGTGTAAACACAAGATGATACTTACAATTCCAACGAGTATGTGCTAAACTTTTATCGTCGTTCGACATTCAAAAACTCCTTTCGATTTGATAACGGTTGGTAGCCTTTATCTATTATATCGAAAGGAGTTTTTATCGCTAAAGCTCTGGCCTCCACGCGCAGTACGCGTGGTTTTTTTGTCGAAATCTCTTTAGAGATTTCGACTGACTAAAGTCATTAATAAAAAAAAACAGACAAATTAGGAAAAGCACCTAATTTGTCTGGTTCATTTTCATTTATTTTTCTATCTCAGAGGTTGTTTCTTGGTGCAAATGACGATACACATTCTTTGCGACAGTTTCAGGTAACCCAGCTTTTCTTAATTCTTCAACACTGGCTGCCGTAATATTTTTAAGCGATTTAAATTCTTTTAAAAGATTTTTTTTACGTTTTGGTCCCAAACCTTCAATGTTATCTAATTTGGAAGCAAAACTATTTTTACTACGTAATTGACGATGGAATGTGATGGCGAAACGATGGACTTCATCTTGGATTCGTTGCAACAAGAAAAATTCTTGTGAGTTTCTTTCCAATGGTACAACTTCTAAGTTTGGACCAAATAAAAGTTCACTCGTTTTGTGCTTGTCGTTCTTGGCTAATCCAGCTACAGGAATATCGACTCCTAGTTGATTGGCTAACACATCTTTGGCAACATCGACTTGACCTTTACCACCATCGATTAAAATTAAATCAGGAAAAGGCAAGCCTTCTTTTAAAACTCGTGAATATCTGCGATAAATGACTTCTCTCATAGAAGCGTAATCATCAGGACCTTGGACGGTTTTTATTTTATATTTTCGATACTCATTTTTAGCTGGCCGTCCGTCAATAAACACAACCATTGCAGAAACAGGGTTGGTTCCCATAATATTTGAATTATCAAATGCTTCAATTCGAATGGGCGCAGGTATGTTCATCGCATTGCCTAATTTTTCAACTGCGCCAATTGTTCGTTCTTGTTTCCGTACAATCAAATCGAATTTTTCATTTAGAGCAACTGCAGCATTTTTACTGGCTAATTTAACCAGTTTTTTCTTTTCTCCCCGTTGCGGCTGCAAGACTTTCGTAGCTAATAAAGCTTCGACGCTTTCTTTATCAATGTCATCAGGAATCAAGACTTCTTTTGGCACAAAATGCTCATTCTCTTGATAGAATTGTCCAATAAAAGTTAAAAATGCTTCACTGGCATCATCATAAAATGGGAAAATCGATACATCACGTTCGATTAATTTTCCTTGTCTGACAAAGAATACTTGGACACACATCCAGCCTTTATCAACAGCATAGCCAAACACATCACGATCAATTAAATCCACATTCGTCATTTTTTGGCGGCTCATAACTGTTTCAATCGCTTTAATTTGATCGCGAAATTCTGCAGCTTTTTCAAATTCCATATGCGCAGCTGCATAAGCCATTTTTTCTTGTAAGCGGTCTTGAATTTCTGTATGTCCACCAGAGAGAAACCCTTTAATCTCTTCCACCATATCTTTGTAGACTTGCGGATCCACATCAAAAGCATAGGGACACAGACATTGTCCTAAATGATAATACAAACAAGGTGTTTTTTGCGACGGATTACATTTTCGCAAAGGAAAAAGCCGATCTAACAGTTTCTTTGTTTCATTCGCTGCATTTACATCTGGATATGGGCCAAAATATAACGCTTTGTCTTTTAAAACCTTTCGAGTAATCATTAAACGAGGATATTTTTCGTTTGTGATTTTAATAAAAGGATAGGTTTTATCGTCTTTTAACATGATGTTATATTTGGGATTATTTTTATGGATTAAATTAATTTCTAATAAAAGTGCTTCAATATTCGATTCTGTCACAATATATTCAAAATCATCGATTTCACTGACTAATCGTTCTGTCTTAGTATCATGGCTACCACGAAAATAAGACCGGACACGGTTTTTCAAAATTTTGGCTTTCCCAACATAGATAATCGTGCCGTTTTTATCTTTCATTAAATAACAACCAGGTTGATCAGGAAGCAGTGCTAATTTATTTTTTATTCGTTCGTTCATACGATACTTCCTTTCTAACAAAATGCTTCATCTATTATACACCTCTTTTTGTAATTAAACAAAAAAAGCCGCTACTTTATGTACGAAAGAAACAGCCTGAAAAGACAATCGCTAATGATTTCTCTTCAGACTGAATCAGACTATTCGTAATGACTAATCAACGTTTATAAGTGTTTGGCAATCATTGCTTGCAATTGGTCTTTTGTATGAACACCGACTGCTTTTTCAACAACTTCGCCATCTTTTTTCAATAGCAATGTTGGGATGCTCATGATTCCAAAACTTGCTGGTGTTGCAGGATTTTCATCCACATCCATTTTGACGATTTTCACTTCGTCTTCATCATATTCTTCAGATAATTGTTCTAAGATGGGTGCTTGCATACGACAAGGGCCACACCAAGTTGCCCAAAAGTCGATTAAGACTAATCCTTCATCTGTTTCTGTTGCAAAATCTTTATCGGTAATTGCTTGTGTCATTTCACAAACCTCCTACTCTTTACTCTTATTACATGCTTAGTATAACACGTCATCTCTAAGATAGCGAGTGTTCTGCTTACTTATTGTAAGTCCTTATTTATTGGAATTTCACGACAGTCGCACCATTACCACCTTGGTTTTGTGGCGCAAATTCATAGCTTTTCACACTACGGTGATTTTTTAAAAATTCCGTTATTCCGGTTCTTAATGCACCTGTTCCTTTGCCGTGAACAATGGTTACTTGTGGATAGCCCGCTAGAATCGCAGCATCAATGTATTGGTCAACTTCTGCCAATGCTTCTTCGTAGCGTTTGCCACGTAAGTCTAGTTGTGTGCTAACATGACTGCTTTCTGCAGAACGAACCGTTGTAACTCTTGGTTTTGCTTCTTTTTGTGGAGCGACAGGCGTCATATCCTCTTCAGATACGTTCATTTTTAAAATGCCTAATTGGACTTGCCATTGTCCTTTGCCGTTGTCTTTTAATAAGGTCCCTCGTTGGCCGTAGGTATTGACAATTACTTCATCGCCAGCTTTTAATTTTTTCTGCTCTTTCGCCTTCTTCAGCACTTTGTTTTTAGCAAGCTTGGTTTCTTCGTGGTGTAATTGAGAAAGTTGTGTTTTCGCATCAATTAACTGATGTTCTTTGACACCACCTTGTTGGCCACTTTCCAATTGCATTTTGCGAATATCAGAAATAATGGTTTCTGCGTTTTCTTCCGCTTCTGCAATAATTTTATTCGCTTCTTTCCGCGCTTTTTGTAATTCTTTTTCTCGTTCTTCAAAAAATACTTGATAGGCTTCTTTCAGTTCCTTATGCAAAGCGGCCGATTCATCGACATAGTGGCGAGCTTCTAAATATTCAGTTTCGGCCATTTTGCGACGGTTTTCCAAGTCTTCAATCATTTCGTTTAAATCTTGACTTTCACCGTCCATTATTTGTTTTGCAGCTTCAATAATACTGTTGTCTAATCCAAGACGTTTCGAAATTTCAAAAGCATTACTTCGGCCAGGCACGCCAATTAATAAACGATAGGTTGGACTCAAAGTATCTACATCAAATTCCATACTGGCATTGATTGTTCCAGCTCGATTATAGCCATACACTTTTAATTCAGGATAATGGGTTGTTGCCATCACATAGGCTCCTTTAGCACCCAATGAATCTAAAATGGCAATCGCTAAAGCGGCTCCTTCTTGCGGATCTGTCCCAGCACCTAATTCATCAAATAGTACTAAACTTTGATGATCGACTTTCTTTAAGACAGACACGATATTCGTCATATGTGAAGAGAAAGTACTTAAACTTTGTTCAATCGATTGTTCATCCCCGATATCCGCAAATACTTCTGTAAAAATCCCCATTTTACTCTCTTCTTCAACTGGAATAGGTAATCCAGCTTGACCCATTAATTGTAAAAGACCTAACGTTTTCAGAGTAATGGTTTTCCCGCCGGTATTAGGCCCTGTAATCACAATTGCTTGATATTCTTCACCAATCACAATGTCATTGGCTACAGCTTTTTCTGGATTCAATAGTGGGTGCCGGGCTTGTTTAAAAACTACATGATTTGCTTGACTAATTTCTGGAACAACTGCTTTTAGTTCTTTTCCTAGTCGCGCCTTAGCATTAATAAAATCAAGTTTACCGATGACATAAGCATTATGCGTAATTTCTCGGCGATAAGGGACCAACTCAGCCGACAGTTCTGCCAAGATGCGAGTAATCTCATTTCTTTCGGCAATTTGTTGTTGTCGCAAGCGATTATTCATTTCTAAAATTTGTTTAGGTTCAATAAATAAGGTTTGTCCTGAAGCACTTTGGTCGTGAACCACGCCACCAAAAATATTTTTATATTCTTGTTTGACTGGAATCACGTAGCGTTCATTTCGCATAGTAACAAGGGCATCACTAAGGTAACGTGCGTTTTTCCCACGAATAATACTATCTAGTTCTTCTCGAATGGTCTGCTCACTACGTCGAATATTTTGCCGAATTGCCTTTAAGGCTGGCGAAGCTTCATCTGTGACGTAGCCATCATCATCAATGGCTTGTTTGAGTTGGCGATTTAATTCAGGCAAAACTTCTAGTTGCTCTCGCCACATATATAAACGTTCAAAATCTACTTCATTTTCACTTAACTCATCAAAAAAACGAGTCAGTTCTGAAGTAGTCGACAAGACACGGCCTACTTGTGCTAATTCTATGCCATTTAAATCCGCACCAATTTCAATCCGTTTCATGTGTGGTTGGATATTTTCTAATTTAGGAATGGGGATTCCACCACGTAATCGTTGAACTTTTAAACCATCCTGTGTTTCATTTAGCCATGATTGAATTTTATTTTCATCAGCAATCGGTAATAATTCCGAAACTTCGTTTGTCCCCTGAGCTGTCACAATAAATTGCAACAACTGTTGTTTTACTTTATCAAACCCTAATGTTGATAGAATACGCTGATTCATTTTTCCACCTACTTTTCAAACTTTTTCATTTGTTGAAAAGACTGAGACATAACATAAGAAGTTTCGCTTTGCTCACTTACTTCTTATCTCTATCTCAGTCCCATTCAGCTTTATTTCGTAATTGGTTCAACCCATAATTCATATGCTTGTTTTGTTAGAATTGGGGTATTTTTTACAATGCCTCGTGCCAAGCCACTTGACCGAAACTGATTTTGGACAATATCTGACGGAATCATTGACGCCGTAGCTAACACTAGAAAAAGACCCACGTATAATACAAGAACACTTAATACGCCACCTAATAGTCCATTTACCTGTTTCAAAACTGGAATAAATGTTAATCCATGTAAAAAGATAGCTAAAAAACGAACGACTAACCAGCCTGCAAACAGCAATAATAGAAACGCAACCGCTGAATAAAAGGCTTTGTCCAAGTCTAAAGAAATCTCTTGATTAAAAAAGACAAGCTTTGACGTTGGCGTAACCGATGGATATGGAATATACAATTCTAAATGAGAAGCGACCTCTTTATAATAGGTTCGAGCAACAAAATATGAAATTAAGTAACCCACCGAATAGAGCACTTGTAAAATCAAGCCTCGTTTAGCTCCTGTATAAAATCCAAAGGCTAAAAGTAATAAAATAAGTATTGTTAACATCTTGTCATCCTTTCAGGAACTACTCCGAAACACCTTTATTTTGAATCTGCTGTTTTCGATTTTCATTCAAAATTTGTTGGGCTTCCACATGATTATGAATTTCTACATCTTCTTGTCCATTCTTTTTCAAAACATCTCGTGCTTCTTCTTCGATAATTTCCATTCGGCGCACACGATTCTCTAATTCAGCCAAACGAATGGTTTTCTGTTTTAAGTCTGCTACTTGTTTTTCCAATTTTAAAGCATATTCTTGTTTTTTTAGTTGATCTGAAATTGCATTAATTGCTAATAAAACAGAAGCTTGTTCCGTATCAGTTTGCGGAGAAAGATGTTTAATTTCCGCCAGTTGTTCGTTGACAATTTTTGTGACTAAATCCATATGTTGTTTTGACTCTTGGCCAATAATTGTATACGTATGGTCTGCAATGATTGCTTTATATCGTGTTTTTTCATTTGATGCCATGTTGAGGTTCCCTCCTGTAAATCAATCCATTCTTGCTTATTGTACCATGAAAAAAAAGCGAAGCGCAATTTTCGTACAAATTCTCTCTTATTATATGCCACAAAGCGAAAAATTTAAAGATTTCTTTACAAGAACTCTGGCAATTTAAGAACGAATAGAAATTGTGTAGGAGAAAAAGCGTGGAACAAAAAGTCAAAGTGATTTTTGTCCCACGCTCAAAACCTGATAATCAGCTAAAAATGTTTGTTTCAGCTGTACTTTTTAAGGCTTAGTTATTATCTTGCATCTTTTCTACACGTAAACAACGCATAGCATTTAAAACAGCGATAATAGTTACACCAACATCAGCAAAGACTGCTGCTTGCATTGAAGCCAAGCCTAATGCACCTAGTACCAAGACAATGATTTTAACAGCAATTGCAAAGATAATGTTTTGTTTAACAATTCTCAATGTTTTTCTTGATAATTTAATTGCAGAGGCGATACGACTTGGTTCATCATTCATAATCACCACATCAGCTGCTTCAATTGCCGCGTCACTTCCTAAACCACCCATGGCAATCCCAACATCAGCCCGGGCTAAAACAGGTGCATCATTCATGCCGTCACCAACAAAGGCAACTTTGTTTTTAGGTGAAGATGCTTTTAACAACTCTTCTAAACGATCCACTTTGCCATCTGGTAAAAGTTCTGCATAAACTTTGTCAACACCAACTTCTTTTGCAATAGCTTCTGCAACTTGTTGATTGTCTCCAGTCAGCATAACAGTTTGTTTGACCCCTTCAGCTTTTAATTCTTTTATTGCTGAAATGGCGTCTGGTTTCAATTGATCCGCAATCACTAAGTAGCCTGCAAATTGATTATCAATAGCGACAAAAATTAAAGTTCCCGCTTCCTTCACTTCTGGTGCTTCGATACCAAATTGTTTCATTAACTTCGCATTACCGACTAAAACTGTTTTACCTTCAATTGTGGCTTTGATACCGTGTCCGGCAACCTCTTCAATTGCTGTTGCTGGAACAGTTTCTTTGCCATAGCTTTCTTTAATAGAAATAGCAATAGGATGAGTGGATAATTGTTCTGCTGTTGCTGTTAAACGTAACAACTCTTCTTCAGGTAAAACAACACTAGTTATGTTTTGAACCACAAAATTTCCTTTTGTTAGCGTACCAGTTTTATCAAAAACAATCGTTTCCGTATTCGCTAAAATTTCTAAATAGTTGCTTCCTTTAATTAAAACACCTAGTTTGCTGGCTCCGCCAATTCCACCGAAGAAACTTAAAGGAACAGAAATGACTAAGGCACATGGACAAGAAATAACCAAGAACGTTAATGCCCGATAAACCCATTCATTAATAGAAGTATCAGGGAAAATAAATGGTGGAATCACTGCCAATAAGACAGCTAAAACAACGACAACTGGTGTATAGTAACGAGCAAATTTAGAAATAAAGTTTTCTGCAGGGGCTTTTTTACTGCTAGCATTTTCAACTAAATCTAAAATTTTGCTAACTGTTGAATCCCCAAATTTTTTCGTAACATTAATGGTCAAGGCCCCATTTTTATTGATAAAACCACCTAAGATTTCATCGCCGACTTTAACCGTTCTTGGAACGGATTCACCAGTCAACGCAGAGGTATCTACCATACTTGATCCATCAATAATTTGACCATCTAATGGAACTTTTTCACCTGGTTTCACTAATATTTGTTGCCCAATTTCAATTGTATCTGGAGCGACCGCTTTTATTTGTCCATTTACTAAAAGATTTGCTGAATCTGGACGAATATCCATTAATTTGGCAATTGATTTTCTGGATTGATCAACCGCAGCACTTTGGAACCATTCGCCGACTTGGTAGAACAACATTACTGCCACAGCTTCGGGATATTCCCCAATAAAGAATGCCCCGATCGTTGCCACAGACATTAAGAAATTTTCATCAAACACTTCCCCACGAAAAATATTCGTTACCGCTCGTTTGACAATGTCGCCACCAATTAAGACATAAACGACTAAATAAGACGCCAAAGCAACCCAATTATTACTTGGCTTAATGATAATAAGTGCTAAAAATAAAACAAATGCAATAATGATACGAATTAAGCGATTCTTATTTGGATTACGTCCCTCTTCTTCTTTGACATCTTTTAAAGAAATAACTTTGACATCTGGTTCTAACTTACCAATCACTGCACGCGCTTCATTTTCGACTTCTAAATCATGTCCTGATTCAACTTCCAGTGTCATTTTTTCAGCCATGAAGTCTACACGCGCTTTTTCTACTCCGTGAATTTTTTGGACAGATTTTTCAATTTTATCTGCACAACTTGCACAATCAAGTCCTTCTAGTTTATAACTCTTTTGCATTTAAACACCTTCACTCCCTATATAATAGCGATTATTCCGTTTACATGAATAACCTTTCATGAATCTATTATAAATGAAGATGCAATCATATGTCAACCGCTTCACGTAATCTTTTTCTATTTTATAGACATAATGGCATAATTGCTGTAGGTGGAATGGATAACTGAGTAATAACTTTCGGATTGAGTCTATTGCTGCCTTTCCACCAAATTTTGGTTTGTTGGTGTTGAAACCAAGCACTTTGTTCAAAAGGTGCTGACAATGTTTGTAAGTGATGCACTTCGATCTGATTGGTTGCCTGCGGTTCTGTTGTGAAATCATGGGCCCGAATTCCAATAGAATGACAAGAAATAGGAACTTCTTGTGTAACCGTTAGTGTTTGTTGCCAGCCAATCACTTGGACTCTGTGCGCATCTATGCGTTTGACAGGCCAAATATTTTTACAACCAGTGAGTTTAGCTGCTTCAATCGTTTGAGGTTGGTTAAATAATTGATTTGTTGCACCAAAAAGTGTTTTGCTTTTTGTGATTATCACTAAACTCTGACATAACTTATACAGTTCATCTAAACTATGACTCACAATTAAGGCATGTTGATTTAAATTACTTAATCGCTGTTGAAGTTCAATTTGCAGCTCTTCCTTTAAGGGTGCATCTAATGCGGAAAATGGCTCATCTAATAACAGGTAAGCCGGCTGAGCCGCTAGCATTCGCGCAAAAGCCACTCGCTGTCTTTGTCCTCCAGAAAGTTGACTAGGATATTGTTCTTGGACTTTAGTTAAGTGAAAAGATGCAAGCAATTGAGTGACCAATTGTAAATCTTTTGTCACGCACGTCAGATTTTCTACTACCGACAAATGAGGAAACAACGCATACTGTTGAAATAAAAGACCAATTTTTCGTTGTTGCGGCGACAAATTGATCTTTTGTTCAGCATCGAATAAGACTTGATCATTTAAAACAATCTGACCTTTATCCGCAGTCTCAACACCCGCAATACATTTTAATAACATACTCTTGCCACAACCAGAAGCACCTAAAATTCCTGTTGTTTGAGTCTTTGTTTCAAACTGAATTTGCAAAGTATGACTTTTCAATTCTTTTTGAATATCAACAATTAATCTCATTCCGATCTTCTCCAAGCGCGCTGACTAAAAAATTCCGTAAAAAATAAAATAATCAGGCAAAGTAATAACATAATTACAACATATTGATTGGCTAAGCGCCAATCCCCACTTGCTACAGCAGAGTAGATAGCTAAAGGAAGCGTTCTTGTTTTGCCAGCAATATTCCCTGCTAACATTGTCGTCGCTCCAAATTCGCCTAACCCACGGGCAAAGGCTAACACGCCACCGGCCAAGAGACCGTTCATCGACAAAGGTAACGCAATTTTTCTAAAATATCGACTTTCCGAAAATCCGAGTGTCTGGGCCACCGCCAACAATTCACTATCCATTTGTTCAAACGCCGTTAAGGCTGAACGATACATTAAAGGAAATGAAACAGCAACGGCAGCAATAACCGTAGCTGGCCACGAAAAAACAACTTGAATGGCAAAAAAATCAAGTAAAAACTGGCCCACTGGTTGCTGAACACCAAAAATAGTTAAGAGAAAAAAACCAAAAACAGTCGGCGGTAAAACTAATGGCAACGTAAATAAACTATTCAAAAGAATTTTTAATTTACGATTTTTCAAACGAAAAACAATATACGCAACGCCTGTTCCTAAAACAAAAGTAAATAAAATGGCGATTATTGCTGTCTGAAAAGATAAAAGAATTGGTCGAACATCCATTTTCCCACCTACTTTGTTAACTTAAAGCCAATATTTTCAAAATATTTTCTGCATTGTTGACTCTGTAAAAAATTTAAAAAAGCATCCGCTGATTTTTGTTTCTTAGAGGCGGCAACTTTACCAACTGGATAGATGATTGGCTTTTTCAAAGCAGCTTCAGGCATGGCCGCAACAATCGCTACTTTTGAATTGGTTGCTGCATCTGTCGCATAAACTAAGCCAGCTTCTGCACTTGCATTAGCTACCCATTCAAGGACTTCTGTTACATTCGTGCCAAAGCTTGCGTGTTTTTCTACATAGGACCAAGCACCTAAAGCTTTTAAGCCTTCTTCGGCATATTGACCAGCTGGAACACTCGCAGGATCACCAATTGCTATCATTTGGGCCTTTTTTAAATCAGAAAAATCATGCCACTTTGCTTGATCTTGATTAGGTACGATTAGAACGAGCTGGTTTTCCAATAAAGGAACGACACTTTTCTTACTAATTAGTTTTTCTGCAACCAATGCATTCATTTGTTTTGTCGAGGCCGAGAAAAATACATCGGCTTTTAGGCCTTTTTCAATTTGCATCTGTAATTTTCCAGAACTATCATAGGTTCCAGTTACCTGAATATCTGGATGCTCTTTTTCAAAGGCTGGAATAATTTTCTTCTCCATGACTGATTCTAAGCTAGCTGCTGCCGCAAAGGTTATTTCTTCTTTTTTTGTTGAAACTGTTTCTTTTTGCGGCTGATTTGTACATGCAGCAATTAGGGCAACTAAACTGAATAAACTAAGCAAGAACACAGCCTTTTTTTGTTTAGACATTTGAACGCCTCTTTTCTTTTATAAATACCCGCCATAACTCAAGTCAATAATTTCAGATTTTTTTATCACTTCTTTGGCCATTAATCTTGGTAACAACAAATCAAAAACCGTTTTTTCTGAAAATAAAACACCACCTGGTAAGCCAATGATCGTTTGCTCTCCTTTATAAGCCAGCAAAAACATTGAGCCTGGTAAGACTGGTGTCCCATGGGTTACGATTTCAGCACCTGTCTGCTTAATTGCTAACGGTGTCAAGTCATCAGGATCTACACTCATACCACCTGTACAAACAATCAGATCAAGCCCTTGTGCTAACATCTTTTTGATCGCAACAGTAATTTTTTGCGGCTGATCATCGACAATTTCTTGCTTGACAATCGTAACTAAAGGATACGCGGAGAACTTGGCTTTTAACACAGGGTAAAAAGCATCCTCAACCAATCCTGTGTAAACTTCACTGCCAGTAGTTACAATCCCGACCCGTATTTTTTTGAAAGGTTTCACAGAGATTAGTGGCTCAGACGCGCTGAGCTGGCGTGCCTTTTCTAATTGGCTTTTAGAAATTGTTAGTGGAATCACTCGGAAGGCTGCAACTTTTTCATCTTTCTGAACTTCTATATTGGTAACTTTAGTTGACAAGGCGAGACCTTCAATTTCATTTAAAGCAATTAATTTTTCTCGATTGACTTTTAAAAGACCTCTCGTGCTAGCTTTAGCAACAATTTTTCCTTCATGGACTTCACTCGGCTGACATGAGTCATCTGTTAACAGGTTATACAAAAATGTCGCTGCCTCTTCTTCATGTATTTCTGCTGGATCCAAGGAAACAAACAGATGTTTTTTCCCTAATGATAAAAGAATTGGAATATCTTCTTGAACAACTATATGTCCTTTTTTAAAACACACTTCCTTGGTCTTCCCATAGTCAATTCGCGTAATATCATGACTCAACGGAAGGCCAACTGCCTCTTCTGTTCGAATTGTTTTCATGGTTTATTCCTCATCATGTATGATTTTTTTATTTGTGATTAAATCCAAAGCGTGGGGCAAAACAGGCAACAAAAAATGCAAATGTTCTGTTACACTTTTCGGGCTACCAGGCAAATTAACAATGAGCGTGCGTCCTCTTTGAACAGAAACGCCTCGACTTAACATAGCAAATGGTGTTTTTTCCAAGCTAAGTTGACGCAAGCCCTCACTGATCCCAGGAATGATTCGCTCTGCTACACGTAAGGTAGCTTCTGGGGTCCGATCCCGTTCACTCAACCCTGTGCCGCCTGTCGTTAAAATCAAATCACAGGTCTTAGACCACTCTTGCAATAGCTCTACTAATTGATTTTCTTCATCTGGTAAAATGGTTTGTTTGGTTACCTGGTAGAGCCCAGGTAACTGTTCACGAATCAAGGGACCCGATTGGTCGACAGCAAGCCCTTGAAAGCAACGATCACTTAATGTTACAATTCCCACTTTAAACAACGTCTAACTGGTCTCCTTTTTTAATATGACCTTCTGTCACAACGACTGCAAAGATTCCTTCTCTAGGCATGATGCAATCGCCCACTCGCGCGTAAATCTGACAGTGTTTATGGCACTCTTTCCCAATTTGAGTAACCACCAATTCGGAATCGCCTATTTTCATTTTCGTTCCAACAGGTAATTGACGTAAATCAATCCCTGAGACGATTATGTTTTCCCCAAAAGCACCATTGCCAACCCGAGCTCCTTTTTCATTGAAAGCCGTTATTTCTTCAAAAGATAACAAACTGACTTGTCGATGCCAATTACCGCCGTGCGCATCATTTTCTAATCCAAAGCCTTTAATTAAGTTGACTTCAGGAATTTCCTTTTTCTGTGTGCCTCTTCGTGGGCTAATATTTATTGCAATAATTTCTCCTGTTTTCATACTTACCCTCCTATTTGTGACATAAATCGTTGTTCTCCTTGTTGTTCCAAGAAAAGATGTTTTTCAGGCTTACAGGCAATACCACTCTTGATAATCCCTAACAATTCTGCTGTTTGTTCCTTAGCTAAAGCTTCCTTTAACGAGTAGCCGTCTGCAGAATGCAGGCACGTTTTTAAATGGCCGTCTGCAGTAATTCGGATTCGATTGCACGTCTCGCAAAAACAATGCCCTAATGCACTAATAAAACCTATTTTTCCTTTAAAATCTTTTAAGGCGTAATAACTAGCAGGGCCATTGCCCAATGGTTTTTGGTATGGTTGCAACGTTCCATAATGTTTGGTTAAAATGGCTTCTACTTCTTCTTGTTGCTTACCTGGATGCGCCTTCCCTAATCCAATTGGCATCATTTCAATGAAACGAAGATGCACAGTCTCTTTCTTAGCGATTTCAGCCAGTTCTACAATTGTTGCTTCACTTAGCTCTTTCCTAGCTACAGTATTAATCTTGATATTAGGTAGTCCCACATCAATCGCTTGTTCTAAGCCCGCCAGAACATTCCTTAACTGACCAACTCTTGTTATTTCTCGAAATTCTTCTGGATCCAAAGTGTCTAAGCTAATATTAATGCCGTCCAAGCCCGCCTCTTTTAACCCTTGAGCCTCACGAGCTAACTTCATACCATTAGTTGTTAGGGTTACTTTTTCGATGCCTGATATTTGCTTTATCCTTTTAATTAAAGAGAGTAAATTCGGTCTAACAAGCGGTTCACCACCTGTTAATTTAACTTTTTTGATGCCTTCTTTCGCTAATATCCTCAATAAAAAAATAATATCATCATCTGTTAGAAGCTGCTCTTTTTTTAAAAAGCAAAGACCTGTTGCTGGCATGCAATACGTGCAACGTAAGTCACAACGATCTGTTAAAGACAAACGAACATAATCAATTTCACGGTTAAATGCATCTTTCATGCTGTTCACTCATCACTTTCCTTTGATTTAATTGAAGAACGAATGAAATGACCACTGCGTCCACCATTTTTCTCTAATAAACCAATGTTTGTCATTGTCATTCCTCGATCAATTGCTTTACACATGTCATAAACTGTTAAGAGTGCTGCCTGCGCACCTGTTAGCGCTTCCATTTCAACGCCAGTTGAACCCACTGTTTTTGTAAAGCAACGTACTTCTAAACAAGTTTGATTGCGCCAATTAAACTGAATTTCACACTTTGTCAAAGCAACCAAATGACACAAAGGAATCCATTCAAACGTTCGTTTTGCGGCGGTAATCCCAGCGACTCTTGCTACCTGTAATACTTCACCTTTTTTAATCATTTGGGTCTGGATCGCTTCTGCTGTCGCTTCCAACATGTGAATTTCTCCATAAGCGAGGGCTGTTCTTTCAGTGTTATTTTTTTCCGAAATATCAACCATATGCACTTCTCCTTGTGTATTCAAGTGCGTAAATTCCTTACTTTGAACCATTTCTCCACCTCACATTTGACATTTGTTAACGTTTACACAATACTTCTTTTTCAAGTGTATCACTCTTGCATCAAAAAAACAATCTGGCATCCACAATTTTTTTTAGCGATAAATCGAAGTAAAAAAACGTTAAGCGACAAAAATTACGTGCTTCGCTTAGCCTGACCAGACTTTTGTCTAAGTCTTAAAACTTGATAAGCAATAAGCCACCAGTCGACTCGACTGATGGCTTACTTTCATACTAATCTTAGGTCAGGTTGTCATCAAGTTTGCCAATAATAGACTTTTACAAGCGCGCCTTTTTTGAGTAGTACACCAGCTGGTTGTTCTAGCAGGCAATTTGTTTCTAAAGTATTTGATAAATTGGATGAAAGATGACTTTTTGTCACTAAATTTACTGTGCCATCTATTTCTTTCGCTCGGTAAAATCGACGTAGTCTACTAGGGGCTAATTCATGCGCTAAAATTACTGTTCGTTCCTTGAGATTTAACTCGACACAATTAAAAAAAGTAGCTAATAATGTCCAGTAAAAAAGATGTAAATTAACCATTGCAGCAAACGGATTGCCTGAAACGCTTAAAATGAGTGTTTCTTGAAATTGACTTGCCATAACTGGGGTTCCAGGTTTCATATTTACAAAATGAAACAACTCTGTTCCTCCGATACGTTTAATCGCTAAAGGTAAATTGTCCTTTTCACCTACCGAAACACCACCACAAGTAATTAATACATCAAGTTTTGGTGAAATCTCAATCAGCCTATTCGCTAATTCTTCAGGGTCATCTGAACAATGGTCTAGGTGGATTACTTCATTACCACTCGCTTTGACAAAAGCTGCTAACATGTAGAGATTACTATTATAAATTTTCCCAACTGACAGTGGTTCTTCCAAAGAAACTAACTCACTACCGGTCGCTAAAATTCCCACCTTCATGCGCTTCAAAACAACAACTTTATCAATCCCTTGCATTGCCAACAAACCAATCATGCGACTATTAATCTGTTGATGTTTTGCTAAAATTTTTTGCTGAAAAGCAATATCTTCACCAATTTCCGCATAGTTTTGGCCCGCAGTGACAGAGCGAAAAATTTTAACATGGTCTTGCCCAAAATCCGTCCATTCTTGTGGCACTACAGCATCAAAATCGGTTGGAATAAAAGCACCTGTTGTTATTTTAATCGCACAGTTATTCGTCTGATTACAATAAAACATGGAATCCCCTGCCACTAAAGAACCGACGACTTTTAAACAACTTGGGCTTTCAGCAGTCGCACCTCGTGTTTCTACTGCACGAACGGCATACCCATCCATCCCGGCACGAGGAAAATGAGGAATCGCTGTCTCTGCAAAAATGGTTTCTCCGCTAATCCGCCCCAAGGAATCAAGCAGCGCCACTTCTTCTGTTTCACATTGACTCTTCATATGTTGGGTCATTTTCTCTCGTGCTTCTTCCAACTCGATCATGTTTTAACCATCCTTTTTTATTTATTCACTGGTTTAATCGCAACGGCACAAACTTTATATTCAGGAATTGTGGCGATATCATCAAATACAGCATTGGTGATTTCGTTAACATTCCCATCTGGAAAGTGGAATGTCATAAAGACTTCTTGCGGAAATACTCGATTTCCGACAGCCGCATAGGTTTCAATTTTGCCACGTCGAGAATGAACTTCAACTTTGTCACCTTCTTGGATTCCCAGAGCTTGTGCATCGACTGCATTTATCTCAATATAAGAGTGATTCGCTATTTGGTTAATCCCTTCCGTTCGTCCTGTCATTGCTCGAGTATTGTAATGGTAAAGCATTCGGCCTGTCGACATTAAATACGGGTACTCTTCATCTGGTAATTCTTGTGCTTGCTTATACGGAATTGCTTTAAATAAACCTTTCCCACGAGCAAAACTGCCCACATGCATAATCGGCGTGCCTGGATCTGTCAAGCTACGACAAGGCCATTGTAAGCTCTCCTTCTCTAATCGTTCATAATTAATTCCACCAAACGAAGGCGTCACAGCTGAAATTTCTTCCATAATTTCTTTTGCAGATTCATACGCACAAGGATAGCCCATCCGTGTCATGACTTCACAAAAAATTTCATAGTCTTCTCGCGCTTGTCCCCTTGGTTCAACAGCTTTACGGACTCTTTGCACGCGCCGTTCTGTATTTGTAAATGTCCCGTCTTTTTCTGCATAACTAATGCCAGGCAAAACGACATCTGCATAAGCAGCCGTTTCTGTCATAAATAATTCTTGAACGACTAAAAAGTCTAAACTTTCTAAAGCTTGGCGAACATGTCCTGTGTCTGGATCCGTAACAATTGGATCTTCTCCAAAAATATAAAGGCCTTTGACGTTTCCTGCCGTTGCTGCTGGTAAGACTTTAGTAGAAGTTAAACCGGTGTTGCGATTTAACGGCACATGCCAAGCTTTTTCAAATTTGTCGATTACTTCTGGATTATTGACTTTTTGATAGCCTGGGAAATCATAAGGCATACAGCCCATATCACAGGCACCTTGAACATTATTTTGACCTCGCAAAGGATTGACACCACAGCCAGGTTTTCCAACTTTACCAACCAACATTGCCAAATTAGACATACTCATAACACCCTCAGTTCCTGTCGAATGTTCCGTTACGCCTAAACAATAAATGATTGGTGCTTTCTCTGCTTTTGCATACATGCGTGCTGCTTGAATTAAATCTTCTGGATGAATATGACAAATTTCTGCGACTTTTTCCGGCGTATAATCAGCCACCATTTTTTCTAAATCTGAAAATCCTTCTGTCCGTTCTTCAATAAAGTGGCGATCTTCTAAACCTTCTTTCAAAATCACATGCATCATGCCATTAGCAAATGCGACATTCGTTCCCGCCTGAACTTGTAAATGCAGTGCACTATCCTTCACTAAGTTAATTTTCCGCGGATCAACAACAACAACTTGCGTTCCTCTTTGGATGGCTTGGCGAATTTGCGCACCAATAACTGGATGAGCTTCCTCTGGATTGGAACCTACTAATAAAATCATGTCGACATCTTCAGTGATATCAGCAATAGGATTGGTCATCGCACCAGATCCTAAGGTTTGGGCTAAACCATGGACCGAAGCCGAATGACAAACACGGGCACAGTTATCAACATTATTGGTACCAAAAGCAGCACGCACCATTTTTTGAAAGACATAATTATCTTCATTTGTTGCTCTAGAGCACGAAAAACCAGCAAGAGCATCCGCGCCGTTTTCTGCTTTAATTTCGTTAAATTTTAACGAAACAAGCGCTAAGGCTTCTTCCCAAGAAGCAGGTTCAAAAATGCCATTCCGTTTAATTAATGGCTCCGTTAAGCGATCTCCTGACCCAACAAATTTATATGAAGCAAATTTTCCTTTCACACAAAGTAAATTTTTATTAGCTGGTCCATCCAGGGGTTCAACACCCACCAAACGATTATTTTTAACGAGTAAATTCATCTGACAGCCTGTCCCACAATGCGGACAAGTTGTAGGGATTTTCTGGGTTTCCCATTTGCGGTACTCTTTCGTATCTTTTGCTGTTAACGCACCTGTAGGACAGGAAGAGACACAATTGCCACATGATTCACAGATAGATTGATCAAACGGATGCCCATAACTTGGCATCATTTTTGTTTCAAAGCCACGATTAGCAATACTAAGTACATCTCTTCCCTGCCGCAATTGACAGACACGGGCACAACGACGACACATGATACACTTTTCTGGATCATAAGAGAAAAATGGATTACTGGTATCTTCTTGGTGGCAAGGCATTCTTTTCCCCTCGGTAAAGCTAGTGGCATCAATCCCATAATCTAGCGCATACTGTTGTAATTGACAATCCCCGTTTTTTCCACAAGAAAAACATTCTAATTTATGATTACTCAATAATAAATCAAGAATAAAACGTCTGGAATCAGCAACTTTTTCAGAATGTGTTGACACAACCATGTCCTCTTGACAATGTGCCGTACAAGCAGTTGTTAAGCCACCACGTCGGCCGCCTTCCACCTCAACCACGCACATCCGACAAGAACCATCAGGTGCTAATTCCTTTAAATGACAGAGCGTTGGAATTTCAACACCTAGCGTTTTCGCTGCTTCGAGAATAGTAGTCCCTTTAGGCACAGTTACTTCTTGGTTATCAATAGACAACGTAACTGTTTGCGTATGCAACTTTGTTTTCATTTTTACCAACCTCCTTTGCTGGTGGCATAGATTTCTGTTTCAGCAGTCGTTTCAAATTCTTCTGGAAACAAAGCCAATGCACTCTTCATTGAAGTTGCGACGGATTGGCCCAAACCACAAGCTGATAATCGCGTGACATGCGTGAGCATCTTTTCCAATCGTGGCAAATCACTAGCTGTTGCCTCTTTCCGATTGAATTTACTCAATAATTCCAAAATCCTAGTTGTTCCCAATCGACAAGGGGTGCATTTACCACAGGACTCATGAGCAAAAAAGGCCGCCACGTGTACTAAATAGTCCACAACATTGACTGAATCATCCATTACTACAATTGCACCAGAGCCGACAGATAAGTCATGGGCCCATAAATCTTCGTAGGAATACAAACAATCCCTTAACGTTGCGACAGCACCAATTGGACCGGATTGTCCACCGAAGTGAATAAATTTCAATGCTCGACCAGTTGCAGAGCCTCCGCCGTATTGCTCGCCATAAATTATTTCTTCTAATGGTGTTCCAAGGTTGACCTCGTATAAGCCCCGATTTTTAATATGTCCAGACAAACAAATTAGCTTTGTTCCGCCACCATCGGCAGTACCCATCTCTAAAAAGGCTTGTCCACCTTCTCGTAAAATTACAGGAACACTTGCAAATGATTCAACATTATTCACTAATGTTGGTTGCAAATATAAGCCAACATCTGCTAAGTGTGGTGGTTTGACACGCGGCCGCCCCGTTTTTCCTTCAATTGAATTTAAAAGTGCTGAATTTTCCCCACAAATATAGGCGCCAGCACCAGAAATAATCGTAATATCATAATTGAATCCTTCAATTCCTAAAATGTTTTCCCCTAAAAAGCCAGCTTGTCGTGCATTATCCAGTGCTTCTTGAAATGTTTTTTGGATTCTGCGATATTCTCCTCGCATATAAATATAACCTGCTTTTGCTGAAAATAAATAGCCAGCAATGATCATTCCTTCAATCACACTCAATGGATCTTCAGATAAAAGTACTTTATCCTTAAAGGTCCCTGGTTCGCCTTCATCAGCATTACAAACAATGTACTTTGTGGTTCCTTTTGCATGATAAAGATGGCGCCATTTTTTTCCTAAAGGATAGGCTGCTCCACCGCGACCTCTTAAGTGAGCAACATCCAGTTCGTTTAAAATTTCTTCATCCGATAGTGAAATTGCTCTTTTTAAACCATCAAATCCATCGTATTTACAATATTCAGCAACATCGGTCGCAGATTGCATTTTTCCCATTCTCTCTAATAACATTGGTTGGTTTCTCTTAAGCATTGACTCACCTCCTACAGTCCTTCATAGCAATCATTTTGTAAATGTTGAATTAATTGATAAATTTTCTCTTCTGTTAGTTGACTAAAAACGGTGTCCTTAATTTTAATTACTGGACCTAAATCACAAGCCCCGATACAAGGAATACTGTGATACATAAATAAGCCATCTGGTGTCGGCTGATTCTCTGGCACTTCTAAAATGGTTTCTAAAACTTCGGCAACCATCGCCCCACCAGTATAATGACACGGTGTGCTGTTACAAATCTTCAAGACATACTTCGCTTGCGGTTCCGTCTTTAAAATGGCATAAAAACTGACGATTTCATAGACTCGCGCTTCCGTTAAATGTAGATGCTCTGCAACTAATTGAGCTGTCTCCTGATCGATATACCCTTCTTCTGAAGCAAATTGTAATTCAATTAAAATATTTAAAATTCGTTGTGGATCAGCATCGTTTTCTAGAATAATCGCTTCTTTTTCAATTAAGCTTAATGCACACATTCCTTTTTATTCCCCCTTTTTAGTGAAACTTGAAGTTGTTCTCCTTGATAATAGATACGCAATTCTTTTGGTATTTCAGCAGATAGTAAACAAAAATCGGCTTTATCTATGACTTTTTTTGCTGATTCTTTTTGGCGATTCTGGTTATTCATCATAAGAAATAGTCCTGGCTGCACAACATTACGTAATGAATTTGATTCACAAATGATTAATGCTTGGGCCGGCACAGCTTTCAGAAATTGCTGAATGGCTTCCGCCAAATTTTCTTGAAAAACTTTCAATAGAAAAACTTTTTGACAGCCTGCAGCTAATAATTTCATGGTATCTTTATTGCCAATCGTCTCTTGCTCTTCTACTAATTCATAACCAGCTGTAATACTGGTACAAATTCCGCATCCTTTTGTGCCTCGTTGACACACCCCTCGTTGACCACTAATCGTAATAATCTTCAAGCCATAAATTGGATAGACTTCTTGGTACTGTTTAATAAGGGCTTCGGCTAATGTCGTTTTGCCACTATTCCGACCAGTAGAACCAATTTGAATCATGTTTGGTATCTCAATTGCCATAGAGCTCCTCCGTCTGAATCGTTTTCTCAACTCTTGGTTTGACAGTTGCTGGTTTTGTCATAAAGATCAATGGTACGGCCATAAAAAGACTGCCACCTACTGCATTGCCTAAAAATACCCATAATGTATTCTGCAAATAATCCCACCAACTGATTGTGGTACTTTGTGAAAAAATTGCCGCTGGAATAATAAACGCATTGGCGACCACGTGTTGAAACCCACAAACAACGAAAACCATGACAGGAAACCATAAGCCAAACATTTTACCTAAATATGATTTTGCCAACGCTCCGAGATAAACCGCTAAACAAACAAAAATATTACAGCCAATCCCTGAAACAAAAGCAACTAGCGGTGGATCAGCAATTTTCGCCTGAGCAACTGCGACTGTTTTATCCAGAAACGCACCTTCAGTTAACCCAACAATATGGCCAAATAAATACGCCACAAGAAATCCGCCTAGACAATTGGTCAATAAAACAACTAGCCAGTTATAACAAAGAGCGCCCACTCGAACCTTTTTCTGTAATACGCCTAATGTCATTACCATCATATTGCCTGTTGCTAACTCACCACCAACAAAAGTAAGCGCTATCAATCCAACTGGAAATAAAGCTCCACCCAGAAAGTTGTTAAAACTTCCCCATTCTGTGGGGGCAGTTCCAGTGATACGAATAAACGCCAAGTAACCCAGTGCAATACAAAAACCAGCCATGATGCCTAAAATACAGAGTCGAACAAACGATAATTCCCCTTTCATTTTTGCCTTATCACCTAAGCTTGCAACTATTTCTTCACTACTGAAAAAATCCATTACGATTCCTCCTTTTTATCGATACCACTGAGACAATTCTTCTTTTCGATTGACATTTTTAAGTTGATTCTCTTTTGATAGTTGCACCGTTTTTACAGATAGACGCTCAAATTCTTGGCGAACCTGATAGTTATTTTGCGCAAGCTGTTTTTGAAATGTTGGTAAACAAGAACATCGATAAAAGCCAAATAATGGTTCTTGACGACCTTCAAAGTCAAAGATTGTTATTTGATTTTGTCCACGCTTAGAGGCTAACTGATACACAAGTTTAGGAGAAAAAGTTGGTATATCACAGGCAATTACAAACACTTCAGCTTTCTGAGTATAGTTCATTGCTGTCACAATCCCACCTAATGGCCCCTTTCCAAGATACATATCTTGAATGATTGTGCATTTTCTAAACGCCTTAGGAAATTTTTGACTATCATTCGTTACTAAAATAACCTCTTCGAACAGTTCCATTAACTTTTCAGCTGTTTGCAAGATCACGTATTGGCCTTGAATTTTCAATAATGCTTTATCAAATCCCATCCGTGAACTTTTCCCGCCGCATAACAGCACTGCTGTACAATCAGCAATAATTTTCGCCACCCCTTTACCATAATTTTTATTAGTTCAAAAAAATATTTTTTAGTCATGTATTAAGTCTATTATAAGACATCCCTCGTACAAGTCAATTCCTTTTAAAAAAAAAGAACGAGAAAAAGAGTCGCTCTTTTTCTCGTTCTATCTTATTCATCTGTTTGACGTTTTATTTCTTCAATCTCAATGCGTAATGATTTTCGTTTCTCAATGGCGACATAAACCAAGCCAATCAAAAAGGGTAACACAAAGCTACCAAATCGATACAGTAAAACAGATGCTACAGCATCAACATTGCCGACCAATGGTTTAAACAACAATAAGTAAACAAATTCAAATGGACCAATGCCAGCAGGTGTCGGAATAACTCCTGAAAGAATAACAGCAAAACTGGTAAAGGACATCACTAATAATAAATCAATATTCGGGTGATTTTCTACTAAAACAATGTAAGGAATAATGTACCAAAATAATAATTTAAATACATTCCATGAAAAGATTCGAAGCAACGCTGAGCGATCTTGTGTAATTGTTTGGACAGCTGCCCGCAAGGAATAGATTTGTAAATTACAATTATCCACCCAATCTCTTAGTTTTGGTCGTTTAAACCAACGATTGGCAAACTTAACCAATAAAACTTGCAACTTTAAGCTACTAGATAAAATAAGTAATGCTGCAATTATTACTAATGTTAAAATAACACCTGCTAAAATGAACGGAATCATCTTAGGCGCATTTTCATAAAACAGGGAAAATTGAATAATCAAACCAATAATTGCTAAAAAAATCACGGCTGCTTTGTACATAATCATATGTAATGCCGTTATCCCCACACTTTTAGAAACAGGAATTCCCTTTTTCTTATAAAAATAAATTTCTGAAAGCAAGGTTCCCGTGCCAAATGAAATAATCCGATAAAATGCTACATAACAAGAAGTAAAAAAACCATCCACTGTTGTAAAGTCTTTGTTAAAATAACGAGCTATTTCCTTGATTGAGCGCCCTTCTGCAAATTGATAAACTACTCCAAAAAAAATAACAGCAATCAGCACCAGCCAACTCGTTTCCATCAGTTGAGCAAAAATATCACTTAATGAATTATCCATGACATAAAAGATTACGCCTAAAACGATAATCATTAACAACATATTTAAGCCAATTTTTACTTTTCCTTTCATCGCTTCTCCTTTTTTGTTCTTACTTAAACGTTAGATAGATGCAACTAATCATCGCGATTACGCCAATTGAATAACACAATGCAAAAACTGGTTTTTGGGTTTTATGATGAAATTTCTTTTGTCCCATTAGCCCACCTAGACCGCCACCGACAAGTCCTATCGTCAATAAGCGGCGTTCTGGAATACGCCAGTTCCCACGTTTTGCTTGTTTTTTATCATAACCCATCATACTAAACAATACTAAATTAATGACGAGGAAATAAATGATTACTATCCACTGAAGCATTCTTTCTGGCCTCCTAACTAGTTACTGTACTAGGATACCTTGTTCTGATTCTAATTGCAAAAAAATTTTCAACGACTCATGAAACTACAACAGGAAAGTAAGTTCTCGGTTGCCCGTTTTCTTACTTTCCTATTGAGTGCCTCATTTATTTTGCATTTAATTCAGCAATTTTAATAATCACATTGGTCGCTTTTTCCATGGCTTGTAATGAAACAAATTCAAAACGGCCATGCATATTTTCGCCACCAGCAAAGATATTTGGTGTTGGAATCCCTAAATAAGAAATTTTTGAGCCATCCGTTCCACCGCGAACAGGTTCAATAATTGGAAGAATTGACAATTCTTCCATTGCTTGTTTAGCAATTTCGACAATGGACATATCTTTTTCAATCACTTCTCGCATATTATAGTATTGATCAAATAAATCAACTTTGATTCGTTCTTCATCAAATGGTGCATTCAATGTTTGCTGAATTTCTTTAATTTTAGCTTTACGTGCTTCAAAAATCTCGCGATTGTGATCGCGAATAATATACGTCATTGTAGCTTCTTCTGGCGTTCCAACAAACGCTGCTAAATGATAAAAGCCTTCTTCACCTGCTGTTTTTTCTGGAACTTCGTCAGCAGGTAAGGCATTATGGAAATCAATTCCTAATTGTAACGCATTAATCATTGTATTTTTTGCTGTTCCTGGATGAACGTTTTTCCCTTGAATTGTAATTTCTGCTTGCGCCGCATTAAACGTTTCAAATTGTAATTCACCTACTGGTCCGCCATCCATTGTATAAGCAAAATCCACGTTAAATTGAGCGACATCAAATTTGTCGGCACCTACACCAATTTCTTCGTCAGGACCGAAAGCCACACGAATGGTGCCATGTTTAATTTCTGGGTGATTAATTAAATATTCCATGGCTGTCATTATTTCCGCAATACCTGATTTATCATCAGCTCCTAATAAAGTGGTACCATCGGTTGTGATAAGTGTTTCACCACGATAATTTTTTAAGTTAGGAAAGTCTTTCGTATTTAAAGTGAATTTGCCTTCTTTATCTAAAGGAATCGTTGATTCTCCGTCATAGTTCTCAACAATTTGCGGAGAAACATTCACTGCATTAAAATCAGCCGTATCCATATGGGCAATAAAGCCGATTGAACGAACGTCTTTCTCCACGTTACTAGGTAACGTAGCAATCACAAAACCATTTGTTTCGTTATAAATAACATCGCTCATCCCTAATTCTTCTAATTCTTTTTTTAAGGTTTGTGCAAAGGCTACTTGTGTTTGTGTTGATGGTGTCGTTGTGCTTGTTGCATCTGAGCGTGTTTCTGTTTTCACATAGCGTAAAAAACGAGGTAATAAATTTTCATACATAAAAGAACACTCCTTTAATCTTCATTTTTTTATTTAAAACGAAATGGGTTGGTATTCGCTTCTGATTCAAAAATGGATACAGCCCACTCATTTTCTTGTTTCCATTGATTCATTAATTCCACAAGTTTTGGCTTACAAAGCGCTTCAATGTAATGACCAGGATCGATGACTGGTAAATCTTCAGCAATCATGTCATGTGCCGTATGATAATACACATCACCAGTAATATAGACATCGGCTTGTTTACGTAATGCATCATGATAGAATTTTTCACCACTTCCACCACAAATGGCTACCCGTTGAATCATTTTAGTGTCATCTTTTGCAATGACCCGCAAGCCATCCAATTGGAAAGCTTCCTTGACTTGCTGTACAAAATCAGAGAGTCTCACAGGCTTGTCTAATACTCCAACCCGACCTAAACCAAATTCTTTTGATTGATTTTCAATGGTATAAACATCATACGCCGGTTCTTCATAAGGATGCGCTTGTAACATAGCTGCAAGAACTTGTTCCTGCTTAGTTTCAGGGAAAATCACTTCGATTTTTGCTTCTTGGACGACACTTTCTTGACCAATTTCGCCAATCGTGGGATTTGCTCCTTGTGTTGGTGTAAAACGTCCTGTTCCAATTAAAGAGTAACTTGTTTTAGAATAATCACCTTGAGCTCCAGCGCCAGCTAGACCTAAAGCTTCTCTCATTTGCGGAGCTTCATCAACTGGCACAAAAACGGCTAATTTTTTATAAGGAACAGTATGTGTTTTAGTTAAAAAGGTGGTCTGTTTAATTCCCAATAATTCACAAAACCAATCATTTAGCCCATTGTCAATAATATCCATGTTAGTATGCGCTGCATAAACAGCAATATCGTGTTTTAATAAATCAGCGTACATTTTTTCTTGAAAATTATCTGTGGTTAATCGCTTAACTGGGCGGAAAATAGGTGGGTGTTTCGCAATAATTAAATCAACCTGCTTCTCAATTGCTTCTGCAACGACCTCAGGACGAACATCTAAGGTAACCATCACATTTTCAATTGGTTTATCTAACATACCAATGTGCAAGCCCACAGGATCTCCCGTTTCTGCTAACCATTCGGGACAATAGTCATTGAAGCGTCGAATCAATGTCTTACCGTTCACAGCCATTGGCCAGCACCTCCTCAATTAATTGTTGGTCTTGCTGTAGTTTTACTTGTTTTTCAATATGTTCTCCACTTGCTTTTGCTAGTTGTGCAAGAACAGTTTTGCGCTGTTTTAATTCTCGATGCCATTTTTTGGTAAAAACCGGTCCTTGTTTTTTAATTAAAACTGGCCCAAATAGTAATTCTCGGTCCGTATAAGAAACGGATTGCTCTGTTTTTTCGGCTACGATAATTTCATACAACTTACGGTTTTCTTCCACGATTGTTTCATCAATAATACTGTAGTCATTTGCCATTAACCAGCGGCGTAAAGTTGGTTCACCAATATTCGGTTGTAAAACAAGGCGTTCCTTCCCTGTTAAACGATTTTTTTTGCGTCCAGCTTCTAAAATATCTCGGATTAATGTGCCGCCCATTCCACAAATACTAATGACGTCTATTTGATCTTCAGGTTCAATTGCATCTAGCCCGTTCGCTAAACGTACGATAATTTTATCCGTCAAATTGGATTTACTGACTTGGGTTTTGGCAGATTGATAAGGGCCTTCTACCACTTCCCCAGCCACAGCAAAAGACAGTTTATTTTCTAACATTAAAGCAACTGGTAAATAAGCATGGTCTGAACCAATGTCTGCTAAGCGACTTCCTCTAGGGATTAAATCACCAACCGTTGCGAGACGTTTTGATAATTGATTTTCATTCATATTTTTGATTCCTCCGTTGCTTATTATACCATTGTCAATTGAAGATGAAAACTTACACATTCGTGCAATCTACTGTTTTCTCTCCGTAATCACTTATAAAAAAGAACCCCCTTCAAAATCAATTTCATAACTTTGAAGAGGGCTGTCATTATTGCTATAAAGAGCATTCTCCTTATATTAATAATAGGGAAAACATTTTTAATTAGGCATTTGCCAACCAGTTTTCAACTTCTGCTAAGGCATCCGCAATCCCTGCTGGATTTTTCCCACCAGCTTGAGCCATATCAGGACGACCACCGCCGCCACCGCCAACTTTTGGCGCAATTGCTTTGATTAAGTCACCGGCTTTTAAGCCTTTTCCGTTCATGTCTTTTGTCATAGCCGCTAACAAGCTTACTTTTTCATCTTGTGCAGTTGCTAGAACTAGTACATCAGACAATTCTTTTTGTTTCCATTGGTCAGCCAATTGGCGTAATTGATTCATGTCTTTAACATTGACTTGAGCGGCAATATAACGAACACCGTTGACGTCTTTGACATCTTTAAAAATGTCACCAGCTTGTTGGTTCGCTAATTTGCCAGCCAATTGTTCGTTTTCTTTTTGTAGATCACGTAATTGTTGTTGCAATTGCTCTGTTTTCGTAACCACTTCTTTTAATTGAGGTGATTTAACTAGTGTAGCAATCTCTTTCAATTGACGTTCTTCTTCTTGTAAAAGTTGATACGCTTCTTTACTCGTCACTGCTTCAATACGGCGTACTCCTGCACCAATCCCAGATTCAGAAACAATTTTGAAAATCCCGATATCTTCTGTATTAGCAACGTGTGTTCCACCACATAATTCGATAGAGTAATCCCCAATATTAACTACACGGACTTCTTTGCCATATTTTTCGCCAAATAACGCCATTGCGCCCATGTTTTTCGCTGTATCAATATCTGTTTCAATTGTGACAACAGGAATAGCTTCCCAGATTTTTTCGTTAACGATGGCTTCCATCCGCGCTAGTTCTTCTGATGTAACTTGCCCAAAGTGAGTAAAGTCAAAACGTAGATGTCCTGGTGCAACTAATGAGCCTGCTTGGTTGGCATGCTCCCCTAACACATCTTTTAAAGCACGATGCAATAAATGGGTTGCCGTATGGTTTTTCAAAATACGTGTCCGCATCCGTTCGTCCACTTGCAATTGATAAATTTGGCCTTCAGCTAATGGCGCCAAAACTTCTACTTTGTGTAAAAATTGACCATTTGGTGCTTTTTTCACATCCACCACGTTGGCAACGACTTCCCCTGCGGTATTTTTTACATAGCCGCGGTCAGCAATTTGTCCACCCATTTCAGCATAAAATGGTGTTTCAGCAAAAATTAATTCGGCTGTTCCTGCAGATGCTTCATTTACTAGTGCGTCACCTTGAATAATAACAAATAATTCACTATTATGTGTTAATTCTGTATAGCCAACAAATTTACTTTCTACTTTAATATCTGTTAATAAAGCAGATTGAACACCCATTGAAGTTTCTTTACTGCGGGCAGAACGAGCACGTTCACGCTGTGCTTCCATTTCTGTTTCAAACCCAGCATGATCGACTTTCAAGCCTTCATCTTCCGCAACTTCTTCCGTTAATTCTACCGGGAAGCCAAAAGTATCATAAAGTTTGAAGATAATTTTTCCATCTAATGTATCGCCTTTTGCATATTTAACTTCTTTAATAACCTCATTTAACATGCTTAAACCTTCATTGATGGTTTCATGGAAACGTTCTTCTTCTGTCCGAACCACTTTTTCGATGAAATCTTTTTGTTGTAATACTTCTGGATAGTAACTTACCATGATTTCGCCAACAACAGGCACTAATTTGTATAAAAAGGCTTCATTAATGCCTAATTTTTTCCCGTGCATTACCGCACGACGTAATAAACGACGTAACACATAGCCACGACCTTCATTTGAAGGAAGCGCACCATCACCAATTGCAAAGGATAAGGCACGAATATGGTCAGCAATCACTTTAAAGGAAACATCCGTTTGTGGTGCATCTCCATATTTTACGTTGGTACCTAAAGCTTCTACCGCATGAATGATTGGCATAAATAAATCAGTTTCAAAATTTGTTGGTGCATCTTGAATAATAGATACAACACGTTCCAAGCCCATGCCCGTATCAATGTTTTTATGTGGTAATGGTTCATACGTATCTTCTGGTGTATGGTTAAATTCAGAGAACACTAAGTTCCAAATTTCTAAATAGCGTTCATTTTCGCCACCAGGATAATTTTCTGGATCATCTTCTGGAATATCTAAAAATTCTTCGCCGCGATCATAAAAGATTTCCGTATCCGGACCACTTGGACCAGCACCGATATCCCAGAAGTTATCTTCTACATCAATAATATGGTCTTCAGATAAACCAACTTCATCACGCCAAATGCGTTTTGCTTCTGTATCTTTCGGATAAACAGTCACATATAATTTTTCTGGGTCAAAAGCAAGCCATTCAGCACCAGTTAAGAATTCCCAAGCCCAGTGAATCGCTTCATTTTTAAAATAATCTCCAATTGAGAAGTTCCCTAACATTTCAAACATTGTATGATGACGAGCCGTTTTCCCAACATTCTCAATATCATTTGTACGAATAGATTTTTGAGCATTCGTAATTCTTGGATTTTCTGGCACAACAGAGCCATCAAAATATTTTTTCAAGGTTGCAACACCAGAGTTAATCCATAATAATGTTGGATCGTTTACTGGTACTAAAGAAGCGCTTGGTTCTACTGAATGTCCTTTAGACTTAAAGAAGTCTAAATACATTTGGCGAACTTGACTACTTGTTAATTCTTTCATTGATTTTCCTACTTTCTATTAATAATTAACTATTTATATTTTGTACCCTCTTAAGTGGCAGATTGTGAACACAAAAAACACCATTGCAGTCAAGGACGATTGCTCGCGGTACCACCTTGATTGCAATGATGTTGGATCATTACCTCTTAAGCTCTATAACGCAGAGTCGCGTTGATATTTCTATCAAGTCCATCTAAAGGGAGCAAGTAAATTTATCTGATGCCCTTCTCTCAGCAATGAACGGCTTTCTGTGATCAAAATAAGATTCCTCATATCCTTTAGCTTATAGTCAAAAGTATAAGAAAGATCTGCTAAAAAGTCAATTGTTTTCGTAGGAATCTTTCCTTACTGAGCTGTTTCAAATAACGTTTGCTCTAAATAAGGCAAAATTTGTTCATTTATTTGATACCCTTTTCCCCAAGAGGTTGTAATAATCTCTTCGTTCATACCTGCATCACTAAATTTTTGTTTCACTCGTTTACATACGAAAGACAGCTGCGATTTTGTAGAAGCATCTGGTTCTTTCTGCCAAAGCAAGCGACAAATTTGATCACGATCCAACCCTTCGTGGGCATGCTGATACAAGATTTTTAAAAAGCGTTGCTCGTTTTTTGTAAAGCGAATCTTTTTTACTTGGTCATCAAGTAGCTCGGCTGTTACTTCGGCAAAACTTTGATCGACAGTGTCAATTTTTTCACGAATATCTTCCAATGAATCTTTGAGGCCTAACCACCGGATAATACCTCTTTCCTGCCAAATCTCTGCTTCACGTTTATTACACATCGATTGTGAACGTCGATAAATCGGCTTCTCTAACGATGAAAGACTTCCTAATAATCTCAAGCAATCGTTCTGAGAAAGTGTTTCGCTTAATACAATTGCATCAAAATAATTAAAAAAAGTTAACTCATGTTCTATAGTTTCTTCACAGCAGTTCGTACAAAAGACTTCATAATTTAAATGTTGTAATTGCTGCTGAAATGTTTGCTCAACTAAAATGTTCTTTGTTAATACCAAAATCCTTCTCATTTCTTCTTTCCTCCTAGAACTCTTTCTGCTACCAATAACTAAACGCACCAATCAAAATACGTTACCAAATCGCGTGTTTTCTCCATCGATTGGTTAATAAACACCTTTTTATCTTCATCTCTCTTCGCTCCTTTATTCTTTATTTTGGTGGTTATTTATATTATATTAGAAAATGATTTTTTTTGTGTGTAAAACTTTTTTATCCTCCGTAAAAAAAAATGAATTTCCTTTAATATCAACTAATAAAGCCGATTTTTTTACAAAAAAAAGGCCGAAACTTCCTACTTTTTGCTAAAACATGCCAAAAAATCTGTAATTTTATCATTTTTTTCTTGAGAAAACATCAAAATGTTAGTTCTAAACACCAACATTTTGATGTTTTTGACAAAATTCTTTACAATTAATTGGTAAATTTCTCTACTTTTAGCAATAGTCACTTTAAAAAAAGAGTTATTTTAAAAGTGACTTAAATATTTATCATATAAAAAAGTAAGGGGCTAGAATCTTTACGATTCTAGCCCCTTACTTTAAATAATCCACAACATTGTTAGTTAGAAGAATTCTTTTTTGCTTTTCTAGCAGAACGATCTTTTTGACGACGTTCAATTTTACGTTTTTTCTTATTGCTGTCTTCAATTGCCCAATTAATTTTTTTCTTGTATCCTGGTTTAATTTTTTTCTTTTTCTTTTTCACTAAACCAATTAACGTTGGGTCTAATTCTTCTCGAGATTTTTCTCGTTTTGTTCGACGATTGCGATCATATGTCTCTACAATCTCACCATTTTTAATTTCTTTTGGTTTGAAAGAAACACCTAACTGCTCAATCTGAGTAATCGCTTCATCATCTGCTGGTGAATATAATGTTATGGCAGTCCCATTCAATCCATTACGCCCTGTGCGACCAACCCGATGGATAAAGAAATCCAATTCATGTGGAACTTCTGCATTGATGACATGTGAGACCCCTTCAATATCAATCCCACGTGCGGCTAAATCAGTAGCTACCACATATTGGTAGTCAAGATTTTGAACTTGACGCATCACACGTTTTCTTTCGCGTGGTGTAATGTCTCCATGAATTTTGGCAACTTTTAGGCCTTGATCTTTTAAGTAATCGGTGATTTCATCAACTCTTTGTTTAGTATTTGCAAAAACAATCGCTAAATAAGGATGCCCGATAGTCAATAATTGATAAATTATTTGATTGCTGTTTTTTCCTTTGGTGGAAATCAACCAATTGTCAATTGTTTCTGAAATAACTGCTTTTGGTTTGATGTGTTCAATCACTGGATTTTCTAAATATTTTTTTAAAAATGGTCGTAATTTTTCTGGAATGGTTGCAGAAAAAACGAGCATTTGTAATTTTTCTGGCAAACGACCGGCAATTTGATCGACTTCTGCTAAAAAGCCCATATCTAATGTCATGTCTGCTTCATCGACAACAAAGGCAAAAGCTGTATGCACTTTCAAAGCTTGTTCATTCATCATATCTAAAATCCGCCCTGGTGTACCAATCACCACATGAGGTTGCTGATGCTTTAATTTAGTTAATTGACGTTGTTTATCTGTTCCGCCAACAAAATTTGATACGCGAATTTCTGGTTGACTGAAACGAGCCAGTTGCTGCGCTTCTTGATAAATTTGATTGGCTAATTCACGACTAGGCGCAGTAATCACAATTTGTACTTCGTCGATAGTTGGCTTAACTTTATCCATTAATGGAAGTAAAAAAGTATGCGTCTTTCCACTTCCTGTTTGCGATTGTCCAATGACACTTTTCCCTTTCTTAATGATTGGGATTAATTTTTCTTGGACTTCTGTTGGTTCTTCAAACCCTTTTTCTGCGAGTGCTTCGTTGATAAAAGGTTGAAATTGAAATTGTTTAAATGAAGGCACTTGCCTCACCTCTTCTCGTTAAATTCTTTATGCACTTTGGCATTATAACACAAAAACAACTTTTACTCACCTGCTGATTCCTTTGTTTTCGCAACTTCTAATGTACTGACTGTATAAGTATGGCTGGCTTTTTCATAAAACAAACGCCGTTTTTTACGAATCAAGGTTAACAAAACGTTGATCAAAAATAGTAAATATAAAATTAAACAGAATAAATACAGAAGCAGTGACACCATTTGCAACATCCGATTAGAAGAATTCAATAAATCAGTGGCATTAGCTAGATAAATACTAATTAAACCATACACAAAATACAAATAACCGTAGCGAACAAACAAGGCTTTTAAACGAATTTTTTCATGTCCTGTTTCAACCACCCGAATGCGAACAACTTTTTTCCCTAACGTTTGACCATTTGTCAGTTTCATCATGATGATAAAGACCGCAAAAACCATGATAAAGAACCACATCCGATCTGAAAAAATCGGATAATTGGTTGCCCAATTTTTATAAGCTGGAATGAAATTTAGTCCAAAAACGAGCAGGCCTTGCACAAAGCCAATCACCAACCAATCAATCCCCCATGCAAAGAAACGTCTTAACAGGCTAACTGTCTGCCCTTTTTCATAAGAGGTGGCATCAATTTCTTCTCTTGTTGGCAATAAAAAGGTAAAGAGTGGCGTCAACCAATAACCGACCATGCCTCCGACGGTATTATTAATTAAATCATTGACATCCGCCAGGCGATACGAACGTGGATAAATAAAATAAAGGCCAGATAACTGTGTTAATTCAAAAAATAATGACAATAAAAAACTCGCAAGAACTGTTTTTAAAAATGAACATTTGAAATAATACCGTAAATACACACCAAAAGGTAAAACTAATAAAACATTAAACAGTGGTTCTAAAACGGCATGCTGTTTTAATGCTGGCAAATACGTACTAGGATCTTTGAGCGAAAAAACAGTTTCGTTTAAAATCCCTGAAATAAAATGAAAAGGCCGCAGTTCCATTGTTGGTCCTGTGTATTGAGCCACTTCTGCCCGAGATGGCAAAGGTAAAATCACCAAGAAATAGGCACATAATAAATAAAAAACAAATGAATACAAAATCATTGCTCGTGTCCAAACAAATGAACCATATTTGCGGTATTCATAGATTAATAATGCCCCAGAAATAAAAAATGCTAGAAACGGGAAAATAATGATTGCCCATTTAATTGGTTCGCTATATACTGCCATAAAAATCCCTCCAAGATAAACAATTTCAAGTATGAATGCCTCAATAACACTATACTTGTTTCTAGAAAAATGTACCAACAATAAATTTTATTTTGCAAATCCTCTTCTTTGCAGTATCATTAAGAAAAAGGAGGACGTTCTCATGTTACAGCCATATTTTGCGTTTGGAGTGCCGCTATTTTTACTTGTGCTCTACTTACTCTTTGCACTGATTCACCGTCAAACAACGATTCATTATTTACGGTTTATTTTGTTACTTATTTCAACATTTCTCATGGTTTTTAGTTTCCAAGTATTGCAAGAATCATGGACCATCAACCCTGAAACGTTAAAAGATGCCGCTTATTCTCCGCAATGGTTATGGATTCCTTTAGGTATCGGGTTAATCCTCACACTTTACAACGCTTGGCACGGCCTTCGTACAATGATAAAATACAAGACCGATAAACATTAGTAAGAGTCTAGGACGATGGTTGTGTCCTAGACTCTTACTGTCTCATCATTCAAATGAAATTTAATTTTTCTTAACAAACTCTGATTTTAACTTCATTGGACCAAAGCCATCTACCTTACAGTCGATGTTATGATCACCTTCCACTAAACGAATGTTTTTCACTTTTGTGCCTTGTTTAATTGCGCCACTGGCACCTTTAACTTTCAAATCTTTAATTACAGTAACACTGTCACCATCCGCTAAAAGATTGCCATTTGAATCCTTGACTACTAAGCCTTCTTCTGCAACTTCTTCTGTTGGTGACCATTCATGACCGCATTCTGGACAAATAAATAATCCGCGATCTTCATAGGCATATGCCGACCCACATTCAGGGCAGTTTGGTAATTGCTCTGTCATTAACGTTCTCCTTTGTAAAAAATAATTCTTTTTCATTTTACCTTATTTTCTAGTGAATGAAAAGTAGTCCTAATGATTTATCAACGTCCGATAACTACTTTCTAATTACTTATTTATTTTTGCGCCCACTCTTGGCAAGCTGCTTGGATTTCTTGGTAAATCACTTCAATTTCAGCCGCATCACGGGCATTAGCGCCACTTGCCAAAGGATGGCCGCCGCCATGATGTTTTTTAGCAATTGTATTAATGATTGGTCCTTTGGAACGTAACCGAACGCGATAATAACCTTCCGGCTGTTCAACAAAGATTGCCCATGAGAGAACATCTTCAATTTTTCCTGGCATTGAAACAATGGCTGCCGTTTCAGAATCGACAATATCATAACTGTTTAAAATACTTTGTGGTAAAACGACACGAGCAGCGCCATTTGCGTCGATTTCTAAATTTTGATAAATATAACCCGCTAATTTAGCAACCTTTAAAGGCATTTGGTCTAACTCACGATTTAAGTCTGCGGCATTAAAGTTAAACGTACGCAATTGCGCAGCGACAGCGAGTGTATGCGCCGAAGTGGAAGGATAAAGAAAACGTCCTGTATCCCCCACAATCCCAGCATACAATAAACGAGCTGCATTATCTGTCATCGTTAATTCTGCTAAATGCTGTTGCCAAAAATCAACAATAATTTCACTACAACTACTTGCATTTGTATTCACCCAAACTAAATCTCCATAAGGTTCATCATTCGGATGATGATCGATTTTAATTAATTGATCGCCTAAAGAAAAACGCGCATCACTAATTCGTGGAGCATTTGCAGTATCTGTTACAATGACTAATGCACCTCGATAGACATCGTCAGTAATAACATCCATTTCAGCTAAGAACTCTAAGCCTTCCACTGGTCCGCCTACTTGATAAATATTTTTTTCAGGAAAGCTCGCTCTTAAGAGTTCTGCTAACCCAACCTGTGAGCCAATCGCATCTGGGTCGGGCCTTTGATGTCTATGAATAATAATTGTTTCATATTGTTTAATTGCTGCCATAATTTCTTTTACTACGTCCATTCTTTGTAGCCTCCTACGTTCTCTCCATCACTTGGCAAACAACAATTGCTTTTGCCACAATGACATTTTCTAAATAAACTTCAATATCTAATTTTGCAGAGCGACGACCAATTTCTAAAATCCGTGGACGAATGTCCAATTCACTTTCCAACTGGATTAGCCGCAAATAATGTAGATTCACTTGTTCAATTAGTACATTTCTTTTTTGATTCATCAACATTGTTCGTTGTGTCACATTAGAAATAATTTCACTTAGGACACCAAACGAGATGGTACCAACACTGTTAACCATTTGGGGCGCAACCGAAAAACGAAAACGGGTTGTTTCTTTGCCATTTTCTTCAACAGGCATCACTTCCCCGGAAATTTGATCTGAAATTGTATCTGCAATTTGTGGTTGTCGTTGCACCAATTGCATGGCTTTCATCACATCTTGGCGAGAAACAATTCCAACAAGCGCTAAATCATCTTCCACCACCGGCATGACTTCTAGACCATCCCAAATCATTTGATGACTGACACTCGCTACACTCATCATCTTTTTCACAACATTGGGATCCTTGGTCATGACTTTATCCACGGTTAAATGTTCACTTTTACCAATGACATCTTTGGCTGTGACAATCCCCACTAAACGTAATTTCTTATTTACTACTGGGAAACGAGAATGATGGGTACTTTCAGATAATGCCTGATAATCTGCAATCGTTTGAGTTGTCAACAAATAATTGGTTTTTTCAAGCGCTGTATAAATATCACTGACGAGTAAAATGTCTTTTTTAATCAGCTGATCACTTAAAGCACGGTTAATCATAGTAGCCACAGTAAATGTATCATATGTGGTTCTCAAGACAGGCATACCCAGACGATCTGCTAACTGCGCAATCTCTTCAGATGTTTCAAATCCACCTGTAATTAAAACGGCTGCCCCATTTTCTAAAGCAAGCTTTTGCACGCCTTGGCGGTTACCAACAATCATTAAGGATCCGGGAGTAATATATCGCGTCATCGCGGTTTCTGTCATCGCACCAATTACAAATTTATTAAGGACTTTGTCTAGACCAGAGCTACCGCCTAACACATCCCCTTCAATAATCCGGACCACTTCACCAAATGTTAATTTTTCAATATGTTTTTTTAACTTCCGCTCAATTCGTATCGTACCAACACGTTGAATGGTGGAAACAAGCCCAATATTTTCTGCATCTTTGATGGCCCGATACGCTGTTCCTTCACTAACACTTAAACTTTTGGCAATGCTTCGAACAGAGATTCGATCGCCAATCGGTAATTCTTCAATATGTTTTAAAATTTGATCATGTTTCGTCGCCATAATTTCCTCCTAAACTAGGATCGTCTCTCCTGGGTTTAATACTTTCCCGCCAACTACTTGCTCTACGAATATTGCTGGATTTTGTTGGATAACAGGAAAGGTATTGTAATGAATTGGAATGGTTATTTTGGGATTTAAGTAAGAGACTGCTTCTAGCGCATCCTCTGGTCCCATCGTGTAATTATCGCCAATTGGTAAGAACGCTACATCAATGGATTTGTCTTTTGCAAAAAGGCGCATATCTGAAAACAACGCCGTATCACCAGCGTGATAAATTTTTTTATCTTCTGCTTCTAAAATAATCCCACTTGCTTCGCCCATGTAGGTCATTACGCCGTCTATTTCATAACCGGAACTATGCAAAGCTGGCACAAATTTAACCGAACCAAAAGGAAAGACATAACGCCCACCTAGATTCATTCCATGCGCTTTTACCCCTTGCGACTGCGCATACGTAGCCACTTCAGCTATCGCAATAATTGTTGCCTTGTTGGCTTGAGCAATTGCTAGCATATCGCCAATATGATCGCTGTGTCCGTGAGTGATTAAGATGTAATCAGGGTGTAAGTCTGCAAGTGAAACGTCCGTTAAAGGGTTTCCATTAATAAAAGGATCAAATAAAAGGTTCGTGCCGTCGTTTAGACGAATTTCAATACATGAATGTCCATGTCCTATCAGTTCCATTTGTATTCCTCCTACGGTATTTTCTACACAATCTTATGATAATTAATCGTCAAATTCATTTTTAAAAGTAGTACAGTTTAGTACAGTTTACTTTCTTTATTGTAACAGAGAATTAGAAATATACAATCGCATTTGCTTATTTTCTTAGCTAGTAAAGAAACAGACGAGAAAAATCATGAATCTTTCTCGTCTGTTTCTTTTTACTTATTTGGTTGTTTTCCGAAAACGTAAAATCGTTAATATAAAGGCCGCCACACATAATAGAAAGGCGACAAAAAAGGTTTCACGCATTCCCACAATAAATATATCTGGGCGATTAGCCAGATACGTGGTTACTCGTTCACCATAGGCTTCGCTCATGCCACGATATAAAATGGTCGTTGACAACGCAATCCCAATGACCATTCCTAAGTTTCTAGCAAAAGAATTCATACTTCCTGCTACACCTAAATCTTGCTTTTCAACACTGCTCATAACCATTGTATTGTTTGGAGACTGGAAAAGTGCATTTCCCAAGCCCATAATGGCTGTTGCAATCACATAATACCAGATAGGCGAATTCATATCTAAAAACATATACATTAACGACGTACAGCACAAGAGCAACAATCCGCCAAACGTTAAAATACCTGGGCCAATCTTATCCGTCAAATAGCCACTCAGAGGAGCCCCAACCACCATTAATAACGGAAATACCATCATTAATAGACCAGCATAACTAGCACTTAGTTTGCGTGCATCCTGCAAATAAAATGGAATGACAACATTTACAAAAAAGTTTGAGGCAAAAATTAAAACGGCAGACAATAAACTTAAAGTAAAAATTTTGTTTTTAAAAATTGCGAACTTAATAAGTGGGCTTTTTCTTTTCCGTTCAACCATTATAAATAATCCTAGTGCGATTACTGCAATAATGAACAATAAATAGGATTGTAACGAGCCAAACCCGCTCTCTTGTCCGAGGAAAATCCCGCCGAAGAACGTCATAATCGCAATGGCAATACAAGCGAATCCTGAAAAATCGATTTTTTCTTTTGTTTTTGTAATATCTTTTGGTAGGAACTTTTCGCCAATTAAAATTGTAACTAGCCCTACGGGAACATTAATCCAAAAAATATACGACCAAGAAAAGTTTGATAAGATCAATCCACCAATCCCAGGACCAGCAATCGCGCCTAAAGAGACAAAGGCACCTACTGCACCAAGCGCCCGCCCTCTTTCATTTAAAGGGAATACTTCCGTAATAATTCCTGAATTGGTCGCCATGGTCATGCTAGCACCAATACTTTGAACGACTCGCGCAAATAATAGAAAGCTCAGCGATTGATTAAAGCCACAAAGTAACGAACCAATCGTAAAAATAACCGTGCCAATTCGATAAACTTTTATTTTTCCAAAACTGTCGCCAATTTTTCCAAATAATAATAAACAAGCACAGACAACCATTAAATAAATAGATACGACCCATTCCGCTTGATTCATGGGTACGGACATTTCTTTTGAAATAGTCGGTAAAGCAATATTTACAATGCTGGAATCTAATGTAGACATGAAGGTAAACATAGCCACAGAAACTAAGATCCACCAACGATTTTTCTGCACTTCAGAATCCTCTTGGTAACTTTTAATTTTCTCCATTGATTCATCCCCTCTCGCTCCAAAACAGTTTACTTACTAATAATAACTCTATTTCTTCTTTTTTTCATCGGAAATTTTCTAAAAAATCACTCATGAGATGTTCACCTTCTTATTACACGCTCGCAATTGACAACCATTCGCTTTTACGCTAATTTAAAATTAGCAAACGGAAAACGCAAGGAGGACTTGAAATGACCTTAATTTCTCGCATTAAACAACTAGCTCAGTCAAAGCAATTAACCCTCGCCCAATTAGAAAGAAACGTCGGCATTTCCAATGGACAAATTCGTCGTTGGGATACCTCTTCGCCTAAAGTAGAGAATCTTTTAAAAATAGCAGACTATTTTTCTGTTTCCTTGGACTATTTAATGGGCCGCACCCAACAAACAGAGATTAATCATCAGGCACCTATGACAAGCACACAAAAAGAATTACATATTCACATTACTACGGAAGAGTTAACAGAAGAAGAAATTACTCAGTTAGAGGAAGAAGCAAATCGTTTCTTGCGGTTCCGTAAATTTGAAATGACAAATTCTTAAGTAATACGACAGTCAGTGGCTCTGTGTTGTTTGTACTTATTAATTTATTCGACAACTAGCGTATTCATTGTATAATAAACCAAATAAATGCCAGAAGGAGACACCTTCTGGCATTTATTTGGTTTATCTTCTTTATTTATCCTTACTTATAAAATAATCGATTCACCATACTCGATAATTTTGTCTAAACTTGTGTTCAATCGTAAACCAATTAGAATTATTCGTTGTTCCCAAATACGTCCATCCATTCGCAGAATAACCATTACGCACATTGATTTTCCCATAAACATATCCATGTAAATTTGGCGCCCAGTTCCCTGTTGCTCGAGTTTGATATTGATGGAAATACCTCACGACCCAACCAACATAAGCTCTGTTTCTTGGGTTAACAGATTGACTACCAATCTCGTTTTGCAATTCAACTAACGCATCATTTTGAATGACTTCTTCTGCCTCTACTGGTGAATTAAACACCAAACTAACACCCAACAAATTTGTTAGAACACAACCATACACAACTTTCTTTTCCATTGTTTCTACTCCTAACATAATATATTTTCACTATTTATAATTTTATACTACCAAATAATTATTTGAAAAACAACCTTTCTCTTTCTTTAATTTAATGTTAATATAATCTATATAACTAATTTCTAATAAAAGGAGGAAAAAAATTGAATAATTCAATAGAAATAACCAAGATCTGCGTAGCATTGAACAATAAAAACATCTTGAATAACTTGTCGCTTACATTAAATACGGGATCAATCACATGTATTGTTGCCCCAAATGGTACAGGAAAAACGACTTTTTTTAAATCAATCGTCCAACTTATCCCGCTCGAATCTGGTGAAGTAATAGTTGACAAAACATCAATCAAAAACAGAACTGACTACAATAAAAAAATCTTTTTCATAGAATCCGCGAATCAATTATTTGCAAATCTTACCGTTTACGAGAATATGCAAGTAGCGGCCAAGTTATGGAAACATGATGCTAATTTTGAATCAATCATTAACTTAGCCGGTGTTAACACGTACATAAACAAAAAAATTAAACACCTTTCTGCAGGTATGAAGCAAAAAGCCTTGCTCTCAGTCGCCATCGCTAGTGGTGCGTCTTTTCTGATTTTTGATGAGCCATTAAATGGTCTCGATATTGAAAATGTTGAGTACCTAGCAACCGTCTTTCTTACTTTAAAAGAGCAAGGAAAAACATTACTTTTGTCATCTCATAATATTTTCGAAATAAGCAAGCTTTGTGATGCAATTTATTTTTTAGATAGCGGTATTCTGAAATCAGCGTCACTAGACTATCTACAATTAAAAGAAGAATACTACGAACTATATGCAACGAAAGGTCGTGCCTAAATGATAAAATTTGAACTAATTAAAATTTTTCGAGAGAAAACCACTTATTTTCTGTTTGCATTATTCGTTCTCGTTATTAGCGTTCCTTTTTTTCTAGGAAATGCCAATTTTAATTATGTAAAATATTACGAAGATAATTACTATGCCGGCATAACAACGATTGAAAGTATCAAAGATGACCCAACTGCAACAAGAATCGTTGAAGACATCAAGGAAACAAATGGTTATTTAAAAAAACTCATTGATTCTCTAAAGAAAGGAGATCAAAAAGCGATTGTTGAAAATGAGTATAACTTGGAAAAAAAACGCTAGAAGGAATTCTAGATGGTAGTTTGCAAGCTAGATCAATTAGTGAACAAAAAAGTATAGTGGCCGTACTGGAGTATTTAAAAAACAATGGGCTAAATAAAACGAGTGATAATCCAAAAAAGATGGGCGTGATCCAATATCTAAATTTGGTTTTTTCTTCTCCTCAATTAATGCAAATTATTTTAATTCTGATTAGTTTCCAGATTGCTTATTTATTTAATTTAGACTATAAAAAACATAATTTCATTTGGTATTGTGTTTCTCCTAACTCTTATGTACGAACATATTACACCAAACTTTTTGCCATTGTTTTGTCGCTCTTTGCAAACCTACTCAGCGCATTTCTCCTTGTACTTGCATTTGTCTTTCTGAAAAATGGACTGGGTGCGTTTAATTACCCGATTGCCACCAGTTCGAAAAATATGGAAGTCAGTTTGATAGCAACAGGTGACTTTGTCGTTAAAACAATCTTCTTTTTTATATTATTTCTAGCATTTCTAGCATTGTTAAGTTTAGTATTCAGCATTCTAACAAGTAATTTAATTCTAAATCTCTCTGTTTTAATTATTCCATTAGTGATTGGACAATACGATGTACTCAATACGTTACTTAACGAGAACTTAAAACCTTACATTCTCTTAAGCTACTTGGATATGCCTCATATTCTATTAGGTGGTGACATTATGAGACCTTTGCGAAATCCATTGTTAACCTATCAAAACGGGATCTTAATAACTCTTCTCACCATTCTCGTACTTGTCATAATCTCTCTAACTATCTTACTCTGTCCTTCTCAAAAGTTAATAGCAAAAACTAGAACCTAAACAAAAAAACCACCACGACCGTCGTCTGTGGTGGAAATGAAGGTTGTTATTTACTCTTGGTAGGAGTAAGTATGAAAAAACCAATTCGGGATAATTGGCATAACGTAAGTATAGTAGTTTGTGCCTTTTTTATCATGAGTTTCAGCTATATTTTTTATAAAACTTTTATTAGAACACCATTAACAGTCCTTTATTTAGATTATTTAAAGCGTTTTCTTTTATTGAACATATTGTTTTAAACATTCGATTTCCTGTGCTACACTTACTTTTAGAAGGGGGATTTTATTATGGCAAATCAAAAAAAAGATAGCTTATCAACATTATTTTCTGAAGAAGTTCATGGACCGTTTGTTACTTTCTTGTTTAACACCCATGTCGCTCATCAAAACGTAGAAAAAGATTCGCTTGTTTTGAAAAATTTTGCAAAAGCGGCAAAAACACGCTTTGAAAAAAAATTTCCTGAGGAAAAATGGTCTGTTTTCCAAGAAAAAATTGACGCACTTCTAGCTGATGCTTCCTTCTGGCGCAACGGCACAGCAAGTGTTTCAATCATCTTATCTCCAGAGAACACCTTTGTTCAACGATTAGATGTGCCCGTTGACGATCAATATTACGTGGACACGATTCCTTATTTACTTGGACTAGTCAAAGACAAACAATTTAACTACCATTATTACCTACTTGCTCTAAATCGCGATTCAATGAAACTTTACAAGGTCGATCATACGACTGTGACTCCTGTTGAATTGCCTAAAGACGCGCCAACAGACGTGGTTACAGCTTTAGGTGATGAATTAACGGGGGGTAATTTAAACTTTTCAACTCAAGGTAGTTCTAACGGTTCTAAAGAAGGTGTCGCTTATCATAGCATCAATACTAAAGATAAAGAAGTTGAAATTGATTGGGTGAACTACTATCAAGCAGTCGATACTTTCTTAAAAGATCAACTGGATAATCCTGAAAAATTACCGCTTTATCTTTATGCTTTACCAGAAAACCAAACACTCTTTAAAAAGATTGCTAAAAATCCTTATTATGATTGCTCGATTTCAGTTGCTGCTTCACCTGCACAAGCAACCATTCAAGATATCCGCAGCGCTAGTGAAAAAATAGCTGCAGAGTTAACAGAAAAAGAAACAGCTTCTTATAACAAATTACTAGATCGTAAATTCTTAGATCAATTTACAGATATTTCGCCAGCGGCAGCTGACGGCAAAATTTCCCATCTTTTTATTGCAACGTCACTCTTTGTTACTGAAAACAATGAAATGTCATCTGAAGAGTACGATCGTCGCAAACTTTTAAACACCATTGCTTACCAAGTCATTCAAAACGGCGGTCAAGTTTTTGTTTTAGACCAAAAAGCTGCACCAGATGAAAAATCTTTAGCGGCTATCCTCCGTTATTAAAAACAGGCAAAAAGCCCATTGTAAGAAAGCGCCTTACAATGGGCTTTTTTTCTGAGACTTATTGAAACAGCACTATAACAGCCTTATCTTCACTTTCTAGTTTTTAAAAAACATCCGATAAAAAAGAAAATAAGGTTATCGCTATACAAAAACCAGTTAGTATGCTATAGTAATAGATGTAGTTTTTGTTCGGTAATATGGGTAGCTGTTTCAAATAAACATCTTCCACATTTTTCACCTTTCAAGTAATTGCAAAATATGAATGTGTTATAACACACATCTAGGAGGATATTTATTATGGAAACAGGTACAGTAAAATGGTTTAACTCAGACAAAGGCTTTGGCTTCATCACTGCAGAAAACGGAAACGATGTATTCGTACATTTCTCAGCTATCCAAGGTGACGGCTTCAAAACTTTAGAAGAAGGTCAAGCAGTAACTTTCGAAATCGAAGAAGGTCAACGTGGCCCTCAAGCAACTAACGTTACTAAAGCTTAATTAAACAATACTGACTCAAAAACCTGACGTTAATCGTCAGGTTTTTTTTATAAAAAAAGAACAAGAAAACTTTCTGAAACTAAGTGCTTCCTCTATTTTTTTTGAAGAGTTTTCGTTATACTGAAGAGGAAAAATGTTTTAAAGGAGTTTATTTATGCAATTTTATGGTGATTTAACCTTTTTAGGTGTTTATTTATTGGGTCTCTTTTTCATTCCCTCGTGGCGTAAAAAGAAAAAAGAACACGATTGGTTGCCGTGGATGTTTGGCTGGACTGTCTTTATGTTCTTCTCATATGTTTTATATTTAGAAATCATTCGTGGTACAGCCTTCTTTTTAATTCCCATTGCTTTTTTTGGCTTGTTTGCGCTCTTCTACTTCAAAGAAAAAAGGCGTTTACTGAACGGAACATTGTTTAATATTTTTCTTGTGGTTCTAGCGACTTATTTAGGAATTACCGCGATTCGTACAAGCAACTACTTTCTAATCACCTTAGCAATTATTGCCCTGCTGGCGATTTTTATCGCTTTGGCTTTAGGACTCTATGCCTTAATTATTTTCCTCTATTGGAATGCGGTCGTTGTTATGAGAAAAGAGGGTCGTTCTTTAGGGAACTTGTTGACTTTGTTACTGGCGATTGGTTTGACATTATTGTTAATTTATAATTTCTTTTTCCAATCATTATTACCGACTTGGCTCTCCTTGCCACTAACTATTGCGCCATTTATTTTGACTTATTTCGCGTTTGTTTTTTATAATTTTTTAACTGTTTCTACGTTGTATCAATTTAATCAGCCAAAATATACACAGGATTATATTGTTGTGTTAGGTTCGGGGTTAATCAATGGTGAGATTGTGCCGCCGTTATTGCAAGCCCGCATCAACAAAGCCATTCAATTTTACAAGGCTCAAAATCGCGCAACGTTAAACCCACCAAAAATCGTCATGTCTGGTGGCCAAGGCCCTGATGAATTACTTCCTGAAAGTGTCGCGATGAAAATGTATGCTTTGACACAAGGTATTCCTGATGATGATATTTTAGTAGAAGCTCATTCAAAAAACACACTAGAAAATATGCGTTTTTCCAAAGAAACAATGATTGAGGATTTTGGAAATGCTAATTTCCAAGCCATTTTTACTACAAACAATTATCACCTTTTCCGAGCGGGTCTTTTCGCTCGAATGGCTGGCTTAAAAGCTGATGGCATTGGTGCAAAAACCGCTTTTTATTTTTTACCTAACGCGTTTATTCGAGAGTTCATCGCCATTGTAGTGATGTACAAACGCCGCCATATTATTGTTTGCGGCCTAGCTGCCATCGGTATGGTTATGTTATTCTTAACAGGATTGATTATTCAGTAAAGAAGGAGTTTCCCCTATGAGTTTGTATCAAAAATTTATTCAAAATGAACGTTTGCGACGTTTTTGCGTCCTTGCTTTGATTATTTTTGTGCTTTATTTATCCAGAAGCATGATTACAACAATTCTTTTAACATTTATCTTTACCTATTTAGCTGTTCGTTTGGTCCATTTTGTTCAACGCTATATGAAAATCCCGACGATTGTCATCGTTCTCTTAACCTATGCATTGGTTGTTTTTCTAATCTATTTAGCGATTACTAAATATGTTCCCGTTCTAGTTAACCAAACGACTCAAATGATTAATTCTGTAGTTGATTTTTATCAAAGTCCACATACAGATACAAATCAAGTATTGCAATTTATTGATCAATACTTGGAAAAATCTAACTTACTCTCTCAACTCCAGAATGGCGCTTCAATGATTTTACGCTACATTCAAGATATTGGCGCTGTCGGCTTATCATTTGTCATGTCCTTTATTTTAAGTTTCTTCTTTATGATTGAGAAGAAGCAAATGGCTGATTTTTCTAAGTTATTTTTAAAAAGTGATTTTGATTGGTTTTTTCAGGATATCTATTATTTTGCCAACAAGTTCGTCAACACATTTGGTGTCGTAATGGAAGCTCAGTTTTTCATTGCTGTGGTGAATACAGTCATTACTACCTTGGCCTTGGCGATAATCGGCTTTACTCAGTTACCTAGTTTAGCCATTATGATCTTCATTTTGAGCTTAGTCCCAGTTGCTGGTGTGATTATTTCCTGCATTCCGCTAAGTTTCATCGCTTATTCCCAAGGTGGCTTGAACGATGTGATTTATATCTTAGCTTTAATTACAATCGTTCATTTATTTGAATCTTACGTGCTAAATCCTAAATTCATGTCTAGTAAAACAGAGTTACCAATCTTTTATACGTTTGTCATTTTATTAGTTAGTGAGCGTCTCTTTGGTGTATGGGGACTTATTGTAGGAATCCCTGTGTTCACTTTCTTCTTAGATGTCTTAAAAGTAAAACCAATTCGTGGCCTGAAACGTCTACCTAATGTGAAAAAAAATAGTTCAGCAGAATAATTTCTGCTGAACTGTTTTTTTATTGTTAATGACTTTAGTCAGTCGAAATCTCTAAAGAGATTTCGACAAAAAAACTGCGCGTGGAGGCCAGAGCTTTAGCGATAAAAACTCCTTTCGATATAATAGATAAAGGCTACCAACCGTTATCAAATCGAAAGGAGTTTTTGAATGTCGAACGACGATAAAAGTTTAGCACATACTCGTTGGAATTGTAAGTATCATCTTGTGTTTACACCAAAATATAGAAGAAAAGTAATCTATGGTCAATTGAGGCGAGATATAGGGAAAATACTAAGGAAATTGTGTGAGATGAAAGAAGTCGAAATCATTGAAGCGCATGCAATGCCCGACCATATCCATATGTTGGTAAGAATTCCGCCGAAGTTGAGTGTATCAGGTTTTATGGGTTTCTTAAAAGGAAGAAGTGCAGTAATCATTCATGAACGTCATGCGAATTTAAAATACAATTATGGAAATCGATCCTTTTGGTCAAAAGGCTATTATGTGAGCACTGTAGGATTGAACCAAAAAACGATAGCTAAGTATATACGAGAACAAGAAGCAGAAGATCGAATAAGGGATAGTATAAACAAAAGAGAGTATAAAGATCCATTTAGGAAGTAACAACTAGATAAGAATAGAATGGTAGCGGTTGGCAGTCTCTAAAAAAAGCTCCCTTAAAGGGAGCAGCAGGTAGCGAGCCCTTCTAGGGCTATTAAAAAGCCACCCGCTATGCGGGTGGATATTTACTTTCTTAAATCATTTAAAATAGCCAAGGCTCGGTCTTGGTTCATCGTTTTTTGACGTTTTAATTGTTGAGCGACTGCCTCAACTTCTTTACCAGTAGCTCCGACCGTCATCGCTAAAGAACGTGCTTGTAGAGCCATGTGTCCTTTTTGAATTCCTTCAGAGACTAAGGCCCGTAACGCCGCTAAATTTTGTGCCAAACCAACAGCCGCTACTACTCGACTTAGTTCTTTTGCATCCGTCACTGCTAACAAATCAGCAGCTGCTTGAGATTTAGGTAAGACTTTTGTGGCACCGCCAACCGTGGCTAACGCAAGCGGAACTGAAATTTCACCAATTAGTTGTTCGCCATCCAGCGTCCAACTAGTCAAACCTTGGTAGCGACCTTCCTTCACCGCAAAAGCATGACAAGAAGCGCTAACAGCGCGTGTATCATTTCCTGTAGCTAAAACGACAGCTTCAATGCCATTCATGATCCCTTTGTTATGCGTGACTGCCCGATAAGGATCTAATGAAGCATAGCGTGAAGCTAAAACAATTTTTTCAGCAATTTCCCGGCCATTGCTCCCCTTACTTAAACGTGAAACTGGAATAGCCGTTTTCATCGTAACAACCGACTCCGTTGCGTAATTGCTTAAAATACTGAATAAAATCTTTTGCTCCGCAAACCATTCACGGAACAACTCGGCCACACCTTCCAACATAGCATTAACGATATTTGCCCCCATTGCATCCTTAACATCTACTAAAAAGTCGACAGATATAAATGATTCATCAAAAGCACGATACTGCAAATCTCTTAAGCCGCCGCCCCGTTTTACGATAGATGGATAACTTAACTCTGCTTGTTGAAAAATTTCCGCTTCTCTTACTTGTAGTTTATCAATCAATGACTCGGGATCTGCAACATCGTAAAAAACGATTTGTCCACGCATTAAGCGTTGTTGATTCACTGTTTTAAATCCTTGTGCTATTTTTGCACCATTACTCAAAGCCGCAATAACTGAGGGCTCTTCTGTCGCCATTGGTACCAAATAATCAGTTTCGTCCACTGTTAAATGTAAGCCAACGCCCATCGGCACTTCTGTTTCACTGATTTGATTTTCAATCATATGATTGGCAATCTGCGAAGATAAAGCCGTATTTTCAAATTCTTTTTTTGTATCAGCAGAAATCTGGCCTTCATTAAGAAGAGAAGCCAGGCGTTCCTCAGGACTCATTTGATAAAATCGGCTGTTTTTTTTTTGCTGAGGTCTCTCTAGTAGCATAGCGAGTCCTAAGCCACCGCCGATACATAAAGAAGCCACTCCATATTTCTTTTCTTTTTGATTTAATTGATAACTTAAACTCGTTAATAAACGAGCACCTGTGGCACCAATCGCATGACCTAATGAAATACCGCCACCATAAATGTTGACCTTTTCCTCTGGTAAAGCCAGTTCTCTTTGGACCACGATTGAAGTTGCTGCAAATGCTTCGTTGATTTCATACAGATCAATTTCTTCCGTAGTAAGTTGATTGCGCGCTAACAGTTTTTGAATGGCTTTAATCGGCGAAATTCCCATATAGGCTGGATCAATACCGACTTCCACACTGTCTCGAATAATAGCTAAATAAGGAAGACCGTGTGCTTCGGCATATTCTTGTGAAGCAATAATCAAAGCAGAAGCCCCATCATTAATGGTTGATGCATTCCCTGCTGTTACAGTACCGTCTTCTTTAAAAACTGTTTTAAGCGTTCCTAGCTTCTCAACGCTCGAATTAGGGCGAATCCCTTCATCTTTCTCCACAAGCGTTCCTGATACTTCTAATGGGGCTATTTCGTCAGCGAATATCCCTTCTGCTTGTGCTTGAGCTGCTTTTAATTGTGAATGTACAGAAAATTGATCTTGCTCTTCTCTAGTTACATGATACTTTTCGGCCACATTTTCAGCAGTTAAGCCCATTGCCTGACCACTAAAGGCATCCGTTAACCCATCGTACATCATACTAGAAAAAGGCGCATCATAGCTTTCTGTTTCGTAATTAAATCGTTGTAATTTAGGTGCTTGGGACATATTCTCAATCCCGCCAGCAATTAAAACTTCCGCTTCTCCTAATTGAATCAATTGTTTCGCCAAAATAACGGCCTTCATTCCTGATCCGCAGACCTCATTAACCGTCATTGCGGGAATTTCATGAGACAAACCGCTATTTATTGCTATTTGTCGTGCGGGATTTTGGCCATTTCCAGCTTGTAAAACATTTCCAAAGATTACTTGATCAATTTCTTCAGAAATAGTGGAATGTCTTTTTAAAAGTTGTGTTGTAACATGTGTTCCTAAGTCTACGGCACTTACTTGACTTAAGCTGCCTTTATATTTTCCAATTGGTGTTCGTAATGCATCAATAATAACTACTGTTTTCAACTAAATGCACCTCCATCTTGAAATATATCATAAAATCCCAGAATCACAAGTGCCAATTACTGAATGTTAACAGACTTATAAGATATTTTTTAATAATCTATGAAGTTAATACAAAAATTCCCCATTTTGGTTCATTTCGTGCTATTTTATATAATGAATCTATTTATCGTAAAGGAGTTAAAGAAATGACAATTGGGATTGATAAAATTAGTTTTTTTGTGCCCCCTTATTATATTGATATGACGGCACTGGCTGAAGCCAGAAATGTAGACCCTGGAAAATTTCATATTGGTATTGGGCAAGACCAAATGGCGGTGAACCCAATCAGCCAAGATATTGTGACATTTGCAGCCAATGCCGCAGAAGCGATCTTGACCAAAGAAGATAAAGAGGCCATTGATATGGTGATTGTCGGGACTGAGTCCAGTATCGATGAGTCAAAAGCGGCCGCAGTTGTCTTACATCGTTTAATGGGGATTCAACCTTTCGCTCGCTCTTTCGAAATCAAGGAAGCTTGTTACGGAGCAACAGCAGGCTTACAGTTAGCTAAGAATCACGTAGCCTTACATCCAGATAAAAAAGTCTTGGTCGTAGCGGCAGATATTGCAAAATATGGCTTAAATTCTGGCGGTGAGCCTACACAAGGAGCTGGGGCGGTTGCAATGTTAGTTGCTAGTGAACCGCGCATTTTGGCTTTAAAAGAGGATAATGTGATGCTGACGCAAGATATCTATGACTTTTGGCGTCCAACAGGCCACCCGTATCCTATGGTCGATGGTCCTTTGTCAAACGAAACCTACATCCAATCTTTTGCCCAAGTCTGGGATGAACATAAAAAACGAACCGGTCTTGATTTTGCAGATTATGATGCTTTAGCGTTCCATATTCCTTACACAAAAATGGGCAAAAAAGCCTTATTAGCAAAAATCTCCGACCAAACTGAAGCAGAACAGGAACGAATTTTAGCCCGTTATGAAGAAAGCATCATCTATAGTCGTCGCGTAGGAAACTTGTATACGGGTTCACTTTATCTGGGACTCATTTCCCTTTTAGAAAATGCAACGACTTTAACCGCAGGCAATCAAATTGGGTTATTCAGTTATGGTTCTGGTGCTGTCGCTGAATTTTTCACTGGTGAATTAGTAGCTGGTTATCAAAATCATTTACAAAAAGAAACTCATTTAGCACTGCTGGATAATCGGACAGAACTTTCTATCGCTGAATATGAAGCCATGTTTGCAGAAACTTTAGACACAGACATTGATCAAACGTTAGAAGATGAATTAAAATATAGTATTTCTGCTATTAATAATACCGTTCGTTCTTATCGAAACTAAGTATTTAAATCCCCCGATTCAATCAACAAAAGAGCTAGACATTCAAGCAAAAACTTGAATGTCTAGCTCTTTTTATGAAAGCCAAACTTCTTTGACCCCGTCTGTCACGGCGATACCATCTGTCAAAGCTAAACGTTGTGAATAAGAAACGTAGCCATAATAAACATCAACACCGCCGCCATTGTTCCAAGTAACAGTGATTTTAACATTTGGAGTAATCGATTTTATAGCTGGTTGGGTCGTCGGGCGATAACTAGTCGTATCATAACTTAAAATAGTGCCCGAAGCTCCACTTATTTCGGCTTTTCCTGTGTAAATTTCGCCATTCGTATTCGTCTGCGTGACCGCTCCATTCGCTTCAATGATTAAACCCGCTTGCTTTTGATCTCCTCGTGGATAATAAAAAAGATACGTGGTTGCCCATTTAGCAAATTCATCTGGAATTGGTTTAAGTGATTCCGTTGGAGCCGGACTCGACTTCGTTTGCTTTTCAACTGCGACTTCTTCTTGTCTTTTTAAGCCTTCATTATTTTGATTATTTAGTTTCTCAACCGTTTCTTTAACGATTGAATAGTGAGGTTTCCCTAAATCGCTAACAGGGATCGTAGCTAATTTTTCTTCTGATTCTTTATATTGCCCCTCTGCCGTTAACTTTTTAGCTTCTGTAATAATGGCATCATACTTGGTTTGGTCTACAGAAGAGGATGTGCTTTGTCCCGTAGCTTCGACTTGTTTTGTGACACTGGTTTTTTCTGTGGTCACGTCTGATGAATTTCCACAAGCACTTACAAACATTGTGCTAACGATTAATAAACATCCCACAATCACATGCTTTTTCATTTTTAAATCCCCCATTTGTCTATCTTTGTTATTTTTTGTTACTTAAATTATCCCATAGATGAACAAAAGAAACCATTATTTATAAAAAAGCTTAGCAAGCGCTTCAAGAGAGGCACTTGCTAAACTTTTTTCTCACTGTTATTGATTGATTACTTTGACTAGTTCTTCAAATAATAATGCACTAGATGCTGCTCCTGGATCAATATGACCAATTGCTCGTTCCCCTAAATAAGAGGCACGTCCTTTTTTCGCCACCCAATCTTTTGTTGCTTCAGCAAATTGTTCAATTTTTTCTTCATTAAATTGTTCCGTTCCAATTACTTCAGCAACAGGTGCCCAGACATCAACCATCGTTTTATCTCCTGGTTCAGCTTTGCCGCGCATCTGAATCCCAGCTAGACCTTGCTGAACAATTTCTTTTAATTGCTCTGGCGAACTGATGGTTTCCAAATCTTTTGTTGCTTTAGTCATATTCATAAACGCAGTACCATATAAAGGACCAGAAGCTCCGCCAACTTTTGAAATCAAAGCCATGGATAGGACTTTAAATGTCTCCGTGATTGTTGTTGGTACTTTTTTGTCAAACGCAATTTTGTATTCAGCCATACCACGAGCCATGTTGTTACCGTGATCCCCATCACCAATCGGCGTGTCTAATTCACTTAGATAGTCTTTTTTTTCTTCGATAACTTTTGAATAATTGTCTAACCATGTTTGAATGTCTTTTACTGTTAATTCCATCTTTTATCACCCTTACCAAGAAATTGTTGTTACTTTGCTTTCTAGCGCTGTTTGCCAGTCTTTTGTTGCCAAGTCAATCATCGTTAAAGATAATCCTTGCATGTCAATAGACGTCATATAGTTACCCACTTTATGGAAGGTCACTTGAACACCTTTATCTTCTAATAATGTTAGCACGTCGTTCATAAATACAAATTGTTCCATTAATGGCGTGCCGCCCATGCCATTGACAAGTATCCCCACTGTTTGTGGTTGTTGTTCATAGCTACTTAATGTTTTTTCAACTAATTCTTTCGCTAACTCTTTCGATGGTTGGATTTTTTCACGACGATAGCCTGGTTCTCCGTGAATCCCTACGCCAAATTCAATTTCATCTTCTGGTAAAGTAAAACCTGGTTTGCCAACTTCAGGCACAGTGGCTGCTTTTAAAGCCACTCCAATTGTTTTCGTGGCTGCTACAATCTTTTCTCCTAAAGAAACGAGCTCTTCTAAAGAAGCACCTTGGCGGGCATGATGTCCTAAAATTTTATGGACAAGAACAGTCCCGGCAACGCCGCGTTTTCCAGCGGTATAGGTGCTATCTTCGACTGCAATATCGTCATCGACAACGACCATTTCTACATGAATGTCTTCCATATCAGCCATATCTTTGGCCATTTCAAAGTTCAAAATATCGCCTGTATAATTTTTTACGATTAACAGAACACCGGCCCCTTGGTCCGCCGCTTGGATCCCTGTTAAAATTTGATCTGGTGTTGGTGAAGTAAAGACATCACCTAAAACTGCGGCATTTAACATTCCATCACCAACAAACCCAGCATGTGCAGGCTCATGACCACTTCCACCACCAGATACTAACCCAACTTGTTTGTTTGAGTCGTTGCGAGCAATCACGCGAGAATCTTCGACTTGATGAACAAGGTTTCCATAGCTTTTCACAATTCCTTGGAGCATTTCTTCGACAATTTTACCAGGTTCATTAATAATTTTTTTCATTTAGTTCCACCCTTTCTTACCAGCATTTTGAGCTTCTGCTAAAATTTGCGTCAAATCATCTGAGACACCTGCAGTAATTGCTGCCGCAAAGGCACCTTCAACCAATGGTGCATCGACTAAATGATAATGTTTCTGTTGGTCTTCTTCTAGCATATCAAAAGCTAATTCTGAACTTAAAACGGCACTGCCTAAATCGGCAAAAATTAAAAATTCTCGGTCAGAGTCCGCTTCGTTAATCGTGTCAATGATTTTCATTGGATCTGAACCTAATGAACCATCTGATGTACCACCAAGTGAATGAATTGTAATTTCTTCACCGGCGTTCATCTGTTCAATCATCTCTTTAATACCATCTGTAATCATTTTGCTATGTGAAACGAGTAAAATATCTGCTTTCATGTGGACACTTCCTTAATCTAATTTATGTCTTGTTTTATATTCTTGTCCGACTTTATCTGCAACAATGATTGCATTCGCTACTTCTTCAACGACAATTGGGAATGGCATTGAATGAATTGATTCTTCTGGAATGCAAGCAATTTTGGCTACTTCCAACGCTTCTTCATAAGTGATTTCATCGACACCAATGTCTGAAAGCGTTAATGGTAAACCTACAGAAGCGCTAAAGTCTAAAACAGCTTCTAATTCGTCTTTTGCTGCATCTTCTAATACAAGTTGTGCAATCGTTGCAAAAGCTACTTTTTCACCATGTAAATAACTGTGCGCACCAGGTAAGACTGTCATACCGTTATGAATCGCATGCGCTGCAGCTAAACCACCACTTTCAAAACCTAAGCCTGAAAGTAAGATATTTGTTTCGATAATCTTATTCAATGATTCAGTAACCACATTTGCATCACAAGCTAATTTCGCTTTTAACCCATCTTCCTGGAGGTTTTCCCAGCAAAGTTTCGCCATGGCCAAAGCTGCATATGTGCCGCTAGCAGCGGGCGTTAAGCCTTCTCTTGAACCCATTGGCAAACTAGCATTAACCCGAGAATATGAATTGTGTGTTGCGCGCGCTTCAAAATATGTGGATAAGGCATCCCCCATTCCAGCAACTAAAAATCTAGTTGGCGCTTTGGCAACCACTTTTGTATCAACCATCACGACGCTTGGACTTTGTTTAAAGTAAGCATAATCATCAAATGAGCCATCTTCATGATATAGTACAGCTGAATGCGAAGTTGGTGCATCTTGAGCCGCAATCGTTGGTACAATAATTAAGTTTTCACCTTCTGCTACGACTTTTGAAGCATCGATTGCTTTACCGCCACCTAAACCAATGATACAGTCTGCTTGTTCTTTTTGTCCAACGTTTTGCAAGCGCTTTGTTTCTTCACGCGTTACTTCTCCACTAAAGCCACCCTCTACGAAGGTAATGTCAAACTTTTTCGCTGTTTCTTCCAATTGTGGACGTACACGATCAACGTCAGCAGGATTTGCAATTAGTAACGCTTTTTTTCCAAAAGTTGAAACGAAGTAACCTAAGTTTAGTAATTCATCTTCCCCTTGAACATATTTCGTTGGTAAAATCAATGCTTTTCTCATGTTGATAGCCTCCTATATTTTGTTTACATACATAGTATAAAACGCTTTCATCAAAAAAGCATTGAACTTTTGGTATCGTTTTCTTGCAAAAAATGATAGAATTATTTTGTGAAATAATAAAATATTATGATTTTTAAACTTTAGATTGAAGGATTGCCTTATGACTGTAGAATTAAAAAATATTTTAGATTTAGAAAAGTGGGAAAAATTGCAAGAATCATTGGCCTTAAGCACTCGTTTAGCCATTATTTTAGTCGATTATAAAGGGCGACCTGTGACGAAACATAGTCAAGTTCAACCCTTTTGCCAACTGGTACGTCACTCCCCTGAGCTCTCGAAACTTTGTGAAAAATGTGATGCTCGTGGTGGCTTGGAAGCTGTTCGCACTGGTCAGCCTTTTATCTACCGTTGTCACTTTAACATCGTTGATATGGCCATCCCCATTATTGTTGATGACCAGTATGTAGGAGCCATTATGGCTGGTGAAGTTTTGCTCGAAGATCACCAAGAAGAGTTAGAACAGGTTTTAACCATGAATGATGCCTTCATTCAAGAATTTTTAGTAACACACCAAGAGCTGTATCAACAATACCCTGTTTTAGAACTAGCAGACTTAGAAAAGAGCGCGACATTAATCGCTGATCTAAGCCAATATATTATTTCTGAAGCCATCAAAAAAGATTATTTAATCAATACGTACAAACAGTCCTTACAGATTAGTTCGCGAAAAGAAGAGCTGGAGCCATTGAATATGATCCAAAAAGATATTCAACAAACTTTGTTAACTGCTCAATTAACTCCTTCAAGTGCCTATCAAACTAAAAATAAGCAATTGCAACCGGTTTTAGATGCCCTTTGGGAAAACAAATCGCTGCGTTTAAATTTACAAGAACTGGCAGACCTTGTTCATTTGACACCGACGTATTTAAGTCGTTTATTAAAAGAGGAGTTTGGTATTCCCTTTAGTCAATTTTATCGACAATTAAAAATCACATGGGCTAAACAGCTTCTTTTGGAGACAGATAAAACGATCGCCCAAATCAGTGAAGATTTAGGGTTTGTTGAAGATAGCTATTTTGTCCGGATCTTTAAACAAGAAACGGGTGAAACACCCCTTAAATACCGTAAAAGAAAGAACAGAGCATAAAAAAACAACGACTTCTAGGAGTCGTTGTTTTTTTACACCTTTTGCTCTTGCTGTGGCTAATGCAACAAGTGCAAAAGGCGCATTATATCTGTCGTGCGACAAAGTGATACTATTAAATATGAATTGGTAAACCTAAAGCCAATTCAGCTGTATCCATAGTAATTTCGCCCAATGATGGGTGTGGGTGGATTGTTAAAGCAATGTCTTCTGCATTCATGCCAGATTCAATAGCTAAAGCTAATTCAGAAATCATGTCACTTGCACCGACACCGGCAATTTGTGCACCGATGATGACATTGTCTTCTACAGTTGTAACTAAACGCATGAATCCTTCAGTTTTATCTAAAGAGATTGCACGGCCGTTACCAGCAAATGGGAATTTGTAGCCTTTTGCTTCGATTCCCGCTTCTTTTGCTTCTGCAACAGTCATACCAACGCTTGCCAATTCTGGATCAGTAAAGGCAACAGCTGGCATTGCTTTGTAATCAACTGCAACTTTCTTACCAGAAATTGCTTCAGCAGCAATTTTTGCTTCGTAGCTTGCTTTATGCGCTAACGCAGCACCTGGTACGATGTCGCCGATTGCGAAGATGTTTTTCACGTTAGTACGTCCTTGGTTGTCAACTGGGATTAAACCACGTTCGCCAATTTCAACGCCCGCTTGTTCTAAGCCTAAGTCGTCTGTGTTTGGACGACGTCCAACAGTGACCATTACGTAATCTGCTTCAACACTTTCTTCTTTTCCGTTAACTTCATATTTAACAGTGACGCTATCACCATTGTCAACAGCTTCTTTAGCCATTGCAGAAGTCACGATTGTTACGTTTTTCTTCTTGAAGTCGTCTGTGACAACTTTAACCATATCTTTTTCATAAGTTGGTAAAATTGATGGGCTACCTTCTAAAATTGTTACTTCTGAACCTAAGTTAGCATAAGCGCCACCTAATTCAGCACCGATGACACCGCCACCGATAATAACGAATTTTTTAGGAACTTCTTTTAAGTTTAAACCGCCTGTAGAATCTAACACGCGTCCGCCAAATTTGAATCCTGGGATTTCAATTGGACGAGAACCTGTTGCTACAATAGCATTATTGAATGAGTAAGTTTGTGCTGAGTCTGGGTGAATAACACGCAATGTATTTTCGTCAACGAAGAATGCTTCGCCTTCAATAATTTCTACTTTGTGTTTTTTCAATAACATGCCAACGCCGCCTGTTAATGATTTTACAACTGTGTTATCTTTCCAGTCTTGTGTTTTTGCAAAGTCTAATTCGACTCCTTTAGCTGTTACACCAAAAGTTGAAGAATCTTGTGCTTCTTGGTAATGATGTCCAGCAGCAATTAAAGCTTTTGAAGGAATACATCCAACGTTTAAACAAACGCCTCCGATGTATTCACGTTCGATAATCGCAACTTTTTGACCCATTTCTGCGGCACGAATTGCGGCAACGTATCCTCCAGGACCAGCTCCGATTACGACTGTATCTAGTTCAATGGCGAAATCTCCTACTACCATTTGTTAATCATCCTTCCATTAATAGTAATTCTGGATCAGCTAATAAGCGTTTAATGTTGTTCATTGCTTTTTGAGCAGTTGCGCCGTCAACGATACGGTGGTCAAAGCTTAATGATAATTTCATCATGCGTCCCACAACGATTTCGCCGTCTGCATTAACAACTGGTTCTTGTGCAATTGTACCAACGCCTAAAATAGCAACTTCAGGGTAGTTGATTACTGGTGTAAACCAGCCGCCACCGACTGAACCAATGTTACTAATTGTGATTGTACCATCACGCATATCTTGTGCAGTTAATTTACCTTCGATAGCCAATGCTGCTTTTTCGTTGATTTCATCAGCGATAGCAAACATGCTCTTCGTATTAGCATTTTTAACATTTGGTACATATAAGCCATGATCTGTATCAGTAGCGATACCAATGTTAAAGTAATTTTTGTAAACAATTTCTTGTGCTGCGTCATCGATTGATGCATTCAAGATTGGGAATTTTTGAACAGTTGAAGTCAATGCTTTTACAACGTATGGTAAGAATGTTAATTTTGTACCATTTGCAGCAGCAACATCTTTAAATTTCTTACGGTGATCCCATAATTTAGAAACTTCTACTTCATCATGTAATGTTACGTGAGGAGCAGTGTGTTTGCTGTTAACCATTGCTTTAGCAATTGCTTTACGTGTTGGTGTCATTTTTTCACGTGTTTCCATTTCGCCTAAATCAGAAGTAAAGGCTTTTGGCGCTGCTTTAGGTGCAGCTGCTTCCGCTTTAGGTGCTGCTTCTGTTGCGGCAGCTTCAGTAGCTGGTGCTGCTTGAGAGCCACCAGAAACAAAGGCATCAATATCCGCTTTAATGACACGGCCACCTTTACCAGTTGCAGTTACTTGTGTAATATCAACGTCTTTTTCACGCGCATACTGACGAACAGATGGCATTGCTAAAACGCGTTTGTTTGGATCAGCGGCTGCAACTACGCCTGTTGAAGCGGCTGGAGCTGATGCTTCCGCTTTAGGAGCGTCAGTAGCTGGTGCTGCGGCTGCCGGTGCTGCTGAATTATGACCAGGTGCGTCAATTTCAACTAACACGTCACCCACATTGGCAACTGTTCCTTCTGGTACAACGATATTTTTTACAGTACCTGTTACTGGTGATGGAATTTCTTCTACTGATTTGTCATTTTGTACTTCTAATAATGAATCATCTTCATTAATTGTGTCGCCCGCTTTAACGAACCATTTAACGATTTCGCCTTCGGCAATTCCTTCACCGATGTCTGGTAATTTGAATTGGAAAAATCCGCCAGCTGCTTTGGTTGTTGGTACAGCAGCAGGTTGTGCTGGTGTTTGTTCTTGTGCAGGAGCTGCTGGTGCTGCATCGTTATCTTCGTGACCAGGTGCGTCGATTTCGATTAACACGTCACCAACGTTTGCAACTGTTCCTTCTGGTACAACGATATTTTTTACAGTACCTGTTACTGGTGATGGAATTTCTTCCACTGATTTGTCATTTTGTACTTCTAATAACGTATCGTCTTCGTTGATTGTATCGCCAGGTTTTACAAACCATTTAACGATTTCGCCTTCGGCAATCCCTTCACCGATATCCGGTAATTTAAACTGATAAGCCATTTTTTAAGTCTTCCCTTCTTCGTTGGATCTGTCTATTTTCTTAGGAGCAAAACGCGGGGAAACGACTATAGTAGCTGAACATTTCATGCCTATAGCCGTATTCCACCTGTTTAATTCTTCGTTTATCTACTTCGAATAACTATTAAAATTCGACGATTTCTCTAGCTTTTGCTTCGATATCTTTCGCATTTGGTAACCAGATATTTTCTGCTTGTCCGAATGGGAAGATTGTATCTGGAGCAGATACACGTCCGATTGGTGCTTCTAATGATAATACGGCACGTTCAGAAATTTCAGAAACAACCATAGCGCCAACGCCAGCTTGTTTTTGTGCTTCTTGAACGACAACCACACGGCCAGTTTTTTCAACAGAGTTAATAATTGTTTCCACATCTAAAGGAGCCACTGTACGTAAGTCAATGATTTCTGCTGAAATATTGTCTTTCGCTAAGCTATCAGCTGCTTTAATCGCTTCACGAACCATAGCGCCGTAAGTGATGATTGATACGTCTGTTCCTTCACGAGTTACAGCCGCTTTATCTAAAGGCACTTCATAAGCTTCGTCTGGCACTTCCTCACGGAATGAACGGTATAATTTCATGTGCTCTAAGTAAACAACTGGATCGTTGCTACGAATAGATGAAATTAATAGTCCTTTTGCATCGTAAGGGTTTGATGGAATAACAACACGAACACCTGGTGATTGTGCGATTAATCCTTCTAAGTTATCTGAGTGAAGTTCTGGTGTATGAACACCACCACCAAATGGGGCACGAACAGTAATTGGCATATTACGAGTTCCACCCATACGGTAACGCGTACGAGCCATTTGACCAACGATTTCGTCAAATACTTCAAAAACGAAACCAAAGAATTGGATTTCAGGAACAGGACGGTAACCTTGCAAGGCAAGACCGAAAGCCAATCCACCGATACCAGATTCAGCTAAAGGTGTATCGAAGACGCGGTCTTCACCAAATTTTTCTTGTAAACCTTCAGTTGCACGGAAAACCCCACCGTTGTTACCAACGTCTTCACCGAAGATTAAGACATTTTCGTCTTTCTCTAATTCAAGAGCTAAGGCATCTGTAATTGCTTGGATCATAGTTTTTTGTGCCATTTTTATTTCGACTCCTTCGCTTCATAAAATGCAATTTGTTCTTTAATTGTTTGAGGTTGAACTTCAAACATATTTTTCAAGAAATCAGAAACTTTTTGTTTTGGCGCTTTATCCGCTTCTGCAATCGCTACTTTGATTTCTTCTTTTGTTTTTTCAATAATTTCTTCTTCTTTTGCTTCAGACCATAAGCCTTTATCTGTTAGATATTTACGGAAACGAGTCAATGGATCTTTTTGTACCCATTCGTCATCCATTTCTTTTGAACGGTAACGTGTTGGATCGTCTCCAGATAAAGTATGTGGACCATAACGATAGGTTAATGTTTCAATTAAAACTGGACCGTTTCCTGCAGCTGACCAATCACGTGCTTCTTTTGCAATTGCGTAAACTGCTAATGGATCCATACCATCAACTTGAATACCAGGAATTCCTGCTGCAACAGCTTTTTGAGCTAAAGTTTTAGCCGCTGTTTGTTTTTCACGAGGTGTAGAAATCGCAAAACCATTGTTTTGGATAATGAAGACACCGTTTGCTTGGTAAGCACCAGCAAAGTTAATTGCTTCATAGAAGTCCCCTTGTGAAGAACCGCCGTCACCAGTATAAGTGAAGACAACATTTTCTTTTCCACGTTTTTTCAATCCTAAAGCAACACCAGCTGCTTGGATGTATTGAGCACCAATGATAATTTGTGGTGGTAATGCATTTAAATCTTCCGCGTAGTAGTTCCCTGCTACGTGACCACGAGACCATAAGAAAGCTTCTCTTAATGGTAAACCATGTTGTACTAATTGAGGTACATCACGGTAACCTGGTAGTAAGTAGTCTTCTTTTTCCATTGCAAATTGACTTGCCAATTGGCTTGCTTCTTGTCCAGCTGTTGGTGCGAAGAATCCTAAGCGTCCTTGACGGTTTAATGCAGTAGAACGTTGGTCTAACACACGAGACCAAACCATGCGTGTCATTAATTCAACTAATTCCTCATCCGATAAATCAGGTACTAAATCTTCATTCACAATTTTTCCATCTTGATCCAAGATTTGGAAAGTTGGGAAATCAGCGTCGACTTTAGCCATTAGCTCTTTAAAGTCAATAGGTTTTTGTTTCTTAGCCTTTGCCATTTTGTCACACAATCCTCTCTATTACGTTTCTTTAATTTCGATAAAAGTAAAACAGAGTGCGAAACTGTATTACTTTTTATCGACTACACTTAACAAATTATCACTAAATTCGAAAAAGCGCAAGAAAAAAACTCTAATTTCTTCATTTTTTCACAAAAGAGCAAAACCGCATGTTTTTGCGGTTTAGTGATAATTTTCACAAACAAGAAAACGGTTTCTGTTCCACACTTCTTCTGTACTATTTTTCTCCTAACTGTTATATTCTATTTTGAAAATATTATATAACAGTTCTATTAATTCGAGCTCTCTCATCCCCGAGCTGGCTAGTAATCTGATTTCCGAACTTTGCGTTTTCATGAAAATTATCTTGAAAAAACCAAAAAATAAAAACCGTCAGCCGAGTAACCTACTCAGCATGCGGTTTTTTATTTTTTAGAGAACAAAGTTTTTTTCGTTAATTTTTATTTTTTTTGGCTCGTTTTTTTGCCAAATACTTTACCTTAGGTTTTATCACGAACATTCATTGCTTAAAATCACCAAATTTTCGCAAAACGAGTAATACAGCTTAGCAAATTCTTTTCTCTTTCAGTAGATTTTACTAAATCCATTCCTTGGTAATTTTAATATATAAACGTTTAGCTACTTCAACAGTTAACATGTACGCAATGATGATTCCAAAGAACCATGGCCAGTAGTTAGCCGGAAGTTTCACAAAGTCAAAAACCTCTCTTATAGGCGTTGCTACAATCAGGAAACCGAGTAAAATTGCGCCTAAACTACTTAACATCACAGGCATTGACGCACGACTTTGAATGAATGGTATTTTCCGCGTCCGGACCATATGAACAACTAACGTTTGACTAACAAGTCCCACCATAAACCAACCTGTTTGGAATAAATGTTGAGTGGCCAAACTATTGGCGCTAAACACAAACCACATGACAAGATACGTTAGAATATCGAAAATACTACTTACCGGGCCAATACATACTGTAAATTTCGCTAGTCCGTTCGTTTCCCAACGAACAGGGCTTAATAACTCTTCTTCATCGACATTATCCCAAGGAATTGTCAACTGAGCCACATCATAAATCAAATTTTGAATCAAGAGTTGTAAGGAAAGCATTGGTAGAAATGGTAAAAAGGCACTGGCTACTAAAATTGAAAAGACATTCCCAAAATTAGAACTGATGGTAATTTTAATATATTTCATCATATTGCTAAATACTTTTCGTCCTTCAATCACACCAGATTCCAGTACATTTAAACTTTTTTCCAGTAAAATAATCGAACTAGCATCTTTAGTAATATCAGCTGCAGTATCTACTGAAATGCCCACATCAGCTTTTCGTAATGCCGGTGCATCATTAATGCCATCCCCCATAAAACCAACCGTATGACCTTTTGCTTGTAGCAATTCAATAATTTTAGATTTTTGCATCGGATTTAATTTGGCAAATAAATTAGTTTCTTCTACTTGCGCCCGCAACTCTTCATCTGTCATTGCTTCAATTTGAGAACCTAATAACACATGGGAAACTTCAATACCTACATCTTTACAGACTTTTTTGGCGACAATGTCATTATCGCCCGTTAGCACTTTCACGTTGACACCATGTTCATGTAAGGAGCGGATAGCGCTGACGGCTGACTCTTTTGCTGGATCAAGAAAACCCATAAACCCAATCAATGTCATCTCTTTTTCATCTTCAACTGAATAAACTGCTTCTTTATGGACATCTTTTTTTACAGCTACCGCTAACACACGCATCCCTTGTTTGTTCATTTGAACATTCACTCGGCGTAGTTCTTCTCGTACAGCACTGCTTAATGGTACAATTTCGCCATTAATTTGCGCATGCGTGCACACTTCTTCCATTTCTTCCACGGCGCCTTTCGTAATCATCAATTGATGATCATCTGCATTCACGACAACCGTTAAGCGGCGTCTGGAAAAATCAAAAGGAATTTCATCAATTTTAGTGACATTTTTAAACGGCGTTTTCCATTGATGCTCTTCATAAAAATTAATAACGGCAATATCCATTAAATTTTTCCAACCTGTTTGATAAGAAGAATTTAAGTAGGCTAAATTTAGAACCTCGTCACTCAAATCACCTAATGGATTCAAATGTTGAACCAAAACTACACGATCTTCGGTAATCGTTCCAGTCTTATCTGTACAGAGCACATCCATACCACCCAAATTTTGGATAGCCGCTAATTCTTTAACAATGACTTTATGTTTCGATAAGGATAATGCACCCTTGGCTAAGTTACTCGTAACAATCATTGGCAACATTTCTGGTGTTAAACCAACTGCAACGGCAATCGCGAAGAAAAACGCTTCGCCCCAAGCACCTTTAGTTAAACCATTAATCAAGAAAACGATTGGAAACAAAATCATTACCATTCGTAATAAAAACTTACTGACTTTTGCTAAGCCTAAGTCAAAACTAGTTTTTCCTCGTTGTGTTGTAGCATTTTTAGCAATATCACCAAAAAATGTATGTTGCCCAGTTTTTAAAATAATCGCTTTTCCTTGTCCACTCAAGACATCTGTGCCCATAAACACTAGGTCTTGCATATCTAATGCAGAAACCTCTGTTTGTTGACGATCTACACCTGCATCCACAAATTTTTCGACGGGCATGGATTCGCCTGTTAGCGACGATTGATTAACGAATAAATCTTTGGTCCAAATCAACACGGCATCTGCAGGAATCATGTCTCCTGTAGCTAAAGTTACAATGTCTCCTGGAACAATTTCGTCCATTGGAATTTCTTTCGTAATCCCTTCCCGTGTCACTGCAGCGGTATTTTCAATTAATTCTTTTAAATCCAAACTCGCTTTTTGAGAACGATATTCTTGTATAAAAGCAATCAAGACACTGGCTAAAATCATCACGCCCATCACGATAGCGGCTTCGAAATCTTTCGTTAAAGTTGAAACGACCATCAATAAGGCTAAGACATAGACAAATGGATCTTTGAATGCACTTAAAAATAAAATAATTGCTGGGGTTGGCTTTTGTGCAGAAACTTCGTTTGGTCCAAATTCCTCTAATCTTTTTTCGGCATCTTCATTCGAGAGTCCTTTTTCAGATGTCCGTAATTCCATCATTAATTCCCGTTCAGAAAGCAACGCCAATTTACGTAATTCTTGATCTTTGGTTGCTTTTCTCATATCCATTGTTTTTTTGTTCATCATTTTCTTTTCCTCCAAGGTTGTGGTCACCTGCCGAAAAGAGCGCTAAAATCTTCTCCTTTCGTTGGTGACTGTATTTTGTTTCTCTGTTCACTTCCAGGGTCTTCCATGACAGTCATCCTTTCTTTTTCTTATTTATACTTCCAGTGAATAATTGTTTTTTTGCCAAACACACAAAAAAGGACCTACTCAACAATAGAGTACGTCCCAAAATACCATCTTTAAATAAGATTCTCTATCGTTGAGCTTTAGCACTATAGGGCGTAGATAACATGTATCAGCTACATTATGAATAACCTTCACGATTATTCCTGTTCAACCAACTAAGGGTCTCTCGATCCTTTCGCGGCAGCAGCATTTGTCCAAATAGGAGCCTCACCTAACAATTATTCAGTTTTTATCCACTTCTTATAATAGAGGAGTTTGACATTCTTGTCAAAAGATTTATGACTTTTTTGTTATAAATAAAAAATGACTACTTTAAAATTTCCTTTATTTCTGCTTTTCGCTCAGGAATAAACCACATGACTAAAACAATCGTATCAATAATCAGGACAGCGATTGGCGCTACCATTTTACCCACAATCAACGCAATAATATTCAACACAATCGAAAGCGTTAATTTTGGATAGTGGCCAAACAAACGTTGTACTTCGGATTTGGGCCCATTTGCCTGAATCAATGCCCGCACCACTAGATAATAAGCAACATCAGCTCCTAATACTACTAAGCCATACAAAGCTTGTGGCGGCCAAGAAAACGGATGTTCACCTACCCAACCAGTAACAAACGGGAAAAACGTCAACGTCAAAATTAAAAAATTATTCATCCAAAGGACACGTCCATCAATTTTACGGACACTTTGAAATAAATGATGATGATTGTTCCAATAAATTAATAAAGTAATAAAACTAATTAAATAAATAATGATTTTGTGTCCAGATTGGGTCAGAGCAGACCAATCTGCTTTTTCAGGAATTTTTAATTCTAAAATTAACAACGTTAAAATAATCGCAATGACTGCATCTGTAAATGCTTCTACACGTGTTTTCGGCATCATTTCCCCCTACTTTCATAAAATTAAATAACTTACCCAAAGTAAGTATAACGCATTTCTGCAAAAATTCAATTATTTATGAAGTCTCTCGGTTGTTGAAGTTCCTAAAAACGAGTGCAAGAGCCCCACTTAAAAGTAAGCCTTTTGCACTCGTTATAGAACAAATCAGTTATTGGAATACGCCTGCCTGATAAGGTGCTAACTGCATCCGTTTATTCACCGTAAAATCTTGATTCCCTAACAATTGTTGCCACTTTCTGCCTAGTAATTTATTCGGCAAGTCAAATTGGCACTTTTCTCCACTTAAATTGACAATCACTAACGCTGTTGCCTCAGTTGTTTTTCTTAAAAAAGCAAAAACAGACGGATGATTGGGCGCTAATAGTTCAAACTGTCCATCTGTAAAGACTGGATTTTCTTTCCGCAGCGCAATTAACTTTTTATAATAATTCAACACGGATTGCGCATCCGTTTCTTGGTCAGCCACATTTATTTCTTTGAAATTGGGATGAATTGCTAACCACGGATGCCCCGAGGTGAATGAACTTGCCTCTTGATTCGTCCACTGCATAGGCGTACGCGAATGGTCCCGCGTCCAATGCGCCACTTCTTTCAATGCTTGTTTCGCATCGTAGCCATTTTCTATAAGCAAACGATAATGGTTATGGGAATCTTTAGCATCTAACTCGTCAATCTGTTGAAACGGATAATTAACCATGCCGATTTCCTGTCCTTGATAAATAAACGGCGTTCCTCGCAAGAGCAAGGTGATTGTTCCAATCGCCTTAGCAGAATGAGAGGTTTCATTGCCTAAAATTGAATTGATTCTGGGATTATCATGATTTTCTACATATAATGCATTCCAGCCTTCTGTCCCTAAATGCTTTTGCCAGCGAGCCATTACTTTTTTATAGCCTAAAATATTTAACCGTTCTTCTCCTGGCTTTCCTTCTCGAACATTGTGCTCTAATTCAAAAATCATATTCAGATAGCCCGCATCATTGGTCCATTCCACCGCTTTTTTACTTGAAACGCCGCTAGCTTCCCCCACTGTCATGATGTCATACTCAGCAAAAATAGCTTTCAAATCTAGCATATAGTCTTCAATGCCTTTTACATTCATAAAGGGAGCCCACGGATTCGTGGTAATTTTAAAATCCCAAGGTTCTTTTTGGATATGACTAATCGCATCCAATCGGAAACCATCAATTCCCAAATCTAACCACCAGCGAATCATCGCATAAATCTCTTCACGAACTTTAGGATTTTTCCAGTTCAAATCAGGTTGCTCTTTTGCAAACACATGAAAATATGCTTGCTTTGTACCCTCGTCATACGTCCAAGTCGAGCCACCAAAAAAGCTTTGCCATTCATTCGGCATACGATCTGGTGTCGCATCGGCCCATAAATAATACTCACGATACGGATTATCTAAACTTTTTTTCGCTTCAGCAAACCACGGATGTTGATCACTTGTATGATTGACCACTAAATCAAGAATAATCTTCAAACCTAATTGATGCGCTTGGTCCAAAAGTTCTTGAAAATCTTCCATCGTACCAAATTCTGGCTGAATCCCTTGATAATCCGCAATATCATAACCATTGTCAACGTTTGGCGAAGTGTAAATCGGATTTAACCATAAAAAATCGACCCCTAGTTCTTTTAAATACGGTAATTTCTCAATAATTCCCTGCAAATCACCAATGCCATCCCCGTTGCTATCTTTAAAACTCCGAGGATAAATTTGATAACCGACAGCATTTTTCCACCATTGTTCCATCTTATTGACTCACTTTCACAACAAATGCTTGCCAAGGCGCTAACGAATAGTCTGCTAAAGCAGTGACATCTGTCGGCATATTTTCAATCATTACTTGTTCTACATGAACGTCTGCAGAAAATGGCTGAACTTTGTCAGAAAAGTTTGTTACAACAAGCCAGCGTTCCTCACCATAGGTACGATAAAAACTGATCACTTCGTCCACTGTTTCTAGCAATTCAAAGTTGCCCCAAACAATTAAAGGATGTTCTTTTCTCAAACGAATCATTTCTTGGTACGTATAGAATAGTGAATTTTTATCTGCCAAAGCAGCAGCGACGTTAATCGTTTGATAATTGGGATTAACATCAATCCAAGGTGTACCAGTCGTAAAGCCCGCATTTTTTTCAGCGGTCCACTGCATAGGCCGGCGTGCATTATCACGACCTTTAGTATTAATTTTCAGCAAAATTTCTTCTTTAGAATATCCTTTTTCTAGATACTCATGGTACATGTTAATCGTTTCGATGTCCCGCGCTTCACGAATATCTGTAATCGGCGTATTGGTCATACCAATTTCTTCCCCTTGATAAATATAAGGTGTGCCTTTCATCATGTGCAGTAAAATAGCGAATAACTTACTACTTTCCAACCAATATTCCTGATCATTTCCCCAACGTGAAATCATTCTCGGTAAATCATGGTTATTCCAAAACAAAGAATTCCAGCCATCATTTCCTAATTCTGTTTGCCATTTTGCAAAAACCTGTTTCAACTTGGCAACTTCCATTGGCTGAAGATCCCATTTTTCTTTACCTGGTTGTTGATCCAAGCTCATATGTTCAAACTGAAAAATCATAGATAATTCATGACGCTCTGGACTAGAGTACATTTTTGCAATCTCAGGTGTGGCCCCCCATGTTTCACCTACAGTTAACAGCTCTTTGCCGCCAAATGTCGCGGCGTTCATTTCTTGTAAATAACGATGTAAATGAGGCCCATTCGCGGTGATCTCTTCTCCTGGAATTTTACCCACTAAGTCAATTACATCTAAACGGAAACCGCCAATTCCTTTATCAATCCAAAAATTCATCATCTCGTAAACCGACTGACGCATTTGTTGGTTTTCCCAATTTAAATCTGGTTGTTTTTTACTAAACAAATGCAAATAGTATTGCCCACTCGCTTCATCAAACGTCCACGCCGAACCCGAAAAGGCAGATTTCAATCGGTTAGGCACACCGCCATCTGAAGCAGGATCAGCCCATACATAATAGTCTCGGTAGGGGTTCTCCTTGCTTTTTTTCGCTTCAATAAACCAACGATGTTCATCTGACGTATGGTTAACAACTAAATCCATAATAATTTCAATCTTTTGCTTTTTCGCTTCCTCAATTAGACGATCCATATCCGCCATCGTCCCAAACTCTGTCATAATCGCTTCATAATCAGAAATGTCATAACCATTGTCATCATTGGGTGATTGATAAACTGGTGATAACCAAATAGCCCCAATGCCTAACGTTTCCAAATAATCCAGTTTTTCAATAATTCCTGGTAAATCTCCAATGCCATCTCCATTGCTATCCTTAAAACTGCGAGGATAAATCTGATAAACCACGACTTCTTGCCACCAATGTTTTTCCATTCTTCTTCACATTCCTTTGCTTAATTATTATGCTTGATATAAAAGAAAACCTTTTGGTAAAACCATTATCTGTTCTGAAGCAATTTCGATAGAAGAACTTAGCAAAACTTCTCGATCAGTTCTATCAACAAATTGTGTCTCTTGGCCAGTATTAAAAATCCCATAGATCGTTTGTTCCTCCAAACGACAAGCGAGTCTAATCAACCCCGTTTCAAAAGAAGTTCCTGCCCAATCGATTGTTCCACCAGAAAAAACAGCCGCATACTTTTTGCGAAGGGCAATCAATGATTTTACAAATTCCTTCAAATCCAAATCTTGCTGATTTTCCTCCCAAACCATACAACGACGACAATCAGGATCCATATCACCTGTCATACCAATTTCATCACCATAGTAAAGACAAGGGACGCCTGGTTGAATATACGTAAACGCTAATACTTGGCGCATCAGCTCTTTATCCTCTTTCGTTTCATGCAATAAGCGTGGTGTATCGTGGGAATCTAAAACATTAAACTGCATTTGATTCGTTTGTTGTCGATAGAGCATTAACTGGTTGTTCATTTCAGAAAGCATCTTTTCCAAGGACAGTTCTTGCTTGACAAAGTAGCCCATAATCGCATCTGTGTATGCATAATTCATCACTGCATGAAATTCGTCTCCTTGGAGCCAGCTTTGCGACGAGTGCCAAATTTCTCCTAAAATATAAAAATCTTCTTTTGCGTCATCACATGTTTGCCGGAATTTTTTCCAGAACGCATGATCCACTTCGTTTGCCACATCTAAACGCCAGGCGTCAATATCATATTCCTCGATCCAATAACGAGCAATTTCTAAAAGATAAGCTTGCACCTCTGGATTTGCTGTATTTAATTTAGGCATATGCGGAGTGAATGCAAAAGTATCATAGGTAATGTTGCTTGCTTCTTCAAAATCAGCACTTTCTTCATAGCTAGCTGGAAACTCATTTACGTGGAACCAATCGGCATAAATTGAGTCCTGGCCATTTTTTAACACATCTTGCCATTGAGGGGAAGTGTCCCCCATATGATTAAAAACGGCGTCCAACATAATCTTAATGCCCCGTCGATGACACTCTTCGACTAAACGCTTAAAGATAGCGCCATCACCAAAAGCTGGGTCAATTTTTAAATAATCAATCGTATCATATTTGTGATTAGAAAACGCTTCAAAAATTGGGCAAAAATATAAGCCGTTAACACCTAAATCTTCAATGTAATCAAGATGATCTAGCACCCCTTGCAAATCCCCACCAAAAAAATCTTGTCGATCTGGTCTTTTAGATCCCCACGGCAACGTCCCTTCAGGATCATTGGCGGGATCACCATTTGCAAAACGCTCTGGAAATATTTGATACCAAACCGTTTCTTTTACCCATTCAGGTGCTTTAAAACGATCGATTTCATGAAAATACGGCATCCGAAAATAATTATTCGCCATCGCTAAATACTTTTCTTCTAAAGGATAAATGCCGTGTTCGCCATAAAACGCCGTCAAGCCATCCGCCCCTACTAAAGTAAAAGCATATGAAAGGCGTTTAAATTTTGCACTTAATGCAATAAACCAGTAATCATATAACTCCGTAGATACTAACTTCTCCATGGTTAACGACTGTTGGTACCACTTTTCTTTTCCTAAAAGATAAGGATCTCCTTGCATTAATCGGACAGAGGCAATGTCGCCTTTTGCCGTACGCAAACGAATATGCATGGTTTCTTCTGTATAAAGATAAGCAAATTCACTTTCTGGACGATGGTAGATTGCAGCAGTGTTCATTTAATTCTCTCCTTTAATTGTCGCTTTTCGTGTATTTTCTAATACTCGAACACATTTTAGCGCAAACGATTGCATTTGTATACCCTTTTTTATTTTTTTATTTAAAATGCTTAATTAGTGGTATACACCACTTTAAATAAACAGCATGTTATTTATAACAAAAAAACTTTTTTAACTTTCTCGATGAAAAACACTTGATTATTTCCGCAATCGGTTGCATAATAAGACTTGTAAAAAATAATTTTTGGAGGGTTCAAAAATGAAAGCGAATTGGAAAAAGATTTTAATGGGCGGTATCCTTTTAAGTGCTTCCGCGGTTTTACTTACTGCCTGTGGTGGTGCAGAAAAAACGAAAGCTGAAAATGAAAGCGGTTCAGCAAATAAAGCAGCTGGTGACGTAAAATTATGGGTTGATACTGAATATATGGGCGTCTTTAAAAAAGTTGTCGCCGATTTTGAAAAAGAAAACCCCGATATTAAAGTTAACTTAACTGCTGGAAATTCGGCAGATGCTAAAAAAGACATTGCAAAAGATCCTAAAGCTGCCGCAGATGTTTTCATGATGCCACATGATCAAATTGGTCAAATGGCAGAAGCTGGTCTGATTTACCCTAACACAAAATATGAAAAAGAAGTCAAAGAAAACAATATCGACTCAGCAGTTGCAGGGGTCACTTGGAAAGACAAAGTCTATGCCTACCCTTATGCCGTAGAGTCACAAGTTCTTTATTATAACAAAGATACGTATTCTCCAGAGGAAATCAAAACTTGGAAGTCTTTAACTGAAAAAGGCAAAATCGGTACCAATTTTGGCGAAGATGGCGCAAATTATATCTTCGGTCCTCTATTTATGAGTAACGGCGATTACTTATATGGTGAAAATGGCGAAGATCCAAAAGGTACCAACTTTAATAACCAACAAGGTATAGAAGTATTACAATGGATTGCCGATCAAAAAAATAATCCTGGTGTGATCCAATCAAATACAGAAGCATTGTCTAATCTAGGTTCTGGCAAAACGGATGCCTTCCTTTCTGGTCCTTGGTCTAAAAACGATGTAGAAAAAGCTCTTGGCGACAAAATGGGGGCTGCTGCCTATCCAACCATTGATTTTGGCAATGGAGAAAAACAAATGAAAGCTTTCTTGGGCGTTCGTAGTTTTGCTGTCAACCAACAAACACAAGCACCATTGGCCGCAATGACATTAGCAAACTATTTAACAAGTGAAAAATCACAAATGACTTACTTCAAAGAAATCGGTTTTGTCCCTTCAAACAAAAAATTACAAACAAACGAAGAAATCACACAAGATACTGTTGCAAAAGCTATCTTAGAAATGGCGCAACCAACTCACTCTGTGGTAATGCCAAAAATCCCAGAAATCGTTTCATTCTGGCCTGCGATGGATGCAGTGATCAATGATACGTACAAAGGCAATATCAAACCTGCGGATTATCAAGCAAAATTAGATAAATTAGTCCAAGACACATCAAAAGAAGCAAAAGAATAAAAAGAGTAAAGAAATGGGACGAGCTTCAATCTGCTGTCCCATTTCCTCTATCTTTTTTATTTAAGTAGAAAGTGAGTGAACGAAGATGTTCAAGAAAAAGAAAGCCCAGACGTCATTTCGAGAGGTCTTTAAAAAAGGCGACTTCGCTACAAAACTATCTTTTTTAGTTATGGGTGCTGCAAACTTCGCCAACAAGCAGTGGTTAAAGGGAATCATCTTTTTAACAGCTGAAATTGGCTTTATCTATTGGTTAATCCGTAATGGTTTCCACGCATTAATGATGCTAGGAACCCTAGGGACCCAACAGCAAGGATTAGTATATGATGATTCTTTAGGGATTGAAGTTCTAAAAGAAGGCGATAATTCAATGCTCTTATTATTATTCGGAATTGCAGCAATTTTAGTCTGTTTATCGCTAATCATTTTATATGTAATCAATTTAAAAAGCGCCCGTCACCTATATGAATTAAAGACAGCCGGCAAAAAAATTCCAACAACTATGGATGATTTACGTAGCTTGTTAAACGAACGTTTCCATGCAACTTTAATGACGATTCCCTTACTAGGCGTTCTTTTCTTTACCATCTTGCCGTTGTTATATATGATTTCCATTGCCTTTACCAACTACGACCATAACCATTTGCCACCGAAAAACCTTTTTACTTGGGTTGGATTGGCAAATTTAGGTAATGTAATCACAGGCGATATGGCTTCAACGTTCTTTCCAGTACTTGGCTGGACCTTGATTTGGGCTGTTTTTGCAACCGCAACTTGTTTCTTTTTTGGAATCATTTTAGCCTTGCTTATCAATACAAAAGGCTTAAAATATAAAGCGTTTTGGCGGACTATTTTTGTCATCACGATGGCCGTACCTCCGTTTGTTTCACTTTTAATTATGCGAAACCTCTTAAATGGTTCCGGACCTATCAACGCTCTGTTGTTAAACTGGGGCTTAATCGATTCTTCTATCCCCTTCTTAACAGATCCGAATTGGGCAAAATTAACCATTATTGTTGTCAATATGTGGATTGGTATTCCTGCTACGATGTTAATCTCTACAGGGATTATCCAAAATCTCCCTGAAGATCAAATCGAAGCTGCTAGAATTGACGGCGCCAATAAATGGCAAATTTTTAAAAGTATTACATTTCCACAAATTCTATTTGTGATGACCCCGGCGCTGATTCAACAGTTTATCGGCAACATCAATAACTTCAATGTCATTTATCTATTAACAGGCGGTGGTCCAGCCAATTCTAACTTCTACGGTGCAGGCTCAACTGACCTTTTAGTTACCTGGCTATACAAATTGACTGTCGATACAATGGATTACAATTTAGCCTCTGTGATTGGTATTTTAATCTTCATTCTCTCCGCAGTCTTCAGTTTAATTGCCTATACACGGACGAATTCATTTAAGGAGGCGTAACTTATGGCTAAAGCAAAAAGTTACCAGAAAAAACAACGCACTGCACTTACCAGCGTTTACATCATTCTAACCATTTTAGCAGTTTTTTGGATGTTCCCCATTGTGTGGATTATCTTAACAAGTTTTCGTGGCGAAGGCGGTGCATTTGTTCCCTATATCATTCCCAAAACATTCACTTTAGAAAACTATAAAGTATTATTAACAAATCAGACTGGCAACTTCCCCTTTGTCCGTTGGTTTTTGAACACCTTGTTCGTTTCCATCGCAAGCTGTCTGTTATCAACTTTTATTACAATCGCAATGGCTTATGCGCTGTCACGGTTGCGTTTCCGCTTAAGAAAACCATTTTTAAAAGTGGCGCTCGTTTTAAATATGTTCCCTGGTTTTATGAGTATGATTGCCGTTTACTATATTTTAAAAGCCTTAAATTTAACTGAAAGTTTATTCGCTTTAATTCTGGTTTACTCTGCAGGCTCGGCGCTAGGTTTTTACATCGCCAAAGGGTTCTTCGACACCATTCCGATGGCTTTAGACGAATCGGCTATGATTGACGGTGCCAACAAGTGGCAAATTTTCACAAAAATTACGTTGCCATTGTCGAAACCAATTATTGTCTATACTTCTTTAACCGCCTTCATGGGCCCTTGGATGGATTTTATTTTCGCAAAAGTTATTATGGGTGATAAAGTTGAAAATTACACCGTTGCGATTGGTCTCTTTTCGATGATGACCAAATCAACAGCCAATTCACTATTCATGGCTTTTACAGCAGGATGTGTGCTAATTGCCATTCCAATTACTATTTTATTTATATTAATGCAACGTTTCTATGTAGAAGGCGTGACTTCCGGCTCTGTCAAAGGCTAGAAAAAAACATCGTTTGGTTTATAGCCAAACGATGTTTTTTATTTTTTGGCGTTGTTTTCCTTACACGTTTTTCTTCGTAGCGCTTGATAATTGGACAAAATTTTCATGACCGCCAAAAAGTGTTGATTGACTTCTTGATAATCCTCTAACGAAAGAACACTAAGCGTTTCAGATAGTTGCTGTTTTACTTGATTTTCTTTTTGTTTAAAGAGCTTCTCGCCTTCTTTTGTCGTATAAACATTAACCATGCGGCGATTTTCTTGATTATGGCGACGTTGAACAATCGCTCGTTCTTCTAACCCCGCAATAGAGCGACTCACTTGAACTTTCGACGTTCCTACTTGGTTGGCTAACTCTGTCATACTGATTCCTTCATTCGTTGCCACAATTAATAAAATTAACATGTCTAACTTTGTTAATTTTAGATCCTCCAAGTCTAGGTCTTTAAAAAGCAATTGGCTCATATATGAAAAAATTTCAGTAAAGACACTAATATCTAAATTTGATGAATGCTTCTCTTTATCCATATGTTCTCCCTCGTTTCCCACCTAGTGTATACTAAATTCACTTGATTATCAAATGGTAATGATTGATTTTTGTTAACTATTATGTTACGTTATACACTAACTTAAGGTTGTGTTGTTGATAAATTGGAAGAAGGATGCGAAAAATATGCTAGAACTCAAAGAGATAAAAAAATATTATACTGTCGGCGGAACGACCACTAAAGCTTTAGATGGCGTCTCTGTCGCTTTTCGAAAACAAGAATTTGTAGCCATTCTGGGTCCCAGCGGCTCTGGTAAAACGACGATGTTGAATGTGATTGGCGGATTGGACAATTACGATTCTGGTGACTTAATCATTAACGGCAAATCAACAAAAAATTTTAAAGAAGCCGACTGGGATGCTTATCGGAATAACTCAATTGGTTTTATTTTTCAAAGTTACAACTTAATTAGTCATCAAGGGATTTTGGATAATGTCGAGCTTGGTATGACACTGAGTGGTATTTCAAAAGCAGAAAGACGCCAAAAAGCCGAAGATGCACTCATCCGTGTCGGTTTGAAGGACCATATCCATAAAAAACCTTCCCAATTATCTGGCGGTCAAATGCAACGGGTTGCCATTGCTCGCGCTTTAGCTAATGATCCCGATATTTTACTTTGTGATGAACCAACTGGTGCATTGGATTCAGAAACCAGCCTGCAAATTATGGCACTTATCCAAGAACTTTCGAAAGAAAAATTAGTTATTATGGTGACCCACAATCCTGAATTAGCTCACGAATACGCTGATCGAATTATTGAATTTTCAGATGGCCAAATTCGTCATGACTCGCGTCCTCATATTGAACATGAAAAAAAAGAACCTTTCGAATTGAAACGCACCAAAATGAAATTCACGACTGCGCTGCGTTTGTCTTTTAATAATATCCGCACTAAAAAAGGGCGAACTTTTTTAACCGCCTTTGCTTCAAGTATCGGGATTATCAGTATCGCGATTGTCCTTTCTCTTTCAACAGGATTCCAGAGACAAATTGATAAAACTCAGTCGGAAACGTTAGCGCAATTTCCGATTACCATTTCTAAAATAGCGACCGATCAAGATCCAGAAAGTTTCAATAATCAGGACAAAAAAGGGACCTTCCCGAAAGAAAAAGAAGTGACTGCTAAAATTAGCGATGCGGACCGTGCGCAACACACGAATTTAATTGATCAAAAGTTTATTGACTATGTCAATCACATTGATCCTGAATTAAGTAATAATATCGGCTATACTCGTCTAGTCAATATGAACTTATTAAGAGAAATCAACGGGAAAGCACAAACTGTCAAATTTTCAAACGATGCACCCGACGGCCAATCAAACGCGATGGCTTCTATGATGGCCGCCCAAACTGGCGTCGGCGTTTCTGCTTTTCCTAAACAACTAGAAAATGGAAAAAACAATTTCTTAAAAGACAATTACTCGTTGCTTGAAGGAAATTATCCAGAAAAAGAAACCGATGTCGTTTTAATCGTCGATAGTAACAATACCACCAATATTAATGCTTTAAAAAATCTTGGCTTTGACGTGAAAGATAATCAAAAGATTGCCTTTTCAGACATTGTTGGCACAAAAATGAAATTAGCCAATAATAATGCATTTTACACCAAATTACCGACAGGCAACTTCATTCCTAACCAAGATTTGCAAGCTGTTTACGATAACCCAGAAAATACTGAATTAACAATTTCAGGGATTTTGCGAATTAAAGATTCTTCAACAATGAATCTATTAGCACCTGGAATTGCTTATAGCGATGCACTTTCAACTAATATGATTGCCAAAAACAAAACCTCTGACATTGTTAAAGCGCAAGAAGCCAGCAATACTAACGTTATGACTAACGAAACATTAGATGCTTCCGCGAAAGAAAACCTGTTGTCTTATTTAGGAGCGAATGAAATTCCTTCAAGTATTATGATTTATCCAAACGATTTCAAATCAAAAGATAAAATTCTTGATTATTTAGATGCTTATAACAAAGGAAAAGATAAAAAAGACCAAATCATCTATTCTGATTTAGCTGGAACAATGACCCGCTTAACAGGTGGTTTAATGGATGCCATCACCTATGTGCTGATTGCATTTGCTGGGATTTCCCTTGTTACAAGTATGATTATGATTGGAATCATCACCTATACTTCTGTCATTGAGCGAACCAAAGAAATCGGTATCCTGAAAGCGTTAGGAGCTCGTAAAAAAGATATTACCCGGGTGTTTGATGCCGAAACTGCTATTTTAGGTGTTGCCTCTGGCATTCTTGGTGTTGTGATTGCTTTTCTCGCAACATTTCCGATTAACGCAGTACTCTATAACCTGACTGATTTAGAAAATGTTGCCACCTTAAATCCAATTCACGGTATTATTTTGATTGTAATTAGCACAATCTTAACCATGATTGGTGGCCATATTCCTGCCCGAATGGCAGCGAAAAAAGATGCGGCAGTTGCTTTACGTGCAGAATAAATAACAAAAAAACAATCCTTTAATTTCTCTTAAAGGATTGTTTTTTATTTGTATTTCTTATAAAACCTCCGTATACTAAGTGATTGTGAATACTTAATAAAAGGAAACGAGGTAATTTCATGTTAAAAAAACCATTTTTACTATTTTTTTCACTTTTAGGAGCTATTTTTATTTTAGCTAGTTGCGGCGTAGGAAAAGATGCCGTCACGGATACAAAGTACAAAGTTAGTTTGCAGCAAGCTGCTGAAATCTACGAAAAAGAAGCCGGCAACAGCAAACCATTAGTAAATGTCCAATTTGATACAAAACCAGAAAGTGACTACAGCTATATCTTTACCAACGATACAGAAACACTTTACGTGAATCCTGAAACAGGAAAAGTCACCAAAAATACTGAAGCAAATCAACTTGGCGAAAACGAGACAGCCTTTTCAGCTGCTGAAGTCAAAGAATTAGGCGCTGTTAACGACGTCTTAGCCAAAGCAAAAAAAGAAGTTGGAGGACTTTCTCCACGTATTTTGACTTGGAAGTTAACCAAAAATAACAACAAACTTGTTTATACAGTAGATGTTAAAACGACTACAGCAGATGAAAAAGTTACCTTAGATGCCAATAAATAAGTACAAGCGTATAACTTATCACGAAATAACCAAATCTTAAAATACTCTTCGGGACAGAACCTACGCTTTCGGAAATCTTAACATTTTCCGAAAGCGTAGGTTCTGTCCCAATTTCATTCTTTTAAGTAATAATAATTGTTCGTTACCCCTGCTGCCGTTATACTTAGTTTAAAAGAAAAGATGGGAGTATCAATTCATGGTTTATACAGTTGATTTTAAAGAAGTAGCCACTATTGGTTTAGAAAGTTCACCAGTGGCACCTGCTCTGGCTGGACTAAGAGCGAATGAAGCTCGCTATTTTTGGAATAAATACAAACATCGCTTTACGACCGTCCCTGCCTCTGAAGCTCCAGAAACATTGGCCTGGATTGAAAAAATTTTATTAGAACGAGAATTACATTTCCCTTACAAGCCACTTGAAATTTCTTCTTTCACTTTAGATGGCATAAAAATGGCCTATGTATTTTATGAAAACGGCTTAGCAGTTAACGTGATGTACACATTAGCTGAGGAAGGCAAACGCGCCGTTGGGTTTAAACTTTCAGATGGTATGGCAATCCCTGCAGAATTTGAAGGAAAATTCAAATTTGCTCGTCAAAAATCAAAATTAGCTGGAACCATTCGTGGCTCTTATTTTGTCATTAAAGGAACCTATTAAAAAATGCTTTTGCCTTTAATAATAAAGGCAAAAGCATTTTTTTATTTTAATTCTTCAATGTAGTTAAATACTTGTTGTCCAGCAATACCGCCTTCACCGACCGCTGTCGTGATTTGACGCAATGTTTTTTCACGGACATCACCAATGGCATAAACACCAGGAATTTTTGTTCTCATTTCTTGGTCTGTTTCAATCCAACCAGCCTCATTCGTAATACCAGCTTTCTTAAATGGTTCTGTTAATGGATCTAGCCCCACGTAAATGAACACGCCGTTTGCTTCAATTTCAGAAACTTCATCTGTTTTGACATTCCGGGCTTTCACACCTGTCACAACCATTTCATTGCCAACAATTTCTTCGACAACTGTATCCCAAACAAAGGAAATCTTTTCATTTGCAAAGGCACGATCTTGAATGATTTTTTGCGCACGCAATTCATCACGACGGTGAACAATCACTACTTCAGAAGCAAATTGCGTTAAATAGATTGCTTCTTCAACTGCAGAATCGCCGCCGCCAACGACTACTAAGCGTTTATTTTTAAAGAAAGCACCGTCACAAACGGCACAATAAGAAACACCACGGCCAGCAAATTCTTCTTCGCCTTTTACACCCAATTTTCGGTGTTCACAGCCTGTTGCAATAATTACCGCTTTAGCTTCATAAGATTTGTCATCACAAATCACTTCTTTATAGGATCCGTGGTCTTCGATGCCCATCACAATGCCATACGCATTTTCCGTACCAAATTTTTCTACATTTTCATACATTTTATAGGCCAATTCTGGACCCATAATAGAATCAAAGCCTGGGTAATTCTCTACCTCAGCAGTGTTGTTCATTTGCCCACCAGGCGCACCGCGTTCAATCATCAATACAGAAAGATTAGACCGTGATGCATAAAGTGCTGCCGTCATCCCAGCAGGACCGGCACCAATGATAATTACATCATACATTTTATTTCCCCCAAAATTTTAAGTAAGTTTACTTTACTCCTTAAACAATTTCTTGTCTACTTTTCTGCCCTTTTTTGACATTCGGAGTAGGTGTGTCTATTACGTAAGTTATTGTACCACGGTTTTGTGTTTTCTAGGAGGGGGAATGAAGATTAATTTAGCTATTGTATTTAAACCAGAATTCTTCAATTTTTTCTTTGAATGCTATCGTTGGATAATTCCCTCTTAAATCAAAAGTGTGTCTATCATCATCACTAAATTTTATTTGATAATTATAAATAACTTCACTTTCCATTTGTCTGAAAAGTCCTACATCAATGACCTCCGACCAACTACGCACTATTAGAAATCCCTTTTCATGATATGACAAACCACGACTGTCCATTCTATATAAAATGCCACCATATTTTCTGATATACTTAGTCTCATTAATCCCGGTTTCGATTATCAAAAAAGCAAACATACATATTAATTTAAGTAAGGATAAAGCACTGATTAGTATAGCCACTACTGTTAAAAAAACAAAAAAATTATATTACTTGTCACTGGATTTTTATAGAGTGGAAAGTAAAACCATACCAAGCAACTAAGTGTGACAAAAATAACACCTAGTCCTATACCAATTTTTTTGTACCCATCTGCCTTAGTCAGTCTCACTTCAAATATCTCTTCCTCATTTATAAGCAAACTCAAACTTTTCTCTCCTCTTTCCTTACAACAAAACTCTAATCAGTTCAAAACTATTTAACACCAATCATCAAATCAGTGTATACCTTATTATCTATTACTTGCGGACAATAGAAAATTGGTGAAACAATTGTCAAATCTTCCTGAACAACTATAGTGATTAACTCTTCTAATGCTTTAGAGAATTCAGATAGCTTATCGCCTTTTGCTCTAGTTGCTAACATATTGTTCACCTGAAAATAAGATTGGAAACGATATTCTGCTGGAAGATTCTCTTGGCATTCTTCATTGACAGGTAAAAAAACTTGAATCAGCAATTCTTCTTCACGAATGTCAGAATTCATTGAATAGAAAAAGCTGTCTGATAAAGAATAATCTGCTTCAAAAATTGTTTCCAAAGCATCTTCTAAACAACGACCCATCTCCTCTGAAGTCGTTACATAATAACGACTGATGACATTTTGATAATGTAATGATTGTTTATAGCCAATTGTTTTTCTCATTTTTTCACCTACTCTTTTGTTGGGATTAAAACATCTACCCAATATTCATCATAAACTAAGGTCATTACCAACAATAATTTATCATCAAATTCAATCTTTTGTTCCAGCAAGTAATCCGTCATTTCCTCAATATTAGCGCCAAGTTCATCATCAAAAGGAATTCTTTTACGAACTAGATGATCATAGTGAATATTTTCTACAGTAAAAATCTCGCCACTTTCAACTGGCTCATTCACAGGAATATAAAATTTATACGTTTGTTGTTCTTCACTTAATTCAGTTGGTTTTAGTTCAATCATTGTTGGTCCATTTTTATAAAAACCTTCTTCATAAGTTAATTCTTCTGATTGTAAAATTAAATCCACTAATTGATCTGTTGTTGCTCGTTTTTCAATATACACTAAATTGTTCATTTCCAATGAAACTTTTTCAATCATCTTTTTCCCTCTTTTCATTAAATTAATTTCCTAAAATCGATCTATTTTTAAATTTTTCAATACCTACCAATTCCTTTGATTGAATCTTTGAAGGCTGGTTTTAAGCCTCCTTGCGTGCTTGGAGTCAAGTAAAGTCTTTACCTTTTCTCATAACGTTATCAATGCCAGTTAATTTATCTCATTTATTCAACCATTTCCCGGCTTTTTTGATCACTAAAGTACCTTCTGACATTCGTTTAATCATGGAAGAAGTATAGCTATTTTTTGGTTCTCTTGTTCTTCATCATTTCAATGGAATTTCCATATGCAGATTTGTTTAAGTCAATCTCTGGTGGTTTCTTCCAATATCGTATTACGCGAGGGAAATGGAAAATTCCAACACATAAAAAACTACTTATTGCCATTAACATTCCAGTATGAAGAAGATTTTCATTATTTATTTGAGTTGCTAAAACAATCAAAATACCACCTATTATTGTTATCAAATTTATATAGTAATTGGCTCCTTTATCTCGAATAGACAAATTTGATTTAGACAGCGAAATACTCACCAGTATAAAATTATATAGAACCTCTATAGTTACAAGAATGATTACAAAAAACAATTTAAAGATAAAAGTTTCATAAGACCTATTCACTAAAGAAGTTAATAAAGCGACTATACATACACAAAAGAACATTCCCGAAAAATACAAACCTAAAGCAAAATATTTCTGAAATTCAATTTTTTTATCAAATAAAAGAAAGCCAATGATATTAAATAAAATAATTAATATCATTAAGTACGAAAAAGTATTGATAAAACTATTAGATACCTTAGATATAACTCCTTCTGAATTTCCTGCCCACTTACCCACTAACCAAAAAATAAGAAAGGAAAAATAATATCCTACAACAATCAAAAAAGATTTTTTTGTATATATTTTTTTGCTAGTTTTTTTATAAAAGTTTGGAAGGAAGTTTTTAAAGATTTCTTTTATTTGAACCATCCAGACACTCCTTTTATCATTTAATTAATTGCCCCTTTAGCTTTTTCCGTAAATTTATTATCTTTATCTACTTTATTTACAAGCCAACCAACTCCCATCCCTGCTACCACAACTCCCCATACAGGTGTTCCAACTATAGCCAAAGCTGCCCCAGCCGCTCCTATCGCCACTTTCCCGACATCCATCAATGCACCGCCAACTTTACTTGCGGTAAATTCATGCCCTTTCAAGCCATCTTTTCTGGCTTGTTTTTCACTCTTGCTTATTCCTTGCACGACATCTATAGCTCCTAAGGCTATGTTCAACCCTGGCACAATTTTTCCTGCACCTTTTGCATTCACTAAGGTCTTGACATCTTTCACAACACCGTTAATCCCAAAACTTACGCTTTTTTTCAAAGCATTTCCAGCTCTCTTTAAAGTTCCTTTGCCAATTCCTTTGATTGCTTCTTTAAATGCTTGTTTTGATCCTTTTAACACAACATTTTTATCCACTAATTTCAATTTATCTAGTAATGAATCACCTAAATCTGTAAATTGTTTTAAGCCTCCTGAGGTGCTTAGGCGTGTAAATGATTTCCCTTGTTTTACGTATTTATCAATCCTTGTTAATTTATCTAGTTTGCTTAGATATTTTCCAGCTTTATTTATGACCAACTTACCATCTGCCATTCACTTAATTCTTGAAGAAATATAGCTATTTTTTTGTTTTCTTGTTCTTCATCATTTCAATTGAATTACCATAGATTGACGTTTGATCATTATTCGAATTATTTGGTTTCCACAGAAGAAGGATTCTATTTAAATGAATAGTTGCTAAAAGAAGAGTCATGATTAAAATACATGCACAACCTAAGATTCCCAAAAACCAATTATCTGTAAAATCTGATATAAACAGAAATACTATCCCTAATAAACTAACTCCATTGAGCAGAAAGTTAAAAAATTTATCTCTTATTTTATAATTATTTTTGATAACTGAGCGTTTAATAGAGAATAGATATAAAATTTCAGCTATTACAAATGTAACTAAAGTAGCTATACTAACTTCGACAAAAGTTTCAAAAGAATTATCTAATAAAAATGATATACAACCTAGTATCAAAAATATATCCACTATCATAGATACATAGAAAAAAATTCCTGCCCACTTATTTATACTGCTTTTGAAAACATAATTTAAATATATACTTAGATTTACAACTATTATAAATATAGTGATAAAGGTTAATATATCTAGAAATAGCTTATCAATTACTATATCATTACCAAATACATAATAAAAAATCTGCAATAAGAATGTAGCTAAAAGTATATACAAGCCTCTTTTTATTGTTCTGGTTGTTATTTTTTTCTTGCTCCTTATTTTGTATTGATTTGGAATGTAATTTTTTATTATATCTTTCATTTTCCCCACCCCCGAATGCCTTTTATCATTGAATTAACTCCATGTTTTAAATTTTCTGTTGCTTTAAACTTCTTATCTAAGAAATTTATTCCCCAGGACATTGCAATACCTGCTCCTACCACACCCACAACAGGAGCGCCAAAAAATCCTGCTACAGCACCTGCCGCTCCTATCGCCGCCGTTGTCACCGCCACTTTCCCGACATCCACCAATGCACCGCCAACTTTACTTGCGGTAATTTCATTCCCTTTCAATCCGTCTTTTCTGGCTTGTTTTTCACTCTTGCTTATTCCTTGAACGACATCTACAGCTCCTAAAGCTATGTTCAACCCTGGCACAATTTTTCCTGCACCTTTTGCATTGACTAATGCTTTGGCATCTTTCACAACACCATTAATCCCAAAACTTACGCTTTTTTTCAACGCACCACCAGCACTCTTTAAAGTTCCTTTGCCAATTCCTTTAACTGATTCTTTGAATGCTTGTTTTGATCCTTTTAATACAACATTTTTATCCACTAACTTCAATTTATCTAGTAATGAATCACCTAAATCAGTAAATTGTTTTAAGCCTCCTGAGGTGCTTAGTCGAGTAAACTCTTTGCCTTTTCTCATATATTTATCAATTCCAGTTAGTTTATCAAACTTACTCAACCATTTCCCGGCTTTTTTGATGACTAAAGTGCCGTCTGACATTCGTTTAATTCTGGAAGAAATGTATAAGTTTTTAACATGCTTTGTCCACCGCTTCCCTTCTTTTATAGAACCTGCCAACGAACTATTTATCAATTTATCCAATTCCTGCAAATCTGCTTCGGTTAGATTCTCGTTCATGGCTGCTATGAGTGGATGTTCTTTTTTAAAATCAAGTTTTTCTTCTTTTTTTACAGTTTTATGCGCTTCTTTTATTTCATTTTTAAATGTCTTATCCGTAAATATTGCCAATGATTTAGGATTGGTATAGCTTAATCCTCCGACGTTCGTGATTTGACTAGATTGTTGGGCTAGTTTGTCTTTGACAGTACTGCCTGCTTTGCGTCCATTAAAAGTGTCCATGCCTTTCAGCGTTTCCGTCAAGACTTTCTTAGCCTCTTCCATTTTTTTATTAAATTGATTGGATGGTGCGGAAATAGGGACGATATGTGCCACAGAACTGTAGATGTTGCTAATTTTCTTATCTAATTTCGCAAAATTTGATAATGGTGTTGAAAATTTTCCTTTCGCTTCATTTAAGGCATCTGTATCAATGATGGCTGATTCACTATTTTCCTTCACACTAGCTTTAAAATCACTAATTGTTTTTTCCATTTCTTGTGCTATTGTATGTAAAAGATCATAATAATTGGTTAGCATCGGTAGTTGGTAATTACCAATTTCACCATTAATAGCTGTTTTGACTTTTCCAGATAAAGCATCACTTCCTTGGACTGTTTTCCAATCGCTTTTGGCACGATTGATTTCTGCTTGTAGTTTATTTCTGGAAGAAGTAATTTTGTTTTTAGCTTCCATTACTTCACGCATATTAATTTTCATTTGCCCACCTCCTCATTAGACATACGTACACGAATATTTTTCATCTTGCACCAATTGTTTTCTCAAAACTTCAAAAGTAAACTTTTCCTCATATGCATTAGTAGGCCCTTCTGAAATAACTCGTTTTACCATGACCGAGTTAAAATAAATTGGCTCCACCTCTGCTTGTAATCCAAATGGCCATAAAGTTCCTACGTAATCAATCATCATTTGCGTTTCTGGAATGGTTAATTTTCTCCCTTGAACAGAAACAAATAAACCTAATTCATCTGTAGTAAAAAGCGCTTTAACATCTTCGGTTAATAATTCTTCATCTAATTCGACAATGGTTCCAATTGGATAGATTTCTGTAAAAATTGTATCAACGAAACCCATAAATCGTTTAAATTGTGGCACGGTCAATACAACTTGTTTTTTTAACCAAGCAAAAGTGACTCTTTCCTCTTCATAATCAAAACTAATATGAATAATCGCGCCAATTCTTGGTTTATGTTCATAACTTGTGGTTTGATTGAGGAAACTTTGATAAATATTTTGAGCTAATTGGGGTTGACCGCCCAAAATTAAACCGAGTTCGTTTATGGTGTCCTTTGTTATTTCTCCAGTCAGGTTACTACTTTCTATAGTAGCCACCCACAACTCCTTTTGTTGTTGATTCATTTTTCTTCACTCCTTATTGACTAATTTTCATAGTAGCAGCTCCCGCTTTATCATCATTGGCTTTATTTTTTCCGGCAGCAATCATTTTATTGGTGCTTCCTTTTGCAAATTCTTTGTAACTTTCTAGAGAAGAATTGATTTGCTCTATCATTGTTTTGAATTCTGTAAAAGGTCGCGCATTTGTTTGAGAAAAAGATACAGTTTTCATTTTGCCAATTCCTGAAATTGTGCTGTTTGCTTTATTGACAGATTGCATCCATTCCGATAAATTTACACCGCTTTTCATTATTTTTTTCACTCCTTTATTAAGAATCCAAACTCATTGCTATTGATAATAGTGCCGAAATTTGTGAATTTAATGAACTGATTGTCATGGCTTCACGTTGCGCTTCTTCTTGTAAGTTAGACAATTTCCGTTGAAATGTTTGTAAATTTTCTTGATTTTTTGTGGCATATTTTGATAAATCACTATCTACTTTTCTAACTTTTTCATTATACTTATTCCGTCGTGTGCCTTTAAAATTACTTCCAGAAATACTCTTTAACTGACTAGAAACGGTTGATTTCAATTGATGAATACTAAGAATCTCTCGACTTAATTCACGAATTGCTTTTTCTAATTCTCGAATTTTCTGATCAATTTGATTTTTGTTGGCTTGTGCCGTGTTGACCTGACTACTTAAATGACTGGCTTCAGCACGCTTTCCGGCTGCCAGTGCTCTTTTTTGCGCTTTTATTGCTTCATCACTCATGAGGTTCCTCCTTTACCGAATCCCTAAAATCGTTGAAATCACTTGAGCCAATACACCACTAGCGGTATTTAAAAATAGATTAGACGTAAAAATTTTCCGATTCATTTTAATGATTGTCTCAAATTGTTTTGCGTCTTTTTCTTCAACAGCTTTTAGCACTTGCCTGTTGACTTGTTTTGTTTCGTCTTCATTTTTCAATGAAGTGATGACTGCTTTAAAATTAGCTTCAAGTACCGGCCAATCATAAACAGATTGTTCATTTTTTTGATGATTCTGGTTGCCAAATGTCGAATGATGAATAGTACTATCTGTGATATCCCCAACAGTAGTTGACGAATGTTCTTCATGATTATTCGAATGCATTGTATTGCCTTGTTGAATCCCTGTGTTTAGGTTGGCCTGGTTGCCATGAATCACATGGTGATTTCCTTGAATAATTTTTTGTTCCGCAATATTGATTTCTGAATACACATTTTTGTGATTGAATGCTGCTTCAACTGCATTACGGACTTTGTTTAAAAATTCAGCATCTTGAAAATAAAGGGAGTAATTATCTCCAGAATTTAGTTGAAAGATTAAATATTCTTTATTACTTTGATGTCTTTGATAAACCATATAGATATACAATCCTGTCAATCCCATAATAATTAAACTAATCCAACGTAATCCTTCAAACCGAATAGTTCCAAAAGCTAAAACAAAAATGCTTATCGCCATCACAGGAATTCTCATCCGCTTAGTTCCAGCATATATTCTGGAAATGTTACTTAATTGTAAAGTTAGATGATCAAACCTTAAAATGTTATCTTTGATAATAAAATTATTTGTTTCAATTTCTTCTTCGCTCTTTTTCATATCAATTAATTTTGACAATTCATTATTCATAATTCCACTCCTTTTTATTCACTTACTAACTTCACCCGCATTGCTGTTCGACCTTCAAAGAAATGAGATTCATCCAATTCCACGGCAGGTTCATTATAATCACTTTTCGTTTTAACAAAGCTTTGGTCTGCGAGTCTGGTACCAACCATACCCGCTGGGATATTAGCACGTAATAATTTATCGGCATCATTAAAACTGTTTTCCAATAATTTTTGATTGGTTTGGAAAATAAAATACATCGCGACTTGGCTACCTTTTTTCAGTAGGATATTTAGGTTTTCAGCACTAATAAAGGATTTTTCGACAAATTGTTGCGCTTCGGGAATATAAATCAACATCGGTTCATACTCACTAATCATTTGTCGTTGTTCAATTTCCTGTAATAATTCATTGACAAAGCTTCCATATTCAGTTCCTGCGATCACTGTATCAAAGCTATCTGCATAACCGCCAAAACGGTCACTATGGTTAAAGATAATCCGTTCGGCACGCCCTCTAAAATGCTTCATGTCTTCGATAATCACTTTTTCAACAGATTCATTTTGTTGTGGTGTATCATCACCAATCACAAAATAACCATGTTCCGTTGGTTTGAAGCCCACTATGTTAGTCGTTTCTTTATCAAAGGTAATAGGGAACTCCATATTTTCCAGCATTTGTTGAGCGTGTGGATGATTGTATAGATTCGCCATAGCGATTGTTTTCGGTAACATTGGAATTGGTAGTGGTCGTTCACCGCCCCATTTTTGGTTCATCTTTTCAATTTCTTGTTCTAAACGGTTTAAACGAGCGATATCATTTTCCCCTTCTGTTGGTAGATAGATTTGAATTTCTTGCGGCTGTTCCAATTTCACTTGTGCACGTCCCATAATTTCTTGTGGAATCAAAGCTTCTCGTCCAACAACATCACGAATCGCATCTTCTTCTACTAAATACAAACCGATATGTGTTGGGATATTACTTGTCATACTCATTTTAAAGCTATTTGTTCTTAAGACCGTAATAATGGTATACAAGCCAACACTTGCTCCTTCTCGTAGCAATTGATTTAAAACAGATTCAATTGGATCTTCTAATGGGCTTTCTTTGACTGCATCAAACCCATCTACAATCGTAACAATCACTGGTAATTTCTGTCCTGATTTTTCTTCGTATTGATTTAAACTAGCAACACCGTATTCAGTAAAGGCATCTTTACGCTCTTGAATTTCTTTACGAATTCGTTTTAAGAATTTAACCAATTTTTCCTCTTCTTCCAAACGGACTAAATCAGCAACGTGTGGTAATTTTTTCAATGGTAACAACCCATTTGTACCAAAATCAAACAAATTAAATTGAACTTGTTCTGGTGTATTTTTACGAGCAAAGTTCATTACTAGGGTTTGCAAAGCTGTTGATTTACCGAACCCCGGTGAACCATATAAGGCAGTATGATTTAATTCGTGCAAATCGAAATTGAAATTGACTTGTTCTTGTTTTGCTGGAATATCCATAAAACCAAAAGGAACAGAAAGTTCTCGTTGTTCTTGCCATTGCGTTTTAAAAAGTGGTGAAACAATTTCTGTTGCTAATGGAGGTAACCAAGGTTTCTCTGGTAAAGTTGCTTGACTTTCTTCCGCATGCTTGGCAATTTCTTCAACAATTGCATCTAATTGTGTTAACTCTTCCTCCGTTTTAATAGAAACCTCTTCTTCTTCGGAAAGGTCGGCAGTTAATAATTCGTATTGTCCTAATTGATTAATTGACCAAATCCTTTCATCCACTTTTTCTTCCTTGGTAGCGAATGGATCATAGTTAGCACCACTCCAAGCAGATTGGAATAATTCGTAAATTTCATTATTCCCTACTTGCAAATAAGCACGACCCGGTTGAGTAATACTAGCAGCATCTGGGGTTTTAATAATCTCATTGGAATCATTGGCGTCAGCAACTTTTAATGCCAGCTTAAACCGTGAGTTTGACCAGATTTGGTCATCCACTACGCCGCTTGGTTTTTGTGTCGCTAAAATTAAATGTACACCTAACGAACGACCAATCCGCGCAGTAGAGACAAGTTCTGCCATGAAATCTGGTTCATTGGCTTTTAATTCAGCAAATTCATCGCTGATTAAAAATAAATGGGGTAAGGGCTCACTTGGATAGTTTTTCTTTTCTTCTGGGTCAGTAATTTCTTTTCCTTGTTTATATAATTTCGTATAACCATTGATGTGGTTAACCCCGTATTCTCCAAATTTTCGTTGCCGTTTTTGTAGTTCTGCACGAATACTTTGTAATGCTCTAGCTGAACTAGCTCCATCTAAGTTAGTAATTGAACCCAACAAATGAGGTAATTTTGCAAATAAGTTAGCCATTCCGCCTCCTTTAAAATCAATAGGTAAAAAACCTACATCTTCTGGAGCAAAATTAACAGCTAATGACAACATATAACTTTGAACGATTTCAGACTTACCAGAGCCAGTCGTTCCTGCGACAAGTCCATGCGGACCATGGGCACGTTCATGTAAGTTCAAGTAAACAATGTCATCTTTGCCACGAACGCCAAGAGGAACTGCTAAAGACTTAGAAGTATCGGCTCTTTTCCAACGGTCTGTTACATTTAAATCCTTTATTTCCTTTACATCATATAATTCTAAAAAGTCAATTGCTTCAGGAATAGCATTCTTCTCCACTTCCACATGCTGCAAGTTCGCCAAGCGCTGAATCGCATAAGCAAGCGGATAAGCAGTCGGTAAATGATTAGGAACGAAGTTTTGGTTCACATATTTATTATTTTGATTAATTAAAGTCGCCGCTTCACTACTTTGATACTCAATCAGTGTAGTTGTCGTTTCTGGTAACATATTTAAAGCATCTTTTCCCCAAATAACTGTCACACCATATTGACTCATATCTTCAGCTAAAAATTCATTTAAGCCATGCCCTGACAACCAGCTTTCCTCTAAAATCGACAGAATATACTGTGGTTGAAAGTGAACTTTTTCATTGCCGGCTTCGCGCACTTGTTGTCGACGTTTCGTAATCATTTGATAGAAAGAATTTAAAACCATATCCCTTGTTTGAGGATCGTGAACAATCCCACGCAAATTCAGGCTGCGGATTTTGACGTGTGGCAACCAACGCCAAGAATGCCAATCTTTCTGATAATCTTCCTCTGGTACTAAAGTAACAAACTCTACGTCACGATAGGAATGTAAAACAGAAACTTGAAATAACAACGTTTGAATGGCTGTCCTTAAAACAGCAGGTGTTCCCGCCAATCCTAAGGTTTGTCCCATTAGTGGTACAACAATCGGCGCCTTTTCTAATTGTTTATATGGCCATACTAATTGTTCTTCAGCTTCTTGACTTAGTGAATCATCTTCCGTTGACTGATAATTTGTCGTAAAACTTGAAGAAATTTCACCAACCCCTAAGCGAACTGTCAAAAAATCTTCATTAGTCATCATGCGTTCATATATCCGCGCATGATACTCTTTTGTCATTAAGGCTAATTCGTTCATGGCAGGATTCATATATTCCAAGGCCTCTTTTTGTTCTTGTTGCAGTATACTTAAACGAGCTTTCTCTTGTATTAAATATTGTTCGTAGCTATTTTTCCGTTCGATATTCTTTTGCTTTGTTTCTTTTTTATTGGTGAAATAACTAGAGACTGAAAAGCCAGCCGTCAATAAACTCGCTCCGCCCATACTAAGCATCATAATTGGATTGCCCCCACTTAAAAAGCTTGTTGTGCCACTCAAAACGACCATTCCTAAAGGTGGGACAATCGTCCGTAACAGTTCATTTTTCCCTTCTGTTTGCTTGGCTTTTGGGGCAGCAATTTCTATTTGTTTTTTTGGCTCCTTCAAGTGAATCCGTGGACTTCGTCGAAATGACGGGAAATCGACAGGATATTCTGGAATAACCTCCTCTTCTACAATTTGCCAAGGATTCAGGGAATATGTAGCTCCTAGACTTGTTAACTTTAATTGTTTTTCCCGAACTTCAATGATTAAGCCATTGACAACTAATTGATCACCGACTGTAAAAGCATAGCTTCCTTTTTCAACTAAATAATGATTGTAGTAAATCGTATCTTCTCCGGGATAAATCGTTGCTGTATATTCCCCAGTTTCTGGTGCTAGTGTAATATTGATGATGGCATCTGTTTCTAATGAAATCGCAGCATTTTTGGCAGAGGCAATTAAAAAATCTTTCTGCGGTTTATTGGTGGTGACAGTAATTAATTCTTCGTGGGGAAAAACAGAAAAATTTTCAGCAGAATCAAAGGTTTCACCATTACAGAATAATTCTTCATTTTCGTAAAAAAATAATTGTTGATTGATTGAAACACTTGGGTTTTTAGCCGTAATTTGACGGTGAAGAAGTTGGCGACCAAAATAAAAAATGTCAAAATAAATCATGCTAGATGTATGAATTTGATCATTCACAGAGACCAATTTTTTACTGATTTTCGTTGTCATCCGTTTTTCCTCCCAAGATTTTCATGTATTTATCAATCGCTTCTTCATATTTTGTTAACAATGCTTGTTTTTTCTCGCCGTTCATTTTGTTATTGGCTTTGGTTGCATCATATAATTTTGTATAGGCATGTAATATATATTGGTTATCGCCTAAATTTTGGGCAATATCTAATGATTTTTCAAAGTCTCCTTTGCCAATATAAATCCAATAAAGTAAGGTATTTTCACTAGATTTTTGAGATAAATTATTTAAAATTGCTGTTTTTTGTTCATTTGATAAATTATCTAGTTGGACAGAACTAACAGCAGCAACATACTTAGCTCCTATCGGCAATTCTTCTGGTGTATCTTCTTTTAATGTTTTCGTAACACTTGCATAGTCATTAGAAATATACTGCGCTTCTGCCAAACTCACTCGCTCTTGGGCTGGTAATTTTTTTAAGACATAAATCCCTGTTGTAGTTGCAAAAAGTAGCGTTAAAGCCAATAACACTAAGCTGGCCCATTTAAAGGTTAAATAACTTTTTTTACTCACTAATTTGGTTTCTGCTTCACGCTTGGCTTTTTGACGAATGACTTGTTCACCAATAATTTGCTCAATTTCATTGATTGTTTTCGCCTCTTGTAATTGTTTAGATAGCGTATCTTTCAGGGTGCCATTCCCTTGAATCAATTGTTCATACTCATACTTTGGATGTAAGATTGCTAAAATCAGTGCTCGATATTGTTTAAAAAATTCTCTTTCATCTGCTGAATAAGGCACAATGACCTGCATAAAACCACGATGAGCAATTAATAATTCTTCTCCCAAGATATAGATGTTTTCTGGATGAATAAAGGGTTGGACCGGCGTACCTAAGAAATCAACCAAATAATGAACTCTTTGCGCTAACAATAATCGCTCATATTGATCCATTTTTTTTATCGCTTGTAAAATGGATTGCATATATTGATCCTTATGGTATTGAATCACTAACGCTTCTTCCGTTGCTTGTATTATTTTTCCCGATAAAAATCCACGACTTGATTTTAAAAATTGTTGAAACTGTTCTAGTCTTTCTAACTGATATTGATTTGCTTGTAATGTCACTTGAACATATTCTTTTGCTGCTTCTAACGTGATTGTCTCTGAAATATCCTTTAACTCGCTCATCCATGTGTCTCCTTTATAATTTCTTTTACTACTAGTTGGTCGCCATTCCCTAATGGATAATCTGCAATTAATTGATTATCAGCTAAATGAATTGGTTTATTCAAAACAACCAATTCAAATGATGCTGGCAAACGGTTTGGCAACAGCTCAAACGATTCGAGTAACAATTCTTTTAAACGTGCAACTGATACCTGATTAGGGATTTGCAAATCAATAATTTGATTCGACACATGTAAGCCGATACCAATCGATGTTCTTTTGTTCATGTTTCTTTCACTCCTTAATTTCCGCTTTGTGCACGATGATATGAAAAACGGTTTCCTAGAAAAACACCAACGAATAAAATAACTATACTTCCTAAAAAAATACCATTGTACAACCAAAAGTTTATGGATATTTCTCGGTGAACCTCAAGAGATTCAACGCTTTCAGGAGAAGTGACCGTTGCCGTCTCTTTGAACAGAAAAGGCCTTACCTTTTTATCAACTGCTAATGTTTTTGCATTCTGTTCTGTCCTAAATACATCATTTTTTGCTTCGTTGACAACCCTCGCTTTACTTTGATTGACTTCTTTTTCTTTCTCTTCTTTTATCGGCAAAAACAAATCTGGAATAATGAAATTCACTTCTACGTTTTTTTCTGCTGATTGTCTTGGTAGATCACTTGATTATTTATTTTTAAAGCGCCTACTTCTTCTGCTTTTGTTTTTGTTGATGACAATGACAAATAGAGCATATTAACACTTAAAACAATCACTATTTTTATTAATTTTCTCATGGCTATTCCTCCGGTCGTACAAACAAGTTAAGGACAACACCTAAAACAAGTAAAACGATTAAAATAAGGTAACTAACCCAACTAATTTGTATCCCATTTACTAAAGCAGTAAAGCCATTTTGGATATTTTGAAGCGGCGATAAACGATAGAGCCAATTGCTTAATGAGCCTACCTTTGTTGCAATGCCTAATAAAGGTGTCAACATGAAAAATAACCCCAGCATAGCTCCATAAACATATAAAGTAAGTTTTTTAAATTGGCGCAAACAAGCACAAACCAAAAGTGCACCGCTAGCAAATACTAAGAAACTATAGCTAAACCAAGCGAATCGATTTATTTGAGATACATTGAACACCAGTAGAAGTGAAAAGACACTCCCAAACAAAATAACCGTAATCAAGAGTAATAATAGATTTGGTATATTTTGCCAAACTCTGGTTGGTTCAACTAACGCATCCGCTACAGTAACTGTTCTTTTCTTCATAAAGCCTTGGAAAGTTAGCGCAATAACGAATGTTAAAATACTAACAATCAAGGTAGCGTAATAGGGAATTAAAGAGACTTGTCGTGTTTCGCCAAAGATTCCTTCTCCTTGAATTGGGCTCGCAAGGAAACTAAATACCCGTGGATTATCAGCACCGCCGTCTCTTGTATTAGCCAATACTTTTTCAAATGTTTTGGCATACTCTTCATTTTCTTTGGTTGTTTTCTTTGACTCATCAATTGAATCATTTAAGTTTGCTAAGATATTTTGCGCATGATCTTGAACTTTGGTTGTTGAGGCTTTCAACTCTTTGATAGTCGGGGCAACATCTTTGACTTTGGCTGCTGAATCAGCTGTTGTTAGACTAGTTTCTTTCGTTGTTTGCATTAACGTTTGCATCATTTTAACTAAATTTTCTGTTTCTACATCTAAAGTGGTGGTTTGATTTTCTTCTGGATGTGGATTTCTTTCATCAATTACAGAAGTAGCTCCCACTTTTCCAGCTTCTTGCCAAGTAGCATATGTCGCATTGACTTGTTTTGTTGCTTCATCAAACCATGTATTTAATTTCTCCGCTTCTCGTAACAATTTTTCAGGGACTGTCATTAAATTTAATGTTCCGTAAAGTGTTGTAGGTCGTCCGTCTGTATTTTGATCTGTCTCAGTACCAATTAATTGTTTTAATTGATTAATTTGTTCATCTGTTTCTCGATATAATTGATTTCCTGTTTTTTTATATTCGTCTAATAATTTATCTGTAATCATCATGGTTTGCTCGTTTTCAGTGATATTGTCGTACATCCAATAAATGGATGTCTCACCCGCTAACTCTTCAATTGTTTTATCCTGATTTTCAGGAGCGGTTAACATTGCTGCATACTCTTGAATAGATAGACTTTGATTAGGCGTACCATATAAAGTCACAATTTGTTGTGATACAGTATCTAAAAGTTGAAATTGCTTCATAATTTCAGGAATATCGGTTACTAATGGTTGGTCCATTGCAATATACACAGCAAACGAACGTGCATTTTGAAGCTCATTATTTACCCACCAAGAATAATTGATCTGATTAAATGCTGTTTTTTGTTGTTCTGGTGTCAGTTGCCAAGCCATTGGTAAGTCAATTGTTAAAGAAAGTTTTTCTGGAAGTGGGGGCAAATCATTTGCTGGCTCAGTTACTTTTTCAGATTCTTCTTCGGATTCTTCTGCCAACTCTTCTTGCATATTTTCTTCGTTCACTTCATCATTCTCAGGAATCTCAGCTTGTATTTTCACTGGTTTGGTAATTGTTAGCTGTGTCGGGGTAATTGCTGAAATATCAATGCTGTAACCTGCACCTGCTAACTGCTGATTCAAAGATATTTTAATTGTTTGAACTTTTAAATCATCTAAAAGAAATGACAATTCGCCATTTTGTGTATTGGTTTGTCGTAATGAAATAACCGACTCTTGATTTGTCGCTAGTGAAAAAGTTACTTTTTCTTGTGGAATCGCTATAGTATCTTCATGAAATTGTTTAGGTTCCAAATACATAAAGCGGCTTGAATTGGTGAAATCAAGTTCATGTTGTTCTGCATATCGCTGAATAATTTGTAACTCATCACGGAAAAGATTGCCTTGTTCTACTGAAATCCTATTATTCATTTCTAATTCACTAACGAGACTTTCTAAACTTACAAAAGAAATTTCACTTAGTGATTCTTCCAATCTTTCCTGATAATTTTTATCTAAGTTAGGTATATTTTCTTTTTCGTTCGTAATTAACTGAATAATCGCTTGCTTAATTTGAGTGTCTGTTGCTATCTCAGGTGTTGCTTCAAGATCATTATAATATGTAGCCGCAATTTGCTTTTTTAACGCAGTTAATTGTTCTACTTGCATATGTAGTTCTGCGATTTCTTTTTGTAGTTCGCCAATGCGATTGCTCTGTGTTTCTTGAAATAATTTAGATTCTGATAAAAAGTCAGCATAAATCCCTGAGCTTCCTTGTTCACTTGGTGTATAGAAGGAGCTAAACTGATTGATTACCATTCCATTTAGTTGATCGAATTGTTGTTTGTATACTGTCGTGTCACTTTCCCATTGATTAGTCAATTCTTGTTTTTGTCTCTCAAACTGTTCATTAAATTGTGCAATTGATTTTTTTATTTTTTCATTTGCTTCTTTCGAATACTCGCCCACTGATTTTTTCGTATCTTCCGTTGTCTTACTGGTTGATTCTAAGCTCTGATTATTGCTTTCTAATAAGGTTTGTACTGATTTTACAAACGCTTCTTGCTCGGTTGTAAATAATTTATTGTCCTCATCTAAAATACTAGCCGTACTTAATACTGTCGTATAATTCATGGGAATTTCTTTAAATGGTTGCTGAATTGTTTCTTCTAATTGATTTTGATACAGCAACTGCATATCAGTAATTTGATTAACGTTTTGTTGTGCGATAACTAAATTTCCAACAATACTGGAAAAATACATCTGAATTACGCGTTGGTTAAAATCTTTCAAAATAGTATTTACTTTGTCTTGAATTGCTTGATTGGTCAATTCATTTTGTCCGTCTCGCACTTGGTATTCAACAGAAGCCTGCTCTGGACTAACAGCTTGTAGTGACAATAATTTCTCCGAAAAATCTTGCGGAATAATAATTTGGGCATCGAATTGTCCATTTTCAACCCCAGATGTTGCGATATTCCGAGTCGTTGTTTCCCATCGATTAGCTGTATCTTTGTTAATTAATGTGACAAAATCAGAACCTAATGCATAACGTTTTCCTTCAAAACTTGCGCCTTTATCTTCATTAACTAATGCGTACTGCATCTTTGTTGTCTGATCTTTGCTACTTCGAGTCACGTTCTCATCTTTAAACCCTAAATGAATGAAAAAAAGTAATAACAAGAAAGTTGCTCCAATTGCTAAGGCAAAAGGGATACCTTTTTTTATTTTCCCTTCCATTATCTTCTCTCCTTTAGAAAAAGCGCTAGTGCAATTCATTGCGCTAGCGCTTCAATCTTTGATCAATTAAAAGCCAAATGATCCTGCATCTTGACGATCACGTTCTGCGACAGTATCTGCATATTTGTTTAATTGTTGATTAATACTAATCAATAATTCTTCCATCTGTTTGACATTACCTTCCAATTGATTATACTGTTCCAGATACGCTTGAAATGCTTGCCCTTTCCATTGTTGTGAAATTTGTTGGTTCATTGAATTCACTTTACGAATTGCATCTTGAATTTGAGACGATGCTTGCGAATATACTTTCGCTTGTGATTTCAGTTGTTCTGGTGTTACAGCAATTGATCCTGCCATAAGTAATCCCTCCACATTTTTTATAGTTTTATTACCTGTTACAAATATTATAACTATATATAAAAAATATAGTCAACAACTATTTAAAAATATACGTATTCGCATAAAAATAATTATAACAATAAAATAAACAAATAAAAACTCTTAAAAACAACATTACAAAACCACCAAAATCAATATTTATTAAAATAAAAACAAAAATAACTGATAAATAAAAATTATTCAAAAAATATTTAAATAAAATTTTAAAAAATAAACAAATTCCATTGAATCGTTATTTTTTAACGTCAGATAAATTAATAAGTAAATATGCATTTTATTAAAAAAACAATTTATTTCTTTAGCAAAAAAAATTAAAAGATAGGAAAACTTATCAATGTGATAAGTTTTCCTATCTTTTATTCATTCATTTTCTCTACTTCTCTAAATAAAACTCAAATCGACTTCCTGCATACTGCGTACGAACATATTCAAAAGGTAGTCCGTTTTCAAAATAGGATACTTGGCGCACACGCAGAATCGCATCGCCTCGTTTAATCTCTAAATATTCTGCAATCTGCTCCGATGCTTGAACAGCAGAGATTGTTTGGTTAGAATGGCCAATTTTGTGGCCAGATTTGGCTTCAAGTGTTTTATAAAAGGAGTTCGTAATTTCAGATTTGCCATATTGCGAGACCAATGAATAAGGAATGCTCGCCACCTCAAAACAAATCGGAATGTCATCCGCAAAACGAATTCTTTCCATTCGTAAAATTGAATCTTCTGGACCTAGTTGTAATTTTTCCATCTCACTAGAACTAGGTTTCGCTACAAAATAAGACACCGTCCGACTAGAAGGTACGCGATTTTGAGACAAGGTAATTTCTGTAAAACTAGTGGTACCTGTCATTGTTTCTTGAACTTTCTTACGTGCTACATACGTTCCTGAACCAATTTTTCGTTCTAAAATTCCTTCGTCCGCTAAAGTCTGAATGGCTTGGCGTAAGGTCATTCGACTAACGTCAAATTTCAAAGCTAATTCTCGCTCAGAGGGCAAACGATCCCCGATACTCCAGACACCTTTTTCAATATCTTCTTTGATTTTATCGTGAATTTGAATATAAATTGGTATATTTTGAACCATTTACGCTTCCTCCTCTTCATTCATCTCCTCTTCTATTATAACTGGTATAGACCGTGTAAACAACCAAAAAATGATAAATAAAAGAGGAATTGGAATTTTTATCAAAGTTGGTCTAGTTGCATGCTTTCTTTTTATAACAAAAACATTTGGCTTAGTCAGTAAAAAGTGACCAAGTCAAATGTTTTTAAACGAATTGCTATTAGTTATTATCTTTTTACATTTTCTTCTTTCAACAACTTGTTCGCTGTGGCCATCATCAAACGGATTCGGTTCAACTGATTGACCAAAGATACCCCTGGATCATAATCCACCGCCGCAATATTTGCTTTCGGATATTGACGTCGTAGCTCTTTCACGACCCCTTTTCCAACAATATGGTTTGGTAAACATCCAAACGGCTGCATACAAACGATGTTATTCACCTCGTGTTTTAAGAGCTCAATCATTTCAGCTGTTAAAAACCAACCTTCACCCGTATGATTGCCAATTGATAAAATTTTACTTGCATCTGCTGCCATATCATAAATGGAATGAATGCCATCAAAACGGATCGACTTTCTCAATGCCTTATCCATTGGTTTTTCTACCAATTCAATGATTTTTATCGCAAATTCTGCTAAACGTTTGTTTTGTTTTGACATGCCCATATTTTCGTATTTCCAAATTTGATTGTACAAAGAATAGTTCATAAAGCCAACAATATCTGGTACAACTGCTTCAGCACCTTCTTCTTCTAGCAAACGCACAATATCATTATTCGCTGTCGGCGAATATTTCACTAAAATTTCCCCGACCACACCGACTTTTGGTTTTTTTATCTCTTGTAAAGGAATTTCATCAAACGTCCGAATAATTTTTTTCATGAAGTGATTAAATTGTGTCAGCGAACCATTCCGGACATTGGCTTCCACTCTTTTTAACCAATCTTGGTGCAGTTGATCCACCATTCCTTTTTCTGTTTCATAAGGTCTTGTTCGATAAACTACTCGTTCGAATAAGTCACCATATAAAAAGGCAACTACTAAGCGTTTGATCATTGGCAACGTAAATTTAAATCCTGGATTGGATTCGACTCCTTTATTGCCCATCGAAACTGAAACTACAGGAACTTGAGAAAAACCAGCATCATTTAAGGCTTTTCGTAATAAGGGGATGTAATTCGTTGCGCGACAACCGCCCCCTGTTTGCGTCATTAAGACACTGACATTATCCAAATCATATTGACCACTTTCCAAAGCTTCAACTAGTTGTCCGATGGAAATAATTGCTGGGTAACACGCATCATTATTGACATATTTTAACCCGACATTCACAGCTTCTTTGTCTTGCGCAGGCAAACAGACGACATGATAGCCAGAAGCTTGTAATGCTACATCGACTAATCCAGATTGATGAATCGGGCTAAGCATTGGTAACAGTAAAGTATGTGTTTTTTTCATTTGTTTTGTAAACACAATTTTCTTCGGCTCTTCCATTTGCATATGCGGAACAAACTGTTGCTTCTCCCGCTCATTGACAGCCGCTTTCAAGGAGCGCAACCGAATACGAATTGCGCCCAAATTCGCGCCTTCGTCGATTTTGAGGACTGTATAAATTTTGCCAGACCGATCCATGATTTCTTCTACTTGATCGGTTGTCACAGCATCTAAGCCGCAACCAAAGGAATTCAGTTGGACAAGTTCTAAATTTTTCGTCTTAGCCACTACTTTAGCCGCCGCATATAAGCGAGAATGATAGACCCATTGATTCACCACACGTAAATTCTGCACGTCTCCAAGATGCGAGATACTGTCTTCTGTCAAGACATGGAATCCTTCCTGTGTAATGACTTCGGCAATGCCGTGATTAATCTCTGGATCCAAGTGATACGGTCGCCCCGATAAGACAATCCCTCTCTGGCCTTTTTCAGTTAACATGGCTAACGTTTCTTCGCCTTTTTCTTGAATTTCTTTTTTAAAAGCTGCTAATTCTTGATAACCATGATGCAGCGCTGTTTGAATTTCTTCTAAGGAAATCCCTAAATCAGCAAAATTTTCAGCTAAAACTTTGGCAACTGCAGCTTCATTCGCTAGATTAAGATAGGGATTTCGATAATCCACTTGGCCCTCTCTGATGGCATCCACATTATTTCGAATGACATCTGGGTAGCTTTGCACAATTGGACAATTAAAATGATTATCCGCTTCCAATGTTTCTTGCTGTTCAAAAACAACACCAGGATAAAAGATAATTGGCACTTGCGCATCAATTAATGCTTGAATATGTCCATGTGCCATTTTCGCTGGGTAACAAACCGTATCACTGGGAATCGTTTCAAGGCCTTGTTCATAGATTTGTTTATTAGAACGTGGCGATAATTCGACCCGAAAGCCTAAGTCAGTAAAAAATGTATGCCACAAAGGATAATTTTCATACATGTTTAGGACTCTAGGGATACCCAAGCGCCCACGAAACGCTTTATTTTCCCGCAAAGGTCGGTACTTAAATAACTTGCGGTACTTATAATCAACCAAATTTACTTTGCGTTCTTCTCGTTTAATTTTAATTCGTGCACCACGTTCACAGCGATTTCCCGTAATAAATTGGCGCCCATCTGAAAACACTGTGACCGTTAATTGACAATTGTTTTCACACAAGCCGCAATGAGTAAATTCCTTTTCAGAGGTAAATGCCGCTAACTCTTCTAAAGAAAGAAGCGTGGTTTCTTCCCCAATTTCATAAGCGTCCAAAGCAATCAGCGCTGCCCCATAGGCCCCCATCAAACCAGCAATAGAAGGACGAACCACTTCACGACCGCTAATTTTTTCAAAAGCTCTCAAGACCGCTTCATTGTAAAATGTTCCTCCCTGGCAGACAATCTTTTCTCCCAACTCTTCAGGTCGGCAAACCTTAATAACTTTATAAATGGCATTTTTGATGACTGAATAAGATAGTCCAGCAGAAATATCGCCGACAGAGGCCCCTTCTTTTTGAACCTGTTTCACTTTTGAGTTCATAAAAACAGTACACCGAGAACCTAAATCAACCGGCGCTTGCGATTCTAAAGCCGCCAAAGCAAAATCCTTCACGTTATAGTTTAAGGATTGCGCAAAGGTTTCAATAAAAGAACCGCACCCAGAAGAACAAGCCTCATTTAATTGAATGGAGGAAAGCACGCCATTTTTAATGGTCATCGCTTTCATATCTTGTCCTCCGATATCCAAAATAAAATCCACACCTGGCTGAAAATGGTTGGCTGCTTTGTAATGGGCCATCGTTTCAACTTCACCAATATCGACTTTTAACGCATTTTTTATTAGCTGTTCTCCATATCCTGTAACAGCCGCTTTTCCGATAAAAACTTCTTCAGGCAGTTGTTGATAAAGTGATTTCAGTACTGTCATGGTGGTTTCTAAAGGTTGCCCTTGGTTATTACCATAAAAAGAAAACAACAAATGACCATCTTCATCAATCAATGTGACTTTTGTCGTTGTGGAGCCTGCATCAATCCCTAAAAAGGTCACGCCAGTATGTTGAGATAAAGGTTTCTCCGTTGCTTGGGCTTGCGCGTGTCTTTCTCGAAAATCTGCTAAATCTTCTGCGCTGTTAAATAACGGTGGTAACGTGTCGCTCGGCTGTAAATCAGTAGCCTGGCTGTTCACTAAGCGCTGAATTAATTCTTCCAATGTACATTCGCCTGCATCTTCTGAATAAAGTGCTGCTCCCATTGCTACAAACAGTTGCGGTTGTTCTGGAAAAATAACATCTTCTGGCTGAATTGCTAAGGTTTCAACAAACCGTTTTCTCAATTCTGACATGAAAAATAAAGGTCCCCCTAAAAACGCTACTTTACCTTTAATTTTGCGACCAGCAGCTAACCCAGCGATTGTTTGATTAACTACCGCTTGAAAAATACTCGCCGCGATATCTTCTTTCGCTGCTCCTTCATTGATTAAAGGTTGAACATCTGTTTTGGCAAAAACCCCACAGCGGGAAGCAATCGGATAAATAGTTTGATAATTCTTCGCCAATTCATTCACTCCATTGGCATCCGTTTTAAGTAAAACAGCCATTTGATCGATGAAGGCGCCTGTCCCACCTGCACAACTACCATTCATTCGTTGCTCTAAAGCACCATCAAAAAAAGTGATTTTTGCATCTTCTCCGCCAAGTTCAATAGCAACATCCGTTTCTGGGATTATTGTTTCAACAGTTCGTGTACACGCGATAACCTCTTGAACAAAGGGAATCCCTAATACCTCAGCCAGCCCCATACCACCAGAGCCAGTTATGCTCATTGTCACAGGTTGGTCTGCACCGATCCTTGCTAGCCCTTCTTTTAAAATGCGTTCCGTTGCTGCTTTGACATCTGAAAAATGGCGTTCATATTTTGTAAAAATAGGCTGATTTTGCTTATTTAAAAATACTAATTTTACTGTCGTTGACCCAACATCAATCCCTGCTCTCATAACCATCAATTAAAATACCCCTTCATTTTTCAACAGTTTGTTGATTATTATACAAACTGTTTGTTATAATAGATATACCTATTTTAGAAAGGTTCTAAATGATTTGCAACAAGCAATTTACCCTATTTTGTGAGATAAACAACAAAGTTTCCGCGAATGTTGACTATCTCGAAAGGAATTTATGATGGCAAAGAAAACAGACCTTAGAGTACAACGAACCAGAAAAATGATTATTGAAGCTTTTTTTAAACTTGTAGAAACGAAAGGCTACGAAGCGGTGACGATTCAAGATATTGCTGATGAAGCTATGATTAATCGTGCGACTTTTTATGCTCATTTTAAAGACAAACAGCATTTATATGATGCAATCTTCACCTTTACGCTTAGTGCTTTCACCGCTATTCTTGATTCGCAACAACTGGTTAATGGCAACCGTGTCCGCGTGAAGCACATTGAAGAACTTCTGACGCAGCTCTACATTAACATTCAAGAGAACAAATCTTTCTTCTTAACTATCATGGACAATAATTTCAACGAACACTTTCGAAAACGCTTAGCTGAAATTATCGAAGAAAAATATGCGACGATTTTTTCGCAGTTGCGTATTACCGAAAATGATATTGACGTACCGATAGATTTTGTTATTGAATACATGACCTCTATCTTCATCGGTACCCTTCATTGGTGGATTACTAGCGAGACGGATATGACACCCAACCACTTAGCCCAATTAGTTATCAAATTAGTCGGTAATGGGCATTTAACTGTCTTAGGCATCGAATTAGAAAAGTAAATATCCACCCGCATAGCGGGTGGCTTTTTAATAGCCCTAGAAGGGCTCGCTACCTGCTGCTCCCTTTAAGGGAGCTTTTTTTAGAGACTGCCAACCGCTACCATTCTATTCTTATCTAGTTGTTACTTCCTAAATGGATCTTTATACTCTCTTTTGTTTATACTATCCCTTACTCGATCTTCTGCTTCTTGTTCTCGTATATACTTAGCTATCGTTTTTTGGTTCAATCCTACAGTGCTCACATAATAGCCTTTTGACCAAAAGGATCGATTTCCATAATTGTATTTTAAATTCGCATGACGTTCATGAATGATTACTGCACTTCTTCCTTTTAAGAAACCCATAAAACCTGATACACTCAACTTCGGCGGAATTCTTACCAACATATGGATATGGTCGGGCATTGCATGCGCTTCAATGATTTCGACTTCTTTCATCTCACACAATTTCCTTAGTATTTTCCCTATATCTCGCCTCAATTGACCATAGATTACTTTTCTTCTATATTTTGGTGTAAACACAAGATGATACTTACAATTCCAACGAGTATGTGCTAAACTTTTATCGTCGTTCGACATTCAAAAACTCCTTTCGATTTGATAACGGTTGGTAGCCTTTATCTATTATATCGAAAGGAGTTTTTATCGCTAAAGCTCTGGCCTCCACGCGCAGTACGCGTGGTTTTTTTGTCGAAATCTCTTTAGAGATTTCGACTGACTAAAGTCATTAATAAAAACACCGGAGTAGACAATAATTTTGTCTGCTCCGGTGTTTCTGTTAAAGACGAATTAGTTTTTTGAACGCCATTTGATATTGTGGGCTGTATTTCTTGAAGAAGTGACTTTAACACCACTTTTGATGTTGCCTTTTTTACGAGGAATTAAGTCAACTTTGACATCATACTTACCATCGCGTGCTAAATCGTAAACATTTTCAACCATTTCTGTAATTTTTTCTTTAAAGTTCATTCTTATCAACTCCAGACTATTCTTTCTTTATACTTTAGCATATTCTTATATAAATGAAAACTTTTCTAGCCTGTACATGAGGAAAATCTTACCTCATTTTTGTTATATAATTATACAAAAAAAGAACATCTCTCTACCAGAAATGTTCTGAAAACTGGGGTAGCTGGATTCGAACCAACGCATGACGGAGTCAAAGTCCGTTGCCTTACCGCTTGGCTATACCCCAAAAAGAAAATGGAGGAAAGTGGATTCGAACCACTGAACCCTAAGGAACGGATTTACAGTCCGTCGCGTTTAGCCACTTCGCTATTCCTCCAAAAAGTCATTGTCGCTGTAACGACCTGACTTAGTTATAATACAATCTTTTCCAGAAAAAAGCAACCCTTTTTTAAAAAAAATTGTTATTTATTTTTTATTCACTTAAATTCCATTGACGAATAATTGTTTCAAAGGCTTCGTCCAGATTTTTTGCTGTACCTTCTTGCTTGCCATCAATTTCAATGATGAATTTTTTATCATTTTGCGGAATGACACGACCGATTTCTTTTTTACCAATAAATAATTTGTTCATTAAAACATTTGCTCCATTGTATTGGGCTTTTTCTTCTTCAACACGTACTTCAATATCTTTATTCTTTTTTGACATCTCTATCCCTCCAAGAACTCTATGTTATCAGAATCTTTGAAACAAAACAAGCACCCGCTATTTCTCTGTCAGATTGTTTGTTTATCGTTTCAATGCAGCATTAAGGAGTAACGAAATGCGATTCGCTACTCCTTAAAGGCTGATTTCTATTCTTTTTCTGAACCTTCTGTTGCATGATAGTTCACGCTATTTGAGGTACCTTTTTTAGAAAAGTTTTCAATTAGCTCTTTCACGTCGAGGCCCGTTGTTTCTTTTAGTGTTTCTTGTGTACCAGCCAACAAGTTTGTTGCATAATTGGTAATACGGTTGGCGCCAGAATTTTCGCCACCTGCGCCTGTATCTACCACTGAAATCTTGTCAATGTTGCCCAATGGTTGTGCTGCTTCTTTCATTAATTGTGGTAACATTTCCATCACCATACTTAACACAGCTGCTTCACCATATTCTTTAAAGGCATCAGCAATCTTTTGTTTGGCTTCGGCTTCTGCTGCACCACGAGCTAAAATAGCTTCGGCTTGCGCTTGACCTGTTAAACGCGTTTTGTTGGCTTCCGCTTCGGCTAATGCTTCAACTTTGAAACGTTCTGCTTCGGCTTCTGCCACTTCGCGTGCTTTTTGAGCAAGAGCTTCTTGTTCGCGTGCATAACGATCTGCATCGGCTTTTTTCTTCACTTCTGAGTCGTATTGTTTTTCACGACGCGTAATTTCTTTTTCTTCTAACTCAATTTGTTTTTGACGTTCAACGACTTTGACTTCCATTTCTTGTTCCACCACGTGTTGTTGTGCACGCGCGCTTTCCAAGTTATAGGCTTGGTCTGCTTTGGCTTTGGCAATGTCTTGTTCTTGTTTGTATAACGCTAATTTCAATTCTTTTTCTTTTGAAGCTTCTGCAATTTCTGTTTGACGTTGCAATTCCGCTTGTTGTGATTCTTTTTCTGCTTCCGCTTTTTTGATGCGAGTTTCTTTCAAAGCTTCTGCTTCAGCAATATCTGCATCACGTTTAACTTGAGCGATTCTTGGTTTCCCTAATGAATCCAAGTATCCATTTTTATCACGAACTTCTTTAATTGTGAACGACACAATAACTAAGCCCATTTTAGCTAAGTCAACACTGGCAACTTCTTGTACACTTTGGCTAAATTTATCACGATTTTGGTAAATTTCTTCCACTGTCATTGAACCTAAAATCGAACGTAAATGTCCTTCTAATACTTCACGTGCTTCATTTTCTAATTCTTCCGTTGTTTTTCCTAAAAATTGTTCCGCTGCTGTCGCAATTTCTTCAACTGACGAACCAATTTTAATGATTGATGTCCCATCACACATCACAGGAACCCCTTGTTCTGTGTACACTTCTGGTGTGGAAACATCTAATTTACTTGAAAGCAAACTAATTCGATTTGAACGTTGGAACACTGGTAAGACAAACGCACCACCGCCACGAACGATTTTAATTTTGTTGCCACCTTCGTCTACATGAACATTTTTAGAGCCTAGATAGCTCCCGCTGATAATTAACGCTTCATCAGGTTTGGCGGTCTGATATTTAGAAACAAACACAATTAATAACATTAATAATACTAAAACTGCAATAATAATCGGTAACAAAATCCCCATTTTCTTCTCTCCTACTCTATATTTTTAGACTGCCTTCGTAAGGAATGACATAACAAACCCGTTCTTTCAATTCAATAATCAATACCTCACTACCTCTTGGCGCAGCCACTTCTTGTGGCACATAAAATGCTGCTGGTCGACTTAACGAACCTGTGACACTCTTCAATTGAATCTCGCCCATTCCCCGGACAGGAATTGGGGTAATCACAGTAGCAACACGACCCTCCATGTCTTTTTCCGAAATAGAAATTGTGGCCTCCGAATTTTTCAAAGGGACCAACACATAAAAATTTAGGAAGAAAACAATAATGGTTGAAAGAATACCACTGACAATTAAAATAAGCCAACTATTCACCGCTGTTAATTCTTCCCCAAGGTACCCAAACAGCGAGGTAAAAGCAATCCATGGAATAATCAGCATTGGGTCCACCGGTCCATCAAAATTAAAAACATCCCCAAAAATAATTAGTAAAAAAGCGAGGACCGCGCTCCCCACTAATGCATAAAAATAAACCGTTTCCAATGGTAGACCTTCTAACACTTTTCCCACACTCCTTTCTGTGCTATAACCTAGTAATAGTGTACCAATTTTTAAATAAAAAGAGTAGTAATTTCCAAATAAATCTCAAAAGATACATCTTAAGACCTATTTTTTCTTAATAAAAGAAGCAGCAATAAACGAGCAGCCCTAGAATTATCGAACTTCTACGGACTCCTCGTTTTTTAAAATGTGCTATTCATTTGATTTTAACGCTTCAATCATATTGATTTTCTTCAATTTCCGATGCATAATGACCATCACAAACAACGTGAAACACATGGTGATGACTGCGGAATACAGATAACTTGGCCAATGAATAATTGGCGAAAACATAATTAAATCAACTTCAACGGTTGCTAAAATATACTGATGCAAAATTTTCCCAAAGAAGCAGCCAACAATAATACCAATGAACGTTAAAATAATGTTTTCACGGTAAACATAGGTAGTGACTTCACGATCGTAAAATCCTAAAACCTTAATCGTGGAAAGTTCTCGAATCCGTTCAGAAACATTAATGTTGGTTAAATTATATAACACAATTAACGCTAAAGAACCAGAAACAGCAATTAGTACCCAAATGACAATATCAAGGCTTTTCAGCATATCATCAAACGAACCTTTCATCGCAGTTAAAAACGTAATGTTCAACACTTTCGGCTGTTTTGTCAACGCCTCTCCGATTGAGGTTTCTTGTTTTGAGGATAACTTTTTGTCAAAAAGTAGGAATTCTGTATTATACTCCGGCTTCTGTTTCGTCATCGTCTGGTAGAGTTTCGGCGTCATATAGACAAAATGACCCGTGTAGTTCTCTGCAATCGCGGCAATTTTCACGTGATAGGTTTGATTATCACTATTTTCTAAATTTAATTGATCTCCGACTTTATAGCCAAATAATTTAGCTAATTTTTGATTAATGATTACACCGTCATCGTTGAGGGAATATTTTTCTCCAGTGACTCGATCATTAAATAACTGAAAATCAGCCATTTTCGAAGGATCTTGTGGCACATAAAGAGTAATATTTTGAGTTGGTGCGCCTTTGCCCTTCGTTTTAAAGATTTCTGAATATAACGGAATTGTTTTATTCAAACCATCCAGTTTGCGCAACGTTTCTTGATACTCTTTTGTCTCTTCAGCTGTTGTTTGCTCTTTAAAAGTCACGACTGCTTGGTAATGCCAGATTTTATTAAATTGAATTGTAGCGACATCCACAATTGAATCGCGTAAACCAAAACCAACAATTAACAGCCCCATACAACCAGCTATTCCGATAACGGTCATCAGCATCCGTCGTTTATAGCGGAACAGATTTCTAGCGGTCACTTTTTGAATAAAGCTCATGCGTTGCCATAAAGGGCGGATTCGTTCTAATAAAATCCGTTGGCCTGCTTTCGGCGCTTTGGGTCTTAGCAAGGTAGCTGGGGTACTTAATAAATCGATTCTTAATGTCACTAAGGCCGCTCCCACAGTACAAGCTAAGGCTACAATGATGCCCCATAAACTGTAGTTTAAGTACCACGGTGTAACTAAATCAGGAATATTGTACATTTGACCGTAGGCATCAAAAATTATTTTAGGGAATAGATAATAGCCAACTGCCAATCCTAATAATGCACCTGTTAAGCTGGCAACCGTTGCATAGGTAATAAAAATCGAAGCAATTTCACGATTACGATAACCTAAAGCTTTCAAACTACCAATTTCCATTCTTTTTTCTTCCACCATACGTGTCATGGTAGTTAAGCTGACTAATGCCGCAATTAGGAAAAAGAACAACGGGAACAGCGTGGCTAAAGAAGAAATCCGACCAGCGTTATCTTGATATTCAGAAAATCCTGGATTGTCTTCCCTAGTAAAATAATAATACGTTGGGGCTTTCAAATTGGCTAGCTCTGTTTCTTTTTCAGCCAACAGTTGTTCTTGTTTAGCCAATTCGTTTTTTTGCTTTTCAAGCATCTCAGCTGGAATTCCTGGCTGTTGCTCCAACTGCGCAAGTGCTTGTTTTCCCGTTTCCAGCGCTTGCCGACCTTGGTTAATGTCCGGCTGAGCCGAATCACGCAGAGCCGCAACCTGTTCTTCTGGCCGATTTTTCAGTGCCTCTTTTACCTGATTTAAGGCCTGCTCTCTTTTCTTTTCATAATCAGAGGAATACGTATTTTGATGTTTTAATGAACGAAATGAGATTAGCAATTCTGAATACCGTTGACTGTCAAAGGCTTTTTCCGAAACCACGCCAAAAAAGTTTAACGTTCCAGACCCGACCGTTGTGGTTCCCCTGGATGTATTATCAATATATTCTGGTGAATTGATAAATCCAACAACAGTAAAATGGGTTTGCGTCAGCCCTTTTTCTTTAATCGCTGCATCGTTTAAAGTGATTTTATCACCCATTTTATAGTCATATCTAGTTTTCGCTAATGTATCTAATGCAATTTCATTTGTTTGTTTAGGTAACCGACCGTCAACTACTTGATAGTTAACCGATCCTGCTTGATTTTTTCGATAGCCAAACAATTTTACTGCATTATTTTGCGGCCCAATCGTGGCATCTATTGTATACCGCGGCACAACTGTTTCGACATCTTTTAAAGACTGTAGTGTTGTTAAATCTTTCTTTTCCAGTCCCATTGCAGAAATTATTCGCGCATCTGGAAGCTGCTCTTTCTGGTAATAATTATTCGCGGTTTTAATCATATCTGGTCCAGTAGCTTTCAAACCAACAAAGACCATTACACCAAGGAAAATAATCCCCATAATCGATAAAAACCGTGTAGTAGATTGTCTAATTTCACGTAAGCTTGTTTTAATTAGCGCTGTTTTCTTCATTTTAGGCACCTACCATTCAATTTCAGCAACCAATTTAGGCTGATCATTCACAGTCATTTCGCGAACTTTCGCATCATTAATTCGAATTACCCGATCGGCCATTTCTGCAATGGCTGAATTGTGGGTAATAATTAAAACGGTCGTTCCTGTTTCACGTGCAGTATTTTGCAAAATGGTTAAAATTTGTTTCCCTGTTTCATAATCCAGCGCTCCTGTCGGTTCATCACATAAAAGTAACTTGGGCTTTTTAGCAATCGCACGGGCGATGGTTACTCGTTGTTGTTCACCACCAGAAAGTTGCGCTGGAAAATTATCTAAACGTTCCCCTAAACCCACCGATTGTAAAACATTGGTCGAATCCAACGCATCCGCAACGATTTGCGAAGCCAATTCGACATTTTCTTTTGCCGTTAAATTTGGGACTAAATTGTAAAATTGGAAAACAAACCCGACATCATTTCGTCGATAAGTGGTTAATTGTTTCTCTGAAAACTGAGCGATATCTGTGCCATCAATAATAATTTCCCCTTCATCACAGCTGTCCATTCCACCAAGAATATTTAAAACAGTTGATTTTCCAGCACCGCTGGGGCCTAAAATAACCGCTACTTCTCCTTTTTCCACTTCAAAAGAAATGCCGTCATTCGCAGTAATAGTTGTCTCTCCCATTTGGTAACGCTTGTATTCATTTTTGACTTCAATATAGACCATCCACTATCCCTTCCCTTCTACATTAAAATAGTAACATATCTGAGAAAACAAGTCTTTCAAAGAAAAGCCCTTTTTGATTTTTTAACAAATTTACGTATAATAGAAAAGATGGTCCACTTAAATTTGGACTATTGCAAGTATAAAATTAGAGGAGCACGTTATGGCAAACAGAAAGAAGAAACCACCATTTAATTCAACCATCATGCTGATTGGCGCATTAATCATTTTAATTTTAGGCGCGGTTGGCATTAAAGTTCCTGATGCTTTACAAGATTTATTTAATGTTCAACCACAAACAACCACCCCTTCAAGCACACCAGCACCTAAAGGAGATAATCCCGGACCCATTGAAAATGGTAAAGCCACATTTTCAGCAGAGGAATTAAAGGATAACTCAAACGGCTGGATTACTTATCATTCTCTAGATCGTCTAAAACGAGCGACAGGCGCTGATGCGCTATTAAAACCCGCAATGGTCAATACAGGAACTTCCGCTAATAAAGATATTCGACCAGCTGGTTTCATTTCAGGAAAAGCTAATCATTCGCGTGGCCACCTAATCGGCCGTCAAATGGGAGGCAGTGGTGATGATCCACGTAACTTAACCACCTTGTATCAGAATCCTGTCAACACTCCTTATATGACGAAATATGAAAATCAGATTCGGGCAGCTCTTGATCGCGGCGAAACTGTTCGCTATCGCGTGACACCTGTATATAACGGAAACGATTTGTTGGCTGAAAAAATCATCTTAGAAGCCAAAAGCCTTAAAACAAATTCACCCATTGATTTTTCAGTAACTATTTTAAACAAACAATAAGGAGGAACTTTCATTGGATTTTGAACAGCTAAAAGAAACATTACCCGATGCAAAACCACAAACATTTTTGCAAGCAATCCTCTCTCAACCTCAAGAAGAGGATGCTGAATTAACTTTCAGTGAAGAAATTGATGAACAGTTTGTCGAAAATTGTAAATTTTTAGCCTCTCCAGAAACCATTTCTGAAACAGATGTAGAACGTTGGCGCGAACAAGAATTTTTAGTTGTCGCCCAAAGTTTAGATGGCGATTATCTAGCAGGCACTCTAGAGCAAACCTTTGTGATTCCTAGCTCCCTTTACAAAGAGGATATTGAGCAATTTAACAAGCAATTAATCGATTTTTTTATTGCCTACGAGAACAAAGAAATCACTTCTGCGATTTTACCAAAAGAATTATAAAAAAAGCTTGCGGATAAATTTCCGCAAGCTTTTTCTTGTGTCTTATGCTCGATAACGTTCTACGCCATCTAAATAAGTGGCTGCTAATTCCATGGTTGGTTCTAATACGATAAAGTCAGCATCGCGACCATTTGCAATCATGCCGCATTGATCATCAATTTTACAGCTGATCGCAGGAACTAATGAAGCCATCATAATTGCTTGTGCAGGTGTTGCAATACCCCAATCAACTACATTTTTAATTGCTTCTTTTAGTTTTAAAATACTTCCTGCTAAGTTCCCAGTATCCAAACGAGCCGTTCCTTCTGCTACCACAACAGGAAATTCACCTAAATTGTAGTTGCCATCTGGCATACCGCCAGCCATCATGCAGTCTGTAATTAACGCAACGTGATCATGGCCCGCTTTTTCCATCAATACTTCAGCCGCTTGCGGATGTACATGATGTCCATCACAAATTAATTCAGAGAAAACGTGTTGTAACGTTAACAATGCACCAACCATCCCTGGTTCACGGTGATTTAAGCCACGCATCCCATTATATGCATGAACAAAAACGCTAGCGCCCGCTTCAACTGCCACATCAGCTTCTTCTAAGGTCGCATTACTATGGCCTAAAGCAACAACGACACCTTCATCTGTAACGGTTTCAACAAATTCTTTCACACCATTACGTTCTGGTGCCAACGCAATTTTCTTAATAATTCCGCCTGAAGCTTCTTGCCATTCGTGGAATGTATCAAGGTCTGGATCTCCAAAATAACTTGGATTTTGTGCGCCTTTATGTTCTTCAGTAAAGAAAGGTCCTTCAAAGTAAATCCCTTGAATTTTTGCACCAGGTACTTCTTGGTAGACTTGACCAATCGTACGTGCAACATCTGTTAAACGTTCTTTACTTGAAGTTAACGTTGTTGGTAAAAATGAAGTTACACCACAAGATAATAAGCCTTCAGACATCACTTTAATGCCTTCTGCATCGTTATCCATTACGTCATGATTCATGTAACCATGAATATGAGTATCCACTAAACCTGGGGCAATCCATTTGCCTTCCTCACGAATAATTTTTACGTCCCCTTGCGGTTCATCTTTTGTATAATTACCAAAGATACCATCCGTGATTTCTAAATAACCAGGTCCTTTAACATCGCTTTTTAAAAAGAACTTGTCTGCAAAGATAAATGTTTTCATCTTCATCCTTCTTTCTTTATTTTACTTACTTCAAAAGTACTCTTAATCAGTACAAAAGTCAAGAAATGGTGTAGACCTTTTAAGCAATTCTGAGGATTTTTTAAAGATTGCCACTTTCCACATTTTTCATTTGTTGTGCTAAGTTCAGATAACGTTCTGCTTCTTCATGTTTATTCTTTCTCATTAAAACTAAATATTTTAGATTTAATAATTCACTTAAATAATAATAACTATTTTTTTTGCGGGCCCAAGTAATTCCTTGATCCACATAAATTTCGGCATCTTTTTCTGTATAATTTTTGAATAAGAAATCAGCATAATTAAAAAATATTTTCGTTAACTCTGCATTACTGCGTTCATTTGGCAATTGATTAAAATAATGAATACTCAAACTTAAAAATCGTTCTGCCTCTACTCGATTGCCCATGTAACCATAAGTGGCACCTAGACAACTAATTAATTGAATCTCTAAATCAGAAACATTTAACTTATCGGCTTTATAGGTGAAAGATAACCCTTTACGCAAGCTAGCAATAGCTTTTTCGTAATCATTTAGAACAAACAATTCACAACTACCTAAATAATAATAATATTTTTGCCAGTCCGTATCTAAATACAATTGTTCTTCAATACGATTTTCCTTTAAATAATTTAATAATAATTGATATTTTTTATGGCGAAAATATTCAGCCATTTTTTCAAATGAATACGTAACAACGTGCACATCACCAGATTTATAACGCATAATCTGGTCAACCGTCACACCTAAACGATCACAAAGTTGTTGCATTACAAGAACATTTGGCAACTCTTCATTGTTTTCAATGCGACTTAAAACACTTTGCGAACAGATGTCTTCTGATAACATTTTCTGTGTCAATTTTCTATTTTTTCTAATTTCTTTAATAACTGCACCTAAAGAATTCATCACAATAGCTCCTATTTATATCGGCCATTTTCCTTGCAAAATGGGGATTTTGTCAAAATATGCGAATTCGCATTATGCTTTTATTGTACTTTATTGCATAATATACTGCAAGAACATTATCTAAGGTTTTCTTAGAAAATAAATAGGTTCATTTTTATTAAAAAGGAGTGTTATTGTATGGCCGAAGAGAAAAAGGTTCACTTCATTTGGGAAAAAACAAATTATTCAGGCTTTGTGGAGAAGGAGTATGAAAATTCTTATCTCATCGTAGTAGCAAATCCTAGTCCTGATATGGAAGAAAAATATACCAACCGAATGATTATTAGTAAAAAAGCATGTGAAACCGCAGAATAGTATTGTTGATAAAACAAGAACTACCAAAAAATAGCTTCGTTAGAGGCTATTTTTTGGTAGTTCTTTTATTTTTGTTTGTAGGTACTTAAAAATTCACGCATTTTATCTGCTGTAGTTTTTAAGTCTTCCATTTTCGGTAAATAAACAATACGGAAGTGATCTGGTTGTTGCCAGTTGAACCCACCACCATGGACTAATAAAATATGATGTTTGTGTAAGAAATCTAAAACAAATTTTTCATCATCATAAATGTCAAATTTGGCCGTATCAATTTTCGGGAAAATATAGAAAGCTGCTTTAGGCTTCACGGCTGATAAACCAGGAATATCATTTATCGCATTGTAAATAAATTCTCGTTGTTCGTAAATTCTGCCACCTGGTAAAAGTAAGTCATCGACACTTTGATAGCCGCCTAATGCGGTTTGAATGATTTGTTGTGACAACACATTCGAGCATAACCGCATGGAAGCAAGCATATTTAGCCCTTCGATATACCCTTTTACTCGTGATTTATCTCCACTCAACACCATCCAACCGCATCGGAAGCCTGCCACTCGATGTGATTTTGACAAACCATTCAATGTTACGACAAATAAATCAGGTGCTAATGTAGCAATCGGTACATGAACCAAACCATCCATGACCAAACGATCATAAATTTCATCGGAGTAAATAATTAAATCATTTTGACGTGCCACTTCGACAATTTCTAATAATAACTCTTTCGGATATAAAGCACCAGTCGGATTATTGGGATTTATAATAACGATTGCTTTTGTATTCGAAGTTATTTTTGATTTTATATCATCAATGTCTGGATACCATTCTGCTTGCTCATCACAAATATAATGAACGGGCGTACCGCCCGCCAAAGAAACAGATGCAGTCCATAAAGGATAGTCTGGCATTGGCACAAGTACTTCATCGCCGTTATTTAACAAGCCTTGCATACACATGGTAATTAGTTCACTCACGCCATTACCAGTGTAAATATCATTAATCGTTACATTAGGAAATTTTTTTAATTGGCAATATTGTTCAATCGCTTTTCTTGCAGAAAAAATACCTTTTGAATCGGAATAACCTTCTGAATCGCGAACATTTACAATCATGTCGCGCACAATTTCATTTGGGGCATCAAAACCAAATGGCGCTGGATTCCCTGTATTTAATTTCAAAATACGTATGCCCTCTTCTTGCATGCGTTCTGCTTCTTCTAAAACAGGACCACGGACATCGTAACTTACGTTATTTAATTTATCGGATTTTTTAAAATTTCTCACACGGACTCCCTCGCTTCACAAATTTATACTCTAAAGTTACGCCAACTATAATGAAAAAGCAATAATAAATATCAGAATTTAATAAAAAATTGATGGTTTTTCCGTAATAAACAAGAGCGTGGGACAAAAATCACTTTGGATTTTTGCTCCACGCTCAAAAACTGATAAACGGTGGGAACAGAAGCAACTCCTTCTTATTTCTCGGAGTTAAACACTTCTGTCCCGACCTCTTGTTATACTAGTCGATGCAGATGATGGGACTCGAACCCACACGGACATCTGTCCACATGACCCTCAATCATGCTTGTCTGCCAATTCCAACACATCTGCATTTTAAGAGCACTTATTTATCCTAAAATAATTACTGGTCTTTGTCAAGATAACAAAGACCAGAATCGTTAGATTTGTTCTTTTTTCGCTTGCCAGGACAAACGCCCATGACATTTTCCGCAGACATATCGTGTCGTATCAATTCGTCGTTTTCTGAGGATGACTTCTCCACAAGACTGACATTGGTACTGATGGAAAACTGCTTTTTTCCGTTCTACCAGAGGCGGTGCGTAACGGGCACCGCCAGTCTTAGCCAATAACTCTTTAAAGTCCTTATCTTTATGCTGATAGCCTTTGCCAGCTAAATGTAAATGATAGTGACATAACTCATGCTTAATGACTTTTTCCAGTTCCTCTTGTCCATACTTTAAAAAGACAGTTGGATTAAAATCCAGGTGATGCGAAGCTAAATGATAGCGACCGCCCGTAGTTTTTAACCGCCGATTAAATGTAGCTTGATGCAGAAAAGGTTTCTGAAAAAATACGATTGAAATTTTTTCCACTAGCGTTTGAAGCGCTTGATCTGTCATCAAGACTGGTTGAGACTCTTTCATTGTTACTCTTTTCTATCAGCCCGAGGCAACATGGTTAAACTAATACGCCCCTTTTTCAAGTCAACATCTTCTACCCAAACTGTGACTACATCCCCCACCGCAACAACATCCGTTGGGTGCTTAACAAATTTGGTACTTAACTTAGAAATGTGGACTAAGCCATCTTGCTTCACACCAATATCGACAAACGCGCCAAAGTCAATTACGTTTCGAACAGTCCCTTGCATTTCCATTCCTGGTTTCAAATCTTCCATCGTCAACACGTCTTTACGTAAAAGTGGCGCTGACATCTCATCGCGCATATCACGACCTGGTTGGATTAAACTAGCAATAATATCTGTGAGTGTTTCTGAACCTACTTCTAACTCAGTAGCTAATTGATTCACTGGTAACTGTTTCAATTTTTCGATAGCTTCTGCTGTCCCTAATTCTTTAGAAGCAATCTCTGCTTTTTCTAAAATTGCTTGTGCTACTGGATAACTTTCTGGGTGAATGCCAGTGTTATCTAACACATTTTTGCCATTAGGAATTCGTAAAAAGCCAATTGCTTGTTCAAATGCTTTTGGTCCTAAACGAGGTACTTTTTTGACTTGATTTCGTGCTGTAAAGACACCATTTTCATCACGATAAGTGACTAAGTTTTGCGCCGTTGTTTTATTTAAGCCAGAAATATGTTGTAAAAGTTGAGCACTCGCTGTATTCACATCAACACCAACTTGGTTTACCGCAGTTTCTACAACAAAATCCAATTGCTCGGCAAGACGTTTTTGCGATACGTCATGCTGATATTGACCGACCCCGACTGCTTTGGGATCAATTTTTACTAATTCTGCCAACGGATCTTGCAAACGACGTGCAATGCTGACCGCACTTCGTTCTTCGACTTGTAAATCAGGAAACTCTTTACGAGCCACTTCACTCGCAGAGTAAACGGAAGCCCCTGCTTCATTAACAATCACGTAAAAGACGTCACGCTTCACCGCTTTTAATTGCTCTGCCACAAACAATTCAGATTCACGACTTGCCGTTCCGTTTCCAATAGCTACCATGTCCACTTGATAGTCTTCAATGATCTTTTTAAAGGCTGGACCAGCGGCTTCACGTTTCGCAGCAGTCGCTGGTTTATGTGGATAAATCACTTGAATTGCTAAAACTTTACCAGTTTCATCGACAACTGCTAATTTACAGCCTGTCCGATAAGCCGGGTCAAATCCTAGAACAACTTTTCCTTTAAGTGGTGACTGTAATAATAAATTACGTAAATTTTCACCGAAAATTGCAATCGCTTGTTCATCAGCTTTTTCTGTTAATTCATTGCGAATCTCCCGTTCAATCGCTGGTCCAATGAATCGTTTATAGCTATCTAAATAAGCAGCCTCAATGTATGGAGCAGCTAAACTTGTTGCTTGCTTGCCGATTAGTTGACGTTGGAAATAATCATTAATTTTTGTTTCATCAGCGACAAGGGAAACCTTTAAAATGTCTTCTTTTTCACCACGATTCGTTGCTAAGACACGGTGCGGCACCATTTTGCTAACTGGTTCTGCAAAATCGTAATACATTTCATAGGTCCGCTTTTCGTCTTTTTCTTCGTCCTTAACTACGCTAACGTATTGCGCATGTTTAACCATATAATCACGTAACCATGTTCGGTATTTTGGTTCATCGCTAATACGTTCTGCTAAAATTTCATGAGCACCTTGCAAGGCTATCTCGGCGGTTGCAACTTCTTTTTCTTCATTAATAAAAGTAGCCGCTTTAGCTAAGATATCCGCGTTTTCAGGTAAAGAGAGCAACCAATCTGCTAATGGTTCCAACCCTTTTTCTTTCGCGATAGTCGCTTTGGTCCGACGTTTTTGTTTATATGGTCGATACAAATCTTCCACTTGTTGCATTTTTACTGCTTTTTGAATATCTGTTTTGAGTTCTTTTGTTAGTTTTCCTTGCTCTTCAATTAAACGGAGAACTTCTTCTTTCCGCTTTTTCAAGTTTTGTAAATAATGATAACGTTCTTCTATTTCACGGATTTGGACTTCATCTAAACTTCCAGTCATTTCTTTCCGGTAACGGGCAATAAAAGGAACTGTATTTCCTTCATTTAATAAAGTTAAAACCGTTGTTATTTGTTTTGAACGATACGTTGTCAATTCTTTTTGAAGTAGCGCTACTACTTCTTCGTTATAAGCTTCTGCCATTAACTAGATACCTCTTTTCTTATGCATACTTATCTATTTTAGCATATTTTTGCTTCTAAATATAGAAGTGAGGTAACTGATTCGTGCGATTAAGGAATCAAAATTCTGGTTGCCACGCAGGGGTGCGTTTTTGATATTCGATATCTTGGACAATGCCTGTTTCATTAAAAATTACACCATGTAAAGAGCCGCCAAAAATAGCACCACCATCTATCCCAATTTTTCCATCACTTTGCCAAAGGTCCGTGGTCTGCATATCACCATGTAACATCGGAGTAATGGTATGACCAAAAACAATGGTCTTGCCTGTATTATTTTTCCCTTGATGAAAGGGTTCGCGAATCCACAAAAAATCCTTAGGTGCTGTTTGCCGCCAATCTTCCATCGTTAAATCAACCCCAGCATGCACAAATAAGTAATGCTCCCATTCAAAATAAAGTGGTCGTTTTGTTAAAAAATCAATTAACTCTGGATAGCGACTACGGATCATTAAGGCCATTTCTGTTGGTGAGTATTCTGCAGTAGCTCCTGGATGCAAGAGACTTTCAATTGTTTCCTTGCCACCATTGCGAACATATCCTGCAAACCAGTCCTCTGGATTTTGAAGAAACTGCAAAAAATATTCTTCATGATTGCCTCGTAAATAAACAGCGCCGTGTTGCTCGACAAGTTCTTTTCCTTTGAGAAAACAGGCTTTAGAATCCGGACCACGGTCGTTTAAATCACCAATTAAAACTAGCTGATGCTCGACTGGGTCATAGTCTGTGAGTAAGGCATCAAACAAATCTGCTTGTCCATGAATATCACTGATTACATAAACATATGGTTTCATAAATAAGCCCTCCTAACTTGCTTATATTAAGTATACGCTAAATTTTAAAATATTCTCGTAAAATGTTTGGAAATAAGAAACGAAAATAGGACATAAGTCAAAACGACTTATGTCCCACTCTCTAAATCTTAAAATAATCAGTTGAACAAAAGCAGCACCTGCAATTACTCGTTGCAATTTAGCTTTCAAGAGTGATGAACACTTGGAGCTAACTGCTTTTGTCTCTGACTCGTTTGGTTTATTTTTTCTTCTTACCGCCAAACGCATCTTTCATTTTATCAAAGAAGCCTTCTTCTTGTTGTTCAGTTACATTTTGTCCACCAGCTTTTGCAAAAGCTCGTAGGGCATCCTTTTGTTCTTCATTAAGATTTTTTGGTGTTATTAATTTCACTTTCACGTGTTGATCACCATTGCCCCCACCACGTAAACGTGGCGCACCTTTGCCTCTTAAGCGGAAGTTTGTGCCAGTTTGTGTTCCAGCCGGAATTTTTAATTTCACGTCACCATGAACAGTTGGGACAGTTACTTCGTCCCCTAGAGCCGCTTGGACGAAACTTACTGGTAAATCATAGTAGATTTCTGCGCCATCTCGATCGAAAATATCACTATCTTCAACACGAAAGACTACATATAAATCACCATATGGTCCACCATTGGTACCCGCTTCTCCTTGGTTAGCTAAGCGCATTTGTTGACCGTCTTCTACTCCAGCAGGCACATTTACTTTGACAGTATGTGCTTTTTTCTCATGACCTGTGCCATGACAAGTTGGACATGGTTCTTTAATTTCTTTCCCTGTGCCATGACACACATCACAAGTTTGACGACTCATCATACGACCTAATGGCGTTTGACGTTCAACATTGATTGTTCCAGAGCCATGACATTTATGACAAGTTTCTGGGTGCGTGCCTGGTTTGGCACCATTACCGCCACAGGTTGCACAAGTATCTTCTCGATTGTACTTAATCTCTTTTTCGACACCGAAAATAGCTTCTTCAAATTTCAATTGAATTGTATATTGTAAATCGGCGCCTTGTCTTGGTGCATTTGGATCAACAGAACGGCCACCGCCGCCGCCAAAGAATGAATCGAAAATATCTTCGAATCCACCAAAACCACTACTGCTAAATCCGCCGCCACCGAAACCGCCAAAGCCACCAGCGCCGCCACCGTAATTAGGATCAGTTCCTGCATGGCCATATTGGTCATAGGCCGCTTTTTTCTGTGGATCACTTAATACTTCATACGCTTCAGAAACTTCTTTAAATTTTTCTTCCGCATCGGCTTCTTTGTTAATATCTGGATGGTACTTTTTGGAAAGTTTGCGGTATGCTTTTTTAATTTCATCATCTGAAGCACCTTTTGCTAATCCTAGCACTTCATAATAATCTCGTTTCGTCGCCATTGACTTCCCTCCAACTTTCTTCAAACTTTACAATGTGTTTAGAACCAGCCAAATTCATCGATTGCTTTCGGTCTCTCTGGTTGGATTATCTGTCACACCTTGAATCAGTGTTACTAGCTGTGAATAGGTATTTTCAGCTTGTTTAACATCGTTGTAATCATACCACAGTTCTTTCAAAACCTAAATAGTTTCTTGCTAACTTGATTGTGGTTGATTTTCTCACAAAAGACAAGGGACTGGGACATTAGTCATTGTACTAATGATCCAGTCCCTAAAATCAATTGTTATTGATTATTTGTCATCACCATTTACTTCTTCAAAATCAGCATCAACAACATCATCAGCGCCACCTTGAGCAGCTTCAGGATTTTCTTGTGCTTGTTGTTGCGCAGCTTGTTCGTAAAGTTTTACTGTTAAGTTTTGGACGATTTCATTCAATGAATCACGTTTTGCTTTCATTTGTTCGATATCGTTTGCTTCGATGGCTGCTTTTAATTCATCACGCGCATCTTCTGCTTTTTTCACTTCTTCAGCGTCTACTTTGCCTTCTAATTCTTTCAATGTTTTATCAACAGTGAATAATAAAGCATCTGCATCGTTACGTAAGTCAACTTCTTCTTTACGTTGTTTATCTGCTTCAGCGTTTGCTTCAGCATCTTTCACCATACGTTCGATTTCATCATCAGATAAACCTGAAGAAGATTTAATCGTGATTGTTTGTTCTTTTTGAGTGCCTAAGTCTTTCGCACGAACATTTACAATCCCGTTTTTATCAATGTCAAAGCTTACTTCAATTTGTGGTACACCACGAGGAGCCGCAGGAATATCTGTTAATTGGAAACGACCTAATGTTTTATTATCAGCGGCCATTGGACGTTCACCTTGTAAAACGTGAATATCAACAGCTGGTTGATTGTCAGCAGCAGTTGAGAAGACTTGTGATTTACTTGTTGGAATCGTAGTGTTACGATCAATTAATTTTGTAAATACGCCACCCATTGTTTCAATACCTAATGACAACGGTGTTACGTCTAATAAGACAACGTCTTTAACATCACCAGTGATTACGCCACCTTGGATGGCAGCACCCATTGCTACTACTTCGTCAGGGTTAACTGATTTGTTTGGTTCTTTGTTTGTTTCTTTGCGAACAGCTTCAACTACAGCTGGAATACGTGTTGAACCACCAACTAGGATAACTTCGTCGATTTCAGAAGGATTTAAACCAGCATCTTTCAAGGCTTGACGTACTGGTACTTTTGTACGTTCAACTAAATCACTTGTTAATTCATCAAATTTTGCACGAGTTAAGTTCATTTCTAAGTGCAATGGTCCTGCTTCGCCAGCAGTAATAAATGGCAAGCTGATTTGTGTGCTTGTTACACCTGATAAGTCTTTTTTCGCTTTTTCAGCAGCATCTTTCAAACGTTGTAATGCCATTTTATCGTTAGCTAAGTCAATGCCATTTTCTTTTTTAAATTCTGCAACCATGTAGTCAATGATTTTATTATCAAAGTCATCCCCACCTAGGTTGTTATCACCTGCTGTTGATAATACATCGAAAACGCCATCGCCTAATTCAAGGATTGACACGTCGAATGTACCACCACCAAGGTCAAAGACAAGAATTTTTTCATCTTTGTCTGTTTTATCTAAACCATAAGCTAAAGCTGCTGCTGTTGGTTCGTTAACGATCCGTTCTACTTCTAAGCCAGCAATTTTACCAGCATCTTTTGTTGCTTGACGTTGCGCATCGTTGAAATATGCAGGAACTGTAATAACTGCTTTTTCAACTTTTTCACCTAAATAGTCTTCAGCAAAACCTTTTAAATATTGTAAGATCATTGCAGAAACTTCTTGTGGTGTATATGATTTTCCTTCAACATCAACTTTGTAGCCAGCTTCACCCATGTGACGTTTAATAGATGAAATCGTGTTAGGATTTGTAACAGCTTGACGTTTTGCTACTTCGCCCACTTGAATTTCACCGTTTTTGAATGAAACGACAGAAGGAGTTGTGCGGTTACCTTCTGGGTTTGCAATAATTTTTGCTTCGCCGCCTTCTAGCACTGCGACAGCTGAGTTTGTTGTTCCTAAGTCAATACCAATAATTTTACTCATAGTGAATATCTCCAATCTGTATTAGTTTTCTATAATAATATATTTTTAATTAACGTTTGTTATTGTGCAACAATGACCATTGATGGTCGTAACACACGATCTTGTAATTTGTACCCTTTTTGTAGAACTTCAACAATGGTATCTGCTGGGGTTTCTTCAGAAGCAGGGACTGTTTGAACGGCTTGATGTAAATTTGGATCAAAGGTTTCACCCATTGCTGGGATTTCTTCAATTCCTTCTTCTTTTAAAGCCACAGTAATACTTTCTAGCACCATCGAAATACCTTTTTTCAAGCTTTCGCCTTGTTCATCTGATACTTCAATAGCCATTGCTCGTTCTAAATTATCAATGGATGGTAAAATCTTTTTACCTAAATCTTGTGAGCGGTAACGAACTAATAATTCTCGTTCGTTTTTATTTCGATTGCTCATATTAGCAATTTCGGCTCTTGCCCGCAAGAACTTGTCTTCCATTTCGGAAAGCTCTGCTTTAAGATTTTCAATCTCTGTTGCTTCAACTTCTACTTCAGAAACGCCAGCAGCATCAACAGCTTCCATTTCTTCTTGTAATTCTTCTTGCTTCTCTTCTTTTTTACTCACTTCAGCAACTTCCTTTCTCTTTATGCATCTACTTCTTATCCTAACAAGGTTTGCTTAATTACCTAAAAAACGGTAATAGTCACCTAGTTGTGAAGCTAGCTCATGTCGAAACGTGTCTACCAAACCGAATATTTTTGAATACGGCATACTGGTTGGTCCTAGCAGGGCAATTGTTCCTTTGCCATGTCCTGATACTTCATACGTAGCAGTGATCATGCTCATATCTTCTAAGAGATTGTTGCCAATTTCTGAGCCGATACGAAAAACAATTGGATTTTCTGTTGTTGCAGAACCATTTAATAAATGCGTCAGCTCATCAGAATTTTGCATAAAGGAATAGACAGATTTCAATTGTTCAATATCTTGTTTGATGCCAAAATCTAACAAATTCATGCGACCACCGACAAAGACTTTTTCTTCAAAGGCATGTCCTAACATCTCATCGAATAAGTTCATCATTCCTTCTGGCGTTTGGAAATAGCGATGTAAAATCATCGGAATCTCCGTCCGCAAACGATGATAAACGGTCAACAAAGGTTGTCCAACCAACTTATCATTGATGATTTGTGTCATTTTTTCAAGATCTTGGCTAGAAACAGCGGCAGGAATGGCAAATACTTGGTTTTCAACATTGCCTTTATCTGTCACTATAATAGCAAGGACTTGCCGATCATTCAAAGGAACCATTCGAAAGCCGGTTAATTTCCGTTCTTTCACTTCAGGTCCTAATGAAAAAGCAGTATAACTTGTCAATTCTGATAGAATTTCAGCTGATTGTCGAATAATATCATTAATCTCATGAAATTCTTTTCCAAAAGATTGACGAATCCTTCTAAGTTCGTTCTCTTCTACTTGTGTTGGTTGTAAAAGATGATCCACGTAGTAACGATAACCAGCCATTGAGGGGATTCGCCCTGAAGAAGAATGAGTCTTAGCTAATAAGCCGTATTCTTCTAATGCTTTCATATCATTACGAATTGTGGCAGAACTAGAGGCAATGCCATCCTCCATCAATTTTTTAGAACCGACAGGTAAGCCCGTGTTCGTGTAATTTTGGATGATAAGTCTCAAGATATTTTGTTGTCTTTCTGTAATCATCGTTATTACCACCCTTCATTAGCACTCTTAACATCTAAGTGCTAACTACATATACTAATATAACAAGTCCTTACCTTTTTGTCAAGGGAAATACGCAACTTTTTAGCACTCTTAACACAAGAGTGCTAATTACTGCAAATCACCTTCAAAACCCACTAATACCAGCCTTTGTGATAAAAAAACCATCGAAATGCTTTGTCACACTTCGATGATTTTTTTATTTTTTTACTCTTTTTCACTTAACAAAAATGCTTCAAAAACATTATTCCCCACAAATAGTCCTTTTTTCGTTAAACGTAAGATATCTGCTTCTTCAATTAATAATTCTTCTTTGATTAAGCGTTGAATGACCTCTCCATAAATTGCTTCAATTGGTTCATGAAATTTTTGTTGGAATTTTTGTTTAGAAATGCCTACTTTTTTACGTAAGCCTAAAAATAGCTCTTCTTCTATTTGATTTAGACGAGTTAATTCTTCAGTCTCCACAATTGGCAATTGATTTTCTCGCAAGGGTTTCAAATAATGTTGGATTGGACCGTGATTTTTGTAACGAGTTTGCCCAAGATAGCCGCTGGCACCTGCGCCAAATCCATAGTAGTGGTCATTATTCCAATAAGCCAGATTATGCTGGCTTTCTTTTCCTGTTAAAGCAAAATTACTGACTTCATATTGGTGACGTCCTTTTTTCTCCATTGCTTCAATCGTTTCGTCAAACATTTGTGCTTCGATTTCTTCTTCAGGCAGCTGTAACCGTCCTTGACGAACCCAGTTCATGAACATTGTTTTATTTTCAAGAATTAATGAATAAAGCGAATAGTGCGGCAAGTCCAATGCTAAGGCTCTTGTCAAAGTATCGCGAAAACTTTCCAATGTTTGTCCAGGTAAAGCATAGATTAAGTCAATACTGACATTGGTAAAATTTTCTTTCTCTAAAAATTTCATTGTTTCATAAACATCTGCGGCGGTGTGCTTGCGACCGATTTTTTTGAGCAAGCGATCATCAAATGTCTGAACGCCCATCGAAAGACGATTGACGCCATAGTTTTTCATGACTTGTAATTTTTCTTGGGTTAAATCACCAGGGTTTGCTTCCACCGTAAATTCATTTCGGTCATCAAACGTTAGCTGTTCGCGAACCCCTTTTAGTAGCACATCTAACTGTTTCGCTGATAATGAAGTTGGCGTGCCTCCGCCAATATAGATGGTTTTCATTTCTTGTTCTGGATACAATGCTTGTGTAAGTTGAATTTCTTTTAATAAACTCTGAATATATTCATCAACTGGTTGTCCTTCTAAAAAGACCTTGTTAAAATCGCAATAATAACAAATATGCTCACAAAATGGAATATGAATATAGGCCGACCGATCGAACATCGGCGTTGAAGTTGAAAGTTGGTTTGTTTTGGTCATTAGCTCGTTTTATCTCCTTATTACCAAAAAGCTCGTTCTTTTTGGAAAGTCTCTACTAGCCATACTAACTGTAAATGACAAATAAATCCATAAAAAAATTCGCACAGTCACTTAAAACAACAACGAGGAGCTGTCATAAAAACCGACACCTCCTCAACCTTGAAAGAAAAGTAAAAAAATTTTTCTATATATAATAGTACAAATCAGTTACAGTAATTGACCGTAACGTTTGACGTATAAAACTTTAATGAACGCAACCAGTGCTAAATAAGCAACAATTGTCGGGATTAAATACAAGAAATAGCTTGGTGATAAACCGACAAATCCTAGTTCTGCACCGAAAGCGGTAAAGGGTAAAACAGTTCCGAGAACAATCCCTGCTGTAGTGACTAACGTCATAATTCCAGAAGCACTACTTTGAAGGAAAGGCATTTTTTCTGTTCGTAGGAAATGCAAGACGAGCATTTGGGACCATAAGGACTCAATGAACCATCCTGCATGGAAAATACCGATAAAGAGCAATTGATCTGCTCCATTTAATTCAAAGAATGAGCCACCTAGGATAGCCGGACACACAATGAAATACATAAATAAATAGGTAACAATATCAAAAATAGAACTCGTTGGACCAAACCAACGCATAAAATTACCAATTGATTTTGGTTCCCATTTTTTTGGTTTTTCTACGTATTCTTCATCTACTTTGTCCCAAGGAACTGACATACACGAAGTATCGTAAATTAGATTTAATAATAGCGATTGAATCGGAGCAATCGGTAAAAATGGTAAAAAGATACTTGCTGGGATCACGGAAAAAACATTGCCAAAATTAGAACTTGCTGTTAATTTGACGTACTTCATCGTGTTCGTAAACACGCGCCGTCCAGATAAAATTCCTTTTTCCAAAACCATTAAATCTTTTCTCAATAAAATTACATCCGCCGATTCTTTCGCCACATCGACAGCTGTATCAACAGAGATTCCTACATCAGCAGCACGCATTGCTCCAGCATCATTTATTCCATCACCTAAAAAGCCAACAGTTTGACCATTTTCAGTTAACGCATTTACAATACGAACTTTTTGGTCAGGCGTAATTTTGGCGAAAATATTATACGCTTGAACGGTTTTTCTTAATTCTTCTTGGTTTAATTGTTGAAGTTCATTTCCTGTAATAATTTTTTCGCCAGCCAGACCAACTTCTTTACAAACAGAATGTGTCACATACTGATTGTCCCCCGTTAATACTTTCACAGCTACATTATGTTGATGCAAGGCGTGAATAGCTGCCGCTGCTGTTTCTTTTGGCGGATCCAAGAAGGCAAGATAACCTTGTAAAATCAACTCTGATTCATCTTTAGTTGTATACTCCCATTCAGCCGTTTCGACTTTTTTATCGGCAATTGCTAGAACGCGCAAACCATCTCGATTTAAAGCTTCAACGTCTTTGGTAATTTTTTGACGCAGCGTCTCTGTTAAGGGCACAATTTCGCCATCTAAAAGTACCTGTGTGCAGACCAAGAGCATTTCTTCAACCGCACCTTTGGTAATTAAGCGTGTTTCTCGCGTTTTAAACTCTTTGATAATCACGCTCATTCGACGTCGATTGAAATCGAAAGGAATTTCATCTACTTTATAAAAATCATCTGATTGTATATCACTTTCTTGTGTCGCCGCTTGAATAACGGCGTTATCCATTAAATTACGCAAACCTGTTTGAAAATAACTGTTTAGAAATGCTAAATCCAAGACTTTTTGATCTTCTTGGCACCCAATATTATAGTGGTATTCTAAAATTACTTTATCTTGTGTTAAGGTACCTGTTTTATCCGTACAAAGTACATCCATCCCGCCAAAATTTTGAATGGCATTGACATTTTTCATAATCGTGCCTTCTTTAGCCATTTCTCGAGAACCTTTGACTAAATTGGTTGTTACAATCATAGGTAACATTTCTGGTGTCAAGCCGACAGCTGTGGCAATCGCAAACATTAACGCTTCCACCCAATCACCTTTTGTTAACCCATTAATTAGAAAAACAGTTGGCGTAATGACCAACATAAAGCGAATCAGCACCCACGTTGTTTTATTAATTCCTGTTTCAAAACTCGTCTGCTGCTGCTCTTCTCCGTTATCAGAAGCCATCCTTCCGAATAAAGTTTGATTACCAACTTTAATGACAATGCCCAAACCAGTGCCACTAATGACATTTGTTCCTAAAAACAAAAGATTGTCGTATTCTGTATCAATTTGATCACTATCTTTTTGATGAGTCGCGTGTTTTTCAATGGGAAAACTCTCTCCAGTCAAGGATGATTGGGAAACAAATAAGTCCTTAGATTGGATTAAACGTAAATCGGCTGGAATCATATCGCCAGCGGATAGTTGGACTAAGTCGCCACACACAACTTCCTCAATAGGAATTTCCATTTGCTTCTTGTCGCGAATGACTGTCGCTGTAACTTTAATCATATTTTGTAATTTTTCAACTGCATTGCTTGATTTGACTGATTGGACAAAACTCATCGTGCCACTTAAGATGACCATCGCTAACATGATTAACACGCCAGTAACATCTTTTTCTTCTGGCGCAGCATAGACATATTCTGTAAAAAATGAAATCGTGGCTAGTGCTAGTAACACCAAAGTAAACGGCGTGATATACGATTTTATAAAAAGTCGCAGCCGTGAAGCTTTTTTTTCATTCATAATTTTGTTGCGGCCATAACGTTCTTGTAATTCTTCAATATCTTGGTGTTTAATGCCATCCCAAGTTGAGCCGAAACGTTGTAAAACTTTTTCTACTTCTGAATGGGCAAACTTTTTGTAACTATAGTCATGGCCCAAGTGACGCATTTTCTTTTCCATTTTCTTTCACCTCATTTATCTGTTGTTGACTTGAATTGACGATCGGTTCATCTTCCATTTTCCTCACCCTTTCCACAAAAAAAGACACGCTGAAAACTCAACGTGTCAAAGAATAATCGTTCTTATCGTTGAGCTTTAGCACTATACAACGTAAAAAGCGATTGCTTTTAGCTACCTTAAGAAAAGCCTTCATTCGACAGTTCCTGTTCTACCCATTGGCGTCTCTCGACATTTTTGGGCAGTAGCCTATGTTTGTATAGGAGCCTCACCTAACAAATCTTATTTAATTACAACAGCAAGTATAATTCTTCCTTGAAAAAATAACGATATAGAAAAAGTTTTTAGCAGATAACTTTTTGTCCATTCAGTAACAAAAAGAAAAATAATCCGCTTATTTACTATGGTTTTCTGGTATGATTCGTATTTATTCATAGAATCATAACTGGTTAAATTAATCTAAAGACCGTCAGATAGCCTTGTCGAGAAGCTTTTCTTCTGCTATTTTTTGTATAGTTAAAGAAACGGCGGTGAGGAAAATGAAATTACAACAACTAGAATATTTTATGGCAGTTTCAAAGTATGCGAGTTTTACTTTAGCTTCTCAAAAGCTCCATACGAGTCAACCTTATTTAAGTACCCAGCTCAAGGAGTTGGAACGTGAATTAGGTGCTTCATTAATTTTAAGAGACAAGAAACATTGTCGGCTTTCTCCAGCAGGCGAAGTCGTCGCCAAGCGAACAGAAATGATTTTTGCACTCATTAAGGAAGCGCAAGAAGAGATTAATGAATTAGTGACCCAAGGATCGACAACGACCATTCGGATTGGAACAAACTTAATTGATATAGATAAAGCATTTGGAGAAGTCTTGTTGTTATTTAATCAATCCTATCCGTATGTAAGTATTGATTTTAAGTATTATTACGATCTTGAAACAGCCTTGGAAACAGATTTAATTGACATTGGGATTGGGATATTTTTGGATACCTCGATTCCATTAGAGAAAGAATTAATTTATACAGAAAGCTATCTCCTTTGTGTCAATAAAAATCATCCTTTAGCCCATGCCGATAGCGTAACGATTGACGAAATTCGTTCTTTACCTTTTGCTGCATATTCCGATCAAGTATATGAAAAAAAAGTGTTTAAACGTTGGGAACGTAAAATCAATTGGGAAAATCGGCAAATCGTCATCGAACTCCCTTCTCTTCATTTAGTCTTAGACATGGTCCAACGAGAAAAAGCCTGTAGCATTCTTCCCTATTCACTCACTGATGAACTAAACAGACGTAACTTAGTTGGTATCCCTCTGGAAGATAGTCCAGAACGAGCCATCTATTTAGTTCAGAATAATCATCACGGACATTGTGAAGCACACCGTTATTTATTCGAACAATTACGTTATTTATTCTAGGAATAGAAAAAGGAGGAATTCCCATGGAACTATTTCGTTTACATTATTTTTTAGAGTTATGCAAAGTGAAACAATTTACTAAAGCAGCCGAAAATTTAGCAATTTCTCAAGCTGCATTAAGTAAGCAAATAAAAATTCTTGAAGCAACGTTAGGCGCTGAACTTTTTAATCGCCAAGGTCAAACTACCACCTTAACACCGGCTGGATTAATTTTAGAAAAATATTGTTGGCGCATCACCAATGAGTTGGTCTCAATTGAAGAAGAGCTAAAAGAAATTAATCATTCTTCCAACCATATTTATGTAGCCACTTATCTCTGTGATTTAGAATATAAATTGAATGACTTACTAATGACAACATTAACGGATCGTTCATCCAACTTACAAGTCCATACTATTATTACAGAAAATATTCTTCAATCCTTGGAAACAATGGATGCAGATTTTGGTATTTCCTTTGCTGACTTACCATTACCTGAACATATTGGCAAAATTGATTTATTTACAGCAAATTATCAATTCATTTTAAGAAATGATCATCCAGCTTTGGCCAAAGCCACGACGGAAGAAATTTTAAAAGAACTAACAATGTACCCCTTCGTCCGTTTAAATACCGAATTTTCCGAGCAAAACAAATTAACCAATTGGCTAGATACTACGTTTTCTAATTTTTCTCCAGAGAAAGTCATTCAAGTGGATACTCTTTCACTTATTACTCACTTGGTGTCTCATTCCGATAGTTTCGCTATTGTCCCCGAATACACAAATATTCAACTTTTAGACAATTCGATCCATACACTAACTTACCAAGAACTACCTAAACGAAACATGGCAGTTTATTATTTAAAAGAACGTTACATGAGTCGACAACTTCAACAACTTTTGGCTGAATGCCAAAAACAATTTCAATAGTAAAAACCAAGACTAGAGCTTGTCGGCAAGCGAGTTCCAGTCTTGGTTTTTATTTGTGTTTTCAGGTAGTGGCTTCTCTTCCTTTGACAAATCCTAAAGAAGTGATAGCCATCACTAACGAAGTGCCTCCTTGACTTAAAAACGGAAGCGGAATACCTTTTAACGGCAACAGTCCAATCACCGCACCGATATTCTCCACCGTTTGAAAAACCAGCGAAAAAATGAGGGCGACACAGATGTACATACAAAAACGCGAATTGCTCCGCAAGCCAGCTACTAAAACTTGATAAAACAAGTAAAAATAGAGAAAAACAACGGCGGCACTGCCCACAAAGCCCCAGGCTTCCCCGATAAAAGTAAAAACCATATCAGACTCACGAACAGGAACATACACTTCAATCCCATGCACACCCTTGCCAAATAAACCACCCGAACCAATTGCCAATAAGCCTTGTACTTGTTGATAGGAGATTTTATCGACATAATCATAGGGATGAATCCATGCTAAAATTCGATCCAATTGATATTGTTTAAAATGTAAAAAGAAGAGTACTTTGTGCCCCCACTCTGTAAAGACTAACAGAATCAAGACCACGCCTAACGTTGCTAAAGCACTGAAAATAATGATTAAAATTTTGCGATCAATTCCTGAAATAACTAAAAGAGATAGAATAATCGTTACGAAAACAAGGGATGTCCCAAAATCTTTTTGTACCGCCATCAAGAAAAAAACAGGGACACTAACCGCAACGATTTTTTTTAGAAGTTGCTTGTCTGAACGCCATTTATCGGACCAGTCTTGTTGCTCATGTTGGACAATAATTTTTGCCAACATTAAAATAAACGCAATTTTCGCAATTTCTGATGGCTGAAATTTAATAAACCCTAAATCTAACCAGCGCTTTGTGCCCGTCAATAAATACATTCCTTTGTCATAGGAAAAATACAAAGCGCTCATCAAGATTAATGAAAACCCATAGAAAAAAGGAGCTACTTTCCAAATAAACTTCTGTGACAGCCGACTAGCTAAAAACATGCCTGCATAGCCAACAAAAATAAAGAAAAGTTGTTTTAATGCTGGCACAGTTCCATCTTTTCCTTCATTAACGGCAATCCAATATTGCACACCAGAAGATAAAAGTGTGAGTAAAAAAATGGGCAATAATAAATCATAATTAAGATGTAAGTTGAATTTTTTTGTATTGACCATTTAACTGCCGCCTTTCGTTTGCAATAATTTTAATGACGATTCCTAATGCCACTGAAAAGATTAAATAGCTTGTCCCACCGTAACTAACAAACGGTAAAGGAATTCCTGTCATTGGAATCAAACCCAAAACGCCACCAATGTTAATCGCCGTTTGAGCTAAAATCAAGGTCCCGACCCCTAACAAAAACAAGCCGTAACAATGATTTTTTATTACACAACTACTCCGCAAAATCGAGGCCGCTAAAAATAACAAAAGAAATAGCAATAGTAAGCCGCCAATCAGACCAAGTTCTTCCACAATCACCGCAAAAATAAAATCGGTTTGACCTTCTGGCAAGCCACCTTTTTTTACCATACCATTGGCTAGTCCAGTGCCCCAAAACCCACCGTTATACATCGCTAAATAGGCCATTGAAGGCTGAAATCCGCGATCATGAAAGGATAAAAACGGATTTTTCAAAACAACTAAGCGGTCATACACATGCGCAAAAAAATGTGGTAAGTACTGGTGATCGCCTAGAAAAATAATTATTTTAGAAAGAAGCGCCGCGCTAGCAACGACAATCCCCGCAGCAATTACACTAAATTTTGCATGAATACTTGCTGAGAAAATCAAGACACTGCCAATAACTAAAATAAGAATGGCCCCGCCAACTTTGGGTTGAATCAAAACTAAAAATGCAACGACCAAAACAAACAGCCATTGTTTCCTTAACTGCTTCGTTGTCAAGCCATTTTCTTTTTCACCTAAATAACAGCTCAAGTAATAAATAATCGCAAAATTACAAAGTTCTGATGGCTGAAATTGGATTCCAAAGAGAGAAATCCAACGTTGTGCGCCATTCGCTGCTACACCAAAAAAAGGTAGTCGAACCATTAACAGTAATAGTACCGAAACTAAAAGCAGTCCAATCGCAATTTTTTTATTAAATAACACTTCTAGTCGAACTTTGTAAATCACGAACATTAGCACCCAGCTGAGACACATAATAATGCCTTGTTTAATAAACACAGCAGTGGGCTTCACGCCTTGCATCAGCAAGTCATAGCTACTGGCGCTATAAATCATTAACGCGCCAATAATACTTAATATAATAAAGGTCAAAAGAATTTTTGTTAGACCTAAAGTACGTAGATTCATTCTCTCACCTCTATCTTTTTCTAATTAAATCAATCTTACCAGTCTGAATTAGAAAACAAATAGAGAGTTTTTTATAGAACTATTACTAAGCTTACATAACAAAAAGTAGCTAGACTTGGTTCATTTCACCTAGTTTCGCTACTTTTAAAAAAAACATTTATATAATTTTTGTGTGTTGCTCACATTTCTGATAAATTTTTCCAAACTTATCTCTTTCTAAATACTGATAATCTACTAAATACCGTCTCAAAAGTGCATAATCTTCATAGATTTCTCTAAGTCGCTGATTGACTTCTTTTTCCGTATATTCTTTCCCAAATTCAAATTGGTTGGCCACACGTTGAAACACTTGGACTTTTTTCGCATTTTTCTTGGGAATAACCAGCAACTTTCCTTCTTTAAAAAAATTTTCAACCATGTTTATTCTCCTTTTTTGTTTTGACTATTGTTTAGAAAATTGATGATTCAGTTTTTCTTTCTGTTTATCGGTCCATTTGCCAGCGACTTCATTGACAATTGTTTCAGCAAAATCGCCTACTTTTTCTCCCGTAATATTTTTGATAGGTGTTCCGTTAGCAGCTCCTTCTTCAAACAAATCAAGTAAATCAGTCAACGCATTGAACATATTGGCTCCGCTATGATCTGAAAAATGCCATGCATATTTTTCAATTTCTTGAAATACTTGTCGATACTCTGCTGGTAATGCTGCAATCCGTCGTTTATATTCTTTGTACTCTTTTTTATCCCCAATAACTTTTTTGATCAACGCTTTAAAATCTGACATGCTCTATCCCTCCATTTTTTTCATCTTGTTTACTTGTTTTGAAAGCAACGTCCAACGCTGCCAAAAATCAGCGAGTACTGCTTCTCCTGATGAGGTTAAGCGATAGAACTTCCGCATTGGTCCTTTTTCTGAAGGCTTTTTTTCAGCTATAACCCATTGATTTTTTTCTAAACGCAGTAAAATCGTATAAACGGTTCCTTCAACAATTTCAGTAAACCCTTGGTCATTTAAAATTTTTGTAATTTCATAACCATATGTTTCTTTCCTTTGGATGATGGCTAAAACTAAACCTTCTAAAATGCCTTTTAGCAACTCTGTCTGCTTCACTGCTTTTCCTCCCCAAACTACTCTTTAGTACTATGTACCACTACATAATAATACTGAGTACCGATTCTGTCAACTACTTTGTAATAAAAAGTAGTAAAGACGCGACAACCACCAGTACTTAACTAGTAGTTGTCGCGTCTTATTATTCTTTATTCATTTATTCCGAGGTCTGCTTCAAAGGCTTCTAATTCTGCAAGGTGTGTTTCTGGATAAGCAAAGCATGTTGAAAAATGCCACTCCCCACCACTTGTACCAAAATAACCTGGCAGTAATTCCAAAGCCAATAATGCTTCTGATGTTTCTTTTTCCGGTAACGTAATCTGAAAAGTAGTCGCTAGAACAAAACCGAACTTCTTATAGTAAGTTGGATGGCCCAAGATAATCAATCCGCCGATGCCTAATTCTTTGGCCTTCTGCACAGAATGCTTAATTAACGCGGAGCCTACGCCCGTGTTCTGAACTTCTGGATGGACACTTAGCGGCCCAATGGTCAAAACAGCCTTTTCTGTATGATCAGGTAATCGTAGTTTGGCTTTTGAAGACATAATATGACCCGTTAATTTTCCTTGATCAGTTTCTGAAACTAAGGACAACTCCGGAATAAAGTCGGCACTTTCTCTTAATAAATGCACGATAAAATGCTCTGTGGGACGCCAGTTTTCGGTCAAGTTTAATTCCTTAAACGCTTGATACGTTAAACGTTCTACAGCTTGATACTCTGCAGGTTTTTCTTGACGAATCTTCATTATTTGTCCTCTGATTGTTGGAAATAGTCAGCCGTATCTCGTTCATCTTGTTTTAATTGGTCGATCAAGGCTTCAGCCCCATTGAATTTCACTTGGTCACGTAAATAATGATTCCAACGAACCACCACTTGTTCACCATAGATGTCTTGATGGAAGTCCAAAATATAGACTTCCACGGTTAAATCGCGGCCTTCTCCAAAGGTGTCATTATGACCAATTGAGCCCATGCCAACATACCATTTGCCACCGACTTCGATTTGCACAGCATAGACGCCAATTCTTGGTAAGCGCACGGTGCTTTTCACTTTGACATTAGCGGTCGGGAAACCCAATAAACGGCCCCGAGCATCGCCATGGACAACTGTTCCTTCTGTTTCATAAATATATCCTAACAACTCCGTGACCTCCTCCATTTCGCCGGCTTCCATTTTTTCGCGAATTCTTGTTGAGCTAATTTTGGCACCAGTCATTTCTTCTTTTGGTACTGTCACCACTTCAAAACGGCCTTGCGCATAAGTTGGTAACTGTTTGACTCCAGCGATTTCTTTAGGACCATACGTATAATCAAACCCAGAGACTGCTACTGCACTATTTAAATTAACGATATACTGATCGACAAAATCTTGCGGCTTTAATTGAGCAAACGCTGAAGTAAATTCGACAATATATAAAATATCAACGCCCAAGTTGGCCATTAGGCGTTCTTTTTGTTCCAAGCTAGTTAAATATTTCATATTTTCTGGTAAAACTTTTTGAAAAACGATTGATGGGTGTTGGTTGAAGGTCATCACAGCTAACTTCAAGCCTTTTTCCTCCGCAATCTTTTTGCCTGTTTCAATTACTTTTTGGTGGCCTTTGTGAACACCGTCAAAAAAGCCTAGGACCATCACGACTTCTTCATTAGGAATTTGATTGGGTTCATAGGGATGATGTAGTTGAATAACTTGCATGTGCAAAAACTTCCTTCTTTTTTATTTAATTGTTCCGTAGAACTTTACTTGGTTTCAATAATTTATCATGCGTTGGGTGTGGCATGTATAAACTAACCACTTGATTTTGGTAAAATAAGGCAACTAAGGATTCTGGCATTGCCTTTATTCCTAATTCTTTTTTGTGCAAACGCATGCCATTTTTTACTTTTTGATACAATTCATCTGATAAATCAATTCGTGGGAATTGTTCTACTGCTGTCTCAATGGGCAATAGGCATTGATCGATTGTTTCAGCAGCCATTTGTTTGGCTACTTCTTCTAACGTTAAGCATTGCGCAGCTTGCAAACCGCCACTTGCCGTTCTAGTTAAATCCGACATATGGGCAGGATAGCCTAATTTTTTGCCAGTATCCACGGATAGTGTCCGCACATAGGTTCCTTTGCCACAGACCACTTTAAACCGCCAACTTTGTGTTTGAGCAGATTCATTAAAAATTGGTTCACTAGTACGTTCAAATGAATAAATCATAGCTTTTCGTTGGGGCCGTTCAACTTCTTCCCCGTTCCGGGCATATTCATATAAACGTTTACCATTGACTTTCACCGCAGAAAACATCGGTGGGATTTGTGTGATTTCACCTGTCATTTCGGCCATTGCTTGATCAATTTGTTCAGTTGACAGAGGTGTTGTAACTGGTTTTTTTTCAACAATTTCGCCACTAACATCTTCGGTTGTCGTAGCAAATCCAAGTGTAATTTCACCTTCATAGGTTTTGCCAGAATCTACCATGTATTCGATCACTTTCGTTCCTTTGCCAACGCAGATGGGTAAGACCCCTTCGACATCTGGATCTAACGTACCACCATGACCAATTTTTTTGGTATGTAAAATTTTTCTCAATTTAAATACGCAGTCATGACTTGTCATGCCACGTTCCTTCCATAACGGTAAAATGCCGTCCATTATAGTTCCTCCAGTTCCGATAATACTAACTTTGTCATTATAGCATAAAAGTACCTAGCTTCGCAGTCTCCATTGCTTATTCCCTTTGGCAAAATCTCTGCTAAATGCAAAAAAAGCCACAAACTCTGATAAAAGCAGAGTTTGTGGCTTTTTTAGCTAGTAAATGATCCCCATGTATTCTGTGCGTTGCCATCGTTTGGTCCGATTGGCAAATAAATTCTCGCGCCTGTCGTATCTGTTCCACCAATGAAAACATACCCATCTGCAATATAAAACGCATCGTAATAAAAGCGAGTATTTTTGGGCCAGATACCATAAATTGGGGCTGACAGACTAGGTTGTCCTGCTCTTAAAACAATGCCTTCGTCCACACCAATTAGAAATGATTTCTTCGTTTGCGGGCGCCAAAGTTCAGCAATGTCGCCGTCGTTCACATAACCTAACAAATGTCCGCTATTTTCAATACGGTAAAGGTTTTGTCGGTCCGGTAATTTCGCTGTAATTGTTCCTACCTGTGTCCAAAGTGCCTCTGCTGATAGATGTTCATTGATTAAAGCATCTGGTGTTGGATAGATTGAAGTGAAACGAATTGCTTGTCCTACTTGATATTTTGGTGCATTAGGTTTACCCGGCTGAACAATGACAGTCTCACCTGTTTCAGAAACGCCCGTTTGTAAATCTTGTGCCAACTGCGCTTTACTAATCCCCCAACGCGCTAAATAACCATAAGGATCTGTATGATCTCCCCACCAATTTTTTGTAATCCAATCATGAGTGACTATTCCATAACCTGTTCCATCGTCCAGCGAAAAATCAGCACCAATGTTCTGAGCTAAATCACGGGCCAAATTAACATAGGCAGCATAATCTTTTTTAAACGTCGCCGCATTATTTGTGCGAGCCAATTCGATTTGCGCATAGGCTTTTTGATTAGCTAAAGCACCTGCGCCATATTGAATTTGGCCAGCAGGAGCTAATTGTTTCACTCGTCCACCAGATCCGATAAAATATGAGACATAAGCATTTGACCAATTTCGTTTCATATAGGCCACTTCATTGTCTAAACTGTGTGGTCCTAGGTTCCGCTCGTTTCCTGATTCATGTAAAACAATTAATTCATTGCTTGCAGAGCCTGGAAAATAAGTAAAGTTGATTGGATCCGCTTCGATGGTGTAAGCGCAAGCCGTCATCGGAATCGTTAAACTTAAGCCAATCACTAAAGCAAGTTGAATCATTAATTTTTTAAACATAGCATACTCCTTTCTAGTAAATATCCACCCGCATAGCGGGTGGCTTTTTAATAGCCCTAGAAGGGCTCGCTACCTGCTGCTCCCTTTAAGGGAGCTTTTTTTAGAGACTGCCAACCGCTACCATTCTATTCTTATCTAGTTGTTACTTCCTAAATGGATCTTTATACTCTCTTTTGTTTATACTATCCCTTATTCGATCTTCTGCTTCTTGTTCTCGTATATACTTAGCTATCGTTTTTTGGTTCAATCCTACAGTGCTCACATAATAGCCTTTTGACCAAAAGGATCGATTTCCATAATTGTATTTTAAATTCGCATGACGTTCATGAATGATTACTGCACTTCTTCCTTTTAAGAAACCCATAAAACCTGATACACTCAACTTCGGCGGAATTCTTACCAACATATGGATATGGTCGGGCATTGCATGCGCTTCAATGATTTCGACTTCTTTCATCTCACACAATTTCCTTAGTATTTTCCCTATATCTCGCCTCAATTGACCATAGATTACTTTTCTTCTATATTTTGGTGTAAACACAAGATGATACTTACAATTCCAACGAGTATGTGCTAAACTTTTATCGTCGTTCGACATTCAAAAACTCCTTTCGATTTGATAACGGTTGGTAGCCTTTATCTATTATATCGAAAGGAGTTTTTATCGCTAAAGCTCTGGCCTCCACGCGCAGTACGCGTGGTTTTTTTGTCGAAATCTCTTTAGAGATTTCGACTGACTAAAGTCATTAAAAAAAAGCCATGAAAGGAAAGTCAAAATAACTTCCCTTTCATGGCTTAAACCTGCAGATAAATGGCGAGACAGAAGTAATTTCTTCGGCAATCAGCCGAAAGTTCTACGTTTATCCCGACCACTTCTACTTAATCATCTTTATTTTTTAACTGAATAAATAACTCTTTTAACTTTTTCGGCATAGGAATAAAGGTCGCAATATTTTCAAAAAAAGAAAGTCCTTCGTTCGCAATGTAAAAAATCAGAACCATTTCCCGAATTGGCACATTGTTCCCCACAACTTTTTCAACACGAACAGCTACGGCAACCACAAATAACATCGTCACTTTTTTCGCAATTCCGAGCATACCAATCCGACTGGACAATTCTTTTGTGGCGATTGCCTTAATCCAACCTGTGATGAAATCGACAATAATTAAAAAGAGGAAGACATCCAACAATTGATCTAATCCGCCTAATAAACGTACGACAATCCCACCGAAAATGCTTAAAAGCATTGTTATTGTGTTGAGATAACGTTCCATAAAAAGTCTCCTAAACTAGCTTGTTATTTTGTCGGAAACGGATCGTCCGTGTACCAACTTCCTTGGAGGTAAACATTTCCGGCTCTGCTTGAGGCAAAAATTATCCCTTGATTTCCAATTTCATATAGTGCATTACAATTAGGATACGGAAAAACGTAAGGTGCAACTGAGAGCGGAATATTCCAGACACTAGCACTTATTTTTGAGGACATTTTGTACCCAGTTGGTATGTTAAATACTTTAGGCATGTGGTTATTCAATTTCGTTGGATCACTCAAATTACATCTTACAAATGCATCGACACGATTTCCCACCCTAATTAATACAAATTTCATATTATCCTTATTAAAGGCCGCCTGATATTTTGCCTCGACTTCACCGACTCCACTAGCTTCATAAATGGCCATTCTAGAAGATTCCAAAGGCACACCATTGACGGTTGGCATAGTTACAAAATTCTTCACCCCAGCAATCTCTTGATCACCTGTTTGTGTCACAGCTTGACCTTTAATCGCTTCCGCAACGTTTTTCGGGTGCATATATTTACTCGTTAAAGTTCCCGCGACTGCTTCGCTGTCTGATGCGAAGCCATAATTTTCTACATTGCCTAGCCCCACTTGTTCAGCGGTTACTTGGTGCGGATTATCCTGATTTTCCACATGGGTATTGAGTTGCTCTGCTTGAACAAAACCACTCTTCGCTAAAACCGCTTGGGCATCAACAGACAGACCAATATGAAGCCCCACGTAATCAACTTCTAAGCTAGCTGGCGTTACCCCATTCGATGAATCTGTATAGCTCATTAAATAAATGAAACCTTCATCTGTGATAAAATTCTGATCATTGATTTGAATTGAAAAATCAATGAACTCTTTTGCTGATTCTTGGATTTGAGTTACCCAATTATCCGTAGTTGGTAAATACGTAGCGATTTTAATCGTTTGATTATTGGGCGCAGCGGCTTTCACACGTTGATTAATCGTAAAAAATTGAACGTTCTGGCGAACAAATGCCACCGCCTCGTCAGTTGTGAATGTTTCAAACATTTGTGGAATTAATTTTTTTGCGGCTTCAACGAGATTGAAGGCCGCTAATTGTTGTGGAATCACACCACTTTGGGTGGAACCTGTTTTCACACCCTCATCATCACGGCTGGCCATTTTATTGTAGTCCGCTTGGGAAACTTCCTCCCAAACGTCTGTTGGCTTCTTAAGAATTTTAGCCGTAAAATCAGTGGAATAACTGTTTGCATTGGTGGCTGTATTGCCGGCCGTTTTACCATTAAAGTCTAACTTCATTTTGACAGTAGTTGGCTTAGCCAATAAAGAAATGCCATCTGCTTTTGTCATGCGGTCATTCAAATCAATTTGAAGACGATTCGCCAGAGTAGCTTGTTTGATGCCTTGTGTATCTGTGCGTGCTTGAACAATTTCTGGATTACTATCACCCGCTTCTGCTACTAATTGATCGAAATCATTTCGTAAAGTATCAAATTCTTGTTTATTATTATTTGCCGTTGAAACTGCGTTTCCTGCAATCGTGATGGCTGTTTTGGCATTATTCATCGCTTGGTTAGCTGTTTCATTTGCTTGATTGCCTGCATCGGTGGCAATTTGTACGGCTTCTTTGCCAGCTTCATCTGCGATGTTTTTCGCTTCAGAAATTCCATTCGTTAACTGGACTTGGTAAGCATCAACTTTCTCAGCTGATGCGTTCGACTGATCCAAGATTGCATTGATTTTAAGGCGACCTTGATTCAGGGTATCTAATTCTTCAATATGTTCTACTGACATTTCGTCACACTCCTCTAGTTTTCATTATTTTATTAAAACTGGCCACCCAATTGGGATTGAATATACACACGACAGATGACCGAAGCATCCAACCATAGTGGCTGATGAGAGAAAAATTGAAGCGTGTGATTGCCGCGTTCGATTTTTCCATCTGTTGTTTTTCGTAAATAACTCAAAATGTTTAGCCGTTGTTGTTGCAATGATAGTTGGGGTAATTTTTTGCCATCCACTACCAAATCAATGTTCGTTACAGAATGCGAAGGTCCTTTAGCAGTTGCCTTGAACGTTAATTCTGCGGTGTTTATATAAAGAATGTCCTCGTCAAAGTATAAATTCAGCTCCACTGGCTGTGTCTTGCTAAGTTCTCCTTGTATTGAACGATTTAAAAGTGTCGTCGCCCCTTGTGCGTAAGTTTCGCTAATCTCTTGTTTCCGACTGAAAGCTGTCATGGTACTATGAATTGTTTCTTGCAGATTTCCCAACTCTAGCTGAATGTCTTGGGGGGCACCAAAGACATCTTTTTTACTTTCTTTTTTGATACGAAGGTTGACACTCCCAAACTCATTCGTATTAATCATGATAACCGTACCCAACCGCAAACGATCGATTGCTAAAGGTTGATCTGTTAATTTAATTAAATCAGCTGCAGTCACTACCCAAGAAACTTGTGGTTTGGTCCATTCTTCTAACATTCGCAAAGCATTTTCCTTTAATGCCTTGGGATCAGAAAAACGCTGTTCCACCCAAATTGACTCCAATAAACCATAGCGGTCAATTGCGGCCTTGTTCTCTAAATACGGAACCCCTTGATTGACCGAGCGAATATTGACTTTGTTAACACCTTCGCCTGAACCTAATGGATAAATCCGATTGATTAGCATCTTGGGATTACGTTCTATTTCAAATCCTTGCATATTGTAACCTTCTTGAATTCGCGCAACTGGTTCTGTTGGTGGTTTGACTAATGAAAGTTCAAAAGGATAGACCTCTGTATTCCATTGCCAAAGATATTCCTCTTCGAAATCGGCTGGGATGCTAAATAAAGGCTCGACTAGCCCATTTTCATTCTCCCATTTATAGGTTAATCTCCTTGAAAAATCACATTTTTTTAGGACCCAATGCTTTGTTTTTTGTTTATTCAATAGAAATTGAATGGCCTCTTTCGTTGTTTTGTTTTTAATTTCGTGACAACCAAATAGGACAGTATCGCCTAAGGTACATAATGCTTCTGTGGCAGAGTAGTGAATTTGATTATTGTTCGCATCTTTCTTAATTGTGGTTGGCATCACGCGATATAAACCAATATATTCATTCTCATTGTCGGTTAGTTCCACCCATTGCATTTCTGCAATAAATTCATTTTTAGGATCATCTAGTGGCATGGTAAAATCTAAACTGCCAATTTTGTTCTCTATTTTTTCATAACTGACTTGATAGGCATTGTCCAAAATTGCCGTATATGTTCTTTTCAAATCCAGCGCCATTAACATTTAATCACCCTCCTACACAAATCGGTTAGGATAGCGAATCGTCAAGCGGAAGTCGCTATCTTTGGCTTGAATATACAGCGGTTCATTGGGATATAGATAAAAATCGTTCATTGGTCGAATCATCGGTGCACCATTTTTTGTCAGATAAAAATTTTCAGTATCAATGATAATTTCCGAACGATCAAAGTCTCCTAAGTTAATTGTATCGTTCCGTGTTTTAATCCAAACACCACGTCCGGTTCCTGTTAAAATAATGGTCGGTTTGACTTTTAATCCTTCGACCGTAGGATAAATTTCAATTGGCCGAACTTCTTTGCCTAAATCCCCCATCGTGTAAGCCCGATTTTGAAAGGTAATCATGGTTGATCCCCAATAAGCCCCGCCTTCAATTAAAATTGGAAAATCAACTGCACCTGAGCCTGTATTCCCCATTAAGTAATTCGCTTGAAATGTAATGGTTGGCGAACCCCACATCACACTAGTCGCATCACTCCGTGTGTATTTATACGGATCAGAAAGCAATAAAGTAAAGGTGCCTGTTACTTGGTTAACACCTTCGGGTACATCACTCACTGAAGACTTACTGCCAAACCACAGCATTTCCGGTTCATCGTTAAACCAAATAGAAACGTCTTTTTCCGTAAACAAAGCAACGTTTAAATGATTAAATGCATCTCGAAACGCTTCATTATTCACAGCTGAAAGGCGATATTTGACTGTTAATTCTCGTTCTGGGATTCGCGCATAAACGTGACGTTTACCATCACGAATCCCTAATTGATAGCTTTCAATTTCGCTTGGAACTAATTCTCGTCCTGAAACTGATAATGTTTGATAGCCAGGGATGACTTTTTCTAAAAATTGGCCGTTAAAATTCAACGCTTCTGAAGGAAGAGGCGTTGAATGAGTTGCTTGATTGGTATCAACAAATTTATACATGTTATCCTCTCCTTCCTAAGCGGTTATTTTGTTTCACTTGTTGTCGTTGTAACTCCGTTGCTAAATAAGGCGCAGTAGTTGCTGCGACAACTTTTCCATCTAACGTTGACTCTACTGTCACAAATAATGGTCGATTGTATGCATCATTTTCTAAACGATGGTCAATCGTTGCTGTGAAGTTTCCTCGACCAGCTAAGTTCAAGGCAAAATCATTTAACAGCGGTAAGTCTAAAATAGAAGCCATTGCTCTACTAACGGCTGTTTCGCCTGCATAAATCCCCGTGGCAATCGTGCCGCCGAAATTCAATTTATGCAAATCAGATAAGGGACCTTCTTTTGCTGGTGAAAATGGTAAAAAGTTACGAATTTTACTGACGACCCCATCGATTGCTTCTTTGGCTTTTCCAATTGCACCTGTAATTCCATCAGCAATCATGCCGACAATATTCGCACCGGCATCGGTGAATTTTGAAAACCAACCTTGGATTGCTTGCCAAGCACCTTCAATTACAGAACCAATGGCATTTTTTACCTGATCGGCTGCATTGGTAACCCCATTTTTGATATTTTCAACTAACTGTCCGCCCGAAGCTAACAGTTGACCAAAATAAGAACCAATCTTCGTGATCATTTGTGAGATTAATGTTCCTGCTGCGGACAGCAAGGCACCCAATAGACTGAGTACACCATTAATTAAGGCTTGAATCAGTTGAATCCCAGCACTTAACAACTGTGGCAACGCATTGATTAACGCACCCATTAAAGCGGTAATGAGCGTAATTGCTGCAGTAACCAGTTGCGGTAAAATTGAAATAATCCCTTGGATCAAAGCCATTAGCAATTTGACGCCTGCGCTGATGATTTGTGGCAAGGCACCAATTAAGGCATTTACCAATGTCAAAATTAAGGTAATAGCTGCCGCAACTAAGGTTGGTAAAATCGAAATAATTCCTTGAATTAACGCCATTAACAATTTGACACCTGCGCTGATAATCTGTGGTAAGGCACCTATCAACGCTGTCACTAACGCTAGAATAATCGTCAGCGCTGATTGAATTAACTGAGGTAAAATCGTCATAATCCCAGTGATTAATGCCATCAAAATTTGTAAACCAGCAGTCAAAATCAACGGTAACATAGTAACAAATGCATTGAATAAGGCCGTGATAATTGAAACACCTGCTGTAACTAGCATTGGTAACGCTGTGACAAAAGCTGTCACTAATGTAGTGATGATATTAATCGCTGCAGTTGTAATTGTTGGCAAGGCGGTGACAATCGCATTAACTAAAGTCATTAATAAGCTCAAACCAACTTCTATCAACATTGGTAAGACTGTTGTAACCCCCTGAATCAACGTAGTAATAATTTGTGTTGCCGCTTCAATTAAGACTGGCAAATTGGCAACAATCGCACCAACAATTACCGTAATTAAACTAGATAACGCGGTTACGATGCTTGGAATAGCTTCTGTTATTTTCCCGAGAATACTGGTTAAGACGGTTGTAAAAAGTTGTATAACTTTCGGTAGATTAGCTGCCAGCATTGTTGTAACCGATGTAATCGTGTTACCTAAATTATCAAAGACTTGGGTAATACCACCCGCACTCAAATCACCGGTTTTCATCCAGGCCGTCACGAATGAAACAATCAAGGAAATAATTAGACCAAACGGCCCAGAAATTCCTAATGCAGCCAGTGCAACTTTTGTCAGAACTTTTACCAAAAGACCAACCGCTAAACCAGCTTTGTCAAAGGTGCCACCAAATTGCCCTAATAAGTTACTACCTAATTGCAAACCGCTGGCAAAAACGCCTGTTAGCACACGACCAATTGTTGAAAAAATAGTCGCCATTTTCTCTAAGCCTACTGCAAAAAATTGTTTAAAAACTGCCATTACTTGCTGAAAGGCCGGCTGGATCTGTTGTAGCAATCCTACCAATTTGCCAAACGCCGCTGAAACAGCTCCTTGAATGGCACTAGCTAAGCTATTGATACTATTTCTAAATGTTTCATTGGTTTTATAGAAATAAATAAACGCTGCTACAGCTGCTAAAACGGCTGCTACAATTAAAATTAATGGTCCTCCACTTAAGGCACTAAAACTAGCACTTAGTTTTGATAAGCCACCACCTAACTTCCCAATGTTTCCTTGTACAAGAGCCAAACCAGCACTAAACTGTTGAAATTTTTGCTGAGCCATCGTTACCATAATCAACATGGGCCCAATGGCGGCTAAAATGCCCATAATGGCAACAATAAAAACTTGGACGGGTTTTGGTAATTTGATAAACAAATTCACCAAAGCTGTAATGCCTTTAACGACTGTGATAACCACTTGAACCAAAATTTCCATTCCTGGAGCCATCACGCTTTGAATCACTTGTGCCGCCGCTTCAAATGATTGATTCATCTGAGTCAATGCCCCTTGCAACTCGCCTTGCAATGAATCAGAAATCCCTCCTGCACTAGCCATAATCAGTCCTTGCATTCCTTGAAATTCGCCACTGACCCCAGCACCGACGCCCATAGCTGTTTTTAAAACATTCAGCATAGGTAAGGAAACGGCACTAGTCATGGCCGTCCCAAAGCTCAGCATATTATTTTGTGCATTAGTAAAGCCATCAGTGGTTTCTTTCCCCGCTTTTTTAGCTGCTTCACCGGCTTGTTCAGCAGAATCTGTTAACGCTGTGTTCATTTGATCTGCTGCCTTTGCTGTTTCGTCTCCTGTTTTTTTCACTGTTTCTCCAGATTGTTGCATGACGGTTTTAAATGTGTTCATGACCGTGGCTGACTGATTGACACCCGCACTAATTTTCCCTAAATATCCACTTAATAAGGCATACTCACCGCTCATACTTTTTAATGCTTGTTGGACGCCTGCAAGGCTTTTCTTTGCCTCCGATAACGGCGTTTTTTCTTTGTCATTCTCCATCTACTCTCCTCCCTTCTCGATAGCGGCGTAGACGCTCTGCCACAGTGGCAAGTTGCGTTTTTTTCCGCTCATTTAATTTTGTTCGTTGTGGCTGGTTAGCTGCCAGAACTTCAGCAACTCGTTTTTCATAATCATAAAAACTTTTAAAGCTTTCAAAAACGGGTTTTCCTTTTTTATTTGTCGCTTGCGCTTTAACATTTAAGTAGGCAAGCTCGTGCCTTTTCCGCTCTTCATCTACTTCTGCTAAATTAAAAGCAATCATTCGTAATTCAAATTCAGACATGGTCATCCGGTCCACTTCTTCAAATGAACGACAGCCTAAGTAGCGAAAAGCAGAAAGAGCGATGTCGTGATACACGTCATCGCTCGTTTTAATTAGTTGGTCGCTTGCGTTTCTGCTTTCTTCGCTTCTTTGCTGAACTGATCGATCATTGGTTTTGTAAGAGGTTGCTTTCCCATTTCTTTAAGCAAATCATCTGAAAGTTTTTTGACATCTTGGGTCATTAACCATGCTTCAATTTCCGACTTACCTATTTTTAATTGCCCACTTTGTAAAGCTTCCATGATGTCAACTAAGATTACTGGATTGTATTGGCGTAAATAAATCATTGCTGAACTGATGCCCATGCCGAATTTGGCAGCGCCATTTTCAATTTGGTAACGTTTATCTAATTCGCGAATCGCGCCAATCGTAAATTTCACTTCAATTGTTTTTCCGTTAATCTCTAAATTCATTTTTTATCCTCCTAAAATTCAACACTTTTTGATTATTCGCCAGGTTGTGGTGCTTTCTCTGGAACGGTATCTTGGAACGCATATTGTGCTTCCGCAATAATATCTGCTTCTACTGTTGCAAAGCCATCTTGTGGCTTGCCATTAATAGAGGCTTCTGTTTCGATTTCTACTAATTCTTCTATATTGGCTGGTAAACTCCATGAATTTACATAACCTTGGGCATAAATTGCTGGATATTTACCTTCCGCATTTTTTTCACCTTTTAAATCAACGTCCCAAAATTCCATTAAGATGCCATCTTCAACTGCGTCTTTCATGTATAAATTTTCATCATCTCGAGAGGCTAAACCGCTTAACGATAACGTAACTTCTAAACCAGAAACAGCATTCGCAACGCCATCTTTTGTTTGCGTACCACTCGATTCACGTGAGAATTCCCATTCATGTTCAATTTGAAATAAGGGTTTCATTGCTTTCTTTGTCGCTGCTTCATCCAAGCGACGAACTAATAAAATACGGTCTTTTCCTTGCATAACTTCTCCCATTGATAATTCCTCCTAGTAAAATTGCATGTGTAATGGTAGTACAGCATGCCAAATTGTTTTTTTCATTTGTTTGGTATCTTTTACCATTTGTGCTTTGACTTCTTGATGTTTGATACCCCAATTAAAATGAGCCGTTCGTTTTAAATTACTGGTTGCCTGCCGTAAAATCGTTCCTTTAATTGTAGAAATTTGTTGTCGTTCAGATAACGCACCATAAACATGCATTATTAATTCAATTTCTCCCAAAATAGCTGATTTAGTTGGCTTAGGTAATTCTTTACTATCACCTAAGTAAACAAATGGCTGATCTGGTAAATCTGTCGGCAGTTCCTCTAGCAATAAAAATCCTGACGTCTGGCAGATTGCAACAAGGGCTTCATATAACTCTTGTTCCGCTTCATTCATTTTTAGCGCCACCTTTCCATTCAAAAAATTCAGGATTGGTTAACAAATTGGCTCTCTTCTAGTCAAAATGAAGGCTCTTGAAAGTAGCCGGCATTTTCTGCTCCTTCATAGCTGACACAAGAAAGCAGTCAAAATTATAGAATTCCGTGTCTTCATTTTTTTGGTTGCCTCACGTTTATCTATCTCTTTCGACACTATTAATTTACCATGTTGACACCTGAAAAAATTCCACGCTTTTTCCATGTCTACATCCCTAGTTCATCCGCCACCGCTTCAAAGAAATGATTTCTTAATTTATAGGCTTGGCTTTTACTAATAAATAATTGCTGGGCAAGTCCAATTAATGTTAAAGAGGGCCGTTTTTTCATATATAGTTCTTCAATAATCACGCGCGTTTGTTCATCCGCTTCAGCTAAACAATTTTTGATAATGTCTCGATTTCTCTCTAAGTTCCACAGACGACGATCCATAGCTATCGTAATCGCCATTCGTTCGGTCACTACAGAGTGAAGTCCTTGTCCTCTAATACCAGCATTTAAATCTGCTTCTTGATAAGGGTGCCGTAATTCTTCTTCCCGTTGACGGATATACTCATCTGTTTTATAAAAGTCTGCTAAAATATCTTTGATATAATTAAATGTTGACGTACGCATTGGTTAATCTCCTTTACTTTTATTCATTTAAAAGTGTTAATCGATAAATAAAATAACACTCTTTCGACATGTCTAAGCCGTGACGAATCGCTTCATCTGAATAACCGAGCCAAATTAAATAGAGATACTCGCTTTTTGTAAACGATGCGGCCTTGATGGATTGGATGGGTCTTGATTGATCCATCGACCAATTACCGATTGCTTGTCCTAATTCTTGAATTTCCTGCATAATAAGTTTATTTTTTTGACTTGCCCAATCGGGATATTGATTCATTAATTGTAAGAGTCGTTTTCTTTTTTGTGCTTTTTCGCTTTGTTGCTTTGAAATATCTTTAAATACAACGCTTTTCATTTCAAATAAATCTTTTTTACGTTTTGTTAAATTACTCATGTTTACGGCCTTCTCTTTCACCAATTAGATAACCTAACATCAGTGTCATTGTCCAAAAGATAAACCCAATAATAATTGTTAACATATTTATTTCACACTCCTCATTCGTTTGTCTGTTGTGTCTTTATATTGGAAAACATAGCCACTGGCGTGCTTCATTAGACGAGAAATAATGCGTGTTCCATAGGCCTCCACCAGTTGTTTCCCAGAAAAATTAGTAGTAAAAATAGTTGCTTTATTCTGTCTAGCTTCTAAAATTCGATTTAAGATGTCATTATTAAAATCCGTACTAACTTTATTTTTAATTCCTAATTCAGCACCTAAATCATCTAAGACTAAAACGTCTGCTTTTTTCATTCTAGTAATATAAGCTTGAGCCTTTGCTTGGCTTTTGGCCGATTCATTCATGGACATTTTTAGTTTTTCTAATAACTCAGAGTAGCTGACAAATAAACAATACTTTTGATATGCAGAGCGTTCTAAGACTTCAACTAAAATACTGATAGCCAAATGACTTTTACCGACACCAGGTTTCCCTGAAAAAATAACGTGAATTGGCTTTCCTTCAACAATCGCTGAAACTGCTGCTAAGGCCCGTTCTTTTGCTTGTCTTGTTTCTAATTCAGTGGTTTGGTAATTGGTTAAGCGACATTGCCGTAGCGCATCATCAGCAATTAAGGACCCTTGATGAAAAAATTTTTGTGTACGCGCTATAAAACTCTCTTGAGAACGTTGTTGAGTGGCTTCTTGTTCATGTTTTTTTAGCATTTTATACCCACACGACCAACAAGTTGGGGCACAACGTTCTGTGCCATCTTTATTTTTTTGTTGCCAAACATATTGTTCACTGCCACATTCAGGACAACGGTCTTCAACTTTTTCTAACAATTGACTCAATAGTATTTGAAAAGTTTGATCTGTCGCATGCATACTGATTTCCTCCTTTCTTTAAAAACCTAACTCTTGATATTCTTCTGTCATTTGCGGCGCGTGCTCCGACACTTGTTTTTTATCATTTACCAGAACTTCATGTACGGATAAATAATTTTGTTGCTCCCAACTTTTCAAAATAGCATTTACATAGCCGTAATTCCGTTTATTTCGATCGACGGCAATTCCTAAAGCATGCAAGATTAATTGGCATGCTTCCTCTTGGCTAGACCCTTTTTGTATAAAATCTTGCAACCAATACTTAAAATCTTGGCTTGTTTTTGAGGCCAGTGTACCAAAGCCGTTTTCCTCATAAAAATGATAAATCATCTTCAAACAATCGTTTTCTGAACTACTACCTTGACTCTGACCTAACTTAGACTGGACTATGCTTTCCTGCGGTAACCGTTGGTAGTCAGCTGGTTGACCACTGACAGACGATTCTGCTTTAAACGTATAAGCTTTGCTATTTTTTTCAACAATCTGATTTTTCTCTTCTTGATACAAGGTTGGTTTGTAACGATCACTGCGAATATAATTATGAATTTTCCAATGTTTGATAACGATCACACCACTTTCAAATACTAGAATAAATTTTTTAACCATTAGCAATTTTAGATCGTCTTCCCCACAACCAACCATTCGCTGCAATTTTTTGGGATTATTGATAAATCCATCATCATCGGCACGCATCGCTAAATGAAAATACAGAGCCTGACTTGATAAGGGCATATCTAAAAACGCATCACTATCAATAATCGTTTTTGCAAACATGCGTCGTTCTGCCAATCCGCTTCTCTCCTTTTGACTAAATTATTGTTACTCTGTTAGTAATTCCATGAGGCCAATCATACCAATCACGATGGCCCCAATTTTTATTGAGACACTGCTTATTAATAAAATAATTGCTAAAAGTAACATATCCGACAACGTTTTTTTATAGTTCTGACTCATTTCTTCACCCTTTCTAGAAAAATACGGTTTTCCGAACAAAGTGTTCAAAAAAATAGTTCAGTTAACCGAACATTTGAATGGCTCTATCTTAGCACCAAATATTTTCACTGTCAACTCATAAGTTCGGTTTTATGAACCGCTAATTTTAATTGCGATTGTTACTTGCCTTCTCCAAACAGATATAGTATACTTTGAGGCAATAGGAGGTTCGGAAATATGAACATTTTTGCTGTCCGTTTAAAAGAGGCTTTAACAGCCAAGAACATCAAACCTAGTGAATTAGCGAAAAAAACTGGCATCGGTAAATCTTCGATCAGCGATTGGCTAGCTGGTCGTTACGAAGCAAAACAAGACAAAGTTTATCGCATTGCAGATGCATTAGACATTAATGAGGCCTGGTTGATGGGACAAGAAGTTCCCATGGAAAAAAATGCCTCAACTATCGACCGCATTTATAAAAAATTAGAACCCCAACGACAAGCCATCGTTTATCAATTTGCCGAACAACAATTACACGAACAACAAACGCAAGCAGAAATTCTCTCATTCCCTCGCCGTGACGAAATGACACTGGCTGCCCACGCTGGGGATCCAGAAAAGATATTTTCAAAAGAAGAAATCGAGAAAATTCACGATTACTTGGATGAAATTGATGCCAAATATCAACAATCGATTTCTTCTGACAAAAAAGAGGATTAACTTCCCATCTACTCTTTTTATTAAGTAATGGCAGGTGAATGGTAAAGTGAATGATTATGAAAAACTCGTCAGTTCCATTCAAAAGGATGTGACGGTTTTAGAAATTGATTTATACAATCAAACAGGTTGTTATGGGTTGTATCGAAATGGCAAAATTTATATTGAAAAAACATTGAGTACCCGTCAAAAGAAGAACATTTTAGCCGAGGAATACGGGCATTATCAAACATCCGTTGGCACTATTTTAAATCAAAATTGTACAGAAAATCGGAAGCAAGAGTTGAAAGCCCGTAATGTGGCCTTAGAGCAATTAGTTACATTAGACGATTTAATTCGTTGCTCTGAAGCTGGCTTAAGCAACCATTATTCTTGTGCTGAATTTTTGGAAATCGATGTTGAAACATTAAAAAATGTGATTACGTACTATCGACAAAAGTATGGCGCCACTTATCTTTATAAAGGACGGATTTTTGAATTTAGGGATTATTCTGTGATGGTATTAAATACTGGGTTAACTTAAAAAGCATGGAACAAAATCAATAAGGATTTTGTTCCATGCTTAAAAGTATTCTGGAAAATTCAAGAGCGGTTTTTGTACCAATGGTTAATATGTCCAACGCCAAGCATAAGATTGGGGACAAGTATAAGGACGAATATAAATGACGGCCAAAATCCGATGAACTGAATAATATGTTTCCGCATACTATGTAGTACAAAGAAGAAAAGAAAAAAGTACAGGGAACTCTTGCCTGAACCCATTTCTTTTAAATAACGATCTCCATTTTTATAGAAAACAACAATTCTTTTCATCTTTGCACCTCCATGACTATTTTATCAAGAAATCATGAAAAGAAAAAGCACACCATTCGTCTGGTGTGCTTTTTCTTTTTAATTATTCACCTTGATTCAACTTACGAATCAACTCATCAATGTGATTTCCGTATTGGACAGATTCGTCTCTTTCAAAAATCAACTCTGGTGTTTTATACAAGGTTAACCGTTGTCCTAATTCTTTACGAATCAGTCCTTTGGCTTTGTCTAAGCCTTGTTGAGCTTTTTGTTGTTCGGAAGCTAAATCAGATAACAAGCTGTAATAAATCGTTGCTTGTTGTAAATCACCGGTCACACGAACATCTGTAATAGTGATGCCTTGGACGCGTGGATCTCTGATGCGTTTGTTCAAGATATCATTCACTTCACGCATGATTTCTTGACCTACACGACGGTCACGATAATTTGCCATAGTGTCTTCCTCCAATTACTAAAATTATTGTTTGATTTCTTCCATAATGAAGCCTTCAATCGCATCATCTACACGTAAATCATTGAAGTTTTCAATCATAGCGCCACATTCAAAACCAAGTTTGACTTCTTTCACGTCATCTTTAAAGCGTTTCAAGCTTGCTAATTTACCTTCATAAATAACAATACCATCACGAATGACACGCACGCCACTATCGCGGCGAATAAAGCCTTCTGTAACATAACAGCCAGCGATTGTGCCAACTTTAGATACTTTGTACAATTCACGAACCGTCATTTGACCCGTAATTTTTTCTTCAAATTCTGGATCTAATAACCCTTTCATCGCTGTTTCGATTTCTTCTAGGGCTTTATAGATAATACGGTGTAAACGAATATCAACTTCTTCTTGTTCTGCTTGTTGTTTTGCTTGTGGTGTTGGGCGAACGTTAAAGCCGATAATAATCGCATTACTTGCTGCAGCTAAAGTTACGTCGCTTTCATTGATGGCCCCAACTGCCGCGTGAACAATTTTCACACGAACGCCTTCTACATCAATTTTTTGTAAACTTGCTGAAACGGCTTCGGCAGATCCTTGTACGTCTGCTTTGACAATGATATTAACTTCTTTTAATTCGCCTTCTTTTAGACTTTCAAATAAGTTATCCAATGTCACACGGCTACTTGCTGAACGTTGTTCAAGCAACGCACGTTTAGCCCGTTCTTCCCCTGCTTGACGTGCTGTTTTTTCATCTTCAAAGACTACAAAACGATCACCCGCTTGAGGAACATCATTTAATCCGGTAATTTCCACAGGAGTTGCTGGTCCTGCTTCTTTATCACGGCGGCCCATGTCATTGGTCATCACACGAACACGTCCGTAAGTATTACCAACAACGATTGGATCACCAACATGTAAAGTTCCTTGTTGAACGAGTAATGTCGCAACCGGACCTTTACCTTTATCCAAGCGCGCTTCAATCACTGTTCCAATTGCTTTTTGCGTTGGATCAGCTTTTAAGTCTTCTACTTCAGCAATCAATAAAATATTTTCCAATAGCTCATCAATGTTTTGATTGAATTTCGCTGAAATATTGACGAAAATCGTATCTCCGCCCCACTCTTCAGGAATTAATTCATGTTCACTTAATTCTTGTTTCACATGATCAGGGTTCGCACCAGGCTTATCAATTTTGTTAACTGCTACAATAATTGGCACTTTTGCCGCTTTGGCATGGTTAATCGCCTCGATTGTTTGTGGCATTACTCCATCGTCCGCTGCAACAACTAAGATGGTAATATCAGTGATGCTGGCACCACGCGCGCGCATACTTGTAAAGGCCGCATGTCCTGGTGTATCTAAGAACGTAATTGGTTTGCCATCAATATCTAACTGATAGGCACCAATATGCTGCGTGATACCGCCTGCTTCACCTGAAGTCACACGAGAATGGCGCAATGTATCTAATAATGTTGTTTTCCCGTGGTCTACGTGTCCCATGATTGTGACAACAGGGGGACGTGTAGTTAAGTTTTCTTCAACAACTGCTTCTGGTTCGAAGAATTTATCAATGTCCGCAATATCAACTTGAACTTTTTCTTGCGGTTCCATGCCATAGTCCACAGCTAATAATTCAATTGTATCTTTATCTAAGGCTTGGTTTTGGTTAACCATGACACCCATCATAAATAATTTTTTGATGATTTCCGCTGGTTCGCGGTGGATTTTTTTCGCAATATCCGCCACGTTCATACCTTCTGTATATTCTAAAACATCTGGTAATTCACGGAATTTACGTGCTGGTACTGCTGGCTTCGCTGATTCTTGTTGATGTTTGCCTTTTTTCCCTTTTTTATTGAAACGATTGCGGTTTTGGTTATTAAAGTTATTCCGGTTATTACGATTTTGACCGCCACCAAAATTGTTGTTACGGTTTTGGCCGCCACGATTTTGGTTGTTCCCGCCATTGTTATTTTGGCTGGTCCGATTTTGATTCGTTGTAGAACCGTTATTGTTTTGGGTATTGCGGTTTTGATTGTTTGTATTTGTTTGATTGCTACGGTTTTGTGTGTTGCTTTGGCCGTGACGATTTTGGTTATTTCTTTGTTGTCCATTCGTTGATTGATTGTTTGGACGATTTTGATTATTTCTTTGTTCACCAGGTTTATTGTTCATTGGTTTCTTATTGGCTGGTTTATTTTGTGTTGTTTGTTGCTTTTGGTTGTTTGTTGCTTTTGATTGAGTATTTACGGTACTTCCTCCTCCGAATGCTTGACGAAGCTTTGTTTCTTGCTCGGAACTAATTGCGCCCATATGGTTTTTAACATCCATACCTAATTGATGCGCTTTATCGACAACGTCTTTGCTTGCTTTATTCATTTCTTTTGCTAGTTCATAAATTCTTTTTTTTCCCATGCAATCACCTTCCTAACCTTTTAGTAATTCCTTGATTTTGGTGGCAAATCCTGCATCAGTTACTCCGATAACCATTCGTGGTCGCCCAATCGCTTGGCTGAGCTCGAATTGACTGAACAGTTCGCTAACAGGAACATTATAATAAGAACTTTTGTCCTTGATTTTCTTTCTAGTATTCTCACTGGCATCTTGCGCAACAAACACAAATTTCGCTTTGTTTGCACGAATATCTTTAAGGGTTAATTCCTCGCCTGTGACTAATTTACCGGCGCGCATTGCTAAACCTAAAAGGTTCAAAATTTTGGTTTTATTTTCCATCGCCAAACAACTCTTTGCGGGCTTTTTGATGTGTTACATAATCCAATAGTTCTTGATAAAATTCATCACTTAATTTTGTTTCTAAGACACGATCAAGAATTTTTTTATCCCAAGCTTTTTGGACTTCCGCAGGATCCAAATCAACGTAAGCGCCACGTCCAGGTAATTTACCAGTTGGATCTAAGGCCACTTCGCCTTCTTTGGAGCGAGTAATTCTGACTAATTCTTTTTTCGGTTTCATTTCGCCTGAAACAACCGATTTACGCATTGGAATTTTTCTCTTTTTCATTTTTTCACCCTCCAAAAACGTTATTCTTGTTCAGGTAATTCTTCTGTAATTTCTGCTTCAACAACTGCTTCTTCAGCAGCCAAGTTTTCGTAATCATCTGCCGTCATATCTGAATGGATAATTGCTTCATCCATTTCTTCTGCAACTTCGGCAACTTCTTGATTGGCTTGTTGTTCATAAAATTCAGCCATATCAGATTCTGATTTGATATCAATTTTATGGCCCGTTAATTTAGCAGCTAAGCGCGCATTTTGACCACGTTTACCAATTGCTAATGACAATTGATAATCAGGTACAACAACTGTACATGCTTTGCTATTTTCTGGATCAAAAATAACATCTAATACTTGAGCTGGATTCAAGGCATTACTAATATAAATAGCTGGATCTTCGTTCCATTCCACAATATCCATATTTTCGCCTTTTAATTCATTCACAATCGCTTGGACACGTTGGCCTTTTGGACCAACACAGGTACCCACTGGGTCAATATTAGGATCTGTTGAACGAACGGCTACTTTTGAACGATCGCCAGCTTCACGAGCGACACTTACGATTTCAACAATTCCATCATAAACTTCTGGAATTTCTTGTTCAAAAAGACGTTTTAATAAATCTGGGTGACTACGGCTTACAAAAACTTGTGGGCCTTTTGATGTGTTTTCAACACGTGATACGTAAACTTTAATCCGATCATGCGGTTGGTAAAATTCATTTGGCATTTGATCTTGTTTTGATAAGACTGCTTCGATTTTACCCAAGTTTACATAAATATAACGACGATCTTGACGTTCAACAATTCCTTGCATGATGTCATTTTCATATTCGCTAAATTCATTATAAATAATTGTTCTTTCTGCTTCACGGACACGTTGTAAAATTACTTGCTTTGCTGTTTGGGCAGCAATTCGGCCAAAGTCTTTTGGTGTAACTTCAAAACGAATTTTGTCGCCGATTTCATATGCACCATTTAATGCAACGGCATCTTTTAATGAAACTTCCAATTGTGAATCAAATACTTCTTCTGTTACTTCTTTGACAGCATACACGTGAATATTGCCTTTTTTTGGTTCAAATTCAACTTCGACGTTGCTTGCTTGTCCATAATGTCTTTTATATGCAGAAACTAAAGCTGCTTGTAACGCTTCAATCACCGTATCTTTAGGAATCCCTTTTTCAGCTTCTAATACGTCTAATGCATTTAACATTTCTTTGCTCATTGTTTTTCTTTTCCTCCTATGGATTCGTTAAAGCTGAACGAGTGGTTCTTCTTCCAAGGGAAAAACTTCTCGTTAAAACTTGTCACAGGCCTAGCTAAAAGTAAAACTTTTAGTGGACCCTTTTTTACCTTCGAGTCTGTTGATTAAAATTGAATGGCTAAACGAGCTTTTGCGATATTTTTACGTTCAAAAGTCATTTCCTTCACTCTGGTTTTAATTTTTACACTTAATGTTAATTGTTCTGAATCAAGATGGACTAAGGTACCCTCAATCTGTTTTTCTCCATCAACTGCTTGATAAAGAGAAATATGAATGTACTTACCTACCGCTTGTTCATAATCGCTTTCTTTCTTTAACGGACGTTCTGCTCCCGGAGAAGAAACTTCCAGAAAGTACGCTTGCGGAATTGGATCTGGATCCATTGCATCTAGTTTTTCACTTAATTTTTCGCTGACAAAGGCACATTCCTCAATATCAATGCCACCTTCTTTATCGATAAATACTCGTAAAAACCAATTTTTTCCTTCCTTAACAAACTCTACTTCCACAAGTTCAAAATTTTGTTCTTCTAAGATTGGTGTGACTAACTTTGTTACAGTTTCCACAGCACTACTCAAAATTTTCGCCTCCTTCGAGATTGATGTAACGAACCGTGTCCTGATGACTTTTCCATCAAAAAGAGTGAGCAGAAATCCGCTCACTCCCAACTAGTATCATTACGCTAAAGATAGTATAGCACAGAACCACTCCAAACTCAAATGAACAAGCTAAATCTCTCGAAATTTGCACATTTTGTCTCGATTACTGAAACTATCTAAGCGATTATTTTTTCGTTTTAAAATAGATAAATACTCCTTGAATCAAAAGAAGGCTACCTAAGAAAAGAAACGCGTTTTCTTTTGTTTCTCCTGTTTTTGGCAATTCCTTATTATGAACCGCCTGTTTTTCAATGGTTATTGAAGTAGTTTCTGTGGTTGAATTCGTGGTAGTATCTGTTGTCCCACTCGTTGGTGGTGTGGTACTTTCTATAGGTTCTTCTGGCGTATAGTGATTAGTAAATACTTGACCTCCATCATACTGAGTAGTCGCCACAAGATTTCCTAAAAGTGCCTCGACGGTTACTTGAACTTGAAGATTATGCGTATCGTAGGAAACACCTGCCTGTCGCGTGTTTACTTCCCGAATGGTGTATTGATAGTTTCCAGGAGTTTCAAAGGTTAATGGTGAAAATTGAATTTTCCCTAAAGTATCGTTACTAACCGTTTCTAGTACTGTACCTTTCTCATCTAACAATTCAAATTGAAATTCAGCATCCTTCAGTGGTTTTCCTAAAAGAACTTTTCCAGCTAAAAATGAAGCAGCGACTGGTTGATATGAAATCTTATGATTCACAACAGTTTTCAGTGCAACTAAGTTTTTATCAAAGTCTTCAGGTGTTATTGAAATCTTGTTTTGCGAAAGCTGGTAACCGGTAGGTGCTTTGGTTTCTACTAAAGTATAGTTATCTTTTAACAAGCCTTTAACAATCGCTGTTCCGTTTTGATCTGTTGTGATTTTGGCCACTGTTTGATTGGTTGAGTTACGAATGAGTTCAAACTCTGCACCTGCTAAACGCTGGCCTGCTTCATCTTCTTTATGAATTTCAACAACATATTGTTCACCATTGGCTTCTCCACCACCCGTTTGTGAGACACGACTCACTTCGACTTCTTCCACCACCGTTTGATTTTCTGTTAATTTTGCATAATTTGTGAAGGTTTCACCTTTTTCGGGAAGATGATCGATTTTGGTTTTATAAGTGATACGATATTCGTTAGTCCCAATATTGCCAAAATGCACCGAAAAATTGCGGTCACCAGGACCATACTGGACAGCCAACTGACCAGTTATATCTTCCTCTGGCGTGAACTGCCAAATAGCATTTCCATCCAGTGTCCATTGTCCTCGTTCAATTTTCATAGTGTCTTTGATATAACTTAAACTTGCTGTTTTTAGCACATCTTCCACTTCTAAATCAGTATACGTTTGCCCTGTTGGATTAATCCGTAGTACATTGTAAATTTCGGTTGGATCGTCTTCGATAAACCACGAATACTTGCTAAATTTTTCGTTAACATCATCGCCTTCACCTTGGTAATCAAGATCGCCAGCAAATATTTTTTCCCCTTCAACCGTGACGTAAATAGGAATCTTGGATTCATTTTCGACATTTTCGAAATCAATCAAACTTGTAAAATATAAAGACCCACTAATATTGGCATGGTTTTCTACGTAATCTGTATACGTTAACGTGACCGTTTTATTTGCTACATCGGTCTGTGCGATTGCAACCACAGCACCTGTATCATCTACTACATTAAAGGTCATATTTTTCTCGAGACGTAGCTCTTCGGGCAAAGTAATCACACTCGTATCCCCACTATTAACGGTATTATCCGGTAAGTTGAACTCAATTCGGAGGTAGATGTCTGTATATTGATTAATAGTCCCAAGTGGGTTTCCCTCTTTGTCCGTTAGTTGAATCGCTGTCACAATGTTGCCCACTTGTTTACGCGGTACTACGTTTGGCGTAGCAGAAATTTGATTGGTTTCACTGGTACTAGTTGGTTCCGTTTGTGCATATCCTGTTTCAAGTTTCAGAAAAGGCGTTATCAGCATCGACAAAAGAATGAAAAACATTCCCCAATAGACAAAACTTCTTTTTTTCATTTTTATTCAATCCTTCCTACCTAAAATAATTGGTTAGGTTTATACTATCAAGGATTAACTAGGTACAAGTGTTTTTATTTTTCCCAACGATAAAAAACAAAAAACACCAAACCAAAATAATTTTGGCTCGGTGTTTTGCTCCTAATGTCTTTTCTTATAAAACCATAATTGAACTTTTTCAGAAATGGTTGATAAATGTTGGAAAGTTGAGTCTGCTGCAAAGAAAAGAATGGCTAAAAGTAACAAGGCTGTTGGCGATACCGAAGTTAACGAGAACAAGTTTTTCATGGAAATACTTGTAATAACCATTCCGATTAAACAGCCAATCATTACGCGCTTGCGGTAACGATTCATTGGTGAACTAATTTTATAAAGAACCATAAAGCCGACTGAAACTAGCAACAATGTTGCAGTCGTTGAAATGTCCGTTTTTTGAAGTGCAAGAATATCACCACAAATTAGTAAAGCACCGACTACTAACATATCCGTTAACCCACCAGGAATTGCTTTTGATAACACATTGAAAAGAAATTTCCCTTCAATGCGACGATGATTTGGTTCCAAAGCTAGAAATGTCGAAGGAATCCCAATTGTAAATAAACTAATCAATGTGACTTGTGTCGGTTGTAAAGGATATGTCACGGCAAAAATCATAGCAAAGACAGACATCAGCAAGGAGAAAATATTTTTTACAAGGAATAAACTTGAAGAGCGTTCAATGTTATTAACTACTTGGCGGCCTTCAAAGACAACCTCCGGCATCGTTGAAAAATCAGAATCCAACAACACAACTTGCGAGGCTTGTGCTGTAGCTTGATTTCCTGAAGCCATGGCAATACTACAATCTGCTTCTTTCATGGCTAAAATATCATTGACTCCATCCCCTGTCATCGCCACTGTATGATCTAATTTTTTCAACAATAATACAAATTGTTTCTTTTGTTCTGGCGTGACACGACCAAAAACGGTGTATTTTTCTAAAGCTTCTGTCTGGGCTTCCATTGTAGTTAATGTTCGCGCGTCCACATAATTTTCAGCACCAATAATGCCTGCCGCTTGTGCTACATTGGATACTGTTAAAGGATTATCGCCAGAAATGACCTTAATAGCCACATTTTGTTCAGCGAAATATTCAAAAGTTGCTTTAGCTTCTTTACGAATCGGATTCCAAAGAAGAATGTAGCCAAGAGGTTGAACCTCTGCTGTCAACGTTTCCTGAAATTCTCCTAAATACTTTCCGAACACCAATAAGCGATAGCCTTGACTTGTATAATGTTCCACTTCAGATTGATACATTTCATAATTGTCTCTCAAAATCATCTCTGGCGCCCCAAGAATATACGTCGCTTCCGGGAAAGTCACGCTACTAAATTTTTCGACAGACGAAAACGAGGTATAGCTAACGGCTTCCCTCTGATTATTAGTAACAAAAAATTCTTTCATCGCTTTCATCGTATCGTTGTCAGCTGACATTGTTCGACAAAAATCGCCAATTAATTTTTCGACATTGGTTAAGTCTGTACCATCATTTTCGATACTCACCACAGGAACCAACTCTTGGACTTCCATCGTGTTTTCAGTAATTGTTCCTGTTTTATCTACACATAACACATCGACACGTGCTAAGGATTCGATACTTTTCATGTTGTGCAATAAAACGCCGCGCTTCGCTAAGCGCATTGTGCTGGCAGCTAATGCAACGGTTGTTAAAAGGTACAACCCTTCTGGAATCATCCCAATCAAGGCAGCTTCCATGGAGACAATGCTGTCATGAAGCCCTTGATGGTTGATGAAATAACTTTGGAAAAATAGAACACAGCCGATTGGAATAATAATAATCCCTACCCATTTCACCAAACGGTTAATGGAACCGACCATCTCTGATTGTTCCCCTTTTTTAATTGATTTCGCTTCAAGCGTCAATTGATGAACATAGGCCTCAGCGCCAATTTTATCAATTCTTGCATAACAAGAACCTGACACAATAAAGCTACCTGACAAAAGTTGGCTATCTGCTACTTTGGTAATCTCATCAGATTCCCCAGTTAACAAGGATTCATTCACACGGACTTCACCAGATAAGACAATTGCATCCCCAGAAATCTGTTCACCCGATTTAAAGAGCACCACATCATCCAAAACCAGCTCATCTGGCGAAATTTCTTGTTCTTGGCCATCTCTCACAACGGTTACTTTTGTAGCGTTTAGAATATTTAAGCTATCTAATACTTTCTTCGACTTAATTTCTTGGTAAATTCCAATGACCGTATTAATGATTACTACTGGCAAAAAGGTCATATTTTTATAAGATTGTACCAGCATTAATAACACGCCTAGTACCACAAAAATTAAGTTGAAATACGTAAATATGTTATTAATAACAATCTGTTTCGTTGTGATAAACTCTGTATCGACGGCGGCATTGACTAAGCCTTTTCGCTTTCTTTCTTCAACTTGTGCGGCCGTCAAGCCTTGTTTATCATCTGGATAATAGCGTTCCGCGTTAGCAGTCACTGCTATTGGTTCATTTTCTTGCATTTCTTTTTTTCTTCTCAAACACATCACCCCTTGTTCTAGTCGACTCTTTCATCGTCTCCTTCTCTCCCACAGTATAGCACTGAATAAAAATTTAGATAACAACTAGCGCCCAACTATAGAAAAAAATTATACATTTCCTAAACATTGTCATTTTCAGGAACAAGCTAACGCAAAACCTTTTCATTTACTTGTTTTTCCTTTACTATAGTAAAGAAGAAATATCAAGAAATGAGGAACAATTGATGGCACAGAATCACGTAATTAAAGTTAGTAAAAAAACATTAGCAGAGATGACCACTGTTTATCAACCCAATCGTTTAAATAAAACGGTCCCTTATACTGTCTTTGTGGCCAAGGTTGGCACCACTACCATCACTGCTTATCAATCAGGTAAAGTCATGTTTCAGGGACCTCAAGCTGAAAAAGAGGCCGCTCGTTGGGAAGGAACGAGTACCACACCACAGAAAAAAGTGTCCCCCCAGACTACAACGCTGCCTGCTGATTTTGGCAACTGGTCTGTGATAGGTTCCGATGAAGTCGGTAATGGTAGCTATTTTGGTCCAGTAACTGTCTGTGCTGCCTATGTTGACAAAAGCATGATTAGCAAACTAAAAGCATTAGGTGTTCGTGATTCCAAAGAATTAACCGACCCACAAATTATTCAATTGTCACATGTCATTAAAGAACTGATTCCTTACAAGTTATTAATCGTTGAACCCAAAAAATACAATGAGATCCAACCAAACTACAATGCTGTACACATGAAAGTCGCTTTGCATAACCAAGCGATTTATCTGTTGCTGCAAGAATTGGCTCCCACAAAGCCAGAAGGGATTTTGATTGACCAGTTCACCCCTGAAAATAACTATCGGAAATATGTTCGTAATGAAAAAAATCAAGTCACTGAAAAATTGTTCTTCGTCACTAAAGGAGAGCAGTATCATGTTGCTGTTGCTGCCGCCTCTATTATTAGCCGCGCTGCTTTTTTAGAAGAGTTAGACAAAGAATCTGCAGAATTGGGTTTCTCTGTGCCCTCTGGTGCTGGCAGCAAATCAGACCAAGTAGCCGCACGTATTTTGAAAAAAGGCGGCCTAGACTTATTAGCCAATTACGCGAAGCTGCATTTCGCAAACACCCAAAAAGCCCAAAAGTTACTATAAAATAAACACCAAGCAAAAGTCCCAATGCCGATTAGCGGCGCTGGGACTTTTGCTTGGTGTAAAAAATTATTTTTCAATTTCGATAAATAGGACTTTTAAGTAATTACCTTCTGGAAAATTAGGATTCACTTGAAAGTCTGCCGGTAATTGATACGTGTCCGTAATCTTGTAACGGACATTTTTCTCTTGCAAGGCAGTAATCACCATTTTTTGATATTTGGCTAAGGATAAATTTGCCGCATTGGTTGAGGCAATAAGCGTTCCCTTATCCGCTAAAATATCAATAGAATCTTTCACTAGCTCCCCATAATTTTTAGCAACGGAAAAAACTTTCTTTTTGTTACGAGCAAAACTTGGCGGATCCAAAATGATCATGTCATAGCTCAAGCCTTTACGTGAAGCATATTTAAAGTAGTCAAAAACATCCATGACAATAATCTTTTGCGGGGCAAGATTTAAATGATTGACTTCAAATTGCTCAGTCGTTTTCGGTAAGCTTCGTTTAGCTAAATCCACACTAGTGGTGGCCACGGCACCCCCCATAGCGGCAGCTACTGAAAAAGCACCTGTATAACTAAACATATTTAAGACTGTTTTACCTACTGCAAAACCATCTACTAATCGACCACGAACTTCTTTTTGATCTAAAAAGATGCCTGTCATTAATCCTTCGTTTAAATAGGTAGCAAATTGAACGCCATTTTCAGTGACAAGTAATGGCTCGGGTGCTTGTTCGCCATACAAAAACTGTGATTCTGGTAAATCTTTTGTGGAAAAGCGAATCTTTTCGTAGGCACCAATAATGTCAGGGTAAACTGTGCGAAACGCCGTCAAAAGTTCGGCTTTTTTCTGATAAAGGGTTTCATTATACCATGAAAAAACGGCGTAATCTGCATAGCGATCGATGATTAGACCCCCAATGCCATCCCCTTCTCCATTAAATAATCGATAAGCGGTTGTCAGCGAATCCTTTTCAAAAGACGTCCGCTTCTCACGACTTATTTCAAAAAGTTGCTGAAAAAAAGATTGATTAATTGGTCCATGCCATGACAGCAACCAACCAATTCCTTTATTTTGTTCGCCTAAATATCCTTCAGCTAAGCGCTGGCCTTTACTATCAATCAAAGTAAGCCAATCTGTTGGTAACTGCGCTGGCACTTGTTGCAAATCTTCTTTCTGAATTAAAGGATATCCTTTTTTAAATTTATGTTCTGCTTTTTTAGTTACTTGAAGTTTCATTCTGTACACCTACTTTTCAAAGTCCTATCTAGTATAGCAAAAAAAGGCCCATCTGTCTTTAAAGGATTCAAGCTTCACGTCATTTAACGAACTAAAAAGTTTAAGGAAATAGTAAGTTTTCTTTAACATCACCATTCCTCACTTCGGTAAGAATTGACATAAAATTTGTGAAAGAGTAAAATTAAAGCGATATTGTAAAATACGAAATTTACCTAATTTTACTTTTATAGAATCATCGTTTAGAAAGGACGTTTATTTTGAAAAAATTATTTAAAACAAATATTTTGAACACGCGACTGGGGTTATTCTCGCTAATCGCCATCTTACTGTGGCTAAAAAACCTCTTTGCGTACGCCGTTGATTTCCATTTACGTTTGGAAAATATTAACGAGTATTTCATACTCTTAATTAATCCAATTGCCACAACGGTCTTTTTATTAGCCATCGCTTTGTATGTTCGCCGTAAAAAAGCTTCTTATATTACAATGATGATTATTTACTTCTTGATGAGTTTACTGCTCTTCTCAAATGTCGTGTATTATCGAGAATTTACTGACTTCATCACAGTTAATACGATGCTTGGTGCTGGCAAAGTAGCTAGCGGTCTTGGCGAAAGTGCCTTACGTCTCTTTAGACCTTATGACGTCATTTATTTCTTAGACTTCATTATTATTGGCGTATTATTATTAACGAAAAAAATTAAAACAGATGCGCGTCCAGTCCGCGCACGTGTAGCAGTCTCTGTCACACTCCTTTCTGTTGTCTTTTTCTTATTCAATCTATTTATGGCTGAAACAGAACGTCCCCAATTATTAGGACGTCAATTCTCTCGTGACTATATCGTGAAATTCTTAGGCTTAAATGCCTTTACCGTATACGATGGCATTACAACTTACCAAACAAACCAAGTCCGTGCCGAAGCTAGTGCTAACGATATGAAACAAGTTGAAGATTACGTGAAACAACAATATGCGGCACCCGATGATAGTAAGTTTGGTATTGCAAAAGGCAAAAATGTAATTTATATCCATTTAGAAAGTTTCCAACAATTTTTAGTTAATTACAAATTAAAAGATGAAAATGGCGTAGAACACGAAGTCACACCATTTATCAATAGTCTTTACAATAGTAAAAGTACCTTTAGCTTTGATAACTTCTTCCACCAAGTTGGTCAAGGAAAAACAAGTGATGCCGAAACGTTACTTGAAAATTCACTATTTGGTTTAGACCAAGGTTCACTCTTTACACAAGTTGGTGGGAAAAATACGTTTGAAGCAGCACCCGATATTTTAAAACAAACGCAAGGTTACACTAGCGCTGCTTTCCACGGAAATGCCGGTAACTTCTGGAATCGAAATGAAACCTATAAACGTTTAGGCTATGACTATTTCTTTGATGCTAGTTATTATGATGTTAATTCAGATAACTCATTCCAATATGGGTTACACGATAAACCATTCTTTAATCAATCCGTTCAATATTTAGAACATTTACAACAACCGTTCTATTCTAAATTTATTGCTGTATCCAATCATTATCCTTATTCTCAATTTACAAACGATGAAGCAGGATTCCCAATTGCAAAAACCTCTGACGAAACAATTAATGGTTATTTCGCAACAGCGAATTATTTAGACAAAGCGGTAGAAGAATTCTTTAACTACTTGAAATCTTCAGGTCTCTATGAAAACTCAGTCATTGTTCTTTATGGCGATCACTATGGGGTTTCTAATTCAAGAAACCAAAACTTAGCAGAATTAGTAGGTAAAACCAAAGCAGATTGGAACGATTTTGACAACGCCAATATGCAACGTGTTCCTTATATGATTCACGTTCCTGGTCAAGAAAATGGCGGTGTGAACCATACGTATGGCGGCCAAGTTGATGCCTTACCAACCCTTCTACACTTGCTTGGTGTCGATACGAAAAACTACATTCAGTTAGGCCAAGATTTATTCTCTAAACAACACAATCAAATCGTTGCTTTCCGCAACGGCAATGTTGTAACACCTAAATATACTATTTTAGGTTCTAGCATTTACGATACTAAAACAGGCACTTTAATTACAGAGCCAACCGAAGAAGTTAAGAAAGAAGTCGCTGATTTAAAAGCCAAAGCGACGAAACAATTAGAAACGTCTGACCAAATTACTAACGGTGACTTGCTTCGTTTCTATACCAATAGCGGCTTAAAACCAGTTAACCCAGAAGACTATGATTACAAGAACCAATTGCAACAACTGGAAGCAATTGAAAAAGAAAAAGGTGAAAAATCAACGAGTGTTTACAGTAAAAACAATAATAAATCAACCGTTGATGAATATCACACTGACAGTTATCAAGGCTATCAAAAAACTGGTAAATAAATCTTCAAAAAGCTTGAGCAATTTGCTCAAGCTTTTTTGCTACTTTTTCATAATTAATTCATATTATTTCACTATACTAAAGATAGTTTAGAGAGGTGAAAGTTGATGAGAAGTGTCCGTTACGCTACAGCTAGTAGTTTTTATCATAAAAAAATCACGTTAATCACTGCACTCTTCTTCTTCCTGTTCTCTTTCTTATTGACTGGGCTGTTTAACTTGATTGATTTTGAAAAAGAGTTTTTACGAACGATGCCAGACTTTGTCGATATTGAAAAACAAACTAGTTACCATTACCAACTGATTCAATACTATTGGCACCTCTATCTAGGTAGTGTCATTTTCTTTGGTGTTACTTTTCTTCTGTTGATGTATGTGACACTACGCATAAAAAAGGAAGAAATACATACATGGTATCACATGCACTTTTCAAATATGTATGTCACCAAACAGCTCTTACTAGAATTGTGTTTACCGGCTCTATTAGGAATTTTCAGTTTTTTACTTTTCACTTTAATGTTTCAAGAAACGTATAATACTGTTCTTTGGGCTGCTCGTGATGCTATTTTACAGTGGTCTCATTTGGAAACTCCAGCATTTTTAGCTAAAAGTACCGACCAGGATGTCACGATTACAAATATCCAGCATTTAGGGATTCAAACGATCCAAGCATTTTCTTTTGATTTTAAAAGTATGCAGTCACTTTATACAATCCGTAATTGCTTTGTTAACTGCTTAATCTTGCTTGGCATTCCTCTTGTTTGCGGGACTCCTTTCACGTTGATTTATTTACGCACACATAAGAAATAAGGGAGGGATTTTCTATGAATGTCACACCATCATTCAAAAAAACAACCGAAAAAAAATCCTCATTCGACGCGTTAGCTTTGCGAGAAGTTTATGGAATCATTTATTCTGCTCCAGAACAAGAACTCGCATTGGCCGATTTTTTCCAAACAAATCAACTAACCATTACTAGGCTTTCTTCTAGTGAAACCTTTCTGCCCTACTTGCCATTAGAAGAAAATTTATTTATCGCTAGTACAATCAAAGAACGGGATCGAAAAGTAGTTCTAGCCGAAGCTTTCCAGGTGTTCCAATTAGAACCTGCCTTACTTGGTCGTTCCTTTACTTCTTTTACGACTTTTGAAAAAATTAAAATGCGCATAATACAACTTTTGCTTTCAAAAACAAGTACGTTAGTGATTGATGACATCTTTTCTTCATTAACGATTGGACAACGTCAAGAAATTTTACCTCAATTAAAAATAGCAGTTCAAAAAAGAAACAAGCGCTTGCTATTTCTGACAAAAGATCCACAAATTATTGATAGTCCCTATGTGCACCCCCTGTCTCTACATGCGTTATTAAACTAAAGAAAACGTCTGGCACTGATTGTGACCAGACGTTTTCTTTAGTTTTCAGTAATTTCAACATCAGGAAATGAAATAATAAACGTGGTGCCTTTACCAAGTTCACTCTCAACATTAATTTTTCCTTTATGCAAGCGGACCAATTGTTGAACGATTGGTAAGCCTAATCCTGATTCTCCATATTTCGTATTTTTACGGGATGGATCTACTTTGTAATAACGATCCCAGATATTCAGAATTTGCTCTTCCGTCATGCCGATTCCTGTATCAGAAATACGGACAATAGTTTCTAAATAGCCTTTTTCTAAAGCAATATGAATTTCGCCATTTTCAGTAAATTGGATAGCATTTTGAACAATATTGACAACCACTTGAACGAAACGATCATAATCGGCATACACATCAATTGGTTCGGTGGTGTCTAAATACAATTGATTACCGGCGGCTTCAGCTTTGGCCGTTAGTTGAGTCACAATATTTTCTAAAGCTTCTGTTCCGTTGAACTTCTTCACAACAATTTGAATCTGGTTGGTCCGAATTTTTTCATAATCAAGATTTTCATTGACTAAGCGAATCAAGCGAGCGGTCTCATTTTGCATCAGTTTAATCGCATTCTCTTTTTGATTTTCAGGAATAGCATTATACTGCAATCCCTCTAACAAGCCATTAATAGTTGTTAAAGGCGTCCGCATTTCATGAGAGGCATCCGCCATAAATTGACGACGGCGCTCTTCTTGCCGATTGATTTCTTCTTGTGATTCTTTTAAAGACGCAGCCATTTTATTAAAATCTTCTGCTAGGTCATCAAATTCATCTTTGTCATGAACCGGTAATTGAATATCAAAATTTCCACTAGTGATTTCTTTGGTGGCTTTACGCATCCGATTAATTCGTTTCACTTGGAAAGTCGCAAATAGATAACTTAGTAACAAGGCAATCACACCAGAAAAAATAAAGCCTTTAATCAAGTTTTGTGTCACGGACTGAACACTTCGGTCAACGTTTTTGGCAGGTTGTGTAATAACTATTGCACCAAGCAGATTATTAGTATTTTTATCACGCACAGGCAGCATCACATAAGCTGAAGTATTCTTTTCCCCATAGATATCAATATTTTCTGTTGCATAAACACGATTACCTTTCATGATTTGATCCCAATTTTTATCGATTAAGGAAAAGTCTAATTTTTTTGTGCTATCAACTGGTGGGTACTGCACTACGCGGTCCTTATTAATAAACACAAATTGCACATCTTGCTTTTGGAGTACACGCTCAGTCAACTGAAATGAATAGGATAAAACATCTCGATCTGAAACACCTGCAACATTAATAAAAAAGTCACGTGTTTCTAAAGCCGATTCTGCATAACCATACAGCTGTTCATAGTTATTTTCTTGCATTGTGCGCTTGGTCAATTGTGTGAAAGACGTCCCGACAATGAGAATAATCAGAGCGATCACACCTATAAAAGCAAGTAATTGTTGATACAAATACTTCATTAAGCAACACCTGAATCGTCGAATTTATACCCTACGCCCCAAACCGTTTGGATGACTTGAGGACCCACTTTTTCAATTTTTTGTCGTAATTTTTTGATATGGGCATCAACTGTCCGTTCATCGCCAAAGTATTGATAGTCCCAAACCAATTCTAGTAGTTGTTCGCGTGAAAAGACTTGGCGTGGTTTTTTTGCTAAAGTGTATAGCAAATCAAATTCTTTAGGTGTTAAGCCTTCAATTAATTGATTATCTAAATATGTTTCTCGTGTTTTCGTATTCATTTTAAAATGATCCGTAATCACATCAAATGTTTCATCTGTATTCTCAGACGGATCATGCGCAGCCTCTGCCACCTCGGCACGACGATGTAGAGCTTTCATCCGTGCAATCAAAGTTAATGGACTAAATGGTTTTGTCACATAATCATCCGCACCCATTTCAAGGCCAATTACTTGGTCACTTTCAGAATCACGAGCGGTCAACATAATAATGGGAACATTGGCTGAAACTTTGCGAATTTCACGACAAACAGCCATCCCATCCATACTAGGTAAGTTTAAGTCTAACGTAATCATGTCCCACTTTTCTGGCGAAGCAAGAAAAGTCGTCAATCCTTCTTTGCCATCATCTTTAAAGGTAGCTTCCCACCCTTCATTTAAGAAAAACATTTGCATCATTTCTGAGACGGATTCATTGTCTTCAATCATTAATATATTCATTTCATTCACTCCTTATTCACTTTTCATAAAACTGCTCTATTGTAGTATACTCTAAAATTGAATTTGTACCAACCGATTCTATATTTCTTCAAAAATCCTTTACAGAACCATCAAAAATCACTTTTTTTCCTGCTCTTTTAAAGAAAACGAAAGGAACCCATTGTCTTTTCAGAAAAGTTTGTTAAAATAACAAGCGTAGAGAGGATGTTAGGGTATGGATAAAATGAAAGCTATTACTTTTTTTGATTTAGATGGAACTTTGTTAGATGGAACATCGCAAATAACTCCTGAGATTACCGCAGCAGTGGCGACCTTGAAAGACAATCAAATTTTACCTTTAATTGCGACAGGACGGACCTTGTGTGAGATTCAGCCAATTATGAAAGCCAGTGGCATTGATTCTGCGATTGTAATGAACGGGCAATTTATTCATTATGAAGGAAAAACGATTTATTCAGATGAATTTACAACAGAGGAATGTGTTTCACTGCATGAACATGTCAAACAGCGTGGTCATGAATTGGCTTTTTACAATGAGCGCCGTATTTTTTGTACAGGGCATACTGGCACAGTGAAACAAGCCTATGATTATATTCATTCAGCTGTTCCAGAAATTGATCCCACAGGTTATGAGAATGATGCCGTCAACATGATGTTGGTCTTAAGTCAACATGGCGATGATGATGAATATTACTATGAGCGGTTTCCTGAATTGACCTTTTATCGCAATGGTCCTTTTTCAATAGATATTGTTCGTAAAGGGGTCTCTAAAGGCTCTGGTGTCAAAAATCTTTTTAACACCTTGGGATTAAACGGCATTCCCACTTATGCCTTTGGTGATGGCATCAATGATTTGGCGCTGTTTGAGGCCTGTGATTATGGAATTGCCATGGGTAATGCGCGAGAAGAACTAAAAGAAAAAGCCACCTTTATTTCAACTAAAAATACTGAAAATGGCATTGTTAATGGCTTGAAAAAATTTGATTTACTATAAGAGAAAACTACCTTCTTCTATTGATGTACTTTAGAAGAAGGTAGTTCTTTTGTATGTTCATTTTTCTTTTTCTGCTGAGCACAGAGAGCTACTCCCACTACTTGAATCAGCAAAATCGCTCCCAACAAACAACTTAATACGATGTTTCCTGATAGGATTGTTCTTCTGATTAAAATAATTAATACGACACTGCTAATTCCGTAGAGTAACCATTGGTTGTCCATTTTTATTGACCCCTTTGTTTTTCTATGTTTAGGATAGGATGTTTCCTACTAAAATGCAAGGAAAGATCCTAGATTCTTACAACTAACCCATAATTTTTACTAATTCCTTATTTGTTTTCATTTATTCTTAAGATTCGTTTCATTTTTGTAAAAAATCACACTTTTTTTCTATCTCTGTTTTAAATTGCGTACAGTTCTTAAAAAAAATGATACACTAAAAGTGAACTCGAAATGAAAGGAGCCATTCCTTTGGTTAATAGCGAAAAAAGAAAACAATTAATTATTGATACATGCATTTTAGCTGGAAAAATTATGCTGGAAAGCGGATCTGAAGTATATAGAACCGAAGATACAATTACTCGGATTGCAGCAAATGCTGGCGAGCCAGAGAGCGTTTGTTACACGACGGCTACAGGGATTTTCGTGGGCTTTCGTTCCAGTAATTATACGCAATTAGAAAACATCCCCCAGCGCTCGATTAATTTGGAAAAAGTTAGCCTTGTCAATCAATTATCAAGAGAATTTGCACAAAAAGAGATTACTCTACCAGAGCTTTATCAGCGCTTAACTCTATTAGAAACAGATACCCCCACTTTTTCAATTTCGTTACGCTTGTTAGCAGCCGGGATTGTTAGTTGTACGTTAATGTACATTTTTGGTGGCACTTGGCAAGATTTTATTGCAACTTTTTTTGTTGGCGTGATTGGGTATGCCAGTTATCTTTTTACCCAAAAGTTATTCCAAGTTCCTTACCTCGATTCATTCGCAGCCGCTTTTGTCATTGGTTTGTTGGCCTATTTGGCTGTGCATTTTCACTTAGCGGTCAACATCGATAATATTATTATTGGTGCGGTGATGCCGTTAGTTCCAGGTGTGGCGATTACGAACTCTTTTCGCGACATTTTAGCGGGCCACCTCATCAGCGGGACGGCGCGAGGGACAGAAGCTATTTTTATTGCTGGGTCTGTTGGCCTGGGAATTGCCTTGATTTTTAAATTATTTATGTAAAGAGTGTTCAAATGGAACTAATTTTTCATCTTCTCTTTAGTTTTTTAGCGACTGTGACGTTTGGTATTATTACGAACATTCCTCGTAAAGCACTGGTGGCTTGTGGCATTACTGGCATGACAGGCTGGATGATTTATTATGTCTTAACGCAAACTTTTGATGCTAGTCAAACCTTTGCAAACTTTTTAGGAACGGTCGGGTTAGGAATCGCTAGTATCTTTTTTTCCCGTTACAAAAAAATGCCGATGATTATTTTTTATATTCCAAGTTTGGTTCCTTTAGTGCCAGGAGGCCCTGCCTATCAAGCGGTTCGGAGCATTTTGTTAGGAAATATTGATGACGGTTTGCAGTTGATTTTAAAAGTTGTCTTTACTGCTGCAGCTATCGCAGCGGGCTTTATGGTGACCTCGCTACTGGAACGAATTGTCAAACGTTTTTTCCCCAAGCGACTCTTCCGATTGGTCAAAAAATAAAAAAAAAACAAGCTCAGAATGTAGCGACCCCAAAAAGTTAGACTTTTTATAGAGTGGATTTTTCCACTCTATTTTTTATGCAGTTTTTTGATTGAATTGTCGAAATTCTACTGGGCTTTTCCAGTTAAGTTTTTCTTTGATTCGGTGATGATTGTAATAATAAATGTAGTTCTCAATTACTTCTCTCAATTCATTTTGACTTTGATAGATTTTTCCATAGTACACTTCTTGTTTTAGGATACTGAAGAAATTCTCCATAGGAGAATTATCTAAACAGGTTCCTTTTCGAGACATACTTTGAAAGATATTGTTGTCCTTTAATGTTTGTATATAGACATTCATTTGATAAGCCCAGCCTTGATCAGAGTGAAAGGTGCGCCGATAGGGACAATCATTTGTTTGAGAAATTGCTTCTTTCAGACCTTCCATAACTGTTTTACCATTTGGTTGAGTAGAAAGGCTATAGCTTAGAATTTCACTATTATACATATCCATAAATGGATCTAAGTATAGTTTTTTCTGACGAAAGATGCCTGCGTTATCTGCTTCAAAGTACTTAAATTCAGTTGTATCAGTTGTAATTTTTTGATGAGGAACAGAGGTTTTAAATCGGCGACGAATCAAATTTTTAGCGATTTTACCAACGATTCCTTTATAGGAATTATATTTTCTGGATTTCTTAGTAAAAGCTTTGACTTGTAACTTTAACTTTTGTATTAATCGCTGGACTTTCTTTTTATTCACTTGAAATCCACGTCGTTTCAATTCTTGGGTTATCCTTCTATAGCCATAATGCTGATGTTTTTTACAAATCGCTTGAATTTCTTCTTCAATGATTTGTGTTGAAGCTGTTCTGTCGAGGCGTTTTTGCCAGTACATGTAAGTAGATTTTGGAAACCTTAGGGTTTCCAAAATATCTTTTAATCGAAAGTGTCTTCGGAGACTGTGAATGATTCGTGCGATTCGTTCATTTTTTGTTCGTCCTCTAAACGCAGTCTCCTCAATTCTTTTAAATAGGCATTCTCAATTTTTAACATTCTATTTTCTTTTTCTAGTTTCTCTACTTGAGATCGTTCACTTGGTAGTGGTTGGGGTTCATTTCGTTTCTTTTTAGACATGGTAGGTGGACGTCCTTTCTGTTTAGAGAGTCCCTCTATACCAAACTTCTGATACGTTCTAAGCCAATTCGCAATCAATGATGGATTGTTCATTTTTAGAAGATTAGCTACTTCTTGATAGGACAACTCTGTTGTTAAATATAACTCTATCGCATCTAGCTTAAATTGAACAGAGTAATTCTTATTTTTTCGACTGCGAAGTAGGCCTTCTTCACCAAGTTCTTTATAGGCATTTATCCATTTGCTTATTTGAGAACTATCTTTAAATCCATACTTCTTTGCGAGAAACCTTAGACCTCCTTGACCAGATAAGTAGTCATGAACAAGTTTAAGTTTAAATTCAAAACTGTATTTTGCCATACAAAAAAACCTCCAAAAGTTAGATTTCTAGGTCTAACTTTTGGGGGTCGGCTCAGAAAACGAGCTTGTTTTTTATTCTACTTCTTCAAAGAACAGCAACAAATCTTGTAGCGTTAATTGTGCTTTTTCAGCAGCGTTTAAATCTTGAACAATTTTACCTTTTTGTAAAACAATTAAACGATTGCCATATCGTAAAGCATCTTCCATTCGATGGGTAATCATCAAACAAGTTAAGTTCCCTTCTTCAATCCGTTGTTCCGTTAAGTGCATCAGCTGCTTGGATGTTTTGGGATCTAAGGCAGCAGTATGTTCATCTAAAAGTAATAATTCTGGTTTTGTGATAGTGGCCATTAATAAACTTAAGGCTTGGCGCTGACCGCCAGAAAGGTTACCTGTCGGTGTATCCAGATGATTTTCCAAGCCATTGCCAACTTCTTGACAGATTTTTGTAAACAAGGCGCGTTGCTCATTTATCTTCCGTAATGTTAAGGGACGTTTTTGTCCGCGTTTCATGGCAAGCAATAAATTTTCTGCCACAGTCATTCTTGGTGCTGTCCCCATTTTAGGATCTTGAAAAACACGCGCTAGAGATTTGGCCCGTTTGACTTCAGAAAGATTGGTGCGATTGACTCCTTCAATTAAAAATTGTCCTTCTGTTAGTGTCAAAGTTCCTGCTAAACTATTGAATAGCGTACTCTTGCCTGCGCCATTTCCACCTAAAACAGTAATGAAGTCCCCAGGATAAATGGCTAAGTTCACATGATCCAAAATCACTTTTTTTTCATTCATCCCATTATCAATGATTTTTGTCGCATTTTTTAATTCAACAACTGGTTTCATTTCGTTTCCCCCTTATCAGAAAAGCCGTGTAGTCGTAATGCTTTTTTCAATTGTGGGATCATTAAACAGATTGCTAAAATCACTGCTGAGAAGATTTTCAAATACGTCGTATCAAAGCCTAATTTAATCACTAATAAAATCAATAGTTGATAAATAATACTCCCTACAACAATCGCCATCAGCCGTTCACCAAACGTTAATTCTCCAAACAGTACTTCACCAATAATGAGTGAAGCCAAGCCAATCACAATGACACCGGTTCCTTTACTTACATCCGCATATCCATCATTTTGGGCAATCAAAGCGCCAGATAAGCCAATCAAGCCATTCGATAAAACCAATCCTAAAATTTTCATGCGATCCGTTTGAATGCCAATCGAGCGAGCCATTTCTTCATTGTCGCCTGTCGCAATATAGGCTTGTCCCAAACTAGTATTAAAGAAAAATAACAGTAAAATCATTACCACAGCCAAAACACTAATCCCTAAAAAAATAGTATCATAATAATCTGGTAAGGCCATTTTTTGAAAAACATCTTGAATCTTCGGTTGGTTTAATAAAGACTTATTTGGCGATTTCATCACAAATAAAATCACGGAATTTAAACCAGACATTACTAAAATTCCTGCTAAAATAATTGGAATTTTTCCTTTTGTAAATAGTAAACCAGTCACTAAACCGGCAAGCATTCCTGCTCCGACCCCTAAAAGAGTCGCTACAAATGGTGAAACCCCTGTAGTAATGGCAGTTACACAAACCGCCCCTCCTAACGGAAATGAACCTTCTGTGGTCATATCTGGAAAATTTAAAATACGATAAGTCATAAAAATACCTAGTCCTAACAAGGCCCATAACATTCCTTGTCCAATTGCTGAAACAATCATCGCTTCTCCTACTTTCTTTGATAATTAGTTAATCAATTTCGATTTTTTTGCTAACTCTGCGGGAATCGTAATCCCTAACTTTTGAGCTTGTTTTTCATTGATAATTGTGTCGCCTGTATTAAAGGTATAAATGGGTGTAGTTGCTGGTTGACTTTTTCCAGACAGAACCTCTGCTGCCATTTTGCCGGCTTGTACCCCCAATGCATGTTGATTAATCCCAACAGTTGCTAAACCGCCTTGTTCTACCATTGTATCCACTGAAGGAATAATCGGCGTCTTGGTTCGATTTGCTTCTCCGACTACCGTTTGCATGGCATTAGCAATCGTATTATCAGTTGGTATATAAATCACATCTGTTTCCTTAGTCATCACTTGAACCGTTTGTGCAATTTCATTACTTGATGGCACAGCATATGTTTTCACTGTCAATCCTTTGGCTTCAGCTGCTTTCTGCGCTTCAGCTACTTGGTATCGAGAGTTTTCTTCTGAGGAAGCATAGAGAATACCTATTTTTTTGGCAGCTGGTATCAATTCTTTTAGTAAATCCATCTGGGCTGACAAAGGTGATTGATCACTAACACCCGTGATGTTACCGCCTGGCTTTTGATTGTCTTTCACCAATCCTGCACTAACAGGGTCCGTAATGGCGCCTAAAATGATTGGGATTTCTTGGGTAGTGTTGGCTAACGCTTGCGCAGCTGGCGTGGCGATGCCAATTAAAACGTCTGCCTTTTTTTGTACTAATTGTTGACTCATGATTGCTAACTTACTCTGGTCGGCTTGACCATTTTGAAAAATAATTTCTAAGTTTTTGCCTTTGTCATAACCATTTTCCTTTAACCCTTCCTCAACACCTTTATAAATTTCATCCAATGCGGGGTGACTGACAAACTGCAAAACCCCTACAGTAACTATTTCTTTCTTTGAATTCGTCACTTTTTGATTCACAAAAAAAGCACCAATTAAATAAATAGCTAATAAAGACACGACAAACGTTAAACGTTTATTTTTCATTTTGCATTCTCCTAACTGCCCTTTTGTTTGGCAACTTTTTCTTTTTAATAATAAAACCATTATCTATAGGGCGTTTCTTCCGTTGAAAGTGAAACTGAGATTCGTAATCCTCTGCTTAGTCAAAATCCTAGGAACACTTTTTTACAAATGTCAGGATTTAACTGCGACGAGGATCGCAACTTTGGTGAGAATCGCAGGAGCACTTTTCTACGATTGTGACAACGTTCTCTTCGTTCACCTTGTGCTACTCATCATCTACTCTGTCACTTCGTGCCAATCGTAGTGATTCGTAGCAAAAAAACAACGACTTATCCTAAGTGTTTAGGAGTGGTCGTTGTTTTTATGCAAAACAAAAACCACATAGATGGGTCCTCTATGTGGTCGTTTTTTCTTCTTGAATATAACCAGCATAGATACACTTTTTAGAATAAGTCTTCTAAAGTTGTATCTATGAAAGAATCATACATACAACTATCTACGCCAGTTTTGCCATGATTGGTGCATTTCTTTTACGTTAGATAATTGTGTCATGTATTTTCCCTCCTAGTTATGTTGTTAAAGGTAGTCTACACTATATTGATTTTGTTCGTCAAGAAAAAGTTTTTATTTTCTTGCATTTCTTTTACTTCTAAAAAACGAGCCACTCTTATGAGAGGCTCGTTTTTCTTTATTTCAGCATATTTACCACTTAATTGTTTCGGTTTCTTTCAATTTTCACGGGAACTTTAACTGCTTGTTTTTGCGATTGAATCAGCCATAAACTTACTAAAATCGTCATTGAAATTACTAATGCCATCGAAAATCCCCTCTTTCTAATTCCTTAAAACTTTCTACAATCTAAGTTTAACATAGCTAGCTATTATTCACCAGTTTCTGGTACTGTATCAGTGCTTTCTGTCGTCGTTTCAGTAGATTGAGCAACGCCAGTCGTGCTGGTCGTCGTCTGTGTTTCAGCGGTCTTTGCTGCTTCTTTTTCAGCTTCTTGGGCTGCCTTTTGTTGGTCTTTCAAAACGCCAGCCATTGGTAATCGATTTAATTCTGGTATTAATTGTGTTTTTAAATCCATAGATTTTTCGACAACCGTCCGTGTCTTTTCTTTGCCGTTTTCAAAGAAAACAAGCGTAATCTCATCGCCGCTAACATTGTATTGCTCTTGTGCTTTGCCAGCATTATAAATTAACGGATAGATATACAGCGAACGATGAAATTCATTCATTTTATCTGAATTAAACAGCTTCACCATTTGATCGTATTGCTTGCCAGATGGTTTAGCAAACATGACTGACATGGCTCCTGTTTCTTGGATTTTCTTATCTGCTGTTTTGTAATCTAAGACACTGACTTTCTCTGATTTGATGGGTCCTGCGACTAACGATTCAACTTGAGCAGCTCGAATATTTTTCTGCATCGTTGGAATAAAAATGATTGAGCCAATTATTAATACTAATGCTACAATAGCGGTAATCATTAACAGTTTTCTTTGTCTTAATTCATAAAATGCCTCTTTTAGTTCTTCCATAAAATTATTCAACTTCTAATCGCTCCTCGCTTTTAGTTCTTATCTATTATACTAATCATTTTCTTTCTTGCCTACCCTTGCGCTTTAATTACTAAAAAAACCAACAAACTTCCCCAGCTTTCTAAGGAAAACCCAACTCCTTTTTAACAAGCTTCTTTCTTAAATTCAAAAACTCCGCTATAATAAAGCTATTAGTCGGAAAGAAACGAGGGATTTATTATGTCATTTGATGGCGTATTTACTCATAGCATGGTTCATGAGTTGACAGAAACACTCGTAAGTGGCCGGATTTCAAAAATCCATCAGCCTTATGAAAACGAAGTCGTTTTAGTCATTCGTGCGAAAGGTAAAAACCATAAATTATTATTATCAGCACATCCTAGTTATGCGCGCATACAACTATCTACAATTACCTATAGCAATCCAGAAACACCTCCTAATTTTGTGATGATGTTACGAAAATTTCTGGACGGTGCCATTTTAGAAACGATTCAACAAATAGAAAATGATCGCGTGATTCACTTCACCTTTTCAAAAAGAGATGAACTAGGTGACTTACAAAATATTGTTTTGATTGTTGAATTAATGGGACGTCACAGTACAATCGTTTTAGTTAACCAATCTTCTGGAAAAATCTTAGATGCGATAAAACACATTGGAATGAGCCAAAATAGTTATCGTTCGTTGCTTCCTGGAGCAACTTATATTGAACCGCCAAAACCAATGGGACTTAATCCGCTCACGGCTTCAAAAGAAGAAGTCTTTGCGCTTCTTTCTACAGCTCCTGAATTAAACGGACGCTATTTACAACAGCATTTCCAAGGTCTAGGCAAAGATACAGCAGACGAATTAAGTGCCCGTTTACTTGCACAACCAAATGAAAAAATGGCCATCTGGACGGAATTTTGGTCCTCAGTCACTGAAGCTGTTGTACCGACATTAACTATCACTGAAAAAAAAGAATATTTTACGCCCATTCCTTATCAATCATTAGTTGGTGAACAAACAACGTATGCGACACTCAGTGAATTACTAGATGCCTTTTATTCTGGTAAAGCAGAGAAAGACCGTGTCAAACAACAAGGCGGCGAACTAATTCGCAAAATTGAAAATGAACTAAAAAGAAATCAAAAGAAACTTAAAAAATTACAGCAAACCTTAGCCGATACAGAAAACGCTGAAAATTACCGTCGCGACGGAGAACTATTAACAACCTTCATGGCACAAGTACCAAAAGGAGCCACCGAGGTGGAATTACCAAATTATTATGAAGAAAATGCACCGTTGCGTATCTCGCTAAATCCTGCACTTTCACCTAATCAAAATGCACAAAAATATTTTCAAAAATATCAAAAATTGAAAAATGCTGTCCGAGTTGTTAAGACACAAATTCAGCAAACACAACAAGAAATTTCTTATTTAGAGTCAGTTGTGGCACAACTTGAAATTGCGACACCAATGGACATTGAAGTGATTCGTGAAGAACTGATTGAACAAGGCTATTTAAAACGTAAAAAAAATAAAAAACAAAAACAGCCGAAAAAAAGCCAACCCGATCTTTTTTATGCCACAGATGGCACACCTATTCTCGTTGGAAAAAACAATTTGCAAAATGATCAATTAACTTTACGAACCGCTAAAAAAACTGATTATTGGCTCCATGCCAAAGATATTCCTGGATCTCATGTAATTATTCGTGACGCACATCCTAGCGAAGAAACCCTTACTGAAGCCGCACTTCTAGCAGCTTATTTTTCAAAATATCGACTTTCTTCACAAGTGCCTGTTGACTATGTCCAAGTAAAACATGTGCATAAACCCAATGGAGCAAAACCAGGTTATGTGATTTATGAAAACCAACGAACGTTATATGTGACGCCAACAGAAGAATCGATCAAAAAAATCCAGCAAAATAAGGATTCTACTTCCTAATTATATTAAACTAAAAAACAACGTACTGCCGATTGATCGTACGTTGTTTTTTTGCATTGGCAAAAACATTTATCAAGTGATAAATAACACAAGTAAGCTCAATTAGTTTACAAACTAGCTATTTCTCTCTATACTGACTGTTGGAGGTGAAATTCATGGTCTTTTTACACATTATTTTTGGGATGTTTGCCTTTATTGGCGCTTTAGGTTTAGGTGTCGCCTTCCGCGATAGCTTTACAGAACTTTCAACACCAAAGAAAGCAGCGATTATTTTATCTTACGTAGGTGCGATTGGTTCAACAGTCCTAGGGTTCACATCAGCAACAAAAAATCCATTTGTTTTAGCTGCAACAGTTGTCTTAGTTGTCGCCTTTTCTATTGCTCTTTTCAAAAAAAGCAGTAAAGAAACAAGCAAATAACAAAACCTTTGAAGAGCGGCATAGCGACAAGCTACCCTCTTCCTTTTACATACTATTTAAAGGAGTGAGGCAAATGTCTCTGACTATTTCTGAAGAAGTAAAACAACGTTTAGCCCCTTTCTTAACTGAAACGAACACCTTCTTGTTGGTAGCAAATGACGGCTCTAATCCTTATTCTTCCGCAGAAGGTTGTTGTATGATTGGCGATCGTTTCATTATCGTTCCTGTTGATCAAGCAGAAGCGCCTTATACCGAAACAATTGCTAATGATTCTTTTCACGTCTATACTTCGACGTATGACCAAATGTTTTTAACAGGGCATTTACAGCTAGTGATTCATCCGAATGCGGGAACCATTACTTTAAAAAATGAAAGTGGCATATTAGATAGTAATGTGGACATTTATCAACACTAAAAAAGCAAACAAAACGTTTACGCGTTTTGTTTGCTTTTTTAGTGTTGAAAGGCTTGAAAGGTAGTAATGATTACGTACATCATGCCCGATGCAATAATCGGACCAGCTGCAATTCCTTTTAAAAAAACGACGCCAAGAATCGTTCCAAAAACTAAGGCCACCGTAATCTCTGGCGATTGATTAATTAAACCTACTCCTTTTGAGGATAAAACAGCCACCAGAATTCCACAAAGTATCCCCAGCCATCCCATCGGTGTTTTGAATGATTGGATTAAATCCTTTAAGCCAATTTGTCCTGTAGCAATCGGGACTAAAATGGTAATTGAAATAATTGTGACGCCTAAATTAATGCCTTTATCTGACAACCACGACATGATTTTCGCACTATTTGGTAAAGCCTTTAAAGCAAGCACAACAACTGACGCAATTAATAAACTTTGATTTTTTGCAACAAACGCAATCAAGGCAATCAGTAGTAAAAAAAGCCAACTTTCCACTGGTTGTCCTCCTTTCTGATTTGGTTCTTTCGTTAACCAAACTTTCTTGTCTTTCCTATTTTAGCAAAGAACCTCTTTAATTACCATTCAGCTTCAGTAATTATTGTCTTTTTCACACGAATCTTGCTTAGAAAAAACGAGTTAAAAATTAATTTTTTCTCATAACAAGCCTTTTTCTCTTTGAAAAATTATTTTATGAAGTATACTAATATTAACTATAAAGTAGTTTACTTGCATTTATACTGGATATTCGATATCCTATTTAAGGCTCTTCAATTGAGCGAGCATCACAAAAGACATTTTAGTAGCAATTCTTGGGGAAGTAGTGCTACTAAGATGTCTTTCCTTTTTTTATTTTCACTAACAATATACGTTTCTTATATTAAAATTCACAACTCTTTATAAATAAAAGCGCCTGCCCTACAGTTGTCTGGACTGTCGGGCAGGCGCTTTTCAAGTCATTTAAACACGCTTTAGTTTTCTTTCAAACGATAAACACTTGGACTTGGGTTAAGAAAACCTGCTTCTAAAATTTCGATGTTAGTTAATGCTTGCTCTTCAGTTACTAGTTGCGGTGCACCATTTTTCAACGTTTCATAGACGGCATCATAATAACGACCGTAATCACCTACAGGCGTTTTAATTTGTTTTTTAATCCAGTCGCCATTGCCATTACGGTAAGTCACTTCTCCATAATACATTGGTGAATCTTCTCCAAAGCCTGGTGCATCTGGCATGATTCCGGCTTTTAAATCATTTTCTTGTTGATCTTCGCCATATTTGATGAACGAGCCATTGCTGCCATGAACAATAAAACGTGGATACGGACTAGCGACAGAATGATTCGTTTTAACTTTTACTTTTAATTTTGAACCATAATGTAAATCAACGTCAAAATAATTATCGACTGCCTCACTCACTTCATTATTACGAATATCATAAGTGACTTGATCTGGACGCCCGAAAAGAGCAATCATGCGATCCATTAAATGAATGCCTAGTCCGTAAAACGAACCATTTTCTTTAGGTCCTTGTTCCGTGATACTTCCTGGTCGATAATAATCAATATGTGTTTCCACTTCATTGATTTCTCCTAAAAAGCCTTGCTCTACTACTTGCTTCATCGCTAGGTAATCGCCGTCGAAACGTCGATTTTGATAAGGCATCACTACTACCCCTTTTTCTTGCCCTAAAGCAAATAATTCCTCTGCGTGTTCTAAAGTATCACAAAATGGTTTTTCCACAATCACTGATTTACCAGCTAAAATGGCTTGTTTGGCTAAATCATAATGTGTATGCGCCGGCGTGCAGATTGTGATCAATTCAATTTCTGGATCCGTCAATAATTCATTAAGGTCAGTGGTAAAATTTACACCTTTTTCTTTAAAGGGCGCTGCTGCTTTTTCATTAACATGTAAATCGAAAATTGTTTTCACTTCTAGTGTTTCTCGAATCATTACGTAAGGTAAATGGTAACGATTGGCACTTTTACCAAATCCAATAAACCCCATTTTTACTGTCATATTTTCCACACTCTTTTCTTATAATTAGATAAGTCCATTTGTTTCAATGACTTTTTGATACCAATAATAACTGTCTTTCGGGATTCTTTCTAAGGAACCTTTTTGTGTTTCATCTTGATCCACATAGACAAAACCATAACGCTTTTGATAGCCGTTGAGCCACGACAGTAAATCGGTGTAACTCCATGTACAATAACCAATAACTGAAACGCCATCCGTAATCGCCTCTTGAATCGCTTGGATATGGCTTCGTAAATAATCAATGCGATACGTATCATGAATTTGTTTATCTTCTGTTAAGGTATCATATTCGCCTAACCCATTTTCAGTAATTAAAATAGGGACTTGATAGCGACTAGCTAATCGTCGTAAGGCAATTCTCAAACCTTGCGGGTCAATGGCCCAATCCCAGTTCGTCCGTTCAACATATGGATTATTTACTTTTTTAAATAAACCCGGTACCCCAGATTCCGTTTCAGAACCCTTTTCACCCGTTGTATTCATCTTCCCTATTCCGACGCCATCTAATGGATTAGCAGCAACCGTATCCGTCCGATAATAATTAATACCTAGAAAATCAGGTTTGGCTGAACGTAGTAACGCTAAATCGCCCTCTTTTATCGTTGGGGCCACACCTTGCTCCTGTAAGTAATTTAATGCGGCAATTGGGTATTCTCCCCAAAGATAGACATCTAACCAAAAATGCGACAACAAATCTTCTGCATTTTCTGCCGCCAAAACATTGGCAGGATGCGCATCAACGGCATAAACAGGCGTATAAGCAAAGCTAGGGCCAATTTTGCCAGGCATTTCTAATTCATGAAACGCATTAATCACTGCTGCATTGGCTAAATTAGCAATATGATTGGCCTCATACATCCGTTTATTATCTGTTACGCCGGGAGGATGCACGGCTAATTGATAACCTAACGAAGTAAACACATTTTGTTCATTTAAACTAATCCAATAGCGAACTTTGCCACGGAAAGCGTCAAATAAAATTTTCGCATAGGCCACAAAATCATCAATAATTTTTCTTGATTCCCAGCCACCATATTCTTTTTGCAAAACAGCTGGCAAATCCCAATGATACAAAGTTACCATTGGTTCAATTCCTGCCGCTAATAACTCATCAATTAAATCTGAATAAAATTTCAGTCCCGCTTGATTTACTTGACCACGCCCTTCAGGTAAAATTCGTGTCCATGCAATCGAGAAACGATATGCTTTTAAACCTTGTTGTTTCATTAAAGCCACATCTTCTTTGAAACGATGATAATGATCGACGGCTAAATCGCCAGTTGTCTCTTTGAACGTTTTTCCTGGTAGCCGAACAAATTCATCCCAAACAGATGCGCCTTTGCCGTCTTCATTCCAAGCACCTTCTACTTGATAAGCGGCCGAAGCAGAGCCCCATAAAAAATCTTGCGGAAATGCTTTTAGTTGGTGATGTTCCATTGTCATACCTCCCTCTTTTCTGTGCTGCCCTTTTATTGTAAAAGGTTTTCACAAAAAGTACCAATCAGATCAATAAGTTCTTCTGTTTACTTTTAAAACTATATAGTTTTAAAAAGAATAAGTCAACTACTTTTATTTAAGCACTTGATTATTAAGTGGTTACGGTAAAAATAAATATATAGTTTTAACACGTTAAATTCATGGTATAATGAGAGAAATACTGGTGATAAAGGAGGACTCTGATGCGGACAAATACACGTTATAAAGAAATTTATGCAGCTATAAAACAGGATATTGAAGCAGGTGTTTATCCAATTAATCAAAAGTTACCCCAAGGTCGTCTTCTTGCAGAAAAATATCAAGTCAGCGAACTAACCATTACAAAAGCCTTACATTTGCTTGTGCAAGAAGGTTATGTTGTCAGACGACGTGGCTCGGGCAGCTTTGTTCAAGACTTTCAAAATCGAACCATTACTAAATTTTCTCCGTTAACCGGCACTTACTCAACCTACGATGGAAAAGTTGAATCCGTGGTTTTAGGCTTTGCAACAGAAGTACCTGAGCCTTGGGTGACTGAAAAATTAAGTATTACAGAAGAAGAGTTAGTCTACAAAATTATTCGCTTACGGATTATCGAAGATGTGCCCTCAATTATTGAATATACTTGGATGCCCGTTGCCCTAATTCCGAACTTGACAATGAAAGAATTGAAAGTCTCCATTTATCAATATATTTCGGAACAATTGCATCAAAAAATTCAAAGTGCGCGGGTCAGCATTTCTGGGATCCGTCCTTCTGCGTTGGAAAAAAAATATTTAAACTTAACCGATAATGATTTCCTGATGCGTGCAGAACAAATTGCTTACCTAGGCAATGGACATATTTTTGAATACTCAATTGCGAATCATATTCCTAGTGAATTCACTTTTGAAACTGTCTTAATTGCAGAAAAATAGAAAACTTTTATGTTGCCATTTCTCATTTCTAACAAAACGATCTCTTTACTTTGAGCCAATACTTTTTGTTAGAAATGTTTTTCTGCTAGTTAAAAATATTTTTCAAATTATATTTCCAAACATGAATTTTGATAAAAGTATTGCTATTTACTAGAACTACGATTAAAATATTGCTTGTAGCACTCTTTTTTATATAGATACAAGCAATTTGTTTTTTACATAGTCAATCAACCAAAGTGAGGACTTTATATGAGGAAACCCTACATTTTAATGAGCTTACTCGTTCTAAGTACCTTATTAAGTGCTTGTTCAACTGTAAGTGGCAACCCAGCAAGTCAAAGTGCGCCCGCACCTGATGAAGTGTTGGCGACAAGTATTGGGACGTATGAAAATCGAACATTGTTGGTTCCAGATGGGCGTTTAGCCTTAACTGCCTTGCATAAAGGAAAAGATTATCAAGGCAAACCAATGTTTTATGTCCTGTTTGAATTAACCAATACAACCGAAAAAACACAAAATATTCAGCTAATGATTCAAAGTTTTATGGAAGTTAGTCAAACTGTCCACGGAAAAGCCCAAAATTTACAATATGCAGTCTTAACAGATTCACCTTTCCAAGACAAATTAGATCGTTTAGCAGATGAAATCAATCCTGGTGAAACAATACAAGGCGCTTACCCGTATGAATTTATTAATGAGAACAAGCCGGTCCATTTTAAATTTAGAGATCGCCTTCTCAGTCTGGATGAACCCATTGCATCAGAAGAAATTACCATTACAGAAAAAAGTTTGGTCCGCTAGCTTAGCTAGCATTGGACCAAACTTTTTATTTATTATTCAGATGGAAAAGATTCTCCTTCTATAAAACGTGTGTAAATGTGTTCGCTCTCAGCAAGTTCTCCCCGCATTAAATGAATAATTTTCTCTGCAGCCACCATGCCCCATCGATGTTTAGAATAGGCAATTGTTGCTAATCGCGGTTGCACAAACGCACCTAGTTCAGAATTATCAAAACCAATAATCCGAATGTCTTTCCCCATTTGGTAATTTGTTTCTGCAACATATTTATAGACACCGATCGCCATTTCATCATTAAAAGCAAAAACATCGACTGGTTCTGTCTGTGGTTGACTCAAAATTTTTTTAGCAGCCGCATAGCCAGAAGGTTCGGTAAAATCGCCTTGGATAATTTCATAAGGTATCCCAAAACGAGTTAATTCTCGTGTACTAACAGCCAATCGTTCTTGGCTATCATAACCTTTTTCTGGTCCAGAAAGCAGAAGAACTTTTTTTGAACCCACATTGACAAATTGCTCAATTGCCTGCGTGGCACCGCCACGATTATCCAAGAGAACTTGCCGGATATTCCTATGTTCAGTGGTTCGATCAAGGACAACGATCGAATGGCCACGTTCAGCAAACTTTTCAATTTCTTTTGTTGGAAATGTCCAATCTAAAATAATTGCCCCATCCACCATTTTTTCAGGAATGAAAAGATGTGACTTTTTACCGCTACAGACAATCATCTCATAATCAAACAGTGCTAAGCCTTTCTTAATTCCCTCCAACAATTCACCATAAAAACTACCGCCATAATCGGCCAAATAGACACCAATAATATTGGTTTGACGACGTTTTAATGTGCGAGCGGCCATGTTAGGAACATAGTTTAGCTCTTCAGCAATTGCTTGGATGCGCGTTCGTGTTTCTTCAGTTACCTTTGAACTACCATTCAATGCGTAAGAAACGGTCGAGATTGATACGCCTGCTTTTTTTGCAATATCTTTAATTCCTACCATGGACTACTCTCCTTTCTAATGGTAAATTTCAATAACACTTGCTTCATTTAATAATGAAAGCACCTCGTCTTTTTGAACTTCCATTCCCCCTTCTCGATAAGGGTTTTCTTCAAACTTAAACGGAACCTCTTGACCATCGATAACTATTTTCGCTGACTGATTTGGATAAAATTTATATGTGACAGGTTTATCAAACAATTGGTAAGTTAGTGTTAAACCAGACAATTTTTCTGGTAACATGGGATCAAAAACTACACTTTGGGCCTTTTGCCGAATCCCTAAAACAGCTGTAATTAATTGATTTAAATAAATTCCCGGCCCGCTTGAATAAATTCGCCAACCACCTTTTACCCCAATACTTCCATCTTTTAGTTTACCAAAATTTTCTTGTGATTCATACCTTGTTTTAAAATCGCCATCGGAACTACTAAAATAGGCATTGGCTTGACGTAACTCTGCATTGTGAACCACTTCTTTTAATTGAACTGGATTGATTTGCATTAATGCTTGCCAGGTTTTGTCTCGCTGACCAATTTTCGCCATCGCTTCTGTATAGCGAATGTGCGCATGAACATACTGTAAACCAATTTCGCGACCAAAATTAGCCGCCTGTTCTGCTCGTTTAAAATTAGTGCTCACACCGCCTCGATAGTTCGCTGGTTTGTTCATTAAGCGCACGCCATCAGGAAACGTTAATTCTTTTTCAATAATTTCTAAATGATGACTTACTTGTTCCGGTGTTAATAATTCAGCTAACATACTACGAGTCATTGGCAATAATCGATATTGAATCCCTGTTTTTTTGTCATTTGGGTGAATCATTTGTTCAAAAGTTTCTGGCGTTTCCATATAAATAAACCCTGGAATCGTTTCATCCGCCAACATATATTTTTGAAAATCGTTCTTTATTCCTGCGACTAAAATTGCTAAGTGCTGACTATAAGTAGCATCGATTTCCGTAATTAAAGCCGCAAATTTTTTCAACACTTGATACGTTAAGGCAACGGTCCAACTACTAGCCATTTGCTCTTTAAGACGATTATCATAAGGTTGTAACGTGTCATCCCAATCGCCGTCACCATAACAGGATAGAAAAGTTTCTGGTAAAAAATGTTGTTCAATATAATTTATTTCTTTTTTCAAATGTTCAAATAAAGATGCTGTTTCTTTTGTTTTGTGATTATCTTTGCGACTTGTATAAGGGATTTCCGTAGCTAAGATTGAATAATCTGCGGTTTGTTCCAAATAATCAGTCACTACTTTCAATGGCCAGACGATAATATCGCCATGGCTTTCACTGGCTTTTTGTTCTTCGTATCGGTCAAACATAAACCATTGCGGCCAGTTGCCATCGTCCTCAAATTGATTTTCAAATAGATGCTGAATAATGGAGGCCACGATCTTAGGCTGTTGCGTCGCAAAGAAAAATTCTGTCGGTCCCTGCGACACATCACGTGTGCCCCAAGCTGCTCCACCATATTGTTCTAAGCCATGTGGCGACAAATAATGAACGAGCATATTATGAGTATACCAACGAGTTAATTGATTCATTTGCTGCACACTTGAGTCTGTGTGTGTTAACTCAAAATGATGTAACAAGCCATTAATGAATGCCAAATATTGACTTTCTGCTTTTTCAAAATCTAATGGTGTATTGACTAATACTTGGTCCTCTATACTGCCCGTAATAAGTAGTGAAAATTTTTGGGTCTTTTCGATTGCCAAGACTAATAAGTCTGCTTCAGCTCCACCAAATAATGTGCTATCGGTTACTTGAAATGATTTATCAACTGTCAATGCATAGGTTAGTTCTGGGTAATAATTTTCTGTAGCAGAATGATTTCCCGTCACTCGAAGTGTTTTGCCAGCTTGTTCTAATTGATAGGTTGGTACTTCTTCCGGTCCTAATAACAAATGGTTAGAAACAGCCCACATATATGCATCCTTTTGACTGGTCACTTCCAATTGAATCACTCTTGAATCAGGCGAAGTGAAGGTGCGTACACGAATTGTATCCTTTGGCAACTTATAATACCACGTAGCAGAGTTCAACCCCATTTCAAAAGCAGAAGGCATTGTTAGTAAGCGCCATAAGCCATTCTCTAAAATGTAGATTCGTTGACCAGAGCGTTTCATAACATTTAAAGCGTTTCGGCTATTACTCATTAATTTGTTCATGGTCGTATTTCCTAAAACTACTTGTGAATTGAAAATGCCATACATATACACTGTCGTACTAAGCAAAGGTTCATCAACCGTTAAGCCTTTACCACTTAATAAAATGTGGCCATGCGCTCTTTCCATGGCAATTTCTTTTTCTTGAAGAACAACGTGATGGTAATTTTCCGTGAAAAAGGAATACGTCTGACCTGCTACTTTTTCAATTTGTGTCTGAAGGGGATAAAGTGCGGCCAACTCTTCTTCTGTTAATGGATTTCCTGTGATAGGTTCTCCTAAAAGTTTCGGAGGAGAGTCCTGTGTTTCTTCTAATGAATCGAATGTCACAGTTTCATAAATAGCTTGTAAGTCTTCTTTCGATAAAAAAGGTTCAGCTAATGCTTGCGGATGTGTTTCTGTTACCGCACCATAAAAAACAAATTCCTTACTTTCATTCGTTAATTGGACGGCTTCCGTTTGTAAAGCGGTGTAAGCAAATTCATATTGATAGACTTCATTTGCTAAATATCTTTTCCTCAATGCTTCTGGTGTGTTCGTTTGTTTAAATGAACGTCCAAAAAATTGATAGCCGTCCGTTGAGTAGCCTGCTAATTTTTGAAAACTCCCTTGAATAAGGGCTGGAAACTTCTCATTTTGCGGTTGATTTTGTCTTGATAAAACAACAAGCTCTTCGCCCTCTTGCCAAATGTGATGATCAAGATACTGCGACACATACGCTTCATTTGACTGAACGGCTCCTTTTGTCGCTAAGCCAATATCTTGACCATAAACAATATCTACTAAGCCAGTTCCAGTGACATTAACCCGCCAGAACCATTGATTGCTTGGCCCCAAACGAAAGTCAACTTGGTAACGAACCGCTTCAAATTCACCCCGCCATGTCAATTGATTATCTGAAAGATAAAAATCACTTTGACTGTTGGAACCAATCATTGGTCGATAATTAATTGTGTCCCCTGTAATTATCCGCAAATAGAGTTGGTTCATACTGCCGTCTAAAGGATTACCTTCTAATTGATTAATCATCATGCCACAGCTATTCAATTCTTTTAAATCACCTGTCTCTAGAAATGTAGCGACTGTGTCTGCTTGCTTAAGCTTCTTTATCTGCATAACTTATCCTTCCCATCTTATTCATTTAACGTGACTGTTGCGGTTTGTACATCGCGACTATTTCCACCAATCATTACGATAAATTCACCTGCATCACTGGTTACCTGATTGTCTGAATGAACATAGCGCACCATATCCTCTGAAAGAAGAAACTGAACTTCTTTTTCTTCCTTTGGTTCCAGCCAAACTTTTTGGAAATCTTTTAACTCTTTAATTGGGCGAACCACTTGTCCCACCAAATCACGTACATAAAATTGCACGGTTTCCTCTCCAGCGATTGGACTGTCATTTCTTACTAAAACAGAGACCGTGACTGGTTGTTCTTTGGTAAATGTTAATGCACTTAGTTGAATTGGTTGATAAGAGAAATGACTATAACTTAAGCCAAATCCAAAGGGATATTTAGCGTAATTAGAGACATCTAAATATTTAGAAACATATTTTTCTTCTGGTGCTGACTCATAAGGACGCCCAGTATTGTCGACATTGTAAAAAATTGGCACTTGACCAACCGTTTCTGGAAACGACATACTTAAACGACCACTTGGATTGTACTGTCCCCACAAAATTTCTGCTAGCGCATTGCCCCCTTCTGTTCCAGGTTGCCAAGCTTGCACAATTCCTTTTGCAACATCTATCCCTTGTAAATCTAAGGGCCGGCCACTGTAGACCGTGACAACAACATTGGGATTTTTCTCAATAATTTGTGCCACTACTGCTAATTGTTTTTCGGGTAGACGAATATCACTGCGACTGGCAGCTTCCCCACTCATCCAATCTGTTTCGCCTAGTGCCACTACTACTTTATCTGCTTGACTAGCTAACGTTAAAGCCTCTTCAATGGCCGCCGCGGTCGGTTCAAAGTAATCAAAGTGTTCTTGGGCAACTAGAAGATTTGTGGTTAATTTTTGGGCACCAGCCACGAGGGAAATGGCTTCTTCTTTCTTTCCTTGCCATGACCAAGCCCCTAAAATATCTTGTGATTGGGCCCCTGGACCGACAAGCGCGATTTTTTCTTGCGGTGTAAAAGGCAAAATATTTTCATTTTTTAAAAGAACCATTGATTTTTGAGCAATCTTTTTAGCTATTTCTCGATGCTCTTTGCTTAAAATCACTTCTGCTTCCGCTTGTTCATCCGCACCACGATAGGGATTTTCAAATAAGCCTAGCTCATTTTTTAGTTTTAAAATTCGCATAACTGCTTCATCAATAAGTGTTTCAGCAATCCGGCCTTCTTCAAGTAATTCTTTTAAATAATCTGGATAACACGTGGTCATCATTTCAATATCTACACCAGCTTTGATAGCCAATTCTGCTGCCTCTTTTTCATCTTTGGCAACGCCATGAGGAATTAATTCTTTAATCGCTCCCCAGTCTGAAATCACAACTCCTTCAAAGCCAAATTCATTTCGTAATACGTCTCTAAACAGCCATTGGTTGCCTGTAGCAGGAATCCCATCCACTGTATTGAAGGACGTCATAACAAGTTTTGCACCCGCATTTAATCCAGCTTTATAGCCAGGTAAATACATTTCTCTTAGCTGCCGTTCAGACATATCTACCGTATTATAATCCCGACCAGCTAAGGCACCACCATATGCCGCAAAGTGCTTCACGCACGCGGCTACTCGCCAATTGTCTTCTTTTAAATTTTCTCCTTGGTAACCTCTAACCATTGCAGCAGCTAAGCGGCTGTTGAGTAATGGATCTTCACCTGTTGACTCCATGACACGTCCCCAACGTGGATCGCGCACTAAATCAACCATTGGCGAAAAGGTTACATGTAATCCTGAAACAGCAGCTTCTTTTGCTGAAATCTCCGCCATTTTTTCAACTGCTGCTTCATCCCAAGTGCTTCCTAAAGCCAAAGGAATCGGAAAGATGGTTCTGAAACCATGAATAATATCCGCCATTAAAAGTGTTGGAATATTTAAGCGATGATTTTGCATATATTCTTTTTGAACACGTTTCGCTTCATTTGCACCGGAAACACCCAGTGTTGTCCCCGCCGTATCAATCGTTTCTTGACTTAGTCCTAGCTCTGACATAGGGCCGGTCTTTTCTTCTGCTTTATCTGAATAAAACGCTGCTGCTAATTGTAATAATTGATTAATTTTCTCATCAATTGTCATTTCTTCGACTAATTGAATCAGTTGATTTTCTTTCATACTCTCACCTTTCTTCAATACATACTTCTGCTTCTAAAGGAAAATGGTCGGAGGGAAAACGTCCATCGATACTATCTGTTAAACTTGCGGTTTGCTGTACTTGCCAACCTTTTACATAAATATAATCAATTTCTTCTAATTCCGCCCAAGGTTTTGTGTAAGTAAAATTTTGAAATGTTCCTCTTGGGCCATAATGAGTAGCTAAATTTTTGCTATCTTGAAATTTTTTTTGAACAAGTTGATGAACTGCTTCCTCCGACTCTGCATTAAAATCGCCCATTAATAAAGTTGGATACTGTGCAATTTTGTCATGTAACTCCTCTAAGATAACGGTCATTCCTGCTAAACGAGCATGAGCTGAAATATGATCCAAATGAACATTGATGACTAAAAAAGGCGTATTTTGAGTCGTTTCCTTAAATAGTCCCCACAAAGCAATTCTTGGACAGCCAGCTTCAGGATGGATACTTGGCTGCTGAGGTGTTTCAGATAACCAAAAATACCCTGTATCAATAGCCTGAACTTTTTGTTCGTTATAGAGAATCGCTAGTCCTTCTCCTTGACCATCCCCTTCTCTTTCCGCAGAAAGACAGGTGAATGTTGTATACGCCTTTAAATCCCTGACTTGATTCGGTCGTACTTCTTGAATACAACAAAGGCTCCAATCATGAAAATTGATTAACTGACAAACAGCCTCTTTACGAAAAGACCATTGCCAATCTTGGTCATACTCTGTATCTACCCGGACATTATACGTAGCTATTTTCATTTTTAACCTCCTGCAATAGTTGTTGAATTTGACGCATCTCACGACGGATCTGGGTTGTTTCACCGCCACCATGGCCTTTTTTCCAATACACTCTGACTGCTTTTCTTGCCTTTATCTGATGATAAGAAGGGAAAAAATCTTTCATTGGACATATCGGATCGTGACTCCCAACAGAAGCAAAGACTGGATTTTTAATTTGCGAAACAAAGTGACGACTATCAAAATAAGGAAGAACCGCGGCAATTTTTTCATGCGCTTGAGGATGCTCTTGTAAGTACTGATGAATAATTTGATACGAACCCGTTCCTTCTGCTACTCGATTTTCTAAACAAGAATGACTTGGAACATCTGCAAAAGTAGCTAAAATCGGGAAGTCGACTAAACTGTTCACCATTAACACTACGCCACCCCCTTGGGAACCACCACGAAGAATGATTTGGTCCTGATTAATTTCAGTAAAGGTCCGCACCACTTCTACGCTACGTAAATGGTCGGCAAACAAGCGGCGTTGGTACCAATCTTCTTTGTCTAGAAATCCTCGTCCCATTGGTGCTTCATGCCAAATTGTTTGATATGGCACGCGATCTCTGGTTAATCCCCCTTGACCTCGATTATCAATGACAAAACAAGCACAACCAATTTGTGTCCAATGAGCAAATTGCCAAGGTTCTTGAATATGATTCATATAGCCTAAACAGTCAATCACTATTGGCTGTTTTCCCGCCGTTTTAGGAAGTAACAAATAGCCAAAGATGCGCTCACCTAGGAAACTTAAAAAGTCGACCTGTTCCACTTGAACATTCTCCAATGGATAGTCAATGACCCGCCGATGTATATCTAGCGGTATTTTTTGAAGTTCTTCCTTAGTCTTTTCCCAAAACTCAAAATACTCATTCATGTTCCACACCTAACACTTTCTGAAAAAACGCAACTTGAAGAAAAGCCGTTGTCCCGAATCCTAACGCAATATATAAAAACAAATTAAGCTTATAGAAAAAAACAAACGTTAAAAGAGGTAAAATAAACAAAATAATCGCATTGGCACTATTACTTAAGACCACATAAACCGTCTCACCTAGTGTCTTTTTAACGGACCAATTAAAAACGGAAAAGAGAAAAAGAAAACTCGTCAAAAATAATGCAACAAAACTTAATAGAAAAATAGCTAAGAAACCTAAACTAGTGGCTATTTTAAATAAACTTGTTACGACAATACCGCCCAGTAAAAAAGCAACGAACAAGACACCTGTTAAAATAAAACCTCGCATGATATTATTTTTTAACGCTGTCCAAAACGTTCGCAAAACAGGAATATCTTTTTCACGATACAAACGATAGATCGTTCGATACAACGCAATTAAGCCGACACCGCTAAAGATGCCTGTTATACAGGTAATTAAAAAGAGAAAATTAATAATGATCAAGTTGGCAATAAAAGAAAAAATCCGATAATACCAACCTTCATATGCAAATAGCTTATTCATATTAAAAGAGAAAAGCGGATTTCTCGTTGCTTTATCCGCTTTTCTCTCCTCCTCTCTTACTTAAGTTTGTCTCTGTTTTCTGCCATTTTCTCAGATTTTATTTTTTCAATTGCATCCCATTTATTTGATTTTAAGAATGCTTTGTAGTCTTCTAAAGATTTGTCAAAGGCTTTATCATCTTTCGCACGAATCATTGAAATAACGGTTGTATTTAGTTTGGTTTCAATCGCTTCATTCGCCCGAGCTTCCGGTGTTCCTGCATCTGGATTAATATTTTCAATTACAAAATGTGGGACTAATTTTCCTTTGCCCCATTCTTGCATTTGCGTTAAGGCACTTTCCATTGGCACTTTTAGTTTATTAACACGGTCATTGTTAAAGTATAGGAAACGACTAATGCCATATTTTTTGTTGTAGGCATCATTGTCTGTTTGTTCTAATTTTTTCACTTCTGGTAAATAATCAATTTTCCCTTGATCATTGTACGCATAAGTTACTCCTTCAACGCCATATTTTGTTAAAATTTGTCCCGGTTCATCAATTAAATATGTGAATAGTTGAGTGACTTTCGCTGGATCTTTCGCATCTTTCGTAATGTAATTACTTAACCAACCTGAAATGCCGGTTTGATTTAATGTTGGTTTTCGGCCAGAAGTGCTACTTGGTCCATCAATGGCTATATAACGTGTGCCAGATTTTTTCATAAATTCTGTAAAGTTCCCACCTTGACCACTGGTTCCAGCAACGAGCATGGTTGCATAATTTCCTTGTTTCACTTTTTCATCAAACGTCGCCCCATCATCTGTGAAGCTATCATCACTAATATTGCCTGCTCGGTAAACATCATTAAATGTTTTTAACCATTCTAAATATTCTTTATCTAAATTTCGATCATAGTATTTACCATTTTTATCCTCTAAAGGAACACCTAAGAAGTCTTGTAATTTGTCTAAAAATGGTCCTGCACCATCGCCCACTGTGGTGAAGCCCATTGGGGTCATCTCAGGATATTTTTCTTTAATCTGTTGCATGACTTTTTCAAAATTTTCTGGTGTTGAAACGTCTGGCTTGCCTAATGCATTATAGACATCTTCACGAATAACAAAATTATCATTTACTGGGATATTTCCACTTTCATAATCCGCTTTTGTATTAGAGTAATTAGGGTAACCATATGTTTTTCCATCCTCTAAGGCATACCATTTAAACGTATCTTGGTTAACAACTTTCATTAAATAGGGGTCATATTTTTTAGCTAAATCGTTTAAAGAATAGGCCCAAGAATCTGCTTTCAATGCTGCTTGTCCAGTTTTTTCAGTTAATGTCACGATATCAGGCATATCTCCACTTGAAATCATGGCATTTAATTTTGAATCATCGCCGGAAATAAATTCAATATCCACATTTAAATCTTTTTTAATCTGCGCAGTGGTCACATCTTTTCCAAAAGGCAATGCCGTCCAATCTGAGTTAATATACCATTTAATCTTGGTCGGTTCTTTCTTCTTATCTAACTTCCAAGCAGGCGTCTTTTCATCTAATTCATACCGATCCTTAATTGAGACATCTGAGCTAGCTTTCTTTTCCCCACCGCTACATGCCGCTAAACTAACGACCGCCGTTGCCACCAATAAACCGCCTAAAACTTTTTTCATATTGTTCCCTACTTTCTTTATTCTTTTACTGCACCGGCCATCATACCGCCGATAAAGTGTTTTTGTAGTAATGGATAAATGATTAAAATTGGTATCGTTGTAATGACAATTGTTGCCAGCTGAACACCACGTGTCGTTGCCTGCACCACCATATCTGTACTGCCGCTCTCTGTCATGGTACTCAAGTTTGATTGAACAATAATTTCATAAATTTTCATCTGCAATGGATACAGATATTCTTTGGTAATGTATAATTTCGTGGTCATAAAGTCATTCCATTGACCAACCCCATTAAATAAAATAATGGTGGCTAATGCCGGTTTTGTTAAAGGTAAAAAGATTTTATAAAAAATTTGAAATTCACTGGCGCCGTCTATTTTGGCGGATTCTTCTAAAGATGGTGGAATTTCTCGGAAAAAGTTCATTAAGATAACTACATCATAATAGCTAAATAAAGCTGGAATGATATATACCCAGAAGGTATCTAAGAGTCCTAATGACTTAATCAAAAGATACGTGGGAATCATGCCCCCACCAAAGTACATTGTAATAACACCCATCGTTGTATAAATGTTACGCCCGACTAGTCTAGTTTTACTAAGTCCATAGGCGACAATTGCACAGAACAGTGTATGCGTCGACGCACCAATAACTGTTTTTAAAACAGAAATCAAAAACGCTCGCGGAATGCTACTATCCGAAAAAACTTTCCGATAATTTTCTAGCGTAAATCCTTTCGGCCATAAAACCAAGCCTTTACCAGCTAAACCCGAACTTGACGAAACTGAGGAAACTAAAATATTCCAAATTGGTACGATAATTAATAAAGAAAACAACACAAGAATTAACGTATTGAAAAAGTAAAACCATTTGTTTTCTTTTGATTTTCTTTTAATCACAGCTGTTGCCTCCTTTATAAAATAACCGACCGACCATTGTTCATTTTTCTAGTAATGCGATCTGTAATGACTAATAAAACAATTGAAATAACGGAAATACCTAAACCAACTGCCGTCGCATAAGAAAAGTCCCCTTGCGTTAGCCCCATACGATAAACAAATGAATTAATTACTTCTGATTTGTTTTGGTTTTGAGCATTCATTAAAACCAACGTTTGATCTAAGTTCGATCCCAATAAACCGCTAACATTTAGAATTAAGTTCAACGAAATAATCGGCGCTAATAAGGGCAAAGTAATCGTTCGGATTTGTGTTAATTTTGAAGCACCATCAATTCTCGCCGCTTCATAAAACGTTGGATCAATGCGAGACATGCCAGCAAGATAGAGAATCGTGCCCCAACCTACTTCTTTCCACAAATCAGAAAGAACAGCAATCCACCAATACTTATCAGGATCTAACAAATGATTGACGCCCTGATTCATTAAGCCTAACGACATCATGACTTGGTTGATAAAGCCATTTGTTGAAAGCCACGAAATCAACATCCCGCCTAAAACGATCCAAGAAAAAAAGTGCGGAATATAAGAAATCGTCTGAATCACTTTTTTTAAATGTCCATCTCTCATTTCAAAAATCATTACTGCTAAGATAATCGGAATAGCGAATCCTAAAAAAAGTTTCATTAAACTAATCGCTAAGGTATTACGAACTGCTTCCCAAAAAAAACTATCTTCCATAATGATTCGAAAATTTTCAAGTCCAACCCATGGTGCAGAAGAAACCGTATCAACAATCGTATAATTTTTAAAAGCAATGATAATTCCATAAATTGGAATGTAGTTAAAGACAATCATGAATGCTACACCCGGAAGTACCATCCAATGCAATTGCCGCTGATCATAAAACTTTTTTAGTTTTTTCATAAGCAGGGTTCCTTTCTTTTTAGTGAAACGTTTCTACAAACAGATTATACATTCACTTCAAACAGTTGTAAACCCTTACATTATGGTTTTATTTAAAAATAACAGCATTAAAAAGCGCTATAGACCATTTATAAAGAAATTATTTTCCCTGCTTCTTTTTCCATAAAAATACTCTTTTCTAGATATTTTAAAGCATTTTACAGAAACGTTTCACCAAAATATGAACATCTTTTTCTTAAAAATAATTCTGTTAAATAACAGAAAAAAGTCTGGTCAATCCGACCAGACTTTTTAAATATAGATAGTAAAATGTGTAATTTCAGGGATCACTCCAAAACGGGCATGAATGGCGGTCGTTCCTAAGCCTGTATTAACATATAGTTGCGTTTCTTGGTCCAACTGATACAATCCTCTGGTATACTTTTCTGCTAAAACATTTGTGATTGGATAAAAAGGAATCCAAATTTGTCCGCCATGGCTATGTCCTGCTAAAACTAACTGTGTACCCGTACCAATAAATGCATCCGCGACATCTGGTTCATGGGTCATTAATAACGCATAGTCATACGTTTCTCGATAGGATAATGTTTCTGAAACGGAAGGATTTCCTAATAACGAGTCATCTAAACCACCAATAAAAAGACGGCGTCCATCTGCTAGGGTTACTGTTTCTCCTTGGTTTTTCATAACGGTAAAGCCACTGGCCTCCATGACTTCATCATACACCCCAGAAGCACCGCCACCATAATCATGATTTCCCCAAACTGCATATTTTCCAATTGTCGCTTGCAACTGTTTTAATTTTTCAATCATCGGTTCTTTTTGTTGCGGATTTTTGGCATAATTGTCAAATAAATCACCTGTAAAAACGATAATATCTGGTTTTTCACGATTGACTTTTTTTATGACTTTATCTAACCGCTTCGTCTCATAAAATTCTGAAACTTGTATATCCGAAAGTTGCACAACATTCAATGGTTCTCGTTGATTTTTCTTTCCCAAAGTCACCTGATTAACGTGAACTAAATTCGGCTCAATCTTCCACGCATAGATTGGGAGTGCGATAATTAAGAAAAAAAATAAGAGCATTATACTTAAACCAATTTTTTTAACCACATCACTCGCTCCTTTCTTTTCTTTGATTTCCGAAGACTTAGTATAGAGAAAAATCTTCTTAACCACAATCTAAAACAAAGGAAATTAAGGCTTTGTTAAACAACCTAAAGAATTTCCACAATCTCTTATCCTTTTCTTAGCTTTTTTATAAAAAAAGCTAGATAATTTCATCTGTCGATGAAATTATCTAGCTAGAACATTCTTCTCTTAATGATGATGTTTTCGAAACGTTTGATAACCAATTAAGCAAAATAAAATCCCCAATAAAATCATTCCAGTTACTGAAAATAAGCCTGCTAACATCTTTCGCATCCTCTCTGTTGCTAAACTTCCTTATTTGTAGTCACTATTTCTTGTTGTAAAATTGGTTGAAATAGACGACGTTCTGCTAATTTTCTTGCTAAAATTGCTTCACTTTTTTTCGTAAAGATACCTAAGTTATGACGCTTGCCTTTCAAAGAGATATAAGCCAGCCATTTCCCAGAAGCGGTCTGGCTCACTCCTTTGTGTCCGCTGCTATTATTTTTGGGGCGTTTACTTTGCAACTTCCCTGGAATTACACCAGCAACTCTTTGTCGGTAATCCTTCTTTTTACGATGACCGCAGCTTTTGGTATGGCCATTCAACAAATTTTCACAGCGAACCCAGCAAGCTTGTCCGCACGAACACAGACAATACGCTTTCATTGTCTGTTGAATACTTTCGATCCGTACCACGACTAATTCATGATAGTTTTTTTTTAACATTGTTTGATAGCGATGGTGCGCACATTTGGTTCGATACCCACGAATTAGTTGTCTTCTTGAAGCTTCTGCATAGCTCCCACAAGAACAGCGACAGGCCCAAACAATTAGCCCTTCTTTTCTTTTTGTCGTTGGTGCTACTACTGTCAACTCACCAAACTTTTGACCAGTTAAATCTTTATAGTTACCTGCTTGTCTCAATTGACTATCCTTCGTATTCTTGTTCTCGCCACATCTCGATTGGTTCTCTCTCATAGTGCTCATTTTTCTGAGTCTCTCCCTTTCTTAGTTCTCTGACCACCTCAGCAAATACTTGCCAATCTTTTGTTTCCGGCAAATGACGCCATGTCAATTGACGACACCGTACTTTCGAACTATAAAAATCGGACAAATACAAATCGGTTTCTAAGGTTAATTTGTGATCAATCATGACATCCATATAATTGAAAGAAGCAATAATTTTTGCAATAAAGCGGTTATAATCCTCCCCACCAGAAAAATCAACAAATACATGAATCGTTTTTTCAATTGCGCAAAAAGACCGATCATTTAACAAACAAAACATAAAATCATAGTATAGATGCACGCGTTCATACATTAAAAATCGTTTTTGATGCAGCGACTCTGTCTTTTGTATAAAACCATCTAAGGCGCGATGAATTTGAGGAAACCGCTCTTCAAAGAAACTGCTCTGCTTGGCGGGAATAAATGCAGCCACTGAAAAGTATAGGCGGTCCCAGCGATAACAAATCAACTTTAATTTTTCTTTTGTTTCCACCGTAATTCGCTTTTCAAAGAAAGGAATAACACTATTCATATGATCAATAAATTCGTCTAACATGGTTAACTTATCTGGAAAAACAATCGGACTATCAATGTATTCATTTAAACTTAAAAAAAGAAAAATATATGAAGTCTCTTTGCCAAAATCCTCTTTAAAAAGAGGGGTTTCGCTTGTATAGATTTTTTCAAACGCATGCTGTAAACAGCTAGGCACATGAACTTCCGTAAAAGAGTCCACTACATGATCAGAAAACACACGAAAACGTTGGATCGTTAAAAGAATAAATAGTTGTGCGCTTTGATTAAGACTAAACGTTCTTTGATACATCAGTTGTAAATCGTTTATAAATCGCTTAATGCCAGGACTATTTTCCAGCAAAATGTTAGGCAGCCTTTCTTGATTACTTCCATAAAAATAATACAAGCATTGAAAACAAAAACTTCGGATATTTTTCTCTTCTCCAACCAAGCCTGTTGACTTTAATTTAATACGCCAATTAGCTAAAATCAGATTTAGTTTATACGAGAAGGCATAAATTTTGCTTTTGCTCATAAAATGAATTTGAGAAAATTCTTGAATCGTGTGCTTTTGATAGAGGCCCACATCAAGAAGCAACTTGGCCATTAGTGATTGATCAAAATAATATTTTCTTAAGGCTTGATAATCAATTTGCGATAATTTTTGCGCACTAATCAGTCCTTTAGCTGGAAAAAGAATTTGACTCCTTGAAGAAATCTGTGTACATTCATAATTTATTTGACGGCACAACGATTCTAACTTTTGAGTGGATAAATCAAAATATCCATAAAATTCTTCTTTTAATAATGGACCTTCACTATTCATAAAAGTTTGATAAATAAGTAATTTATCTCGGAATTCTTGGTCTAATAATTCATCTAACAAAGTAGTCACATTTTCAACTCCAAACTATCACGCCTTAAGTATCTATTTTTTTAACAAGACGTGAGTGTCAATCTTGCTTATTTTTTCCACAAATTTAAAAATGATTCTTTCAATATTTAGGAATCTTCATAGAAAAGTATTATTTTAACCAAAAAAAGCCCCCTTGCGTCACCAAGGAGGCTTTTTTTGTTATTTTTTTACTTTAAATTTAAAGAAAAGCTGATTTGTTTGACTAATTTTCTGTTTCTTTTCTAGCCTATTCGTCAAAAATGATTGAAACTTTTGGTTCGTCTTCTATACTATCTTCCTATAAAGTTCTTACTCTTTTAAGTATCAGCTTCTGTCAATAAAAGTCCTCATTTGGCATTGCTAATCTGAATACAGTATGACTACTTGTTGCCGCTATTTTTTACTGTTATTTTACTCTTTAATTGAAGCGCTAGAAACGCTGTCAACTGTTGGCTTTTCGGTCGCTGACTCTTCTTCATGGACTGATGCACTTGAGACACTATCTGCCGTTTCTGGCGCTTCTTTTTTGGAGGCACCACTGACTGCATCGACGTTTTTTCCACCGACTAATTCTTGCCCAGTTTGTTTTAAATACCAATTAACAATTGGTTTAAAGTCTAAAATATACTCATTAATTCCCGCGTAATTTCCATTATCATCATACATCGCTTGATAATTATGCACTACATAGGTATCTGGTCCGTGCATTGGAACATGAACGCGAATAGCATCTGTTTTTCCTGACCGTAATTGTTGAATCACCCATTCTACATTTTTCAATGCTTTTGGCGGATGGCAATTCGCTAATGGATTACCAACTTGTCCTGGTTGCCGTTTAGCAAACATTTCTTCAGCAGCCATTTTTTTATTGTAATATAAAAATTGATTGTTACTGTCTGCGTAAGTCAATTCCATTGGCATTGATTTTAAGAAATAATTTAGCTGATCAACGGTTAAAATGCCTCGATCTAATTTTACGTATGTGTCGCCTTCAACAGCCTGAACCGCTTCTGCTGCTTGTTCTACCCAATCATCTGCTGCCATATCAACCCCTTCGATCGTTGTTTCAATGGTTCCTTTTGCATGTAAATCTTCAGGTAAGTCTTTTGGCTTAGCCCCTTCTAATTTTGAAATCACATCAATGAATTCCACGAATTTTTGTAATGTGCTTTCTAAAAATTGACGTGTTCCCTCCGCAATTAAGTTGCCGTTTTCATCAAATGCTTCTTTAGCTTTCCCTAATAAAAACTCGTTCCCAGGCATCACGATTGCATTGACACCAGGTGCATCAAGAATTTGACGGAGATGTAATTGCGCACGCGAGGTTCCTTGATCATAATAAGAGCATCCAACAATCATTACTGGTTTGTTTTCCAGCGGATGAATTTTGAAAGATAACCATTCTAACACACTTTTCAAACCGGCAGGAATGGTATGGTTATGTTCGGGCGTCGCAATAATTACGCCGTCTGCTTGTAAAATTTTGCGATTCATATTCTGAATCAAGACACTGTTCGTTTGATCCTTACTTTGATTAAACATTGGAATATCTTTAATTTCTAAAATTTCCAAGTCGAACATTTTATAAAACTCTTTGCCAATATATTGCAGTAGTAACCGATTATAAGAAGAATCAGCGTTTGATCCGACAATCCCAATTAATTTCATTTTATTCACTCCATTTCGTTAAATCGTTTCCCATGAGAAATTTTCTGCTTCTTTTTTATTTTGCGCATGCGCATGTTTCAGCTGTTCTGTAATTTCAATAAATACACAAAAATCTGCAAACAAACCAGCTAGTTTATCTATTTGTTCTGAATCTTTTAACGCATTGTTTTCATCAAAAGCTTGTAAGGAATGCGCTAATAGAAATTCAGAGCTTGGCATAATTCGTGCTTTCAATTCAGGAGCATCTAAAATTTGACGCAGATGCGCTTGTGCTCTAGAGGAACCTAACGTGCCATAGGATGCACCAGTAATCATAACTGGTTTATCAACAAACGGAAAAATCCCGTAAGATAACCAACTTAGGGCATTCATCAAAGAAGCCGGCACCGCATGGTCATATTCAGGCGTACTGATAATGACGCCATTTGCTGCTTCAATTTTTTCAGCAACCGTTTTAACTATTTCTGGCAAAACTTTGTCTTCTGGCTTGTTAAACATAGGAAAGTCAACAATTTCAACTAGTTCAATGTCAGCCTCCTGCGCAAAATAGTGTTGCATAAATTGCAAAAGTTGACGATTGGTTGATTGCTCTGAGTTCGTTCCTACTAAGCCGATAATTTTTTTCATAATGAGCTGTCCTTTCTTTTTCGGTTCTATGAATGGATAATGTGAAGAGTATCTGCTAACCCACTGCTATATAAAATTTGCTGGTCTTGTGTAATGATGACTCCTTCAATCCCATCTAGTTGATTGAGAATTTCAAGCGCTACTGGAATTGGATAACCAAATAAACGCGTTGTCCAAATCTCACCATCCACTGAAGCATCCGAGATAATTGTGATGCTGGCCATTTCAGTTTCCAATGGGTAACCGGTTGTCGGATCCAACAGATGGTGATAGACTCGCCCAGCTTCGGTTAAACTTCTTTCATAAATGCCCGACGTCACAACCGATTGATTAGCCACTTCGACAAGTAAGCTGATTGTTTCTCTTGATTCTTGCGGATTGCGAATACCAATTCGCCATTTTTTGTTTTGATGCGTAGAGGGCCCCAACGTCACAATATTGCCGCCCAGATTAATCAAAGCAGACGTCACATGGACTTCTTTCAAATAGGCAATTAGTAAATCAGCGATATAGCCTTTTGCTAAAGCCCCCAGATCTAATTTCATTCCTTCTTCTTCCAAAAAAACCGTTTGTTTTAATGGATTTAAGTGAATCTTTTCTGGATTAATTTTTTTCAAACAGGCTTTAATCTCCTTTTCTGACGGGACACGGGCGTCTTTAAAACCGATTCGCCACGTTTGAACTAACGGGCCAATGGTAACATTCAAATGACTAGCTGGATCACAACTATGTTTTTTCCCTAATGCAATTAATTGATACAACTCTGGATGAACGCTAACTGGTTTTTGCCCAGCTTGTTGATTGACAGCCATCAGTTCCGAAGTTGAATCATTTGCACTAAAACGTTGTTCATAAGTGATCAATCGTTGATGCACTTCTTCTAGAATTTTTTCAGGTTCTTCATGGTCTACAAATACATCTATTACTGTGCCCATCAAATAAATAGTTTGACTTTGTTGCACCTCAAGACTTCCTCTCCACGAAAGATTGTGTTTTATTTCACATTTATTCACAAATGAATCATACGCCTTTATTTGATGCCAGTCAAGTCGTTTATATATTTTTTTATATAAAATAACGACCTTAAAATTTTCATTTAAGGTCGTAACGTGTCTTGAACTCTTTTAAAAAACGCTTTTTTTATTATATTTTGAAAATAAATATATAATTTTCTATATAAACTAATTATTCTTAGATAAAATTGTTTCTTTCAATGTTTGAATTGCTTCCAACAAGATGCGGTTTTTATTGATTTTTGCATACGCTCGGGCATCTTGTAGTAGTTCTAAAATTTGCTCTTGCGGCTTTTCTTCAGCTAAGGCATTTTTCGCAAGTTGGAAAGCTGCTCTTGCCAAGTAATACGTGACGTGATTATCAGAACAGATGGAAATCGCATACTCTAACAAAGCATCACTTGTTTCTAAATCGCCTTTTTCTGCATAAAAAACACCACAGTGAAAGACAACATTTAATACTCGCCAAGTATCTTCCATTGATTGAATAGTATAAAGATAAATTTCCTTGAAGACCTTATTGAAATAAAATTCTGCTTTCTCAATTTCGCCTTCTTTGGCATAGGCCATGCCAATTCCAGTAAAAGCTAACAAACGGTAAATATCGCTCGTGTATTTTTGCTCTTCAAACAGAAGTTTTTCAAAGGTAAATAAGCAATCCATCAACGAAGCATTTTGAAAAATCATGACAAAGCCTTGTAAATAATAATATTCTAATAACAGTTGGGAATCTTTGATTTCATCAAAAGGAATATTTTTTAAAATTGTTTGCAATTGGTCATGTTCGCTGGTAATCAAGAAGAATTCTGCTTCTTCCATTTTTTCAAGAATTTCAGGTTGTTTAATCCCTACGCGCGGGAAGAGTTCCCCCAAAGGTAGCTCTAAACGATTACATAGTTGGATCAATATTTTTAAAGTTGGGACTTGACCATTCTTTTCAAAGCGACTAACCGTAACTTGCGTACAAATCCCTTTAGCTAATTCACTTTGCGACAAACCACGTGCTTTGCGTTTTTCTATAAACCGTTGTATATTCATTGCTTTTCCTCTCATTCTCATCTTCTCAAACTTACTATAATACAACTTACCTTAAAAATATATATAGAAAAAGAAAAATGTTTATAACAAAAAAGAACACAGACAACTCTTTCATTAAAAGTTTGTCTGCGCTCTATAGAACCTGAATCACTAAACGTCAATCCAGCGTTATTTAATCAATCCGATACGTCATACTTGCTTTGTTTAGAGAGCAGCTCTTTTTTTAGCTTCTTTCACAAACGTATTCATGGCCTGATATAATTTTTCCTTGATTTCTTTGAGATTAGCTTGTTGTAATTCTTTATTGGCAACTAACTGTTGACCGTTCACCCAAACGGCTTCAACATTGCTAGCACTTGCTGAATAAACCAACGCTGAATAGGCATCAAAAATCGGAAACATATTAACTGATTGCGTTTCAATTAATGTTATATCCGCTTTTTTGCCCACTTCCAATGAACCGACTTGCTCCGCCAAGCCTAACGTTTTAGCGCCCCCCATCGTTGCCAGATAAACAATTTCTTTCGCAGGAAACAAAGAGCGATCTTGGTGTGCTGTCTTATGAAAATTCGCAACCATGCGCATTTGGGTGAATAAATCTAATGTATTCCCACTACTAGGTCCATCCGTGCCTAAACCGACAATAATCCCTTGATCAAGCATTTGCTTAATCGGCGCTACGCCTTTGGCTGATTTAGTATTCGCACCGATACAATGAGCGACACGCGCTTTTCCATTAGTAGCAGCTAAACTCGCAAGATCTTCATCTGTTGCCAAAATACAATGCGCTAAAATAAACGGCTCGCTCAAATAACCCAGTTCTTCTAAGAAAGCAATTGGTGTTTTTTGATAGGCTTTTTCAAACTCAGCCATTTCATAAGTCATTTCAGCAACGTGCATGGTCACAGGAACTTGGTATCGCCGACTAAGTTCAATAATTTTTGCCAACACTTCTGGTGAGTTGGTATTCGGTGCATGCGGCGCAAGCATAGGCGTAATCAGCGGATGTCCTTGCCAGTTGCGAATAAAGGTTTCCGCGTAAAAAAGACCGCCTGAAGGTTCCGGACTATCACAAGTGGGCATATCAATGATCGTCTCTCCGAGCAAAGCACGAACACTCATTTTTTTACAACTTTTAGCAATTTCATCTTCAAAATAATACATATCACAAAAGCTCGTAATACCACTCAGTAACATTTCGGCAATTGCATAATCACTACTGCATCCTACTAATTCTTTTGTCATGAATTGTTCTAATGGAAAAAGAAAACGCCGGAGTCGATCTGGCACATCGTCTCCTAACGAACGAAACGGAATCATGCCTACATGGGTATGGGTGTTAATCATCCCAGGCATTAAAATTCCATTTTGACCATCGATTACTTGATTTGCAGCCATTCGCTTTTCATCAAGTGTGGTCATTGGTGCTAATTCCACAATTGTGTCTTCTTCAATCACTAAATAGCCGGCTTTGATTTCTGAAAATTGCTCATCCATTGTTAGTATATGCACATTTTTAATGAGTGTTTTCATGCAAAAGAACTCCATCCTCTGGAAAAACTAATGGATAGAAACGTTGTGACTTCGTATCCATCATCCCAAAATCTGTCACTTTAATGGCTGGCGAGACAGGCAATGATAGTGTAGAAAAAGACATGATTTCATTCATATTTTGATAGCCTAACGCTTGCATAGCTTGTCGGACTTTTTGTAAAGAAGCGCCTAATTGTTCAATCGGTGCTTGCGATAAAATCCCACCAATTGGTAAAGGACAAGTTGCCATAACTTGCTGATCCGAAGCAACCAAATAGCCGCCTTGCATCGCTAATAATTCATTCTGCGCTAACAGAATATCCTCAATCGTATTACCCATCACCATTAAATTATGATGATCATGGGCCCAGGTTGTCGCAATGGCTCCTTTCTCGGAAAGGGGTTGATCCATTAAAGAAAAAGAAATATTGCCATTTTTTCCGTAACGTTCCATCACAATTAATAAGGCACAGTTGGCTTTTTGCCATTGCAACAATCCATTTTCAACAGGAATTTCTTTTGTAATTCGCTCTGTAAATGTGCCAATTTCTTGTTTTTGAATCACATTACAACGAACTGTTTCTTTTGTTGTAGCCACCTTTAAAAGTAAATCTTCTTCTGTTAACTTTTTACATTGGATGGTTTGTTGGTAAGCGGCTGGAAACTCTTCGATTTTTTCTGGATAATGGAAGGGCTCGCCTTTTTCAAAAACGACCTTTCCAGATTTATAAACCGTATTAATATCAAAACTTTCTAAGTCATTTAATAACAAAAAGTCAGCTTTTTTACCAGGTGCAATTTCGCCACGATCATGGAGACCCATTCGTTTGGCCGGCGTATAAGTTACCATATAAATGGCTTTTTCGATAGGCAATCCTGCATGAACGGCTTTTTTGACATTTTCATTTAGATGACCTTTTAGCAAATCATCAGCCATCACGTCATCCGTGATAATACTTGCATAATTGTAGAAGTCATTGTCTACTATCACCTGAATATTTTCAGGAGTGATTGATTTATTTTGAAATTGAATAAAGACGCCCGCTTCAATCTTTTCTTTTAACGTTTTAGGAAATTGATGGGTATGATCTGAAGTGATACCACTATATAGAAAATCTGCTAACTCTTGATCTTCGATTTTAGGACAGTGGCCTTCTAAAGGCATGGTTGGTCGTTGTTTTTGACACAAATCGATAATTTGACGAATTAAAGAATCTGGCTCATAGGAAATCCCTTTAAAATTCATGGCTTCCCCTAAACAAATCACTTTTGGTTCTTTGAGTAATTCTGCTACTTCTGCTAAGCCGATAATCCCACCAGTTGTTTCTAATTCGGGAGTGGTCGAAGGAACCGAAGAAGGAATTGCGTGAAAGATATCTAGTTCTGTTTCAGCGGCCATAAAAGCTTTTAAGCCTTCTAAGCCAAATACGTTAGCCATTTCATGGGCATCGGCAATCACCGTTGTCACACCGTAACGCACTACTGCTTTGGAAAAAATAGTAGGTGTCGTCATGGAACTTTCAATATGCATGTGTGCATCAATTAAGCCGGGAATCATCCATTGATTCTCGGCATTAATTGTTTTTTTGGGCTGCAAATTGACGTTCTCTTCTTCATAAATGTAATAAAATTTATCATTTTTAATCGCAACATTTCGTTGAACGAATGTTTGAGTGACTGTTTGATACAGCCACACATTTTTTAGTAATACATCGACGTTCATTTTGTCCCTCTTTTCTAAAACTATTGATTCATCGTCCGATTCCATTGATCAATCCAATCCGCTAGTTGACTATTAATAAAATTAAAATCGACTGTTTTGGCACGTTCGGCAATGGCACCATATGTTTTATTTTTCGCTTCTTTTTCGCTTAGCGTTACTTGTTGATTTGTAGGTCCTTCATTTAATGAAATCGCTTTGGCCTTTTGTGATTCTTCACTAATCCGTGCGTTAACAAATTTAAAGGCGGTTTCTTTGTTTTGTGCTTTTTTAGGAATATTGACTGTATTATAGTTGGCATACGTGCCGCTTTCTGGGACGACATACGTCACGTTTTCTGCTGCGCCTTGAATAATATCAACCGCAAAATCAGCAACCACAGCTGCTTCAATTTCACCAGATTGGAACATATTAGCTAAGTCTGACGATTTTGAATACGTTTTAACAACGTTTGGTTTTAATTCTTTCATCGCTTCAAAAGCGGCCTTCCCGTTATCTTTTGTAATATCTTGACCAGCATGTTCACTAGCAACGTACAACATTAAAGGACCTGCCGTCGTGGCAACGTCTGGAACAGAAATTTTACCTTTCAAATCAGCTGACCATAAGTCATCCCAGTTCTTAATTTCTTTGCCTAATTTTTCTTTGTTGTAAACAATCCCGATACTGTTTACAGCGATTGGTACGCCAGCACCACTTTCAAAAACCTCTTTTGCTCCCGGCGTTAACTGACTTAAATTAGGTACTTCTTTTTCTGTAATTTTTTCAAATAACCCTTCTTTTCCACCTTGTGCTGCATTTGCTTGTGCTAATTCAATGACATCAATTCCCGAATTGGGATTATTTTTTAATTTCGTAAAGCGGTCTGCGCTATTGCCTACTTCTAAGGTAACTTTCGCTTCATTCTCTTTTTCAAATGGAGCGATGATGTCTTTTTTGACAATATCTTCACTTAATCCGAAAGTTGAAACGACTAAAGCATTACTTCCACCTTTGCTCTCGCTTTTCGTAGTTGCTTCGCTGTTTCCACAAGCAGTCATTAATAACGTTGCAGCGACTAATGTCCCTAAAATTACGCGTTTTTTCATTTTTTAATCTTCCTCCAAAATGGTTTTTATTTTTCTAAAATAACTAATTTCTCAGCTGGAAAAGCCAAGTGAATGGTTTCGTTTGTTTCATATAACTGTTCACTTGTTCCATTAACCAGCAATGTACCTAACGCTGTTTCCACTTCATATTGATAGCTTTTCCCTAAAAATGTTCGGACAGCGACAGTACCTGCGACAGTATTAGTAGCAGCTTCTGAAACAATCTCGATGTCCTCTGGACGAATCGTTGCCACTGTCGTTGTAACATTTGGTTCAGGATTAGTCGTTTTCACTATTTGATCTGTTTGTGTCCGATAATGACCAGCTTCCATTTTTTCAACAGAGAAAAAGTTTTCAAAACCGATAAATTCTGCAACAAACTTAGTACGAGGCAAACGATAAATCGTTTCTGGTGAATCATATTGTTCAATCACGCCATTATTCATAATGGCCACTTTATCTGAAATAGAAAAGCACTCTTCTTGGTCATGTGTGACAAAAACTGTCGTAATGCCTAATTGTTGTTGAATCCGTTTGATTTCAATCCGCATTGCCACACGTAATTTTGCATCTAAATTACTCAACGGTTCATCTAGTAGTAATAGTTTAGGTTCGATAATCAGAGCCCGTGCTAGCGCAACCCGCTGTCTTTGACCACCAGATAATTGTTTTGGATAACGGTCTCCCAAGCTTTCTAAACCACATACTTTTAGCATTTCCGCGACTTTTTGGTCCATGGTTTGTTTGCTTTCTTTGCGTAATTTCAGCCCAAAAGCCACATTTTCTGCAATCGTTAAATGGGGAAATAACGCATAGCTTTGAAAAACCATCCCGAAGTTTCTTTTATGGACAGGAACCTTTGTTAGTTCTTCTTGGTCAACGAAAAACTGTCCGTCGTTTGGCTTAATTAATCCAGCAATCACTCTTAGCGTAGTCGTTTTACCACAACCACTCGGTCCTAATAAAGAAACTAACTCTCCTTTTTCCATTGAAATATTTAAATCTTTTAAAATATCTTGTTTTCCGTCATAGCTGACGCGAATATCTTTTAAATCTACAAAAGTCAAAATTTTCTCCTCTTTCTATCTCGTGCTTCTTCCATGTTTTAGGCAATGGAAGCTAGTCCCAACGTTTTTTCAATTAAAAACATTAAGCCCATTGTTAGTAGCATCAACAATACAGAAATTGCTGAAACAGTTGGATCATAATTGTATTCCATATAACTTAATAAAGAAGTAGGCAGCATCGTCACACCGGGACCTGATAAAAACATCGATACAGGAACATTGTTAAACGAATTGACAAATGCTAACATAAAGGCTGCAAAAATTCCCGAAGACACATTGGGTAAAACAATTTGAATGAAAGCTCGCAATCTTGTACAACCTAATGTCCAAGCTACTTCTTCCATTGAATAATCTAGTTGTTCCATACTTGACCCAACCACTCGAATAATATAAGGCAAACTAATTAAAAAATGCCCCATTAATAATCCTTGAAAGACAGGCAAACCTAATTTAATAACAATATATTGAAATAACGTATACCCGACCACAATTCCTGGAATCACAGTTGGGGATAAGAAAAAGCTTTTAATAAAGTTGCGCCCGCGAACGGAATAACGTGCCAGCGCATAGGAAGCCGGAATCCCTACTATTAATGCTAAAACAGTCGCTAATACCCCAATCAACAAGCTTAACTTAAAACTGTCCATAAACGTTTCCGATTGTAATGCTTTGGCGTACCAATCTAAAGTAAATCCTTTAATCGGAAATTGAATCGCTGCGGCTGTTCCAAAAGAAGTCACCACAATCAAACATAATGGTAAAAATAAAAACAGAAAAACTAGAATTGCAATAACAGATAGTCCTTTTTGCTTACGCATGATTTGCTTCTCTCCGATCTACTTTCTTAGCGACCATGTCTAGGCCTTTCATCACAATTAATGTTGTTAAAATCATAATAAATGCAAGAACACTCGCCGATTGCCAATCACCTAAAGTATTAGCCTTTTGATATAAGAAGGTCGACATCATCATTTTTTGGTTACCACCTAACAGCTGTGGCGTCGTATAAGCCGTTAAAGTTCCTGTAAACACTAATATACTTCCTACGATGGTGCCTGGAATTGATAAAGGTAAAACAATTTTCCGAAAAGCCGTCATTGGATTGGCGCCTAGCGTCTCAGCCGCTTCTAGCATTTCTCCTTCAATGTTTTCCATAACCCCAACTAAGGTCATAATCATTGTTGGTAAAAATAAATACACTGAACCGATAATAATTGCAAATTCTGTATACAATAAATTCAGCGGTTGCTCAATTAAGCCTGTTTTTAATAACAACGTATTCACTACACCGTTTTTTCCTAAAATGTTAATCCAAGCAAAACTTCGAATAACTGAATTGGTTAATAGTGGAAACAAGGTCATAGCCATTAAAAACCCACGCCATTTTTTGGAAACCCCAGCAATAAAGTATGCCGTTGGAATGCCCAACACGATTGAAATACCCGTCACAATTAACGAAACTCTTATCGTTCGCCAGAAAATTGAAACATTATAGTCATCTTTAAAAAAAGTAACATACTGATTTAGTGTCAAGCCATGATCAGTAAAAATGGTTGGCAAAATGCTAGTAATTAATGGAATCATTAAGAAAAATAATAATAGTACTAGCCCCGGTGCCACAATTAAATAAGGAACTTTCTTGTTCATTCGTACACTCCTCGTTCGTTTTTTCACTTCATCAGTATACGCAAGGAAAACGTATATTTCAACACATTTTCATCTTTTTGTTCGTTTTTAAACCCGAACGTTCGTATATTTTTTCGAAAAAGGTTATTAAAAAATAAAACACGAACATTAAACAAAAAAAACACAAACAAAACTGTTTGTGTTTTTTGTCAACTTTTTTATTTATCACTTAATTTTCTTGGAACGTTTGATCCTTTTCCATCATTTTCACTATAATACCATCTTGATACACCTGATAATATCCGAACAATTCATTCTCTTTTGAGACACTATTCTTTTCAGATATAATTTGAACAACATAACTTCCTTTATTTGACTGCTTAAACGTATAATGAAACGCCGAGTCATTCGTTGGTATCCCTAAACCATTTTGTAAAAATTCAATCGCTTCCTGTTTAGTATAAGATTCTGCTTCTAATTGCGTTCCTAAATGCGGATTTTTTTGATCAACAAATTGTCTTGCTTTGTCATTATTAGCAGACTTTTCTATGACGACTTCCTGTTGCGAATTCCTACTTCCTGAACAGCCAGATAATACAAATAAAATCATCAACAACCCCAAACACTTACTCAAAGTTTTCTCCTCCTCTCCATTTTGATTAGTGATACTTGATGATTTCTTTTATATTTTAGCATGCTTGATATAACGAATTGTGCTCAAAAAAGACAGAATCAACAAGTAAAAATTGTCGACTCATCTTTCTCTACTAATATTAAACACTATCTGTCTCAATATTTTCGAATTCCCTGTAAATTACTGATAAATAAAAACAGCTCCTTTTGCGTATACTTATATTATCAGCACCTAAAGGAGGAACTTTCTTGAAGCAAAAAAATCTACTCACTTATCAATCACTTACAGCCTTGTTGCTAGTATTCAGTCTCTTTAGTTTTGACCCATCGGTTTCTTTTGCCACCCGTTCTGGAAAAACGCCTGTTTCAGTTGAACTAGAACTTGGAGGGCTGCCTGGTGATGAATCGGTTGACGATGCCATTGATCCTGATTTAGAAAATCCTAACACTAGTTTTGACTTGCTCTTTATTCCGAAAGAATTTACTTTTGAAACCCAAGCGATTTCTGGTGATTTAACGGCAGTTCCTATACGACCTTCTGAAGGCAATACTCATACAATGAGACACTTCGGGATGGGGGATGTTCGCGGAGCCTTAACTGGTTGGCATGTCACTGCTGAAATCCCACACATGCGAAACGAAGCTCATTCTTTACTAGGCATCATTACGTTTCAATTAACAGGCAGCTATGCTCGCTATGACAAAACGTTAAGGCGTTTCTTTATGACAAATACAATGTATGGACTGGATTTTTCAGAAGATCCTGCTGCACCCGACTTCCCGACCAACCCAATTATTATCGGTAACGGTGCGACTTTAATGAGTAACGCTGGTGATAGAAAAGGACAAGGAATGTGGAGCGGCCGCATGACCGATATTTCTCTTGCAATCCAAACCCCTGTTTCACAATTATTTCCTGGCGCATATACAGGTTCGATTATCTGGAATTTAATCTCTGGACCTGCATAAAATAAAAAAACTCTTAGAAAACTAGCGGAATCACTACTCTTCTAAGCGTTTTTTTATATCATAAGGACTATTTGCTCCTTCTATTTGTCTAAGCATGCTTTACCACTTTTCGTTTAACGAATCACTTGGCCCCAACGGTAATCAAACTGATACTCTTGATTACCATTATTCAGGTTAATTTTGTATAAATAACGCGGGACTTTAATGAATAACGCATCCTCTACTTGAAAAGCTTCAATAGGTACATTTTCTTTAGTTAAAAGCAACGGTGTTTGCCACTCGTATGTTTTTTTCTGCCAATTGTATAAGCCAACTATCGCTTGATTACTTTGTCTTTTCTTGTATGACAGAACATAATAATTTGCTTCATCTTTCTTGCCTAATAAAACTGGTGCTATTAGTTGCTCTTCTAGTTTTCCTTGCACTGTTGTACGCTCTTCCGATGACAGCTCTTGACCAATTTGACTCTCATTTGAATCTACCGTCCATTTAGGCGCTTCTTGTGTTTGAAAGACTTCTTTGAAAGTTGGGTCTTGTTTTAACTGCCAATTTTTCAAATCTAATTGATAATATCGATTGTTTAATCCATAAATATAGAGATAGCGATTATCCATAAAACGATAATCAACGAAATCAGAGCTTAAATAGTCTTTTAATTCAGGGAATTTCTTCACTAAATCTGCTTCAGAAAACTGTTTTTTCCCTGTTTTTGTATCTAGTAAGTAAATGGCCTCGTTATCAGCATTATTCAAAACCACATATTGATCTGTTTGACCAATTAAATAATCACGCCAACCTAAACGTTTACTCCACATTCGTTCGCCCGTCTGACTATTAACAGAAATCACTTGGAACAATGAGTTACTGGTGCTAATGCCATTCGTTCGTCCATTTGGAATAATCATTCGCTCGATTGAAGTTAAGCCTTTCGTTTTTTCAGAATAAAACGTCGCACTTTTCTCTTCAATCGTTACTGAACGAAACATTCCGAAAAAGATTAAACCAGCAAAATGTACCACTGCAAGATAAACCAATAAAATTAACGCATAGGGAACCAGTCTCCTTGTACTCCGCCTTCTTATTAAGGAAATAACCAAAATACCACTAATTACTATAAAAATAATTGCTACAATGATAACAAAAATATCATGATAGAGCCAACCAGACAATTGCCAACTTCTATAAAGTGTGTCCATTACGCCATCCTTTCCAATTGTTATTTGCTTATTATAAAAAGGATACTATTTTTTTTTGAAAAATAACAACAAAAAGCGACGAACAGCAATAAGCCCATTCAAGTTGACCTAGTTAGTCAACTTGAATGGGCGTGGAGAAATGTGCCTTGTTATTCAGTTATTCCGCTTCTTCAATTGCGGACAAAGCTTTTGCAATATCAATTTCTTTATTCCGATAATCAGCATCATGAACTGGAAAATGCTGTCGCAATTCTGCTGTTTCCATCCACGAAACAGTCCCTTGTTTAATGCCAAAATCAAGAATGTGCCCACCAAATTGGTGATCCTCACTGATAAAGTGCAAATGAAACCCTGCGGCAGAGGCACCATGAAATAATTTAGGTGTAAAGAACCCTACAATTGTTCCCTGAATATTCTCCGCCGTAAATTCAGGTTGATTGCGTGCGGCTTCTACAAATGGTGGATACGGTTTTTCTTGTTTAGGTGCCACACGGACATGCATCTTCGCAAAAAGACCGCTAATTTTAATTGCCGCAAAAAAATTAGGACTAATTTTTTCTAAAATTTGTGCTTTAATATTTTCATCGGTTTCCGTTGATACAGGGAATGCGCCATCTTCTTGAAAACGAGTAACTGCGGCATATGGCGTTAATTCTTCGCCTTCTAGAATAGTAATTTCGCCAGTTTGATTTGCATGATACAATGTACCGTCCAATAAAATAATTTCGCCATTTGATCCTTCTAATGTCCCAATTCCAAAATCACCTTGCGTGAGTAACGTACCAATTTCTGCCGTTCCTGCCATCAAACTTTCCATTAAACCGCCTAGCGTACCATGTTGATAAACATATTGTTCGCTCATTTTTCCATCTCCTAATAAAGTTGATCTGGTAACAATGTTTTACCTAATTCTTGATTATCTGAATAATCCACAGGAACATCAATAATCACTGGGCCTTCTGTTTGCATTCCTTCTTCTAAAGCTGCGGCAAATTCTGCTTGTGAATGAACTCGAACCCCTTTGGCTCCAAAAGCTTCAGCATACTTCACAAAATCAACTGGACCAAAATCTACGCCAGAGGATCGATTATATTTCATTTCTTCTTGGAATTTAACCATATCATAACTACCATCATTCCAAATAATATGCACGATATTTTGCTTTAAACGAACCGCTGTTTCTAATTCTTGCGCCGAAAATAGGAAACCGCCGTCCCCAGAAACAGAGATAATTTGTGTATTCGGACGAACCAGCGCAGCCGAGATTGCCCAAGGCAAAGCGACACCTAATGTTTGCATACCGTTACTAAATAATAAATGACGCGGTTCATAACTTCTAAAGTGGCGAGCCATCCAAATGTAGTGACTCCCTACGTCAACAGTAACTGTCATTTCATTCGTGGTTTTTTCTTGAAGCGTTTGAACAATTTCTAATGGATGTAATCGATTTTCAATTGTACTTGTTTTTACTTCTTTAATCGTTAATTTTTCTTGAAGCGTTTCTAAATAATCTTGCGCATCTTCTGTTAATATTGGTTCACTAAATACTTCTGATAATTTCAAAATATTTTTAGACATATCACCAATTAGCTCTTCTTCCGGTTGCATATATTGATCAATTTCCATTTGAACTTCATCAATAACAATAACGCGCGCATCTTTTTCTGCGTTCCAATTACGTGCCTCATATTCAATTGGGTCATAACCAATCGCAATCACTAAATCACTTCTTTTTAACAAACGATCCCCAGGTTGGTTTCGAAATAAACCAACACGCCCAAAGAAATGTTCTTCTAATTCTTTTGAAATAATTCCTGCTCCTTGGAACGTTTCCACGACTGGCAAACCAGTTATAGCAACCAATTCACGAATGGCTGCGGTAACTTTTCGTGCAGAGGCCCGCATTCCTAAAAGTAAAACAGGTAATTTCGCTTGCTTGATTCGTTCAGCTAAAGCTGCGATTGTTTCTGCTGATGCATGGCCCAGTTTCGGAGCTGACAAAGGCTTAATTGCTTCGCCTGTCACCGGACTATCTGTGACATCTTGTGGGATCGATAAGAATGTTGCACCTTTTTTCGCTGTTTTGGCGATACGGTAAGCATTGGCAATATTTTCAGATAATGTTTCTGGATCTTGAATTTCTGTACTGAATTTTGTTATTGGACTAAATAATGCAGCATTATTCATGCTTTGGTGAGTTAATTTTGACAAATCGGACCGTTTCACTTGTCCAGCCAATGCTAAAACAGGGTCCCCTTCTGCAGTCGCAGTTACTAACCCAGTTGCTAAATTGCTGGCACCAGGTCCACTAGTTGCAATAACTAAGCCAGGCTCTCCCGTCAAACGACCAATCCCTTGTGCCATAAAGGCTGCATTTTGTTCATGTCGAGCTAAAATTAATTCTGGGCCTTTGTCAACTAATGCATCAAAAACCCCATCAATTTTTGCACCGGGAATCCCAAAAATATAGGGCACTTCGTGATTGATTAAACTTTCTACTATGATATCTGATCCTTTTTTACTCACTGTTATACCTCCAATTAAAATCTGTACTAATTACAAATACAAAAATACCACTAAAATTCTAATTAATCAACAATGAAACACCTTGAAAACGTGTAATATACTAATTCGCATATTTTAATAGAATTGGGATATTTCAAAAGATTAAGCAAAAATAATGCAAAATACCTTAAAGTTTTATAGTCTTTCAACAATTATTATATACTTCTTCACTAAAAATTAGTAAAATTAACCTATAAGAAAAAAATCACAACCTGTGATAAATTATTGGAGGAAAAATATGTCAAAAGGGAAGAAAATTTTTGCCATTATCTTTGGGATTATCTTGGTTCTATTTCTTGCAGTTGTTGGAATGGGAGCAAAACTTTATTGGGATGTTTCTAAATCAATGGATAAAACCTATGAAACAGTAGAACGATCTAAAAAAAGTCAGGTCAATTTAAACAATAAGGAGCCTTTTTCTGTTTTATTATTAGGGATTGATACAGGCGATGATGGGCGTGTCGAGCAAGGTCGTTCGGATACAACAATTGTTGCAACAGTTAATCCTCGTGACAAGCAAACAACCTTAGTCAGTCTTGCTCGCGATACCTATGTTGATATTCCAGGTCAAGGAAAACAAGATAAATTGAATCACGCCTATGCTTTTGGTGGCGCATCTTTAGCAATGGACACAGTTGAAAACTATTTAAATATACCTATTAATCATTATGTTTCAATTAATATGGCTGGTTTAAAAGAATTAGTCAACGCGGTTGGCGGAATCGAAGTGAACAATAATCTGACTTTTTCTCAAGACGGATATGATTTTACGATTGGTAAAATTTCATTGGATGGTGAACAAGCACTCTCCTATTCAAGAATGCGTTACGAAGATCCTAATGGTGACTACGGCCGCCAAGAACGTCAAAGAAAAGTGATTGAAGGCATCGTCCAAAAAGTCTTAAGTCTTAACAGCGTAAGCAACTATCAAGAAATTTTAACAGCTGTTTCTGATAATATGAAGACAGATTTAAGTTTTGATGACATGAAAAAAATTGCCTTAGACTATCGCAGTGCCTTTGGTAAAGTGAAACAAGACCAACTTCAAGGTACTGGTTTTATGCAAGATGGTGTTTCCTACCAACGTGTGGATGAACAAGAATTAAATCGTGTCCAACAAGAGTTGAAAAATCAATTGAATACAAAATAAAAATAAAACCCACGAGTACTATAAATACTCATGGGTTTTATTTTCTCTTCTATTAACGTTCTTGTTTTACCGCTTCTAAAGCCGCTGTATTAATAATATTCCAAGGTTTGTCAAACGCTGGTTGGAAGAAGAAATCCGCATAGGCTAAGTCTTCAATTGTCATTTTGGCTTGAATCGCTAATGAAATAGCATTAATGTTTGCAGTTAAATCTGCTTTTGACATTAATTGAGCGCCTAAAATTTGTGTTGTTTCAGGATCATACACTAATTTAAACCAAGCTTTTTGTTTGTCTGGATTAAAGTCCATCAAGTAGTCTTCTACTACTGTCACCGCTTTTGTTTCTTTTCCTAATTTTTGAGCCATGACTTCGTTAATCCCTGTTGAAGCAAATTTATAATCAAAGACGGCCAAGCCAGAAGATCCTTGAACACCAGGGAAAGGTTTAACTGGTTCCTCTAGGTTTTTCACAGCAAAGCGACCTTGTTTACGAGCATTCGTTGCTAAGGCAATATTTACTTCTGTGTCTGCAGGATTGTATTTAATTAACGTAGCATCCCCTACTGCAAATACATCTGGCTCACTTGTCCGCATGTATTCATCCGTCTTGATTAGGCCATTCGGATGTAATTCTAAGGTACCTTTTAACCAAGCAGTGTTTGGACGGACACCAACCGCTACAACGACCAAATCAGCATCGTACGCATTTTTATCTGTAACGACTTTTTGCACACGACCGTCGCCTTCGTAACGTTCAACTGTTTCACCAGTTGCAATGGTAATATTATTAGCTTCCATCTCTTCTGTTAAAACATCTGTAAATTCTTTATCTAGATATACCCCTAATGGACGATCTAAAATGTCAATAACAGTAACCTTTTTGCCGGCTTTTGCAAATGCTTCGGCAGCTTCAATCCCAATATAACCACTACCAATCACAACCACATTATTGACTTCTGGATCTACTGTTTTTTGTTTTAATTTAATGGCCCATTGACGACCACGCATCAAGTAAATATTATCCAAATCTTTACCTGGAATATCTAATTCAAATGGGACAGCTCCGGGACTGATGATTAATTTATCATAATTTTCAACACGTTCTTCACCTGACACTAAATCTTTCACTGTCACTTGATGTTCTTTTGGTTGAATCGCTGTAATTTCAGTATTAGAAAAGACATTTACACCACGGCTCTCCATTTTTTCGCCAGTCATATAGCGAACAGAATTAACATCTTTCACTTTTCCTTCTAGGTACAACTGCATGCCACAAGACAAGAATGAGATAAAATCACCTTTCTCATACCATTGAATTTCTGCATCAGGATGAAGATTTAGTAATTCCTCTACCGCTTCATAACCTCCATGTGATGATCCTAAAACAATAACTTTCATCGCTCGTTCCTCCCATATAATATTATTTCTTACATAATAAAGAATATCATATATTCTCAAAAAATAACAAATAATATCCTCTTTTCCATTCTCAATTAAGTTCTTTAAATGAGAATAAAAAGGAGTATCCTCTGTATTTCACCACTTTTCAATTACTTTTTTATTTACTAAAAAATAAAAAATACTAAATTCTCCGATACGATTGATAGGGACGCCCCACTTTTAAATAGCTATTTTTACTTTCTAAAAGGTTATTTTTTTCTAGAAACAACACATATTTGCGAACAGAAACATGTGAAAGCTGACTCGCTTCTGATAATTCTTGAATCGTAAAATAGTCAGTAAATTCGTCTATTTTTTTTAACAATAATTGTAATGTTGCTTGTGTTAGTCCTTTTTCTAAGGATAGGTTTTGAATATCTTGTTCATTTTTACGTGCGTTTGTCTGTGAAGAATGAAACAATTGGTCCACTTTTGTTTGCGAAAGCTCCTTCGTTTCCAGCGTGAATTGAGCAGCTTTTTTCTGATAGTTTTCGATACTTTGTTGAAATCGTTCAAAAGAGAAGGGTTTAACTAAATAGTCTAAAACGCCTAAATGTAAGCTTCGTTTAACGTTTTCCAACTCGTTGGCAGCCGTAATCAGGATGACTTCTGTGTCAATTTTTTCATCTCTAATTGTTGCCAGATAGGTCAAGCCGTTGCCATCTTTCAAATGAACGTCTAATAAAACAAGTGCTGGTTGTTTTTCTTTCGTTAATTGTAGACCTTCAGCAATTGTTGCAACCGTAAAAATAGTCGGTTGGTGAATTAATTTTTCAAGATATTTTTGATGTATATATGCAACCATAGGATCGTCTTCAATAATCAATAGGTTCATTTTCCTCTGCTCCTTCGTAATGAACATTTATGCGAAGGACAAGCCAATTGTTTTGTTGGTTTTCCCAAGTCAATGTCGCTTCCGCATTCTCTAATAATCTTGCCAAATAAGAAGTGAAAAACTCTTGCTCAAAGCGTTCCAGTTGTTCTTTTGGATAAGCAAACGAATAAGTCGTCGTCAAACTTCCTGGCTGATAATCAATGGTTTCAATGATCTCTTCTGGTAACGGTTGTTCCATCAGGAAACGATGAATATAACGGTAGATAGCAATCAAATTTTGCGTATCTTCATCTCGTTTATTTGGTGGAATTTCTGGATAAATTTCAATAGCTAATTGTGTTTTAATTTCTGCAAACTTGATTCTTTCCCCACTTAAAAAACCTGCTAGAATAGGATTCCTAACCAAAATAGCTAAGCGCTGTGCAAATTCCTTTTCTGGTTTCAATAAATCGGCTAGATAATGTTTTAGCGCCTCATAATCTTCTAAATCGACTAAGCCATAAATGACATGCATCTTATTCATAAATTCGTGTGATTGACTTTGTAATGCCGAAGCATATGTTGTTGTGCTGACAAGCTGTTCTGCGACAATAAACGTTTCCGTCGCATTTTTCAGAAAGATAACATGCCCAATTGTTTTTTTACGGACATTAATCGGGGCGATTGAGACGAAATAATCCTGGCCATTTTGACGATAGAATTGCTCTGTTTTTGAATGTACGATTAATTTTTCAGGAGATAAAACCAATGCTGAAAGTTTCTTTCCTAGTAAATTTTCTTCACTATTTGTTATATTATGATACATTTTAGTCGCCTCAATATTTGCTAATAAAATATTTTGATCGGTATCAATCACAAGGATTGCGTCTTTCGTTTCCTCAAGCATGGCGTTTCGCTCTTCTAATAGACGAGCAATTTCTCTTGGTTCTAAATCGTGAAGTTGTTTTTTTAAATAATAAGAAACCACGATGGCTAATATAAAGCCAAAACCAACACTTAAAAGGACACTCACTGTGTAATCATTTTTTGTTCGTTCAATCAATTGTGAAAGCGAGGTCATTTTAATGCCCATTGCCACAACCCCAATTTGTTTTCCTTGATCATAGACTGGGACAAAACCTCGTAATGATTCTCCTAAACTCCCTTGACTAACAGACAAATGTTCCTCCCCTTTTAATGCTCGCACTTCATCGCCACCTTCAAAATGCTTACCTATTTTTTGGCGATCAGGATGTGTTAAACGAATCCCCTGCATATTCATAATCACGATAAAATCCAACTGATGGATTTCACCTAAACGAACCGTATACGCTTCCAATTCATCTGAATAGTGATCATTCTTTAAGGCTTCAATAACATTCGGTTCAATAGCCAACTGTTCCCCGACGGCTAAAAGTGCTTGCTCTTGGTTTTTACGAACTTCTTTAATTGTTTGGACCGTCGTTACTCCGTAAAAGAAAGTAATCATAATAATTAATGTTGCAATAAAAATCACTGATAAGAAGCACCATAATTTCCCGCCACGCTTCATTCCATCCCTCTTTTCTCTTCAAATAAAGTATAGCATAGGAAGATTTGGTTAAAAAACTTTTCTTTAGTTAAATTAATTAAATAATCTACTCTACAGAAAACGTTTACATTATGATGAATATAGATTAAAGTTATAGGAGGAAATAGCATGGAAAAGAAATTGCACGCAACAGCTGCTAACGAAACAGATTGGCGCAACAAATTAACCAAAACGATGATTGGTTCGGTTACGTTACCTGTTTATCTTGTAACAGCTAGCATTATTCTTGTTACGGCTCTATTAGAACAACTACCAGTCAATATGTTAGGTGGTTTTGCCGTAATTTTAACAATGGGTTGGTTACTTGGAACAATTGGTGGAAATATTCCTATTTTGAAACATTTTGGCAGTCCTGCAATTTTATCTTTATTAGTACCATCAATTATGGTCTTTTTCAATTTACTCAACCAGAATGTCTTAGACTCAACAGATATTTTAATGAAACAAGCAAACTTTCTCTATTTCTATATTGCTTGTTTAGTTTGTGGAAGTATCCTTGGAATGAACCGCAAAATTTTAGTCCAAGGTTTAATGCGCATGATTGTCCCGATGGCATTAGGAATGATTTTAGCAATGGGCGTTGGAACCTTTGTTGGAACGCTGTTAGGCCTCGGTTGGAAACATAGCCTTTTCTATATCGTCACTCCTGTTTTAGCTGGTGGAATCGGTGAAGGTATTCTTCCTTTATCCCTTGGTTATAGCGCCATTACCGGATTGCCAAGTGAACAATTAGTGGGGCAATTAATTCCCGCAACCATTATTGGTAATTTTTTTGCTATCATGTGTTCTGGTTTACTTAGTCGTTTAGGAGAAAAACGCCCTGAACTTTCTGGACAAGGTCAGTTGATTAAAATTACTAATTCAGATGATTTAAGTGATGCTTTAGAAGAAGACAAAGCACCAATTGATGTAAAATTAATGGGCGCTGGTGTTTTAATTGCGTGTACCTTATTTATTACAGGCGGTTTATTGCAACACTTAACAGGCTTTCCTGGTCCTGTTTTGATGATTGTTGTCGCAGCCTTTTTAAAATACTTAAACGTAGTACCGAAAGAAACCCAACGCGGATCAAAACAGCTTTATAAATTTATCTCTGGCAATTTTACGTTCCCGTTAATGGTCGGCTTAGGTATGTTATATATTCCTTTAAAAGATGTCGTAGGAATGCTTAGCTGGCAATATTTTGTTGTGGTAATTAGTGTCGTTTTCACTGTTATTGCTACAGGATTTTTCGTTTCACGCTTCATGAATATGAATCCTGTTGAGGCTGCCATTGTCTCCGCTTGCCAGAGTGGTATGGGTGGGACTGGCGATGTGGCTATTTTAAGTACAGCCAATCGAATGAACTTAATGCCGTTTGCACAAGTTGCGACACGTTTAGGCGGTGCCATTACAGTAATAACAATGACTGCTATTTTTAGAATGCTTTTTTAACTATAAGTGAATTATTTAGGAGGAAAATGATATGTCAACAAAAGATGTAAAAGAATTAGCGATTGAGCAAGCAAAAAAATTTGGGGGAAAATTAGAAGTCTGTCCTAAAGTTCCGATTGAAACAAAAGCAGATTTAGGAATTGCCTACACACCAGGTGTTGCGGCTGTTTCTTCTGCCATATATGAAAAAAAAGAACGCGCTTACGAATTAACAACAAAGAAAAACACCGTCGCCGTTATCAGTGATGGTTCAGCAGTTTTAGGTTTAGGTAACATTGGTCCTGAAGCAGCGATGCCTGTCATGGAAGGAAAAGCTGCATTGTTTAAACGCTTTGCTGGTGTGGATTCGATTCCCCTTGTTTTAGATACACAAGATACTGAAGAAATCATCCAAACAGTGAAATTTTTGGCTCCAACCTTTGGGGGGATTAACTTGGAAGATATCAGCGCTCCTCGTTGTTTTGAAATTGAACAGCGTTTAATCGATGAACTAGATATTCCCGTTTTCCATGATGATCAACACGGGACAGCGATTGTTGTTCTAGCGGCTTTGTACAACAGCTTAAAATTAATCAACAAGAAAATAGAGGACATTCATGTGGTAATCAACGGCGGTGGCTCCGCTGGTCTTTCGATCACAAGAAAATTTTTAGCTGCTGGTGTAAAACATATTATCATTGTTGACCGTGCAGGGATTCTGAGCGAAACAGATACAGCTCTGCCACCACACCACGCAGAAATTGCGAAGCTAACCAATCGGGAACACCGTACCGGTGATTTAGCTACTGCTCTTGAAGGCGCTGATGTCTTTGTTGGTGTTTCGGCACCAGGTGTTTTAAAACCTGAGTGGATTCAACAGATGAATGAGCAGCCAGTTATTTTTGCAATGGCTAACCCAGTTCCTGAAATTTTTCCTGATGAAGCTTTAGCGGCAGGCGCTTATATTGTCGGAACTGGTCGTAGTGACTTTCCGAATCAAATTAATAATGTGTTAGCCTTCCCTGGTATCTTCCGTGGTGCCTTAGATGCTCGGGCGAAAAAGATTACGATTGAAATGCAAATTGCCGCTGCCAAAGGTATTGCAAAATTGATTCCCGATAATGAACTCACGCCGACTAATATTATTCCCGATCCATTCCAAGAAGGAGTCGCAAAAGTCGTCTCCGAAAGCGTCCGTAACGCTGTCAAAGAAACAAATTAAAAAGAGAAAAAAGGAACAACCTAACTCCTCTTGAGTTAGGTTGTTCTTTTTAAAATCTGAAACAATAATTTATTATTTAAAACTGATATTAAACTCTTGCATATCTTTTTCAATATAAGTAAGTAATTTTTTATTTTCAAAGAAACGTGTAAAGTAGTACGCAATACGATAATCTTCAACAGCATCTAGTCCTAGCATTTGTTTATTAAACGCTTTTTCGTATAATAAGCAATCTAAAGAGTAAATAGAACTGTGCGTCCGATTAATTTCGATTCCTTTATCACTTAATTCAATACTCTTTGCATAGTCTTTAATTAATGAATAGAATTTTGCGATATTATAATAAATACGGCATTGCTCTAATGGATAATCTAATTTGAATTCGCTTAGCAATTGTAAAGATTTATCGTAATAAACTTTTGCTTTTTCAATATCATCTTCTAATTCATATAAAATACCGATCGCATTCATACTCAAAATATTATAAATATTAATATCACGACTAATTTCAGAACCACGATGTAAATAGAACAATGCTTCGCTATTATTTTTCTTACCTAATAAACTCGTAATTCCTTTATAATAGAAAAATTTTGTTTCTAAAATTCTGTTTGAACTTTCGATATCATCTGGATAGTCTTTCAACAGATCATAGGCTTCATCGTGCTTAAAGTAAAAGCATAATTCTTCTACTTTATTTAATAAGCTTTCGAGTTTTTTCTCACTAGAACCTTCGATACATTCTTCCACTTGTAAGTCTAAACGTAGACATACAGATGAGAAAATGTCTAAACTGTCACACACATTTTTGTTTTCAATGTTACTAATTGTTGCTTGTGTACAAATTCCTTTTGCCAATTCAGCTTGCGATAATTTTTTCTTTTTACGCGCTGTTTTGATTTTTTCTCCCGCTACTCTCACAGTCAAAACTCCAATCTTTCTATTTTTTTTGTATTAAACATACCATCATTTTACAGATAATGTTATAATGAAGCTATCATAATAAAGGAGGTGAAATATATGTTTGATTTACTTGCTTTATTAACTGGAATTTCAGTTCGTGGCAATGCACCACACCAATAATTACGTGTTTGTTTAACTGAATTTCTGACGGCTCTACCTATGCCAGTAGGTGGAGCCATTTTTTTATTTAATATTATAAAATTAACAGTATTTCTGAAACCACACACTTATTATAACACAAATTATAAATTATGCTAGATAGTTACCAAATTAACGTCATTACAAGGATGTTACGTTTTTACAACATCTTGTAAAACTAGACAATGCTGTCCTTCTTTATCCACCACACTCAATGATAGTGATAGTATCTTATGATAGAAACAACATGTACATTATAACAATTATTATTAAGAAAGCTACTTCTCAATAGGAGAAGTAGCGCTTCTCTCGTTACAGTTTTACTCTTCTTCTTCAGCCATGAATGTATTGAAAACTTCTTCAATCATATCCCATTCAGCGTCTGTTTCAATTTGCTGTAAATCGCCTTCTGTACCTTCTGCGTTTTCCACATATGAGTAAGCTTGCAATTCAACATCTTCATCCTCAGGAATTCCTGCTGGATATAATAAAACATAATTTTTACCGAATTCTTCTTGACCGTCAACAGTTAGTAAAATCTCGTATAATGTTTCATTTCCTTGTTCGTCTACTAAAGTAATGTGTTCATGTCCTTCGTGATCATGATCGTGGTTGTGTTCTGTCATTCTTCTTCTCTCCCTTGATGTATTCAAAGCTCGATAATTATCGGCTATGTGCATCTAAATAATTTTGTAGAATCATTACTGCCGCTAGTTTATCAATGACTTTTTTTCTTTTGGCTCTTGAAGCATCTGCTTGCTCCACCAAGAAACGCTCTGCTTGGACAGTTGTTAATCGTTCATCTTGATAGTCAACAGGTAATTGAAATAATTCTTGAATCTTATCACCATATGCCATAGATGCTTCAGCTCTAGGACCGATGGAATTATTCATGTTTTTCGGTAAACCTACGACAAATTTCGTGACTTCGTATTCTTTCACCAATTCACCTAATCGCTCAAAGCCGAAGTTCTCTTCCTCTTCATTGATGCGAATAATTTCGATGCCTTGCGCTGTCCAACCTAATAAATCACTAACAGCCACACCGACTGTCCGTGAACCTACATCTAGCCCCATGATCCTCATTTGATATCGATTCCGTGGTTCGCTAAGTAATATTTGGTTAATTCTTCCATGATTTCATCACGTTCATGACGACGAATTAAGTTTCGAGCATCTTGATAACGAGGAATGTAAGCCGGGTCCCCAGAAAGTAAATACCCTACTATTTGGTTAATAGGATTGTATCCCTTTTCTTCTAATGCCCGATATACGGTTTCTAACGTTTCACTGATTGCTTTTTTTCGATTATCATCAAAATCAAAGCGTACTGTTTCGTCTGTAAAACCCATTTTACTACACCTCACTTCTACTTTTATACAATTTCATTTTACTAGAAAAGAACCGAAACTACAAACAAAATTTCTTCTCCTTCTCTCTTTTTTGTTATTTCTTAGTCTTTTATTAATAAAGGCTTCGTAAAAAAATGACAGCCATCGATAATTTTAAAATTATAAAAACAAATACACAACTTTATAAAACAAGAATAAAGCTCTGCTAAATCGCCAGAATATCACCTTTCCCTTCAATTCATTTTGCGAAAAAATCGACGTTTTTCTTTTGAAAACTTTTAAATACCTATGATTAAATAATATCAGCCTTTTAATGTTACAATTCGCTAACAATCTGTTTACGATGTAAATTTTCGATTGCAGCTGTTATTTATTTCCTCTTTTTGGTTCGTTTGTAGTACACTAGAAGAAAATACATAAAGTGAGGCTTGCTCAATGACTCCTGCTCATTTGGATTTACTTTTAGAAACCTGTTTGTTAGCTGGTAAAATTATGATAGAAAGCGATGCAGAAATGTACCGTGTTGAAGATACAATGAGCCGGATTGCGCTTGCTTCTGGCAACTATCGAATGGTTAGCTATGTGACACAAACTGGGCTATTTGTTGGCATAGATGGAACCTCCACGATTCGTATGGTTCAAGTAATGAAACGTGGCATTGATTTAGAAAAAATCTCTCGTGTGAATCAGCTGTCTCGTGCTTATGTGGCTGGTGATTTTTCTTTAGAGGAATTACTGAATAAACTAAAAGTGATTGATAGTGAACACCGCCATTTTCCAATTAGCGCACGCATTGTTAGTGCGGCCGTTGTCAGCGCTACGATTATGATTCTTTTTGGTGGCGTCTGGTCCGATTTATTCTTGACTTTTCTGATTGGTGGTTGCGGCTATAGTCTTTATTATTTTAGTTTAAAGTTTCTCAAGATTAAATTTTTATCTGAATTTTTAGCTTCGCTGTTCATTGGTGCAGCCGCTATCCTTTCAGTCAAATTGGGACTCGGACAATCACAAGATTTAATCATCATTGGTTGTGTCATGCCTTTAGTGCCTGGTGTGCAAATTACCAATGCTCTTCGCGATTTGCTAGCCGGACACTACTTATCGGGTGTTTCTCGTGGGACTGAAGCATTAATGACTTCAGGAATGATTGGTTTTGGCATTGCTTTTGTCTTTCAACTTTTCTATTAAAAGGAGTGACTTACTTGCTAGGAATCGTTTTGGTACAATTTATCTTTAGTTTTTTAGCTTCTGCGGCGTTTGCGATTATTATTAATGTTCCTCGACGATCACTGGTGGCTTGTGGTCTAACTGGTAGTGTGAGCTGGATGCTTTATTGGGTAATCGTTGAAGTTTTTAGTGGGAATGCGGCATTAGGTTCCCTCATCGGTGCTGTCGGTGTTGCGGCAGTAAGCTACCTATTCTCAAAAATATTGAAAATGCCTGTCACGATTTTTAATATTCCTGGTATTGTTCCATTGGTACCTGGTGGCTTAGCTTATCAAGCTGTTCGGAATATCGTAATTGGCAATTATGAAAAAGGCGCCTATTTTACCGTGCAAGCTGTAATGATTGCTGGGGCAATTGCGTTAGGCTTAGTCGCTTCTGAGGTTTTCAATCAGAATATCCGCAGCTTTCGGGAAAAAAGAGAATCTTTGGGTTTTATTCGTCGTAAGCGCAACAAAATTAAAAAATAGATAGCAAAAAAGTTGGTTGCTTCCATTTGATAAGGAAGCAACCAACTTTTTTTAAAAGGAACGATAGACATATTGATTTTTTGGTGCTTGATCTGCTTTGACTTTCTCCACTTGCACAGTTGGTATTTGTCGTTTAAACGGTGGATAATAGGACAACTCAACGGTTCCGGTAATCGTTACCCAATCATTGTTTTGAAATTGCGTATGTTCAGGAAAATGAACCAACAAGCCAAAAACGCCAGAATCAGCGACACAATGAATAATCCCAAAACGGAAGACAAATTGGTCAACACTTTCTTCTCGTTTTGAATTATAGACAAAGCCTTTATAAGAAATCCTTTTCCCTGCAAATTGACTTGGATAATTATAGATTAATTCCATAATTTCCAAATAGTTTTCATCCGTAATTGAAATCACAGATTGGCCATCATATTGTTTCATGGCTTTTGCCATCTGTTTGTCATAATCCGTCTTATTGAAATACATACTTGTATCAGGTTTCAAATATTGCGTTTTCATATCAGGATCCCCTACTGATTCTTTACTTACTGGAAAGTTAAAGCCTTTTGCTTCAACGATTGTTGTGTCTAAACTAACTGTCGGAAATAATAAGCCAACAATCAACGGTAAAGAAAGTAGTAAATAGGCAAGCCCTCTTTGGCTGGTTTTTTCCAAATTATGCTGATGGCCATGATGTTCATGTCCCCCATGTTGGTGCATGTCTTCATGTTTTTTTTGCATTGATGGATCTGCTTGGTTCCACAAAATCAATTGGACAATCGCCATAATAAAAGCTAAAACCATTGATAAAACAGCTAAGTAATTATAATGAATATTGATATATTGGTTCAGTTCACCTGAAATTTGAAGATACATCATCAACCCCATATATCCAATTAAAATAATAAATCGTATCATCGATTGTAGGCCTCCTTTCTAAACTACTGCCGCATAAATAGTTACGACAAGCGCCACTATCAAAACAAATTGTACAATGAATGACATTTTAAAATAACGTTTCATCATCAATAAATTTTTAATATCTACCATTGGACCAAAAACCAAGAAGGCGACAATTGGTCCTGTTCCAAACAAACTCAAAAGAGAAGAACCAATAAATGCATCTGCTTCTGAACAAAGTGATAGAGTGGCAGCGATGACTAGCATGACTAGAATCGCTAAAATCTTTGAATGGCCCAATTGCATAAGCGCACCAGTTGGAATATAGGTTTGCATGATTGCTGCTAACAAAGAACCAAAAATTAAATACCGACCCGTATCAAAAAATTCATCAATACTATGGGTTAACGCTGACCAGCCGTTTTTCCAAAATGAACGAACTTCATCAACGTGTTCATGCGTATGAGCAACCTGCTCTTCTTTAATCTGCGCCAACTCTTTTTCTGTTAAAATTGATTCTTTTCGAAAATAAGCTAACCAAATGCCGATAACCCACGCGACAATCATACTGCCTAAAACTCGCCAAATCACAAATTTTGTTGCGCCACTAAAGGCTACGTATGTTGAGAATAGCACAATTGGATTAATGATTGGTGCCGTTAACATAAAAGCAAAAGCGGTATGTGTTGGTACATCTTTTTTAACAAATTGATGCACAATGGGTACGATCCCACATTCACAAGAAGGGAAGAAAAACCCTAGGAAACTCCCTACACAAATTGATAAAAATTTATTTTTAGGTAACACTTTTTTTACTCGTTCTGGTGTTAAAAAAACATGTAAAGCGCCTGAAATCAAGCAACCTAACATGACAAAAGGCAATGCTTCGATAATAATCGAAAGAAAAATAGTGCTCATCTGTAAAACAGAGTTTGGTAAAAATTGAAACATTATAGACCTCCCACTAGTAAAAATCTAGTTAACTATACTCCTAACACCAGACAAACACAAGTATTTGTCAAAAAATTAACTAAGAGTTTAAAAGTATTATCACCGATGTCTCTGTCAAACCAGCTGGATAAAAGAACAAAAAATGAGCATGGGACAAAAATCACTTTGGATTTTTGCTCCACGCTCAAAAACTGATAAACCACCATTATTCTAAATTTGAAATAACTCTGAGGCTGAATCGGGGTCTGTATCATATACCTTAAATGCTTCACCGACGCCTAAATCCTTTTGCTTCAAAGTAGACTCCATTGCCATTCGCGCATGAAGTTTCGTATTATTTTCTTTGCTAAGATGGCCTAAATAAATGCGTTTTGTTTTATCACCTAACACATCCGCCATCACAAGAGCACCATCATCATTGGATAGATGGCCTTTATCTCCTAAAATCCGTTGTTTAAGACTCCATGGATAAGGTCCTGCTCGCAAAATTTCAATTTCATGATTGCTTTCGACTAAATAAGCATCTGCGTTTTCAATCGTGCCACGAATATGATCGCTACAATAACCTGTATCCGTTAGAACAACAAAGGAACGATTATTGCGATGAAAACGATAAAATTGAGGCGCAATCGCATCATGTGAGACACCAAAACTTTCAATGTCCATATCTCCCAAGGTCAAAACTTTGCCCATTTCAAAAATATGTTTTTGAGCGACATCGACTTTGCCAATCATGGGATCCATCGCTTGCCACGTTTTTTCATTGGCATAGACATCTAACTTATATTTTCGCGCTAACACGCCAACGCCGTGAATGTGATCCCGATGTTCATGTGTAACTAAAATCGCATCTAAATCCTCTGGTTTGCGATTGACTTCTGCTAACAGTGAAGTGATTTTTTTGCCACTTAAACCCGCATCTACTAATACTTTCTTTTGGTTGGTTTCAATAAAAAGGGAATTGCCTGTACTGCCACTGGCAAGAACACTGATATTAAAAGCAAACTCTGAATCCATTTAAAACTCTTCCCTTCTACATTACAACATTAACGTGTTTCATTATACAACGGACCTTAATGTTTTTCCACCTTTGGCACAGTATTATTTGTGATGATGGTATTACTTACGGCATTCACCTGTTCAATTTCAACTGAATCTTCACCAGTAGAAATTCCTACAAACCAGACTGGAACGTATACATTTTTCTCACGAATTTTATAAATTCTTGAATAGGCCAATTTAATGAATGTTATTTTGGAATTACTAGGAATCCGGTTATTCATATAGAGCGTGTCTATCGCATCACGATTGGAATATAAATCCGTTTTGTCTCGTAACTCTTCAATATTTTCAATGTGCGTTTGCGAATATTTACTAATTTTCCATAATTCACCTGACGTATCTGCTAAAATACTTAATTTTGCCGTGTCATCTCTAAAGGGAATTCCTTTATACGATTGTGCAGCCACAATTTCTGCCGTCGGCTCTTTTAAATGAGAAAATTCTGGTAAGTATTGATATTCGTCTCCGAATAATAAAGCATTTTTTTCATTTAAAAAAGTACTTAAATCTTTATCAATTTTCTTAGGATCAATAAAATAGTTTTTACTAGGCACACTCGTTAAAGTATTATCCGCAATTTGCAGCCCATTTCTCAAAAAATTTTTATTCTTTTCACGTTGGATTTTTAAAGCAGCAGAAAAATTGGTTTGTTCGCCACTTAAATAATAGCCTTCCAATCGTTCTGAAGAAAGTGTCCCTTTATACGAGATGTTATCTTTTTCCAACCGACTTTCAATCGATTCTGTTTGGCTGGAAGAAGAGACGTTGCTCTCTTCTTGTTGACCTTCCCGATAAATGCCAAATAAAAAGATATTTAATCCTAAAAATGCTAAGAAGAAAATCCACTCAATTCGTTTAAAATCCATTAGCCCACCTCCAAGCTTGGTAATTGTTTTACCAAGTCCGTTGCAGTGTACCAATTGTTGTTATAAAGGACATACCATTCCGGACTTAAATCAACGACTTGTTTGACTTCTTCAATTGTCTGCCACGTATAACCGATAACAGCCGATTGGATTTTTTCCTTTTTAGCACCAGCTGTTTCTAAACGCTTAATCAATTTTTCCGTGCTTTCCAGCGTCACTTCTTCTTCTGAAGGGATCGGCACTTGGATCGTATTCACACTTGTGTTAATGGTTACGCTTGGCGCAGCACCATCATTGTTCGTGATGCGAATATCCACTTGGCCTTTTAAATCATTACTGAACACTGGGAAACCTTCCACAAAAGTCCGATAATTGACACTATCTTTCGTTCGATCAAAGTAACGTAAATTCCCCATATTGGTTCCTAAACGTTTTACATAAGAAAAGCTTTGATTATAGATTGAATCCCGTTTATTCTCTTCTGGCAAGGTCCCTTTAAAATCGATTTTTCCCAGTTTTTCTTCTGCAAACAATCGTTCTTCTTTACTCGTATAGGTTAAGTCTTGACTGTCTTCATTGGTTTGGATATCTTCCGTTTCATTGAAAAAAGCATTCCTAAAACGAGTAACTGGTTGCGAAGCTAAAATATAACTGTACTTTTTCAACTTCATATCATTGGTTAAATAACATTGCCCTTGTTTGGTTAGCGTATTTTCGGAAACGTCTTGATATTGTAATCCCTCTTTATTGATAATTCCCATTAAGCGCGGCTTATTGACAGTCATGGGCGCTTCATAGACGTTGGCTTGGTCATAATCTAAAAAACGTATCTTATTTTCGTTAAAATCCAATTGAATTTTCGTAAAATACTGGTCCGTCAACTCATTAAAGTTAGTAAAATTAATGGATAGATTATAAATCGAAGCATAGTCCGAGATTAAAAAGGGACCTTGATAAAGAAGTTCAATGCCTTGTTCCATTTGGTTGTAGCGCTTAAGTTGCTCTGCATTTTTTGTCACAACTTGTGTCAATTTACCAAACGTAGCCATTTTAATATCATTTTGAACATTACTAATTAATGTTTCACGATTACTTTGCATCGCTTTTCCATCGGCTATTCGAATCAATTGCAAAGGTAAATAGACATCGCCAATGGCTTTTTCATTGACAGCTGTTGTGACTTGGCTTCCCGACTTCATTTCTGGTATTTTTTTGGCAGAATTCAGCCAGATATTGACTGAAAAATATATACTTAAAATGACCATTAAAATCAAGCCAATTCTTGTAATCCATTCTGATAATTTCATCATTCCCACCAATCCTCTTCATAAGGTTCATATGGTAGTGAAATATAGAAAGTCGATCCTTCACCTTCTGTACTTTCCACCCAAATACTCCCGTTATGGGCCCGAATTACTTCTTTAGAAATTGCTAAACCTAAACCAGTCCCACCTTGTGCTCGCGCACGGGCTTTATCCACACGATAAAAACGCTCGAAGACTTTCCCGAGATCTTTTTTAGGGATGCCCAAACCTTGGTCCGAGATACTAAAGACGACATTATTATGTGTTTCAACTAGTCGGCAGGTAATGACGCCACCATCTGGCGAATACTTAATCGCATTGTTCAAAATGTTGTCTAAAACCTGAATTACTTTGTCTGTATCTAACTCTACCCATAAATCGCGTTTAGTAAATTCACGGCGAATTTTGTAATTTTTTTGCTCATTTTCAATCATCATATCAAAGCGATCCAAGACAAAATTAATCAATTCGTTAAAATTCACATACTCTAATTGAAGATGTGTATTCCCAGAGTCCATCCGAGATAAATTCAACAAATCATTAATCATACGAATCATCCGGTCGGTTTCTTCTAACGTGACTTTTAAGAAATTCGGCGCAATCTCAGGGTTTTCCCAAGCTCCTTCACTCAAAGCCTCTATATAACTACGCATACTTGTCAAAGGCGTTCGCAACTCATGAGAAACATTGGAAACAAATTCCCGTCTTTCCCGTTCGTTTTTTTCCTGTTCTGTGACGTCATGAAGTACGCAAACTAAGCCAGTAATAAATCCTGATTCCCGACGAATCATCGTAAAGTCTACCCGGATAATCATTTGGTCTTCTTCACGATCAGACGTTGAGCGATCAATCAGCAGTTCATCTGGCTCTTCTAACAGCTTCCGCAATGTGTAGTCTTCTTCAATATCTAACAACTCTAATAACGAGGTCCCAATCACATTTTCATTTTTTACATTTAATAACGAAAGGGCCATTTCATTAATCGTAATCACCTTTCCGCGGCGATCCGTCGCAATGACACCATCTGTCATATGCGTTAAGACACTATCTAAACGATTTCTTTCTGCTTCCATTGTTTCTTGTGCTTCTTCAATCCGTTCTGATAATTGATTAAATGTTTCTGCTAATTGGCCTAATTCATCTTTTCCATGGACTTCTACTTTTCCAGCGTAATCACCACGAGCGATTCGAATGGCTTGCTCGCGCATTTCCCCAATCGGCTTCGTGATTGATCGTGCAATCAGTAAGGTCACAATAATCGAGATTGCTGCGGCAATAATAGAAGCAGTGAAAAAGATACTTGCTGTGTTGGTAATTTCTTGGTATTTATTTTCTAAATTACTTTTCACATAAAGGACGCCAATCACTGTTTCTCCAGTAGGCGATTGAATCGGCTGAACATTCACATACACACGTTTATCATTATCTAAAGCTTGATATTTTTTACTCGTAAAGTCATTTAAATCACGATAATCATTCTTTTTCCCAATAATATTTTGTTGATTTAAATCATTGGTTGCCCGAATAATCCCTTTATCATCGACAATTCTCGCTTCAGAAATGTCTGCATTTGAAAAATCAGATAACGCTTTTTTTAAATTTGCATCAACGTCACTACGTTCGAGATCTTTGTTGCTCATCTGCGTACTTAACGTATTTGACAATTGGACAACCTGAGAATCCATATTTTTCTTAAAATCGGAAATTGTAGTGGCTTCCAGTTCACGAATGAAATAGCCGCCAATGATTTGAATCGCAATCAGTAACAGCAGAATAAATGATAAAGCAATCTTAAAATTAACAGATTGAAAAAAGTGAACTTTTTTCTTCATACCTGATTACTCCTGTTCAGGATTTCTTAGATAATAACCAACCCCACGACGAGTAACTAAATACGTTGGATGACTTGGACTATCTTCAATTTTTTCTCTTAAACGACGTACGGTTACGTCCACTGTCCGCACATCACCAAAATAATCATAACCCCAAACGGTTTGTAATAAATGTTCACGAGTCATCACTTGTCCGATATGTTTTGCTAAGTAATAAAGTAACTCAAATTCACGGTGGGTTAATTCAATTTTTTCACCCCGTTTTGAGACCATGTATGCATCAGGATGAATGGTTAAATCACCAATCGTTAATTCAGATTGTGTTGTCACCTCGGCTTCTTTCGCATTGGTTGCACCTCGCCGTAAATTGGCTTTGACACGAGCAACTAATTCACGATTTGAAAATGGTTTCGTTACATAGTCATCGGCTCCTAATTCTAATCCTAAAACCTTATCAATTTCAGAATCTTTGGCAGTCACCATAATGATTGGCATATCATGTGTTTTGCGCACTTCTCGCGCGACTTCTAAGCCATCCATTTTAGGGAGCATTAAGTCTAAAATAATTAAGTCTGGTTCCACTTCTTCCACTTTTTCAAGTGCTTCTTCTCCATCGTAAGCAGTAAATACTTCATATCCTTCTTTAACCAAATTATATTTAACGATCTCTGAAATTGGCTTCTCGTCATCAACTACTAAAATTTTCTTCACAAAGAGACACCTCTTTTTCCTTCTAATCTTATTTGATACTTTCCTATTATACCTTATTTTGATGATGTTTTCATCTTTGGTTAAAAATGCGCCTTTAGGTTCTCCTAGTATAACAAAAAAAGAATCTCTGACAACAATTGACGCTTGTTATCAAAGATTCTTCTTTCGCTAATCTATTCTTCCGTATCTAAGACGAATTTTGCTACAAGAGCGGCTAATAATCCACCAATTAATGGCGCAACGATAAAAATCCACAACTCAGATAACGCTGAACCACCCGCAAAAATGGCTGGCGCGATGCTACGAGCTGGGTTGACAGAAGTTCCTGTCAAAGGAATGCCGACTAAGTGAATCATTGTTAGTGTTATCCCAATTACGATTCCTGCTAATGAAGCATTGCCTTTCTTAGCACTTGTAACTGTCATGACAACTAAAACAAAAATAAATGTTAAAATAATTTCGACTGTCAATGCACCAGCAACACTTAATTCCCCTACGCCATTTTGACCTAAGTTCTCAATACTTTTACCAGCACCTTTTAGAATGCTTAATAATGCAAATGAGGCAATCAAGCCGCCAACAATTTGTCCCACTACATAGTAGATTAATTCCATTGTTGTTATTCGTTTATTAAGCCACATTCCTAGAGAAACAGCTGGATTTAGATGTGCACCTGAAATTGTGCCAATACTATAGGCAGCAGCAACGATTGTTAACCCAAATGCTAAGGCAATCCCCGTTGTTCCAATCCCTTCCATACCATTTCCTAGAACGGCTGTTCCTGTCCCAAAAAAGACAAGAATAAATGTTCCTAAACATTCTGCTATTGCTTTTTTCACAAAAAATTCCCCCTTTGTAGACAAATTGTAACACATTCGTGAAATTTTCAATATAATTTTCGTTGTTTTTCCAGCAAAATGATATTTCTATGAAAAAGAGAAATCTTAAATGAAAAATCCCCTCAAAAAAATTTGAGGAGATTTTTCATTTAATTAATCATTTAATAACTGTATACCAACACCTAAAAGTCCTGGTCCTGTATGAACAACTAATGCCGGACTAATCGTTCCAAAGTAAATTTCTTCTGCTTGTGGAAAAGCCGCTTTCAAGCGTTCCATCATTGCTTTTGCTTCTTCCTCTGCCGCACCGTGAGCGACTGCCAAACGGAAACGGGGTGCCTCACCTATAAAGTTCGTTACCAACTCAAACGTTTTATCTAGACTTTTTTTACGGCCGCGAGACTTAGCCACCGTATAGTAAATGCCTTCTTCATTACAAGAAATAATGGGGTTTAATTTTAGCGCATTCCCTAAAATAGAAGTGACTAAACCAATTCGTCCACCTTTTTGTAGATATTCTAAAGTGGCTACATTAAAAAATACTTTTGCGTTGGCTACTTCTTCTGTTAATTTTTGTTGTAATTCTTGCCATCCTAATCCTGTTTCAATCAATTCTGCTGCTCGTATCGCCTGAATGCCAGCCCCGATACCAATGTTCTTTGTATCTAAAACAAATACATCTAGTCCTTCGGTTTGTTCTCCAAGCAAGCGAACCACATTATAGGTTCCACTTAAACCACTAGAAATGGTCACCGCTAAGACTTTTTCGTAACCCGCTTCTTTAATTTTGTCAAAAATAGCTTGGATTGTTGCGCCATCTGGTAATGAAGTACTAGGGATTTCTTTCTCTAAACGTTGATACACTTCTTCTGGTGTAATATCTACCTTATCTGTATAGGTTTTTTCAGGATAAATAATCTGTAAGGGCAAGACATACATGCCGTATTGTTTGACTAATGCCTCTGGAACATCTGTCCCAGAATCAACCAGTAGTGCGATTTTTTCTTTATTCATGTGTCATCTCATCCATTTCTTTTAAGTATTCTTGTTCCAATTCAATCACTTTTTCACTAAACATTTTAGTAGCAAAAGACATTGTCGCTGCTTTTACAGCCAAATATTCAATCCCCATAGGTTCTTGTGATTTGGCCTGAACTTCTTTTTCTTGCGCTTGAGCAGCAATCACATAAATCGCTCGTTCCTGTTCTTGACAAAATAAATTGTACGCTTCACGAATACCAACCGTAGCTCCTTGGAATAAAATGCCTTGCTTAATTTCTGGCAATGTTAACACTTGTTTCAACAACGTAATCGCAATTAAAAACGCTAAATGCTTTTGATTGTAGCGCTTTTTCACTGGGGCCGGGATTAACCCGTGTTTGACATAATTATTAACCATTGAGGACGTTAACAAAGTATGTTTTTCCAGTGTAATCAATGGGGATAAGTATTTTTCTATCAGAGTAATCACTTGATCCATATATAATTCAATATCTGGTAACTCATGCCATCTTGGCAAATGAACGTTTTCCAATTGTTGGCCCCAATTTTGTAGTGATTTTTCTATCTCGTCCATAAAAACCCTCCTAACCATTTCTAAAAAAGAATATCATACTTTTGACAATTATTCAATCTAGTTTTTAAAACTAGATTGAATAAAAAAGAAAAGCGAGCAATTTTGGAATTGTTCACTTTTCTCTCTTTATTTTTTTAAAGAACGTTTTCCGATTAAAATACCTATCAAAAACAGGCCTTCTAATAAAACAAAAAACAAGATAAAACAATGCATAAAGTAGGCTTCAGGTAAGGCATTGATAATCGGATCAGTCAGCGGATTAAATAACCAAGCATCGTTGTTAAAAAATAATCCATGAAACGCAATAAAAAATTGATCAAAGCCAATTAGCATGAAAAAGCCAAAAAGCACAGGCAAAAACATTCCCCACTGAAATGGCCGTATCAATGTCCATAAACGCTGATTTTTTACCAAATATTTTAAATAAAGGACACTAGGCAACAACGTAACTAGTAATACACCATAGCACAATAAAAACAATTTTTTCACTTCATAAAAATGAAAAGCCGCGCTATCAGACATTGGAAAATCAGGAAATACTAATGTTTTTTCAAAAGGATTGTTTAAGTACATCATTAAATGATCGTAATTTTTAATCAAGGTCACACGATCAACCTCTACGTCTTTTAAAATATTTAAGTGTTGGATATCAAAAAGATACAATGGACGAAAATTAATCGTGATCGTGATACTTAAAGCCATAATCGTTAAAAACAAACAAATGAGTCCAAGTGTTTCCCTTAAACGCAATTTCGACCTCATCATACTCAAAAAGTCCATTCATCTAAGGAATCAACAACATAGGTTGGTGGCGTTGGCAAAGTTGGAACAGCTGACTTAGGGGTAAAACCTGATGTAACTAACAAGCTATCAATACCATTTTGAATCCCTGATTGAATATCGGTTTCATAATTATCTCCAACCATAATTACTTGCTCTTTTTCCACGCCTAAATGCGCAATCGCTCGTTCCATGATAATCGCTTTTGGTTTGCCAATATAAACTGGTTTTGTTTGAGTAGCTGTCTCCACAAACGTCACAACTGAACCTGCACCAGGTAATAAGCCTCTTTCTGTCGGAATGTTCTTATCTGGATTGGTCCCAATAAACAACGCCCCTTTTTGAATGGCTAAGGTAGCTAAAACCACTTTTTCGTAAGATAATTCTGTATCAAGTCCCACGACAACATAATCAGGATTTGTTTCATCCCATTCAAAACCTGCTTCTAAAATTAAGTCAATTAAACCAGCCTCGCCGATGACAAAGACTTTCTTGCCTCGATTGGTTTCTTTCATGTAATCAATCGTCGCTAAAGTCGCTGTATAAACAAGGGATGCTGGGACATGAATATCAAATTCATTTGCTAAACGTTGTGCCACTGTTTCAGGAGATTTAGTGGTATTATTCGTTACAAATAAAAAAGGCAAATCTTTTTCCTGTAACTGCTCGACAAAACGTTTTCCGGCTGGAATTGGTTCTTTTCCTAAATAAATCGTTCCATCTAAATCAATTAAATATCCTTGATAGTCTTTTTTCACTCTGTTTACTCCTCACGTTGACGAATCGTAAAGCCTTTGCCAGATTTTTTGGAACTAGGCTGTTTGGGTGTAGTCGTTTTTTTATTTTCTTCTTTTCGCGTACGAATCACTGGCTTGCTATTTTTATTAGCGGACGCACTCTTTTCCTCGACAAACGCGTTAGAACGATTATTCTTTTTATGGCGACGACGACGATGCGTTGTTTTTTCTTTACGTTCCCCTGTTCGTTCAATTACAAAATAGGCACAGCCAAAATTACAATATTCATACAAATAGTCTTCTAGTGTATCAATGCGTTGATCCGGCGCTGCCCGACGATTAGAAGTATCAAAAAAGCCACGCAAGCGTAACTGTTCATAGCCCCAGTCTCCAACGATATAATCATAACGCGCTAATACTTCACTAAACCGTTCACCTAAGCGTTCAGGATCAAAGGCATCACGATGATTTTTAACAATTCGGTACTCTCTTTCACCAATTTGAATATCTGTTTCATTCACAATGGTGACAATTTCCCCTTTTTTCTTTTCTTTTACAGGTTCTTCTTTTATTTCTTCAAGAACTGCTGTTAGTTCTTCTGTAAAGGTTGCAGCAGTTTCTGTTTCTTTTTTTTCGGTTGTCTTTTTGTCTGTCATTTTTTCACCACCTAGTTTTTATTATACCTTGTTTTTATTTGATTGGATAGTGGGCATGCAGATAGTTCGCCACGACAGTTCTTAAAACGTCTGGAAATAAAAATTCGACTTCTCCAACTAACTCAATCGTTGGGAAAAACGGAACAAATTGAAAGTGATCCACTGTTGTCAGCGTATATTTCTGCTCTGGCTGAATAGGTTTCCCTTGCCAAAAAACGGTCTGGCTATTTCGCTCAAAACGAATCCCATCATAACATAATTCGCCAAAAATTTTCCCGCGGAAGCCCATCCCGCGAATCGGAAATTTCCGCAGAAATTGACGACTTTTTTCCATTTCACGAATCAAACGGCTCATGTCTGACCCTTTCAATGTAACCTTGATTAAGTGCATTGGATGAGGCAAAGCCTCATGTAATTGGTCTGCATTGATTATTCCTTCTGGTAAATCTGCTAAAAATAACCCGTTGTTTAACACAGCCGCTTCGGTCTGTCCCGCTTCTTTTAACGCCTTCAAGGCAACAGTTATAAAGGCATACGGTTGCCGTAAGTCCGTTGACAAGGCTTCAGGGATTTGTGCAATTTGCTGCGCTTGCAATAGTCGATGACCTTCCGTTAAGTAACCCGCAATTTCCTTGGCATCAGTTGCTTGCTCTTCTAAACTTGCTGTTTCAATCGTTTTTGCATAACTTGTGACTTGCTTCGTGTCGGTATCCACAAACAGATGCACTTCACCAATATACTGTCCATATTTGCCAGCAGCTGCTAGTTGTACATGATTAATTTTTTCACCATCTTTAAATAAATGATGTGTATGGGAACCTAAGATCACTTGAATTTCAGGATAATTCGCCGCAATCATAAAATCAGTATCTATCCCCAAGTGACTAAGCAAAATGAGAACATCACATTGAGGCGCAACTTCTGTAATCAGTTGAGGAAGGACTGCTTCCACTTGTTTGATTGTCCAGCCATTAGGATTATACGTTAAAGGAAATGGTGCGGTTAAGCCAATAACCCCTAACTTTGTGCCTTCTTTAGTTGTCATAATTTTATATGCTTGACAAAAATCTGGTAACGTTTGGGTTTTTGGGTCTTCTAAATTAGCTAAGACCACTTCAAATGTTGCCTGATCATATAAATGCTCTAATTGTTTCTTTGAATTGCCGATTCCTTCATTATTTCCAATTGTAACTAGGTCATACGCTAATGTATTCATTATAGCTACATTTGCTCGACCATCTGTTGCTTCGGTCAAAGGATGACACCGATCTGAAAAGTCACCTAAATCAATGGTTACGACTGTTTTGCCCTCTTTTTGGTACAGCGAACGTTTGGCTTTAACCAGACGCCGTATTTTGGGCCAATTTTCAAAGTGAGAATGAAGATCATTGGTATGGAACAACACAATCTCTTCCACTAAAATCGCCTCCTTTATTCAGCGCTCTGATTAATAGTACCATATTTATAGAAGAAAGTTACAAAAAAGAACAGATGACTTTAGAAGAATTTCTCCTAAAATCACCTGCTTTTATCAGGACGAACTATGCGTTATTTTTGGGACGCTTGCGTTGCGTCGCTTCCATGATAACTGGTAAGATCACAGGACGACGTTTGGTTTGTTCAAATAAATAACGGCTTAAATTTTCGCGGATTTCTTGTTTCAGTTTGCTCCATTCAAAATCGTCACTTTCTAAATGCTTTTCAACAATTTCTGTAACAATATTGCTACTTTCTTTCATTAGGTCTTTACTTGTTTTAACGTAAACAAAACCTCTAGAAGTAATTTTAGCTGGTGAAACAATTCGTTTTTCTCGGCGATTAATTGTCACGACAGCCACAAAAATACCATCTTCGGAAAGAATACGACGATCCCGTAAAACGATATTACCAATATCGCCGACACCAATCCCGTCAATCATAATATTTTCGGCCGTTGTGCTGCCAGCTACCGACATTCTACCTTTTGTATACTCTAGAATGTCCCCACGACCTGTAATAAAGATATCTTTATAAGGCATGCCAATTTCGTGTGCTAAGTCCGCATGCGCAGCTAACTGGCGGTATTCACCTTGGACAGGAATGAAATATTTGGGTTTCATTAAGTTCAACATCAATTGCAAGTCATTCGGATTAGCGTGACCAGACACACGTAAATTGTCGGAAATTTGCTTCACCGTAGCACCGGCCCGATAGACAATATCCTCTGTTTTAGCAACCGTTGTTTCCATGGCCGTTGTCGGCGTTGTCGTAATATAAACTAAATCGCCTTCTTCAATTCGAACGACACCATGTGTATTATTAGCCATTTTTTGAAGTGACTTAATCGGTTCTCCCATTCGGCCTGTTTCTAAAATTAATAACTGTTCGGGTGCATATTTTTTCATTTCTTTTGGTTTCACTAATAGATCTTCGCTTGGCAATTGTAATTTTTCCAATTTCATCGCCGTCCGAATAATCCGTTCAAAATCTTGGCCTGTCAAAACGACTTTACGACCAGAACGATCCGCTGCATTCAATACTTGTTGGACCCGTTGCAAATTACTTGCCACACATGCCACGATGATTCGTCCTTCCCAATAGCGAATCGTGTCGAACACTTCATCAGCGATTTGGGCTTCGGATGCAACTTGGGCTGGGTTTTCAGCATTTGATGAATCACTAAGTAGCGCCAAGACGCCTTCTTTCCCAATTTCAGCTAAGCGGCCGTAATCGGTTTGATACATCTCAATCGCACTTTGATCAAATTTAAAATCACCAGTATAAACAATGTTGCCTTCTTTTGTTTTGATACTAACGCCAATCGAATCTGGAATGGTGTGCGTTGTTTTAAAGAAGCTCACCGTTGCTTGACCAAAATCAATTTCTGTATGCGGGTCAATCACATGGAAATCTTTAAATTTCTTCGTTTCCGCATGACTGTTGACACTTAGTTTTGCTAGTTCAATCGTTAATTCTGTCCCAAAAACAGGCACTTGAATTTTTGAAAGCAAATACGGTAAGGCCCCAATTGCATCTGCATGGCCATGTGTTAAAAAGACCCCTGCAATTCGTTCACTATTTTCTTCTAAATACGTAAAATCCGGAATGACAACGTCAATTCCTAAAAGTTCGTTCTCTGGATATTGTAATCCACAATCCAGTACAAAAATTTCATCTTCCACTTCAGCAACGTACATATTTTTTCCATTTTCACGAACGCCGCCTAATGGAACGATTTTTATTGTACTCACTCTTTTCACCTCTCTATGATTACACGTTCTTTAAATCTCTAACGTGCGAATAATTCTTTGCTCTTCTTCTGGTGTACAAGCAACTAGAGGTAAACGTAAATTTCCAACAGGAATACCTAAATGATTTAAGGCCGCTTTCACGGGTGCCGGTGAAGGCACTGAAAACAATGCGTTCATTTTTGGTAATAACTGTCGTTGAATTTTAGCCGCTTCCGGCAAGTTCCCCTGCTCCAGCGCTTGATACATCTCATACATTGACGAACCGAAGACATGACTGGCTACCGAAATAACCCCTTGTCCGCCAAGTGCCTTGGTGGCAAAAGCCAACCCGTCTTCTCCAGTATACACTAGAAAGTCTTTTGGCGCTCTTTCAATCAACTCAGTAATTGCATCTAACCCTGCACATTCTTTAATTGCCACAATTTTTTCCAATTGTGCTAAGCGCAAAGTAGTTTCCACTTCTAGGCATGCAGCCGTTCTACCAGGAACATTGTACAAAATAATTGGCAGTTCACTTGCTTCTGCGATGGTTTTAAAATGTTGATACATACCTTCTTGATTTGGTTTATTATAATAAGGAACAACCGCCAAAACAGCATCGATACCAGCGATTGTCGCTAACTCTTTCACAAAAGCGACTGAGTCACGTGTATCATTCGTACCCACACCACAAATAATCGGAATACGTCCATCGATCAGTTCAATAATTCGCTGGAATAATTGTAATTCTTCTTCATGAGTTAACGTGGGTGATTCACCAGTTGTTCCTGCTAAAATAACGCCTTCTGTATGATTGGCCAATAAATAGTCTACCAATTGCGGTAGTTTATCAAAATCTATTTCTCCCGATTCTTGAAACGGCGTAACCATTGCCGTAATAATTGTTGCATTCGTTAAATCCATCCTATTCCCTCCCGAGTATACAATACAAACCTTCTAGTCGTTTTCAGGTACACGAAGCAAATTCATTTCGTGTAGCGTTTCAGCAATTTGGACCGAGTTCCAAGCAGCTCCTTTTAATAGGTTGTCTGACACAATCCATAAATGGAAACCGTTCTTCACGTCAACGTCTTGACGAATACGGCCGACAAATGTTTCTTTCTGGTTGACGCTATTTAGCGCTTGTGGATATAGTTGTTCACTTGGCTCATCTTGCAAAATTACACCTGGAGCTTGCGCCATTAATTCTTGGATGGCTGAGACCGATGCATCTGCTTGTTTCACTTCTATATAAACAGATTCAGAATGTCCTGAAATTACCGGAATACGGACACAGGTGGCAACGACTTTTAGCTTGTTATCTCCCATGATTTTTTTTGTTTCATTCATCATTTTCCATTCTTCGTAGGTATACCCTGCTTCTGAAAAAACATCAATTTGAGGCAACGCATTAAAAGCAATTGGATAATGTTTTTCGTCACTGCCAGCTGGTAAAATTTCAGCTGACCATTCACTGACAGGTTTTCCCTCTAAAAAATCTTCGGCTTGTTCTTTTAGCTCATTAATTGCACGGATACCTGCGCCACTCACAGCTTGATACGTTGAAACGATGATTCGTTCTAAGCCAAACGCTTGCCGAATTGGTTCTAAGGCCACCATCATTTGAATCGTAGAACAATTGGGATTTGCGATGATTCCCTGATGATTTTTCAAGGCTTCCGGGTTCACTTCTGGAACAACTAAAGGAACATCTTTTGCCATTCTAAAATGGCTAGTGTTGTCAACAACAACAGCTCCGCGCTTAACTGCTTCTGGTGCAAACTTTTCGGAAATACTCCCACCAGCACTAAATAATGCTAAATCGATTCCTTCAAATGATTCCGGGACTAATTCTTCCACGATAAGAGGTTGCCCTTTAAACTGAATCTCTTGTCCAGCAGAACGCTTAGACGCCAATAACCTCACACTGGCAATTGGCAAACTTGTTTCTGCTAACAATTCAATCATTCTTGTCCCGACAGCACCTGTTGCTCCTACCACGGCAACATGATATTCTTTTCCCATATTTTCATACTCCCCTCTTACCTTCTTGTAAAAGCTACTTGTCCTATTTTACCATAGTATTGAAAAAACCTACATAGTCAAAAAAATGATTTTTTTATTTTCCCATGATATTTTAAAACTATTACCCATCAAAGGACTATCCATTGACTTTTGACTTAAATTTGTTATAGTTAAAACGAATTTAATTATAAAGGGAGCGAAATTTCATGGCACGCGTAGAAAGTTTTGAATTAGATCACAACACAGTAAAAGCACCATATGTTCGCCTTGCTGGCACAGAACAAAATGGTGATGCGTTAGTCGAAAAATATGACTTACGTTTCTTACAACCAAACAAAGATGCCCTACCAACAGGCGCATTACACACGTTGGAACATTTATTAGCAGTTAACATGCGTGATGAATTAAAAGGAATCATTGACATTTCGCCAATGGGTTGCCGCACTGGTTTTTATATGATTATGTGGGATCAACATTCACCACAAGAAATCCGTGATGCATTAGTCAACGTTTTAAACAAAGTAATCAATACAGAAGTTGTTCCAGCAGTCTCTGCAAAAGAGTGTGGAAACTACAAAGATCATTCTTTATTTGCAGCGAAAGAATACGCAAAAATCGTCTTAGACCAAGGAATTAGTTTAGATCCATTTGAACGTATTCTGTAATCTTTAGCAATTAACGACAGAGAAACCCACTATTAAGCTGTGGGTTTTTCTGTTCTCTTTCTTAATTTAAACGGAGGTTTTTTATGAATCAAACAATCGAACAATTACTAAGTCACCGTTCCGTTCGTCATTTTAAAAAGCAAACGTTAACGGACAAGCAGAAACAACAGTTAATTACTGCAGCTCAAGCAGGGTCAAGCTCCAATTTTTTACAAGCTTATACAATTATAGAAATCAAAGATCCTGAGCTACGCAGAGAATTGGGACGTTTAGCGAATTGTGAAGACTATGTCGTTAACACTGGTGTGTTCTATGTTTTTGTTGCTGATTTGTATCGTCATGCAACGATTTTGTCAAAAGAGGGGCAATCATTGGAACCCTTAAAGACACCAGAATCATTATTAGTAGCTGCCGTTGATACAACGATTGCTGCGCAAAACATGGCCATTGCGGCTGAATCTATGGATTTAGGGATTTGTTATATTGGCGGTATTCGAAATGACTTAGACACAGTAGCCAAACGTTTATCTTTGCCTGAATTAACTGTACCACTTTTCGGATTAACAATCGGTGTACCAGAAACGTTAAATGGTGTAAAACCACGGATGCCTTTTGAAAATATTTTAAGCGAAAATCACTACCAATCAGACAAATTGACAGATATGCACACATATGATGAATTATTAAAAGATTATTATGCCAGCCGCTCAAGTAACGCCCAAACAGCGGATTGGTCACAGAAGTCTTTGTCCTATTTTTCTTATAATCGTCGCCCAGAAGTAAAAATTTTCTTGCAAAAACAAGGATTTGATGTCTAAACAAAAGAGGGTGGGCTTACGTTGAAATAACGTAAGCCCACCCTCTTTTGTTAATTTTTATTTATCTTTACTAAATTTGTCTTTTAAGTCTTCAAAGCCTTCTTTAACTTTATCAGTTAATTTTTCAGCGCCTTCTTTAAGGTCGTCGCCGGCATCACGTGCTTTGTCTTTTACGTCAGCAAAGGTTGATTGAGCTTTTCCTTCAAGTTCTTTGCCTTTATCATCCGTAACTTTGCCTTGCGCTTCTTTTGCAGTACCTTCTACTTTATCTTTTGCATCGTCAAAACGTCCTTTTAAATCTGCCATGCTAATCCCTCCTAAATAATTAATTACATAATAAGAGTATCATTCTTAGCCATTTCCTTCAAATATAATGCATGAACTGCGAATAAATGGTTAATTTTGAGCCATTAAAGCTTTTTTTGCCAAGGCAAAGCAACCAATTGTTCCTGGATTATCTTCTAAAAGAGGCGTCACCAAGTATTTTTCTAAAGGTGGTGTTTCCACGTATCCATTGACTAATTCAGCAAATTTTTCACGAACTTTCGGCATCAAATGACGTTGTTTCATGACGCCGCCGCCTAAAATGATCACTTCTGGCGCTAATAATAAAGTCGTATTGTACGCTGCTTGCGCTAAATAATAAGCTTCTAGTTCCCAAGTTTTATGATCCTCTTCCAATAAATGTCCTTTTTTACCAGAACGACCTTCAACTGCTGGTCCTGCTGCAATCCCTTCTAAACAATCTCCATGATAAGGACAATTTCCTGCATAAGTATCTTCAGGATGACGACGGACTAACGCATGCCCCATTTCTGGGTGGCTAAAGCCTTCAATAAACTCACCGTTTTGAATCGCTCCAGCGCCAACACCAGTTCCAATTGTATAATATACACAACTAGATGTATGTTGCCCATTTCCAGCAACATACTCACCATATGCCGCAGCATTCACATCCGTTGTCCAAGCCATTGGCACATCAAAATGTTGTTTCATAGTTCCTAACAAGTCAAAGTTACGCCAAGCTAATTTTGGTGTAGAAGTGATATAACCATACGTAGGAGAATCAACGTGAATATCAATCGGACCAAACGAGCCAATCCCAATCGCTTTTAAAGGATATTGTTGGAAAAATTCTATTACCTTTTTCATTGTTTCTTCTGGGGTTGTTGTGGGAAAACTGACACGTTCCACAATGGTCAAATCATCTGTCCCAACGCCACATACAAATTTTGTGCCACCGGCTTCGATACTTCCTAAAAGTTTTTCTGTCATTGCAATATGCTCCTTCGTTTCCATTTTATAAGTAAGCGGATACATTACTTTTGATTAAATAACTAACATACACGTTTAGTTTACCACTTTTTTGTCGTTTCGACAGAACAATTTAACAATTTCAGTCAGGTTGCCCAATGAAATCTGGCAAGTTGCTAAAGAGCATTTTTCTAAAACAAAAAAACGAGCATTCACGGTTATCTAACAATGAATGCTCGTTTTTTGTTTATTGATTCTTTAGCGAAAAATATAACAATAGTCCGATTGTAATCCACCCACCACTAAGTAAAAGCATTAACCAACTTAAAAGCGTTTCTTTTAGAATACTTCTGGGTTCTTTTGCATGCTGAATAAAACTCATACTAGTCAGCAAAGAAAAGAGGAAAAACATAAAACAAATGACCGCTAAACCGCCAGACAACCAAAACCAACTAGCCATTATTCTCACTCTCCTTTTCGCTTGTTTTTTGATAATTATTGAGCCAAATGACACTACAAATTGCCCCGATTGTGATTACTAACAATGTGTAGAAAGTCGGTAACCACCATGTGGGTAGGACCCATTTGACCGTAGCTTCTTGATTCAATTTTTTTGCTTCACGAGTGTTAATCGTAAATTCTTGTTGAAAAGGCCAAGACTGTTGTTCATCTTGTTGTAAAATAGCACGTCCTGTAAATATATAAGTCCCAGCATCTAGCGGTTGTTTACCCAAATCAAGATGAAAATTCATGGAACTATTTGGGGCAAAACGAACATTTTTTAGTGTCCGTTGTGCAATTTTTTTAGAGGATCCTTTTTTTATCACTTGACCTTCTAAACGAACTTCTGGAAAAATAGCAGCATACGGATTTTGAATGACCGCCTTTAGTGATTTGGCCCCTAAAGCAATTGTAGGTGTTACTTTCGTTAATTTCAGCTGGTTCACTTCTGTTAAAGGAGCATTCTCAGCACTCCTCATGGCAATCGCAACATTAAACCCGTAGCGACTAGTTAAGCCCGTTGTTTGGGTCTCTTCCTCTTTTTCATCTTTGAGATGCGCGTAAACCCCGCCTAAAACAACTCCTTTGATAGGCTGATCAAGTCCCTTCACCTTCATCTTTGCTGATACTGTTTGATGAGGCGGCACACTCACTTCCTCATTTTCTAAAGTAACTAAGTCTGTCAGCGGAACCTTTAACGATGAATCAAGTGGTTTATCAAAATCATTGTACACAATCAACCCATTATCATTTGTTGATGCATTTGCTAGAGTCAATACGATGGACAATTTTTCGTCTGTCTTATTTTTTATGTCTAAGACAATAGTGGAAGATTGCTTTGGTGCCAGAATTAAATCATAATAACTAGATGTTCCTGACACTTGATTTTCTGGTAAAACAGGCGTTACTGTAAATTTAGTCTTCATTTCTTCTGTAGCTTCTACTTTTGGAACAATAATAAAAAATGTAAAAAACAGAAATAGACAGAAAACACCGACTTTTTTTCTACTCATTTCTTCAAGATCTCCTTTATAAAGCTGAATGTACTTACTAGTCTAACAAATCAGCGAAACAATGATGATCAATCTTTGACTTTTGGGAAGGATAATCTTGAAAAGAAAGAGGAAAAGATTGGTAAGTTGCTTTATTTCTTTTCTCTGAATTTAAAACTGCCTATCCAACAAAAATAGAGGTTTCCCACCACAGTGGAAAACCTCTATAAACCTTGTCATAACAATGTTTTGAAAGACTATGCGTCTGGATTTGCGTTTTCGTCTTTGAGACCGTATTTTTTGTTGAAACGGTCCACACGTCCGTCGGCTTGTGTGAATTTTTGACGACCAGTGTAGAATGGGTGTGAGTCTGAAGTAACCTCAACACGTAATAATGGATAAGTGTTGCCATCTTCCCATTCAACAGTTTCTGAAGATCCTTTAGTTGAACCTGAAAGGAATTTGAAACCTGTTGTTGAATCCATGAATACTACTGGTTGGTAATTTGGATGGATATCTTGTTTCATATGTTTTTTCGCTCCTTTGCCCTGATCCATTTGCTGTATCAGAGTTATTTTGTCGGTATACAACAATGCTATCTTACCATGTTTTCAGTTGGTATGCAATTATCTTTTTGGATTTCTTTTAATTTGTTTGCCAAACGAAACATCATGGAAAACTTCAAATAATTGTTGATTATTTTGGGTCCGTTTCAACATTTTTATGAATTGATCCGTATATTCCAGCGAGTCTCCTGACATATTATTTCTCAATTTCCACGTTTCTTCTAGTTGTTCTGGTGTCATTAGCAACTCTTCTTTTCGCGTACTTGATTTTTTAATATCAATTGCTGGGAAAATACGGCGTTCTGCTAATTCACGAGATAAATGGAGCTCCATATTGCCTGTGCCTTTGAATTCTTCATAGATGACATCATCCATTCGGCTGCCTGTATCCACCAATGCTGTTGCTAAAATAGTTAGACTGCCCCCTTCTTCGATATTTCTGGCAGCACCAAAAAATCGTTTAGGTTTGAAAAACGCAGCTGGATCTATTCCGCCACTTAAGGTTCGACCACTAGGCGGGACCACTAAATTATAGGCCCTTGCTAAACGAGTGATGCTGTCCATTAAAATAACTACGTCCCGTTTGTCTTCAACTAAGCGCATTGCTCGATCCAGAACCAATTCAGCAACTCGCGTATGATTTTGTGGTTGTTGATCAAAAGTTGAAGAAACCACATCGCCTTTAACACTTCGCTCTAAATCAGTCACTTCTTCAGGACGCTCGTCAATTAACAACAGAATCAATTCCACATCAGGATGATTTTCTGTAATCCCATTAGCAATTTCCTTTAAAACACTTGTTTTTCCCGCTTTTGGCGGCGCTACAATTAAACCACGTTGCCCAAAACCAATTGGGGCAAATACATCAATCATTCGTGTTGATAATCTGCCAGCCGTTGTTTCTAACGTTAATTGTTTTTCAGGATACAACGGTGTTAGCGCTGGAAAATGTGGCCGCTCTTTCGCTTCTTCAGGATCTTTCCCATTGACACTTTCAACATGCATGAGTCCATAGTAACGTTCTGATTCCTTTGGCGGACGCGCCTTGCCAGCTACTTTGTCCCCATTTCTCAATCCGAAACGACGAATTTGAGAAGAAGAAATATAAATGTCTTCTGCACTTGGTCCATAATTAATTGGCCGCAAAAAGCCATAACCATCCTGAGAAACAATATCTAAAATTCCTTCCATGAAGAAAAACCCTTGCTTCTCAGCTTGTGCACGAATCACAGCTAAAGACAATTCTTTTTTGTTCATTTGGCTATAATAAGGAATTTTAAACTCTTTCGCGTACGCATAAATATCTTTTAACGTACTATTTTCCAATTCAGCCATTGTTAAATAGTCGCTCATTGATCCACCTCAAACGGACCTTCTTGTTCTTCGGTTTCTAGCATTTGAATATCAGCACCCAAAGCAGTTAACTTTTCGATAATGTGGTCGTACCCACGTAAAATATATTCTACATTATAAATCGTGGTCGTACCTTCAGCCATCAAGCCGGCAGTGACTAGGCAAGCGCCTGCCCGTAAATCAGAGGCGACTACTTCTGCACCGTGCAATTGATTTGGGCCATTTAAGATAATCATATTGCCTTCAACCGAAGCATCAGCCCCCATCCGCACTAACTCAGGGATATGCTTATTTCGTTGAGCATATATCGTATCAATAATTTCACCAGTTCCTTGCGCTTTTAAAAGTAATGGCGTTAACGGTTGTTGCAAGTCTGTGGCAAAACCAGGATACGGATAGGTTTTCACCGTCGTCATTTTCAGATCATGTGACGGATGAACTTCAATCATGTCTTCTTCAATTGTCATCTTAACGCCCATTTCTTGCAATTTCGCAATGAAGCTTTCTAAATGCTCATAAATAACATTTCGAACCTTGATTCCTTCACCCATAGCTGCTGCCATAGCTAAATAAGTCCCAGCTTCAATTCGATCTGGAATAATCGAGTGACGACAGCCATGTAATTCTTCGACTCCTTCAATCCGAATAACATCCGTTCCAGCTCCTCGAACTTTTGCACCCATGTTATTTAATAATGTAGCAATATCAATAATTTCTGGCTCACGCGCAGCATTTTCAATAATCGTTTTGCCTTTGGCTTTAACTGCGGCTAACATGACATTGATTGTAGCGCCAATAGATACCATATCCATAAAAATTCGGGTTCCTTGTAAGCCAGCTTCGTCTGTTCTCAAGTACATCGCCCCATGTTCGTTGGTTACATGAGCGCCTAATGCTTCAAATCCTTTGATATGTAAATCAATTGGACGAGGTCCTAAGTAACAACCGCCAGGTAAGCCGACAACGCCTTCCCCAAATCGACCAAGAAGTGAGCCCATAAAATAATAGGACGCACGTAAGCTATTGATTTTTCCTTTTGGCATAGGCACAGAAACAACTTCTGTTGGGTCAATAATTAATGTATTATTTTCAAAAGTAATTTTAGCACCCATAATTTCTAAAATTTCAATTAATGAGTGAACATCCTGAATGTCAGGAACGCCATCTAAAGTCACGGGCGAATCTGCTAAAATAGCAGCTGGAATTAAAGCGACCACACTATTTTTGGCGCCGCTAATGGTTACTTCGCCCTTTAATGGACGATTCCCATTGATTACGATTTTTTTCATTTATATTCTCACCTATCTGTAATATACGTTTTCTAAATAAACTACCCAATCATTCTATCATAATCAAGCTTAAGAAAAAAGAAAACTTCTCAGGTATTTTAATAGAATGAAAAAATAACAAAAAATAAAAAAGACAGCCACGTGCTGTGGCTGTCTTTAACGTAACTAGTTGATTAAGCTTTGTTAGCTGAACCGAACCAATCAATGTGTTCTTCTGCATCTTTGATGATTGCAGCTTTACCTGGTGCTAATAATTTACGAGGGTCAAATCCTTTACCTTCTAAATCTTTACCAGCTTCAATATATTCGCGCGTTGCTTTAGCGAATGATAATTGGAATTCTGTATTTACGTTAACTTTTGAGATACCCATTGAAATTGCTTTTTCAATTTGTTCTTGAGGAATACCAGAACCTCCGTGTAATACTAGAGGTACATCAGAACCGACAGCTTCAGCAATCGCTTGTAAGTGATCAAATGCTAAACCTTTCCAGTTTTCTGGATATTGACCATGGATGTTACCGATACCACATGCTAAGTAGTCAATACCTGTAGCAACCATTTGTTTACATTCTTCGATATCAGCTAATTCGCCAGTACCGATGATTCCGTCTTCTTCACCACCGATTGAACCAACTTCACATTCGACAGAAATACCTTTAGCGTGAGCTTTTTCAACTACATCTTTCGCTAATTTTAAGTTTTCTTCGAATGGTAAGTGAGAACCATCAAACATGATTGAAGTATAGCCAACTTCGATACATTCTAAAGCAGCTTCGTAGTCACCGTGGTCTAAGTGAATTGCTACTGGAACTGTGATATTCATTGAGTCTACTAAATTAGTAATCATGTCTTTAGCTACTTTGTAGCCACCCATGTATTTAGCAGCGCCCATTGATGTTTGGATTAGAACTGGTGCTTTTTTAGCTTCTGCTGCTTCTAAAATCGCTTGTGTCCATTCTAAGTTATTTGTGTTATAGCCACCTACTGCATAGCCGCCTTTACGTGCTGCTTTTAAGAATTCTGCTCCTGATACTACTGGCATAAAAAATTCCTCCTAAGTTTTTAAAAACTTTATTTGTTAGGTGTTCCCTAACCAACGGTTCTATTTTAGCAGAATTCCTGACACTTTTCTAGTAAAATTCCCTTTTTCAGAAAATTTTTGTCTATTCTTTCACATAACCTTCATTTTTATAAAAAAACCTCCAGTTTTCCCGTTATCACTTTGGGATCTGAAGGCCGACTTGCTATTTTAATTTTTTCTTTGGTGGATAACGTTTCACCTTGTAAGATTGAAGCTCAGGAAATGTTCCTGTACTATGAAAAATCCGTTGTTCATCTTCATTGGCAAAACGCCCTAAAACCGATTGTGTTGGTAAAATATTTACAAAGGCATTCTCATCGATACTGTAAACTGCTTGTTCTAAATCATAGAGTTCGTAGCGAGTAATGACCATCATAATCATCCGACCTTCTGCACCTGAATAGCCGCCGATTGAAGGCAACAAGGTCATGCCACGAGCGATTTGTTGAGAAACTTCTAAGGCAACGGCTTCTGGTCTCGTGGTGACAATCATTGCTGTGACTTTTTGGTGACTGGTATGAATCATGTCGACCACCTGACTCAAACAGTAAATAGAAATAATAGTATACAACGCACTTTCCCAGTTAAATACAAAACCAGCCAACAGCACAATAATACCATTTAATAAGAACATAAAATTACCAACGGTTTTCCCTGTTGTTTTTGAAAGAATCAGTGAAATAATATCCATGCCGCCAGTGTTAAAGCCCATTTTCAATGAAAGCCCTGCGCCAACGCCGACTAAGACACCACCCATAATTGCGTTCATCAAAGGATTCGTTGTGACTGTTACGATTGGCACAAACATAGTGACAACGGAAATACCAATAACATTGATGAAACTAAGAATCGTTGATTGTTTCCCTAATTTTACAAACCCTAGAATGAAGACGGGAATGTTTAAAAATAAAATGAAGATCCCTGTATTAATATGGATTCCTAAATTTGTATATAATAATGTAGCAATGATTTGCGCAATTCCGTTCATCCCTGCCGAAAAAACTTTTGCCGGAATCAAAAAGAAATTCAAACCGACCGCAGAAGTCAAAGCGGTTATCGCCATCACTGCTATTTTTTTTATCGATTCATTTCTTTGGTAAGTACTAACCAATCGACTCATTTTTCTTCGCTCCTTCGCTATTCTTCTGACTTAGAATAACAGGTTCTATCCTAAAAGAAAAGGGGCTAAAAGCGAACATTGAAAAAAATTTTTTTGCAACGTTTCCATGAAAGAATGCGAGAAGATATCCCTAAAAATTGATCTTCTTATTTCTCTATTCAAAATGATTCTAGCCTAACCTTTTTTACTATTTCATGATATGATGAAGCAAAGAATATTTTAGGAGGTTTTTACATGGCTGCAAAAGAAGCAAGTTTTGATGTAGTTTCAGAGGTCAATATGGAGGAAGTCAAAAACGCAATTCAAATTGCCTTGAAAGAATTGAAAAATCGTTTTGACTTTAAAGGGTCAATTGCTGATATTAAATTGGAAAACGATAAACTAGTAGTCGTAGCTGAAGATGATTATAAAGTCGAGCAAGTGAAGGATATTTTATTTGGAAAATTAGTCAAACGCAATGTTCCGATTAAAAATATTCATTTCTCAGAAAGTGAAAAAGCCTTAGGCGGTACTGCTCGCCAATATGGTGATTTAATCAGTGGTATTGATAAAGAAAATGCAAAAAAAATCAACACAGCTATCAAAAACTCTGGGATTAAAGTTAAGTCACAAATCCAAGAAGACAAAATTCGGGTAACTGGAAAAAGTCGGGATGATTTACAAAAAGTCATGGCTCTTTTACGAGAATTAGATTTACCAATGGCTCTTGAGTTTAATAATTATCGCTAAAAAAATCCTTCAACTGTTAATGAACAGTTGAAGGATTTTTTGGTTTTGGTACCGGCCATTCTTGATTATTCAATAAAACGATTGGTCGGCGTTGAATTTTTTCTGAAAAAGCGGCAATTGCTTTGAAGACCTTTGGCATAAAATAAAACGCATTTAATTCTTCTAAATCCAGTTCTTCTTCTGCCGTAAACGAGACACAAACCTCTTGTTCTGAAAGCATAATTTCAATTTTCTTTAAAAATTGAAGTTGCCGCATTCCCGGCACGAAATAACCAGCCTTTGCAACACGAGAGGTTGTAATATCTAATTTATCACTAATGATTAGCGCTAGCGTCATTAGCTCTTCCGAATCAAAGCCGTTACTATGATTTTCTATAGAAGATAAAATTTCTTCTTGATAAGGCAAACAAATCTTTTGCTTACGAAAATATGCTTCTGCAAATTGTTTCCCCCGAAGTGCATGTCCTGCTTTTCCTTGTAGCGCACCCACATCATGGAGCAGTGCCGCAATTTTTGCCGCTTCTAAATACTCCTCTGAAACAGCAAGTTGTTTCAAAATCATTTCCGTCATGGCTACGACATTGGTTACATGAAGCCAATTATGGTATGCCCACCCAGCTTCTTCATCTTCCATTTGACCAATTGCATCATAAATTTGTCGAATTTCAGTATCTTGATGAATGCGTTCAAACAGCTTCATTTATTTTCTCCTTAAAATTAGTTACTGTTCCAAAAATTCTTTTAACTCTGTAGGATTTTTTTCGCTGTTTAAACCAACAATTAAACGAATCCGCGCTTTCGGTCCGTTTAAACCACGGGCAAAAACGACCCCCATTTTTTTCAAGCCAACGCCACCACCAGCATAATCATAGATATCTTCAGCAATGCCATTGGAACAACGAGAAACTAAAACGACTGGAATCCCGTTGTCTAGCATCTTTTGTAATGCTGGGAGCGTTTCTGGCGGTAAATTACCCGCGCCTAGCGCTTCAATTACTAACCCATCCGTTTCTGGGGTGTTTAATAATTCAAACATCCGTTCACCCATCCCCGCATAGGCCTTCACTACGTGGACATTTCCTTTCACAGAAGAAACATCGCAGACTTCTTGCGGTAAGACCTCTTTCGCAAAAAAAGCACGTTCTTTCGCAATGGTTCCAATTGGTCCAAAAGTTGGCGTCCGAAATGTTGCTACGTTCGTTGTATGTGTTTTTGTCACATAACGCGCCGTATGAATTTCATCATTCATCACGACTAAAACACCTTTATCGTACGATTCGTCTGAACAAGCAGTCCAAATAGCACTGATGAAATTATACAAGCCATCACTACCGATTTCATTACTTGACCGCATTGCTCCTGTTAAAACAATGGGGATTTTTTTCTCTAAGGTTATATCTAAAAAATAAGCTGTTTCTTCTAATGTATCTGTTCCATGCGTAATAACCACGCCATCAATTGGTTCAGAATAAGCTTTTTGAATCCGTTCTTTTAATTGAAACATCCGTTCTAAGGTCATGTGTGGTGAGGGAATATTAAAAATATCTTCGACAACTAAATGAACCTTGCCAGAAAATAATGCTTCTTGTTCCATCAACGGATTTTTTTCATTCGGGGCAACACTTCCTCCTGCTACTTTCGACATGGAAATGGTTCCACCTGTATGAAGGACTAAAATGGTCTTCATTTGTTTCCTCCTTTGTTTTCTTTATTTTTTAACCAAAATTGTTTCACTTGTTGGATAAGTTGTTCATTGGTGTTTGCCTTTCGATGCGCCAACCAATGCGGCGGAAAGAAACGCTGGACACTTGGTAATTCAAATCGTTCGTCTAATAACAACACAAATCCTTTATCTCGCGCATCTCGAATGACACGTCCAGCCGCTTGCAAGACTTTATTCATACCAGGAATTTGATACGCAAATTGAAACCCTTGCCCTCGCTCTTCTTGATAAAACGTGCGAATCAGTTCTTGCTCCGGATTCATTTGTGGTAGCCCGACACTAACAATTATCGTACCAATCAATCGGGTACCTTTCAAGTCAATTCCTTCTGAAAATATACCACCTAAAACACAAAAACCGATGAAAGTTTCTTGAGGATTCTCTTTAAATTCAGCTAAAAATGCTTCTCGCTCTTTTTCGTTTAAGTCCGTTCCCTGAATTTGAGTTTTTACTTGCGGGTAGCGTTGGCTAAATACTTGATAGACATCATCCATATAGGCATAAGAAGGGAAGAAAATTAAATAATTACCTGTTTTTGTTTCACTTAACTTCCCTAAAAGTTCACTAATCTGTGGATAACTTTTTTCACGGTTTTTATAGGTTGTTTGAAGATGACTACCAATCATCAACAATTGATTTTCTTCTGGAAAAGGATACGGAATCCGATAACGTAGGCTTTCTTCACCTCCACCAAGCACTTCTTGATAATAATTCAGAGGTGTTAAACTTGCTGAAAATAAGATACTCGCTTTCCCTTTATCTAATCGTTGTGACAATAAATAAGCCGGATCGACACAAAATTGTTTCACAACGCAGTCATAGTTTCGCAAAGAAATAGACGTATAAAAGCCGTTGTCGTAATACTCGCTGATTCGAAGATAACTTAAACAATCAAAATAAAAACTGAGAATCGACGCCAATTCCTCAATGTGTTGATTTTCTGGCAACCATTCTGCAATTACTTCTGTTAATCGATGTATCTGTTTAACTAATGAATCAATTGGCGCGCGTTGGGCAAAAAAATCCGTGTCTTTTTCTTCGCAGATTGCTTCAATATCATCAAACGTAGTTAAGACTTTTTGACAAGCTCTTTTTAATTGAACAGATTCTTTTTGCAATCTTTTTTGAATTTGCAAAACCGCATTCCTAGAAATAGCGGCCGAATACATCTCCCGTGAACGATTAACCAAATTATGGGTTTCATCCACTAAAAAAATATTCTCTTCTGCACTTTGGGGTTCTTCAAAGAAGCGCCGCAAATAAACCGTTGGGTCAAATAGATAATTGTAATCGCCAATAATTAAATCACACCAAAGACTTGCATCTAACGACAACTCGAATGGACACAATTGGTGCTTTTGTGCATACCGTTCAATAACCTCTCTCGTTAAATGATTTTCATGTTGCAATAAATCCCACAGTCCCTCATTTAAACGATCATAATAGCCGTCAGCAAACGGGCAATGTTCTGGTGTACAATTTCGTTCAGTTAAAAAACAAATTTTATCTTTTGCTGTTAACGTAATACTCTTAGTTTGCGCTTGTTTTTCGGACAGCGCTTTGACGGCATCTTCAGCCACTTGCCGCGTAATGGTCTTAGCTGTTAAATAAAAAATCCGTTCACCTTCTTCTTCACCAATTGCTTTCATCGCTGGAAAAAGAGTGGACATTGTCTTGCCTGTTCCAGTTGGTGCTTCCACGAAGAGCCGCTGTTTACTAAGAATTGTTTTATAGACGGCTACCGCCAATTCTCGTTGCCCTTTGCGATACTCCCCGTAAGGAAAACTAAGATTTTTTAATGATTTATTTCTCAAAATACGCCACTCTTCTTTAAAAATTACCCACTGTTCATAGCGCTTCATCAAATCAGTAAAAAACTCCGCTAATGCAGCTTCTGTAAAATGGCGTTCTTGTCGTGTGATTTGTTTTGTGGTGGTCTGATAATAAGTGAGTTGCAGCGTTATTTCAGAAAGTTGTTCTTGTTGGCAATACATGTGACCATAACACATCGCTTGATACCAAAACAATTCGACCTTTTCTGGCGGCAATTCTTCAAACGCTGGCTCGGATGTTTTAATTTCATCAATGACCACTTGCCCAGTTTCTTTCACAAAAATGCCGTCTGCACGACCTTCTACACAATAATTATGGCCATTTAAAGGTATCTCAATTTTTAAAGATACTTCCTTTTGATAAAGGCTCCCCGCTTCCTTTTGCAACATTCGATGAAGGCGACTACCTTCTTGTGGTGTATGTTCACTCACATGGCGAGAATCGATACTTCCCCGCCTTAAAATAAATTCGACCACTTGACGAACCGCAATTTTTCTCGTTGATTTCACGTAATCCCACCTATCTGCCTCCCTATTATAGAACATACATTCGCTAAACAAAAGCAAAAAATCCAAAACGAACACAATCATGCATTCATTCTGGATTTCTCTTTAGATTATCAACAATTAAAAACAACTCGTTTCTTCTAACTGTTTGGTTTCTTTTCCATTTGCTTTTGCCACGACCAATTGCGCCATTTGTTTAAACGAATTATTTAAACCAATGCCACCCTTTTTGGGCATCTTCACAATTGGCACTTGCTGATAATAGTGACTGACTGCTGGATTTTCTTCTGCCATCGCTGCAATTGCAGGAATGCCCGCAGCATTAAACTTACAAGCTAGACGAGCAGCCATTTCTCCAAAATTAGGATAATGCATGGCTGGTCCGCAAAGAACCGCATCGGCATGAAACTTTTTTGCAAAGCCAATAAATTTCTTTGCTACCTCTTCCTCGTTTTCCAAATAATATTGGTCACCACAATAAAGTGTCGCAACAATTTCCGCTCCTTGCTTCTGTAAAAATGGTAGCAATGTTACCCCTGGACCTAAGGGAGCTTTTTTACCACTTGGTTTCAGCTGAGCTTGTTCATCACTGCCAAATCCTGCTAAACTGTGGTTTAAGACTAAAAGGATTTTTTTCACGCCTATTTCCTCCTTATTTATAAATCATCAAAGTCAAAGGAATCAAAATCAATTTCTTCACTCTCTTCTTCTTGTGCTTTCCATTCTTCACGTAAATATTGGTCATCCATAACTCGAATAAAAGGATAGTAAATGAACATTCCTAGTACCAATAAGAGAGCTTGCAGAATTGATCCTTGCCAACCGCTGACTAAAAATCCTGAGATAATTGGCGGGGTCGTCCACGGCAATTGAATACCGTTCGTCAATGGAACTAAGCCCCAATCCATAGCAAAATAGGCAATAATAATATTAATTGCGGGTACTAAGACAAATGGAATCAAAAGAATTGGATTTAAAACAATTGGCAACCCAAAAATGATTGGTTCGTTAATCCCAAAAACACCAGGAATTAGTGAAAGTTGCGAAAGCTTTTTAATTCGTTGACTTTTACAGAATAAGACCATCACAATGATTAATGAGAGTGTGGAACCGGCGCCACCAAATGTTGCAAACATATCTTGAAATTGTCCAGTGATGATGTTGGGAATTTCATGACCGTCTTTAAATGCTTGTAAATTTTCAACAGACAATGCCCGCAAAACAGGATTAAAGACTGCGCCAACCACGCTACCTCCGTTAATGCCAAAGAACCAAAAGAAGTGTAAAAATAAATAAGCAATGCTCATTGCACCTAAGGTATTACCAAGACTCAATAAGGGCGTTTGTAGAAATTCAAAAATAACATCTTGTAAATTACCATAAGGAGTTAAAGCAGCCAGCCAATTGACTAAAAACATGAGAGTAACAACTAAAAAACTCGGAATCAGGGCCTCAAAAGACTTAACCACTGTTGGTGGCACTCCTTCTGGCATTTTTATTGTCCACCCTTTACGAACAATGGCCACAAATAAACGAGTCGCAATTAATGCGACAATCATTCCTAAAAACAAGCCACTGGAACCCATCCATTTTAAAGGTAAACTAGTAACTTCATAAACCTTTGAACTATTTTCCGGTGTAAATAATGTTTGATAAGGCGTTACAATAAAAAATGAAACCAATGCGATAATTCCTGCTTGCATTGCATCCACATTGAATTGTTTCCCTAAACTATAGGCAATACCGACAACGGCCAGAATGGTCATTACATCAAAACTAGCACTAGCTGGAACAGACATCATTGTCGCCCAGTCTTTACCAAGCAAATGAGACATCCAAGTATCCCATTGTGGCAAAGGAAAATTAGCAATTAATAAGAAGACCGAACCAACAATCAACAAGGGCGTTGATAAAAGGAAGCCATCACGAATCGCTACTAAATACTTATTTTCTCCTATCACTTTTGCCAAAGGGGTCAATACGCGCTCTAACCAATCCAAAAATTTTTGCACGGTCGTCACTCCTATCTATTATTTTTTATTTTGCTTAATTAACCGCAGCGCTTCTTTCAATGCTTTTTCGCCATCCATCATGCCATAAATTTCTGGCGCAATTGCAGCGACAGGAATCCCTTGAGGAGCAAATTGTTCTTTTGTTTTTTCTAATAAAAAACGGACTTGTGGTCCTAATAAAATAGCAACAGGCTTCTCTGCTTCAACCACTTCTTGTGCTCTTGCAATAGGAAAAGCAGTAATCATTAAAGGCATTTGATGTTTTTCAACCACTTCCATCATTTTATTCACCATAATACTTGTAGACATCCCTGCATCACAAAAAAGATAAATTTGTTTTTTACTCATGTTCCTTCACTCTCCTCATTTATTCAATTGGTGCTTTGATTCTTTTTTCATAGGCCGCTAACCATTCTTGTGAAATCGGCTGAATCTCTGTGGTATGATTCTTGCCTGGATTTGCAATATAGATTTCTGGTTGCTGCATATCAGTACCAACCGTAAAAGTAAATTCCACATTCGTAGCTACGCCCCAGTCTCCCTGTTTGTTCATGGCCACCAGTGAAAAAGCTCCTGCTTTCCCATAACGTTGGGTCAATTTTTCGTGAAAAGCATAGACCGCTTGATCACATGCTTGTTGTGGCGAGCGCCCTTCCCCCATTAAACGAACGATTTCATAAGAAAGACAGCCTTTCATTAAATCTTCACCTAAGCCTGTAGCCGCAGCACCACCAATTTCGCTATCAACATAAAAACCAGAACCTGACAGTGGTGAATCACCAACACGTCCTGCTTTTTTCATGAAGAGTCCCGAACTGGAAGTGCCAGCTGCCATTGATCCTGTTTGGTCTAACGTAATAGCGCCGACAGTATCATGCCCATCATAGGGGTTCAACTGATTTTCCTGAATTTCTTTTAAACGCTTTTGCCACCATTGATTAGCGCGTTCTGTCAACATATTCTTTCTTTCAAAACCGTGCAACATTGAATATTTCGTTGCACCTGTGCCAACACGAAAACTATTAAACTTCTCTTTACTTAATGCTTTAGCCACTGAAATCGGATTTTTAACATCTGTAATTCCTGCCACAGCACCAATTGCAAATGTGTCTCCATCCATATAGGCAGCATCCATTTCTAAAATCCCTTCCTCATTAGGTAAACCGCCGTAGCCCACTGACTTATAAAAAGGATAGTCTTCTACTTCTTTAATTAATTGTTCCACGGCCGTGCCTGCAGCACCTCCTTGTTGTAATTCTTCTGTAGCTTTTAGTAACCCATCATGTGCCATCCGCCATGTCGCAATTGCACCCCAAGTCATTTTCCATCCGCCCTTTCGTTAACGCTTACATTTCTCCACCATTATAAACTAGTATATACTATTTTGTATATACTGAAAATGAAATTTTATACAGAAAAATAGAAGATACACGTATGCGACCTCTACGAAACACATTGGCTTCTTCTCATACGTGTATCTTCTATTGGTTTTATGCTTCTGTTAATGCAATCATCGCTTGCATATAGATTTCCAGATTAAGCAGTAAATCTTTTTCATCCATATATTCATCTTGGTTATGCGCAATGCCTTTTTGACCAGGAAATGATGGACCAAAAGCAACGATATTCGGCATAAAACGAGCATACGTAGCACCTGTAGTTGTGACTGGCGTCCCATCTAAGCCAGTAATTTGTTCATAAACCTTGGTTAATTTTTGAACATTGCGCTCATCTTTTGGAAACAGCGTACTAGGGAGGCGGCGGATGACGGTCACTTCACTTTCTGGAAATAGTGCCTTCGTTAGCTGCGTGGTTACTTCGTTTTCTGTAATAGAAACAGGATAACGCACGGCCAATGATAACACCAATTGCTGTCCTCGTTTTTCCAACGCATAGGGCGTTAAAATCAATTGCCCGCTATCCTGATCCTTAAAGTCCAGAGCTACTCCTTCGCCATAGTGCTTTTCGTGAAAACTAGCGGTTAACCAGTCGAAATACTGTAATAAATTTCCTTTGACTAACTGTTCCTCGCTAATTTTCTGTGCCAATAAAGTAATCGCGTTCTTGCCTAGTTCTGGCGCATTGGAAGGAGCACGTTTTCCCGTGATTGCCGTTGTTTTTCCCGCAATCACCACACTTAATTGATCAGGCACATGGTCTTTTGCTTGATCACCCATAATCTGACCAATTTGTTCACTTGAATCATCTGGGATGGTCGTTGTGATTTCATAATTAACAATCCCTCGCTCCCCATAAACTACTGGATATTTACAATCTGGAGTAAATCCAAAAACGGGTGCGTTTTCCTTCTCTAAATATAAGGGGATATCTCCACTCCCACTTTCTTCATCCGTGCCAAACATTAAGCGAATGGTTTTCTTTGGTTGGTAACCAAGTTCTTTCAGTAATTTCATTCCATACAGGCAAGCCAAGATAGGACCTTTATTATCTAGAATTCCTCTACCATACAAACGTTGATTTTTTTTCGTTAATTGAAAGGGTGGCACTGACCAGCCAGAACCTTCTGGTACTACGTCTAAATGACCAATAATCCCCAGATATTCTTCCGCTGTTCCCCATTGCGCATAGCCAACTGCGTCATTGACAATCTCAGTTTGAAAGCCATAACGCTCTGCAAGTTTCAGCGTTTCTTCCAAGGCTCTTTTCGGTCCTTCGCCAAAAGGTGCCTCTTTTTTAGGCGACCCTTTCACACTTCGAATCGCGATAATTTTGTTTAAGTCTTCATAAAATAAATCTTTTTGAGCGGCTATTTCTTCTTTTATCTTCATTCGTTCCAAGAACCTCCTAGCTCCACTTGGTTGTTTTCAGACGGGCTATAGCGGGTCAGTGTGTTTTTAAACGTGTACCGATCTGCTCGATATAAAGAGACATCATATAAAATAGGAGTTGCATCAAGCGCATAGGTGATAGAGTGGACTTGTAAAAGTGGTTGGCCCACAGGAACATTCAATAATTCTGAAATTTCCGCTTCAACTAAAATTGCTTCAATTTCTTGATGCGAATAAGCAATCTCGACGTTTTTCTCGATTAAGCAGAAAAGAGAGCCCTCGAAGTCTTGCTTCGTATGGCCTTGTACGTATGCCTGTGGCAAATAAATTTTTTCAACTGTCATTGGCTCGCCATCTAACATTCGGCGGCGAATCAGTTCATAAATCGCCTCATTTTTGCCCACTTGGAGTGCCTCCCGAATTTTCTCAGCGGGATGTACTACTTCTTCAAAGGAAATGACTTCTGTCTGGCTTTTTTTCCCGTAAGCTTTGGCTGCCTCAGTAAAACCTTGTAAGCCAGCGCGGCCACTTTGAATTTTCGCTTGCGACATCACATAACTACCTTTACCATGTCGTTTTACCAAAATATTTTTGCGAATCAAATCATCAATCGCTTTACGGATGGTCAAGCGACTGCAGTTATATTCTTTAGCTAAATCATATTCTGAAGGTAATTTTTGTGCACTTACATACAGACCGTCTCGAATCTTCTTTTCAATTTCTGCAGAAATTTGCTTAAATTTGGGTGCATTTTCTGTCATTTCATCGCCTATCTTTCTTCAAAAAAATAAATTTCCTAGTATATACCACACTGTCTATACTAAATCAATTTTTAAGAAACCGCAATCATTTGTTGCGTTTCTTAAAAATCAAAAAAAAATATGTTATTTCCCTTTCATCCGTTCTTTGCCTTCTTGACACATATAGAGTAGCGGACAGGCTTCACATTTAGGCGCTCTTGCTAGGCAGTGATAACGCCCAAAGAAAATCATGGTATGGTGCGTTTTCACCCAGAGTTCTTTCGGAACTTTACGCATTAAGGTTTGCTCAACTTCAGTAACATTCGCATTTAGCTTACAAATTCTAAGGCGCTTGGACACTCGTTCCACGTGTGTATCTACTGCAAAAGCCGGTTCACCAAAAGCATCTCCCATTACTACATTGGCTGTTTTTCTCCCCACGCCAGGTAAACTGACCAGTTCATCTCTGGTTTGCGGAACTTCTCCATTGAAACGTTCTAAAAGTTGTTGTGCGCACGCTTTAATATTTTTTGCTTTATTGCGATATAAGCCAATGGTTTTTATTTTAGCAATAATCTCCTCCACCGGTGCAGCTGCTAAAGCTTCTGGTGTTGGAAAAGCTGCGAATAAACCAGGAGTCGCTTTATTTACCGATACATCGGTTGCTTGCGCACTTAAAATCACAGCAATTAATAATTCAAAAGGATTCTTATGTTTTAATTCACATTCTGCATTTGGAAACATCTCATACATAATTTCAATAGCTTCCATTGTTTTCTCTTGTGATAGCATGGCCCACCTCCTTTTTATTCACTGTCTTCTGGATTTAACCAATTGTGTAATGTAACCTTTGGTAACGCTTCTTGTGTCTGACCTTGTTGTTCAATCTCATTTTGAATCATAGAATCTTTTCGTTTTTTCTGATCAGCAGCCACTTGTTCTTTGGTGGTAATATTTTTACGCTCCCACGCAAGTAAAATACGATCAATATATTTCAAACTATACGCCTGATTTAAAACGGCTTCTCGCAACGCTAACCGGATTAATTCAGGGGAATAATGGTCTGTGTTCAACCACTGACCAATCATTTCTAATTCAATTGGTGAAAGTGGACGTCCGAATTCTTTTTCAAAGCCTTGGTAAAGCTGTTTAATTTCATCTTCGTGGTTTGCGACAACTTGTTTTTCTTTGCTCGTTTGTAAAAATAATTGAATCTTTTGAAAAACAGGCAGTAAATCATACGTATCCATCATTTGACCTTTTTGGTTTTGTTGTGTTTCAATTCGAATAAATCCGCGAGAAACCAATTGATTTAATAACTTATAAATCGTATCTGGCGTTTTACCCATCGTCTCTGCAATCGCCATTAAGTCTGGAAATAAATCGCCTGCATTTTGCGAACGAAAAAGTTGCAGTAAAAAGAGAAATTCATCATCTTTCAAACCAATTTTTTGGTAATGATCAAATAGTAAGTTTGAGATCGTTGTTTCACCAGCTTCTAAATATTCACGAATTGATAACATTGTTGTTGTCCACTTCCCCTTGCTTGTTTCACTTATTGCACATGATAAACATCAAAATAAATAGCTTTCATATAATCAATTAAATAACTAGGATTCAATTCTTCCCCCGTTGCATCATAAATTAATTGATTTGGTTTACGTGAAGCGCCGTACTGATGAATATGTTGTGTTAACCATTTACGGATATCAGAATAATCCTCCGAAGCTAAAATTTCATCAACAGATAATTCTTGTTTCATTGCGTGAAATAGTTGCGCGGCGTACATATAACCCAAGGCATAAGATGGGAAATAACCAAAGCTACCTCCAGACCAATGAACATCTTGAAGGACACCTTCTAAATCATTTCCAGGTGAGACGCCTAAGTACTCTTGGTATTTTTCGTTCCACACTTTTGGCAAATCAGCGACTTCCAAAGAACCATTAAATAACATTTTTTCAATTTCATAACGAATAATGATATGCAAAGGATAGGTGAGACTATCGGAATCAATCCGAATCAAACTTGCTTTCGTTTCTTTTAAAGAAGCATAAAAATCTTCAAAAGTAATATCATCAAAAGTGCCTTCTGCGCATTCTTGGAAAAACGGGTATTGTTTTTGCCAAAAAGCCCGGTTGCTACCAATGATAATTTCATTAAAGAGCGATTGTGATTCGTGAATCCCCATAGAGGCACCTTCGCCTAGTGGCGTAAAGTCAAATTTAGGATCAAAATTTTGTTCGTACATCCCATGACCCGCTTCATGAATCACACCAAATGTTGCCATTGAGAAATTATTTTCTTCCCAGCGCGTAGTAATCCGCGCATCATTTCGATTTAGAGCTGTCATAAATGGATGAACTGTATCATCTAATCGGCCTTTTGAAAAATCATAGCCTAATTGTTCAACCACACCAATCACAAAACGGCGTTGTTGTTCTTTGGTCATTTTTCTAGATAAAAAGTCAGTTCTAGGCGGCGTACCTTTTTCCGCTAAAACGGTCCGAATTTCTTGAATCCCTTGTTTTACTTGGTCGAATACTTGGTCTAGCTTCTCAACCGTCATCCCCGGTTCAAATTGATTTAATAACACATCGTACGGTGTTTTTTCTTCTTTTTGCCAATAAGGAATGAACTCCTTTTGAAACGCAACGACCTTCGTTAAGGTTTCTTCTAACAAGCCGAAATCTTGTGCAGCGCGTGCTTTTAGCCAATCTGTATGTGCTTGGTTTAATACTTTAACATATTCTTGCATACGTTCAGCTGGAACATTTTTATTCAAAGCATATTCTTCTTTTACTTTTTCAAAAACCAGTTTCCCTAATTCAGATAATTCTTCAGGGCGTGTCTCAAAATAGGCCAATGCTTCTTGAATAACTGGGCCAATACTTCGTTCAAAATATAATCCGGTTAAATACCCTTCTACTTCTCCTCGAAAAGGACTACTTTTTTCTGGCATCCCAGTTGATGAATCCCAGTCTAATAATGTCAAGGCATTTTTTAGTAATTGAATTTCTTTCACTTCTTGTAAAAATACAGCTTCCTTCATTTTTTACACCAGCTTTCTTAGTCTTCCCGTGGTTTTCTTGGTGGACGTGTTCCCCAGTATTGGAATAAATCTGTTCGTAAGGCTCCGTTGTAAAGCTTCCGTTTTTTAGTAGCTTTGGCACCATAATATTCTTCAAAAGCAAGATCACTCGTCAGTATATACTTGCTCCAAGTAGTTAACGGACGGAAAACATGGCCCATTTCTTTATACAAACGGCGAACACTTTCCTCTTCTCCTAAACGCTCACCATAAGGCGGGTTAGCTACCATTACACCATATTCCTTCTCGGTTGTAAAATCTTTTAAGGCCAATTGTTTAAAGGTAATTGAATCACCTAAACCAACTTCCTCAGCATTCGCTCGTGCGACTTCAATCATTCGCCCATCAACATCTGAACCACAGATATCTAATTCAACATCGTAGTCTGCCTTTGCCTCGGCTTCGTTACGTACTTTTTCAAAAATTGCTGGATCAACCCAATCCCATGTTTCACAAGTAAAACTACGATTAAAGCCAGGGGCAATGTTATGGCCAATTAATGCTGCTTCAATACAAATCGTTCCAGAACCACAAACTGGATCATAAAAAGGACGATCTTTGCGCCAATTGGTCAACATCACTAAAGCAGCTGCCATGTTTTCCTTAAGAGGTGCGCCCCCCTTTTCAATGCGATAGCCTCGTTTAAATAAACTTGGTCCAGTCGTGTCCAACGTCAACGTCACTTTATCTTTTAGAAGAGCCACTTCTAATTTAAACAAAGCTCCTGTTTCGGTTAAAGGCACCGTCGCTGGACGATGGTAAACTTCTCTTAAACGGTTAACAATGGCTTTTTTGGTGATGGCTTGGCAATCAGGAACACTATACAATTTTGACTTAATTGATTTACCTGCAACTGGAAATTCTGCATCTAAAGGCAAATAATCTTCCCAAGGAAGTGCTTTAACTTTTTCAAATAATTCATCAAAACTATAGGCGTTAAATTCGCCAACGACGATTTTAATCCGATCTGCTGTCCGTAGCCATAAATTGGCAGTAGCAATTGTTTCAACAGTGCCTTCAAAGACGGCCCGGCCATTTTCTACTTCACAGGGAATCCCTAAATCACGCAATTCTTTTCCAACTAATGCTTCTAAGCCACTAGCAGCTGTTGCAACAAGTTTGAATGTTTTTTCTTTCGTCATAAAAACTCCTTCTTGACTCTTTTTTATTGTCTGAAGCTAACAGTCCTGCCGACTACTGCTCCGCTTGTTTTTTGTAATTGTCCGCTTTCTCTGAACTAAACGGTCCTATCCCGGCCTCTTTAGAACAGACAGCTTACTACTTTTATCTCAGTTTCTTTATTTTAACATTTTTTTATTCTTTTCGTAAAAAAAGCCTTCACAACTACGTTGGAAGGTCTTCCTGAATTACTTGTAATTTTCTATAAGCCATGTTCTGTATCACCAATTCTTCAGGAAAAATTGGTGACGGTCATCATCTATCTGCAGAGTAAACTCTGCCTCTTCTACTCGTTCATTTCCTTTAGAAGAGCGCCCCTACCATTGTTTGGGTTGCTCGCTCGAGGGGTTTACCGCGTTCCACCGATGGAGTTTCCCACATCGCTTCGTCACTGTGGCACTTTCAAGGATACTTTGACATAGTCGAAACCTTAGTCATTTTTCCTGCCGTTACTCTAAAAGAGTACCTTAGCTTATGATTTCGCTAAGCACGAACACTACAAGCATCTCAGCTTGTGCGAGCATGGACTTTCCTCAGCTTGCAAAAGCAAACCGCGATCACCCGAAAATTACAAATCTGTTTAGACGAACAGCAAAAATTTACACACTACAACAAGTGTCCGCTATTCTAACAAATGCTTTCTGTTCCTCGTGAAAACTTGACTTAAATTGTCTTGTTAAAATTGACGTGTTTGTGCATTATCAACATCATGATTCGCTGGTTCTGTAGTCATTGACGGTGCAGAAGGCGTTACAGGTGTTGAAGGTGTTTCATCTAACTTTTTACCAAAAACTTCACGCTCTAAGTTTGATAAACGTTTTAAAATATCAAAGTTGGTCACTGCTGCACTTTTTGGTACTTCTTGAGCAACACGAGGCGTTGGTTGGGCTTTTGATAATTGGTCTAATTTTGCCATTAAGCGGCTGTTTTCTTCTTGCAAGCTTAATAATTCTTTATTATAAGCTTCGTAGTCTTTAATGACATTGTCTAAAAATTCGTCTACTTCAATTGGGTCATACCCGTTCATCATTTTCGTTTTAAATTCTTTTTGTAAAATGTCTTTAGGACTATATACTAAATTTGCCATGTTTACACCTCATTTGTTTATTTACGATAGAAAATTTCATAGTTCCACAAATACTATTGTAACGAAAAATAGCTAGAAAATCAAACAGATTCTCTAATCAATCACCGAGTTTTGTAAATCATCCATTGTAATTAAGCGAATATCATAGGGTTCTCGTTCCGAAAAATGTTGTGCGTCCTTTAAAAAATACTCCGTTTTGCCAGGGTACTCTTTGTCATAAATAAGTAAGCTGCCCCCAGAATGTTCCAAAAGAAATTTTGTATGCATTTTTAATTGTGCTGGCGATTGATAGGGCTGGTGACTTACTGAGTTGATATAATCAGCCAAACTTTCCGCTTTCGTTAACAGTTCTCGATTTTGTTCATTCCAATTATTGCCAAAGTCTTTAAATGGATAAAGCAAACCTAGCTGGACTTCTGGATATTCCGTTTTTAATTCCCCAACTACTTCAGCTGTCCAAAGTTCAACACCTAAATTGCCAGAAATCAAAATCCATTCTACTCCCGCTTCAATATAACTGGCTAACTCTTTTTTTAAGACATTTTTAATAACTGTGATTTTCGGGTCTTTTCCTTGAAATATCCCCAATTCAAAGCTGCGATAACCGGTGACAAAGAGGGTTTTTATCATTTCCATAAGTCATCCCTTTTCTTTCAGGTCTTTTTTTTGGTATAATACAGGCTAGGAGTGTGATAAACGTGACGTTCCATTATCCTAACGGAATACCTTATAATCATCATGAAGCACAATCACCAAAAAAACAAGTAAAAAAGAAACGCCCCGTTGAATTTGGTAATCGCGGGATGGATTTCGAAGAAGCGATCAATCAAAGCAATCAATATTATCTATTGAATAAGCAAGCAGTCGTTCATAAGAAACCCACTCCTGTTCAAATTGTTAAAGTAGATTATCCCAAACGAAGTGCGGCTGTTATTAAGGAGGCCTACTTTAGACAAGCTTCAACGACTGATTATAACGGTGTATATCAAGGCCGTTACATAGATTTTGAAGCGAAAGAAACGAAAAATACCACGTCCTTTCCCTTTAAAAATTTTCATCAACATCAAATTGATCATATGGAACAATGTATAGCACAACAAGGGATTTGTTTTGTGCTATTATGGTTTTCAAGCTTAAAACGCTGCTTCTTTTTTAGTGGTGAAAATCTAATAACGCATTGGAAAAACCAAACAGTTACTGGAAAAAAATCTATGCCGCTTGCACTCATCGAGAAAGAAGGAATTGAATTATCTTTTGGAATCGCACCGCGAATCCCTTATCTCGACGCAGTGGAACAATATATTCAGACACACTAGATTCATAAAGTTTTGAAAGTATAACAAAGGAGTTGCTATTTATGCCAACCGCAAATTCAGGCTCGCGAGCTGCTAGACATGCATCCAACACCTCATCGAAGTCGAGTTACAAGAAAAAGACACAACCGCCGAAAAAGAAAAAACGGCTTGTTTTAAAAATCTTTCTTGGCTTACTTATCGCTGGGATGGTCGCTTTTTTAGCAGGCGTTGGTCTTTTTTGGTTCTATGCACGACAAGCCCCAAAATTAGAAGATGACAAACTGAATGCGACAGTTTCATCGAAGCTTTACGATATTAATAATGAAATTTTTGAGGATTTAGGCGCAGAAAAGCGTGAATTAATTCAACCAAATGATGTGCCTCAATTATTAAAAGATGCCATTGTTTCTGTCGAGGACCGTCGTTTCTATAAACACATTGGTGTGGATCCGATTCGGATTATCGGTTCTGCCCTTTCAAATGTCAAAAATGGTGGATTACAAGGCGGAAGTACCTTAACCCAACAATTAATTAAATTGTCCTACTTCTCTACAAAAGAATCTGACCAAACCTTGAAACGGAAAGCACAAGAAGCATGGATGGCTGTTCGTTTAGAACGTGAAAAATCAAAAGAAGAAATTTTAACTTACTACATTAACAAAGTCTACATGGCGAATGGTTTCTATGGAATGGAAACAGCGGCTGAAAATTATTATGGTAAACATTTATCTGAACTTGATTTACCACAAACGGCCCTACTGGCAGGAATGCCACAAGCGCCAAACTCATATGATCCCTATACAAAACCAGATACTGCTAAAGAACGCCGGGATGTCGTACTCTACACAATGTACGACAATAAAAAAATCTCGAAAGCAGAGTACGAAAAAGCCAAAGCTACCCCAATCGATGAAGGCTTAGTGCCATTAAAAGCCAGTGATGACAATCGAAAAGTCGTAGATAATTACGTCAAAGAAGTAATCAATGAAGTGAAAGCAAAAACTGGTAAAAATGTTTACACAGACGGACTAGATATCTACACAAACTTAGATATGAATGCCCAAAAACAACTTTACGATATTGTCAACAGTGATCAATACGTTGCGTTTCCAGATGATAAAATGCAAGTGGCTTCAACCGTTATTGATGTTGCCTCTGGACAAGTCCGAGCACAGATTGGTGGTCGTCACATTCCTGATGATGTACAATTAGGAAACAATTTAGCTGTTAACACCCAACGTGATGTTGGTTCAACCGTGAAACCAATCATGGATTATGGTCCCGCAATTGAGAATTTAAATTATTCGACAGGTCGCCTCATGGTGGATAAGCCAACGAAATATCCTGGTACCGACATTGATGTCTTCAACTCTGATTTAACATATCAAGGCGTCATTACTATGCGCCGTGCGATTATGGGTTCTCGTAACACGACCGCGGTCCAGACGTTTGATGAAGTTGGTAAAGAAAACATCATGCCTTTCATTAAAGGACTAGGAATTGACTATAAAAACTTAGAAGCGTCGAATGCCATTTCAAGTAACACAAGCGACGTAGATGGCGATAAATACGGGATTTCCTCATTGAAATTAGCAGCAGCATATGCGGCTTTCGCCAATAACGGGATTTACAACAAACCGTATTACGTAAACAAAGTCGTTTTCAATGATGGAACTAGCGTTGATTATCAACCTGATGGCAAACGTGCGATGAAAGACTCTACCGCCTATATGATGACGGATATGTTAAAAGATGTTTTAAACGGCGGAACAGGATTTAACGGTGCCATTCCAGGCTTAATCCAAGCGGCCAAAACAGGGACTTCTAACTATACTGATGAAGATTTAGCGCGAATGGGCACAACAGAAAAAGGAATTGCCCCGGATAGTACCTTTGTTGGTTATACAACACACTATGCCGTTTCTGTTTGGACTGGATACAATGATCGAAATACACCAATCTATCAAGAATACTATGGAATTGCCTCGGATGTTTATCGTGAAATAATGAGTTACTTGTCTCAAAATGTTTCAAACGATGACTGGGTGCAGCCAGACAGTGTTGTGCGGGTAGGTAATGAATTATACGTGAAAGATGCCTATGAGGTACCAAATGTACAAGTTTTACCAAGTACTACCTCTTCAGCACCACAGCCGGAATCTAGCAGTACGGTGGAATCCTCTTCCACAAAAGAAGCGGAAAGTTCATCAAGTTCTAGTTCAGAAAGTGCGCCTTCTTCCTCTGAAGCGCCACCATCAACCGAACAACCGGCAAGCTCTTCCTCAGCAGAGCAACCGGCAACATCGGAACAACCACCTGAACCATCAAGTTCTAGTTCACAAGAACCACCGCAACCACCTGAAAGTAGTTCTAAACCAGACGAAAATAAAGCAGCATAAAAAGTACGGGGCTCATCATGAGCCCCGTACTTTTTTAGATTAAAAATGGACGAAGTGAACTGAATCACTTCGTCCATTTTTACTTATTTACTTTCTTTATTTGCCAAAGCTGCACCAACGAATCCTTTGATTAAGCGTTGTGGGCGATTTGGACGAGAAATTAATTCTGGGTGGAATTGACAAGCCACAAAGAATTGTTTTTCAGGAATTTCAACAATCTCAACTAAACGATTATCTGGTGAAACTCCAGAGAAGACTAAGCCATTTTCTTCAAATAATTGACGGTATTTGTTGTTAAATTCATAACGATGACGGTGACGTTCTTGTACAACATCTTCATTTCCGTATGCTGCCGCAGTTTTCGTTCCTTTTTTCAATTTACATGGATATAAACCTAAACGTAGTGTACCACCTAAATTCTCGATGTTTTCTTGATCTGCCATTAAATCAATAATGTTATTTGTCACGTCAGGATTAGTTTCTGCAGAACCAGCATCTTCTAAGCCCACAACGTTACGACCAAATTCTACACAGGCCATTTGCATACCTAAGCAAATGCCAAGGAATGGTACGTCATTTTCGCGAGCAAAACGAATCGCTTCAATTTTTCCTTCAATTCCACGATCACCAAAACCACCAGGAACCAAAATACCATCTGCTGAACCAATTCTTTCAGCGACATTTTCAGCAGTTAATTCTTGTGAATCAACCCAATCAATTTCGATATCTGAATCAAAATCAAACCCAGCATGTTTTAATGCTTCTACAACAGAAATATAGGCATCTGGTAATTCAACATATTTACCAACCAGCGCAATTTTTGTTTTCTTTTTCAAGTTAAGAACTTTTTCTTCTAATGCACGCCACTCAGTCATGTCTGCAGCCGGTGCGTCCAATTTTAAATGATCACAAACAATTTGATCCATGTTTTGTGCTTGAAGTGCTAATGGAATGGAGTACAATGTTTCAACATCACGAGATTCAATTACCGCTTCTGGATTAACATCACAGAATTGTGCTAATTTGTTTTTAGTGTTTTGAGAAACAGGTAATTCTGTACGGACCACTAAAATATTTGGTTGAATCCCTAAACTTCTTAATTCTTTGACACTATGTTGTGTTGGTTTAGTTTTCATTTCGCCAGCCGCTTTTAAGTAAGGAATCAAGGTTGTATGGATGTACATTACGTTGTCACTACCCATATCAGCTTTCATTTGACGCAATGCTTCTAGGAAAGGTAATGATTCGATGTCGCCGACAGTACCACCTACTTCTGTGATAATCACATCGGCATCCGTCATTTTCGCTGCACGCATGATTTTTTCTTTGATTTCATTGGTAATGTGTGGAATAACTTGCACTGTTGCACCTAAGTATTCCCCTTTACGTTCTTTACGTAAGACTTCTGAATAAATTTTCCCAGTGGTTACGTTTGAGTATTTATTTAAGTTAATATCAATAAAACGTTCATAGTGACCTAAGTCCAAATCTGTTTCGGCACCATCATCTGTGACAAAAACCTCTCCATGTTGGTAAGGACTCATTGTCCCCGGATCCACATTAATATATGGATCGAATTTTTGAATCGTTACTTTTAATCCACGATTTTTTAATAATCGTCCTAAAGATGCTGCGACAATCCCTTTTCCGATAGAAGAAACCACGCCACCTGTAACAAAGATGTATTTTGTCATAATAGTTAAAAACCCTTTCTTTGATAATATTTTGTAGAGAGAAGTAAAACAACTTTGAAACTCTTACGTTTCTCCAAATAAAAAAGAAACAAAAATAGAAAAGCTCCCTATCCATTACGAATAGGGAGCTTGTAAGTTCGTTCAAACTTCTGACCTTCTTAAAGGTGCCCAAGTAGTATAATACAAGCAAACGGACATCAGGTCAAGTACTTCTATTCAAGAAAATAATTTTTTCTATTTTCTCATTTTTCTTGGACATTCAACTAAAAAGCTTGACTCCTTCTTAGGAATCAAGCTTTTTGGTTTCTTACTCTTCAGAATATTCGTCATCAAAATCGTCTTCATCTTCAACATCATCGTCATCAATGATTGTTAAATCTTCTTCGATTTGTGGAATGTCTTCTTCATCATCGTCTGAATCTGCACCAATCTCTTGTAAATCAGAGTTGTATGCTTTAATTTCTTCATCTTCATCTTCTTCATCATCGTACAAGATGTCTTCTTCATCATCATTTGTTAATTCAGCATCTTCTGGATCGTCATCGTTATAGTCAATTACATCTTCATCGTTTGGATTAGTGATGAAGGCATTTACTTTTTTACGTTTTCTACGACGTGGTGCATCTTCTTCGTCTTCTTCCAAGCCATGTGTAACTTCTTCATCGATTGAATCGATTGGATACCATGAACGTAAGCCCCAACGATTGTCTCCCAATGAGATAAAGCTACCGTCGATGTTTAAATCTGTATAAAATTGTGCTAATTGGTCACGAATTTCACTATCAGACTTGCCAAGATAATTTTGGATTTGGTTAACTAAATCAGAAAAATCCATTACATCTGCATGTTGTTCTAAAATAGCGTGTGCTACTTCAATCATGGATAATTCTTTTTTGTTTAACCCTTCAAATACATTAATTTCCAAGAGGTACACGTCCTTTCACAGTCTACTCCTTATCATACAAAAACATTGAAAAAAAATCAATTCTATTCTGCAATATTTATGCAGTAAATTCTAATTCTAAATGATATTCTCCGATTCGCTCTGTTTGAGAGTATAAATCATAATCAACTAAAATCTTACCAGACATTGGTTGGTCTTTTAAACTAACACGCAAATTATGGGTAAACGTACTAATCTGCAGCAAGCCATAAGGGGTTCGATAACTTGTATCTAATTTTTCCTGATAGCCAAATCTTAAACGCATCCGTAATTCGCCAGCACGAATCAACTGAACATGCCCGTCTGGTTCAATTTTAATGGTTACGGGGGTTGGTTCTGTATCCTCTAATAATTCTTCTTTGTAACGAATGTATAATGTATCACCCATTTTTACTAATTGACCTTCTAAGTCAAAGAAAAAATCTTTTTGTTCGTTGCCTTGTTGGACAATCGTTTTTAGTTGAATCGATACAGGAACGCCTGTTGATAAATCCATAATGGTCACTCCTTTTCCAAAATATAACTTTCTTATTGTTGACTTTTTCAATGTATTTGTCAACTAAAGTCAATTTTTCCTTGCTTATGTACCTTTTCTTATTGTATAAGCTCTTTTCACGGGTTGCAAGCATTTGTTTCATCTATTTAATAAGAAAACCGTTTACTATTTTAGAGAATTCCTTCAGAATTCGTTTATATAACATGCTTTTTTGCGTTTTTTGTATATAATATAAGAGAGAGTAAGAAAATAAACGTATTAAATGACGTAATTATAAATAGACAGGACGTTTTTTATGAGCACAACTTTTCCCCTTCACACCGAATCATTTATGCTCCTTGATTCAGGTTGTTTAACAAACAGTGACTATTTTTTACCTTTTGCCTTGACCGATGTTTTAACCACTTTTTCAGGAATGCAGCACCAACCAATCATTCATTTCTGGCAATTGGATCAAGCAATGATTCTTGGCATGAAAGATACCCGTGTACCACATCTAAAAGAAGGCATCACTTCTCTGCAAGAAAACGATTATTCTGTAGTCGTTCGCAATGCCGGCGGTTTAGGGGTGATTGCCGATTCGGGTATTTTAAATGTTTCACTTATTTTACCAAATAATTCTGAACACAAATTAAGTATCGATGCGGCTTATGAATTAATGTGGGCTTGGCTCCGTCAGAGTTTTCCAGAGAAAGAGATTGACGCCTTTGAAATTACTACATCCTATTGTCCCGGTACTTATGATTTAAGTATTGGCGGTCAAAAGTTTGCAGGGATTGCCCAACGACGCGTCAAAGACGGTATTTCTGTCATGATTTACATCAGCGTTAACGGCAATCAACTTGCTCGTGGAGAAGTGGTTCGAAACTTTTACCTTGCTGGGTTACAAGAACAATTTGGTGAAAATGGCTATCCACCCGTTGATCCAGCAGTGATGGCAAATTTAGAAACCCTGATTGAGACTCCATTAACAATAGACGCCGTAAAAACCCGTTTAATCGAAGCATTACCTCAACAATTTGAAAAATCTATTGATCCAAACTTAACCGAACCAATTATAACCTCAGAATGGTTCCAAACAAATTTAACTGTCCAGCTGGAAAAAATGGCGCAACGAAACGCCTTAATTAAAGGAGAGATCGTATGACGATTCCGTATAAAGAGCAACGATTACCAATCGAAAAAGTTTTTCGTGATCCCGTTCATAATTATATTCATGTCCAACATCAAGTGATTTTAGACCTTATTAATTCTGCTGAAGTGCAACGATTACGTCGCATTAAGCAACTAGGTACTTCTTCTTTTACGTTTCACGGTGCCGAACATAGTCGTTTTTCCCATTCTTTGGGTGTTTACGAAATTACACGTCGGATTTGTGAGATTTTCCAACGTAACTACTCTGTGGAACGATTAGGTGAAAACGGCTGGAATGACGACGAGCGCCTGATTACACTTTGCGCAGCTTTATTACATGATGTCGGTCATGGTCCTTATTCACATACATTCGAGCATATTTTTGATACAAACCATGAAGCAATCACGGTCCAAATCATCACCTCACCAGAAACGGAAGTCTATCAAATTTTAAACCGTGTTTCGGCAGATTTTCCTGAAAAAGTCGCCAGCGTTATTACTAAACAATACCCAAATCCTCAAGTGGTGCAAATGATTTCTAGTCAAATTGATGCCGATCGCATGGACTATCTGTTACGTGATGCATACTTTACAGGGACGGAATACGGAACTTTCGATTTAACTAGAATCTTACGTGTGATTCGACCATACAAAGGAGGCATTGCCTTTGCTATGAATGGGATGCATGCGGTGGAAGACTATATCGTTAGTCGTTACCAAATGTATGTCCAAGTCTATTTCCACCCTGTTTCTCGTGGGATGGAAGTGATTCTTGATCATTTATTGCATCGGGCGAAAGAATTATTTGAAAACCCTGAATTTGACTATGATTTACAAGCCTCTCTGCTTGTACCATTCTTTAAAGGGGACTTCACCTTACAAGAATATTTAAAATTGGATGATGGCGTCCTCTCTACGTACTTTACACAATGGATGGATGTGCCTGATTCAATTCTAGGTGATTTAGCCAAACGTTTCCTTATGCGTAAGCCTCTGAAGTCAGCCACCTTTACTAACGAAAAAGAGAGCGCAGCAACGATTGCTTATTTAAGGGAATTGATTGAAAAAGTTGGTTTCAACCCTAAATATTATACTGCCATTAATTCAAGCTATGATTTACCTTACGATTTTTATCGTCCAAATAAAGACCGTCATCGTACACAAATTGAATTGATGCAAAAAGATGGCTCATTAGTGGAATTGGCAACGGTCAGTCCCCTAGTTGCAGCACTTGCTGGTCAGAGTCAAGGAGATGAACGTTTCTATTTCCCTAAAGAAATGCTTGACCAAGGAAATAAAAAACATTACGATTTATTTGATGAGACGTATCGTGAGTTTTCAAGTTACATTCATAATGGTGCGTTAGTTTTAAAAAAATAGGTTTTCTAGGAGGATTCTATGTCAATTAAGTTAGTTGCTATTGATATCGACGGAACATTGCTAAATTCACAACACAAGATTACCCCACGGGTCAAAGAAGCGCTCCAAAAAGCAAATGAGCAAGGTGTTCGTATTGTTTTATGTACAGGCCGTCCTTTGCCAGGCGTGAAAGAACAATTGGATGAATTAGCCTTATATGGTGAAAATGATTTCGTGATTACCTACAACGGTTCGCTTGTCCAAGCAACCAAAGATAATACGATTATTTCACGCTATACCTTGAGTTATGAGGATTTTTTAGAAATTGAAATGTATTCTCGTAAAGTCGGCGCTCACTTGCATACAATTGATGATTCCGCTATTTACACTGCCAATCGCAATATTGGTAAATATACGATTCACGAAGCATCTTTAGTGAACATGCCTTTAAAATATCGTACGGTGGATGAAATGACACCAGAGATGAACATTATTAAAATGATGATGATTGATGAGCCGGAAGTTTTAGATCCTGCCATTGCAAAATTACCATTACATTTTACCGAAAAATATACGACTGTTAAAAGTACGCCTTTTTACTATGAAATCATGAATAAAAATGCTAGCAAAGGCAATGCTCTAGCAAAATTGGCAGACCATTTAGGCTTAAATAAAGACGAAGTGATGGCCATTGGTGACAATGAAAATGACTTATCCATGATTGATTACGCTGGGATTGGTGTTGCGATGGGCAATGCGACAGAAAATGTTAAAACAATTGCCGATGTGCATACCACTAGTAATGACGAAGATGGTGTCGCTCAAATTATTGAAAAAATGGTTTTAATTTAAACATTCTTTTCAATAACAATAACCCTCAATCTAATCAACATAGATTGAGGGTTATTCGTTATTTTATGATGCTGCCGCTAGCCATTTTTCAACGGCCCAGCGGTGGCTTCCTCTTTTTAATAAACGGACTGCTTCTTCTGGTGCAACCCAGTGTAAAGTATTGGTCCTTTCTAAGGGTTCGCTAAGTTGCCGCCAAGTATTCGCTACATAAAAATATCCAGGATTATAATAGGCAGTTTGGCGATGGTTCGAATAAAAATATTCATCAGCTTCCCCTAAATAACAGCCAATTTCTACACTAATTCCCAATTCTTCTAGCACTTCTCGATGGATCGCTTCTTCTTTCGTTTCGGTGCCTTCAATTTCGCCTCCTGGTAAAAAATAAGCTCCATTTGGCGCTTGTACCAGAACCATTGTGTTATTTTCTGGCTTTGAAACAATAATGTATGCAGCATATCTTGTTTGATAGGTCAATGTCTCTTCTCTTTTTCCAAACGTTGGCGTTTTCATTGGCGCACCTCTTCTCTTTTCATCTATTTTACCTGAGAAATTCCTTTAGAACAAGTCAGAAACCAAGCGTTTTTCTCTACATTTCACGTTTATCTATGCTACTATTAACGTTGGAAATATAATTAAGTTTGAAAGGGAGTTTTTAACTATGAAAATGGCTCATACATGTGTGCGTGTAAAAGATTTAGAGGCATCATTAGATTTCTATCAAAAAGCCTTCAATTTTGAAGAAAGTCGCCGTCGTGATTTTCCAGAAAATAAATTTACTTTGGTTTATCTAACTTTACCAGGAGACGACTACGAACTAGAACTAACTTATAATTATGATCATGAAGCATACGATTTAGGAAACGGTTATGGTCATATCGCCATCAGTACAGATGATTTAGAAGGATTACACGAAAAACATCAAGCGGCTGGCTTAACTGTTACTGACTTAAAAGGCTTACCTGGAACTGCACCATCTTATTACTTTGTTGTCGACCCAGATGGTTATAAAATCGAAGTCATTCGTGAACGTTAAAAAGTTTCACTTGTTCACTTACTGAGTTTTTTGTGTTTGAGAGCTGTCCGAGACAAAACTTGTCTCGACTTCTTCTCAAACACTTTTTTCAAAAAAAGTGCTACAATAGAACGTATGAATTTATTGAGGATGTGATGTTATTATGACAAAAAAAATTATTGGAATCGCTGGCAATCAACTTTTGCAGGCAGCTGAAGTGTTTCACGGTAACCAAGTGACTTACACCCCACAAGGTTTTGTTAGCGCTGTTCAAGCCGCAGGTGGCGTTCCTCTCGTTTTGCCAATTGGCCCCAAAGAATTAGCCGCTACGTATATACAACAAATTGATAAACTACTTTTAGCAGGCGGTCAAGATGTTGCCCCTGAATTTTACGGACAAGAACCCCATATAAAATTAGAAGAAACGAATCGTGATCGTGACGAGTTTGAGTTAGCCCTAATTGAAGAAGCCTTAAAACAAAACAAACCTATTTTTGCGGTTTGCCGTGGAATGCAATTAGTCAATGTTGCTTTAGGTGGCACATTATATCAAGATTTATCGATGTATCCTCAATGGTCAGTTAAGCACGGACAACAACCCACTCAACCAATCTTTGCGACGCATCGTATTGATGTTGAACCAGACAGTCAATTATCAAACATATATGGTACAACTGGTAAAGTCAACTCGTACCATCACCAAGCACTACATACTTTAGGAAAAGATTTACGCGTTACTGCTTGGTCCTCTGATGGCCTTGCAGAAGCAGTGGAATCAACAAATGAACAGCAGCCTTTATTAGCTGTTCAATGGCATCCTGAACTAATGTACGCACGTGATGCCAAATCCCAAGCACTCTTTAACTACTTTGTTCAAAAATTATAGTAAAAACGGAGGGACGTCTTTCGCCCCTCCGTTTTTACTTGCTATCATACTTAAAAATCAAAATTATCTGGATCTGCACCAAAACGATGATCCTTATTTAACTGATTGATTGCGGTTATTTCTTCTGGCGTTAATTCAAAATCAAAGACAGCAAAATTTTCCTGAATTCTTTTTTCGTGAACAGATTTAGGAATCACGATAATATCATTTTGTAAGTGCCAACGAATAATCACTTGGGCCGCTGATTTGCCATATTTTTCACCAATTTTCACTAGTACTGGTTCAGATAATAAATTACCTTGTCCTAGAGGAGACCAAGCCTCCACGGCAATCTTATTTTCGGCTAAATATTTTCGTAGCGGTTCTTGTGTTAACGTAGGATGTAATTCAATTTGATCCACCATTGGCACAACATTTGCTTCTGTTAATAAATCTTCCAAATGATGTTGATGAAAATTGGAAACGCCAATTGCTTTGGCACGACCACTTGCGTAAATTTCTTCTAATGCTTTCCATGATTCTTTATATTTACCAGCAACAGGCCAGTGAATTAAATATAAATCAACATAGTCTAACCCTAATTTTTCTAAGCTTTTATCAAACGCTTTAATCGCATTTTCATAGCCTTGATCTTCATTCCATAATTTCGTCGTCACGAAAATTTCTTCGCGGGGAATACCCGATTGACGAATACCTTCGCCCACCCCTACTTCGTTTTTATAAACGGCTGCCGTATCAATCAAGCGATAACCCGCTTCTAAAGCCCATTTTACTGAATTTGTTGCTTCTGAGCCATCTTCTACACGCCAAACACCTAAACCTAGGCGTGGCATTTCATTGCCGTTTGCTAATTTTTTTGTTTTATCCAAAGTCATGTGTTTCTTCAGTCCCTTCATTTTCATTACTTTTAGTATACTACGCATTCTTCTTTCACGAAACAATCACGACTCGTCAGGTCATTTTCTTTATTTTTAATAAATAACGACGCCAATAGGTCAGCACTCCGATTAGTGCCACAACTACAATTGTTCGACCGCTAACGCTTCCAATCCACAGTTTAACTGCAAGTAACCAGATACAAAAGAGATAAACACAGGACCAATTAAAGGAAACTTTCAATGTACATGATTCCGCAATTTCGATTATCTGACTACTAAAAAAACGACTCCCTAATCGTAAAGCGACTGGATTATGGAAGATGAATGTTCGTCGCTTGTCAGCCGTCAAGCGAGTAGCACATCGTTCATCAATAAAAATTGTTACAGGTAATTTAGAAAGTAAATCATTTTTTGCCCATTCAATTGAAACTTTCACGCAGCACTCACAACCTTTAACAAAATTATAAAATATATTATTTATTTACAAAATTATAACATTCCTAAAAAAACATGTTAAGTCTTTAAAAAAACTTTCTATTTTCTTCCCCTTTCGCCGAGAGATTTAGTATACTAAAAGAAGAAATTTTAGAGAAAGTTGGATTTTTATGTTGATACTTGGGTTAGCCAGTACTGAAACAGTCGATTCTTCTGCTCCTGATTTAGCAGAAGCGACCGTAAAAAAAGTGAGCGCGCTACAACGCTTTTGGAACAATATTAATTGGGATGCCATTGTCGCTACCTTAATTGAAAAAAGTTTATCAATTTTATTTTTAATTTTTCTATTTTTTATTATTCAGCGAATCGGGAAATATTTAATTGATCGCACCTATGCAAATTATAGTAAAAAGCAACATTTTAGTGAAAGCCGTTTAAAAACGTTACACACTTTAATCATTAATGCATTTCAATATACGCTGTTCTTTTTCTTCATCTATTCTCTTTTGACCATTGTCGGTGTGCCTGTTGGCTCATTATTAGCCGGAGCGGGAATTGCCGGTGTTGCCATTGGTTTAGGGGCCCAAGGATTCATGAATGACTTAATTACCGGATTTTTCATTATTTTAGAACAACAAATGGATGTAGGCGATTATATTCGCTTATTGGCGTTAAATATTGAAGGAACAGTTACTTCTGTCGGATTACGAACCACTCAAATTAAAGCGGTTGATGGAACTGTTCATTTTATTCCAAACCGAAACATCACCACAATCAGTAACCTGTCTCGTGCCAATATGCAAGTGTTAATTGATGTCCGCATCAATCCTGAAGAAGGTTATGAAAAAATTTGTGAAGTGATTACAGAAGTCAATGAAACATTAAAAGAAAAGTATATCGAAAGTATTCAAACTGGGCCAGATATTTTTGGCATGGTCGATTTAGGCAATGGCAACTTTGCGGTGCGAACGACCATGTATGTACTAAACGGCAAACAATTTGCGGTCAAAGAAGAATTTCTAGCCCAATATATCAAAGCATTAACAGAGGCCGGCTTTACGATTCCCAATACGCCTATTATTGCAAAATAAAAAACAGCCACCAGATATTTATTAGTTATCTGGTGGCTGTTTTTTTAATTGTCCAATGATTTTAAAAAGCCACTAACTGCCTCCACTCCAAACAATAACGCCTCTTCGTTCGGTTCAAACTTGGCAGAGTGAAGGCTATAGGGACTTGCCACGCCTAACCAAAACATCGTGCCTGGGACTTTAGACAATAGATAGCCAAAATCTTCACCTGTCATTGCAACCGGTGCTTGTTGAAATTGAACTGTTGCTTGTTTGCTCATGTATTCAATCAAATTCGTGGTACATGCGGGCTCATTCACTACAGGTAAATACCCTTTCTGATCAAGATGAACAGTTACTTCACATTGAAAAGATTGCGCAATACCTTCACTAATTTCGCGAATTCTTCGCTGCGTTTGTTCATTAGTTTCTGCTGTCAATGTGCGAATTGTACCAGATAAAGTTGCTTCTTCGGCAATCACATTGCAGGCAGTCCCTGCATGAAAAGTTCCAAAGGTAACGACTGCCCCAACCACAGGATCAACATTTCGACTAACGATCGTTTGTGCTTGCTGAATTAAATTGGTGGCCGCCAAGACCATATCATTTGCTTGATGCGGAAAAGCCGCATGTCCACCTTTTCCTTTTAAGGTAATGTTCACTTCACAAGTGGCAGCAAACAATGTCCCTACTCTGGTACTAATAGTTCCGACTGGCAAATCAGGATTAACATGAAGCGCATAAAATTCATCAGGTAACCACTCACCAAACGCGTGATCTTCATACATCAGCATCCCCCCTGCTTCATTTTCTTCAGCAGGTTGAAATAAAAATAAAAAGTTATTGTCTGGTTGCTGTTGACTTAATTCTTTCAAAACCCCTAAGCCGATTGTCATGTGAAAATCGTGCCCACAGGCATGCATAAATCCTGGTCGTTTTGATTGAAAAGCAGAAACCACTTCCTCTTGAATAGGTAAACCATCAATATCAGCACGCCAGCCGATGGTTTTCTGAGGATTTTTGCCCTCTATGAAGACTAAAATCCCCGTTTGCCATGTTCGAACTTGCAGATAAGGTTGCTTCATTTTATCAATTTCATTAAGTAAAAAGGCTTGTGTTTCCTTTTCTTCTAAACCGATTTCAGGTATTTGATGTAGTTGCCGTCTAATCGCAATTAATTCTTCTTGCTCCACAAAAGCCACTCCTTCATTTTTGGGGTAATCGAAAGCCGCCATGAAGAAGTTTCTTCATCGCGACTGACTAATTTATTTTTAGAGTTTACGTAATTCTTCTAAAATCTCTGTTTTACTCTTGGTTTTATCATCAATTTGTTTAATTACTTTTGCTGGCACGCCTGCGACAACGGTATGCGCTGGAACGTCTTCCACAACTACTGCCCCAGCAGCCACAACGGCACCTTCACCAACACGAACCCCTTCTAGTACGACCGCATTCGCTCCAATGACAACCTCGTTTTCAATAACCACAGGTGCGGCACTTGGTGGTTCAATGACACCAGCTAAAACCGTTCCTGCGCCAATATGACAATGCTTCCCTACAGTTGCACGACCGCCCAAAACAGCGCCCATATCAATCATAGTCCCTGCACCAACGACGGCGCCAATATTTAGAATAGCCCCCATCATAATCACCGCTTGATCGCCAATTTCAACTTTTTCGCGAATCAAAGCACCTGGTTCAATCCGAGCATTAATGTCTTTCAGATCAAGAAAAGGAATTGCTGAGTTACGTGCATCATTTTCTACAACATAATCCTCAATTTTTTCTTTGTTTGCTTCTAAAAAAGGTTTTACGTCAGCCCAATCGCCAAACAATGTCCCAGTTTTACAATTATTAAAGACCTTAATTGTTTCCGGAAACGTGACTTCTTTTAATTGCCCTTTCAGTGTTACTTTAACAGGCGTTTGCTTTTTGGCATCGCCAATATACTGAATAATCTCATATGCGTCCAATCACAGCACTCCTTTACTTCGTGTTATCATACAGAATAACGCATTTATGAGAAAAAAGTAAAGAGTTTCTTGCGTTTTATTTAAATTACTTTCATTTCTTCTTCTGATTTAGGCAGAACAAGATGATGTTTTTCTAATTCATGCGCCATATGATTGACCGCTTTTAAAATTTCTTTGCGTGTAATGATACCCTTAAAGCGTTGATTATCATCAACCACTGGTAAAAAAGAAGCATCTACTAATAAATGTAACACTTCTTCTAAATCCCACGATTCACCAATTACAGGAACATTGACTTCCATTACATCGGCCACAGTAAATTCATTCAATTTTTCAAAATCCACTGAAGTCAAATCAAACATTTTATCTACAACGTCTGTCAAACCGATTAAGCCAACAAAGCGATCTCCCTTATCTAACACAGGAATCTTGGAATAGCGAACTTTCGATAAGACTAATGCCGCGTGACTTAAAGGATTTAAACACATTACATTGGCGACATTTTCGGCAGGTACTAAAAACGTTTCTTGTTTTTCTAATAATAATTCTTTTACAGCAGTCCCTATCATGATTGGGTTGCCTCCATTTCTAATTCTTTAACACGTAACTTATTGTACCTAATTCTGCGGAAAAAGTCTTGGAATTCGCAAATTCTTCATAACTTAACAAACGAAAATTAACGTTTTGTTCTATTCTCCCCAAAAATAAGAGAACGCTTTCTTAAAAAAATAAAAACTTAGTTGTCCCATAACAGACAACTAAGTTTTTATAAAAGACCAATTAATCAGTCAATTATACTTCTTTTTCACACATTTTATCACAGCCATCACTGACCATAATAAGCGGAAATCCCATGTTTTCTAAAATAGTGTTTATCCAATAAAAAATGATCAATTGGTTCAACATCTGGATTAATTATTTCCGTCAAACGGGCCATTGAACAGATTTCATCTAAAATCAAACTGTTTTCAACTGCTTTTTCCGGAGTCATTCCCCAAGTAAATGGGCCATGTCCATAAACTAACACTCCTGGAACTGCTAAAGGATCTAGTTCTTGTTCATGAAATGTTTCAACAATGACTTTGCCAGTCTCTTCTTCATAGTTTTCTTTAATTTCACTTTCAGAGAGCGCTCTTGTGCAAGGTACAGCGCCATAAAAAGCATCCGCATGGGTGGTACCGTAAGGAGGTAAGGCTCGCCCTGCTTGAGCCCATGTAACACTATTCAGGGAGTGCGTGTGCGCAATCGCTCCAATTTCTGGCATTTTTTGATAGAGATAAAGATGCGTGGGTAAATCAGAAGACGGCTTTAATGCATTGGTTTCCAATAGTTGTCCCTTTAAATCAGTCACTACCATCTGTTCCTTGGTCATTTCTTGATATTTGACGCCGCTTGGTTTAATTACGATAATCCCTAATGCCCGATTGATTTCACTAACATTGCCCCACGTTAATTTGACTAAGCCCAGTTTTGGCAAAGTCAGATTCGCTTCATAAACACGTTGTTTCATTGCTTGGATAATCGCTTTATTGTTCATAATAACCCACCTCTGCTAATTTGGGATAGAGATACTGCTGCGCGGCTTGAATTTTTTCTTGAAAATTCAAATCCGTTTCATTCCACATTTCAATTAAAAAAGGACCACTATAGTTTAACCGCTTGAGTGTTTTCAATAAGCCTGTAAAATCAACACAGCCTTCTCCAAAAGTAACTTCCCGAAACTTGCCTTCAAATGTGTCTGTTACAGCGAAGGTATCTTTTAAGTGAATAGCAGCGATTTCAGCAATTCCCTTTTCAAGCTCAACCGCCGGATTATTTTCCGGCCAAGCAGACAAATTACCTAAATCAGGATAGACATGCAAAAAAGGAGACGGAATTTGTTCTTTAATTTCTAGAAATTTTTGTATGCTATTCATAAAAGGGTCATCCATAATCTCAACAGCCAGAATGACACCGTATTGTGCAGCTTCCTCAACGCCCTTTTTCAGACCTTGAAGAAAAAATTCCCTTGTTTCAGCAGTTTTTTCTTCGTAAAAGACGTCATAGCCAGCTATTTGAATTACCCGTATGTTTAATTGATGGGCCAAATGAATCGCTTGAGATAAAATTTCCCGTCCTTTTTCACGTGTTTCTTTATTTAAAGAGCCTAAAGGGAACCGCCGATGACCACTTAAACACAAAGAATGGATAAAAAAATCTTCTTTCACCATTAATTGAGAAAGTTCTTGTAACTGGCTTGGTGTCCAAGCCAATCGTGCTAAACGTTCATCGGATTCATCAATTGACATTTCTAAAAAATCAAACCCTAACTTTTTGGCCCAAGTTAATCGTTCTGCCCAAGTTAAATTTTGCGGGAGTGCTTTTTCATATAGTCCAATTCGTGCCATTTTATCACTTCCAAATCTGATCGATTTTTTTTTGAAAATCTTTGGCTGCTTGTTCAGGATTTTTTGATTCAGTAATCCCACGGCCCGCAATAAATGTTGCAACTGCCATTGTTTGAAACAATTCAAGCGTTTCGACAGTTAAACCACCTGTGACGGACACTTCAAAGCCTAAGTCAATTAGTTCTTGAACTTTATTCAAATCTTTCTCTCCCCAGCTGCCGCCAGCTAAAAGAGCATCTCTACTTTGATGATAAATCACCTGATTAATCCCTAATTCTCGCCATTGTCGAGCTTGTTGCATTGTCCAATCTCCATATAGTTCTACTTGTAATTCTCGGACTTCTTTTTGAGCTGCAGCCATCGTTGGCAAGGTGGCGCAACAAATGACCGTCATGAAATCAGCGCCTGCTTGTGCGACATTACGAGCAACTGTACCGCCCGCATCAGCACATTTTGTATCAGCAACAATCGTTTTATTAGGAAACATGCGTTTTAAACAACGAATTGCTTTTTGGCCTTCTTGTAAACACAAAATAGTGCCAACTTCGATAATATCGACAATTTCTCCGACTTTCATACAATCTGCTAAAGCGTCTTCTAATCTATTATGATCTAAAGCGATTTGTAAGTTTGGTCTTTTCATCTTTCCCATCCTTTTATTCAGATTTTTGATAACGATCTGAAGCCATATATTTTTCTTGAATTTCTTTTGCAGACATTACATTTTTAATGCCAATCACTGTGACTCCACGTTTTTCTGCTTGCTGAAACATTTGTAAAAAATTGACTGGAGTAAAAACAACGTCGTATTGGCTAGCAGAGCTTTTTCCTTCTGAAATGGCGCAATGATGAATTTTTGTAATCGGTACACCTAGTTCTTTCATTGCTTTTTCAACACTCCGCATCATCATTAGACTCGTGCCAGAACCATTGGCACAGGAAACAAGTATTCTCATTTTAAATTCCTCCTTTAATTCTCTTGAAATTTTTTAGCATATTGTTCATAATCATTGACAATCATAAAGTAACCTTCTGGATTTCTCCGATACTGAAGTTGCGGAATTATTAGTAACCCAATCACCACCACTGCTACGCCAACATAGCCTAGAACTTTCATAATGATTGTAAATAACGGCCAAGCTGTTGCCCAATCGAACATACCCAAATAACCGCCATATTGAGATAATCCAATCCATGTAGCAAATAAAGCTGAGCCACCTACTTGGATTAAACCTGAAAGGAAGGGGAATAAACAAGCAGCTTTTACTCCGCCACGATTATTTGCATAAACAGCTATGACAGCGTTATCAAAAAACAATGGGATAAAACCCGCAATAACGATTGTCGGAGACTTTAATAGAATCAGTAAGCCAATCATTAAAAACTGGCCTAATGCGCCAAAGAGAAACCCAATTGTTACTGCATTGGGCGAGCCAAACCCGAAAGTCGCTGCTACGTCAATCCCAGGAACAGCGCCTGGTAAAATGGTATTTGAAATCCCTTGGAATGACTGCGTCAACTCGTCGACAAAGGTTCTAACGCCCAATTGTAAGATAGCTAAATAGACAGCAAAATTTAATGAAGTGGTCATGATATAAAAGAAGAAACTCTGCCCTTCTTGCATAAATTTAGCTTGAATTAAATAATCTTGTCCCAAAACAAGCAAGATAATGCCAAAGAAAAAGAGCATCAAAATGGACGTAGCAACCATATTTTCATTAAAAATGGATAGAAATCCTGGTAATTCGATATCTTCCAATTTTTTATCGACCTTCTCTGAACGATGTTTCTTTTGATCACGTTTTTTCAACCATTCTGCTAATTTTGCAAAAATAAATATGCCAAACATTTGTTGATGGGCTACCGCAAAACCAGCACCTTCTGTTAATTCCTGCGTAATCCCTACCGTTAAATTTGAAGCAACTGCCCAATAACACCCAAGAATTAAGCCCATAAAAATTAGTACTTCGATCCTACCTAAGTTAGGAAAACAAAAGAGTAAAATCCAGAAAGCGGTAGCTGCTTGTTGAATCTGAACATTCCCTGTTGTAAAAACGGCTCTCAATTTTGTATATTTTTGAAAACGAACCAACAAAATATTCATAATAAATGCGATCAATAACAAAATCATCACATCACCAAAGGTTCGTCCAAAGGTTTTCATCAATCCTGCATCGACTGCATTTTGCCCGAAATATGGATCGGTAACCATCGCCTGTAAATTAAATCGCTCTTTCAAGCCTACTAGAATAGGGCGAAAATTATTAACCAAACCACCAGAACCAACACTCAAAATAAAATAACCAACTGTTGCTTTCAGAAAACCTGCTAAGCATTCATAAAAGGGCCTCCGTAACAAGAGATAACCTAATAACACGATGAAACCAATCAAATATGCTGGCTGTGTTAAAACGTTCGTAGCAAAATAAGTCCAACTATTTAACAAGAACTCCCCCATTGATTTTTCCCCCTATAATTGATATTTCTCCATAACTTCTTTAAAATCCATTAGCGTGTTTGTTTCTAACAAGTCAGCAATCACGCCATCCGTCATCAATAAATCCATCAATTGCTGGATATTTTCCAGATGTTCGGCGGGATTTTGGGCTGCCAATGTAAAAAATAATGTTGCTGTTTTTGCTTCTTGATCGCCAGCAAAAGTGACTGCTTGCTTAAATTTTGTAAAAGAAATGGCCGTTCCAAAAACGCCTGCGCTTTCCTCTGATGAATGTGGCATGGCTACTTCAGGAGCAATTATGATATAAGGTCCAAACGTTTCGACACACTGGATAATCTCATCGACGTAACTCTGATCGATGATGTGTTTTTGGAGTAAAATCAAACAACTTTCCTGAATCGCCTCTTGCCAACTAACCGGTTCTTTATCAGGGTAATGAATAAGCTCTTGCTCCCAAAAATAAGTTAACATTGTACATCCAGCCTTTCTTACAAGAATGAAGGAAATGGTGTATCATTTTCTTTAACAAAAACATCATCAAAGCCACGATCAAAGTTAAATTCTAAGTTGTCTTTGTCATCTGGATAAACAAATTTGCCACCCACTTGCCAAATATATGGTTTAAATTGATAATGTAAACGATCTTTTTTAAATTTCCAAATTTCCATGATTTCTTTTGGATCCGCCATAAAATTAGACCAAATATCATAATGAACGGGAATGACTACTTTCGCATTTAAAGATTCGGCCATTCTCAACATATCAACAGAAGTTATTTTGTCTGTGATACCGCGAGGATTTTCGCCATATGCTCCTAAGCAAACATCAATTGCATATTGATTACCATGTTTCGCAAACAAGTTAGAATAATGAGAGTCTCCGGCGTGATATACCGTACCACCTGAGGTTTCAAATAGATAATTGACAGCTAGTTCATTCATGTCCTGAGGCATTTTACCTTTAAATGTATTTTCAGAATCATCAGAAGTAATTAGCGCGGTTCGATCAAAAGCTTCCAAGGCCACTACATTCACATCATTCACTTTTATTTCTTGACCAGGCTCTATAACCCGTGTTTTTTCTGCCGGAACACCCCAACGCTGCCATGTTTTCACTACTTCTTTTGGACCAATAAATAGAGCCTTAGGACAATTTTGCTGAACAGCAGCAGCTGTGTGAATATCCAAATGGTCTGAATGAATATGTGTAACAACTAAAGCATCTACCTCTTTTATTTCAAAAGGATCAATCACAAAAGGTTGTGTTCTTAAATTAGGTTGCATTTTTTGGCAACCACTCATGCGCATCATTTGATGGCCATTTTTCATTAAGCCGTTCCCGTGCGTTTGTTTTCCTGTTCCACACCATAAATCACATAAAATATTCGTGTTCTCATGCGTTTTCAGCCAAATGCCTGTACAACCAAGCCACCAGAGGGCAACCGTTCCTTGAAGCACATTTGTCTGATTAATTTCTTCGTTTAAATAAGTGCCCCATTCTGGAAATGTCGCCTTCAACCAACTTTCTTTTGTAATTTCATGAATCGATTTGCTCATGCTACCACTCCTCTTCTCAAATGATTGTGTTATGCTTTATAAGAAAATCATAGCCGCAAAAAATCACAATGAAAACCCTTTTATATGATTGTTTGCACTTTTAATGATTCTTTTACGTGTTTTGTTTTCCTATGAGTTATACTATTTCATGGGGGACCGTGTCCAAAAAAATAACTAAAGGAGGTTGTATTACTTGAAAAGTTCATTAGAAACCATTGAAAAAAGGCAACAAAACATTCTCGCGCTGCTGCAAAAAAATAAACAAATGACTACCTATAAATTAGCAGATGCTTTAAATGTTTCCTTGAGCACAATTCGTCGTGATTTAAATGTCTTAGAAACTAAGAATGACATTATTCGAAAATATGGGTATTGTATTTACAACGACCAAAATCAGAAAGACTTTGATCAATCAGGACCGGAGTTATTAAAACAAGCCATTGCTCGTGTTGCTTGTAGCTATCTAAGTGATTATGATACCGTTTTCATTAATTCAAGTTCCACTGCTTTGAATATTCTCCATTATTTAAAGGCCGACCATCTGACCATCGTAACGAATAATTTAAAAATTGCCACCAAGCCTCATGTTTCTCAATACAATTATATTTTGACCGGAGGCGAATTACGTTTTCCCAAAGAAGTTCTGGTAGGAGATATTGCCATTAACACAATCACCGCAACGCATGCCGATGTTTGCGTAATTGGCTGTAGCGGGGTCAGTTTAGAACATGGCGTCACTACAAAAATTTTCAATGAAGCAAAAATTAATGAGCTTATGATAAAACAAACAACAAAAGTAAAAATTCTGGTCGCAGACCATCGAAAAATCGGCTTGACATCTAAATTTAAAATTGCTGATATTACTGCTTTTGATTGCTTGATTACAGACAAACATTGCTCATCTACTTTAATTACAGAACTTCGTAAGACCGGCTTAAAGGTTATCCAAGTCGACTAAAAAAAGAGCGTAGGACAAAAATCCAAAAGAGATTTTTGTCCTACGCTCAAAATTTGATAAATAAAAAAGGAGCACTTATTTCTTAACATTCACTTACTTCGTAAACGTTGCCTTTAATCGTTCCAACGGTTGGTGCTCTTTGTTATAGTACTGAACGAGATATTGTTCAGGTGTACTTTCAATTATGGCATATGTTTTCTCTTGAACTGGTCCACGAGGTAAACGAATACTTCCCGGATTAACAAAGAGAATGTTATTGTGTCGCTCTGCACCGAGTACATGAGTGTGACCAAATAAGGCAATTGTCGCTCCTGCTTCTTCCGCTTGTAAAGCAAGTGTCGTGAGCCCCATTCTAACATTGGCCAAATGACCATGTGTCATATAAATAACTTGATCCCCCACTTTTTTAGTCACAGTTTTGGGAAATTCATCATAAAAATCACAATTTCCTTGAACTACAATTAATTTCTGCCAAAGCTCATCTGTCGGTTCTAATTCAGAATCACCACAGTGAAAGAGTGCATCGACTTGTCCTTCATAATGATTCTCTAAGTCAACTAAACAGTCACGGTCGCCATGATTATCGCTTACTACCAAGATTTTCATACGTTTCAACTCCTATTTTTTTAGCCATTCTTCCCATTGTTCTTTTAATTTTGCCACTGCTTGTCCACGATGACTAACTTTATTTTTCTCTTCTCCAGACAATTCAGCTGCCGTCTTACCAAGCTCTGGGACATAGAAAAGTGAATCGTACCCAAAGCCTCCTTCACCACGAGGAATCGTGCCGACTTCTCCTGGCCATTCAGCTTCGACCACCAGACTTTCTTTCTTTGGTTCAGCAAAAACCAATGTACAATGGAAACGCGCTTGTCTTTTTTCTTTTGGCACGCCCGTTAACTCGTGCAATAGTTTCGCATTATTTGAAGCATCGTTAGTTGGTTCACCAGCAAAACGAGCAGAATAGATTCCTGGCATTCCCCCTAACGCATCAACAATTAATCCTGAATCATCTGCTAATACTGGCTTCTGTAAAATTTCTGCAATTGTTTCAGCTTTTAGACGAGCATTTTCTTCAAATGTTCGACCAGTTTCTTCTACATCTGGCAAATTCGGATAATCTAATAACGTCTTAACCGTATATCCTTTTTCACCAAAAATTGAACTAAACTCTTTCGCTTTACCAGGATTTCTAGTTGCAATGACAATCACTTTCTCTTCTGAATCTTGCGAAGGGACTTCTTCAGAGGCTAAAGCATAAAGCGCTTCTTTCTGATACGCAATTAATTCCTCAATCCCTGTTTTTCCATAAAAGAGCATGGCATTTAACTCATCTCCTGAGAAGGTAGCTTCTTCACCCGTTCCTTGAATTTCCACAAATTCACCAGACTCGGTCATCACGATGTTCATATCCACTGCAGCATTCGAGTCCTCTGCGTAATCTAAGTCCAGCACACAATAACCATCGGGCAAAATACCCACGCTGACAGCAGCTAAATGCTCTTTAATTGGGTCTTCCGCTAGCGCACCAGTCATCAATAAATGATTGACTGCTAAGCGTAGAGCAACAAAAGCGCCTGTAATACTAGCAGTACGGGTTCCACCATCTGCTTGAATCACATCACAATCGACAACAATGCTCCGTTCCCCTAACTTTTCTAAGTCAACAACAGCTCGCAATGACCGCCCAATCAAACGTTGAATCTCCATTGTTCGCCCTGTTAATTTTCCTTTCGCACTTTCCCGAATATTTCTTGTGTTCGTCGCGCGAGGGAGCATGCTATATTCAGCTGCTACCCAACCTGTTCCCCCGCCTCGTAAAAATGGGGGAACCTTTTCTTCGACAGTGGCTGAGCAAATTACTTTGGTATCGCCAAACGAAATAACCACCGAACCTTCTGGATGTTTAAAAACATTGGTTTCAATAGTGATCTTTCGCAATTCTTTTGGTGCACGACTATCATGTCTAATCATTTTCGTTTCCTCCTAAGTGAATCTGTTGTGCTTTTAAGTTCTTTATACTAAGCCAACTGCTTGCAATCTCTTCAAACATTTTTGCAGAACCAGTTGTATAAAATTCATGGGGCTGTGTAGGCGCTTCAGGCGTATGGGCAATGTCAAAATAATCGAGAAGCATGCTAACTTCGCCAACTGTTTCGGCTCCTGAGTCAATTAATGTCACATGACTCCCCATCACATTTTGAATCACCGGACGTAACAACGGGTAATGGGTACAACCTAAAATCAACGTATCAAGTCCTTTTAATTGTAATGCTTGAAGGGTTTCTGCCACAATTTTTTTTGCTACGGAAGAACGATATTGATTGCTTTCAACAATGGGGACAAATTTAGGGCAAGCTAAACTAGTCACCTCAATTGCTGGTGCCTTACTTTTAATGGCGATTTCATAGGACGCACTTTTGATTGTCCCTAACGTACCTATGACACCAATTTTGTTATTTTTTGTGACTTTAACGGCTGCTCGTGCGCCAGGTAAAATAACACCGACAACTGGAATTGGCAAGGCAGCTTTAATTTCTTCTAATGCGACAGCCGTCGCGGTATTACATGCGATTACTAGCATTTTTATTCGTTTTTTCAATAAAAAATCGGCCATTTCCCAAGTAAACTGAACGACTTGTTCGGCTGGTCGTGGACCATATGGGCAACGGGCTGTATCTCCTAAATAAATTAATCGTTCATTTGGTAATTGTTTTAGCGCTTCCTTTAAAACAGTTAATCCACCAACGCCAGAATCAATTAATCCAATGGCTTCTTGATTGCTCATTCTCATCCTACCTTTGCCTTTTATTCACTGCCTTTATTTTCTACTTTTTAAGGACTATTGTCAATTTTTCCTGTTTTGCTCTCATTTATTTCTTTTTTTGAAGGAAATCTTTTTCGATTAAAAAACTAGTAATTCATTTTTTTGTATGTTATAATTCCTAACATTGAGAATACAATTAGAAATACATTTGGTTAATTTAATTTAAATAACACGTTTCTCACCGAATCCTCTGTTATCTTTTCTACCAAATGATTGCAAAGGAGACTGCCTATGATTTCTTTAGAACATGTAAATAAGTATTTTGGGGAGCATCACGTTTTAAAAGATATTACTTTGAATGTAGAGCAAGGAGAAAAAATTGTCATTATCGGACCCTCCGGCTCTGGAAAAAGTACATTAATTCGGTGTATGAACCAATTGGAAAAAGTCAATGATGGTTCCGTCGTAATTGATAACATTGACATCACCAAACCGAAAGCACCGATTCAAAAGGTTCGCCAGAAAGTTGCCATGGTCTTTCAAAATTTTAACTTATATGCTCACAAAACGATTATTGATAATTTAACGTTAGCACCGATTAAAGTGATGGGCGTTTCCAAAGACGAAGCGGTTCGTACTGGCATGGAGTATTTAGAACGAGTCGGCTTAGCTGATAAAGCTTCTGCTTATCCTTCGCAGCTTTCTGGCGGGCAGCAACAACGGGTCGCTATTGCTCGTGCCTTAAATATGCATCCTGAGATTATCCTTTTTGATGAACCGACTTCGGCACTTGATCCAGAAATGATTCAAGAAGTTTTAGATGTAATGGTCGATCTTTCCAAACAAAATATTACCATGGTTTGTGTCACACATGAGATGGGCTTTGCTCGTCAAGTGGCTGACCGTGTAATCTTTATGGATCAAGGACAGATTATTGAACAAGGAACACCTGAACATTTCTTTACAAGCACTGAAAACCCTCGTGCAAAAGAATTTCTAAGTAAAATTATTCATAACGGGTAATGAATAAAAAACAAAAAATTGGAGGAATGAAGGAATGAAAAAACAAAATAAATGGCTGGCTGGACTCTCCTTACTTGTATTAGCAGGCATCATTGTTGGCTGTGGTAGCGGCAACAATGACTCAACTTCCAAAAGTGCTTCATCAAACAAAACGGTCACAGTAGAACAATTAAAAAAAGCAGGGAAAATTAAAGTAGGTGTCAAAGAAGACATTCCTAATTTTGGCTATATGAATCCTGATACAAATAAAAATGAAGGAATGGAACCAGATATTGCACGCTTGATTGCGAAAGAAATTACTGGCAGCGAAGAGAATGTGGAATTTGTGGGCGTGACAGCGAAAACGCGCGGTCCCCTTTTAGACAATGGTGAACTAGATATGGTAATTGCTACATTTACAATTACTGATGAACGTAAAAAGACTTATAATTTTACAACTCCTTATTATACAGATGAGATTGGTTTCCTTGTGCGCAAAGAGGATAACTTCTCCAGCATGAAAGATTTAGACGGAAAAACAATCGGCGTTGCACAATCTGCTACGACAAAAGAAAACTTAGAGAAAAAAGCGCAAGAGGAAGGAATCAAATTTACTTATCAAGAATTAGGTTCCTATCCAGAATTAAAAACAGCGTTAACTTCTAAACGAATTGATGCATTTTCAGTGGATAAATCAATCCTATCTGGCTATGTGGATGGCAAGACAGAAATTTTAAAAGATGGTTTTTCGCCACAAGAATATGGAATTACCACAAAGAAAGCAAATACTGAATTAAATGATTATCTAAATGGTTTAATTGAAAAATGGGAAAAAGACGGCACACTAGAAAAAATTTATCAAGACTGGGGCTTAAAAAATTAATCATTCCTAAGACTTGAAGAATCAAAAATTTTAGGAGGGATTTTTATGTTTTTGTTAGCCAATATTTCCTGGCTTGAAGAAGGGCCATTTGCCTTATATCGTTGGGAGGCTTTATTTCAAGATTGGCGAATTTTTGGTCAGGCTTTTCTCTATACTATTCTGCTCTCTTTAGGAGCGATCTTAGTTGCCTTTGCTTTAGGTATTTTCTTTGGCAGTTTATCAGCGACCAAAAGTAAACTTTTACACGCAATTAGTCGTGTCTATGTAGAATTTTTTCAAAACACACCTTTGTTGATTCAATTTATCGTAGTCTATTATGGCTTTCCTCTGCTAAGCCCGCTGCTTTCATTTTCTATTACTACGATTGCCATTCTGTGTGTAGGCTTCTATCATGGCGCCTACATTTCTGAAGTGGTTCGCTCAGGAATCGGAGCTGTTCCAAGAGGGCAATTTGAAGCGGCTTACTCCCAAGGATTAACGTATGGTCAAACGATGCGGTATGTGATTTTACCACAAGCATGGCGGATTATGTTACCGCCTTTAACCAATCAAGTCGTGAACCTAATTAAAAATACGTCAACAGTTGCCATTATTTCTGGCGCAGACGTAATGTTTGCTGCCAATAGTTGGTCGTCTGTCAACTTGAACTATATTCCCGCCTTTGCGCTCGCTGGTTTCTTATATTTCATTCTTTGCTTCCCATTAGCGAATTTGGCTAGAAAAATGGAAGAAAAAAATAAGAAAGCATATAGTAGATAGGAGGAAAACAGATGCCTTTTTCAGAAGAAATGCGTCAATTACTGACAGCAAATAATTTTCAATTTCTATTTAACGGCTTAAAATTGACGCTCTATATTTCCTTCGTCTCAATTATTTTGAGTACGATTTTTGGCACCATTCTAGCCGTTTTGCGAAATCAAACCCATGGACCACTGAAGTTACTTGCCAGTATTTATGTAGAAGTGGTGCGTAATATTCCAAACTTATTGTGGATTTATGTTATTTTTTTGATTTTCAAAATCAAATCCACACCTGCTGGAATTGTGAGTTTTACTGTGTTTACCACCGCTGCTTTAGCGGAAATTATTCGTGGTGGTTTAAATGGTGTTGATAAAGGACAAATTGAAGCGGCACGTTCTCAAGGGTTTTCAAATTGGCAAATTCTTTATCATATTGTTTTGCCTCAAGCCATTCGCAATGTTTTACCAGCGATCGTTTCTCAGTTTGTTACTGTCATCAAGGATACAAGTTTCTTGTATTCCGTAATTGCTTTACAAGAACTCTTTGGCAAATCTTATATCTTAATGGGGCGCTACGCACAAACAGGACAAGTATTCACTATTTACGGAATCGTCGCCCTAATTTATTTCATTATTAACTTTAGTATCTCACAATTTTCACGTTGGCTATCACGAAATTGGGCGAAAAGTTATTAATGTAGTTAAAAACAGGAGGCTGAGACAAAAGTGTTTAGCTCCAAGAAATAAGAAGGAATTTCCGAAAATTGTTCTTTAATTTTTGGAGAATTTCGGCTTATTTCCGAAGGAGCTGCTTTTGTTCAGCTGATTATCTTAAGATTTAGAAAGTGGGGCATAAGTCATTTCGACTTATGCCCCACTTTCCTGTTTTTATTTTATCTTACTTCTACTTGATGTTTTTCAATTAGCGCTTTTTCAACTTTTTCCATTGAACGGTTAATTTCTTCATCCACTAATGTCGCTTCTGCATTAACGAAAGTTAAACTATACGCCATTGATTTTTTGCCAGCGCCTAGTTTTTCACCTTGATATACATCAAATAAATGAATCTCTTTCAAATATTTACCTGCGTTATCTGAAATAGTTTTAACTAGTTCTTGATTGGTAACTGTTTCATCGACTAATAAAGCAATATCTCGAGAAACTGCTGGGAATTTAGACACTGCTTCATAAGTAACCCCGCCTGCTTCTGTGGCTACTAATTGTTGCAAGTTTAATTCAGCAACATATGTTTCAGGAATATCGTACGCTTTTGCTGTCGTTGGGTGAACTTGTCCGACAAAACCAACCACTTCATCTTCTAAATAAATCCATGCTGTCCGGCCTGGATGCATTTCTGGAATCGCCGTTGTCGCTTGGTAGCTGATTTTTTCTGTTAATCCTAAAACAGCTACAATACTTTCCACTAAGCCTTTTACTGTATAAAAATCAACGGCTGTTGCTTTTGTTTGCCAATCTTTAACCATTGTATTACCAGTTAAAGCAAGTGCTAAGTGATTTTCTTCTGTAGGTAAATTTTTTGTTGGATCTTCTGTTTGGTAGAAAACGCGTCCTACTTCGTAGAAGGCGATATTATTATTTTTACGTGCCACATTGTATGCGACATCATCTAATAAACCAGAAATTAAGTTCATACGTAACACAGAACGCTCTTCACTCATTGGCCATTGCAAACGTGTTGTTTGACTTTCTTTCATCATAAATTGACGGGATTTTTCTTCTGTTGTCAACGCATAGCTGATGGCTTCACTCGTACCATGACCTTCCAGTAAGCTCTTTAATTGGCGCGTAACATGTTGTGCTTTGGTTAGACTTCCAGCAACTGTTTCTCCACTTGGCAATGTTGAAGGTAAATGATCATATCCATAAATGCGCGCCACTTCTTCAATAATATCTGCTTCAATCGCAATATCCCAACGTCTTGGTGGAATCGTAATTTCATAGGCGCCTTGATTTACTTCATAAGCAAAACCGAGTGCTTCAAAAATTTCATTCACCGTTGCTTCATCTAATGCAGTGCCTAAATATTGGTTGATTCGTTCTAAAGTCACAGCTACCTGTGCTTCTTTAACGGCCACTTCAGAACCAACTGCAATGCCTGAGACCACTGTTCCGTTGGCTAACTCTGCAATCATCGCGGCTGCCACATCACAAGCTAGCCCAACTGTCGCTTGGTTGATGCCTTTTTCAAATCTACTTGAAGATTCACTCCGTAAATTGAATTGTTTAGACGTTTTGCGAATAGACAATGGATTGAACAATGCCGCTTCTAAAGCCACAGTTGTTGTTTCTTGACTGATTTCAGAATTAGCCCCACCCATTACACCGGCTAAGCCGACAGGCGTTTTTCCATTCGTAATGACGATATTTTCTTCTGTTAATTGACGTGTTTCACCATCTAATGTAATTAGTTCTTCTGCTGCTGTTGCTCGACGAACCAAGATTTCTTTACTATCTAATTTTTGGTAATCAAATGCATGCAATGGTTGACCAAATAATAATAAAATATAATTTGTCACGTCCACCACATTGTTAATCGGACGGATTCCTTCATTCATCAATCGATTTTGCAACCACTGAGGACTTTCTGCAATCGTCACATCTTTAATAACACGAATTTGATACGCTGGCGCATCTTGTGAATCTTCAACAGTTACTGTTACGTAATTTTCCACGTTATCTGAAGCATCTTCTTTGAGTTCGGGATCATTAAACTGAGGCGTTTGACGATAAATTGCGCCAACTTCATAGGCTACCCCTCTCATACTTAGTGCATCTGCACGGTTTGGTGTAATTGATAATTCAATAATCGCATCATCCATGTCTAAATAAGGGAAAACAGGTGTCCCATTCACTGCTTCTTGAGGTAAATAATAAATTCCTTCAGCGTAGGCTTTTGGTACGACATTATCTGAATATCCTAGCTCTTCTAACGAACAAATCATTCCGTTAGAAACTTCGCCACGCATTTTACCTTTTTTAATTTTTTGATTTCCTGCAATTCTTGAACCAGGTAACGCTACGATGACTTTAATTCCTGCTTTTACATTTGGTGCTCCACAAACAATTTGTGACAATTCTTCTTCACCGATGTCTACTTGGCAAATTGATAAGTGGTCAGAGTTTGGGTGAGGAACACATTCTTTTACTTCACCGACAACAATTTTCTTTAAGCCTTCTTCAGGTACAGCAACGCCCTCAACTTCGATACCTGTCACAGACATTTTGTCCGCTAATTCTTGCGGAGTAACGTTTGAAAGATTAACATATTCATTTAACCATTTATAAGAAACTAACATTTTTCAACTACTCCTTTACCTTGAATTGATTTAAGAAACGTAAATCATTTTGATAAAAATTACGGATATCATTTACACCATAACGTAACATAGCAACGCGATCTGGTCCTAAGCCAAAGGCAAAGCCTGAGTACTCTGTTGGATCAATCCCTGACATTTGTAACACATCTGGATGAACCATCCCTGCACCTAAAATTTCAATCCAACCTGTATGTTTGCAGACGTTACAACCTGCGCCGCCACATTTAAAACAGCTAACATCTACTTCGACTGAAGGTTCTGTAAAAGGGAAATAGCTAGGACGTAAACGAATTTTACGATCTTCACCAAACATTTTTTTCATCATGACTTCTAACGTCCCTTTTAAATCACCCATTGTGACATTTTTATCGACAACAAGGCCTTCAATCTGATGGAATTGGTGACTATGTGTCGCATCATCTGTATCACGACGGAATACTTTCCCAGGAGAAATCATTCGTAATGCACCTTTTGAAAAATCGTGTTTTTCCATTGTTCGAGCTTGAACTGGTGAAGTATGCGTACGAATTAACATCTCATCTGAAATATAAAACGTATCTTGCATGTCGCGTGCTGGATGATCTTTTGGTAGATTCATGCGTTCGAAATTATAGTGATCCGATTCTACTTCGTATCCTTCCACTACTTGATAACCCATGCCTAAGAAAATATCTTCAATCTCTTCCATAACTTGTGTCAAAATATGACGTGTACCTTGAGGCATTTGTTTTCCAGGTAAAGTTACATCTAAACTTTCTTCTTTTAGTGCCGCATTTAACGCTTCGTTTTCTAAAACAACTTTGCGCGCTTCAATTGCTTCGGTTAATAAATCACGAATTTCATTTGCAAAGCCCCCCACCACTGGTCGTTCTTCTGGTGAAAGGTTTTTCATGCCTCTTAATACTTCGGTGATTGGCCCTTTTTTCCCTAATGTTTCTACGCGAATTTGGTTTAATTCTTTTAAAGTAGCAACTTGTGCGATTTCTTTGAGCGTATTGTCTCTAAGAGCTTCTAATTGCGCTTGTAATGTCATTATGCGTTCCCCTCTATCTTTTATTTAAACTAAAAAAAACGATAACCCATTCCTTTCAAAGGAACGAGCTATCGTGTTACCATCCTAATTCATAACAAATTGTTGTCATGCACTCATTTCATTTAACGGCAATTACCGGTTTGCTTTCTTCTTGAAAACAAACAAACTCAGGAAGTGAATTTCGCTTGGTGACTGTGTAAATCAGCTTCCAGTCTCTGGCTGACTCTCCCTAAAACACGTCAATTCAAACTACTTGTTTCCATCACTGTTTTTTTAGTTATTGAATTACGTTTAGTTTACAAGAAGTTTTGCTTGCGGTCAACTGCATTCTTCGTCTTTTACCCATTTTTCTGCCCAATGTTGAATTTGTTCCATTGCTAATTGCAAGTCTTCGCCTTTTTCGGTCAGGAAATATTCTAAGCGATTTCCTTCACCGCAACGAACAGCTTTGGTGATAATTCCTTCAGCTTCTAGTTCCTTCAATCGCTCTACTAAGACACGATCACTTAACATTGGAATTTTTTCTTTTAATTCGCCAAAACGTTGAGGACCTCGTTCTAATAAAACATCAATAATTAAACCATTCCATTTTTTACCAAGTATTGAAAATGATTTTTCAAATTTGGGACAAAGTACAAACGATTCTGTTTTTACTTTTTCCATCTTCCTCACCTCTTCAATGAGTATAGCACATTCCTTACAAAATGTAAGTGTTTCTGCTTCTAATTTTTTCTACTTTATAAAATCTACAACATTTCCTGTCTGCATGTCAATAATTACTCCTCCATTTAATAAAATTAAATAGACGTGCGACACCTCTTTATGCGTTGACTCTTGTAGCGCTCTACGATAAAGATTCATCTGTCCGCGATACCGTTCGACAATTTCAGAAATCGCTTGGGGAGAGGTGCCTTTTACATGATCGGTTTTATAGTCATACAAAATGCATTGATTGTCTAATTCGATATAGCCATCAATAATCCCATGAATTAATAAATCATCTTGTGTCGTTTCTGGATAATTTTGAATGAGCTCTTCTGCTTCAATCAGCATAGAAAAAGGTTGTTCCCTTCTAACGGTTTGATGGTGTTGAATCAATTGTTTTCCTAAGGCGGTGTCAAAGAAGGCCACGATTTGTTCCAGATTCATTTTTTCAGCAATTGCTGGTAAAATCAATTTATTTTCCACTAAGCGTTCTTGAACAGCTCGCACTTCCTCATAAGAAGGTTGCGTACTTAAATCAATTAGTTGTAATAAATAATGGGTTGCTGTCCCAATTTCAGCTGCTGAGGGCGCTTGAACCGTATCTAAAAATTTAGGCTTACTTAAATCTCCTTCAATCATTCGATTGACAATCAACGGTTGCGCTTGAATAGTATTGTCTTCCCGAACCTCAATTTTACCAATTTCTTTGTTGTCGGGGTCATCAAATACTCGCTTGATTTCAGAAACAGACTGATAACTGGTAGTCCGAGTAGCCACTTCAAACGGATAATTGAAACTTAACCGTGCAAGACCACGATTGATTTTGTCAGCAGATAATTGCGCTTTTTCGGCTAAATCCTCTGCTTGTCTTTCTGGCAATTGTAATTGCTGAATGGCTGCTCGTAGTTGTTCTTCGTTGAACCACTGAATATGAAAATTAGCTGGGTGCTTTTTGACTTGCGGAACGTTACTTACTACTACTTCTTGCTGATATTCATCGGCTTTTTGATGACGTACCAATGTCATCCCTACCCAATTCATTAAACTACTTTTACTTTGCAAGCGATTTTCAGCTGGTAGCACCAGTGTTTCTACATCGCCAACTTTCAGCCACTCTTTCCACATCGCCGCTTGGTCTTTATAGGAGCCTACCAGAAAAAGTTTTTGTTCTGCACGTGTCAACGCCACATATAACTTCCGCATTTCTTCGGATAGTAATTTTCTTAATCGTACTTGTTTAATCGCCAAAAATGGTAAAGTATCGTACATAACTCGTTCTTCAGGTTGTAAATAACGAATGCCTACCCCTAAATTTTCTTCAAAGATATAGCGTTCATTCAAATCACTGACATTAAATTCTTTGGTCATATCTAAAACGAATACCACCGGAAATTCTAACCCTTTACTAGCGTGAATCGTCATGACGCGTACGGCATTCTCTTCACTTAAAACGACTGGTTCCGCTAAATCTTTGTCTTTTTCTTGCATTTTTTCGATGAAGCGAACAAATTGAAATAATCCGCGGAAGGTTGTTTTTTCATACGCCGCGGCCCGATCGACCAACGCATATAAATTGGCTTGGCGTTGTTTGCCAACAGGCAACCCGCCAACATAATCAAGGTAGGCCGTTTCCCGATAAATCGTCCACAGCAAGGTACTAATCTGGTTGCGTCGAGCCTGTTCCCGCCATTTTTCTAATGATTCAGCAAAACGTATAGTTTTTTCCTGAACAACTGCTTCCTCCATGGTTGGTTCCATCTTTTGATTAAACGTTAAAAATGCTTCGTAGTAACTGGTTTCCTTATTAGCCAAACGAATAAGCACTAATTCGTTTTCTTTTAATCCAACAATTGGTGAACGTAACACAGCTGCCAAAGGAATGTCTTGATAGGGATTATCAATCAATTGAAGCAAGGCAATCATTGTACGAATTTCCGTTGCTTGGAAATAATTTTGAGCATCATTGACTTGAACTGGAATTTCTAATGATTTAAAAACATCTAAAATAGTTAAATTATTTTTCTTCGTAGGCGTTAATAAGACAATATCTTGATAAGTAATCGGTCGATCCGTTTTCAGCTTTTTATCATAAATTAAGAAATTTTGGTCAATTAATTCACGAATTTTCAAAGCAGTAACGTAAAGTTCCCCTTCTGTCTTATCTTCAATCAACAACTCAGGGGATTGTAATTCTGGAAATTCAACTGATTCTGTTGCTTTTTTTTCATAAATTAGCAATTCGGTTGAATAATCAGCCGCCTCCGAAAATTGATCAAAACCATGAACCAAAGCGGCTGACTCATCGTAAGCAATTTGGCCCACTCGCTCATCCATTAATTGACTAAATACTAAATTCGTAAAGTCTAAAACGTCTTTGCGGGAACGAAAATTTTCAGCTAGAATAATTCGTTTACCCTCTTTGCCTTGCCCATACTGATTGTATTTTTCAATAAACAATGTAGGATCTGCCAAGCGGAAAGAATAAATAGACTGTTTCACATCTCCTACCATAAAAAGGTTTCCTTCTGTGCTAAGCGGACGGCGCAACCAATACAAAATAGATTCTTGTAATTGATTGATATCTTGGTATTCATCGACTAACACTTCATCAAATTTTTCGCGATAGTAAACCGAGGCTTCTGATGCTTGCCAGCCATCTGCCTGATTTTTCGCTAAAATAGCTAACGTATAATGTTCTAAATCGTTAAAATCCACTAAATTTTTAAGCCGTTTTTCTGCGCCATAGGCCTCCATAAATTGTTTCCCCACGTGAGCCATTTCTTGAACAATGGGCGTGGCCTCTTTCAAGACTTGTTTCATGGCATCTGGAGAAAGTGTAAACAGTTGCTTTTTCAAATCATTTAACGCTTTTTTATTTTGTTCTCGTAACTGTTTGGCTTGTTCCGCGGTTGGTTTCAACTCTTCGGCACGAACTGTTGGATAGCGGTCAAAGCTTAACAATTCAGTCAAATTATAGGCGCTTTCTAAATCATTTCTCTCTAAAAATTGTAAAAATTGTTTTGTTTGTTCCTTTTCATTTTGAGCTAAATACCAAATCTTTTGAAGTTTCTCTTCGCCCTCTGTTAAGGTCACCATTTCTTCGTAACGCTGAAGAGTTCGTTGCAACGTCTCAACGGCTAGCGGTTTTAAATACGTCTGAAATAACGTTGATTCGCCTAGCTGATTCCCTACTTCGTAGGCTTGTGTTAAGCCATTAATCCACGCCTCTGGATCAGGATTGGCTTTGGCAAATTCATAAAAAGAAAAAATTAAGTTAGTGAGTCCGTCATCACTACGGTCATTGGAAAAATTCGCTGTTAATTGGTAAAACGCTTCTTGATTTTCCGCATAAAATTGTTCACGTAATGCATCCCAAACATCTTCTTTTAATAACAATGTTTCTGTTTCATCTGTTAACATCCGAAAAACCGGATCTATGTCAATTAAATAATAAAAACGACGAATAACAGTTAAACAAAAGGCATGTAACGTGCTGATATTGGCTGTTGGCAAAAGAGCAATTTGACGAGAAAAATGCCGTCTTCTTTCTGGATCTTGTTCTTCATTCATTGCCTTTTGTAAAGCCACTTGGATACGTTCTTTCATCTCACGGGCGGCAGCTTCAGTGTACGTCACAATCAAGAGACGATCGATATCGACGCCGCTTTTGACTTTTTCAATGACACGGCGGACTAAAACAGTGGTTTTTCCTGAGCCAGCCGAAGCAGAAACTAAGATATTTTCATCGCCATCAAACACCGCTTGCCATTGACTGTCGGTGAATTGCTCATTGGCTGGACGTAGTGGAATTGTTTTACTCATCTTCGGTTGCTCCTTCCTCATCTTTGTTTAACAAGCGCGCCATAATTTCCTCTTTGGATAAATTCTCAATACGATGATAATTATTTTCTTTTAACATTACATCAAAATCACAGACACTTCGAAACGGACAATAGCGACAAGCAATCCGTTCCTTGCCTTGATAAGCGGGATTAAGTTGAACTTCGCCGCCAATAATTTGATTTCCCGCTTCAATAAATTTATTTCGGTTATGGGAAAGCAACGCGCCTAATTCTGGTTCTGTCACAAATTTATCTTCTTGGCGACGACCAGGTTTAATTTGTTCTTTGGCGGATTCTTCAATTGGAAACAGCAACGAACTTTGTTTAGCTTGCAGACTCGTGTCTAAATGATCCAATAAATCTGGGTCTTTCATCAAAAGACCATCAAACTGATATTTTTTAAGCATTTGTTGTTCAATGTCGTCTTTGCCTTCATAAGATAACGTAGGATTGTGTACATGCAGATAAAGTGAGCCAGCAGGTTTAGCTTCTTGACCAACTAATTGCACAGCATCCATTAAAGCCACATCCAAGTACGTCAGCATTTGCATGGCTAAGCCGTAATACGCTTCTGTCATATTAAATTTACGGTGACTCGATTTATAATCAATCACACCTAAATAGGTTGATTCGGGTGTAACCAATTGATCAATCCGGTCGATTTTTCCCCGAACATGAATCTTCCCTTGATTTTTTAATGGTAATTCCAAACCAGAAATTCCTTTTTTAGCGGCAATTTGGCCAAATAACACTTCCGTTTGAACAGTCGTCATGCCACTTCGTTGGCTTTGGCGTTTCAGCGCCCAACTGACTTTTTTAATTGTTTGACTTAATTGATAGCGAATATAGTTCATGCGACTAGAGGTCGTTAATACAGAAAAACGCGCATCCCCTAATATGCTATTTAGCACTTCCTCCGCCAATAAATTGACTTCCTGATCGGTTAGCTCAGATAAGTTCCGTTGATTCATAATCAATAATTTAAAGAACTGATCCAATGCTTCATGGAAAAATTCCCCTGTAGCTGCTGGCGAAAGCCCAAAGACATCTCTTTCTTTCAAACGTAAGCCATAGCGAGAAAAGTATTGATATTGACACCGATAAAAACTCTCCATCCGAGAAACGGATGTATAAATATCTTTACCATATAAAGGTTCTGCTAAGACCTCATCAATCTTTTCAGGAATATTTTGATGCGTTAAACTTTCGAAAACTTGCTTGGCTAGCGGAGCAATTGGTTGGTTCATTAGTGCTTTTTCCATATTTAACCAGAAAGGCAACAATCCTTCTTGCGTTTCTTTCCGTTGTCTTTTCAAACGCGTTAATTCACCGATTAACGTCCGATACGTACTAATATGGGCTAAACTGGTCGTTTCATCATCGAAAATGGTTGTTTCATTTTTTTCAAAAACGGGCAAGTTTAAATCTTTTTGGATATTTTTAAAATAAGGAGACGGTTTGACTTCTTGAGCGGTGTCTTTAACACTTGGATAGGTTAAATATAACCGTTCTCGCGCTGAAGAAAAGACGAGATACGCAACAAACGGTTCTTGCGCAATTTTGCGTCCGGTTGTCCCACGTAAATATTGGTTTTCCGTTAAAGTATCATTGATTGTCTGACGTTCTTCATCAGACAATAGTGTTTTATTTTCAATCTTTTGTGGAAAAATTTCTTCCGTCATCCCAATAGCAAAAGTAACCTTGGCAGCGCCAGGTCGCGTTAAATCCATTGCGCGAACTTGTACTTGGTCAATCGCTGTCGGCACTTTACTATAGTGCAAACCTTCCAAACCACTAACAAATATTTCTTGAAACGTTGTAAAATCAAACGAACTTTCTCCGTAAACAGTGACGTATTCATCTAGTAACGACATCAATGCATCCCAAGTCTGTTCATGGTTACGAGCTGTTTCTAGTTGACCTGCTTCGATAGCTTGTAAGCGCCACATTTTTAATTGTGTTGCCACACCACTTTGCAGTAAAAAGTGATAGAAGACGGTCGCTGCTTCCAAACCAGTTTTGGCACTTATCATTGCTTGAAAGTAACTAGGTAACAGCCGTTGAAGCGATTGACGAATCGCATTTGACTCTTCTTCCATCGTAGCGACATCTTCTTGCTCTTCCGCTTCAAAATCATACCGAATAAATTCCCAATCTTTTTCTTGCGACCAATAATAACCTTTATAGCCGTATGCCAGGACTACATTTTCGGTAATATCAACTTTTCTGCGCCAAGCGTTCCGTTGGTTTAACCAATCAGTCAAGCTTTCTTCAGAAGTAGCGAGTTGATTCATTGGCATAAATAATTCCGTTCTCAAAAAACGGAGCACATCGCGATAACGATAATTGTACGAATGAATAGCAAATAAAGATTCAATCCATTCGACTAAAGGGTGCCGATCCATAGCCATATCTCGGTCGACATAAACAGGAATCTCGTGTTCCGCAAAAATCGGTTCTAATAAATTTTCATAACAATCTAAATCACGAGTCAACACCTGAATTTCTTTGTACCGATACCCTTCTTCCACTACTAAACGGCGAATTTCGGTTGCAACATGTGTTAATTCTTCTTTAACGTTTTCTGCACGCCACAGAAATAAGCCATCGCCCCTCCAGTCAGATGTGCTTAATGGAGGCAGGTGTTCTTGTGATTGAATCCAATAATCGTTTAATCCTTGCAAGTCTGGATTTGTAATTAATACCTCTTTCTTTTCCACATAATCTGAAAGAATCGGGATTTGCTTCTGCCTTGCCAGTTGATAAAGCTGATGATAGGTTTGTCCCGCTTCATAAAATAACGACCGCGGATCAGGTAAGTCATGCGGATATTGTTTGTCCAATAAAAGGCCTACTTTCACAGAACCTGCTTGCGCCATTAGTACTTCAATCAACTTTAATTCTCTGGCAGTAAACTGCTGATAGCCTGAAATAACGAATTGAACATTCGACAAATCAACCGTTTGTAAATACTCGCTTAAATGTTGAATAATCTCCGCTGATTCATAGCCATACTGACTCATTTGCAATTGGAATCGCGTAAAAATTAACGTTAAATCTTGAAACTTAAGTTGTAAATCTTGTCCTTTAGGGTTCTCCGTTTGTTTTTCTAAAAATGGATAAAGCTCCGCAATTTCAATATTGCCTTCGCGCATTTCTTGATAAAGCTGAAATAGTTGCTGGATAAAGCCAGGCTTGTTAATTTCACCTCTAAAAATTTGTAACTCTTCTTCTGCTTCTACTAAAATTTTGCGAAAAATCATCGCAGCACCTGCGTCAGATAAAACATCTGCCGAGTAAAAAGGTGTATGTTGTAAATAGTACCAAGCCAAACGATAAAAACTAAAAACCTGCAGACGGGTACTGGTTATTGAATCAGACGTAGTTGTCTGTAATTGACGTAACTTTTGCAAGACTTGAATTTCTTGCTCAAACTTAATATGGTTCGGGACTAAATAGAATACTTCATGCTGTGCGTCTTCCTCTAGCCATTGTTTTGTCGCCTGTATAAGTGGCGCTTCTAAGTCTGCCACGGCGGTTCCTCTAATAAACTGCACACTCATGGTTTCACATCCTTTTCCTTTGCACTGCCTTTATTTTACCACAAAAGAAGGACGGAAACATGTGTTTGTTTTTACACATTTCCGTCCTTCTCTTTTACTCATTGTCTCTTTTATTGTTTTGACACTTCTGGTATTGGACCAAACCGTGAGAATGGCCACATCACAAATTTCACTTCACCCAAAATATCTTTTTTATGAATAAAACCAATGACACGACCGTCTTTTGAATTCCGTCGATTATCACCTAAAACAAAGTAGCTATCTGCTGGTACTTTTTCTTTTAATGAAAAATCGCCTGTCAAAGGTTGACCATCTGTTAAGGCTTTTTTAAATTCATCTAAATAGGGTTCGTCAACTTCTTTTCCATTGATGTACAACGTATCATCCTTGTACGCAATTGTATCTCCAGGTAAACCAATCACACGTTTAATATAATTTTTATCTGGTTCATCTGGCGCTGGGAAAGTAATAATATCGAAACGATTAATTTCTGTGTTTTTTAACGTAATTACCCGTTCACCATCTGCTAACGTTGGATCCATTGAATGACCTCTCACTACGACAGGCGTAAATACAAATTGTCTCAGTAAAAACAGACCCAAAGCTAAACAGGCAAAAAAGACGACTGTTTTAATTAATTCTTTTGATTTCAAACTCATTCCTCCAAAAACCTTATTATCTTATGTCTCATATTCTACCACAAAGTAAATCAATCCTATAGTGCTTAACACCCAATTAATTTTTATGTACGCTTTTTTTACAAAATGGTCAGAAAAAAAACGTATTTCTTTCAAATTTGATTCTTACTTTTTTGATCCTGCTCATAAAAAAAGCATAATCAATTCTAAAAAGGGCTGAATTGATTATGCTTCTAGCGTTTTAGCGATCCATCACAACCACGTAACAAACTTCTAAAGGACCATGCAACCCGACAACCAGTTGCATTTCAATATCTCCTGAATTAGAAGGCCCTGAAATAAAGTGAATCGCTGAGCCGATTTTTTCGCCTTTTTCTATTTTTTCTGTATAAAAAGCTGCTGGCTGAGTCGAACGTGGAACGAGTTTGCTAAACGGTATAATTGAAATGTAATGCTTCGGTAAAAAATGTAAGGCTCTGCCTTGTCCCGCATTGGACTCCACCACAATCGTTCCTGATTCAGCTAGTAAAAACTCAGCAAAGGCAATCGCAATATTTGCCTGAGCAGCTGTTTGAATATTCGCTTCTCGTTGCTCACTTCCAGGTTGCCATTGCTTAACAGAAACAGCCTCTAATGACTTAGCTAAATCAGCTAATCCATAGGCTTCAAAACGTGCATCTGTTGGCAATAAAAGATTGCCCCCACCAAACTCAGCAACAATTTGCTGAATCGTCGTCAGTAAATTTTCTTGTGTGGTTTCCACTAAGTTCGTGTGAATCGTTTCCACACGTTCTTTCACAATCGTTAATAGCTCCGCTGGTGTTTTATCTGCCAACTGTTCTTCTGGTAAATGATTAACTGGCTCAAATGGATGGGCCGAAACAGGCTGTTTTTCTACGCCTAATTTTTCTCGTAGATTTTGTAAAAAAGGTTCTCGATTTTGAATCGCTTCGTTAGTCATTTTTTTCACCTTCTTGATGTTTTTTGAACCAACTTCTGAAGTTTTCTGAAGATTTTGGTGGTCTTGGCAAATCACGAACATCGGTCCAACCTTTTACTAACCCTGGTCCTTTATCAAGGTAGCCCCCATGATTGTACATGTTTTCAACAGTAATTTCTTTTTGTTTACTTAAAATGCCCGCTGCAGCATGATCGACTTTCATGGCTGCTTTAAACATTGCTGGTGAACCAGTGGCTTTACCTACCATACGCATTTGGAAATCTTCGAATCCATGTTTCATTTTCAGATCATCGGTCATCACTTTACGATGTTCAATTAATAATTCGTGCAATGGAATTTTCACAGGACACGTTTCCGTACATGCCCCACAAAGACTAGACGCATAAGGCAATTCCCCAAACTGTTTATATCCACCTAAAATTGGAGAAAGCACAGCACCAATTGGTCCTGGATAAATAGAGCCATAACCGTGCCCTCCAATATGGCGATAGACCGGACAAACATTCAGACAAGACCCACAACGAATACACTGTAAGACTGGCTGAAAGGCTGTTCCTAACGCTTTTGAACGTCCGTTATCCAAAATGACCACGTGAAATTCTTCTGGACCATCGGATTCATCCGCATTTTTTTGCCCGGCAAACGTCACATACGTTGTTAAATTTTGACCAACGGCACTTCTGGCTAAAAGGTTATCTAAAACCTCTGCTTCACGCATTGTTGGTACGATTCTTTCCATTCCCATTAACACGATTTGTGTCTTAGGAATACTGATGGTCAAATCAGCATTTCCTTCATTTGTATTTAAGTTAATTAAGCCGCTATCCGCAATAGCGAAATTACAACCTGTAATGCCAATCTCCGCTTCCAAAAAGAATTTGCGCATCACTTCTCGTGCACAGCGTGCCAAATTTACCGGGTCATTATCTCCTTGATACCCTAATTTTTTCGCAAAAACCTGACGAATCTGTTCGCGATTTTTATGAATACTTGGGAAAACAATATGTGACGGCTCATCCCAGTCATCCATTTGTAAAATGAATTCCGCCAAGTCTGTTTCCATCACACTGACATCGTCTAATCCCAATAACATTGGATCAATATCGACTTCGGTCGTCACCATTGATTTAGATTTCACAATTTTTTTCGCCTTTTTTTCTAGAACCACTTGTTTCACATATTCATTGGCCTCTTCGGCGGTTTGAGCAAAAAAGACTTTGCCACCTCGTTTGGCGACGTTATCACTGAACTCTTCTAAATAGTCAGGCAGATACTGAATTGTATGTTGGCGAATTTGTTCTCCCAGTTCACGCCATTGTGGCCAATTGCCTAAAGCTTCCCGCGCACCTTCTCGTTTCTCCCATTGGGCATCTTGTGCTTTGGCGACAGCCTTTTGCATAAACACATCTTTTTTACTTTCTTCAATTCGTTCACTTAACGGCTTATTGCTCGTTGATAATCCCACAGTTCTTCCCCCTTACCCTACCGATATGATTTGTGGTTGGTCCATGCGTGATTCATCCACTTCGTGATTAAGGACTTCTGCAATATGCATAATCTTAATCTTTTTCCCATCACGATTGAATTTACCCCCGATATTCATCAGGCAACCCATATCCGCACTAATTAAAATTTCTGCGCCTGTATCAATCACATCGTTCATTTTTTCCGTCACCATTTGTTCAGAAATAGCTGGCATTTTCACTGAAAACGTTCCGCCAAATCCGCAACAATTTTCAAGATGTCCTAAAGGAATCATTTCTAATCCTTTCACATGATCTAACAAAACAAAAGGCGATTCTCGTTCATTTAAAATTCGCGTCATATGACAAGAACGATGATAAGTGGCTTTCCCATGTAACGTTGCGCCAACATCTTTGACCCCTAAGACACGATAAAGAAACTGACTAAACTCATAAGTTCGCTCAGCTAAACGTTGTGCTTTTGGTCCATAAATAGGATCATCTGCTAAAAATTTGTGGTATTCTTTCATCATGCCGACACAAGACCCCGCAGGTCCCACCACATAATCGGCACCGTCAAAACTATCAATTTGATTCTTAAGCGTTGTCGTGCTCTCTGTCACATAGCCACTATTGTACGTTGGCTGACCACAACACGTTTGGCTTGTTGGTAAAACCATTTCACAGCCATACCGTTCCAAAACCTCTACCATTGCTTGCCCTACATTTGGAAAAAGTAAATCCACCACGCATGTCGAAAATATACTCACTTTCACGCAAAATAACCTCCTCGTTTTCTACGAAAAGGCTCCATGAAATTAATTGGGCGGCTGTCATTAAAAGTCACTTGGCTGTCGTCTCTAACTACTTCACAGTGCCTTTTCAACAAATACGTTATTTGTAACAAAAATCGTTTTTTAAAATGATTCTTATACAATAATTATTTTACCAGTATCTGGTTTTAACAGCAAACGATTCCAGAAATTTTGTGCATTTTCACACAAAAAAGGAGGCTTTTTTATAAAAGTTTCTTTTAACCCCTTTGAAATTCGTTTTTTCTGAAGAAAAGAGTGACGAAATTTTGAAATTTTGGTAAACTAAGAAAAAACGAGAAACGAGGGCCATGCATGTTCATTTCATTTAACATGTTTATTCTATTAATTGTTGCAACGATCCTAATGATTTTTCTGATTATCTATTTGACAGTCACTGGAAATGATAAAAATAATAAAAAGAAACAAAAGAAAGAAACAAAAAGAACTACGCCAACTTTAAACAAAAAAACAACCGTTCCCCCTTCTCAGAAACCAAATGTTGTAACTGATGTTGCAAAAAAGAGCGAGCCGGAAAAGCAAGCCGTACAACGAACACAGAAACCAACCACTAGAGAGGACGAGACTTCTCAATTTACACGAAGCCAACGTCATAAATGAAAATGGGACATAAGTCGAAATGACTTATGTCCCATTTTCTAATTCTTAAGATAATCAGCTGAACAAAAAATCCGCTAGTTGTTTCACTTTTTCTTTTAATTAATGATAGTTTATTCTTCTTTTCAGGTGTATACTAAATGATTGAAAAGAGACTTTAACTAATTAGGAAGAGGTGATTTTTTGTCTGCAAAGCGGTTTATTCAATTATTCATTTGTTATGCTATTTCAATGATTGTCGCAATACTTTTAACGGACTTATTTAATTTCTCGAGTCCTATAGCTTATTTAGTAGTGGCTAGTATCATCGGCTATGTAGTCATTACTGTTCCATTAACAATTATGACTCTATTAAAAAATAAAAATTAATAAAAAAATTGAGCGATTTTAATCACTTAAATTGCTCGATTTTTTTATTTTCATAATATTTTTCACTTATTTTTTCATTTTCATTGACAGAATAGTTGTAATTGTCAGAAAATTGTATATAATAAAGAAAGTTATTTTCATATTATTTTTTTCAATTAAAGGAGAATCCTATGAGTGAAACACAACAAACAACCTTAAAAAAACAATTAAGCTCGCGCCACATTACGATGTTAGCCTTAGGGGGAGCGATTGGCGCAGGTCTTTTTAAAGGAAGTGGCGAAGCAATTGGTATTGCTGGTCCTTCTGTTTTAATCGCCTTTCTAATTGGCGGTGCTGTTCTCTTCATCGTCATGAGTGGTTTAGGAAAACTTGTTTTAGATGGCGGAGACACACATCATGGTTTGTCTGGCTTAGTTCGACCATTTTTAGGTGCACATTCTGCTGACTTTATTGATTGGGTTTATTATTCCATGTGGACAATTAATATTATCGCAGAAGCGGTTGCCGCAGCTTCCTTTTTACAACTTTGGTTTCCTAATATTCCTGCTTGGTTTTTTGTTTTCATTTTAGCTATTTTAACGACGCTCATCAATCTTTACTCGGTTCGTTTATTTGCAGAAACAGAATATTGGTTGGCGTTTGCTAAAATTAGTGTCATCATTTTGTTAATTATTTTTGGTGTTTATCTGGTGGGACAACAAATGCTAGGCAGTGGTGTCTTCCCTACTTTACAAAGTATCACCGATCATGGTGGCTTCGCCCCACATGGCATGAAAGGTATTGTTAATTCTTTATTAGTAGTTATTTATTCTTATGGCGGTTCAGAATTAATTGCGATTACTGTCAGTGAAGCAGATGATCCTAAAAAAGCCATTCCTAAAGCGATTCGTGGTGTGATGGGACGGATTATTTCCTTCTATATCATTCCATTATTCTTACTTTTGATTATTTTCCCTTGGAATACATTAGCAGGCACAACGGTGAGTCCATTTGTTATGGTTTTTGAAAAAATGAATATTCCTTTTGCTGCTGACATCGTAAATTTTGTGATTATTTTAGCCTTGTTTTCTTCTATTAATTCTGGAGTATACGCCTCTTCTCGCCTTTTATATTTTCGCTTAAAAGATAAAAAAGGACCCATGAGTAAACTTGCGGTTTTAAACAAGCACCAAGTACCTCAACGTTCAGTTTTCTTCTGCGCCAGTGTTTTATATCTGGGCGTTATTCTTTCTTATTTTGTTGGCGATGAATTATTTGGTTACTTAGCCGGTTCTCTCTCTTACACTGTCTTGCTAATTTGGATTTTAATTAGCGCTGCGGCGTTTGTTCTTTCTTTAAAACGAGGGTCTCTCTTTGAAAAAAGTATTAATCTCCTTGCTTTAATCATTTTAGGACTCATCTTTATTGGCATCTTATTTACAAATTCGTTAGGCGTTACTCTTTTAACAGGCCTATTGTACTTTGTTATTTTCTTTAGTTATCGTAAGAAAAATGATTCCTTTCTACTCTCTGATGAAAGCTAAATAGACTGAAAAAACGAACAGTTTTGTAAGAGAACTGTTCGTTTTTTCGATGTTCCATCTCCTTCTTCTTTTGCTATGCTATTTTTGTAAATTGTTAGGAGGAGAAAAAATGAAAAAAATCGGCGCTATTTTATTTATTGGCTTATTGATTGTTGGTGGTTATACAGGCTATCGTTATTATGCAGATACATATAAGGGTGAAAAAGCCTATGCACAAGTTCCTCTAGAAATTCCTGAACGAAAACAAACAGTAGATGACAATCAAAAAAGCATAGATGGTCAATATTCTTTACACTATCGACTAACTTTTGTTAAAAGTAATGGAAAAACACAAGTCATGGATTACGAACGGACAGACAAAAATCCGCAACCTTTGGAACCAAATGCTTACATAGAAGCAACCATTAGTAAAAAAAGAATCATCCAATCTCCTGTCAAAATTGATAAAAAAGAGATTCCAGAAAAAGCTTTCGCACAATTAAATAACCGAAAAACAACCAGCGATAATTAGTCATCGCTGGTTGTTTTTTTACATGGAATAACAATTAATTCATAAATAATGGTACGCTGATTTTGTTTAATTTCATGAGAACCAAAAATTTCTTGTACGCGTTGTTCTAAAATTGTAACTGACCATTGTTCTTCAAAATAGTTGCGGAAAAAGTCTTTTGAAATAGTTTCTGATGCTTCAAAGAAAAATTTTTTTGTGAAAAAAGGTCGCTGTTCTTTTTTTAGAAATGCTTTGTATTTTGCCATCCAATTTAACTGCGGGTTGCTCTCTTGCTCAAAAGGAGAAAATAACGAATCTTGCTCTTCCACTAGCCGAAATATAAGACACCATTTCTCACTTAATTGGCACAATGCATTAACTTTTTCCGGCGTATCCAAAGCAGGGTTCATCGCTGAAAAAACGACTTGAAATTTTTTCCCAGTCTCAATCAGTCTTTCTTGGCTTTGGTGAAGAAAAACAACGTTGCTTGGTGCTTTTGCTTCCGCGATCTCCAACATTCTCTGAGAAATATCGGCTAGCGTATACTCCGTGACTTGCTCTTGAAAAAAAGGTAAGTATCGTCCTGTCCCACCTGCAATATCCAGAAATGTCTGACACGGAAAAAGACCTTCTTGGACCAAGAAATCACGTAATTCTCGGGCAATTGGAAATGGCGATTCTTGTTGAATTTCTTCATATTCTTCTGCAAATTCATCCCAAAATTCCGCTAATTCTTGCTCATTATTATTCATCAATAGTTGCCCCTTTCTCTCAATTCTTATAAAAAGTGTAGCAAAAGAAGCGCCAAAGAGCTAACAAGTTCACTCATTTAAATCAATAATTTCATCTACAAATCGCAGGGTTTTAGGTCGATGAGTAACCAAAATAGTCAACTTATTGTGGGTAAATTTTTGTACTTCTCGTAACACTTTTTCTTCGGTCTTTTCGTCCAATGCAGAAGTCGCCTCATCTAAAATAAGGATCTCTGCTTGTGTAAATGCTAAGCGTGTGAAAGCAATCCGTTGTTTCTCGCCACCAGAAAAATTCATTCCTTTTTCACTCACAATAGTGTTTAAGCCTTCCGGTAACCGTTCATAAAGTTCCCCCAACTGAAAACGATACATAGCTTCAATTACTTGGTCATCAGAAATTTCTTGATTCAATACAATATTTTCTTTCAACGTTCCTTGAAATATTGGCACATCTTGAGATAAATAAAAAACTTTTTCATAATAATCTTCCAAATTAAATTGTGTTAGAGGAAATTGATTCACATAAACTGTCCCCTCTGTCGGCTTCAATAATCCTAAAATCAATTTAATCAGGGTAGATTTGCCTGTCCCACTTTTTCCAATCAAGCCATAGATTTTATTCATTGAAAATTGTCGATTTTGTTGGGACATAATCGTTTGACTATCTACGCTAAAACACACATCTTTTAATGAAATTGTTTGAATTTCAGGTAACGCTTTGCCCGAAACCGCTAAGTCAGGATCATCTTCTTTTTTATAAAAATCTTCCAAGCGCTGATAGGCTACTTTATCCAAATTATATTGAACAAATAAAACATTAAATATGGCTATCGGCGTATAAATTCGATCGATATACATCACTATCGCTACAAGTCCACCTAAACTTAACGTCACGACGTTAGTAAAACTAAGTACGACAATACTTACTTTGATAAGTGCGACTAACAAAGCAAAAAAGCCAAAGAAAAATTCATGGATCATAGTCATTTTTGTTATATTTTGACTATTTTCCTCTGCCATTAACGCGTAATTTTCAATCTCTTTTTTATATTTTCGATTAATTCTAAAAGTTAATAGTTCTGTCATCCCTCGTATCAAAGTAGCATTCATTGCTTCTTCAGAAATAAGTGTTTTTTCTTTCATTTTTTGTAGCGTTTTCAAAAGTATTTTGGTTAAAATAAATACAATCACATAACCAATTAGAATTGCTCGCAGTAATTTTTTATCAATCAATGCTATGAAAAATAAATTAAATAACGTCTCTGGAATTAGCTCTCGAAATAAGCGTCCATAAAAATTCAAGTGGATATTTCTCCCAGCTGCTGCACCAACTTCTACTTTTTGTAGTAAAGCTCCCGCTCCCAGTTTTAGATATTCTTCATAGGAAATCTTGCTAATTTTTATTAAACTTAATTTCTTCAAATAGAAATAGATGCCATTAGTTAAGTAAGCTTTCGGTTTCTGTTCACAGTAAGACAATAGCGGAATTAAAATAATTGTCGTTCCATACGCTACTAACAACCCTAGTTGGAAACTTTTTTGATAATGATCTAACAACTGTTGAAAAAAATAAATTGCTAAAGCACTACATAATGAAACAATCACACCAATCAAAATGTACCAAGTGAAGCTTTTCTGAAAGTGCGACCATATTTTTTTAGTCATTTACTCCCTCCTTTTCGAGCAATACATACCTTACTGTAGCATAGTTTTTGATTGGCGCCTATCAGCAATTTATCTCCAGATAATAGAAAAGCCCCCCAGCGAAAGCTGGATGGCTTTTCTATTGTTAATTCTTTCTGATTTGTAGATAACTTACACCTAAAACGGCAAATGTACTTGCCAGTATTCCTGCTATTAGCATAAACGGTGTTTTTGTTGTGCCTGTTTTGGGAAGTTCTCGTTGCCCGTTTGCTTCATTTAATTTTTGAATTGGTTCACTAAGCAGTTGGGGAGCCAACTGTGGGCTTCCTTCATTTTTCAATGTGTTTAATGGAGCGTTTAGTATTTGTGGTTGATTTTTTGATGTAATAGTTTTATTTGTCTCCACAGTTGTTTCTGTGGATGGCTGTTTTTTCTCAGTTGTAGTAATTTCTTTTGTTGGCGAGACATGAACTTCTGGTTGGCTGCTTTCTGCGGTTTCTGTTGTGCCATTCTCTTCAGTTGTTACGCTTGGTTTTTCAGGTATGATTGGCTCAATCGTGCCTAACGTTTCACTTTCATCTGGATTTTCTTCTTCCGTTGGCGACACATGAACTTCTGGTTGGCTGCTTTCTGCAGTTTCTGTTGTGCCATTCTCTTCAGTTGTTACGCTTGGTTTTTCAGGCATGATTGGCTCAATCGTGCCTAACGTTTCACTTTCATCTGGATTTTCTTCTTCCGTTGGCGACACATGGACTTCTGGTTGACTGCTTTCTGCAGTTTCCGTTGTGCCATTCTCTTCAATTGTTACGCTTGGTTTTTCAGGTAGGATTGGCTCAATCGTGCCTAGTGTTTCACTTTCATCTGGATTTTCTTCTTCTGTTGGTGAAACATGAACTTCTGGTTGGCTGCTTTCTGCGGTTTCTGTTGTGTCTGTCTTTTCACTTGTTTCTGTTGCCTGTTCCGAAGTAGGTGTCTTTGGTTCCCATTCTTCTATTGTCTCTAAAGGAATGTCTAGACTTTCTTCTGTTGGCATTTCCACATTTTGATTGCCGCTTGCCTCGCCTTCTACAAAAACATTTTTAACCTGTGATGTATTTTTTTCATTCATTGCGTCTTGATTGTTTAGTTGATAATTGATGTCATAACTATTTTCAAATGTTGCTTGATGTTGGCCTGCTTCTGTGATTGTCGAAGTGTAACGGACGATAAAGGAAGTAAAGCGTGCTTTATCCCGATAAAAACGTAAATTAAAGTCATTATCTGTTACGAAGTCAATTTTGCCATAACCTTGTTGCTCAAACTCGGCAAGTGAAATATATTTAGTTTCTTTGTCATTCACAATATCAAATGTAAAACTCTCTTTATTTAATTGTTGACCACTTCCTTGTCGATCCGCAATTGAAATATCTTCAGTGACATCGGATTTATTGAGGTTCACATTTAAAAACCAACGTACTTGATTTGACTCTCCAGCCAAATCGCCTACTTTATAAAAAAACGGATAGTCTCGCTCAATTTGGCCAGTCTCTGTGTTAGTCACTCCTTCAATCGTCAAACGTTGAGTCGCCGTTGCTGTTCCGAAATCCGTTTCTATCACATTCGGTTGCGAACTATTGGTGATAAGCGTTTTAATCCCGAAAGAAAAATGCCCATTCACATTATGTAAAGATTCAACTTTTTCGTTAAATGTTGCTACAACATGATCTTTATAGATAAAAACTTCCCCTAAACCATTTAAATTGATTTTTCGTGGTGAACCATCGTTCTCGGTCATTCCAACTAGTGCGTCTGGTAAAGTTAAAGTAATAGTATCTCCAGGTTTTATTTTCTGATTTTCTTTGTCACTAAAAGATACTTTAATGGAGGTCATCTCCCCTTGATATAAAGTAGTGTGATCTAATTCTACTTTGTCAACGATTGAACTTTTGCTCAATTCGGCGCCAAACGAAATTGGACCAATCAATAACGCCCCCGCAATTGGTAGAATCATTACCAACAGTAACACTAAAAATTTTACACTTTTTGTCATAAAAAATTATTCACCCTTCTTTTCTCTTATTTTTTCCACTTAGTGGTCTTTTTCAGAAGTTGACAATAGCAAAAAGATATGTCTCGTACAATATTAATGCTCATTTAAGTAGCCTTTTTTTTAAATTTCTAATTCACTTCCTAAGGAAAACGTTTTATTATGGTAGTTACATTAGATAACATTTGTTACAAAATATCTAATGCTGCCAAGTTTGAGTTGCATAAATAACATATTTCACATCAATAATGAATAAAAATACTTATTTCATCCTCATTTTGTTTCCCCGGCCATTTATTCTTGTTATAATAAAAGTTATGAGATAAGGAGGAAAAGAATGAAAAATTCATATTTTGACGGTGGTTTAGCCACGTATATCGGGACTTCAATTTTAGCAACCTTGATTACTGTCTTTACATTAGGCATTTGCGCACCTTGGGGAATTTGTATGATGTACAACTGGAAAATCAAGCATACCGTTATTGATGGTAAACGCCTTTATTTTGACGGTACAGCTATGCAATTATTCGGTCATTGGATTAAATGGCTTTTATTAACTATAATTACTTTAGGAATTTATGGTTTTTGGTTGAATATCCGTTTGCAACAATGGATTACAAAACATACCCACACACTTGCATAAAAAGAGGAAGGATGAACTGAGTTACGGTCCATCCTTCCTCTTTTTATGAATATCTAACAGAGTGTTATCCTACTCTTTGAAAAAACAAGGAATTTATGCTATACTTTGATAAGTATCAAGGGATACTTATGTTATTTCGGGGGCGTTACGGATTCGACAGGCATAGTTGAGCTTGAATTGCGTTTCGTAGGTTACGGCTACGTTAAAACGTTACAGTTAAATATAACTGCTAAAAACGAAAACAATTCTTTCGCTTTAGCTGCCTAAAAACCAGCTAGCGAAGATCCTCCCGGCATCGCCCATGTGCTCGGGTCAGGGTCCTAATCGAAGTGGGATACGCTAAATTTTTCCGTCTGTAAAATTTAGAAGAGCTTACCAGACTAGCAATACAGAATGCCTGTCACTCGGCACGCTGTAAAGCGAACCTTTAAACGAGTGTCTATGAACGTAGAGATTTAAGTGGCAATATGTTTGGACGCGGGTTCGACTCCCGCCGTCTCCATTTTTAGAAAAGTAGAGAAAAACAAAAAAGAGCAAAAACCTTATAAAATAAAGGTTTTTGCTCTTTTTTTCTATAAGCAAGAGAAGGCTCGTTACCTCCTCTTACACTTCCTACCACATTATCTTTCTAAAACCACTTCATTTTCTTTTTCTATTGGTGATTTTGGGTATTGCATAGAACATGGCTAAAAATATTATTGTTATCAAAAGAGTTTTTAAGATTTCAATTTCTCCTGAATCTATCCAAGTATACACAAAAGCGATGATAAAAGTAATTACTATTTCCGTAACATGATCTTTTAAATTCATTAGCTTAGCCCACATTGAACTGCCCATAAAGCTAGTTGTCCAGCTACAATAATAGCATTCGTCTTTAAACCATTGGCTTTAGCGAAGCGTAATACAGTCACTGCTAATTCTTTCCAGGCTTTCTTTTGTGCAGCTTTTACAATTGCACTGATACTAATCATTGCAAAAAACTCATCTTTGATTTTGTTAGCAACGCAACTTCCTAATGCATTCCAATTAAAACGTGCTTGAACTACTGTTGAAGCATCAGAAATATTTACATTTAACTCTTCCTCAACTGAAGAAATCTCTTGCTGAGCAAAATTATTTTTGACATAGTTTTTAAAGTTATCTTCCGTCACTCCATTCGCATACATTTCTTCCAGTCCTTTTGCTACAGCCTCAACTTCTGAATCCTCTAGCTGGTCAGATGCATAAACACTTGTTCCAGCGCTGATAAAAATGCCTAATGTCATTAGTAATGCCATCGCCAAACAAAAAAATTTAGCCTTTTTTGTCACCTGTAATTCCATAAATAAATCCCTACTTTCTTTTCCTTGTTATAATCATAACAAGGAAAAAGATAATTTATCATCAAAATCCCTATTTGATGCTTATATTTTCCTATATATCCTAGAGCTGATTTTTCTCACTAGTGATCACATCAATTTGAACTAATGATTCAAAAAAAGACACAGGTTATTTGAGGTACGTTCGAGGTAATGCTAGGTTCTATTTTGAAAACAACGCAGCTCTCTTGAAATATTTTTTGAGCTTGTCTAAACCTTCTGAAACGAATATAGAAAATAAAAAAAGAGTCCCCTTTTTCAAGGAAACTCTCAATTGCTAAGTCAAAATAACTTCACGTTATCTAAATCTTTTAAATCAATCCTATGGTTCGCGGAACAAAGGAGCTAAAAACTTAATAGAATAAATCGCACAAATTCCGACAATAATATAGATAATTTTTGCTAATGGTGTGGTTGCACCGCCACTAATTGTTGCAACTAAATCAAAATTAAATGCACCAACTAATAACCAGTTTAAACCTCCGACAATCAATAAAATTAAAGCAATAATATCCAGATATTTCATTTTTAACACTCCTTCCAAATTTGATAAGCCAAGAGTAACACGTTTATTCTTTATTTACGAAAATAATGATTCAGGAAAAAAACTTTTTTTCAATTATTTTCTCGAATCATTTTTTCATTATTAAGAATTTTATGATATAACTAAAGAGTAGACAAAAACAGATTCATTATCTCTGATAAGAAATGGTGGTTTATTATGCGTGCTAAGTTATTTTTAATTTTGCGGAATCGAGTGTTATCCCGTGTTGTCTTTGTCATTCTATTTTTACATGTGCTTTTTACCACAAATGATTTCACGGTGTTGCTGCTCCTCTTACTATTGAATTATTTACTCACGCTTGAGGATAGCGCGAAAAAAAACAGAAAAATCCAAACTTGGCAGGAATTTAAACAGTCGATTGATTGGCCCTTTGTCGCTTTTTATTCAGGGCTTGCTCTTTTAGTTATTTCGTTAATACTTCTGTTTCTCTGGTTCAATTATGCACGATAAGGAGGATTAAAAATTGAAAAGCTATTTTTTTACTCTTTTTTTTAGTATGTTTAGCCTTTTCGTCATACTACTTTGGTTTTCTGGATATGATAGTAAGGGATTTCTATTGGCCCTTACAGATTTTCTAGGTTTTTCTATTATTCACCAAACGCCTGTGCTGGATACTTATTATTCCCAGCAGCCTTTAACAACCAGAATGTTGATTTCTTCTGGGCTTCATTTTTGTACTTATTTTTGCTTAGGTTTGGTCATTGATTTACTACGTAAAGGGTTTAAAAAAATAAAAACATAGTCACTTTTATTATACGAATCGTTAATTTCCATGCTTTCTGGTCGTCTTTTTCCGTCGCTTGTACCAGATAATGAAGCCGCTAATAATTAACGCACAGGCAATTAAAAGTAATGTCCATAATAGTAAATTTTGTTGTTGTACCACTTTTTTCATCCCCGCTGCTGCTTTTTCTGGTTGATATGTGATACGATGTCCTCGAACTAATAACCGATGACTGTTTATCATATACGGTGTGCAAGTTAATAAAGTGACGAGATCTTGGCCAGACTCAATGTGTAAATCTTTTGTATCAGTTGGTTCAACGGTTTTTATTTGATCTACTTGATAAGCAAGCGTCTTCCCATTGACTTCGATATAAAATTCATCGCCTTTTTTTAATTCTGGCAAATCTGTAAATAATTTGGCTTGAGGGAGACCACGATGGCCTGAAATGACCGCATGTGTATTCGCACCACCTGTAGGATAGGAGGTTCCTTCTAACAAGGAGCTTCCTTTTTCCAATAGCAATGCATTCGTTTTATCAAAAATTGGTAAACGGACATTTATTTTTGGAATGGTTAAAACACCAATCGTATGACTTTCAAAATAGGATTTGTCTGGTTTTTTCGTTGTTTTTTGCGTTTCAGAAAAAGGATCTAATCCAGGATTGCTGCCTTTTTTCGCTAATTCTTGGTTTTTCTTTTCCATTTTTTCTTGAAGTTCAGCCATTTCTTTGGTGTTTTCTTGGCTTGCTTTTGCTTGATAATGAGCGATAATTTGTTGATCCAGATAGTTATTTAATGCATCGCTAACAAAAGGATACGCAAATGCACCTATTCCAATAATCAGTAAAAGAATCATAAAACCATCAATGATACGACGTTTCTTTTTTGACTTCATTGCTTCCTCCTTAAAAATAAAGCATGAAAGCCTGGGACAGTGATTGGCCCAGGCTTAAAAACTGATAAACGGCGGAAACAGAATCAACGCTACGCGTTGCTCCGATCTCAACAACTTCTAAGGTGTTTTCTCGTCAAAGACTCGTCGCAGTTTTGTCCTTGAGAGTTCTCGGAGCTAAACACTTCTGTTCCGACCTCTTTGTTTTTCTAAAAATTTCTTCGGTGATGCTAGAAATTAAGCATTTTCTTTTCTACGTCTAGCAAAGTAGACTCCTGCAATAAGTAGCAAGACTGCGCCACTTCCTAAGTAAACGTAGATTCCTTTGCCACCTGTTGAAGGTAAGGTACCTTTGTGTTTGTTTGGTACTTTTTCTGGTGAAACTAGGTTTTCTGTTGTGCCATATGATTGTTCATTGACCACAAATTCAATCCGATTTGTTAACAAGACATAATCATCAGGAGCTACAGTTTCTTCTAAATAATAGGTACCGTATTTAAGCCCTGTGATATCAACTAATCCATCAGCCGTTGTTGTAAAAGTAGTTGCTTCAGCTTTTGTTTTCACCCAAGTTGCTGCTTTCGTTGTTTCATCGATTTTCAAATAATTTGCTGTGTCGCTGTTTTGATCACGGACGACAAAGGAAGCTCCCGCCAAGGCTTGTGTCGCTGTCACATCGCCATCGACTTTAATGAAACGTTTCCCACCTGTCACAACTTCAACAGTTGGTGGTGTTTGGTCGTCGGTATGGCCGTTATCAACATTCGCCTCATTTTTAAAGCCTTTCGTAGGATCTGCTTTTTCATTTAAATGCATAAAGTAAACGAATTTTAGTGTGCCGCCTGGTGTTAGCGTAGGAATATACGCTGGATTAACGGCGACAGTGAAGCCATTTGCTTGTTCAGTCACTTGATAATTTTCAGGAGCAATCACTGTATCCCCATCATATAACGCATAGGCATACTCTCCAGAAGTCACGTTATCAAAAGTTAAGGCTGCATCATGTTTATCAACTAAATTGAATTTGACGTATTTATTAGCGTCGCCTTCTTTGTCTGCAATCCCCAATGGAATATTTACAGAAATTTGATATTTAATTTTTTCTCCAATTGCCACATCTTTACCATCTAAGTTTGGTGTTGTTTTATCAACTTTAGAGGTATCATTTTTGACTGTTTTTTCAACAGGTGTTTGATTGTTTGCTTCAATTGTAAATGGTGTTTTTGTTTGATTTTCAATTAATTCTGCATTATTTGGAGCTTTTACTTCTTCTAAAATATACGAACCAACCTCAAGATTTTTAACTGTTAATTCTCCCGTTCCATTCTCTGCTTCTGTGAAATCATTTTCGCCAATTTCATAACTTTTCCCAGTAATAAAGCGTTTTGCTTGTTCTTTATCCGTTGTCCATGTATATAATCCATCTTTGACTCCTTGGATATATTTTACTGTGCCTGGTGAGCCTTCGCTTTTGGAAATAACAAATTCTGCGCCATTTAATCCTTCATTTTCAGCAGTTCCTACTTTTTTCACATGTAAACTACCATCATTGGCTACCACATTTTTAGGATAAATATGAACAACCGCTAATTCTTCTGTTCCATATTTATAGGAACCATCTGCTTGCTTGATCATTTCGTAAACTGGGAACGCCACCACCATATTCGTAGCAGCAACTACACCCTCTTTTGGTTCTTCTTTAATGGTATACACTGCATCTTTACCATTTTGTTTTTTAGGTAACTGAACAGTGACATTCCCATTTGCATCGGTGGTTCCTTGAGCAACAGGTTTCCCAGGAGTTAAACTTTGGACAGCTTGTTTAGCTGCATCAACGCTTGCGCCTGCCGCTCGTTGCTCGTAAAATTCGCTCGTCACGTTATAAATACTAAACGTCACATCTGCCAGTCCTTGATATTTATCAAACTCGCTCATTTCTTTCCCGCTATTTTGAATAAGCGGATCTGGTAAATCCGTCATTTTCTTTTTGTGAATCACGAGCTGTGCGCTCTCCCCATTTTCTTCTGCAAATGCAGTTGTTGTCCCTAATACACTCGTGAAAAGTGGCAAAATTAGTAACAAGGTACTAACGGTGTACCAAACTTTTTTTAATTGCTTCATTTTCTCTCTCCTCTTTTTTGTTTTTGATAAAATAGCCAAATGACTACCATCCCAATGATTAGCAGGCCTGCAATCGTCAACCAAATAGAACGTTCTTCATTTGTTTTTGGTAAGAAGCCTGACTCTTTTACTTTTTTATTGATTACATGTAACGGTGCTGTTCGTTGTCCGTTCGTTGCGTAAGAATTTTTTTCCACCGTAAAAGGAATTTCTGTTTGATTCAGAAGATAACCTTTTGGTGCAGAGATTTCTTCCAAGAAGTACTGGCCATCTTTTAAACCTTTAACTGAAAATTCACCGGCTTGATTAGACGTGAATTTTTTAGCTAATGCTTTTTCTTTTTGCCAACGATACCCGTTTGCTGTTTCATTGAGGTATTCCCCCGCTTGATTTTTGACGATAAAAACAGCCTCTGGCAAGGTGATTTTCGCATTTTCACTATCAACTTTGACAAAAGACTTGCCGCCTGTACGAACTGTGGCTCTTTTAGTCAAGGTATGTTTGTCCGTGACTAATTGTCCTTCGTTGTTAATCGCAGTGTCAGGTTCAGCGGTCTTTTCTAAACGCATTTGATACGACACAGTCATTGTTTGATTTGCAAAGTTTTGTAAGTCTTTAATTGAAAAATCAAGCGTAAATCCATGCTTTTGCGTCGTCAGTGTGTAACCTGTAGTAACTGTTTTTCCAGCCACTTTTACCTCAATTGATTCTGGTAAAAGTGTCAACGTTGTATCCGCCTTATCTGACAAACGGAATTCCTGATATCCTAAAATATTCGCTGGAATCTGAGTCGTTAACTGATAGTTAATGTGCTCTCCTTGATTAAAGCCTTGTTGCTTATCGAGTACCGTTTTTTCAAGTGGTGGTAAGTCATAGGCATTTTCTTCATTTTTTGGATATAAATGAATATGCGTTAACGATTGCCCTTGTGGATCTTGAACAGGCAAAATCACTACTAGGTTGCTAGCTTTTTCCTTTACCACTTCTGGTGCTTCCGTTTCAACAAATAAATAGGCTTTATCTCGTTGCTGCGAATCTTTGCTCGCTAATGAAAAAGAAACCACTCCATCTTCTCCATTTATTGTCTGTGTTTTATCTTCTGCGATCGGTTTTCTATTTGTTGCACCGGTTTCTGCTAATTGACGCTGTGCTTCTTGGACCGTTTTTCCTTCAGAACGAAGCTGATAAAACGGATCCGTCACATCATAGACTTGATAAGTGACGTCATTTAAGCCCCGATAATTTTGAAGCAGCGTTCCCTCTTCCCCTGTGTTTTGCTGCTGTTCTGGTAATTGACCATCAGGGAACAATAATTTGTGCAACGTAACTTGAACGCTTGCTTGCGATGCTTCTGCTAATGCTTGCTGTGAAAACCCGAAAAGAGCGAGTAGCATGACGCAAATACTTAACCAACGTGCGTTTTTCATTGATTACACACTCCCTTCTGGTCGTCTAATAAAGAGATAAACACCCGCTATCACGAATGTACTAATCGCTATCAAGTAAAACCACAAGCGTCCTATGCCACCAGTTTCAGGTAAAGGAACCTTTGCTTGGTTAGTAACATCTAAAGTAATTTGATTATTCTTCTCTCCAGAAATTAAAACATCTGCTACTTTTTCCCCATCTATCGTGACTGAACCATCTTCGCGAATTATTAATTCGATTGGTTCTTTTAACCCCTGATATCCTTCTGGCGTAAAGGTTTCTGTTAGGACATATTTCCCTGGTTTTAAGTTTTCAAAAACAAAAGTATCCGTTTCTTTGCCATCTTTTGGTAATTCAATATCCGTATCTGGTCCTGTTAAACGGAATTTCGCTCCTTTAAGTGGCGTCTGATTATCGGCTTTTTTATGAACCGTTAAGTCAAAAGGTTTCAAATGATTTTGATGTGTCAGTGTCCATTCTGGCGCATTTTCTTCAATATTTTTGCCTGCATAGTGAATTTCCCCATATTTATCAACAGTAAATTCATAATTTCCAGCAAGAGTGTCGTAGCCTAATGGTCCTGATTGTTCCACCATTCGATACTCACCAGGTTCACTAATTTTAAAATAGCTCAATCCTGCAGTATCTGTTTTTTGAGTTGTCACAGTTTGGTAACTTCCTTGAGCATTTTTTCTTTGCAACGCAAAAGTCGCCTCTGCTAAGTTCACTTGTTTGCCATTTTGCATGGTGTATTTTCTAATTCTGATTGGCAAAGAAGAAAATTTATTTTCAATTTCCAATGGAATAACTTGATTTGTGGTGGTCACTTCTTGTCCATCGATGCTTACTTTGCCTTGCTCACTCACCTCAATTTGCCAAGTCGTTTTCTTGCCTAACTCATGTCCTGCAGGTGCTTTTACTTCAGTTAATGTATAGCGTTCCCCTTTTTGTAGGCGCACATCTTTTGGCAAGGAATAGCTACCATCTTTATTGTCCACTAATGTTGTCTGAACATTTTTACCACTCAATTCAAAGACGGCTCCCACTAAGTTTTTCTCACCTGAGGAAGAATTTTTGATTACTTTTAAATCTAATGGCTTGAACTGCTTCGTGTTTTTCCAAGTAGTATCGTCGATTTTTTCTTGACTGTAACCAGGAACTGCTAATTCACGGGTTGTTTGATAATTGAAAGCTTGTCCTTGATTATTGTATTGGGGAAGCCCAAGAACTTCTTGATAGCTTTCATCCGCGGTTTTGGAAAGTTGGGTTACATTTTTGCGCTCCCAACTATTGCTGGTATCATTTTCTGGTTTTGATAATTTAATATACCCAGTTTGCCAGTTGGCTGTGTCAGTTACTTGCTTTCTACTAATTTCATAAATCACATTATCTGGCCGACTTGTTGGGTCTTGATCATACTCTTCCCAGATTTTTTTCACGTCTAACTTCACGCCAGGTGCTTTTCCAGAAGGAACCCCAAAATCAACTTTTTCAGGGGCCGTGGCTAATGGCTGAAACGTTGTCCGACCATTCATTTGATACCAAAAATCAGGTTTGAAGTTTTCTGACTCTGTTTGAATACGTACTTGATAATGAATTTGAATTTCTTGCCCTTTACCCAAATAAATCTCATTACTATTAATTGTAGCGCCTGTTAGCGACACTTCTGGTAATGTTTGAACCTGAACAGGACCCACACTTTTCATTGATAATGTATTTGGCTCGTATTTAAAAGGTTCAGCAATTGGATCAGCTACTTTTCCGTTTACAACCGTTCCTGAAATCTGAACGGCTTTTTTCGCTAAATAATCAGAAATGTCTGGTGCATAATCCGCGGATTCATAATAAAGGTCTCCATTTTCATCGGCTGACACCATCTCGCGCATTTTATCTTCAACTTGTTGTTTAGATAAATTAGCTCGTGGATCGCTTTGCAATTGAATGCCCAATCCATGTATTTCAATCCCACGTTGTTTTAAGGCCATTGCCTCACCTATCGTGGCGATAAACGTACTGTTAATTCGTTTATTGATATTGTTTTGATCTGGCGCATTATAGCTACCAGAGATATAAGAAGTGCTACCTGGTTGGTCTTGTCGATTCGTAAATTGTGTCCCGTAAAAGCGACCATCCGCCTCTGTTTGAACTCGACTCACTTTATAAGAGAAGGTTGGGACGCCATCCGTTAAAAGTACAATAACTTTCTTATGTCCATTTGGCGTTGCTAACATATCACCAGCATCTCTTAATGCTTTTTGAGTGAAAGTTCCTCCTCTAGTGCTACTTGGCGTAATATTTTTAATTGGATTTTTGACTGTATCAAACGGTCCCATTTGAATGGCGTTGTTATTATAACCGTCACTTGAGTAGCCAACATAGCCCATGTTGATGTTATTGGTAATACCGCTATCTGCCAATGTATCAACAAAACGGTTCACTCCTTTTTGTACTTCACCAATCCGATTGTTTTCATTCATACTACCGGACCAGTCAACGACTAAGACCAAATCCAATGGCGTGATTTCTTTCTGAACATTCCCACGCACATTAAGATATACATCAAAAAGCCCTGGTGTTGTTGTTTCTCTAGCATATTTTCGGATGGCATAATCGGCTTGGTCTCCTGTACCGCCATACTCAATATAAGAATTTGTGCGATTAGTAGGGTCCCCATTCCAACTCGTTTGGCCGTCCCATTGTGCACTACCGTCTTTATTCCCTTGATGGTTTAGCACATTTTGATTGCCTGTGGGCCGCCAATTAGCTGTCGGATAAGCACCAGAATTATCCGTCGTGTATTGTGGTGCAATTAAAGGTAGTGCCAGATTCGCTCTCAAAGTAGCTGGCGCCATTCTTGCTTCTGCAAATGGATTGGTTACCTCTTCTGTTGCGGTCGGCTGTTCTGTTTTTTCTGGAGCCGAATCATTTTTGTTAGTTTCTTTCGTATTTTCTGGTACAGTTATTTTTTCTGGTTCAGTTGATTCTTTAGCAGAATCCTCTACTGTTATTTTTTCAGAAGTAACTGAAACATCATATTCGTTGTTTTCATACAATAACTTAGGTGGCTGAGCTGTTTGAAGCGAACTTTGCTCAACAGCTAACGAAAGCTGTACCGGCTTTTTTACTTGTGCGTCCAAAGTCAGATAAAGCGTACCATTAGTCACTTGGTAAGAATATCCGTCTTTTTCAATTACAGCAGTATCCATGAACTGTGCATTTTTCAATTGAATTTCTCGTTGTAATGGCTGCTCTGTTTGGTTGAGAAGATTTAACTCGATATTAATATTCGTTTTATCATTCTCATCTGTTATCATTTGAGCGGATGTAATTTCAACTTCTTTGGCTGTTTCTGCATAGCCAATGAGCGGTATGAAATAGGATGAGACAAGTAAAAAGACTACGCCGAAAACCCCAAATTTCTTTAGTAATTTAATGTCTGTTCTCTCCTTTCTTTTATGAATTAACAGTTAAATTAGAATTGCCTAGCACGTAAAATTTCATTATTCTAATCTGATAATTATTATACAGAGAAGGAGCTCATTAAATCACACCAGCTTTCATACCAAGCGGTTTCATTTCTGAAATTGCGTTATTGTTTCGATGATTGTTTCATTAAAGTAAAGGACTTGGGAGGAAACAATATGATTAGGTTTTTAGAAAAAAATTATCGGAAAATGGAAGAAATCATTCGTGTCTTATCCATTTCTGATAAATGGATGACTAAAAAAGAACTTGCAAAATATATTGGTAGTTCTGAGTCTACTTTTATTCGTTATATTGAGGAGATTAAACAGCGTTGGGGCGAAAGTTTAACCATTAAAACATCGCATAAATTAGGCTATCGTTTAGAAAACTTTAATGTGTCCTTATATTTAAACGTGCTGACGGATATGGCAAAAACGTCAACGACCACCCAATTGCTCCATGAGTTTATCCAAAATCCTGGCAAAACCATCGAATATTATTGCGATACCATCAATATTAGTCGCTCTTCTTTTGCTCGAAAATTGAAGCAGTGTAATCAGGTCTTGGAAACTTACTCTCTTCGCGTTATCGTTGATCAAGGCTATCAATTAACTAGCCAAACAGAAGAATTGCCTTTACGTATTTTTACAACCTTTTTCTTTTTAATGTATTATGGTCATTATGAATTGCCTTATCAATTAGATAAGCAGGAAATCAAACAATTAATGCGTCGTAATCAATGCCAATTAAATATTATTAGTATGGATAACAGTTATGAACACGATTTCTTTATTATGTATTTTATTGTTGATTTATTAAGATAGCATCAAGGATTTCAACAACGTTTCCAGAAAAAAACAGATAAAAAGAGTCCAATCAAAATGGAAGATTATCTTTTACTCAGTCGTCATTTCACTGGACTCAGCCGTGAGACCTATCGAGAAGTTCTCCGGTATTTTCAAAGAGGCGCTTTTCAGCAATACTACTCCGAAGACCAAGAAGTCATCAGTCAAAGAATACGTGAAAATTTAAAATTTAATGCTTTTTCACAGATTGAACAATTAACAGAAGAAGTCGTCGACTTCGCTGTTCACTTGTTAACCTGTCTTTATTTGTTTTCTCAATTAGTGCCTTTTGACACCTCCGAATTGACACAAAGGGCCACCTTTTTCACTCGACAAATTCATTTTACTCAGCTTCACTTATATGCACGATTAAAAGCAGAATTGCATTTCTTTTCCGCTCTTTTAGAAACAAATCTATTAAACTATTCATCTTCTTATATTTTTTGGTTGCTTAATACTTTTCCAGAAATTAACCAGAGTTTCGACTCAAAAAAGATTTTGATTATTAGCGACATGGGCCTGAATCATAGTCAATATATTGGAAACTATGTCCACGATATTTTAGCTTTGCATCGGATTCGTTCAAATACGTTAGCAATTACGGAAGAACAATTAGGTGACCATCGACTCGAAGAATTTGACTTGATTATTACCAATCAACCAATTATTGAAACCAGTGTTCCAAGTATTTTAATTAATGATGCTATCTTATTTTCTAACAAAAGAGAATTGCTCGATTTATTAAACTTTTAACGTCTTAATGGTTTTCCCTATCTACCAAAAAGATAGCCCTTTTATCAAGAACCACGTAATGTGAGGTGCCATCATACAGAAGATATTTTTATTTTTCTGAAGTAAATATCCACCCGCATAGCGGGTGGCTTTTTAATAGCCCTAGAAGGGCTCGCTACCTGCTGCTCCCTTTAAGGGAGCTTTTTTTAGAGACTGCCAACCGCTACCATTCTATTCTTATCTAGTTGTTACTTCCTAAATGGATCTTTATACTCTCTTTTGTTTATACTATCCCTTATTCGATCTTCTGCTTCTTGTTCTCGTATATACTTAGCTATCGTTTTTTGGTTCAATCCTACAGTGCTCACATAATAGCCTTTTGACCAAAAGGATCGATTTCCATAATTGTATTTTAAATTCGCATGACGTTCATGAATGATTACTGCACTTCTTCCTTTTAAGAAACCCATAAAACCTGATACACTCAACTTCGGCGGAATTCTTACCAACATATGGATATGGTCGGGCATTGCATGCGCTTCAATGATTTCGACTTCTTTCATCTCACACAATTTCCTTAGTATTTTCCCTATATCTCGCCTCAATTGACCATAGATTACTTTTCTTCTATATTTTGGTGTAAACACAAGATGATACTTACAATTCCAACGAGTATGTGCTAAACTTTTATCGTCGTTCGACATTCAAAAACTCCTTTCGATTTGATAACGGTTGGTAGCCTTTATCTATTATATCGAAAGGAGTTTTTATCGCTAAAGCTCTGGCCTCCACGCGCAGTACGCGTGGTTTTTTTGTCGAAATCTCTTTAGAGATTTCGACTGACTAAAGTCATTAATAAAAAAGAAAATAGGACATAAGTCGAAATGACTTATGTCCTATTTTCACTCTTAAGATAATCAGCTAAACGAAACCAGCAAATTAAATTTCTGATTGATTCACTGGCCATCTTGTGTGACTTTTACTTGGCAAAATTAATGTAATGAAGATCACTAAAGTACCGATAAAAGGAAGTAAATAGAATAAAATCCACCAGTTACTGTGGTCGCGATCATGCAATCTTCTTGCTCGAACAGTAAAGTTTGCCAACCAAATTAAAGCAGTCAGCAAGAAAAAGATAATGGTCACGGTATTCCATTCTTTAATGATTGTTCCATCATTGGGTGTTACTTCAATATATCTGTAAACGCCCGTAATTGCTGAATAAATCCCTAACACCAAATAATTAATTAATTGTGGCCACCAATATTGTGCTCGTGTTGCTGACGCATTCATTGTTGTAATATTATTCCAGTATTCTCTATACGCGTTAAACATATTATCACCCCCGCATTAACTATTACAGAAGTCTTTCGTTTTGTCAAAGAATAACGTTATTTTATGCCGCTTAATGACACGTCCATGTGCCTTCCTTAAACTCACACGAAGCTGACTTTTCAGAAGAAGGAGTTAATGAAACTAACGGTTGCTGTTGTTTTTCTTCTGCGAGAATTTTTTGAATAGTTTGGCTGATTTGTTGTTTCGGTACTGCACCATTAATTAAATATTTTTGATTAATGATTAGTGCGGGAACTCCTTGTAAACCATAAGCAGAAGCTAGCGCAAAATCTTCTTGAACCGCCGTCCAAACAGCCTCGGAAGCAACAGCTTCTTTCCATAAAGCAAAATCAATCGTTGTCTCTTTTACTAGCTCCTCAATTACTTCTGGCTCTTCAATATTTAAACTTCTCATAAATAAACCTTCTTGTAACTTATCAAACAGTACCCAATAAGTGTCTTGGTTGCCAATGTATCCAGCTGCTTTTGCTGCTAATAATGCATTCTTTGATGTTGGAAAATCAAATCGTTGCTTCCTCATCCCTTCAATATTAAAACGATGCTTTGAATCGTTTTGATTGGCATGCACCCAATGCGTCAAAACTTCTTCTTTTACTGCTGCTCGTGAGCCAAACATTGTTTCAAAATCGTTTGCGGACCACCCCAACGCAAACGACCGATGAATCAATTCAATTTCAGGAAATTCTTGTTGAATCTCATGCATGCGGTCAGACATTGGAAAACAAAAACTACAAATAACATCATGGAAAAATTCTATTTTCATCCTTACCCTCCAGTAACTCTTTTTTCAAAACAGATTGAACTAAATTTACCATTTTACTTACTAAAAGTAAACAAATGAAGCCAATTAAAAGAAAAAGATGAAACAAAATGCGCTATGGCTTTTGTCTCACCTGTTCTATCTACTTATTCTGATGTGTCCATTCCATTACCCGCTCACCATTCGTATCTAATTCACCATTAAATACAAAACCAAGTTGTTGATACAACCGAATTGCTGAGCTGTTCGTATCATAAACACTCAAGTATAGCTTGTTTGTTTGGTATTTTTCTATTAGCATTAACATTAAAAGTCGACAGGCTGCTTTCCCATAACCTTGTCCTTGGAACCGTTGATCAATTAAAAAGCGGTCTAACCAAACGCGCCCATCTTGCCAACGTCCATACATGGCATAGCCGATTAATTGATTGCCGTCATAAATACCTGCCGATTCCCATTCTGGAAATTGGTCCGATTCTTTTAGATTTTCTGCCATTGATTCAATGAAGGTTTGTTGTTCAGCGAAAACTTGTAGGTTTTCCACTGCTTTACGATTATCGTTTGTTACTTTTTCAAAATGTATTTCCATTGTTTTCACCTAATTAGTTGTTATTTTCTGCATACTTGTATTCTTTCTTGCTTCTTATTTTAACATACTTATTTCCCTTTGCTTTCTCTAACTCTCTGTGATTATACGTTTCTCTTTTTTATGGGAAATCTTCCCTATAAATGGAGACTCTTTTCAAGAGATTTCTTTTTACACTGCCCGTTTCAAATGATATAAATGATATATAGAGTGTTTTAACTATGTGCAACATGATTAAAAGTTAACTGTTGGGGAGCAGTTAACTTTTTCTTTTTAACCACAAAAGAGAGGATCCGCTGTGAGAAATAACTGCAGTGGATGCTCCCTTTTGTATATTATTTATTTACTAGCCGATAGTTGAAAGCTTTCCCGTTACTCAGTAGTATCGATTTTGTCTTCTTGACTATCTAAAGAACGGTCAACTTTTTCGTCGTAACTTTCCATGGAATTTTCATTTTTATGTTTCTGCTTATCGACCGTTTTATCGACTTTTTCTTTCTGTCGATCAATTGTTTTTTCCATCTCTTCGCCAGCCGAGGTACAACCACTCAGTAAAAGGAAACTTGTGAATAAAAACGCTGACAAGATAACTGTTTTTCCGATTTTTGTTTTCATAAACTCACCTCTCGTTTAATTTAAAAAAACGTCCCGATAAAACATTGTTTCCTTGATTAATTACTCACAATTAGCGAACGACTAAGACATTGCACAAAGCATGGTTAACCACATAATCTGTAGTAGAACCAATCAAGGTTCGTTGAATAGCACCTCTTCCCGTGGCACCTAGCACAATTAAATCTATAGCATAATTTTCAGAAATCGTGTTGGCAAGATAACGTTTTGGGCTCCCAAGCTCAACAATTTTTTTGACTGTTTTTACACCAATTTCACTCGCTTGTTTTGCCTTTTCAGTGAGCATCTCTTCTGACTTGTGTTTTTCTAAATCATACAATTCTTCAAAAGAAAATGGACTCGTCGTAAATTCAGCATCATTAATAATTGTAGCTAAATAAAGAGTAGCTTGTTCCTCTTTGGCAATCCTGACAGCTTCATGAAAAGCTTTTTCAGATTGATCTGAGCCATCAAGAGCAACCAAAATATGTTGATATACTGACATTTTATCCGCCTCCTTAACCAAATTAAGAATCAAAACTAACACAACAGCTGTGTTACATTTTAGTGGCTATCTGTTGTAATTTTTCCACGGTTAATGCTTGATAATTTGTTTCTTCAAGTAGTCCTGTTTGAATTTCAACAGAAACATCTTCCGTACATGTTTCTAAAAACATTGTGGCATAATCAAACTGTTGCTCTAAGAATGTTTCATACTCCCGTCGACAACGTAAAAATTCTTTCGCGGTATCTGAAACATGTAAACACATGCGGCGCTTATTCGCTTTCTTGGTTATCACAAAATAGGTTCCTTCTAAAATCGTGGTAATCTCTTCAATAATATACGCTGCATCTTTTACCATTCCGTCAATCCAGTCCTTTATTTGTTTTCAGTATCGTTGCTTTTTTCTTTGTCGTCACTTAACAGCTCTTTAATTTTTTCACGATTGTCGTATAACTTTTTTCCTACGCCCACTAAGGCACCACCAGCCAATAACTTTGTTAAAAAGCCGCCATTTGCATTTGTTTTTTTGCCATGGTGTCCTTTTAAATGATGTCCCATCCTAGCCACCTCCATAATTTTTATTTCTATTACCTATGAACATTATCTCATATGTTTTCACAAAACGCACGTATAACAATAGTTTTTTAATCAAGGCTCGACCACTTTGTAAACTCATGACTTTTAATATGCCGAATCTCTTCAAATAAAATATGTGTATGTCCAACTTTTGCATACTCCATTGAACTCATCCCTTCAAAAACACCAACAATTGGCGGTTGAACACGGCCAAAATCATCCAATGTATTCAATTGGATTTCTAAAACCTGGTTATTTTTTAAAGACTGCTCTAAGTATTCTTCAATTTCTTCTGTTGTCTGTTGCGGTAAGCGTTCAAACGCTCTCTTAGAATATTCGTCAGAAGCTTCGATTCCTTCTTGTAACTCCCCCAATGCAAAAGCGGTCGCCCATTTCAGTTCAAAGGGCCGATCATGGTACTCATTATAAGGTGTAAATTCTTTTTTTGTTCGTTTCATGATGTTATCCTCCTAAACCGACATTTCCTCCAGCATGTCCACCGACTAATCCTGAACGATGAATTGCCGTCGCGCCTTCCAACAAAGAAGAGGCGTGAATTAAAGCTTGAAAGCCAAATTTTTGTCGGATTTTATCAATCAGATAGTTTAACTCCATTTCACTAATTTGCTCTTCTGGTTCCGAAAATAAATCTAATTGTAAAGATTCATTCCAAACTAATTTCCCATAAGAAAGCCCTAATTGCCGGACATCGGTTCCCGCTAGATAATGTTCTCTAAAAAGGGCTAATACATAGGTAATCAAAACTTTTGTATTGTTTGTTGCAGGAATCGTTTGTTGTTTTCGCCAACCAGTTCGTCCTTCACGGTCAATTTGTCCTTTGGAATAACCAACGTAGACTGTGATACATTCCGTTTGACAATGCGCTTTCCTTAAACGAGCAGCCACTTGTTCTGTCAGTTCCTTTAAGACTAGTTCAATCTGATCTCTTCGCGCATAATCTCTCGGCAAAATCTGACTATTTCCAAATGATTTTTCAGCTTTATGTTCCGCTTTTTTCCCTAAAAAGGTACGATCAATCCCCCATGAATGAGCATACAATTGAAGCCCCATCACGCCAAATGTTTCTTGTAAAAGATGCGGATTCGCTTGCGCTAACTCATATACAGAATCAATTCCTAAGCGATTCAGTCGTTTAGCCATTCTGCGACCAATCCCACAAAAATCTGTCAAAGAAGGCAACTGCCAGACAGTATCTGGTACACGATCATACCGCCATTCTGCAATAAAATCTGGCGAATGTTTGGCGCCATTGTCCAACGCCAATTTAGCCAGTAACGGATTGTCCCCTATCCCAACGGTCACATAAATACCCACATGATTATAAACGACTCTTTGGATAATCCGAGCCATCTTATAGGCGGTTTCACAATGAAAATAACTTAAAGAAGCCGTTACATCAAGAAATGATTCATCTACACTAAACACAGAGTGATCTTCATCTGCGACAAACTTTTTATATAAATTATTGATTTCTTGATTTTTTTTCATGTACAAATTCATTCGTGGCGGAACCACATATAAATCAGGATGAGCGGGCACTTGATTTTTACGCGTAACATTTGAAACACCTAAAACTTTTTTTGCCATTGGCGATGCTGATAAAACTAATCCCCCCGCATTTTCGGCATTACTCATCACTACTAACATCGTTTTCAACGGATCTAACCCACGTTCTGCGCATTCTACACTAGCGTAAAAACTTTTGCAATCAATACAAAGAATATCGCGACTAGGTTCTTTTTCATAATCAAATTTCATAAACATCACCTCACTTGCAAAATCATTATACGAACAAACGTTCGATTAATCAAGCGAACACTGTTTATTTTTTTGTTTTTTTCAAGAACGGTTGGTGATCAAAAAAAAATAAGTATTCGGAATTTTTATATTCCAAATACTTATTTTTTCTTTTACATCTTATTTCGATTTAAAAATAACGATAAAAAGCCCGTTCCTAACAGAATTACTGCTGAAACATAATAAGGGAAAAAGTGATTGATATCAAATAAAGCTCCTGCTGCCATTGGTCCTAAAATATTACCAAAACTTGTAAATGTCGAATTTAGTCCGTTGATGGTTCCTTGTTGATCTCCAGCATGTTTGGATAAATAAGTAGTTACTGCTGGTCTAAACAAGTCAAACGCTAAAAAGACAATAAACGTTGAAAATACAACAACTAAATTATTTTTTGTAAAGGCAATCACGGCAATAAAAATGGCACTTGCAAAAAAGGTTAATTGGATTAAACCCATTTCACCTATTTTTTGGACGATTGCATCAAAGAAAAACAACTGACAAATCAACGCTAAAATACCACTAACCGTAATCACGATTGCTATTTCACTTGTGGTAAAGCCAAAATTAATAGTCGCCATAATACTATAAATAGATTCGAACGCTTGCAGGCCAAAAGAGGAAATTAAGATAATCACAAATAATGAGGTAAACATTGGATTTCTTAAAATATCCATAAATGAACCTTTTTTCGCTTCAACAGCGGCTAAAATTCGTTTCTCTGGCTCCTTCAAAACAGTTAATGTCAAAATAAAACCAATAAACGCTAAAAATGCGGCCGCAAAAAACGGGGCGCGAATGCCTAAATAAGCAATAAAACCACCAACTCCTGGTCCGATAATAAAACCACCACTAATTGCAGCTGACACAAGCCCCATCGCTTTCGGACGTTCAGAAATCGTGGTCATATCTGCCACAAAAGCTGTCACTGACGGCATTAATAAAGCGGCGGCAATCCCACCTAAACCACGAGAAATATAAAAACCGCTTTTCGCTTGGGCTAAACCAAATAATAACTCAGAAATTGAAAAAACCAACATGCCCGTCGCAATCATTTTTTTCCGACCAATTTTATCCGAAAGGACACCTGCGATTGGCGATGTGATTAATTGGGCAATCGCAAAAATAGAAATCATCATTCCCATTGTGGTACCAGAAAAATGCATTTCTTCTTTTAATTGGGGAATTACGGGAATGACTAGGCCTACGCCTAGAAAAACAAGAAACAAGTTAGAAATTGCTAAGTACATCATACTATTTTTTTTCGTCATAATTTGCCTCCTCCATAAAAAAACAGCCATCAAAAATGGCTATTTCTGTTTCTTTGTATGTACTTTCTTTGACAGTGTTTCGGCTAAAACACTCGTTGAGTCATTGAGATACATTTTACACTAACTCGCTGAAAATTTCACTAGTTTTTACTTATTTTTTTAAAGGAAATTGTTATTTTTTAAAGACATAACTTAAGTATCCAAGTATTTAATGAATCGCTTTTGTTTTTTATCAGAAATATAGCCAATGTGTTCATAAAATTGATGTGCTGCTGTACGCTGTTCCCCTGAATTTAAGCGAATCGCAGACAAGTTACACTTTTTAGCTTCCGTTTCTAGTTTCGTCATTAATTGTTTGCCAATTCCACGGCCTTCTGCTTCTTTTGCCACTGCTAATCCCAGAACGTTCAATAACGTTTGGGAATAAATTGTTTCATACAGTTGCGCATGCACATAGCCTAAAATCTTCCCTGTCTTCGTTTCTTCATAAACATATAAAAACTCTCTGTCACTGGCTAGTAGTAATTTCTCAATCTGTTTACAGGTCACGTCAACGGGAACTTCATAGCCCAATTGTTCTTTATTAATGATAGTTAACGCCGCTGCATCTGTTGGCTTCATTTTTCTAATCAAGGGTAACAACCTCCTTTACATTCTTACTTAAATAATAACGAAAGCATAATATCCGCAAAATCATTTAATTCTGAATCATTGTATTGCTCTAACAAAACTGTTTCGCCTCGATACTCTTTTAAAGCTAGTTGTATCAGCGAATGATAATTAGTAGGAAAATGTACTAGGCCCCATTCCCCTCCAGCCCTTTTTGATAAAATTTTATTCTCTTGCTTAAATGCCATTACTCTACACATATTTAAAATAACGTACATAGGTTGTTGAACAATTTCTTTTTTTGCCTCTTTCACATCAGCTACAATACTTTCAAAATATTTCTTTTGATCTATCCAGCCAAAAACGGAATCAATCGGTTTTCCTACGAGTACTTTTCCATATAATTTTGTAATCATAAGATGTGCCACTAGATCCTCATCGTATCCCATCATATCTTCAATATATTTATTTTTATTAGTCAGATATCTGGAACGATGTATCGGAGAAAAATGTAAATCGAAGGGAATCGGATAACTCAAATTTATTGTATCTTTTAATTGTAGCACATGGAATTCTATCCCTTTTTTTGGTGCCCACTTATCTAAAATATTAATTGTATAATCTAATAATTGTTTCTTCTCATCAATAGTAAGCTTTTCATAAACCACAATCAGTACATCCAAATCACTTACTGAATGACAATAGGTTCCAAAAGCATAAGAACCATGAAGATATATTCCAACTAAATTTTCTTTTATTATTTTCATATATCCATTTTCCGTTTGAGCCAATAATTGATGAACCACGATTATTCCTCCATTATTGATTGATAATTGCTATAGTTTTTTCGATAAATAAAGAACTAACGCATCATCATTAACACACCGATTGTTTGGTTTCAGCTGCTTATTTTGAAACCAGACTCCTGAACCATCTGGCACATATCCCTGTTTGATATATAATCTTTGCGCTGCACCATAACCAGGATGCAGGCCTACTCCCAAGGAAACAGTATCTGCATAACTTTTGGCAACATTTTCTGCACGATTTAATAATAACCGCCCCACTCCTTGTTTTTGAAATGACAAGAAAACATTGAAATCAGCTATTTCAGGATATAAATTTTTAAAAGGTCCTTCCTTAGCTAATGGCAGTAACGTCACATAACCTAACAGCGTTGCCTTTTTCTCCGCTACAAAAACCGTTCGTTGCTTGACTAATTGTTCTTCTAAATAGTTCATTAAAATCTCTTGGCGACTTGGCCAACCTTGTTGGGCAAATTGAGTATCCAGCGCTAAGATATCTTTCTCTTGCATTTCTCTAATAACCACTAGCTCAGACATTAGCATTCCCTCCCGAAAAGCGTTTTCATTTTATAAAACGAAGCGAATAATTCTTCGCTCCCTTATTCATTTTCAAAAACCATCGAGTTGATGATATTTGGGCAAAACAGCAACACATGTTTCTTCTGAATTAACAGCAATAACGAACCCTTGCCATAAGGACCACGTCACCGCTTCACCTAATTTCTCTTTCACTCGTTGAATCATTTCAGCTTGCGTTAAGTCTCGAGCAGGGAAATGTTGAACTTTATCGTTACTGATTAAAAAAATAAATGATTCTGAAAAAGCTGTCATGACTTCAGGTGGTAAATTTTTTAATCGTTCTTGGTAATCCATTGAAACCACTCCTTCTTTTTTATCATACCACAACATCCATTTCTCTAAAAAGCGCAGCACTTACTACTGAATATCTGCTAAAATTTGCCTGATAATCTGCTTTTCAGACAGTTGTTCAGATAACCGCTTTTCTCCCGGAAGCTCTAAATAATCTTCTGGTAGCCACCAACGTTTCATTTCCACGACACCAAATTCTTGATTCTTGTTTCTCTGGCTATGTCTTTTCAGCGTTTCTTCAAAAGAAATATCAAAATAATAAACCTGAACGTTTCCTTCAAAGAGATGGATTATTTCCTGAAAAAAGGAATGATAGATGGCTTTTTGAAAAATCCCTTCAACAATCACATACTGGCATTCTTGATAACCAAAAGCTACCAACTGTTTTAACAAAGCAATACTTAGATTACCTGTTTCATCTTTAACACGAAGCATTTCTCTGCGCACCACATCTTGAGAAATCAATAACGATTGTTCTTTAAGACACTGATGAAGCGCTTTAGCTATCGTTGTTTTACCACTACCAGAATTACCACGTAAAATAATTAATTTCGGTTGCATCTGTTTCCCTCCATTTTCTTGATTGTTGAAAACAAGCAGAAAAGAGCAAAAAACTTGGAAAAAACTCTCCAAGTTTTGCTGTTATTTTGATGAATGTTTCGTTGAATCTCGCTGAATGAATTCCGTTCCGACAATAATTTTTCTAGGAACTGGTGGGGTATTCAAGCATAACTCTTTCATTGTCTCAACGGCTAGCTCACCCATCCATTCAGTATGAACTTTAACTGTTGTTAATGTTGGTGAAACATATTTTGCGACACTAATATCATTAAAACCAATGATAGAAATATCTTCTGGCACACGAATGGCTGCTTCTTGTAACGCCCGCATCGCACCAATTGCCAACGTATCACTTGCAGCGAAAAAAGCGGTTGGACGAGTGTCCGCTTTTTCAATAAAGTCTTTCATCGCTTGATAGCCTTCTTCAACAGAAAAAGCTGCTTCGACAACCCATTCTTGATGATAAAGGTCCAAATCTTTTAAGGTTTCTTTAAAAGCGACAAAACGTGGATCAACCAATGCCACGCGGGACTCTTTCGTATATTCTTGCCCAGAAAGCATACCGATTTTCTGATGCCCTTGCGCCAAAAATTCTTGCACAATTGTTTTAACACTTCCAGCAAAATCAACAACAATGGAGTTTTGGCCAAAAGCCATTGCATCAAAGTCTACAAATAGAAGAGGTGCGCCTAAGGCGGCTAAGGCCGCCACTTGCTTTTCATCAAATTTTCCTAGGGCAATTGTCCCGTCAAATCTTTTTTGAGACAGGTTTGTCAGAGATTCTTTGACTAAAAGAAAACCCAATTCCTCTGCCCGCTTTTCAACACCTAAACGAATCGATAAATAGTAAATATCATCCAGTTCTTCTGGATCGCTGAACCATTGGACAAACCGAATTTTCTTTTTGCCTGCTTGTTTTTTTCTGGCTCGCTTTTTATAATTTAACGTTTCTGCTGTTTCAAATATTTTCTTCTTCGTTTCATCACTAACTGATAATGTTTCATCATAGTTCAAAACTCTCGAAACTGTCGCTGAAGAAACACCGACTTGCTCTGCTATATCTTTAATGGTTACGATGTTCCTCACCTCAAATTAATCATTTTCAATACATTGAATAAATCGTTCAAAAGCACGACGGCCTTCTTCATCACGTTTAAAGACGCCGGCATCTGTTAAAATTTGAACAAAAATTGTCCCAATTCCTTGTTGGATCACTTCTTTGACATTGGCTTCAGTGATGGTTTGCTGACTGAGTTCATCCGCCCAAGCTCGATGACTTTCAGCAATTTGATTGGGTTGCTTTAATAAATACTTTTCGACTTCTCTTAATTCTTGTGCCAGCCTTGGTGGCAAAATAGCTAGTCCCATTACTTCAATTAAGCCAATATTTTCTTTCTTAATATGTTGTACTTCTGGATGTGGATGAAAAATGCCATCTGGAAATTCCTCCGAAACATTATTATCTCGTAAAACTAAATCCAATTCAAATAATGACCCTTTGCGTCGAGCAATTGGCGTAATCGTATGATGCGGTGTGCCATCTTCTGAATAGGCCCGAACTGAGACACGTTCATCAGAATAATTGCGCCATTTGGTCAAAATTAATTCGGCCGCCTCAACTAGTTCCTCTTGATGATTACTTTGAAGACGAATCACAGACATCGGCCATTTTAAAATACCAGCAGTTATCTCAGGATATTTTTTCAAAGAAAATCTTGTTTCCATTGGTGCTAAATCCATTGGAAATGTATGACGTCCTGCTTGGTAATGATCATGAGATAAAATAGAACCACCAACAATTGGCAAATCTGCATTAGAGCCCACAAAATATTCAGGGAATAACTCCGTAATTTTAAGGAGCCGCTGGAACGTTTTTTTCTCGATTTTCATTTCTCGATGTTGTTGGTCCAAGAAAATCGCATGCTCATTATAGTAAGCATATGGCGAATATTGAAAGCCCCAAGCTTCGTCCTCTAAATTTAGTCGGATAATCCGATGGTTTGTCCGTGCTGGATAATTCACACGGCCATAATAGCCTTCATTTTCCATACATAACATACACGCTGGATATTTTTTTTGACTCATTTTCTTTTCAGCCAAAATTTTTCGAGCATCCTTTTCTGGCTTCGATAAGTTAATGGTAATTTCTAGTTTACCATAGGGTGAGTCCATTGGGAAAATAATATTTTTGGCGATTGCTTTCGTTTTAATGTAGTTATTCGTTTTACATAACTGATAAAAATAATCCGTTGCTTTTCGTGGAGACTCTTGATAATAGTCCATAAACTTCCGATTAATAGTGGTTGGGGTCGGCGTAATAAAATCCATTAACTCCGCTTCTAGTTGTTCTGCTTCCGTAATTGAGTCATTGATTTGGTGATTGGCTTGTGCAATGTTTAAAAGATGTTCCACCACACGCAACGGTTCTTGCTCACAAGCAACCGCTTCTGGTTGTTCAAAAAAATCACAGCCAACTAGTTTGGCAATCCGATTCGTCAAATAATAACGGTCTGTTTCCGTCCAATCGCCATTTTCTATGATTATCTCTACAAATGCAGCAATCCATTTACTACTTTCTTTCATCATCTGATGTTCTCCTATTCATTATAGCCTTGAGGATGTTTCACATGCCATTGCCAAGCGGTGGCGATAATGTCCTTGACCTCAGTTACTTCTGGTTGCCAGCCTAAAACTCGTTTGGCTTTTTCACTAGAAGCAATTAACGTACTAGGATCCCCTGCTCGGCGTGGCGCGATTGTCGCAGGGATTTCTTGACCTGTCACTTCGCGTGCAGCATCTAACATTTCTTTAACAGAATAGCCGTTGTTGCTACCCAGGTTAAAGACGTCACTTTCGCCGCCATTTTTCAAGTATTCTAAAGCCAAAATATGTGCTGCAATCAAGTCTTCAATGTAAACATAATCTCGAATGCACGTGCCATCTGGTGTATCATAATCATCCCCAAAAATGCTTAGCTCTGCTCGTTGGCCCAATGCCACTTGTAAAATAATTGGCACAATATGCGTTTCTGGCGTGTGATCCTCACCAATTGAGGCATCTTTTTTTGCTCCTGCAACATTAAAATAACGCAAAGCAACATATTTCATTCCATAAGCGTTGTCGCACCATTTCATGATTTTTTCCATCATTAATTTACTTTCCCCATACGGGTTTTTAGGATTCGTTGGGGTTTCTTCTGTAATAGGCATTGCTTTTGGTTCTCCATAAGTGGCCGCTGTGGAAGAAAAAACAATGTGTTTCACTCCGAATTCTTGCATGACTTCCAAGGCAATTTGAGTGCCATGAACATTGTTATTGAAATACATTAACGGTTGCTCCACGGATTCTCCTACTAAAGAATTGGCCGCAAAGTGCAACACACCTTCAATTGATTCCTTTTCAAAGACACTACGTAAAAAAGCTTTATCACGAATATCGCCTTCATAGAAAGTCGCTTGTTCATGAACTGCTGAACGATGTCCCGTTAATAAATTATCAACAACAACAACGGCATATCCTTTTGAAATTAATTGATCGACGGCATGTGAGCCAATGTAGCCTGCGCCACCTAATACTAAAATAGACATTTAAAGCCTTCCTTTCTAAAATAACTTTCTGGCACCATCATCAATTGATGCAGGATAAAAATCAGCAGCATAGCCAATTTTATCTTGATAACTCTGGCCAACAGCTTCAATAAATGCATCTATATTTTGCTTTGGTACCAAAGCAATACTACAACCGCCAAACCCTGCACCAGTCATCCGTGCGCCCAAAACGCCTGGTTGTTCTTGCGCACAAGCCACTAAGGTATCCAACTCAATACCGGTTACTTCGTAATCTTCTTTTAGCGAAAGATGTGAGGCATTTAATAATAAGCCAAATTCTTCCAAATCCCCTTCAGTTAGCGCTTGTTTTGCCAATAAAGTTCGTTCATTTTCTGTGACGGCATGACGCGCTCGTTTAATCAACGTTGGATCTCCAATCAATACTTGATATTGTTCAAATGTCTCGCTGTCTAATTCACCTAAAAATTCAATAGATAACTCTTTTTGAAGCAAACGAACGGCTTCTTCGCATTCTGCACGGCGTTCATTATATTTTGAATCTGCTAATTCACGACGTTTGTTAGTATTCATAATGACAATCGTATACTCACCTAATTTGGCGGGAACCATTTCATAGTGCATATTATTGGTATCTAGTAGAATAGCTTGATCTTTTTCTCCCATCCCTACGGCAAATTGGTCCATAATTCCTGAATTAACTCCAATAAATTCATTCTCCACTTTTTTACCGATTTGCACCAATTCAAGCATTGGACAGTGTAAAGCATATAAATCATTACAGATCGTCCCCATTAAAAGTTCAATAGAAGCAGAAGAAGACAAGCCAGCACCATTAGGAATCGTACCGTAGAAGAGCACATCTAAGCCAGAATCAATATTGTGTCCGCTTTCAATCAAGTAATTTAAAACGCCTTTAGGATAATTTGCCCAATCATCTGAATCTGAATAGGTTAAATCTTCTAATGAAAATTCGATGAGACCAACCTCTTTAAAATTATCAGAAAACATTCGAATTTTTTGGTCGTCTCTTTTTCTTGCCACACCAAATGTCCCTAAAGTAATAGCCGCTGGGAAAACATGACCGCCATTGTAATCTGTATGTTCACCAATCAAATTAATTCTTCCAGGGGCAAAATAACAGGCTGTCCCTTTCTCACCAAATATTTCTACAAATCGATTCATTAACAGTTCTTCCATCACTAATCGCTCCTTTCACTAGTAAACAAATTGTATAATATTTACTAAACTTTTGCAAATATTTACTTAACATTTTCTTAATTGTCATTTTGATTGAAAACGTGTACAATACAATTAAATAAAGATTTATTTTCTTAGCGTTTCTTTTCGACTATTTAAATAATCTAAACAACAAAGTTAAATTTACTAAATATTTACTTGAAGGAAGGATTGATTATTTTGACTATTTCAACTGAATCATTTGGACAAGGAATGCTTCTTTACACACTGACGAATAAAAATGGTGTGACTTTAAAAGCAACAGATTTTGGTGCGCGAATTGTTGCGCTCGACGTTCCTCTTACAAAAAATGAATCCCGATCACTCGTGCTAGGCTTTCCCTCAGCAGATGAATATTTGTCTAAAGACTTATATTTTGGTGCAACAATTGGTCGAACAGCTGGTCGAATTGCCGATGGCTCCTTTGAACTAGCGGGTAAAACGTATCAAACGATGATTAATACTCCTACTCAAACAACACTTCACGGCGGCACACCTGGGTTTGAAAGTAAAAAATGGCACAGCGAAATCCAAGAGGCACAAGTGAATCCTTCTGTGAAATTTTGGCTAGAGAGTCCTGCTGGTGAAAATGGTTTTCCTGGAAATCTCACTGTTTCAGTCACGTATACATTGACTGAAGAAAATGAATGGCAAATTGAGTATCAGGCAACTACAGATGAACAAACACTTTTTAATCCAACCAATCATGTCTACTTTAATTTAACTGGAAATCCCGCAATCCCCATTGATGCGCATGAGTTGCAAATAAATGCCCAAAAGTATGTCCCGCTTGATGAAAGAGTTTTACCACTTGGAGAATTAGCTTCCGTCGACCAGACAGCTTTTGATTTACAAAAACCTAAAAAATTAGCTGAGGTTTTTTCAAGTAACGATGAACAAATCCAAAAGATGAACGGCTTCGATCACCCTTTCATCTTAACCAATCATGATTTAATTAACCCAGATGTTATCTTAAAAAGTCCTACTAAAGATATCACCTTAGAAATGTTCACTGATCAACCTTCAGTTGTTATTTTTTCAGCAAATTTTGCTGATAACGGTCCCGATATTCAAGGGCAAAAATTAGTCAATCACGGAGCGCTCACATTTGAAACCCAAGTCTGTCCTGGTGCTGAAAGATTTCCCTTGTTCGGTTCTATCACCCTCTCACCTGAACAGGAATTTCACTCAACGACCCGTTTCAAACTAATTTATTAAATGAAAAGATGCTCTTAACCAAGCTTATCTTCGAACTAAAAAAGATAAGAATGGTTAAGAGCACTTCTATTATTTGACATTTTTAATCGCTCCATTTACACTATTTTCAATTAGAAAGGTGGTGATGTCTATGTATGCAATCAAATTTTTTCATGGCTATTTAACTGCAGATGGTAAACGTACGCGAGATAAATCAGGTTGTTTAGTTTACCACTCTGAAAAAGAAGCACAAAAATTAGCAGATAAAATTGGCGGGAGAGTTAAAAAAATTGGATAACCTTAGGTAAAGGATAGATAAGCAAGGCTATTTTGCTATCTGTCCTTTTTTATTTTACATATTCCTCGACTTATTGTATTGATTTGATACAATAGAGAAAAAGCCTAAAGGAGCGCTTACATGAAACAAAATGACTTTGATTATATGCAAATGTTAAAAGGTGAATTATATTACGCCCCCACCATTTTACCCGAAAACAAATCAACAAAAGGCAAGGTGTTAGCTCAAAAAATCAATCAACTTCCTATCGACAACGTGAAAGAAATTGTGGCCCTAGAAAAAGAATTATTAGGAAAAACTGGCAATGAGTTATATATCACCCCACCCCTCCATTTAGATTACGGTCGCCATATTGAGGTAGGAGAAAATTTTTATGCAAATATGGATTGCATTTTTTTAGATGTAAACAAAATCATCTTCGGTGATAACGTCATGGTTGGCCCTCGTGCTAGTTTTTATACTGCCGGCCATCCAATTGATCCAACGATTCGAACTGCAGAATTAGAATTCGGTACGCCAATTATTGTTGAAGATAACGTGTGGATTGGCGGCAGTACCACCATTTTACCTGGCGTTACAATTGGAAAAAATGCTATTGTCGCTGCTGGTGCTGTGGTTACAAAAGACGTTCCTGCGAACACGATTGTTGGGGGTAATCCAGCAAAAGTCATTCGCAAAATTGATGAAAACGATCAGCAATTTTGGACAGAAAAGCAACGCCAGTATCAAATCGCTAAGAAGCAATTCTTTCATGAATAAAAAATCCCCAATCCAATGAAAATAACGGATTGGGGATTTTTTATTTTAATCTTCTTCATAATAATTAAACATCCAATGGATGCCAAACTGATCTTTTAGGGAACCATACTTTTTGGACCAAAAAGTTTCAGATAATGGCATTGTAACAGTGCCACCTTCAGATAATCGTTTAAATAAGCGATCAATTTTTTCATCATCATCTGTGCTAACCACGAGCGAAAGGTTATTTCCTTCCGTAACTTCAAAACCAAACATATCAGGAACATCTGAAATCATTACATAGGTTCCTTCAATAATGATACTTGCGTTCATCACTAAATCCTTTATCTCGTCGTTTATAGGATGCTCAGGATCCTCAGGTGCTTCGCCAAAAGTCATTAAATTTTGACATTTTGTATCAAAAACATCTTCATAGAACGCAATTGCTTCTTTTGCTTCACCTTTAAAATTTATATACAGCTCTAACAAATGACTCACCTTCTTTCATGATCAAATTTTATACTTTATTTTCTCATGATTTGTCAGAAAGCAAAAATAGTCTGCTTAAAAATCTGATTTTTCTAGTAACAAGGTAACAAATTTTTCCAAATACAGTTGGTCAACCGCATCATAGCTATTTGTTACACCACTATCAATATCTAAAACACCGACCAATTGATGATTTTTTACCATCGGTACAACGATTTCAGACATCGCAGCTGAGTCACAAGAAATATAATTGGCGTGTGTCTTCACGTTATCAACAATCAATGTAGCTTGTTTTTCCGCGGACTCACCACAGACACCTTTGCCCATTTTAATTCTGGTACAAGAGACTTTCCCTTGAAAAGGCCCCAAAACTAATTCTTCATCTTTATATAAATAATACCCAGCAAAAACGGTATCTGGTAATGTTTGTGCAAGTAACGCGGACGAGTTTGCTAAATTTGCAATAGCATCCGTTTCTATTTCTAGCAAACCGCTCAATTGTTGTAAGCACAATTCGTAGGCTGCTTTTTTGTTTTCTCTCGTTTGTTCAGTCATGCTTGGTTCATCTCCTTCATTTTGTCTTATTATAAAGGAAGATACGCAAAAGTGCTATGTTAAAGTGAGTCAAACAAACTTGAAAAGCTGATACACGTTGTGAGCAGAAGCACTTTATAAGGATTAAACTGTGACGAGTAACCGCAGGACTGACACTATGCGTCGCTCAGAGCTGAACCCTGTTTCCTCTGTTTGGCTTTTTAGCATTCTATTTCTACCTAATTTTAAAGCAAGTTAAACCCATTGTCCTTTCAACATAATCTGGCGTTTCTGTGGTTTTCTAGCAATCACTTCTGCTGTAGAAGCTGCTTCTGTAAAAATAAAGTTTGCTTCGTCGCCTTCTGTAAACCAAAGGCGTTCTTCTTCAAATGAAAAAGGTGCTTCTTTACCACAGCCATGGACGTAAGCTTGAGTAAGTTGCTCTTCTGTAATCTTTCCTGTCATTTCACAAAAATTACGTAATTTTTCAAATAAATCACCTGAAACATTAGAACTCCAAGAGTCAAAAAAGCCATCACTACCTAAATGAACCGATACACCAGCTTGGCGTAACACATCAATTGGTGGCAATAAATAACGAGGATCATAGGGAATTGTAGACATAATCGCCGTTTGATGCGTTGCCAAGCGTTGGTATAGTTTTTCTTTTTCTGCTGGTCGTACATCTAGCAGCGCAAAGGCGTGACTGATAGCGGTTCGCTGAGTAAATTTTCGTTCTTCCAAAATGTCTAAAAATTTATCAATTGTATAAACGCCAACTTCCCCCGTATCATGCAAGTGAATATCGATTCCTACTTGAAATTCTTCTGCCAGATCAAAAATGGTTTCTAAAGATTCTTCAATTGCATAATCAATGCCTGCAGGATCTAAACCGCCAACCATTGTTCCACCATTTTTTAGGGCTTCTCTCATGAGTAAAACCGTGTGGGGATTTTTTAATAATCCATGCTGTGGAAAGACAACAATATCATAATCAATCACATGCGCATATTTTTCTAAGGCTCTTTTGACGCCCCAGAAGTTTTCTAGTTCTACATAAGGATCAATGTTGACATGTGTCCGAATATAAGAGGCTCCATAACCAATCAATTTTTCAATCATGGCCGTCGCTCGTTGTTCTGTTGACGGCGCTAACAATTTAAGTTCACTGGCTTCGTCTGCTAAACGCTCTTTTAAATTCTTAACAGGTTGGCTAGCACGCCAGCCTAATGAAAGGTAGGTTTTATCTAAGTGATTATGGCTCTCTTGAAAAGCGGGAATAGCCAGTTGTCCGTTTAAATCAGTGCCTTGTTGCTTTTCAGTGACTTGATTTTGCGGAATAATCGCTTGGATTTTGCCTTCTTGAATCGCTAAAGTATAGCGTGCGGTTTTAGTATACGTTAATTCGTGGTGGTCTTTAGCAAAACCAGTTTCTAAACGAACATTATTCAAATAAACAATGGATGCTGTCATTCTCTTTCCCCCTTTTGAACGGCTTCAACCAGTTGTCCTTTTAGTATCAGTTGTTGGATTGGCTGTTGGCGTGCAATCACGTGAGCAGTGCTCTCAGCATTAAATAGTAGGAAATCTGCAGAATCGCCGACGTTAGGCCAAACTCGCTGCCCGTTAGGATCAAGAGGCGTTACAAAATTACTCGCTAAGCCCCATAAACGATTCAAGCGATACTCATCGCTAATTTTAAATCTTTGAGCGGCTGTATTTAATTTTTCTATTGTATTGCCACTGCCAAAAGGCGACCAATGATCCGTCAAACTGTCATGAGCCACGGAGATCTTAACACCTTGTTCAACCAAGGTTGGAATCGGCATGGTGGGCATTCCAATCGGTACAGTCGAAGTCAAATCAATACCTGTTTCGATGAATTTTTGCGCAATGTCTCTAATTGCTGCTTCTTCTAAGCCCCCTAAGGCTAAAGCATGACTTAAAGTGACTTCGCCAAACATTTTTGCTTGTTCTGTATAATCAACAAATTTATTAAATTCATAAAGTCCCAAAGTATCACGGGCGTGTAAATGAACATCAATTTTTTTATTAAATGTGGTAGCTAATTCAAATATTTTTGCAATTGAATGATCCACATGACGATCCACAAGGGCTGGATCAACGCCACCGACATGAGTTGCCCCCATGCGTAAGGCTTCGCGCATCAAAGGTTCGACTTGTGAGCGGAGTAATCCGTGTTGAGGAAAAGCCACAATTTCATGAGTAATGTATTGTTCATATCGACTAAATGCTTCTTTAGTGATTTCAATATGTTTCGTTCCAATAGATGGATCTACATTACAATGACTGCGAATATGATAATGGCCTTGTTGAATATACTGCTCAATAACTTGGCAAGCACGTTCTAAACTAGTTGGTAATTGTTCAGGTAACAGCCAAGTTTCTTCTTCAATACGTGTTAAAATTCCTTTCGTTAGTGGACGACAGGCCTTCCAAGGTCCCCCAAAATACGTTTTATCAATATGAATATGCATTTCTCTTAGAGCAGGTAAAACGAGTTGCTGATTCACATCGATAACTGTTTCGCTCTCTAAAGGCCTTAACTGCGGTGCGACCGCAGTACAGACCTCGTTTTCAATTCGAATATCATAGCTAGCTGTTTCTGTCGCAACAATTCGCTGATTCACAGTAGAAAATCCTGTTTCTAATTTACAGTTTTTTAAAAGCATGACAAACCCCTTCCTACCTTCATTCAATTAGTTAACATAAGCCCATTTTAAACTGTACGTAGGTCCAAATGAATGCCAATACAGATCCTTGATTTTTTGATTAGCTAATACAGAAATGCTTCGATTGTAGATTGGTGCTAAAACCGTTTCCTGATTCACCAAAATATCTTGTGCTTGAGCAAAGTCATTTAAACGAGCCTCTTGATCAGCCGCATGTGTTGTTCTAGTCTCTTGGATTAATTGATCATACGTATCACTCTTGAACGTTACGCCGCCCAAGGTACTATCCGAAGTAAAAATGCGCATAACTGTTAATGGATCACGATAATCGGTTCCCCAACCAGATAATTCTAAATCATAGTCTCTCGTTTGATCACGATCAACACGAATAGTAAAAGGAACTTGAGTAACATTCACTTCTAATCCGTCTAGATTTTCTTCCAATTGAAATTGGAAAAACTCAGCAGCTTTTTTTGCGCTGTCTGTATCATCTGTTAAAAATTCTAATTTGATTTTATCCAGCCCAATTTCTTTTTTACCTTTTTCCCAGAATTCTTTTGCTTTCGCTGTATCATAGGTTAAGTAGTTATTTTTCTTAGCAGCTAGTTTTGTGAAATCTGTTCCATCTGGCGCAATCGTTTGTCCCGGCGGAATTACTTGATCTGTAGCCGTTGATTGATCTTGCAAGACTTCTTTTACAAAACTTTCTTTATCAAAAGCTTGTGCCAACGCTTTACGAATATTGTTGTTCGCTAAAGCCGGATTTTCTTTTCCATCACGAACGCTGTTCATTTTTAAAAAGTATGTGACGAATTGAGGAATTGAAAGAAAGGCTGGATTATCAACATAACCAGGAATAAATTCACCACTCAGCTTATTCACTACATCCAATTCATTCGAGTCAAACAAATTCACCGCTGTCGTTGGGCTCTTAATTACTGAAACTTTCGCTTCTGTTAATTTAACTTTTTCAGCATCCCAATACGTATCATTTTTTTCGTAGGTCCAGTCATCGGAAGAGGCATTATCCCATTCTTTCAATTTAAAAGGACCATTATAAATCAAATGTTCTGCATCAGTGGCATATTTATCCCCTTGTTCTTTGATATATTTTTCATTTTGCGGAAACAAAACAGGAAACGAAAGCAAAGATTTCAAATAAGGGGTGGGCCGTTCTAAAGTTATTTCTAACGTTTTATCATCTAGCGCCTTAACCCCAAGAGTATTCACATCTGCGCCTTCTAAAGCAATTTCCTTAGCATTTTTAATGACATCAAAAAATAAAGCTTGATGAATCGATCCTGATTTAGGGGAAGCAACTTGTTGCCATGCATAAACAAAGTCGTTTGCTGTTACTGGATCATCATTCGACCATTTGGCATCTTCTCTAATCTTAAATGTATAAACGGTTTCATCTTCAGAAATCGCTGGTTCTTCGGCAGCGACCCCCAACTCTAATTCATCTTCTTTACCTAAAACATAGAGTCCTTCATAAACTTGATTCATGACTAAAGTCGAGGTCGTATCCCCCGCTGTGTGTGGTTCCATTGTCGAAATAGCCGCTTCAGAACTAATTGCAATTTTTTGTTCCGCTGCTTTGTTACTATCAGCCGAGTTTCCCGTTCCCGCCTGACAAGCCGTTAAAGCTAAAAGCAAACCGACGCATCCTAACATTTTTAATTTTTTCATACCGATCCCTCCATTTTACAAACTATAACCTTCAAAGTTACCAGAATTTTCTGATAAAATATAGAAAAAGAAGCATATCTGATAAGAGTCTCAAAAAACTTACAGATTATAGAAATACTTGAGAAATTTAAAGTAGCTGAAACAATAGTAAAAGCATTAAAAATTAAGTATACTATTGCTATATCTTTAAACGATGCGTTTCTATGGGTTGTAAGCGCTGATTGTTCTTATTTGGTCACTTGTGACTACCAATCACGTGATGACTTGGAACTTTTTTCTATTAGTATAAGGATACCTTATTTTCCCTAAAATAGTTTTGTAACATCTTACAATAAATACACTTAATTTTTAGATAATTCATACAAAAGGAGGCCTTGCTAATGATGACGGTCAATGATCTACTCCATGCAGAAGAACTACCTGGTTTAACCTTATTGACGCACGAGACCAATTTAGATGCGCCAATTCTACAAGCAAATATTTTAGAAAATCCTGATGCTTTTGACTGGTTAACGCCAGGAGAAATTTTATTAACTACCGGCTATATTTTCAAAGATCAGCCTTGCTTGCAAAAACGTCTTATTCAAGAACTAGCAAATATGAACTGCGCTGCTCTAGGCTTTAAAGTCCAACGTTATTTCAATGAAGTTCCACAAGAGATGATCCAATTAGCGAATGACGTCGGATTACCAATTCTCTCAATCCCTTATAATTACAACTTTTCTCAAATTATTTCATTGGTCAATCGCCGAGTCAATCAACCTGACGAAACGATTAGCCAACATTCTGTTCATATGCATAATAAATTTTATACAATTATCAAAGCTGGCGGAAAAAGTACCCAATTACTGGAAGTATTAAGTGCCGCGATTCAAGCGCCTGTAATGCTTTTAGATGAGCGTTTTCAGATTATGAATCATTTTGATTTACCTGATGCGCCAACAAGAATCACCAGTATTTTAAACAACGCGACTCTCAAAAAACAGTTTGAGACAGCTTTAAAAGCCCAGAACAATGAGCTACTATTATTTTATAAAGAACCATTGACTGTTGAATTTTCCTTAGCGAACCATCAGTTATCTTTGCGAATTTTACCCATCAAAAAGAAAAATCTCAGCTTATCTTACTTAGTGATTTGGCAAACTACCAAAAAATTACAGACGATTGATTTATTATCTGTGGAGGTCTGTGCTCACTACCTTTTACCACAACTTCAATTAGAATCTTCGGAAAATTTAACAACGAGGCAAAAGATCGGGGCGCTGTTTCAAGACCTTATCCAAGAAAAAAATACCAATCCTCAAGCTTGGCAAGAATTTAGTAATTATCTGCAATTAAATGAAAAAGATACATTTAGTCTCTTGCTTGTAGCCATTGAACAATTGGAACAACTGTTTAATCCGACTATTCAAATGAATAGCATTGGCCATCAATTGAATCATATTTTAGAAGGATATCGACAAAAAATTACTGCCTTTCCTACACAAACTGGCTTTATTTTATTACTAGAAAATCCAGCGCAAGAGGAAGCCACCTACCTTGCACAAACCACTCATCTTGCCAAGAATTTACTAGAGCAACTAATGAAACTGAATCCAAAATTATCATTTAAATTAGCGATTGGGCCAACTGTCAAAAAAATCACCAATCTGTGTGATTCTTATAAATTAGCACAAGAAACATTCCACTTAGCACAAGCAAGTCAAGAATTACAACAACGAACTATTTTGAATTATGACGACCTCTTTTTTTATCGTTTAATGATCGAAACCCTGACCAAACAAGCCAAACAAAAAATATATCAACGATTGATTGAACCATTAGAAAAAGAAGATCAAAAACATGAAAGTTCCCTACTAGAAACCATCAATACCTACTTTCAATCGAATAAAAATATTTCGTTGACTGCCACAAATATGTATGTACATCGTAATACAATTATTTACCGCTTAAAAAAAATAGAAGAGATTCTTCACTTAACTTTAGAATTTCCTGATAGTTCGCTACAACTAAGTTTGGCTGTTTATTTATATAAACAAAAATTACTATAAAAAAACCACCACGAATAGTAAATCGTGGCGGCTTTTTTAACTGTTTCAATTTTGTTAGCGAATAATCATTACAGAAATTGGTGCATATCGAGCCATATAAGCTGCTTGGCTACCAAAAAAGCTTTTTAATTTGCTAGTTGACTTGGAGCCAATAATTAACAAATCTGGTTTATTCAAAGGAATAAGCTTATTAATAATTAATTCCCCTGGGTTCCCTTCATTGACAATTACACTTACTTTATCGATGCCATTCGCTAACGCTTCTTGTTGATATTTTTCCGTTTGTTTCTCTAATTTCGCCAACTGTTCTTGCCAATAATTTTTATCTAACGATTGGTAAACATTAATCTCCTTCTCTTCTAAAATCGAAACAATAACCAATTCAGCTTGTTCTTCTTTTGCTTTTTGGATAGCATAATGAAATGCTTTTAACGCATCTGGCGACTCTTCAACACCAACCATAATTTTTGAAAATTTCATTATTTAACCTCCTCTACTTGTTGCTCCATAGCTGCAAGCTGCTGTGCATATCGTTTATCGCCTTTATATAATTCTACAACCGTCCAAACTAACAAGAGGATGACGAGTGCTATGATGACATAAGCAATATTATCGGCTAACGTAATTTGACTCGCTGTCGGATTATCACCGAAGAATCCTTCAATTTGATCAGGTAAGCCTTTCATATTGAGGTAAATTAAGCCAATGACAGAAACCCAGCCTAACAATTTAATTAACCACGAGTTTTTAAAATGTTCACCCATTTCAACACGGCTATCTGTAAACATCAGTAAAGGCAACATCGAAAATGGCAAAGCAAATGCTAGAAAAACTTGTGAATTGTTCATTAAATTATTAATCGCAATATGCTCCTCCACTGTACTTTTTCCGCTGGTCATTAAAACACAGATTAAGACAGGAATAACAGATAACAAACGTGTGACCATCCGACGTAACCAAATTGGTACGCGCATATGAATAAACCCTTCCATAATAATTTGACCAGTTAAGGTTCCTGTAATTGTTGAATTTTGTCCTGATGCCAATAAGGCTACCGCAAATAAAATTGATAAAATTCCAGAACCTGCAATATGCGCTAAAATAGAATTACTCATAACCGCTGGATTTGATAAAGCATCAAACAAACCAAAGAATGAAGGATCTTTGACACTGCCGGATTTAAAAACGGCCACACCCATAATCAATAACAAAGAGTTAACAAAAAATGCCATCGTTAATTGAATATTAGAATCCCAAGTTGAAAAGCGTAAAGCGCGTTGAATATCGGTTTTATCTTTACGATCAATTTTACGACTTTGGACAACAGAAGAATGTAAATACAAATTATGAGGCATCACTGTTGCACCAATAATCCCCAATGCACCTGTCAGTGGCGTTTGCCCATTCACCGCATGCGATGTAGAAAAAGCTTCTGCGCTAGGAACCAGCCCTTTAATTACATCTCCCCATACTGGATTTGACAATGCCACTTGATAAGCAAAAATCACAAAAATAACAACAATTAAAGCAACAACAATAGCTTCAATTTTTCTAAAACCAATTTTTGTCAATAACAACAAAAGTAAAACATCAAATACCGTAATGAAGACAGCCAGACCTAAAGGAATATGAAATAATAAATATAAGGCAATTGCGCCCCCGATAACTTCAGCGATATCTGTAGCCATAATTGCTAACTCTGTTAAAATCCATAATACAATACCTAACGTCTTACTAGTTCTAGCACGAATCGCTTGTGCTAAATCCATCTGTGAAACAATACCTAATTTAGCAGCCATATATTGGAGCAACATTGCAATCAAACTGGAAATTAAAATAATCGACATCAATAAATATTGAAAATTTTGTCCCCCAGTAATTGAAGTAGACCAGTTTCCTGGATCCATATACCCCACTGCTACCAATGCTCCTGGACCTGAGTAAGCAAATAACGTTTTCCAAAAACTCATATTTTTAGGCACGTTGATGGTGCCATTAATTTCTTCAAGCGAAGGACCATTTGCATATTCAATCAAATGATGTCTTTGCTTTGGTTCATGTTCTTCTGAATTTTTCAATTCAATTCCTTCTTTCGTTTTGCAATAATTTTAAAAGGCCCTTCCCGCTAGAAGGTTAACCTCTAATATATTTTAGGTACACCTAAAATATACTGCTAAAAATAACAAAATGCAAGACTTGAAAGAAAATTTTGACAGTGTAAAAATAGATTGTCGTAAATGTGCGGTCTTAAAGTTTGAAGAAATCAGGGTAGCTGGTAGTTGATTATCTTAAGAAGTAGAAAATAAGGGACCTAAGTCATTTCGGCTTAGGTCCCTTATTTTATTTTTATTCGGTTATTCTATTAAGAATGGATGCTACAATTTCTGTCGTGTCAGCTGAATGATTTCTAAAAATCTCGGTAAACTGAATCTGACGAAAACCTTCAAGTACTTCGGGCAACTTATTTTTCCCCCATTCAAAAGTTCCATCATTTCTTTTCAATAATCTCTGTAAAATTTCTTCTTTCTCGACCGCTAACAAAAAATGATAAACGTCAATGCCAGCTCGTCTCAAATAACCAATCAGCTCTTCTTCATATTCTTTTTTATAAAGGGTCATTGGAACAATAATCGTCCGTCCAGACTCTTTGGACATTCGTTTTAATAAATGAGCATTCCAGCAACGCCATTCCTGATACTCTTGAAAATCATTTTCTTTCATTTCTTCGGGAACTAACTCCATCAATGCACTACCAATAATTTCTGGATCATAAATGATTGCATTGGGAAGTTTTTGTTGTAACTCATGTGCAATGGTCGTTTTTCCGGCTCCAAACGCACCGTTTAACCAAATAATCATCATAATTTCCTTTCTTCTGAACAAATTTCTTTGTTGTTTAATTTAGGTGCTAGATTACTTTTAATTTTTTTAGCCATTCACTTATAGTTACTACTTACATCTTTAACAGTAAACGAGACAAACTAAAAATACAACATCCTACGCTATTAACCTCGGGTTACATAACATACTCATCTGATAATTTTCCCCTAAAAAAACAGAATGTGGGCAATCTTTTTAAGAATCATTGAATAGAATAACAACAAACAGTAATTCAGGTATAACCAGCTAGAAATTGTTTTATTTTTAGTCACGAGTATGATAAGCATGTAAATCAAATAGAATCATATTAGGTGAGGTTACTCTGAAGAACACAGGTTATCGCTCGGAAATGTCGAGAGACAGTAACGAGTAAAGCAGGGATTGTCGAATTAAGGCTTTCCTAAGATAACTAGAATTTTTTTTCTTACGTCTCAGAAAGCCAAAGCTCAATTATTGTGATTACCCTATAATCTTCTTCTTTTATTCGGCGACCTCTTTAATATGATTAATTGGAGGTTTTTAAATTGAAAGCTGTCACTGCATCATCTAAGAAAAATACCCTACTTGCTAAAAGTATCGGGAATCTTACCTTACTCATCATTTTAGGCATTTTCATTTTTATCATCGTCTTCTCTTGGCTAAAAATGAATCGCCCTCTTCACACCCTTCCCTCAGAAGAATTCCTCGCAACACCAAGTAAAACAGATGATTTCTTATCTCCATCAAATCTTTTTTACTTTTCAATTCGAACCATGTTTCGAATGATTGTGGGTATGGCTTGGTCCTTCCTGTTTTCCTTTGTTTTTGGTATTTTAGCCGTAAAATATAAAACGGCAAGAAGAGTCATTTTACCATTAGTTAATTTCCTTGAATCCGTTCCATTACTAGGCTTTTTGACCTTTACAACTGCTTGGTTACTTGGTTTATTTCCAGGAAATGTGATGGGTGCAGAAGCGGTTGCTATTTTTGCCATCTTCACAGGTCAAGCTTGGAACATCATGTTGACTCTTTATCAAATAATGGAAGTTATTCCTTCAGATCTAGTCAATGTGACCGATCAGTTCAAGTACAATGCTTGGGAAAAATTTTGGCGTCTTGAATTTGTTTACTCAATTCCTGGCTTACTTTGGAACGTTATTATTTCTCAAACTGCGGCTTGGTTTGCCTTGGTGGCCAGCGAGCAAGCTTCTGTTGCCTTTCCTAAAGAAACCAACCTTTATTTACCAGGAATTGGTTCTTATATCCAAGTAGCATTAAATCGAGCCGACTTTAAATCCTGTTTATGGGCTGTTTTTGCCTTACTAATCAATGTGGTGATTTTAAACTTTTTAGTTTTTCAACCTTTAGTTCGAGCCACTTATTATTTTAAATATGAAACAGATGTCGAAAGTACAACGCCACCTAAATCCATCATTTATCATTTATTAAAAAAAGCAACTTTAACGAAATACTTTTCAAAAGCTTTTGTGAAATTCAGTCATTTTTGGATTTACGATTTACCAAAAGTTTGGTACTTTTTCAAGCTAGACTATCTCTATCGATTACTAGCAAAATTACGCCATTTCTTCAAAACATTATGGTATGTCAGCTTAACCATTATTGGGGTTTATTGTTCTATTAAGCTCTATCATTTCTTGCCCCATCAAGATTTCAGCATGATTCCTAGATTAACCCTTTATACTACGCTACGGGTTACCTTGGCTATGGTCGTTGCTGGCATTATCTTTACTCCCTTAGCAATCTGGGTTGCGAATGATAATCGGCGCTTAAGTATCGTTCAACCGATTGGACAAATTTTAGGCTCCATTCCGTCAAATGTTTATACTCCATTCATTGTGTTGATTATTAGTATGGGCTTCAACAAATTAGAATGGTGGATTTTACCACTCATCATGGTTGGTTGCCAATGGTATTTTTTCTTTAATGTAATTGCTGGCTACTTAGCCATCCCTGATGATATTCGTGACGTAACCAAACTTTTTAAATTATCTAAATGGCAATGGTGGACAAAATTTTTGATCCCTTCTATTTTACCTTACCTCATTACAGCAATTATTAACGCTGCTGGTGCTGCTTGGAACGCTGATATCGCAGCAGAAAGCATTCAATGGGGCAAAAAATCAATAGATGTTACTGGCCTAGGACAATATATTGCGGCAAACGATGGCGTAAAAGATAAATCTGCCTTAGGAACCTTAGCGATGTGTTTCGTTGTTGGTTTATGTATCGCCTTTGTTTGGCAACCTTTATATCGAGCAGCAAAACAAAAATTTCACTATTAATAGCTGGACGACTCAACTCGACTAAATTTTTAAGATAAACTAGAGAGGAGAACGATAGGTGATTTCCCTTGACCTATCTAATAAGACGATGGAAAATAAAGAATTATTAAGCATAAAATCAGTATATAAAGAATTTGAAATTGAAGGACATTCAGAACATTTAAAAGTCCTTGAAAATATTGATTTAACAGTTAAAACGAATGAATTTTTAAGTATTATCGGACAATCAGGAACAGGAAAATCAACGTTGCTCAGAAGTATCGCTGGACTTCTTCGTACAACTAGAGGTGAAATTACTTTTGAAGATAAAATCATTAATGAGCCTGATGCCAATATCGGCATGGTTTTTCAACATTTTGCCCTTTTTCCTTGGTTGACAGTTGAAAAAAATATCAGCTTTGGCTTAGAAAACCGTAAAGAAATTTCTCGCGAACAAATAAATAAAAGAGTCAGTAATCTCATTGAAATGATTGGTTTAACTGGTTTTGAAAAAGCTTATCCCAGAGAGTTATCTGGTGGAATGAAACAGCGTGTAGGCTTTGCTCGTGCTTTAGCCATCGAACCTAGTTTATTGCTCTTAGACGAACCTTTTTCAGCTTTAGATATCATTACAGCCAGCCAATTATCCAATGATTTATTAGAAATTTGGTTAAACAATCAAATTGCGACTAAATCAATTGTAATGATCACGCATGACGTTCAACAAGCAGTCCAACTTTCTGATCGGGTTGTATTAATGGATGCAAATCCTGGTCGTATTGCCAAAATTTACTCAATCGATATCCCCAGAAATCAACGTTCGCCAAAAACAACCATTGATATTGTAGAACAAATAACAGAAGAAATGGTTCGTCGCATTCATTTGTAAATAGAACTGTTTTGACTTCTGCTTATGTCTTGACAAAGAGTTACTTAAAAGACTATTATTTCTTTGTAATAAGTTAGGTGAGGCTCCTATACAAACATAGGCTATTGCTCAGAAATGTCGAGAGACACCAATGAGTAGAACAAGACTGGTCGAGGAGAAGGCTTTTCTCAAAATAGCTAAGAGTGATCTTTACGTTGTATAGTGCTAAAGCTCAACGTTCATGTTGATGTATATTTTTAGTCTCTAGTCAATCAGTTAAGTACTTTTATTTAAAATTAAGAGAGGAGTGAAAGTATGACTACTATGTTAGCAATCATTGGAACTGTTGTAATCATCACAGTTCAAGTTATTGAATATAATATGACAGAAATTCATATTCCCACTGCAGGAACATTTAATGACGATGATGCAGAACCCCCACATTCTTCTGTACCCCTTGTATTTATTCGCACTATACTTATCACTCTCTCACTTAACTTTCCATCTCATTTTTTTGAGATGGTTTTTTTATGTATTCGAGAAAATAATAAACAAAAAAGACTGTTAAATCAATGATTTAACAGTCTTTAGTATACCGGCGGCCGGGGTCGAACCGGCACTCCCGTGAAGGAACTGGATTTTGAGTCCAGCGCGTCTGCCAATTCCGCCACGCCGGCAAGATATTTTGGAAGGCGGTAACCGGATTTGAACCGGTGATGAAGGTTTTGCAGACCTCTGCCTTACCACTTGGCTATACCGCCATATTCCATTTTTGTTACAAAAAAACTGGGGTAGCTGGATTCGAACCAACGCATGACGGAGTCAAAGTCCGTTGCCTTACCGCTTGGCTATACCCCAATAAAATTACAAAGGGCGACCGATGGGAATCGAACCCACGAATGCCAGAGCCACAATCTGGTGTGTTAACCACTTCACCACGATCGCCGTAATCTTAAAAAGTGTATCTATTAAATAATTAAATGGCAGGGGCAGCAGGAATTGAACCCACACCAACGGTTTTGGAGACCGTTGTTCTACCTTTAAACTATGCCCCTAAAATGGAGGAAAGTGGATTCGAACCACTGAACCCTAAGGAACGGATTTACAGTCCGTCGCGTTTAGCCACTTCGCTATTCCTCCATAAATGGCGTGAGACAGAGTCGAACTGCCGACACACGGAGCTTCAATCCGTTGCTCTACCAACTGAGCTACCACGCCTAAAACAAAAGCTTGTTCAAATAATTTCAAGTAACAACATTAAATGGCGGTTCCGACGGGATTTGAACCCGCGATCTCCTGCGTGACAGGCAGGCATGTTAACCCCTACACCACGGAACCAACCGAGTAATGGAGGTTAACGGGATCGAACCGCTGACCCCCTGCTTGTAAGGCAGGTGCTCTCCCAGCTGAGCTAAACCTCCAAAAAGGAATGTTACTATTAAAATAAATGACCCGTACGGGACTCGAACCCGTGTTACCGCCGTGAAAGGGCGGTGTCTTAACCGCTTGACCAACGGGCCAGTTTGTAAATATGAAACGGAGAGTAAGGGATTCGAACCCTTGAGACAGTGTTTACCGCCTACATGATTTCCAATCATGCTCCTTCGGCCTCTCGGACAACTCTCCATAGCTGAAAGAAGCACATACTCATGATATTTCATATGTTAAACTCCGGCAGTAGGACTCGAACCTACGACATCATGATTAACAGTCATGCGCTACTACCAACTGAGCTATGCCGGAATAATCGCGTGGCGACGTCCTACTCTCACAAAGGGAAACCCTTCACTACAATCGGCGCTAAGAAGCTTAACTTCTGTGTTCGGCATGGGAACAGGTGTATCCTTCTCGCTATCGCCACCACACTGGGTGTTGTTTCTTATTGAGTTGAATCTTCATTCACTCAAAACTGGATTGAAGTTTGAATCAAAATAACCAAGTTGCTTTTACTTATCCATTCTTTGGTTAAGT